>NZ_QYRN01000009.1 GCF_003583935.1 Aureimonas flava | reverse complement strand
TCATCACGGTGATCCATCACCATCCGAACCGCACGGGCGCGGACCTCGGGACTAAACGGCGGTGTTCTCTTCGTCATGGCTCCATCCTCTCAAGAGTTGGAGCCTCCGACAAACCCGGGGCGGTTCATTCCTCCCAATCCTCGAAACCGGTGATCCCGTTATGGTGCTGCCAGAACGGATTGAAGACGTACCGGTTCTCCATCAGCAGCCGCACCGGTCCAGAAAAGCGCTGCCAGATCGCGCCGTAAATGCGGCGCTGGTCGTCGAGCGCGATCAGCCTGCCAAAGAAGTCGGCGAAGGCGGCCCGTTCGCCCGGCTGGATCGTCTGAAATTCCCCTTCGTCGGCATAGGCGGCATTGAACGCGATCCACAGGAAGATGAAGCGCGCATCGTCATCCGTCCCGCAGGTTTCGGCGCGGCCGATCCAGCTGATGGCGCGATGGACGTGAAGGCCCATCGTTGGCGGGAAGCCCTCGCGAATAGCGCGCTGTTTGGTCTTCAGTTCGGCATGGGCGATACCCGTTCTCATGGTCACTCCGCTTCATTCCTGTTGCTTTAGGGCAGGGCGTCGAAATCACTCCTGCGGTGGTTTTCGATCAGGGCGCGCAGGCCATCGGGCGCGATGACCTCGACCGCATCGCCCCATTGATAGAGATGCCACGCCATTTCGAGCCAGCCCGCCGCATGAAAGCGCACGATGAGACCGCCATCCTCCTGCGGTTCAACTGCTTGTTTCGGGTGAAAGCAGAACTCGGCCGCCCGCGCTGCGGCGTGTGGCGCGAAACGCCAGATGACCTCGTCATATTGCGCCGGGTCCTGGTAGACGCCGAACGATTGCGCCGCATAGTTCTCCAGCGAAAAGCCTGGCGCCAGGCTGAAGCTCTCGTCCAGCGTCTGGGCGCTCAGGATACGGTCCATCCGGAAATTCAGGATGTCGCCGCCGCGCGCCGGTTGGCGCGCCACGAGATAGCTGCGGTGGCCCAGCAAGAGGCCATGCGGCTCGATGATCCGTTCGGGCGCATCCTCGGTCCCGTAACGCAACCGCAAGCGGAACGGGCCGCGCAGCCCCTCGATCACCGCATCCAGCACCGCCGGCGTCAGATTGACCCGTGGACCGGGCCGGGTGACCGATCCCATCGCGAGGAGGACGGCTTCAACATCGGTTTCGGTGCGCAGGGCGTCTTTGGTCGTCAGGCGGGCCAGCAATCCGTCGCGTAGATCCTCAAGCGCCGCCGCGTGGCGCAGCCGGCCATCGCCGCGCGCCGTCCTGCCGGCGATCTCCAAGGCTTCAATCGCCGTTTCCGGGCGGGTCTGGAGCCGGTCGAGCATCGTGTCAGCGACGCGCCAGCGTCTCCGGCGATCGGGTCCATCCATCACCTCTACATTGGTGAACACGGTCTCGAGCGCGTCGGTCATGCGCTGTGCCGTGCGGTGCGAGATGTCGAATTCCTCGCAGATCTCATCGAGGCCGATTCCGGTCCGGCGGGTGGCCGCCAGCCGCGCCAGCCTGATGAGATCCTGAGCCTTGGCGAACGACATGATCCAAATCCCGGCCGTTGACTATGTCAGATATTGACACCCACGCACGCTATGGCTGAACTGGCAATCTGTCGAGATGCAAGTCTTGTCGCGATTGCGCTCGAACAGGGGGTGGTAGTGCGAAGTATCGAAGGGGACCGAATATTATTGTCCGCATCGGATCTGATGCGGTTCATGGGCTGCGCCCACGCGACAGCACTCGACCTCACCCATATGCGCGGCGAAGGCCTCGTGCCCCGCGCGGATAGCGATGATGCGGCTCTGCTCCAGAAACAGGGCGATGCTCATGAAGCGGCGCACCTGGCCAAGCTCAAAGCCTCGGGCGTATCGGTCGTGGAGATCGCGCGGTCCGATCTCGCCGACAACGCACGGGCGACCCGCGCGGCTCTGGCGGGCGGTCCGCAGATTGTCTTCCAGGGGGCGCTGCTCGGCGACAATTGGGGCGGCTGGTCGGACTTTCTCGAACGTGTCGAGCGCCCATCGGATCTTGGCCCCTTCAGCTATGAAGTAACCGACACCAAGCTCAAGCGACGTCCTCATCCCAAACATGTGCTTCAGCTGGTGCTCTATTCGGACCTGCTGACGCAGATTCAGGGCGTCGCTCCCGAGTTTGCCCATGTCGAGCTGGGCGATGGCAGCCGTGCGCGCCTGCGCCTCGCCGACTATCAGGCCTATGCCCGCATGGCGCGCCGCCGGCTCGAAAGCTTCCTGGAAAACCTGGCGCCGACCCGGCCCGTCCCTTGCGCCGACTGCGCGTTGTGCCGCTGGGGTGATCATTGCGAGAGCCAGTGGCAGGCCGAGGATAGCCTGTTCAACGTCGCCAATATCAGCCGTAGCCAGATCAAGAAGCTCGAAGCGGCGGGCGTCACGACCATGGAGGCGCTGGCCGGACTCGACCATTCCGTCCGCGGCATGGCCGACAACACCCGAGCCCGCCTCGTGACGCAGGCCCGGCTGCAACATGCCCGCAAGACCGGGACGCCCGATTTTGAATTGCGTGAGGCGGAACCTGGCAAGGGCTTCGATCTCCTGCCGGCGCCGCAGCCCGGCGACATCTTCTACGATATCGAGGGCGACCCGCACTACGAGGGCGGCCTTGAATATCTGCACGGCGTCTGGCTCGACGGCCAGTTCAAGGCATTCTGGGCGCATGATCATGCCGCCGAGGCGCGGGCCTTGTCCGAGCTTCTCGATTTCTTCCGGCAGCGGCTCACGGCCTATCCCGAGGCGCGCATTTATCACTATGCGCCCTATGAGATCACCGCCATGCGGCGGCTGACCGCCAAATACGGGATCGGCGAGGCCTTCCTCGATCGTCTGCTGCGCGAACGGCGCTTTGTCGATCTCTTCGCGGTGGTGCGTGGTGGGCTCATTGGTTCAGAAGCCAATTATTCGATCAAGTCGATGGAAGCCTTCTACGGCCGGGTGCGCGTCGGTGAAGTGAAGACCGCAGGCGGCTCGGTCGTCGCCTATGAGCGTTGGCGCGAAACCGGTGAGCAATCGATCCTCGATGAAATCGAGGACTATAATCGTGTCGACTGCGTCTCGACCGAGGAGCTGCGCGACTGGCTGGTGAACATCCGGCCTGCGGCGCCCTGGCCGGTGCTGGCGGTCGACGCCAGCGACAAGGAAGTCGAGGAAGATGCCGATACGCAAGGCCTGCGCGCCAGTCTCGTCGCTTCCGGCCTGCCGCAGGACCGACAGGAGATGTTGTTCAATCTCGGCCTGTTCCACAAGCGCGAGGCCAAGCCGGCGCAATGGGCAGTCTTCGACAGCGCCGGCAAGGACGAGGACGATCTGATCGACGACCTCGATGCGCTGGCCGGCCTTGAGGCGATCGGCCCCGCTGTACCGGTCAAACGCTCCATGATGCGCCGCTATCTCTTCCCGCAGCAGGAGACCAAGCTGCGCGCCGGCCGCAGCGCGACCGTCCCGGTCGTCGATGGTCCGCCGGCCAGTGTCAGCATTGAAGATCTCGACCGTACCGCGCGGATCATCGCGGTCAAGGCCGGACCCGCCAAGGCGCATCTTCTGACGGATCGCCTGACGCTGCATCCCGACTGGCCGCTGAGCACCGACGTCATCGCCGCCGCCCTGCGCGATGTGATCGCCGATCAATGCGGCCCACGCCGTCTGACCGCGCTCGATGATCTGCTTGGTCGGGCCGCGCCGCGACTTACAACGGGGCCGCGCGCCGACCTGCTCGACGGCGCGGACCCGTTGACGGGCACGATCGCGGCGATCGCCGCCATGGACGGCACCGTGCTGCCGATCCAGGGGCCGCCGGGGACTGGCAAGACCTATGTCACCGCCCGGGCGCTTCTGTCGCTGGTGCGCCAGGGCCAGCGCGTGGGTGTCGCCTCGAACAGCCATGAGGCCGTCCGAAATGTGCTGATGGGATGTCTTGCCGCCCAAGAGGATGGCGAACCTGTCCGGGGCTTGTGCATCGCCCACAAGGTCAGCGGCGGCGAGGACGGTTACCCCGAAAGCTGTGTCGGCGTCATCCGCTCGACCGCCAATGACGATCCCCTATGGAGCCGTGCCCATGTGGTCGGCGGCACGGCCTTCTTTTTTGCCCGGCCCGAACAGGAACAGGCGCTAGATTGGCTGTTCGTCGATGAGGCCGGCCAGGTGGGGCTCGCCAATATGGTCGCCATGGGCCGGTGTGCGCGCAACATCGTGCTGGTCGGCGATCCCCGTCAATTGCCGCAGGTGATCCAGGGCGCGCATCCCGATCCGGCCAACCTCTCCTGCCTGGAATGGATGTTGGGCGATCACGCTACCATCCCGTCCGATCGCGGCATCTTCCTGCCGGTCTCGCGCCGGATGCACCCCGATGTGTGCGGATTTATTTCGCGGCAGGTCTATGAAGGTCGACTGGCGAGCCAGCCTGATACTGCGAACCAGGCCGTGCGCGGGACGGGATGTGCCCAAGCCGGCGCCTTCTGGATGCCGATCGTGCATGAAGGCAATGCCCAGATCGCGGCCGAGGAAGTCGCCGCGATCAAGGCGACGATCGACGATCTGCTGTCGGGCAGCTGGACTGGCAAGGAAGGGAAGACACGCCCGCTCGGGCCCGCCGACATCATCGTCGTCGCGCCATACAATGCCCAGGTCAATGCGCTGCAGGACGCTTTGTCCGCTGCCATCCGTGTTGGCACGGTAGACAAGTTCCAGGGGCAGGAAGCGCCCGTCTGCCTGGTGTCCATGACCGCTTCCTCTGTCGAGGAGATACCGCGCGGCATGGATTTCCTGTTCTCGCTCAACCGCATCAATGTCGCCGTCTCTCGCGCCAAAGGCCTGGCGCTCGTTTTCGGTGCGCCGCGGTTGCGTGAAGCCAAATGCGACACCGTCGAACAGATGCGCCTCGTAAACACGCTGTGCGCCTTGCCTGATTTTGGAGATCGTTGAATGTGGGAGAGTTTCGAGGCGCGCCTCGAGGAGAATGAGCGGGAGCGTCCCTTACCGCTGCGCCGTGCGCTTTTCGAGGTTTTGCGCGGCTCGGCTCTGCGCCCCGGCGACGGGGTCACCAAGAAGATGGTGGCCTTCAAGTTCGGCGCGGGCGATCATCTGCTGTGGGAAATCCAGAACCCGGCCAACGTCTTCCTCCACGCGAAATGGCGCGATCTGGTTGAGGCGAACCGCTTTTCCAGCGAACCACGGCCCTTTCAGAGTGGCATGAAGGATGGCGGACGGCATTCCGCCCTCAGCCGCGACTGGTCTTTTGGCGACGCAGACTGTTTTGTCGTGCGGATCGAAAGCGCCGAAGCCTTGCGCCGTCTGATCGCGGTGCTGTCGCAGTCGGGCGATGCGTTGATGCTCAACCCGGCTGCGATCACGCGCTGGATCGAGCGGCTGCGCCATTTCTTTCCTGCACTCGACCGTTTCGACCGGCCGGATCCGCATTTCGACGAGGCGGAACGGATCTACAAGCTGGAGATCGCGGCCGACCTCAAGGCTGCGATCACGCAGGCGGGCTCCGATCAGGAACTGGCCGACGCCGTCAATACCGCGCTGGCTAAAAGCAACCTTCTGCAATGGCGCGCCTATTGGCCGATGTCGCCCAAGGGGGATGCGAATCGCGAAAAGCTCTGGCCAGCCTTGCGCACGCTCATAGATGCGGCGCTCGGCGCGTCGGAAAGCCACGCCTCAGCGCTGGAGACCTTTGTCAGCGCCTGGATCGCAGCGGTTCCGGACGGCAAACCCGATCCGGCACGACAGATTGCGGAGTTTCTGTTCCTTCATCTCGCTCCCGATCACGGTATCTACATTCGCCATTCCGTGCGCCAAGACCTCTGGCTGGAAGCTGTGGGCAGCCGGTTTCCCGACAACGCGTCGATGGCCGACACCTACCGTGACGAACTGCGCTTCATGCAGGCTGTACGCTGTGCCTTTTCGTCCCAGGGTCTGGCGCCGCGCGACATGATCGATGTGCAAGGCGCGCTGTGGATCGTCCACAATTACAAGGAAGAGAACGCGGCTACCTTTTCGCGCGAAGCGATCGAAGCGGCATTTGACGCCTATGACAGCTACCGCCAGTCGGGCGAGCACAGCGCGATCTTCGACGCATTCGGCGAGCCACGCGACTATTGGGTCCGTTCGACACGCGAGCGGCCCAATCGGGTCTACCCTTCGAAGCCGATCGTCGGCTTCCTGCGCGGCAAGACGCAGCTCAATGGCGGTTGGGGACAGAAGGCGGATGCAGCCGCCCAGCTCCACAATGCCGGCTACATCATCGTCGATGGCGATGACATGCCGGTCACTCCGCCTGAGCGCTATCAGCATCTGATCGGCGATGCCGATCGCATCCGGCTATGCGCGCTCAACTATTATATCGAGCCGGCCCGTGAGAACGGCGCGGCAGAGGTTTCGATCCGCGCGGGCACTCTCGGTCGCGAAATGGGTCTGGACAATGCGCATCCGGCCATTTGCAGCGCTCTCGGCGGCGCGAAGTTCCAGGAAAGCGCCCGCGTCCCCGCGCCAACGCACACCCAGCCCAATCCCAGCAGCTCCACCGTTTTCACCTATCAGCTCGCCTCAGCGGAAGGGCGCCAACCCATGACCTTTGAACCCATGACCGCAATGCCCGCCGCCACCAATCTCATCCTTTACGGCCCCCCGGGGACCGGCAAGACCTATGCCACGGCCTGGGAGGCCGTGCGGCTTTGTCTGGGTGACGCCGCGGCCGAGCCGGTGCGCGATGATCGCGATGCCCTGATGGCCGAGTATCGCCGTCTTGCCGGCGAAGGCCGGATCGAGTTCGTCACATTTCACCAGTCGATGGCCTACGAGGATTTTGTCGAGGGTCGCCAGCCCATGACAGGATCGGATGACGACGAAGGCGCATCGTCAGCAGGGTTCCGACTGGAAACGGTGCCCGGGATTTTCCGGCGCATTGCGAAGCGGGCCGAGACCGGATTGGGCAAAACGGCGATCAGCAATCGGATCACGAGTGATGGCCGCCAAATCTACAAGATGTCGGTCGGCTTTAGCCGGGACGCCGGCGATCAGGAACTCTTCGAGGAAGTGATCGAGGGTGGCTACACGCTGCTGAGTTGGGAAGACATCGACTGGAGCGACCCGAAGTACGAGGATGCCGAGGAAATCCTGAAAACGTGCCAGGAAAAGGGCAAGATCGAAGGGCCGGTCACATTGCAGTCTGGCCAGGTGTCGATCACCGATACGTTTCGGAATCGTCTCAAGCCGGGCGACATCATTGTCGTGTCGAAAGGGAATCGGTTGATCCGCGCCATAGGCGAGGTGACTGGCCCTTATGAATATCATCCGCGGCCAGAGGGGAACTATGGCCACAGGCGTGCCGTGCGCTGGCTTTGGCACGATGCTGCCGGCGTGCCAGTCACCGAGGTCTATGACGGCAATTTCACGATGCGGTCGCTTTACGGGCTGAGGAAGGAGCGCCTCAATATTCCGGCCCTCGAGCGCTACATGAACAGCGCGATCAAGGAAGCTGACGCCGACGCTGAACGCGAAGCCTTCGTGTTGATTATCGACGAAATCAACCGGGCCAACATTTCCAAGGTCTTCGGCGAATTGATCACGCTGCTGGAGCCGGACAAGCGCCTGGGGCAACCCAACGCCATCAAGGTGCATCTGCCATATTCAGGCGATGAATTCGGCGTGCCTGCCAATCTGCATATCATCGGAACGATGAACACTGCGGATCGCTCGATCGCGCTGCTCGATACCGCCCTGCGTCGCCGCTTCACCTTCCGCGAGCTGATGCCGGACGTTTCAGAGCTTCGCCGGGCGCTGGCGGCGCGGCAGCTTGATGCGGAAAATCTCGACGGGATTGATCTGTGCAAGCTGCTGCACACCCTCAATGAGCGGATCGAATATCTCTTCGATCGCGAGCACCAGATCGGTCACGCCTATTTTACCGGATGCAGCTCCCGAGCTGATGTCGAGGATGTCATGCGCCACAAGATCATCCCGCTTTTGGCCGAGTATTTCTATGAGGACTGGTCGAAGGTCGCCGTAGTGCTCGGCGATGGTGACGGTACCAACGGCGCCCATTTCCTGGAATCAATGAGTCTTCCGACTCCATCCGGCTTTGCTGATGATGAACTGGGCGGAGACAAGCGGCGCTGGAGTGTGAAAGCCAGTTTCGATTTCTCGGATTTTGCAGCCTGATGCCCGCCTACACGGTTCGTGAATGGGACAAGCTCGCCTATGGCGAAGGCGACGGGCAGATTCCGGCCCGCCACGCTGACCGAATGGCGGGGTTGGCGGCGCGCTCGGCCTTTGCCGGCCGGGGCGGTAGCGGCGTACTCGAACATGGTCGGCACGCCTTGCGCGCCCGCGGCGTGGTCGGAATTCTGGCGGCGGGCGATGCAAGCCTGGAGATATTGCCCAAGATCGATGTTGCGCCCGGTGAAACACGCGATCACCAGGATGCGGCGATCCGCAAACGCCTGGTCCATATGCTGGCGGTGGCGCTCGATCTCAAGATCGACCTCGGCGTCATCACGGATCTCGCCTGGCAGCGCGAAACCCTGCTCGAAATCTTAATCCGCATCTTTTGCGAAAAGCTGACGGAAGCTCTTCGGAAGGGCATGCCGCGTCGCTATGTCGGGCACGAAGAAGACTTGCCGACCATGCGTGGTCAGCTCGACATCACGCGCCAGTTCACGCGCCATGCGGTCAATCCCTCGCGTCTTGCCTGCCGCTTCGATCTCCTATCGGAAGATACTCCGCTCAACCGGATCATGAAGGCGGCGGTGGTCCGCCTGTTGCGTCTCTCGCGGCGCAGCGCCAACCAGCAACGCCTGCGCGAACTCGCCTTCGTCTATGCCGGTATCAGCGAGGTGCCGATCGCGGCGTTGCGCTGGGACGAGGTCGTCATCGATCGCACCAATCGGTCGTGGCAAGAGCTGTTCGCCATGGCCCGTCTCTTTTTGCAGGATCGTTATCAGACAACTACGGGCGGCGCCGGCCAGGGCACCGCGATGCTGTTCGAGATGAACGCTCTGTTTGAAGAATATGTCGGTCGGCTGATCGCCCGTGCGCTGGCGGGAACGGGCCTCACCGTCTCGCTGCAAGGCGGACGCCTGTTCTGCCTGAGCGCGCAGGACAGCGAACGCGGACTGTTCCAGACCAAGCCCGATATCCTAATCCGCAAAGGTGGCATGGTAACCCATGTCATCGATACCAAATGGAAGCGGATAGCCTCGCGGATCGATGATCCGAAGCAAGGCGTCTCGCAGGCTGACGTCTATCAGATGATGGCCTATGCGCAGCTCTATCACGCCCCGCGCTTGACGTTGCTTTACCCCCACCACCCAGGGCTCGGACACGAAGGTGTGGTTCACGCACGCCATCGCATTACGGGACACGCCACTATCCTGGAGACAGCAAGCATCGATGTGTCGAACAGCACCAACATGATGACGCGGCTGAGGCACTTGTTCTTGAGTGAAGAGCCGATGGTCCGGGAATTGGCAGGATGCGCCTATGCCTGATTTTCACATCTCTCCGATCTCGATCGTTAATCAGATCAAGAGCAATCTGCAGGATCGGTACGATTCCGGGTATCCGATCCTCAAAGAGTTGCTGCAAAACGCTGACGACGCGGAAGCCCAACGATTCAGGCTCGACGTACTGCCTGGCTGGCCAGATGCGGTGCATCCGCTGTTGCGCGGGCCGGGCCTTCTGGTCGCGAATGATGGTTTCTTCCGCAAGCAGGACGAGGGTGGCATCACGTCGTTTGGCGAGAGCAGCAAAGCCGCCGACAATGCCGCGATCGGCAAGTTTGGTTTCGGCCAGAAGGCCGTGTTTCACCTCTGCGATGCGTTTATCGTCTACGCCAGAAGAGAAGACGGCGACGCCTTCAGCACCGTCGTCAACCCGTTCCTGGAGGTGGATGTCGCAGGCAATATCAGCCGGCAGTGGGAGCCTCTCGAGCTTGCCGATGTTGGATTTTTGGGAGGTGAGGTCGTCTCAGATTTCCCGGATCGCTACCTCGTTCTGTGGTTGCCGCTGCGTCGGGAAAGCATCCAGCCAGCCCCGGGGGTTGGCTTTTCCAGCAACATGCCATCGACAGCAGAGACAATCAGGGAACTTGTCCGACCTGATGATTTACGCGCCGTCCTGACGACGCTGCGTCACCTGAAATCGATTGAGATTCTGGAAAACGGTAAAACTCGCTGCGCGTTGGAACTGGATGCTGCGCATGGTCGCTTCGTCGGGCCGAACCGTTTGGGCGATGGTGTTAACGCCTTTGGCGGCAAGATCGAAGTCGGGCCGGAGAGATCGACAGCTTCATTTGTTGGGCGCGAAACGATGGCTCTTGACGGTCGTCTCGCGGAGCTGAGACGCACGCCACATTGGCCGCAAACGATCACCGTTCTCAGCCCACAACCCGTTCCTGAAAAGGGAGAGCCGCACGGGGCCGCGACGCTGTTGCGCATCCCCCGCGGGGGGACCGAGCGAGCCATGCCTGCGCGACTACGCATTTCCTGGGCCGTGTTCCTGCCAATCTCCGATGAATCCAGCATAGACATCCCGCTCGACCACGACGGTGTGCTTGGCCAGTTCCGCCTCCTGCTACACGGGTATTTCTTCCTCGACAGTGGCCGGCGTCAGATCGAAGGGCTGAAAGCTCCCGTCGAAACGGACTTGCCCGCCGATGCTACGGCGTTGCGCCGCGCGTGGAATGCCGAACTTCGAGACGCCGTGGTTCTCCCACTCCTGCCGACTCTGCTGAGAGACGCGCTTGGCGAGGCGATGATAGCATCATCGGAACTCACACAGCTTGTGTCGGCACTCGCGCGTCATGAATGGTTTCGCCGCCACCGCGAAGCGATTTGCCGGGACAATGCGCTGGTGCGTGTTCTCGAAGGACAAGCCGTCGTTTGGCGCGTCGTCCGGTCGGGGGACGCCCTCCGGCCGCTTCCGGCCTCGGTGGCAGATGCCCAGCAGCGGATTGGGGAATTGTTCGGAACCATCGGAGCGTGGGCCGATTCAAGCGGTGTGCGTCTCGTCGTCGATGCCAGCGCCGGGCTGAGCGCGCAACCGATACGCTGGACCGGGGAAGACCTTGGCGCAGTATTTTCCGGCCTATCGCCGCGTGCGTTTCAGTCACGCGATCTCTCGCGACTCCTCGTCGATTTCCTCGACATAGCGATGCTCGGCGATGCCGAGGATTCTGTGATCGGGCCGCACATAGTCGCGGCCTTGCGGACAGCAATGGCGGAAACTCATACGCTTGCTCCGTCCGAACTCGTTAAATCGGCTCTTGCCCACATTCCCCACAGCGCGTTGTTCCCGCTTCCGCTATCTGTCGAAAACCGGCAAGTCCTGCGGGCGCTGGCATGTGTCCCGGCGAATATCCTGCCAGTTCGAGGCGAATGGCTCGACGATAGCCGACGTCCTCCCCGACTATCCGATGAAGACCTCAAGACGTTGCTCACCGCACTCGAACCGCTGCTTGAAGGCGATCAGGCGGATCAAGCGGCTACCACCGCGTTGGCGCTGCTCGCTCAGGCCGAGCGGAGTATCTCCGAATTGGCGCGTGATCCCGATTTCGCATCCATCAAGGTTCTGCGTGTGCGGGATGTCCGTATCCGTGGCCCGATTGTGCTGTCACTCCAAGCACTTGTTGAGCGCTCCAGAACCGGACTCTTGTTCTCCAACTCTCCTCAAGCAAACACATGGCTGCCTTTACTCGTGGAGGCATTACCAGGCGCATCCCCGCTGATCGTCGATAGCGGTGCGATGCCCTTCCTTCGAGACGTGGCGAATCTCACGCTTCAGTCGGCGGGTAAGGAGGCCGCGTTCTCGCTCATCGACAAAGCCATGAGCTTTGGGCCGATAAGCGCCCGCCAACGGCTACTCGATGAGATTGGAATCGACAGCAAAGACGATCCAGCCGCCGCCCGGCGTCTGTGTGTCGGTAGTCGTGAGGCGGGATATTCAGTATCAAAGCTCTGGACCCTAGACCCGAACCTGAAACGAATAGAGCGTATTACCACGGCTCTAATTGCCGAGAGCCAGAACGAATTTCTTGTCCCAACCGGCATAGCCGATGGACTGTCCAGGACGCAACGAAACCATCTTCGTATTGAGGTTCTCGACGCGACCAATCTGGAAGCGTTGTTCGAGAAGCGTATCGCCGCCATCGAGCAACTCAGCCCTGATGTTTCAGAGCGGGAAGCCGTCCTTGAGGCCGGTCTGCCCGATGATCTGCTGATCCGGCTGCCTATTCACGAAAGGCGGGACGGAACCGTTGGCGATGGAAAGGGTATCTTTCGTGAGACGAAAGAATGGCTTGTTCCTGAAGCGTTGCGGGCAGTCGTCTCCATCATCCAGCCATGCCGAAGCCAGAAGGCGAGGGAACGGCAAGGGCAGCTTATTGGGGCGTGGTCGCCATTAAGCCAGATTGAGGTCGCGCTCGGTTGCGATGATCCACACCGCTTTCGTGGTGATGTACTGGATGCGCTCGCCAAGCTCGAATCTTCGCCCGATGAGCGCCGGCTTGATGCGCTTCGCGCCAAACCGTGGCTTCTGGCGGACGGGCAGCCTGTCGCGCCCCAGGACGTGCTCGCTCTTCCACCAGCGGTCGATGAAGCGGCGCGAGCGCTTCTTTTGAAGAATGGAGAAAACCCGCCGTTCTTGCCCGCTGCAAAGCTGGCCATCGATGTGCGCGAGCATCGCGGATTCGATCATCTTGGGAAATGGGTGCTTCCGGATAGACGCTCGTCATTCGGAGCCCTGGCGCTGATGATCGAGGATGCGGGCATCATCGGACGCCTCGGAGCGGCGGATGAGTTTCCGATAGACGATTTTGCGACATTGGCGAAAGACAGCGGCGATGTTGGGTTGCCCGGTTGGCCTCTGCTAGCGGCGGTTCTGGCCTCGGAGGCTGATGGCGGGGACGCGATGAAGGTTGTCGCCGCTTTCGCGGAGATTCTCCCCTCCAACACAAATTTGGCAGGAACCCACCTCGACCGCATGGCGACGCTGGCGGCGGAAAACGGGCGAAAAGGCGAGGCCGCCCGCAGAGCCTATCGCCACGGCTTCAACGTCGTCGCTCGTTGGCGAGAAGAAACTCGCTATCAGGTGTTCGGTGAGACGCTGGTTCCTACTGAGGCCGGAGATTGGCGCAGCGGCCGGCAAGTCGTCCAGGGCGGTGACGGGCTCGATCCGAATTATGTATTGGCGCGGCACTACGCATCCACGCTTGGAAAGCGTGAGGCAGCACTCGCCGAGAGGCAGGGCGCCGGACATGAAGTTCATGACTCATCTCCAACCGATCATCGCCGGGGAGAGATCATGGATGTCGATCTGACTGCGTTGGAGCCCCAGTGGGCAGACCAGCATCGGTCGTTCCTCACCACATGGCGGGGGCGCGTACCGTCCGACCTGGTGATTGTCTATCTCGGCTTGATAGGCCGCAGCGAGCCCTTTCAGCGCCTTGCGAACGAATGGGCGATCGACGCGACGGCCGATGTCGATACCCTTTGGGCTGACCTCGACAATCATTTTCCCAGAGAAATCCTCTATCCGAACCCGTTGGCGGATGAGGTCGATCAACGCCGGTTCCTGATTGTGCCGGTCGCGGGCGAGCATGTGCAAGCCGTCGCCCTGTCGGGGGATGTGTTCGATGCGCCATTGGGTGGTCCTGGCAACGGAATCCTCGTCGGGAATCTGCACAAGAGCCATGAGGGCATCCGGGCCGCCGATGGTAAAGTGCGGTCATTGATCACGCTGCCAGTCAGGCACGTCGATCCGAGCGGATACGGTCAGAAAGAGGCCAGCGGCATCTTCCGGCGGTTTGTCGAGACAGTCGCGGCGGACTGTCTGTGGCTCGGCATGGAAAGCCAGCGTACGGCGTTGCGGGAGATGTTGGACAGGGCGGTTGAGGTCGATCAATCGACGATCGAGGAAACTGAACGGTTGCTTCGAGACCGGCTCCCCACGATTCTCGCTGAGTTGAAGCTCCCCACTGACTACCGCACACAGAAGGCGCTACGCGAGTATCAAGCTGAGGAAAGCCACCTCCATCACCTTTCCGCGTCGGCGCAGAAGATGGAAGAGCTGAAAGCGGAGCTATGGCGAAAAGTATCCGACAGCACGCTGGCAGCCGAGCTTCTGTCTGCGGTTCGCGCCAAGATCGGGGATTTCGGATATTCCGCCAGCCGGGTTCTCTTCGAGCTGTTCCAGAACGCCGACGATGCCTATCGGCAGCATTGTGAAACTGCATCGGACGCCCGTTTCCGGGTGGAGCAGCTACCGGGCGACCCAGGTGGATTTCGTGTCGTTCATTGGGGCCGCCCGATCAATCACATGGGGCATGACGCAGAGGAGGGGCGTCGCGTCGGTCACGATCGTGACCTGCTCAATATGCTGCTGATGAACTTCTCCGAGAAACGCCCCGGAGACGATCTCACCGGCAAGTTTGGCTTGGGCTTCAAGAGCGTCCATGTGCTGTCGGACGGCGTCGGCATCGCCAGCGGCTTCATCGCCCTGCGCACGGCCGGCGGCTTTCTGCCGACGCCCTGGCCGGCGGGCATCGACATAGCAGAGAGGCAAAAAGTCCCCGGCGGCCGAAAGGCGACCGTTATCGAAGTTCCCCTTTCAGCGGAGACGGCTGACAAAGGCGCTGATGCGATGGCGGCGTTCAAATCCGCCGTGACATGGCTGCCTGCTTTCGCCCGCACAATTCGCCGCATCGAGATCGATGGCGACGTTCCCACGAGCGTAGATTGCTCGTCTTTGCCGCTTCTCGGCGAGAGCCAGATCAGAGTCGTTTCCGTGTCAGGCGGGCGCCGCGAGCGAGCCCTGCGCTTCGATCTGTCGTTCGGGTTTGCCCTTCTGCTGCATATTGATGCCGCCGGACCAGGTAGATTTCCCGACGATCTGAATCGACTCTGGAACCTGGCCCCGCTCGAGGTGCCGTCCCGCTCTGGCTGGCTGCTCAACGGTCCTTTCGCTGTCGATCCAGGACGCACAGGACTGGCCGGCTCAATTGCTGACCAGACGGAGAAATTCCGAACACTAGGGCGGACATTAGGGGACCGCCTTCTGAAACTGCACGATCTCGCGGACACAGACTGGCGCGGGTTCGCGGAAAGCCTTGACTTGGATGCCTCTGACGCTTCTAGAACAGCGGCGTGGAGCACCTTCTGGTCCCGCCTATTCGATGTTCTCGCGCTGGATTTCGACGACGATCTGGCCCGGCACCTGCACGCCGATGGTCGGGGATATGGCCACCTCATAGACCAGCGCCAGGTCGTGCCGACCCGCCTGCCGCCTTCATTCGCTTTGTTGATAAAGGCGTCGGACGCGGCCTGTTTCGTCGATGGCGCGTTATCGGATCTTCTCATGCTCGCCAAAGTACAGGATTGGCCTGCCCTCACGGAGCTACGAGACCGGACGGTATCATCCGATATAGCTGGGCAATTGAGAAAGCTCGGCTTTGGGAATATTCGTCCACTGCGCTTCGCAGGCCTTCTCCGCCAGCAGATCGGCGAAGACAAGCATGTCAGTTCAGATTTGGCGAAGACCCTCGGCCTTGCCCTTACATCTCAATCTATTCGGGAAGCGCCGCTTGATAACGAACTTTACGAGATTCTGGACGTTTCCAGGCAGGCATTGTTCCTCGCACAGGACGGGGCATGGCGGATAGCTCAGCTTCCGAGTCCCGATGCCGCCGAGGACCCCGAAGAGCGCAGGCTATGCGCATTTGCGCCCGCGATGCATCTGCTCGACAAGCAATATACTGGCGCGGCACTGGAGTTTTTCCGGGTCGCCCGCGAACGATCGGGCTTCGGCCCTAAAACGCGTGATCTCGGCGGCTGGACAGCGGAAATCCCGGACGATGACCAAGGCCGACAAGCGGCAGCGCTCCGATACGTCATTGAGGGGCGCCAAGGCCGAGAATTGGGTGATGAGATCCGCCGCCATCGCCCTGGCTGGCTGCCTTGGCCTTCGTCGCAGTTGCGGATCAGCCCGCTGCTCTCTGGCTGGACGGAGAAGGAAAAGGACGATCTCCTGTACGCCCTCCAGGGCCGAGATGCCTTCTTGTCGCCAATGTCTGTTCAGTCTCCCCCGCCTGAGCCTGCAACGGTCCTGAAGGCAATCCACGCCTGGTGGCGCGCCGAGGGCTCTAGCCTCCGCGCCTCATACGCGGAGAGGGCCTACCCGGGGGATTTCTCGCCGTCGCAGCTTCGGGAGTCACAGGATCGCACGGCATGGTTCACGATGTTCGCCTTGGCCTGCTTCCATTCGTTCGGCCTAGCGCAGGATGAGCAGCACAAGAGTTTTGTCGACGCTGGCTTCAGAGAAGGCTGGTGGCAAGAATTGTCCGAGTCACGGCCGCCCGATGAGGTGCACTCTTGGCTTGAACGGCTCGAACGATGGAGTGCACCCAATCATTTCGATCAGCAGTATCTGACGTGGCGACGCACATTTGTCGATCTGTATTCCGTTGCCCGTTGGCTGGATGAGTATCGAGAGATTGCGGTCAAGCTGCCGAGAATTATTGAGGAGCATGGCGTCATTTCGCTCAATGGCGCCTTGCAGCCGAGCTACTGGCCGCCGGCGATGCGCCTTTCCATCGACGCCGCCCCGATAAACCGTTCTCTCGGTATCGGCATGAACTGGATGCTCCGTGAGCTGCTGCGCCACGGCGCCTATGAGACTCGCGATGAGCACCTGATGCTTCCCTATGTTTGGGCTCCATCTCGGCGCGTGCGTATTCTGTTAAATGAACTAGGCGCCGATGTCGGCGAGCGGGCGGACAAAGAAGCAAGTCGGACGATCTGTGATTTCGTAACGAAACATCTGGGAGACGACCGTCGATTTGTTGGCGATTTCGATCTCCCGCTTCAGTTGATTACCCGGCGCAAGCACCGTGGTGCTTTGGAAACATGCTTCGCTGAGGTTGGCGGCGCTCCGTCAGACCTGATGGAGTATGGCGATGAACAGGAAGACGAGGACGAAATAGAGGGTATTGGCGAATGACGGAAACACCAGCATTGGCTGCCGGAATTCCCGTTCACCATCCTCGTCACGGCAATGGGCGCGTCGTGGTGGATATGGGAGCCACCGTCGTCGTTCGTTTTGGCGGGGCTGTTGAGCAGGTTCTGGCAAGCGAGATTTCCGAGATACCGTCTCTATACTCGGCTCTCCGCGCGGGCACGGACACCGATCCCATAGATGCGCTGATCCGTGCCCAGGCGCTTTCCATCCGATCGGTCAATGACCAGTGGGGGGTGTTTTCTCGCTCGCGCGTGCAGTTGCTTCCTCACCAGCTATGGGTTTGCCGCAAAGTAATCCAGGAATGGCCCTTCCGCTGGCTTGTCGCTGACGACGTCGGGCTGGGCAAGACGATCGAATGCGGCCTTGTCCTCATGCCGTTGATCGCATCTGGGCGTGTGCGGCGCGTGCTGATCCTTGCACCGGCAAAGCTCGTGCCGCAGTGGCAATTCCGCCTCAAGGATATGTTCGACATCCGGCTCCAACGCTATGTCACGCAGGCGGACACGGCGCGCGGCGATTTCTGGGCAACTGCTTCGATGGTGGCCGCATCATTCCATACGCTGCGAGACGACCGTCGTGGAGCGCGACAAAGGCTCCTTGACGCCGATCCCTGGGATTTGGTCATTGTTGATGAGGCTCACCACCTCAGTGTGGATGAACGCGCTGGCGAGACGCTGGCATACAGCCTTGTCTCCGAGCTCCAGGAGCGGGGCAAGATCAACTCCTTGCTGTTTTTCACCGGAACCCCGCATCGTGGGAAAGACTACGGCTTCTTCGGCCTGATGCACCTTGTGCAGCCGGACCTCTTCGACCCGGAGCATGACCCGCTAAAACAGCTTTCTCAGCTTTCCAAAGTTATGATCAGAAACAACAAGGCGACTGTCACCGATCTCCAAGGTCAAAAGCTCTTCAAGCCTGTTAACGTCTTCAGTCGGGAATACCAATATAACAACAATGAAACACAATTCTATCGGACGTTAAGCGAGTTCGTCATCGACGGCAGGGCCTATGCCGCGACCCTTG
This sequence comes from Aureimonas flava, assembly GCF_003583935.1. Taxonomy (GTDB): domain Bacteria; phylum Pseudomonadota; class Alphaproteobacteria; order Rhizobiales; family Rhizobiaceae; genus Aureimonas; species Aureimonas flava. Next base: position 170,208 of record NZ_QYRN01000009.1, on the reverse strand, counting down.
AAGGGCGTGCGCAGACAGCCCGGATGCTCGTGCTGATCACACTGCAGAAGCTGGCTGCAAGTTCGATCGCGGCAATTCGCAATGCACTCCGTAAACGTCGAACAACGCTCGCGAACCTCGTTGGTCGTTCAAGTGAGTCTGTCTCGCTTCCTGATGAGGAGCAGGCGACGTTTGACGATTTGGCAGAAGCCGAAGAGGCGCTTCCCGGATCTGTTGCCGTCCTGCTGATGGAGGACGAAATACAGCGTCTCGACGAACTGATCGCTCTCGCCGACGGCATAGCCCGAGAGACCAAGATCGAGCGCCTGCTTCAGATGATCGGCGAGGAGTTTGGTCCTGACGAGCCGATTCTGCTTTTCACGGAATACAAGGCAACCCAAGCCCTTATCATTAACGCGCTGCATCGCCGATTTGGGTTTGGTTCGGCAACGTTCATCAACGGAGACGAACGGCTGGATGGTCTTGATCAGCCTTCGGGCTCAGCAAAGATTGTCAGCCAGCCCCGCGAGCACGCTGCGGATGCCTTCATTACGGGAAGAGTGCGGTTTCTCGTGTCCACTGAGGCCGGCGGCGAAGGCATCGACCTTCAAGAGCGCTGCGCTGTACTGGTCCATGCGGATATGCCCTGGAACCCGATGCGACTCCATCAGAGGGTCGGGCGTCTATCCCGCTATGGCCAGACGCGGCCCGTCTCGGTCTATATTTTGCGAAACCCCCAGACCGTTGAGGCTCGCATTTGGGATTTGCTCAATGCAAAGCTGGAGCGCATTCAGGCTGCTCTCTCCTCGGTGATGGAGGAACAGGAGGATATTTCGCAGTTGGTCATAGGCATGGCTGGCAGTTCGCTCTTCAACGAGCTTTTCTCCGGGAGCGAAGGGCTTTCTGGCGAACGATTGGGAGCCTGGTTCGATCGCACCACTTCTACCCTAGGCGGGCGTGACGTGGTTGAAACTGTGCGCGAGCTTCTGGGCTCCGTGTCGAGATTTGATTTTCAGCAAATCGGAAAGGACCTGCCGAAGGTCGACCTTCCCGACCTGGAGCGGTTCTTCACCCAAACCGTCGGCAGGCATGGGCGCCGGATTTTCCGGCGGGATGATGGTCTGGAGATTAGGACTCCTGATGATTGGAAAGCGCGCAGCTACACGCTCCGGGATAAGTACGAGGGATTAGTTTTCGACCGCAGCCTCCGTGGCGCCAATGCCGCCTCCCGGGTCCTGGGGATCGGTCATCCTCTGTTCGACATTGCGCTCGACGATGCGCATGGCATTTCGGCGCGAGCCGCTTCCGTCGATGGGCTTGGCGGTCCGGTGCTGATCCTAGCTGTTGAGGATGAAGTCACCGGTACCGGTTCGCTCGTCCATAGGCTGATTTTTGGCGTGACGGAGAAGGACGGGAAGATCGAAGTCTTGCGAGATTGGGAACTGTTGCAGTTGATGAACGCGCCCGCGGTCAAAGGTGCTCTTTGTGCCGGGCCGGTGACAGAGGACGCTGAGGCGGTGATCGAACGCTTTAAAGAGGCATTTGACGCCGGCCTCTCCTTCCATGTGCCCATGCTCCGGCGACCGAGGTCATGGCCAGAAATGCTCTTCCTTCCGAGCGAGGCAAGGTAGCGCGGGCTGGGTATGGCTGTGGGATGCAGAGCTGTTCGATCCTCAAAGCATTCGCTGCGCGAGCAGTCGGCAAAACGAGTTGCCTGATGCGTCATTGTTGTGAGGCGTCGCGGCCGCGACGTTTCGAGGTGGATCGCTAACTGTGAGCAGAGTCGGTACGATGGGGTTTTCGCGAGCACTTTCGTCCTTGGCGGCCTCAAAATGCTCCGTCGCCGTCATCAGCGATAGATGGCGGAACTTTTCAGAGGTCGCTGGGTCGGAAAAGTCCAATGTTTTCATCAGCAAGTTTTTTTGCCGCTGACCCTGACGGACTTTTTGCGCCAAAAAAATTTTTTCGCTTTTCTTTTCAATGCCCTATGCATCGGGGCCGATAATTGAGTGGGAGTGACGCCGGCGCCGCGAGCCGGCGCCGAACGATCGAGGGGACCTTCGCCCGGCGGAGGTCCCCTTTTTCGTGCGCCCCGTTCGCCGCGGCCGAATTGCGGCGCCGGGATGTCCCCACTCAAACGTTCGTCAATCTTTGCAGGATACAACTTGCCGGACAAAGTCGGTCCGAGCCCGCGGTTCCGACCTTCCCGAGCGACGCATGGTCGGCACGCAGGACGCAAGGAGCGAAGATGCTGCAGGAACTTCAGTCCGAAGGCGAGCCCGTCGCGTTCGCAGTCCCGTCGGACGCGGCGCACGGAGAGGCGACCCTCGCGCCGGTTCTGGACGTCCGGGCGGCGAAGCCGTTGCATGCCGAGCTCCTGGCCCTGCGCGGCGACACCGTGATCGTCGACGGCGCCCAGGTCGAGCGGATCGGCGCGCAGTGCGCCGCCATCCTCCTGTCGGCCGCCCGGAGCTGGGAATCGGACGGGCAGGAATTCAGCCTGGTCAACCCGTCCGACGCGCTGTGCCGGGGGCTCGAGCTCCTCGGCATCGGCCTCCACGAGGTGGGCGGAACCCTGCCGGACTTCGGCGAAGCCACGGTTTGACACCGGGGCCTCCCCGCATCGCTGACCGGAACGCAACGACCTCTTCGAGCCAGGGAACAACGAACATGAGCAAGTCGCACGAGGCGGAGCGGGCACGCGAACTGATCGCCTTTCGCGTTGCCGAGCAGGAGTTCTGCGTCGACATCACCTCCGTGCGGGAGATCCGCGGATTCGCGGCCGCGACGCCGCTGCCGCACACGCCCAGCTTCGTGACGGGCGTCATCAACCTTCGGGGCGCGGTGCTGCCCATCGTCGACCTGTCGCTGCGTCTCGGCTTCGGCCCGACCGAGCCGACGGCCCGCTCCGTCATCATCGTGGTCATGGTCGGCAACCAACTCGTCGGCCTTCTGGTCGACGCGGTGTCCGACATCCTGACCGTGGTGGACGAGAACCTGCAGCCGACGCCGGACCTCGCGTCCGAGATCGCGCGCAGCTTCGTACGCGGCGTGATCGCGCTGGAAGGGCGGATGATCTCGCTCATCAGCACCGAGAGCGTCCTGCCGCCGTCCGTCGAGAACCTGGCCGCCTGAGCGGACCCGCCGCACCAGGCTTGGGAGGCAACCGATGTCGCGAATCCTGCCGGGCGCTTCGGCGCAGTCCGAACCGCTCCAGCCCACCGGCGAGTTCGAGCTGACGCAGAAGGACTTCCTGCGCATCGCCAAGATCCTCTACGAGGATTCCGGCATCGCGCTGCCCGACAGCAAGATGGCGCTGGTCTATTCGCGCTTGGCCAAGCGGCTCCGGGCGCTCGGCATGCAGAGCTTCCGGCAGTACTGCGAACACGTGTCCGGCGCCGAGGGAGCGGGCGAGCGCATGACGATGCTCGCCGCGCTCACCACCAACGTCACGCATTTCTTCCGCGAGATGCACCACTTCGACCATCTGAGGACCGAGTTCCTGCCGCCGCTCCTGGAATCGGCGCGGCGCGGCGGACGGGTGCGCATCTGGTCGGCGGGCTGCTCCAACGGCCACGAGCCCTATTCGATCGCCCTCACGGTGCTCGGCCTGATGCCGGACGCCGCGAACCACGACGTGCGCATCCTCGCCTCCGACATCGACCCCAACGTCGTCGCCTTCGGCCGGGCCGGCGTCTACGACGACGCCGCCATCCAGCCGGTGCCGGCGGAACTGCGTCGCCGTTGGTTCTCGCGCACCGCCGCCGGCCACTCCGTCAGCGACGAGATGCGCGCGCTCGTCTCGTTCCGCGAGCTGAACCTCATCGGCGACTGGCCGATGCGCAACGGGTTCCAGGCGATCTTCTGCCGAAACGTCACGATCTACTTCGACGAGCCGACGCGCCAGAAGATCTGGGGGCGCTTCATGAAACACCTCGAACCGTCCGGCGTGCTCTACATCGGCCATTCCGAGCGCCTGACCGGGCCTGCCGCCAACCAGCTCTCCCTGGTGGGAACGACCACGTACCGTCGGACCTGACGCCGAGGCGCCCGGCCCCCGTAGTCCCAAGGTCGCGAGAACCTTTTCCATGTCTTCCACGCGTGTCCTCGTCGTCGACGATTCCGCCACCATGCGCGCTCTGATCCGGCACTCGCTGCAGGCGGACCCGGGGATCGAGGTCGTCGGGGAGGCCGCCGACCCGATGCAGGCGCGCCAGGCGATCAAGGCGCTCGACCCGGACGTCGTGACGCTTGACATCGAGATGCCGGGCATGAACGGCCTGGAGTTCCTCGACAAGATCATGCGCCTGCGCCCGACCCCGGTCATCATGGTGTCGACGCTGACCCAGCCCGGCCAGGCCGCCACCATCGAGGCGCTGCGGCTCGGCGCGTTCGACTGCGTCCCCAAGCCGGGCACGGGAAGCGGGCGCGACACGTTGGCCGTGTTGCCCGCGCTGGTGCACGAGGCGCATCGGGCTAAGGCCCAGATCGCCGGCAGCCGCGACCGCCAGATCTCCGCCCCGCAGACCGCACGGGCCGCCTGGCCCGAGCTGGTCGGCATCGGCTCCTCGACCGGCGGCGTCGAGGTGCTGATCGCGCTTCTGGCGCAGTTTCCGGCCGACACCCCGCCGGTGATGATCGTCCAGCACCTGCCGGCCTCCTTCACGGCCTCCTTCGCCGCGCGTCTCGACCGCGCCTCGCCCGCCACCGTGGTGGAGGCCCGCTCGGGCGAGCCGATCCTGCCCGGCCACGTCTATCTCGCGCCCGGCGGGCGGCACATGAGCGTGCGACGCAGCGGCACCAGGCTGATCGTCTCGCTCGGCGACGAGGACCCGGTGCAGGGCCACCGGCCGTCGGTCGACGTGCTGTTCCATTCCATCGCCAGGACCTGCGAGGGCCGGGTCACCGGAGCGATCCTCACCGGCATGGGGCGGGACGGGGCCGACGGGCTCCTGGCGATGCGCGGGAAGGGGTTCCGGACGCTCGCGCAGGACGAGGCGACCTCGCTCGTCTACGGCATGCCGCGCGTGGCTTGGGAGATCGGCGCCGCCGAGAAGCGGGTCCCGATCGGGGCGATGGCCAAGGCCATCTTCAACTGACCGGCCGTTCCCTTCTCCTGCATGAATCCTTCAGCTTTCTGCGAGACGATCGGTCTCGGAATTTTCGACAAGGGAATGGCAATCCATGAGTTTCGTACAGCATCTCAAGGTGATGATCGTTGACGACCATCGGACCAGCCGTCTCCTGATCTACGAAGCGCTGACGCAGCTCGGCATCACGCAGGTGATCTATGCCGTGGACGGCGAGCAGGCGCTGAAGCAGATGATGGCGACGCCGTGCCACATCGTCATCTCCGACTTCAATATGCCCAAGCTGGACGGCATCCAGCTCCTGAAGGCGCTGCGGTCCTACGGGCCGACCAAGAAGACGCCGTTCTTCATCCTCACCGGCAAGGGCGACCGCGCCCTGGTGCAGCAGGCGGCGGCGGCGGGCGCCAACAACATCCTGGCCAAGCCCATCACGGTCCCGGTGCTGCGCAAGACCCTCGAAGCGGTGCTCGGTCCCCTGCAATGAGCCAGGCCCGGTTCGCCCCTCCGCCCACGTCGACGGACCGCCTGCGCATCAACCTGATCCAGGGGGAAGCGCAGGTCGACGACCGGCCCAACGTGGTGTTCACCACGCTGCTCGGATCCTGCATCGCGGCCTGCATTCGCGATCCCGGCGCCGGGGTCGGGGGGATGAACCACTTCCTGCTTCCGGGCGACGGCGCCGGGGGCTCGTCCACCAGCATGCAGAGCTACGGGCTCTACCTGATGGAGCTTCTGGTCAACGGCCTCCTGAAGAAGGGCGCGCGCAAGCATGCCCTGGAGGCCAAGCTGTTCGGCGGGGCACGCACCATGGTCGGCCTGTCCGACATCGGCGCCAAGAACGCCGGCTTCGCCCGGCGCTTCCTGGAACTGGAAGGCATCTCCCATGTCGGCGGCAGCCTGGGCGGTGCCCAGGGGCGGCGGATCGAGTTCTGGCCGGTCAGCGGGCGCGCGCGCCAGATCCTGATGGAGCCGACCGACAAGGCCATTCCCAAGATCATGGCGCCGGTGCCCGTGGCGCCCCCGCTGGGTGGCGGCGACCTTGAGCTCTTCTGAAGGACCGCGCGGCGTGACCGGAAGCTCCATGTCTTCGCAACTGCTTCTCGAGCGCCTCGCCGACGAACTGGCCCGTCTCACGGCCGCGGCGACGCGCCTGGAAGGACTGATCCCGCCCGCAGGGCTCGGCCCGGAAGCGATGATCGTCGCGCAGAGCCACGATCTCCTCAGCCAGACCATCGCCGAGCTGGAAGGCTTCGTGCGGGCCAGCGCGCCTTCCTTCGCCGGCGAGGGGGAGCGCGATCTCGGGGAGCCGCTTTCGGCCATCCGCCTGTCGGCCCTCGCGACCCGGCTCGGCGGCTGGACGGAGGCCGAGGTGCGGGCGGGCGACGTGGACCTGTTCTGACGGGCGGACCACTGGCGAACATCTGCTTCCGCCGCGTCCTGCTTGTTCATGAAGAAGAAATTTCTGCCCTCTAAAGTAAACCCGATGTGACCGATTTCAGAAAGGAACCGGTAGTGAAGACGATCCTGACGGTAGATGACTCGCGGACCATGCGCGACATGTTGCGGGCGGCGCTCGCCGGCGCCGGCTTCGACGTCGTCCAGGCTGAGGACGGGGTCCACGGTCTCGAGGTCCTGGCCGGCTGCGATCCCGACGTGATCGTGACCGACGTGAACATGCCCCGCATGGACGGCCTGACCTTCATCGAGCAGCTCCGCGCGGACGCCGACAAGCGGGCGATCCCGGTGCTGGTGCTGACCACCGAGAACGACGCGCAGAAGAAGGCGCGCGCCAAGGCCGCCGGCGCCACCGGCTGGATCGTCAAGCCGTTCGATCCCAAGAAGCTCGTGGACGCGATCAACCGCGTCGCCCCGTAAAGCGCCGACACCGACACACCGTCCTTCGAAGCCGATTTCAAGGAACCCGTCCATGGACACGATGGCCGCCATTCGCGCCACCTTCTTCGAGGAGTGCGCCGAGCAGCTCCAGGAACTGGAGGCGGGCCTGCTCGCCATGGAGGGCGGACAGACGGATTCGGAGACGGTCAACGCCGTGTTCCGAGCGGTGCACTCGATCAAGGGCGGCGCGGGCGCCTTCAACCTCGACGCGCTGGTGCAGTTCGCGCACGCCTTCGAGACGGTGCTGGACCTCGTGCGCTCCGAGCGGCTGGAAGCCGACCAGGGCGTGGTGCGGGTGCTGTTGCGCTCGGCCGACGTGCTGACCGATCTCGTCACCGCCGCGCGCGACGACGGCGCGGTGGATCCGGCGCGCCCGCAGTCGCTGATGGCGGAGCTGTCGGTCCTGGCCGGTGGTGGCGCGCATGCGACGGTGCCCGTCCACCATGCGCCCCCCTCGTTCGCCGCGCCGATCGAGGAAGAGGTCGACTTCGTTCCCGTGGCCGTCGACTTCAGCGACATGTTCGCCGCCGCCGGCCAGGACGCCACGTTCCGCGTGCGCGTCGAGCCCAAGCCCTCGCTCTACGAGCACGCCAACGACGCCGCCCGCCTGATCCGCGAGACCATGGCGCTCGGAACCGGCTCGGTGACCTGCCATTCGGACGAACTGCCGGACCTTGCCGAGCTGGAGCCCGAGGGCGCCGCCCTGTCCTGGACGATCGAGGTGACCACGGCGGCGGGCGAAGCCGCCATCCACGAGATCTTCGAGTTCGTCGAGGGCGATTGCGACATCGCGGTGGAGCGGGCCGACGACGACGCGCCCCAGCTCAGCGCCGAGGATCTCGACGCCCAGATGGCCGCGCTCCTCGGCTCGATCGGGGGAGGGTCCTCCGTCCCTTTCGCGGATGAGCCTGCGCAGGCGGACCCGCCCGAGCAGGCTCACCCCGACGTGGGCGCCCTGACGCCCGCGGCACCCGCCACGCCCGCACCCGCTCCTGTCGCATCCGCGGCCTCGGCCGCCGCCGCTTCCGAAGCCTCGGGCGACAAGGCCGCGCCCGCCGGTCCGGTGCCCACCATCCGCGTCGACCTCGAGCGCGTCGATCGTCTGATCGACCTCGTGGGCGAGCTCGTGATCCACCAGGTGATGCTGTCGCAGCGCGTGATGCAGGCGGGCCTCACCCGCGCGTCCGACATCGCCATCGGCCTCGACGAGCTCGAGCAGCTCACGCGCGAGATGCAGGACAGCGTGATGGCGATCCGGGCCCAGCCCGTGAAGTCGGTGTTCCAGAAGCTGCCGCGCCTGGTGCGCGAGGTGGCCGAGCGCACCGGCAAGAGCGTCCGCCTCGTCACCGAGGGCGAGTACACCGAAGTCGACAAGACGGTGATCGAGCGTCTTTCCGACCCGCTCACCCACATGATCCGCAACGCCATCGACCACGGGCTGGAATCGCCCGAGGGGCGCGCGGCAGCGGGCAAGCCGGCCGAGGGCGTGGTGCGCGTCGCGGCCATGCACCGGTCCGGGCGCATCGTGATCGAGATCTCCGACGACGGCGCCGGCATCAACCGTAAGGCGGTGTTCGACATCGCCGTGTCCAAGGGCCTCGTGCCCGCCGACGCGCAACTCTCCGACGACGAGCTCGACAACCTCGTCTTCCTGCCCGGCTTCTCCACCAAGAAGGAAGTCTCCGAACTGTCCGGTCGCGGCGTCGGCATGGACGTGGTGAAGCGCTCGATCCAGGCGCTCGGCGGGCGGGTGTCGATCACCTCGCGTCCCGGCAAGGGCTCGCTCTTCTCCATGAGCCTGCCGCTGACGCTCGCGGTGCTCGACGGCATGATCGTCTCGTGCGGCGAGCACACGCTGGTGGTCCCGATGACCGCGATCATCGAGACGCTGCGGCCGAAGAACATTGAGGTGAAGCCCTTCGGCGGCGACCAGCGCGTCATCAACGTGCGCGACAGCTTCCTGCCGCTGATCGACGTGTCGCGCCAGCTCGGCTACCGGCGCGAGCCGACCGACGCCATGGCGGGCGTGGCCATCCTGGTCGAGGCCGAGAACGGGCAGCGCTCCGCGCTTCTCGTGGACAGCATCCAGGGCCAGCGGCAGGTGGTGATCAAGAGCCTGGAGGCCAACTACGGCCGGGTCGCCGGCATCGCGGCCGCGACCATCCTCGGCGATGGCCGCGTGGCGCTGATCCTCGACATCGACGCGGTGGCCGCCTCCTCGCGCTTCGAGAACGGCATCTCGGCCCTGGCCGCCGAATAGCGCGCGCCCCACCGGACTATCGCACGCGTTCCTCGACGCCGCCGGCCCGCGCCGGCGGCGTTTTCGCGCAGGCGGGGTGCGACCAAGATCGCGGCTTCCGGTACTGCGTCGAGTCACCTCATTAAGTATTTAGTTCGACTTATAGTTTTCACTATGGCGTGAAGATCCCGACCGGCTGCTTGACGTCTCGTTGCAAGACGGGCGCGGCCGCCGGGAGCAACCGAATTCGCTTCGCCGGAAGGTCGCACCCCATGTTGTCCAAAATCTCCATCGGCAAGAAGATCACGGCCAGCTTCGCGGCCATGATCGTCGGCTCGGCCGTGATGGGCGCGGTCGTCTACGGCACGATGGCGAAGATCGAGGGCGTCCGCCTGGAGCGCGAGGCCGTCGGGGAGGGCGTCAGCGACGCGCTGCTGCTGCGCATGCTGGTGACACGGCAGGAACTGTCGATGCGCGGCTATATCCTGATGCCGTCCGAGGACATGGCCAAGCGGCTCGCCAAGCACTACGACAGCTTCCGCGCGACGGCCGCCAAGCTCGACGGCTCGGCGATCGATCCGGCGGTGAAGACGATGCTTCGCGACGCGTCCGCCGCGATGGACGTCTGGCAGGCGCAGGTCGCCGCGCAGGCGCTGCGGCTTGCCTCCGACCCGGCCACCATCGCACAGGCCGGTCCCTTCGTACGCTCCGACCGCGCCGATGCGCTGATCGATCCGATCGAGACGTCCATCGACGCATCCATCAAGGCGCTGCGCGACCGATCCGATGCGTTGGGCGAAGAGCAGCGCGCGGCCTACGAGACGGGGATCACGCAGATCCTCACCGCGCTCGGTCTGCTGCTGGCGGCCGGCTGTGCCTTCGCCTGGCTCCTGGTCGGCGCGATCTCGAAGCCGGCGATGCGCCTGCGCGACTCCATGGGCAGGCTGGCGGCCGGCGACCGCGACATCACGGTGCCCTCGCTTGGGCGCCGCGACGAGATCGGCCAGATGGCGGCCGCCGTCGAGACGTTCCGGCTGGCGGCCGTGGAGCAGGTGCGCCTCGAGGCCGAAGCCGCCGCCCTGCGCGAGTTGCAGGCGGCCGAGCGCGAGCGCGCCGCCGCCACCGAGCGCGCCGCGAAGCAGGATCTCCAGGTCTTCGTGGACGGCGTCCAGGGTGGCTTCGCCCGCTTGTCGCAGGGGGATCTCACGGTTCGCATCGACCAGCCGGTGGCCGAGCAGTATCTGCCGATCCGCGATCAGTTCAACACCTCCGTCGAGCGTCTGGAGGGCACGCTGGGCTCGGTGGTCGCGGCGGTCGGCTCGCTGCGCACGGGACTCGGCGAGATCAACGCCGCGTCCAGCGATCTGTCCCAGCGCACGGAGCAGCAGGCCGCCAGCCTCGAGCAGACGGTGGCCGCGCTGGCCGACGTGACGCGCGCGGTGAACGAGACGGCGGAGGGCGCCGGGCGCGCGCTGGCCTCCGCCGAGAGCGCCAACCGCAACGCGGCCAAGGGCGGCGAGATCGTCGGCCGCGCGGTGGAGGCGATGCGCGCGATCGAGGAATCGTCCGAGAAGATCGGCCGCATCATCGGGGTGATCGACGAGATCGCGTTCCAGACCAACCTCCTGGCGCTGAACGCGGGCGTCGAGGCGGCGCGCGCCGGCGAGGCGGGGCGGGGCTTTGCGGTGGTGGCGCAGGAGGTGCGCGGGCTGGCGCAGCGTTCGGCCGAGGCGGCCAAGGAGATCAAGACGCTGATCTCCGCGTCGGGCACGCAGGTAGAGGCGGGCGTCGAGCTGGTCACCGCCTCGGGTCGCAGCCTCGACGACATCATCGCCGAGGTCGGCGAGGTCAGCCGCACGGTGGCCGAAATCGCGACGCGCACCCGCGAGCAGGCGACCTCGCTGAAGGAGGTCCAGACGGCGGCAGACCAGATGGACAAGTTCACCCAGCAGAACGCCGCCATGGTGGAGGAGGCGACCGCCGCCGCCCAGTCTCTGGCCAGCGAGACCGACGAGCTCGCCCGCCTGATCGGCGAGTTCAAGATCTTCTCGACGCAGGGGCATTCCCACCAGCTCCAGCGCGCCGACCGCCGCGAGACGCCGCGCGCCGCCCGGGCGGTGGTGCAGTTCCGCAGCCACGGGCGAGGCGGTGCCGCCTCGGCTGCCGCGCCCGCGTCCGAGAGCTGGGAAGAGTTCTGACCGGTCGGCGCACCGCCCACGACATCGGCACGAAACGAGGTAACGCCTAGATCGGCGAGCCGGCGGGCCCGCCGCCGGCTTCCGCCCGTGCGTGTCCGAAGTCGAGGGTCGAGATGACAGCAGCGCGCCGCCCGACGGCATTCCTGGCCCTGGCCCTGGCCCTGGCCCTGGCCTTAGCCGCGGCCGCCGCGCTGCTCCGCGCGGCGCCTGCCGGTGCCGCGCCGCCCCCCGCCTGCGGCGCCGTGCGCATCGCCGCGATGACCTGGGGCTCGGCCGAGGTGATGGCGTCCATCGACCGCTTCGTCCTGCGGCACGGCTTCGGCTGCGACGCGGTCCTGGTCCCCGGCGACACGATGAGCACCTTCGCATCCATGACGGCGCGGGGCGAGCCGGACGTCGCGCCGGAGGTCTTCGTCAACCAGTTCCGCGACGAGCTGGGCGAAGCCGCCGACCGGGGCCGCATCGCCTTCGGCGCCAAGGTGCTTTCGGACGGCTCGCAGGAGGGGTTCTGGATCCCGCGATACCTCGCCGACGCCCATCCCGAGATCCGCACGCTCGGCGACGCGCTTGCGCGGCCCGAGCTCTTCGCCGCTGCGGGCGCGCCGGGAGAAGGGGTCTTGCACAACTGCCCGCTCGGCTGGGGCTGCCAGATCATGGTGGAGAACCTGTTCCGCGCCAACCGGGCCGCCGAGAAGGGGTTTCGGCTCGCTTCCAGCGAAAGCGGCGACGCGCTGGACGGCTCCATCGCGCGGGCCTTCGCCGAGCGGCGCGGCTGGATCGGCTACTACTGGTCGCCCACCGGCGTCCTCGCCCGCTACCCGATGACGCGCCTCGCCTTCGACGTGCCCTTCGACCGCCGGGAATGGCTGCGCTGCACGACCCGGCCCGAATGCGCCGACCCACGCCCCAACGCCTGGACCCCGGCCGACGTCTACACGCTGGTGTCCCACCGCTTCGAGCGCGCGGCTCCCGCCGCCATGCGCTACCTGTCCGTCCGGAGCTGGCGCAACGAAACCGTGAACCGCGTCCTGCTCTGGAAGGAGGAGAACGAGGCCGACGGCGAGGCGGCGGCGCTGCATTTCCTGCGATCCTACCCCTCGGTCTGGCGCGCCTGGCTGCCGCCGGACGCCGCCGAGCGCGTCGGTCGAGCCCTGTAAAGCCGTCCGCGCGACGCCCATGGCTTCCGCTCGCGGAAAAAATCGTTCAAAAGCGCAAGCCTATCCGGCCCGGCCCCGCGGGCCGCCCGTTCCAGCGCCAAGGTTGAGCGTCCATGAGCAATGACACATTCGTTCGCGAGGTGAACGAGGAGCTTCGCCAGGAGCGTGTCCGCGCCTTGTGGGTCCGCTACGGCACCGCCTTCGTCGTCCTGGCCGTGCTCCTCGTGCTGGGCGTCGCGGGCTATGTCCTGTGGCAGCGGTACGAGGCGGGCGTGGCCGCCGCCGACGGCGACCGCCTGCTCCAGGCCGAGACGCTCTATGCCGAGGGCAAGACGCAGGAGGCCGCGGCGATCCTCGACGGGTTGGCGGCGGACGGCGTGAACGCATACCCGGCGCTGGCGCGCATGCGGCTGGCCGAGGCCCGCGCGGGCGACGATCCGAGCGCCGCGGTCGCCGCCTTCGACGAGGTGGCGGGGACGGCCGACGCGCCCAAGGGCCTGCGCGACATGGCGGCGGTGCGCGCGGCCTATATCCTGGTCGACCACGGCTCCCTGGCCGACGTGCGCGCCCGTGCGGAGCGGCTGACCGGCGACGCGGAGCCGCTTCGCTTTCCGGCGCGCGAGGCGATCGGACTGTCGGCCTGGAAGGCCGGCGACATCGACACCGCCCGAGCCATGTTCGACCAGTTGCAGGAGGACCTCGGCGCGCCGGCCGGCATCCGCCGCCGCGCCGGCCTGATGGGGGAACTCATCGCGGCCTCGACCCCCGCCGCGCCGGCCGCGACGTCGGCGCCCGACGCGCCGGTGCCGGCTACCGTCCCGTCGGGCGAACCGGCACCCTCCGCGCCTGCTGCGCCCGCCGAACCGGCGCCGCCCGCCCCCGAAGCCCCGGCCGCCGTAGCGCCGGCCGAAACGCCCGCGCCCGCGCCCGCCGCCGCGCCCGCCCAGCCCCCGGCCTGACGGGAGCCCGAGGAGACCATGGTCACCATCGCCATCATCGGGCGGCCGAACGTCGGCAAGTCCACCCTCTTCAACCGGCTGGTCGGCCGCAAGCTTGCGCTGGTCGACGACCGTCCCGGCGTCACGCGCGACCGGCGCGAGGGCGAGGCGCGCCTGCTCGACCTCGACTTCCGGGTGATCGACACGGCGGGTCTCGAGGAGGCCGGCGCCGACACGCTGGAGGGGCGCATGCGCGCCCAGACCGAGACGGCGATCGACGACGCCGACCTCTCGCTCTTCGTCGTGGACGCCAAGACCGGCATCACCCCGCAGGACGAGACGTTCGGCGAGCTTCTGCGCCGTCGCGGCAAGCCGGTGGTGCTCGTGGCCAACAAGGCGGAGGCGCGGGGCTCGGACGTCGGTTTCTACGACGCCTTCTCGCTCGGCCTCGGCCAGCCCTGCGCCATCTCGGCCGAGCACGGCGAGGGGATGGGCGACCTGCGCGACGCGATCGTGGAGGCGCTCGGCGCCGGAGCCTTCGCCGACGACGAGGCCGCCGTGGCCGACCTCGAGGCCGAGATCGAGTTCGACGAGGACGGCGAGCCGATCGAGCGTTACGACGCGACCAAGCCGCTCAACATCGCCATCGTCGGGCGGCCCAACGCCGGCAAGTCCACCCTGGTCAACCGCTTCCTGGGCGAGGAGCGCCTGCTGACCGGCCCCGAGGCCGGCATCACGCGCGATTCGATCTCGGTGGAATGGGAATGGCGCGGGCGCCGGGTCAAGATGTTCGACACCGCCGGCATGCGCCGCCGGGCCCGCGTGCAGGAAAAGCTGGAGAAGCTCTCGGTCGCCGACGCGCTGCGGGCGATCCGCTTCGCCGAGGTGGTGGTGATCGTGTTCGACGTCACCATCCCCTTCGAGAAGCAGGACCTCACGCTGGTGGACCTCATCGCCCGCGAGGGGCGCGCGCCCGTGCTCGCCTTCAACAAGTGGGATCTGGTGGAGGACCGGCAGGCAGTGCTCGCCGACCTGCGCGAGAAGACCGAGCGGCTCCTGCCGCAGGTGCGCGGCGTCAAGGCGGTCACCGTCGCGGGCGCGACGGGCGAGGGCCTCGACCGCCTGATGCGCGCCGTCACCGAGACGCACGAGACCTGGAACCGGCGCATCTCCACGGCCAAGCTCAACCAGTGGCTGGAGCGCATGGTGGCCCACCATCCGCCCCCGGCGGCCTCCGGCCGGCGCGTCAACATCAAGTACATGACGCAGATCAAGACCCGGCCGCCGACCTTCATCCTCCACACCTCGCGGCCCGAGGCTGTGGGCACCGCCTACACGCGCTATCTCGTGAACGGCCTGCGCGAGCAGTTCGGTCTCGTCGGCATCCCGATCCGCATGACCATGCGCAAGTCGGACAACCCCTACGCCCACAAGGCGAAGAAGTTCTGACCCGCCCCGGTCCTCCCGCTCATTAACCGCTCGCTAAGGTTAATGAGCGATGTTCGGCTTCCGATGGAACGTTGCGGAAGCCGATCATGACCAAACCGAAGCGTGGCGCCCGCCGGGGGGCAAGGACATCCGCCGCCCGCCGCGCCGTGCTCCGCCGCCTGGTCCTGTCGCTCGCCACCACGCTTCTGGTTCTGCCCGCCCTTCCGACCGCCCTGTCGAACACCGGGTCCTCGACCCCGGATCCGTCGTCCAACCTCGCCGCGCCGCTCCTCACGCTGTCCGCCTTCGCCGGCGAACCCGCCTTCGACGACGCCGAGGCCGATCTCGCGATGCTCCCCGCCGACGGCGCGGTCTACGTTCGCGACGGCTCGCGGCGCATCCCGGCCGAACGGGGAGGGCGCGTCGGACCCCATCCCCTGGCGGCGGTGCAGCCGCGCTTCGCGGCGGGCGCGATCCTCTCGCCGAACGGCCTGCTGCGCCCCGGCCTGGCGCTCGGCGACGACGAGATGCGGACCGCGCTCGCCGGCCCGATGCCGGCCGATGCGACCCGCGTCGCCGCCTTCCGTCGAATGGGCGACGACGTGCGCCTTCCGTCCGCCGACATGGCCGTCGAGGTGGCCTCGCTCGCACCCGCCGCCGTGGCCAGGGAGATTCCCGCCGGCAAGGCCGAGGCGCTCCAGGCCCTCGCGGCCTACGCCCCCGAGGCCGCGCCCGGCAATTCCAGCCTCTTCGACGCCGTGCTCCATCCGACGGGCCGCGACTTCCGCCCGCCCATCGGCGCGGACGACCATTCCTGGGCGGCCTCGACCCTCCCGGCCTCCTCGTTCACCGAGAAGGAGCAGACCTGCCTCGCCAAGGGCATCTATTTCGAGGCGCGGGGCGAGAGCGAGAAGGGGCAGGCGGCCGTCGCGCAGGTGATCCTCAACCGCGTGCGCAACCCGGCCTACCCGGAGACCATCTGCGGCGTGGTCTACCAGAACCAGGACTGGAAGAATCGCTGCCAGTTCTCGTTCGCTTGCGACGGCATCAAGGACGTGATCTGGAACAAGCGCGCCTACGGCACCGCCAAGCGCATCGCCGGCGAGGTGACGCGCGGCGAGACTTGGCTCCCCGAAGTCGGCTCCGCCACGCACTACCACGCCACCTATGTCAGCCCGCGCTGGGCGCGCACCATGCAGAAGGTCGACAAGATCGGCCTGCACGTCTTCTACCGCACCTTCGGCGGCGGCTGGCGCTGAGCCCTACCGCTCGCACGCCTCCTGACGTACATGGGGGTGACCGGCATCGCGCCGGACACGGTATCGTGAAGAGCGTGCGGACCCTCGCGAAGGTTCGGCACGCGGAGCGGCGGGGACGATGGATCACGGGACGGACAAGACCGACGCCGAGCTGGCAGCCGACCGGGCCCGCCTCCGGGCCCGCCTCGATCGGTTCAAGGCCACCCAGACGACGATCCCGCCCGAGACGGACAAGCCCGGCAGCATGCAGGGCATGGCGCAGGGCCTCAAGATCGCCAGCGAGTTCATCGCCGGCGTCGTGGTCGGCGCGGTGATCGGCTACGGCATCGACCGGTTCTTCGGCACGGCGCCCTTCGGGCTGATCGTCTTCCTGCTCCTCGGCTTCGCGGCGGGCGTGCTCAACGTGATCCGCTCGGCCAGCCAGCCGACGCCGCCCGCCGATCCGCCTTCACGATGACGAGACCGTCGCGCGCCGCGCGGGTGGCCGCCCGGGCAGGGCGCGGGGCGTGCGCTGGCGGCGCGGCCGGGCATCCCCGGCGCGCCGGGTGCACCGCGAAGGACGTTCCGCGCACCCGGCGCGGCGATACGGCGGGGACAGTCTTCGCATTTCGGCTTGCGGGTGTTGCGAACCGCGGTTCGGGACGCTATGGCAGTCTCGCTCCGAGAGGGCGAGCATAAGAGGACCAAGCGTTTGGCGAACGATCCCCTTCATCAGTTTCAGATTTCTCGGCTGGTTCCGATCGAAATCGGCGGGGTCGATTTCTCGTTCACCAATTCTTCGCTCTTCATGGTCGCGACTGTCGCGGTGGCGACGGGCTTCCTGTATTGGTCGACGCGCGGCCGCGGTCTGGTTCCCAGCCGCTCGCAGTCGGTCTCGGAGCTGTCCTACGAATTCATCGCGAGCATGCTGCGCGATGCGGCGGGTTCCAAGGGGATGAAGTTCTTCCCCCTCGTGTTCTCGCTCTTCATGTTCATCCTGGTCGCCAACCTGCTCGGGATGTTCCCCTACTTCTTCACCGTCACCAGCCATCTCATCGTCACCTTCGCCCTGGCGCTCCTGGTGATCGGCACGGTGGTGGTGGCCGGCATCCGGGGCCACGGTCTCGGCTGGTTCAAGGTCTTCGTTCCCTCCGGCGTGCCGGCGGCGGTGGTGCCCTTCGTGGTGCTGATCGAGATCATCTCGTTCCTGTCGCGCCCGGTTTCCCTCTCGGTTCGTCTCTTCGCCAACATGCTGGCGGGCCACATCACGCTGAAGGTCTTTGCGGGCTTCGTCACCTCGCTCGGCGCGCTCGGCGCCGTGGGCGTCGGCGGCGCGATCCTGCCGCTCCTGATGACGGTCGGCATCACGGCGCTCGAGTTCCTCGTGGCGTTCCTGCAGGCCTACGTCTTCGCGGTGCTGACCTGCATGTACCTCAACGACGCGGTCCACGTTCACCACTGACCGCATCCCCTCGTCGCGCGGCCCTCGCGGGTCGCGGACCCTTTCCCGCACGATCCACTAAAGGAGTTTCACATGGACGCGGAAGCTGCACGTTACATCGGCGCTGGTCTGGCCTGCTTCGGCATGGCCGGCACGGCTCTCGCCCTCGGCAACATCTTCTCGAGCTTCCTCACCGGCGCTCTGCGGAACCCGTCGGCCGCCGACGGCCAGTTCGGCCGCCTGATCTTCGGCTTCGCCGTCACGGAAGCTCTGGGCATCTTCTCGCTGCTCATCGCGCTGCTGCTGCTCTTCGTCTGATCGACGTTTACCGGGATTGTGCAGCCGGCCGCTCCGAAGGGGGCGGCCGGACCCGTATCATCGGAGTGGGACATGTTTGTCACCGAAGCTTTCGCGCAGACGGAGGGTGCGCCTGATGGCCATGGAACGCCGTTGACCGCCGCCCCGACCCCCCAGACCTCCGAAGCCATCGGCGTGCCCGAGGGCGCGCACGAGGCCGGTGGAACCTTTCCGCCGCTGAACCCCGAATTCTTCGCCTCGCAGATCCTGTGGCTGGCGATCACCTTCGGCGTCTTCTACTACGTCCTGTCGAAGACGATCGTCCCGCGCATCGCATCGGTCCTCGAGAACCGCCGCGAGCGCATCGCCGCCGACCTCGAGGCCGCAGAGCGCATGCGCGCCGACGCCGACGAGGCGCAGGCCGCCTACGAGCAGGAACTCGCCAGCGCCCGCGCCAACTCGCAGAAGATCGCCGGCGAGGCCCGCGATTCGGCCCGCTCGGGCGCGGATGCGGAGCGCAAGCGCATCGAGGGCGAGCTGGACGCCAAGCTGGATGCGGCGCAGGCCCGCATCGCCGACATCAAGGCCCGAGCCCTCGCGGACGTCGACACGATCGCGACGGAAGCTGCCGAGGCCATCCTGACCGAGCTGACCGGCACCGACGTGCCCCGCGAGGACGTCGCCACAGCCGTCCGCGCCGTTCGCGCCTGAGGAGCTGAACCATGCATTTCGACGCGACCTTCTGGGCTCTTGTCGGCCTGGTACTGTTCCTCGCCATCGTCGCCTACTTCAAGGCGCCCGCCATGGCCGCCCGCTCGCTCGACAACCGCGCCAAGCGGATCGAGAACGAGATGGAGGAGGCACGCGAGTTGAAGGAAGAGGCCAAGCGCCAGCTCGCCGACTACCAGCGCCGCCGCCGCGAGGCCGAGGCGGAGGCCCGCGAGATCGTCGCCAGCGCCCAGCGCGAGGCGTCGGCCCTGGTCGAGGAAGCGCGCGTCAAAAGCGAGGAATACGTCGCCCGGCGCACCCAGGTGGCCGAGCAGAAGATCGCCCAGGCCGAGTCCGACGCGATCGCAGAGGTGCGCGCCTCCGCCGTCAACATCGCGATCGACGCGGCGACCCGCATCATCGGCGAGCGCAATCTCGGCAACGACGGCCGGATGACCGAACGCTCCATCGAGGAGGTGCGGCGCCGGCTCAACTGAAGTCCGTCGCACCCGCACGCAGATCGAGCCGCCCTTCGGGGCGGCTTTTTTGTTGGCACGAAGGCCGGGCATCCGCTGCGCGCAGGCCCCGCTGCCCGATGCCGCGCGGCCCGGAGGCGCCTCAGGCGCCGCGCCGGAGCCGCGCGGCGATCGGGGCGAAGCTGCGCCGATGGTGCGGGCAGGGGCCGTCCGCCTCGATGGCGGCCAGATGCGCCGCCGTTCCGTAGCCCATGTGGCGGTCGAACCCGTAGCCCGGATGGGCGGCGCCCACATGCGCCATCATGCGGTCGCGCGTCACCTTGGCGACGATCGAGGCGGCGGCGATCGACAGGGAGCGCGCGTCGCCGCCGATCACGGCCGTCGCGGGGCAGGCGAGGCGGGGCGGCACATCGCGCCCGTCGATCAGCGCGTGCGACGCCGGCAGCGCGAGACCGCCCAGCGCGCGTCGCATGGCGTTCAGCGTGGCCTGCCGAATGTTGACGCGGTCGATCTCCACCGCCCCCGCCGTGCCGATGCCGACGAGCGCCGTCGCGAGGATCTCGTGGAACAGCCGCTCGCGCTCGACCGCCCGCAGCTTCTTGGAATCGTTGAGGCCGGACGGCACGCGGGACGGGTCCAGAATCACCGCCGCCGCGACCACCGGCCCGGCAAGCGGCCCCCGGCCGGCTTCGTCCACGCCGGCGACGCGCTCGGCGCCCCCGGCCCGGAGCTCACGCTCCAGCGCGTCGTCCGGCGCGAGGGCGTCGGATCGGGCCAGAACGGTCGTGGGGGGGAAGGGGAGCGAAGGATCGGAGACGTGGCGGGTCATGGTGCGGCGACCCTTGCGCATTCTCCGATCCTTCTCAAGCTCGACGGCGGGTTGGCGAACCGTCGAGCTTTTGGCGGCGGCGGAACGGGGAGAAACCACCGGCGCCTGTCGCCCGGCTGCGGCACCGGGCGATCCGATCGCACGGGGGGCACCTTGCACCCCCCGCGACCGTTCAGAGCAGCGAAAGCTGCACGCCGCCGCCCTTGGGTGCGCGGAACAGGTCGGTGCGCAGCTTGGAGCGGTCGAGGTTCAGCTCCAGGCGCTTGGCGGCGAGCTCGAAGCGGCGGCGGATCTGCTGCGCGTAAGGGCCCTTGCCGGTCATCCGCTGACCCCATTCGGCGTCGTAGTCCTTGCCGTCGCGCATCGCGCGCAGCAGCGCCATCACGTGACGGTAGCGGTTGGGATAGTGCCGCAGCAGCCAGTCCTTGAAGAGCGGCGAGACCTCGAGCGGCAGGCGCAGGAGCACGTAGCCGACCTCCTTCGCGCCCGCCTCGGCCGCCGCCTCCAGGAGGCGCTCGATCTCGGAGTCGGTCAGGCCCGGAATGATCGGCGCGGTCATCACCATGGTCGGAATGCCGGCGTCGGTCAGTTGGCGCACGGCGTCGAATCGCCGGGCGGGCGTCGCCGCGCGCGGCTCCATGGTGCGCGCCAGATGCCGGTCCATCGTGGTGACCGACACGGCGACGCGCGCCAGACCCTTGGCCGCCATGCGGCCGAGGATGTCGATGTCGCGCGTCACCAGCGCCGACTTGGTGACGATGCCGACCGGATGATTGGCCCGCTCGAGCACCTCCAGGATCTCGCGCATGATGCGCCGGGTCTTCTCGATCGGCTGGTAGGGGTCGGTGTTCGTGCCGATGGCGATCGAGCGCGGCTCGTAGCCGGGCTTCGACAGCTCGTCCTCCAGGAGTTCGGCCGCGTTGGGCTTGGCGAACAGCCTCGATTCGAAGTCGAGACCCGGCGACAGGCCCATGAAGGCGTGCGTCGGCCGCGCGAAGCAGTAGACGCAGCCGTGCTCGCAGCCGCGATAGGGGTTCACCGACCGGTCGAAGGAGATGTCGGGCGACTGGTTGCGCGTGATGATCGTGCGCGCCGTCTCGTTCTGCACCTCGGTACGGAAAGGCGGCAGCTCGTCGATCGTGTTCCAGCCGTCGTCGAAGGCGGCACGCGAGAAGGGCTCGTAGCGGCCCGACGGGTTGAGCCCCGCGCCCCGGCCGCGCCGGCGGTCGAAACCGACCCGCAGGCCCGACTGGTTGAGCATGTGGTTCGCGATGTCGACGCCGCGGCCGGGGCCCAGCGCGGCGCGGTCGATGCTGCGGATCTCGGACATGGGACAAGGTTCCCTTCGGGTGCGATCCCGGTATGACCAGGATCCTAATCATCGGAAGAGAACAATACAAGAACAAAACGGAACGAACGGTGACGCTGGCGGCGCGAGGCGCCTTGCGCTAACGCAGGAGGCATGTTGACGGTCCTGATCCACCGCGCCGACGATCCGGCGGCCCTCGCGCAGACGTTGACGCCGCTCGTCGCCGGTGCGGTGGAGGGCGTCCTGCGGGACGTTGCGGTGCTGGACGCCGAGAACGAGGATGTGCGGCGCGTCGCCGACCACGCCGGCTGTCGGCTGGCTGCGACCGGCGAGACGATGGCGGGCGCCGCCGGGCTGCGGGGCGAGTGGGTGTTGCTGGTGCGCGCGGGTGAGCGCCTGCCCGAGGACTGGATCGAGCGGGTCCTGCGCCACGCCGGGGGGCGGGGCGCCGCCGGGGCCGGCGCCGTGCGCCTGCCCGAGCCGCGCGCCGGGGTCCTGGACCGCCTCATGCCGCGCCGGCGCGGTGCCGTGCTGGTGTCGCGCGCCGCGCTGGCGGCGGCGTCCCGCGGCGGCGATATCGACGCCCTTCTGCGGGCCTTGCGCCCCCGCCGGATGCGGCCGGGGCGCTGATCCCGCTCAGGCCGAGAGGCCGCCTCGCCGGAGATGCTCGTCGAGGCGTGGCATGATCTCCACGAAATTGCAGGGGCGGTGGCGGTAGTCGAGCTGCGCCGCGAGAATATGGTCCCAGGCGTCCCGGCAGGCGCCGGGCGAGCCGGGCAGCGCGAAGACGAACGTCGCGTCGACGACGCCGGCCGTCGCGCGGGACTGGATCGTGGACACGCCGATCGTCTCGAAGGACACGCGGTGGAACACGGCCGAGAAGCCGTCCATCCGCTTCTCGAAGATCGGCTCCAGCGCCTCCGGCGTCACGTCGCGCCCGGTGAAGCCGGTGCCGCCCGTCGTCAGCACGACGTCCACGGCCGGGTCGCGCGACCAGCCGAGCACCGTCTTGCGGATCGCGGCGACATCGTCGGGGACGATGCGCCGATCGGCGAGCGCATGGCCCGCCGCTTCCAGCCGCTGCGCCAGCGTGTCGCCGGAGCGGTCGTCCGCCGGGGTGCGCGTGTCCGACACGGTGAGCACGGCGATCCGCAGCGGCACGAAGATGCGATCGGTCATCGGCCCTGTCCCGTCAGGCAGGAGACCCGGACCCACCAGCCGGGCCGCTCCGCCACGATGGCGCGCGCGGCCGCCTCCGCCCCCGCCCGGTCGGCGAACAGGCCGAACACGGTGGCGCCGGAGCCGGACATGCGCGCGAAGCCGGCGCCGCTCGCCTGGAGCGCCGCGACGGCGTGCGCCACCGCCGGCGCCAGCGCGCAGGCCGGCGGCTCGAGATCGTTGCGGGTGGCGGCGAGATAGCCGGCCAGCGTGCCGAGATCGGCGAAACCTTCGGGGAGCGGCGGCAGGGGCGCGTTGTCGCGGCGCGCGAGGCCGGCGAACACGGCGGGCGTCGCCAGCGGCACGCCCGGGTTGACCAGCACCACGGGAAGGGCGGGAAGGGCGGCCAGCCGCCCGCGGCGTTCGCCAATGCCGCGCACCACGGCCGCCTCGCCGGCGAGGCACATGGGCACGTCGGCACCGAGCGCGACGCAGCGTTCGGCGATGCGGGGGCCGAGCGACGGATGGCGCGCGACGACCCAGGCGAGAAGCGCGCCCGCGTCCGCCGAGCCGCCGCCGATGCCCGCCGCGTGCGGCAGGTGTTTGGTCAGGCGGATGTCCAGCGGTTCGAGGTCGAGCCCTGCCTCCGCCGCGCAGGCCCTCGCCAGCGCCCGCGCCCGGAGAACGAGGTTCGCGGCGTCCGTCGGCACGCCCGCCCCGAGCGGCCCGTCGACGCGAAACGCGTCGCGCTCGGCGGGTGCGATCTCGAGCCGGTCGCCGAAGTCGGCGAAGGCGACGAGGCTCTCCAGCTCGTGGTAGCCGTCGGCGCGGCGGCCGACCACGTGCAGCGCCAAGTTGAGCTTGGCGCGCGCGGCGACCGAGGCGACCGCCGTCTCGCGGACCAGGGCATCCATGCGGGCGTCAGTTCGGCTGCGCGGCCGCCTTGGGCTCGGCCGGCGCATTCTCGTTGGCCGCGCGCTGCTGCCCGGGCCTGGGGGCGGTCTCGGCCGCCGGCAGGCCGTCGGCCAGCTTGCGCTTGATCTTCTCGACCTCGACGGCCTCGGGCGCCGGGTCGCCCACCAGCGCGCGGTTCCACTGGAACCGTGCCTCGCGCGTGCGTCCGACGCGCCAGTAGGCGTCGCCGAGGTGATCGTTCAGCGTCGGATCGGCCGGCATGATGAGCACGGCGCGCTCGAGCTGCTCCACCGCCTCGTCGAAGCGGCCCAGGCGATAGTAGGCCCAGCCGAGCGAATCGATGATGTAGCCGTCGTTGGGACGCAGGTCGACGGCGGTGCGGATCATCTGCAGCCCCTCGTCGAGGTTGCGGTCCATGTCGACCCAGGAATAGCCGAGATAGTTCAGGACCTGCGGCTGGTCCGGCTCGAGCTCCAGCGCGCGGCGGAGGTCGGGCTCGGCCTTGTCCCATTCCTTCTGGCGCTCGAAGGCGATGCCGCGCTGGTAGTAGATGTTCCAGAGGTTGGGCGCGTTCTTGGGGGCCAGGGTCAGCGCCTTGTCGAGCATGGTGACGGCTTCGGCGTATTCCTTGTCCGCCGCCAGGACGTCGGCCAGCGCCAGGTGCGCCTGGAGGTCGCTCGGATAATTCTCGACCGCCTTGCGCAGGTGCACCTTCGCCTCGCTCTTGCGGTCGGCCTGCCAGAGGTCGAGCCCCATCTGCAGCTCGGCCGTGCGACGGTAGGGCGAGCCCTCCGGGATCTGCCCGTAGTAGGTCAGGGCGAGGTCGATCTGCTTGGAGCGGTCGGCGATGCCCGCCAGCGCCGTCAGGAGCTTGGGGTCGGCCGTCTTGGCGACGGCCCGGGCGAACTGGAAGTAGAGCAGCGCGACGTCCTGCCCGTCGCCGCGATTGATCGCCTGGCCGAGGATGTAGAGCGTCTCGGCGGCGCCCGCCTGCGCGTCGGCGATCGGCGGGGCGATCTCCTTGCCGTCCTGGATGGCGGACTGGAGCTGGGTCAGCGGCTCGTAGTTGGGAGCGAGCTCCAGACCCCGCGCCACCGCGTCCAGCGCCTGCCGCTTGCGTCCGGCGCGCGCTTCCAGCCGGGCCAGCGCCTCGGCGCCCGCCATATAGGCGTCCACGGAGGTCTGCGCCGAGCTCTGGTCCGAGATCAGCGCGCCGAGCGAGGAGCGCGCTCGGTCGAGGTTGCCGGTGAGGCCGGCGATCAGGCCGGTCTGGTATTGGTTGAACGCGGCGAACCACGAGGCGCCGCGCAGGTCGTCGATCCGACGGAGCGCCTCCTTGCCGCGTCCGGCGCCCACGTCGGCCCAGGCCGAGAGATGGGCGACCAGGAGGCTGTCGAGATCGCTCGTGTCGCGCAGCTTGAGGGATTCGATCGCGGCGTCGAAACGGCCGTCGTGCAGCGCGTCGAGCGCCACGGCGATCTGCGCCACCTTGCCCACGGTCTCGTTGTCCACGAGCTTGGCGGCGAGATCCACGCCGTCCTTGAAGCGCCCGTCCGCGAGATAGGCGAACATCGCCTCCTGCTGCAGCACCTCGGAGGTCGGATCGAGCCGCAGCGCCTCGTCGTAGTAGTCGGCGGCGATCCCCGGCTGGCGGTTCTCGCGCGCCATCTTGGCGGCCAGATAGGCGCCGGACAGGGACTGCACGTTCACCGTGGCGCGCTCGGTTCCGGTGGCGGGCGCGTCCTGGGCGGCGGGTTCGGCGGTCTGGGCGCCGGCGGGGCCGGCCAGGACGGCGGAGGCCAGGGCGGCCGCGAGTGCGATCCGCGAGATGCGCGTTCTATCCACGTCGAACTTCCTCTTTCCCGACCCCCCCGGCGCGTCGGCGCCGAAGATCGCCGCCTTGTCCGCTGCCGGTGCTGCGCGCAGGTGAAGCGCGCCCACCCATGTCCGTGTTCAGAATGTTTATTTTGCGACGACGCGCGACGCCAGCCTGCCGGACGATTATCGGATGCGGTCGATCGAGAAGGCGACCACGGCGTCCAGCGCGTCGCGATAGGGGCCCGCGGGTAGCAGGGACAGCGCCTCGGACGCGTGGCGCCCGTGCTCGCGGGCGCGGGCCTTGGTGGCCTCCAGCGCGCCGTGGCGCGCCATCAGTTCGCGGGCCTCGGCCAGCGCCGCGTCGTCGTTGCGCCCCTCCTCCATGGCGCATCGCCAGAAGTCGCGTTCGGCCGGCGTGCCGGCGGCATGGGCGAGGATCACCGGAAGCGTGATCTTTCCCTCGCGGAAGTCGTCGCCGACGTTCTTGCCGAGATCGCCCGCCGAACCGCCGTAGTCGAGCACGTCGTCCACGAGCTGGAAGGCGAGGCCGAGATGCAGGCCGTAGTCGCGCATGGCCGCCTCGAACGCCGGCCCGGCGCCCGCGATCACCGGCCCGACCTCGGCCGCGGCGGCGAACAGGGCGGCCGTCTTGGCGCCGATCACCGCCATGTAGTCCGCTTCCGTGGTGGTGATCCGCTTGGCCGCCGAAAGCTGCCACACCTCGCCCTCGGCGATCACCGCCGAGGCGTTGGACAGGATCGCCAGCGCGCGCATCGAGCCGACCTCGACCATCATCTTGAAGGCCTGGCCGAGAAGGTAGTCGCCGACCAGAACGCTCGCCTGGTTGCCCCAGATGGTGCGCGCGGTCTTGCGCCCGCGCCGCAGGTCGCTCTCGTCCACCACGTCGTCGTGCAGGAGCGTCGCCGTGTGGAGGAACTCGACGCTCGCCGCGAGCTTGACGTGATCGTCGCCCCGGTAGCCGAAGGCCAGCGCCGAGGCCAGCGTCAGGATCGGGCGGAGCCGCTTGCCGCCGGACGAGATCAGGTGCTCGGCGATCTCGGGGATCAGCTCGACGTTCGACCCCGCCATGGACAGGATCAGCGCGTTGACGCGGTCCATGTCCGCGCGCGTCAGGCCGAGGATCGGGTCGATCGAGGCGACCGCTCTCGTCTGATCCAAGGGGCTGGCAAGGGTCACTGAACATCTCCGTGTGGCTGCGCGCGCAATAGCCGGGCGGGCGATGGGCGGCAAGTGCGTAAAGTGGCGCGGCGGCGCCGTCCGGCGACCGAGGCGGCCTTGCGGCTTGCGGAGCACGCCGGTTTGGGGGCACTGAACGTTCCCATGATCGAACTCCTGCGCACCAACGATCCCGTCCTCCTGTCCTTCGCGCAGGCCCTGCTGCGCGATGCCGACGTCATCCATCTCCTGGCGGACAGCCACATGAGCGTCCTGGACGGCTCGATCGGCATCCTGCCGCGCCGCCTCCTGGTCGATGGCGACGATGTCGAGCGCGCCCGCCGCCTACTGACCGACGCGGGGCTGGCGCACGAACTGTCCGACCGTGCCTGACGGAGCGCCCGCCGACGGCGTCACCTGCGACGCCTTCCTGGGTGGCGCCTTCCATCTCCTTCAGCCGGCGCGCGGCGGCCTCCGGTCGGGCGACGACGCGCTTCTGCTCGCCGCCACGGTGGAGCCGGGGCAGGGCGGGCTGGCGGCCGATCTCGGCTCGGGCGCCGGGGCGGTCGCCCTGGCCGCGGCGGTCCGGGCGCCGGGACTGCATGTCGTGCTCGCCGAGCGCAACCGGGCCATGGCCGAGCTCGCCCGCGGAACCCTGGCGCTGCCGGAGAACGCCGCCCTGGCCGGGCGTCTGCACCTTGCGGAGCTCGACCTTCTCCAGCCGCGCCCGGCGCGCGAGGCGGCGGGGCTGGCCGATGCCGCCTTCGACCTCGTGCTCACCAACCCGCCGTTCCACCCCGCCGGCGGCCGCGTCTCGCCCCATCCCATGCGCGCCAGCGCCAAGGGCGTGCCGGATCCCGCTTTCACCGGCCGCTGGCTCGCGGTGGCCGCCGCGTTGCTGCGCCACGGCGGGGCGCTGCGCATGATCGGCCGGCCGGACCAGCTCGCCGAGATCGCGAGGGCCTGCGACAACCGGCTCGGCGGCCTTTGCGTGCGTGCCGTGCATTCGGACGCGCATGCCCCGGCGATTCGCATCCTGGTCGCGGCGACGCGCGGCTCGCGCGCACCCTTGCGTCTCCTGCCTCCGCTGGTCCTCGACGCGCCGACCAGGACGGCGCTTGCCGGCGGGCACCTGCATATCGCGATGACGTGACGTCGTTGGCGCGGCGGGCGCCGATCCCTACATGCCGGGCGACGCAGCTCTCACCCAAGGCCCGCCCCGTGCCCAACCCCATCGCCAGGCTCCTTCCCAAGCGTTTCCGCAAGGCGGAGACCGTGATCCCCGTGGTGCGGCTCAACGGCGTCATCATGTCCGGCGGGTCGCCGCTGCGCTCCTCCATCAACCTCGCCTCCGTCGCGCCGCTCCTGGAGCGGGCGTTCGCCCACAAGGACGCGCCGGCGGTGGCGATCTCGGTCAACTCGCCGGGCGGATCGCCCGTGCAGTCGCGGCTCGTGTTCCAGCGGATCCGGGACCTTGCCGAGGAGAAGAACAAGCGCGTGGTGGTCGCCTGCGAGGATCTCGCGGCGTCCGGCGGCTACATGATCGCCTGCGCGGGCGACGAGATCGTCGCCGATCCGTCCTCGGTGGTCGGCTCCATCGGTGTCGTGTCGGGCGGCTTCGGCTTCGTCGACCTGATCGCCAAGCTCGGCATCGAGCGCCGCGTCCACACCGCGGGCCAGAACAAGGCGACGCTGGACCCGTTCCGCCCCGAGCGGCCGGAGGACGTCGAGCATCTCAAGGCCCTGCAGCTCGACGTGCATCGCACCTTCATCGATCTGGTCCGGTCGCGGCGCGGGGATCGGCTTGCCGACCACCCGGACCTCTTCTCCGGCCTGTTCTGGTCGGGCACGCGCGGGCTGGAGCTCGGGCTGGTGGACCGCGTGGGCGACCTGCGCTCGGTCCTGCGCGAAACCTACGGGCCCAAGGTGCGGCTCGCGGTGATCCAGCAGAAGCGCGGCCTGTTCGGCCTCGGGCGCGGCGCGGGCGCCGGTGCCCTGGCCGGCGCGGCGGCGGAAGCCGTCCTCGCCGCCGCCGACGAGCGAGCCCTGTGGGCCCGCTACGGGCTCTGAACGCCTTGCCTTCGCCCGAAAGCGCCGAGATAGTCGGGGGAAGGTGAATCATGGTCGATCCGATGCCCATCCTCCTCTTCGGCCTCGTCGGGGCCGCCGCCTATCTCGGCTATCGCCAGCTCCGCCAGGAAACGGCGCGCGTGGTGGAGCGCAACCGTCGCACCGAGGCCGAGACCCGCACGGGCGCGCACGGCACGCTGGAGCGGGGGGCCGACGGGGTCTACCGGATCCGGCGGGACTGACCGCGCCGCCCGAGGCTTGACCCCGGCGAAGCGCGCGTGGCAACTCGCGCGCCAGCAACCCGCCGCGCTTTTCATTCCCGAGGCCCGCCGTCCATGTCCGAACTCGCCGATCACATGCGGCCCGAACGCTCCTTCCAGGGGCTGATCCTCGCGCTTCACCGCTACTGGGCGGACTACGGCTGCGTGGTGCTCCAGCCCTACGACATGGAGGTCGGCGCCGGCACTTTCCATCCGGCGACGACGCTGCGCGCGCTCGGACCCCGCCCGTGGAACGCGGCCTACGTCCAGCCGTCGCGCCGGCCCAAGGACGGGCGCTACGGCGAGAACCCCAACCGGCTCCAGCACTACTACCAGTATCAGGTCATCCTGAAGCCCAACCCGCCCAATCTCCAGGAGCTCTACCTCGGCTCGCTCAAGGCGATCGGCGTGGACATGGCGCTGCACGACATCCGCTTCGTCGAGGACGACTGGGAATCGCCGACGCTGGGCGCCTGGGGCCTCGGCTGGGAGTGCTGGTGCGACGGGATGGAGGTGTCGCAGTTCACCTACTTCCAGCAGGTCTGCGGCATCGAATGCGCGCCGGTCGCGGGCGAGCTGACCTACGGTCTGGAGCGTCTGGCGATGTATGTCCAGAACGTCGACAACGTCTACGACCTGAACTTCAACGGACGCGAGGGCGCTGAGAAGGTCACCTACGGGGACGTGTTCCTCCAGGCCGAGCGCGAATATTCGCGCTTCAACTTCGAGATCGCCGACACGAAGATGCTGCTCCGGCACTTCGACGACGCCGAGCGCGAATGCGCCGCCATCCTGGCCGCGGGCGCACCGTCCGGCGAGGGCGCGCTGCACCGCTGCGTGCTGCCGGCCTACGACCAGGCGATCAAGGCGAGCCACGCCTTCAACCTCCTGGACGCGCGCGGCGTGATCTCGGTCACCGAGCGCCAAAGCTACATCCTGCGCGTGCGCACCCTCGCGAAGGCCTGCGGCGAGGCGTTCCTCCTGACGGAGGCCGGCGGCGCAGGGTGGAAGGCCGCGGCTTAAGATCGCTGCAACGCCTCCGGGGCCTGCTCAGGCGCTGACCTCGAGCCGTGCCGGAACCCTATCGATCCGGCGCACGGTCTTCGGCGCCCGGCCGCCCGCACGATGGCGACCCGACCGGCGCCGATCGCATGGAGGCGATCAACGCCGGCCGCTCGAGGATCGGGTCGAAGCCGTTGCCGAGAAGGGGCAGGCTCCCGGGGCACCGCCGGCTCGGCATCCGCGCCGGGAGCTGCTTTGCGAGTGCGGCGCGTAGGGGAGGCGGGCTCGTCCCCGTTCAGGCGCGCAGGGCGGACCAGGTCTTCCGGCCGGCGATGCCGTCGGGCGCGAGCCCGGCCTCTCGCTGAAACAGGAAGAGCGCCAGTTCCGTCGCCGCTCCGAACTCGTTGTCGATCGCCAGCGCGTATCCCTTGCCGCGCAGGAGCGACTGCAGCTCTCCTACGGCTTCGTCCGATGACCCTCGCCGCAGCACGGGCGTCGCCGCCCTCGCGCTCAGCCCGACCGCGACGGCATCCATCTCCGCCAGCGCCGCCTTCGCTCTCTTCAGGAAGTTGCGGCGATCCTCCAGCCCGTTCAGGCCGCCGTTGACGAGCCGCGTCACCTTGACGAGGTCGTCCCCGTCGCAGGCCGGGTTGATCCTGCGCTCGTGCCAGTACTCGCAGGCGATCCGGAGCGAGATCGCCGGATCGGCGGCGATCTCCGGCTCGTCCTCCAGCGGCAGGCCGAGCCTCTCGCCCAGGCGGCGGTAGTTGGCCCGGCCGGTGAGCTGAAGAAGGCCGCGTCCCTTGTACCGTACGCCGTCTCCGCGCTTCGTGTTGCCGAGGTCGGTCCGGCCTTCGTAGGCGCTGCCGGAGGCGAACTCCTCCGTGGTGCGGAAGCCGGCGCACTCGTGCGTCACCTGCGCCATGAAGTGGGCGATGCGAAGCCTGCTGCCGATGTCGTACTCGTCCAGCGTCGGGGCGAGGATCGGCGAGACGGCGGCGACGATCGCGGACTGCGCCGCCGCCCTGGCGCCCCAAAACCTCGGCGCGATCTTCAGAATGAAGTCCCCATCGATCGGATACACGTCGCGCTCCCTCTCGAAACCCGTCGGCTTCACCTGCGAGACACCCGCTGCGACCCGCGAGCGATGCCGGTCGACAGGGCTGGTCGCCTCGCCTCAGCTTGGGCGCAGGAGGCGCGGCGGTGCACAAGGCGGGGAGAAGGGGCTGCTCCGGCGCGGCGGGGCAGGGAGGGGCGGGGCGGATCGACCGCCGCCACGCTTGGGAACAGGGGCGGGAGGCGCTCCCGCTTCTGCCTGCTGGGCCGGCCGGAGCCGTGCGCCGGACGTGGGAGCGCGGTCGCCCCTCCGGTGTATGGGCAACCGCGCGTGGGCCGAAGGGGCGGGCGCGGCGGCCCGCCCCGGTACCCTCAGTTCAGCGCGGCCAGGAAGGGCGCCGTGGGCCATCCGTCCGGCGCGAAGCCGCGCTTGGACTGTTCGGTCGCCACCGCGGCCCGCGTGTTGGCGCCCAGGATGCCGTCCACCTTGCCGACGTCGTAGCCGAGCGACACCAGCCTGTTCTGGAGGCGCTTCATCTGGTCGCCGTCGAGGCCCGGCTGCGGGTTGCCCATGTCCACCACGGGCTCGCCCGCCAGCCGCGTGCCGAAATAGGCGGCGGTCAGCGAGTAGGTGAGCGAGTTGTTCCACTGGAGGTAGATGTCGAAGTTCGGGAAGGCGAGGAAGGCCGGCCCGCCCTTGCCCTGCGGCAGGATGATGGAGGCGGGAACGTCGTCGCGCTCCAGCGGAGAGCCGTCCGCCTTTCGGACGCCGAGCGCCGCGAAGGCGCTGCGCGGCTCCTTGTTGACGAGCGCGGCGCGGTCGAACGGAAAATCGGCCGGCACGCGGATCGCCTCCAGCCAGGGCTGGCCCCGCTGCCAGCCCATGGACTGGATGAACTTTCCTGTGGTCATCAGGACGTCCGGCACATCGGTCAGGAGGTTGATCTGGCCGTTGCCGTCCTGGTCTGTGCCGAAGGCGATGTAGTCCTCGGGAAGCATCTGCGTCTGGCCGAGCTCGCCCGCCCAGGCGCCGCGCATCTGGTCGGGGCGCAGGTATCCCTTGTCCACCAGTTCGATCGCCGAGATCAGATGCGGGCGGAAGATCTCGGGGCGGCGGCAGTCGTGGGCGAGCGTGGCGAGCGCCGACAGCGTGTCGAAGTCGCCGAGCACCGCGCCGAAATCGGTTTCCAGCCCCCAGAAGCTCGCGATCACCGGGCCGGGCACGCCGGTGGCGGCTTCCACCTCGCGGAAGGTGGTGGCATGCTTCTTGAGCTGGGCCTGGCCGCGCGCCAACCGGTCCTTGTTGACCATGCGGCCCTGGAAGCGGCTCCATTCCTGCTGGAACACGCCCTGACCGCGATCGCGCGACAGGACCTTGTCGTCCTGGCGGACGTCGGCGAGCGCGCGGTCGACGCCCGCCGCCGAAAGGCCCTTGGCCAGCGCCTCGGCCCGCACGTCCTGCATGAACCGGTTCCAGTCGCCGCCGCACTGCGCGCCTTGCGCCGCAGCGCCGGAAACGCCCGCAATCAGAAGTGTCGAGGCGAGCGCCAGCGATTTGAGGGAAGGGGCCATGGCGGGACTCTCGCTCCGTGGAAAGGATGGGTGCGTCGCCTTTGACGGCGCAAATGGGGCGCTTTGAGGAAGATCAGGCGGCGGGGCGGTGGGCCCGGAGCCAGGTGTCCCAGTCCTCTCGCGTGCCCGAGAAGGCGTTGCGGTCGACGTCGCCGGCGACGCCCGGCACCGTGCCCGTCGCCGTCCACTGCCAGAAGCGCCAGTCCTCGCGGCCCGCGTAGTTGACGCTCGGATGGTCCTTCACGCCGCGCAGCCAGAACTGATGCTGGGGGAACGTGCCGACCAGCCGGTCGCGATGGATGTCGATCGGGGCGTAGATGATCGGACGCACGCCGTAATGCTTCTCCAGCGCGTCCATGAAGGCGGTCATCTCGCGCACCATCTCCTCGCGAGGCGGGCGTCGGGTGCAGGTGGGCGAGTCCGGCGTCCACTCGACGTCGAGGACCGGGGGCAGGGCGGCGGGGTCGCGCGGCACGTTCTGGATGAACCAGCGCGCCTGCTCGATGCCGGGCCGGCACCAGTAGAAGAAATGGTAGGCGCCGCGCGGCACCCCGGCCGCGCCGGCCGCGTCCCAGTTGCGTCGGAAGGCCGAGTCCACGCGATCCCCGCCCTCCGTGGACTTGATGAAGGCGAAGGCGACGCCGCCCTGGCGCACGCCGTCCCAGTCGATCTTGCCCTGGTATTTCGACACGTCGATCCCGTGAACGGGATAGTGGTGCGGAGCGGAGCCGGAAACGCCGGTCAGGCCGAGCTCCGCCGGGTCGAGCGAGGCGGTGCGGCAACCGGCGACCACCAGCGCCGAGGCGACGAGGACGAGGATGCGAGAGCCGGCGGCGGCTCGCGACAGGAGGCTTTGGATCGCGCGCATGCGTCTTCCCATTGGCGACGGAACGGCCGGAGCCGGCGCGGACCTTCGAGGCGCACGCTTGTCCGAAACTGAGCCGCCCGCCCGCTTCACGCAGCCATGATCGAATGTGAAACATCGGGACTCAAGGCGTGATCCGGTCGCGTGAACCCAACTCCCACCCCGTTCGTTCGATGGGGGACTGTCATCAAGGGAGACGACCTATGCGTTCCATGCTTCTCGCCATCGGTGCCTCGTCCATGCTCGTGCTCGGCGCGTGCTCGGACAACAGCTCCTCCACGCCGGCGGCGACCACCGAGACGACGCCCGCCACCGGCACCGCCACGACGCCGGCTCCGGCGCCCGCCACCGGCACGGCCACGACGCCGGCCACCGGCACGACCGGGACCACCACCACGCAGTAGGCCGCGCTTACCGGCTGCCCGGACCGGGCCCGTCCCCTCGGGGACGGGCCTTTTTCACGGGGTGCGCCGCGAGCGGATCGGGGCGGCCCTTTCGGTCTACGGCCCGGATCGGATAGAACGGCCTGGATTCGCCGCATCGGGCGGCAGGACCCGTTTCGCATGTCCATCTTCTCCACGCTGGCCCAGCTCTTCCGGGACATCGCCGCTTCGGGCGCCGAGGCGATCGAGGCGATCGTCGAGCGCGTGCGCACCGCCTATTCCGGCGACCGGGAGACGCGTCGCCGCGTCGCCTTCTCGGTGGCGATGATCGCCCTGTCGGCCAAGATGGCGAAGGCCGACGGCGTGGTGAGCCAGAACGAGATCAGGGCCTTCCGGGAAATCTTCAAGATCCCGCCGGAAGAGGTCGGCAACGTCTTCGCTCTCTACGACCTCGCCCGCCGAGACACGGCCGGGTTCGAGATCTACGCCGCCAAGATGCGCGGCCTTTGCGACGGCGGGCCGGGCAACTGCGCGCTGCTGGGCGACGTCCTGGATGGCCTGTTCCACATCGCCGGGGCGGACGACTTCGTCCACGAGCGCGAGCTGGAGTTCCTGGCGCGCGTCGCCGAGATCTTCGGCATGACCGAGGCGGAGTTCGAGCGGGTCAAGGCGCGCCATGTGCAGGTCGGCCCGGAAGGCGCCTTCGCCGTCCTCGGGGTGCGTCCCACCGATCCGCCGGAGGTGATCCGGCGGCGCTATCTGGAACTGGTGAAGGAGAACCATCCCGACCGTCTCGCCGCGCGGGGCGTGCCGGACGAGTTCATGGCCATCGCCACCGAGCGCATGAAGGCGATCAACGCGGCGTGGTCGCTGGTCGGTCGGGTCGCGATGACATGACGCCGGACAGCCCGGTCGCCACACGCACGCTCGCCTCGCCGCACCACGATGCACGTCGCGACGGCCTGCGCCCCGAGATCCTGCTCCTGCACTATACCGGCATGGAAAGCGGCGCGGCTGCGCTGCGCCGCCTGTCGGGCGCCGAAGGCGAGGTGTCCTCGCACTATCTGGTGGAGGAGGACGGGTGCGTCTTCCAACTCGTCGCGGAGGAGCGGCGCGCCTGGCACGCCGGAGTGTCCTGGTGGCGAGGCCGCGACGACGTCAATTCGCGCTCGATCGGCGTGGAGATCGTCAATCCGGGACACGAGCACGGCTACCGTCCGTTTCCCGCTCGGCAGATCGAGGCGGTGATCGAATTGTGTCGCGATTGCGTCGCACGATGGTCTATTGCGGCGCAAAACGTGCTGGCCCATTCCGATGTCGCGCCGACGCGCAAGCAGGATCCCGGCGAACTGTTTCCCTGGGATCAACTCTTTCGGGCAGGGATCGGCCACTGGGTTGCCCCCGCCGTGGTCCCCAGCGGCCGCTTCCTGACGCTCGGCGATCGCGGCCAACCCGTCGAGGCGTACCAGGGGCTCCTCGCGGCCTACGGATATCGGCAGGCGATCGATGGAACCTTCGATGAGGCAACGCGTTTCAACACGTTTGCCTTCCAACGGCACTTTCGCCCCGGTCGCGTCGACGGGGTAGCCGACATGGGCACGATCGCCACGCTGCACCGCCTTCTGACGAGCCTGCCATCCCTCTCCTGACGGACGTATGGCCGACTTACGGTCGTGCCGAAATGTTTCAGTCGTTAATGTTCCGTGATCGCATCGACACATTGGCGGTCGATTCCGGCGGCAAAAGCAGACCCGTCATCGCCGCCGCGTATCCGGGCGGCCCATGAGGGGGCCGGCCGCCCGTCCGTTCGACGGGTGCGCCGACAATCCACGGAACCACAATGAACCGTCTGCCTGCCGCGGCTTGCGCCGCGACGCTTCTGCTTGCCCAGATTTCTGCCGCACAAGCCGATACCGCATCATCCACGTCCCTGGCGCCCGTCGCGGAGCCGTCCATTTCCCAGCAGAAGCCGGCCGACGAGGCCGAGGAGACCGCCGACGAAGCCCTGAAGGATCGCCCCTTCGCGGACATCATCGCCCGGGAGGCGAAGGCCAACGACGTTCCGGTGGAGCTCGCCCACGCGATCGTCTCGGTGGAGAGCAACTACCGGATCGAGGTGACGGGCCGGGCTGGCGAGATCGGCCTGATGCAGATCAAGCCCGCCACCGCGCGAGACATGGGCTTCGAGGGGGACGTCCACGAACTCTACAACCCGGCCGTGAACATCAAGTACGGCATGCGCTACCTGGCCGGGGCCGAGCGCCGGGGCGGCGGGACGCTGTGCGGCACCATCCTGAAATACAATGCCGGCCACTATTCCAAGCGCATGAACCCAACCTCGGCGCGCTACTGCCAGAAGGTCA
This sequence comes from Aureimonas flava, assembly GCF_003583935.1. Classification (GTDB taxonomy): domain Bacteria; phylum Pseudomonadota; class Alphaproteobacteria; order Rhizobiales; family Rhizobiaceae; genus Aureimonas; species Aureimonas flava. Next base: position 134,347 of record NZ_QYRN01000009.1, on the reverse strand, counting down.
AGACGGTTCTCGCCTCGCTCTGAGGGCCCCACGGGCCGCGCCTGCTTGACAGGAGCCCGGCCGCCGGGCGACACCGCGCCCTGCCAGCCGGCCGGGCGGCCGCTCCCGCAATCGTCGAAAGGCGGCGGGGGAGGAAAGTCCGGGCTCCAAGGAGGAACGGTGCCGGGTAACGCCCGGCGGGGGTGACCCCAGGGACAGTGCCACAGAGAGCAGACCGCCCCGCAGCCTTCGGCTTGCGGGGTAAGGGTGAAAGGGTGGGGTAAGAGCCCACCGCGCGGCCGGCAACGGTCGCGGCATGGTAAACCCCACCGGGAGCAAGACCGAATAGGGACGACGTGGCGGGCAACCGCCGGCCCGCTCCGGGCCAGTCGTCCGGGTAGGTTGCTTGAGGCGCCGCGCGAGCGGCGTCCCAGAGGAATGGTCGCCGCACGGCTCGTCGCCGTCGCACAGAACCCGGCTTACAGGCCGGCTGGCACTCGACCCATCGACATTTGGGATGCGCTCCCACCGCAACCGACGGGTGCCGTGAACTCCCCCGGCCGTCGAGAGGCGGGGTCGGACCCATCGATATTCCCGCCGTTGCCGACGCTGCTTTAGTGCCGCTGCACGACGCGGCAACTCCCTGCGTTCGCAAACATTTCCGGCGCGGCTTCGCTGCAACGCGGTGTGTCGTAGTCCATGCTGACGAAATCCGCTAAATAGCTGATATCAATTGATTTAATTCGTTCCAGCGCGGCGGATCGCTGTGGCGGTGGGGTGCGCGCGGCCGCGCGTTCCCATTGACCCCCATATCCGCCCATGGTATCCCAAATCGCATATTCGAAGGCCCGCTACGGGCCGATTTCAGGCATGCGGCACGTCCGCTCGACCCGTCGTGGTTGAGCAATCCGCGTAACCTCAGGTTGCGCGGTGGGGTCCGGCTGTGCCGAATTCGGCCGGACACGGGCTGTGGGTGAAAGGGTCGGTGCGGGGCCGAGGGCTGGGGTTCGCGACGGGTGGAACGGTTTCTTTCCAACGCGATCAACAACATCGACGCCAAAGGTCGCGTGTCGGTTCCGGCGCACTTCCGCCAGGTTCTGGCCGGGCGGGGCGTGCGCGAGCTCTATGCGCTGCAGGCGATCGGGCATCCGGCGATCGACGTCGGCGGCATGGACCTCCTGGAGCGCTACGAGGCGCGGATGGCGGCCGAGGACCCTTTCGGCGAGGACTACGCCGACATGTCGCTCTTCGCCTATGGCGATGGGGCATTCCTGAAGTTCGACGGGGAAGGGCGGATCATGATCTCCGATTTCATCCGCTCCCATACGGGCATCACCGACCGTGTGGCCTTCGTCGGACGCAACCACTTCTTCCAACTCTGGGAGCCATCCCAGTTCGAGGCCTACCGGGCCGAGGCGAGGGCGCGGCTCACCGCGCGGCGCCTCGGACGAGGCGCGTTCGAGAGTACACCGGAATGATGGCGGACCACGGCCAGGCCTTCGCGCCAGCCGGTGGCGGACCGGTCCGCCACGTTCCGGTGCTTCTCGACCCCGTCCTCGCGGCACTGGACCCGCGCCCCGGCGAGCGGTTCGTGGACGGCACGTTCGGCGCGGGCGGCTATTCGTCGGCGCTGCTCGAGCGCGGCGCGTCGGTGCTCGGCATCGACCGGGACCCCACGGCGATCGCGGCGGCCCGGCCGCTCCGGGAGCGCTTCCCGGATCTCTCCCTGCATCCCGGCCGCTTCGGCGACCTGCGCGCCATCGCCGCCGAGCGCGACGAGGCGCCGTTCGATGGCGTCGTGCTCGACATCGGCGTGTCGTCCATGCAGATCGACGACGCCGAGCGGGGCTTCTCGTTCCAGAAGGACGGCCCGCTCGACATGCGCATGAGCCGCGACGGCCCGAGCGCGGCGGACGTCGTCAACCGGCTCAAGGTCGGCGACCTCGCGCGCATCCTCAACTTCCTCGGCGAGGAGCGGCAGGCCGGCCGCATCGCGCGCGCCATCGAGGCGCGCCGCGCCGAGCGGCCGTTCGAGCGGACGCTGGATCTGGCCGGGCTGGTGGGCCGGGTCGTCGGCCGTTCGCACAAGGACCGGATCGACCCTGCGACCCGTACGTTCCAGGCCCTGCGCATCTTCATCAACGACGAGCTAGGCGAGCTGGTGCGCGCGCTGGTGGCGGCGGAGCACGTGCTGAAGCCGGGCGGCCGGCTCGTGGTCGTCACCTTCCATTCGCTGGAGGATCGGATCGTGAAGCGCTTCCTGCGCGACCGCTCGGAGGCGGCGTCAGGTTCGCGCCATTTACCGGATGTTCAGCATAGGGACGTCACATTCGAATCCCGCAACAAGGCCGTGACGGGCGACGAGGGGGAGATCGCTCTCAACCCCCGTGCGCGATCGGCCAAGCTGCGGGCCGCCGTCCGAACCGCGACGCCGCCACGGCGGGATGCGGAGGCGACGGCCTTCGTCGACCTGCCGTCCCTTGCCGACCTGCCGCCGTCCGGAGCTGCCTGACCCATGCTGAAGACGCTCGACGTCCTCCTCGTCGCCATCGTCCTCGTCGCCGCCACGTGGACCTTCGGCCAGAAGTACCACGCCGAGGCGCTGGAGCATCAGGTCATGCTGCTCGATCGCAAGATCACGCAGGAGCACGAGACCATGCAGCTTCTGGAGGCCGACTGGAGCCTGCTGAACCAGCCGTTCCGCCTGGAGGCGCTGGCGCGCAACTTCGATTCCGTGCTCGAGCTTCGGCCGGTCGAGCCGCAGCAGATCGTGGACCCGAACCAGCTTCCGGCGGTGCCCGTGCCGCAGGAGGCCGCGCACGAAGCCAAGATCGCCTCCGCCAGCCAGGGCCGCATTCGATGAAAGTGCTCCGCACGCTCCTGTCCGGCCTTGCCCGCGCGCCCGGCGTGACGCCCCCCGCGCCGGCCGCCGGCCTGCGCCGCCGACGCGTCGAGGCGCCGCGCAACAAGCCTCGCTTCCTGATCGCCACCGGCCTGTTCTGCGCCATCTACGTCGTGATCGGCGGACGGCTGGTCTATCTCGGCACGCAGTCCGACCCGAACGACACCTACCGCTCGGTGGCCGGGCAGGGGCCGGTGACGCGCCCCGACCTTCTCGACCGCAACGGCGAGGTGCTGGCGACCGACATCAAGACCGCCTCGCTCTTCGCCGAGCCGCGCCGCATCGTGGACGCGGACGAGGCGACGGAGTCCATCCTCACCGTCCTGCCCGACCTCAACGCCAAGGTCCTGCACGCGCGCCTCTCGTCCAAGGCGGGCTTCGCCTGGCTGAAGCGCGAGCTGACGCCGCGCCAGCAGCAGCAGATCATGGCGCTCGGCATCCCCGGCATCGGCTTCCGCACGGAGAAGAAGCGGTTCTATCCCGGCGGTCCGACCGCGGCCCACATCGTCGGTGTGACCAACATCGACAACCAGGGCATCGCCGGCATGGAGAAGTACGTCGACGACGCCGGCTTCCGCGATCTCCAGCAACTGGGCTTCGCCGGCAACGGCAAGCTGGAGCCGGTGAACCTGTCGATCGACCTGCGCGTCCAGCACATCGTGCGCGACGAGCTCGTCGCCGCCATGGCCAAGTACAAGGCGATCGCCGCCGGCGGCCTCGTGATGGATATCCAGACCGGCGAGATCATCGCCATGGCGTCCCTGCCGGACTACGATCCGAACTTCCCGGCCGACGCGCTGAAGAAGGAGAACCTCAACCGCATCTCGGCCGGCACGTTCGAGATGGGCTCGACCTTCAAGATCTTCACCACGGCCATGGCGCTCGATTCGGGCAAGGTGAAGTACACCGACATGTTCCCCACGACGCCCTTCCGCGTCGCGGGCTTCACGATCAAGGAGTTCCACGGCAAGGGCCGCCCGCTCTCCGTGCCCGAGATCTTCGAATACTCGTCCAACGTCGGCTCGGCGCGCGAGGCCGACCTCATCGGGATCGAGGGGCACAAGGAGTTCCTGACCCGCATGGGCCTCCTGTCGCGGATCAAGACCGAGCTGCCCGAGACGGCCATGCCGACGCAGCCCAAGCAGTGGAAGAAGATCAACTCCATGACCATCGCCTTCGGTCACGGCGTATCCACCACGCCGCTGCAGACGGCGGCGGCGGCGGCGGCGATCGTCAACGACGGCTGGTACGTGCCGCCCACCTTCCTGCCCCGCACCAAGGAGGAGGCCGAGGCGATCCGGGTGAAGGTGCTCAAGGACCAGACCTCCGCCGAGATGCGCGAGATCTTCAAGCTCAACGGCGTGTCGGGCTCGGGCAAGAGCGCCAACCCGCCCGGCTACCATGTGGGCGGCAAGACGGGCACGGCCGAGAAGGTCGTCGCCGGGCGCTACTCCAAGGACAAGCGTTTCAACGCCTATGTCGGCGCCTTCCCGATCGAGAAGCCGCGCTACCTCGTTCTGTCGATCATCGACGAGCCCCAGCGCGAGGAGGGCAAGTACGCGGCGACCGCCGGCTACAACGCCGCGCCCATGGTCGGCAACATCGTGCGCCGGGCCGCCACGTTCCTCGACGTGAAGCCGGACTTCGGAGAGACGGGCAAGTCGCTCCTCGTGTCCTACTGACGTCAAATTGCTTCAACAGGGTCGTCCCGTGCTCTACAGGACGAGCCCGAGAGCGAACCCGGACGAGCCGGCGGCATGCCCGCCGGCTTTTCCGTGACATGCGGAAGATGGTGAATGAAGCTTTGCGAACTGGCCGAGGACCTCGCCACCGGGGCGAACGATGACACGGCCGATGTGACCGGCCTGACCTCCGACTCGCGCGAGGTCCGTCCCGGTTTCCTGTTCGCCGCGCTGGCCGGCTCCAAGGGCGACGGCGCGGCCTTCGTCGGGGACGCGGTGGCTCGGGGCGCGGCGGCGGTGCTGCTGCCGGTGGGCGTCGAGACCACGGCCGCCGTGCCGGTCCTGCGCTCGGGCGACGCGCGCCGGGCGCTCGCGCGCATGGCCGCCCGCTTCCACGGCCGCCAGCCCGAGCACGTGGTGGCCGTGACCGGCACCAGCGGGAAGACCTCGATTGCGGCCTTCACCCGCCAGATCTGGACGATGTGCGGCCTCAAGGCCGCGTCGATCGGCACCACGGGCGTGGTCTCGCCGACGCGCGACGACTACGGCTCGCTGACGACGCCCGAGCCGGTGGCGCTGGCGCGCCTGATGGCCGAGCTCGCCGACGAGGGCGTCACGCACGCCGCCATGGAGGCGTCGAGCCACGGGCTCGACCAGCGCCGGCTGGACGGCGTGGAACTGCGCGCCGCGGGCTTCAGCAATCTCGGCCGCGACCACATGGACTACCACCCGACGGTGAAGGACTATTTCCGGGCCAAGATGCGCCTGTTCGACACGCTGCTGCCCAAGGGCGCGCCGGCCGTGATCTATGCCGACGACCGCTGGTCGGCGGCGGCCACCGAAGCCGCCAAGCTCGCAGGCGCCACCGTGATGACCGTGGGCTCCAACGGCGGCTTCCTGAAGCTCAAGCGCCTGGAGCACGAGCGTCACCGCCAGATCGCCGAGATCGAGGCCGCCGGCAAGCTCTACCGCGTCGTGCTGCCGCTGGCCGGCGAGTTCCAGATGGCCAACGCGCTGGTGGCTGCGGGCCTGGCGATCGCCACCGGGCGCAACGTCGACGACGTCTTGCCGGCGCTGGAGCATCTCAAGGGCGCGCCCGGCCGGCTCGAACTCGCCGGCACCACCGCCGAGGGGGCGCCGGTCTTCGTGGACTACGCGCACAAGCCCGAGGCGCTGGAGCACGTCCTGTCGGCGGTGCGCCCGTTCACCACCGGCCGCGTCGTGGTGGTGTTCGGCTGCGGCGGGGATCGCGATCGCGGCAAGCGGCCCATCATGGGCGAGATCGCCGGGCGCCTCGCCGATGTGGTGGTGGTCACCGACGACAATCCGCGCTCGGAGGTGCCGTCCGAGATCCGCGCCGCGATCCTGGCCGCCGTGCCGCAGGCCGAGGAGATCGGCGACCGCCGCGCGGCGATCCGGCACGCGGTGGAACTGGCGGATGCCGGCGACACGGTGGTGATCGCGGGCAAGGGCCACGAGAACGGCCAGACGACCGGCAACGCGACGCTGCCCTTCAGCGACCACGACGAGGTTCGCGCCGCGATCGCGGGAGTCGCCCGTTGAGCGCGCCGCTCTGGACCGGCGACGACATCGCCAAGGCCACCGGCGGGCGCCCAGTCGGCGCCATGCCCACGGCGGTGACGGGCGTGTCGATCGACACGCGCACGCTCGAGCCGGGCGACGTCTTCTTCGCCATCAAGGGAGACGCCTTCGACGGCCACGCCTTCCTGCGCCAGGCGGCCGCCGCGGGCGCCGCCATGCTCGTGGTGTCGGAACAGAAGCTGCCGGCGCTCGGCGCCATCGGCCTGCCGCTGGTGGTGGTGGACGACGTCCTGACGGCGCTGGAGCGCCTCGGCGCCGCCGCGCGTGACCGGGCGACCGCGCGCATCGTCGCGGTGACGGGCAGCGTCGGCAAGACGACCACGAAGGACGCCCTGCGCCATGTCCTGGGCGCGCAGGGCTCGGTGCACGCCTCCGCCGCCTCGTTCAACAACCATTGGGGCGTGCCGCTGACGTTGGCCCGTCTGCCGGCCGACGCGCGCTTCGCCGTGTTCGAGATCGGCATGAACCACCCGGACGAGATCCGCCCGCTGGTGAAGCTGGTGCGCCCGCACGTCGCCGTGGTCACGCTGATCGCCGCCGCCCATCTCGGCTTCTTCGGCAGCCTGGAAGAGATCGCGGCGGCCAAGGCCGAGATCTTCGAGGGCGTGGTGCCGGGCGGCACCGCCGTGCTCAACGCCGACGATCCGCTGACCGCGACGCTCGCCGATGCCGCGCGCGCGGCGGGCGTGACGCGCATCACGACCTTCGGCGAGGCGGAAGGCGCCGACTACCGGCTCGCCGGCTTCCGGCCCTCGGCGTCGGGCTCGCGCTTCGTGGCGCGCATCGACGGGACGCAGGTCGAGGTCGCGCTGGGCTCGGGTGGGCGCCATCTCGTGCAGAACGCCCTGGCGGTGCTGGGAGCGGCCGATCTCCTGGGCGCCGACGTGGACCAGGCCGCGCAGGCGCTGACCTCGTGGCGCGCCGGCAAGGGCCGGGGCGAGCGTCATGCGCTCACCTTGCCCGGCGGCGGCGAGTGGACCCTGATCGACGAGAGCTACAACGCCAATCCGGCCTCCATGCGCGCCGCGCTGGCGCTCCTGGCGCAGGCGGCGCCGGGCCCAAGCGGGCGCCGCATCGCGCTGCTCGGCGACATGCTGGAGCTCGGGGAGTTCTCGTCCGGCCTCCACGCCGACCTCGCGGGCCCCATCCTCGACGCCCATCCCGACCTCGTGCTCCTGTCGGGCCCGGAGATGCGCGGGCTCGACGGCGCGCTGGAGCGGCTCGTGCGCCACGAATGGCACGCCAGCCCGGACGAGCTTCGCGAAAGCCTCGTCGGGCATCTTCGGCCGGGCGACGTCGTCATGGCGAAGGCCTCGAAGAGCATCGGTTTCTCGAAGATCGTGGACGATCTGATCCGCATCCACTCGGCCCCGGTCCCGGCGGCCTCCGGCATGCCGGCCTCCTCCGATACCGGGCAGGGAGCCTGATCCATGCTGTCCTATCTCGCCACGCTCGCCGACGACGCCCAGCTCTTCAACGTCTTCCGCTACATCACCTTCCGCACCGGCGGCGCGATGATCACCTCGTTCATCGTGGTGTTCCTGTTCGGTCCCGCGATCATCGCCAATCTGCGGGTGCGCCAGGGCAGGGGGCAGCCGATCCGCGCCGACGGGCCGCAGACCCACTTCAAGAAGGCGGGCACGCCGACCATGGGCGGGCTGATGATCCTGTCCGGCTTCCTGGTCGCGACGCTGCTCTGGGCCGAGCTGTCCAACATCTACGTCTGGATGGTGCTGCTGGTGACGGTCGGCTTCGGCTCGATCGGCTTCTACGACGACTATCTCAAGGTCACCAAGCAGAGCCACAAGGGCTTCTCCGGGAAGTCGCGCCTCGGCCTCGAGTTCCTGATCGCGGGCGCGGCGGGCGTGATGGTAATCCTGGCGCAGTCCGGCAGCTTCGCGAGCTCGCTCTCGATCCCGTTCTTCAAGTCGCTGCTGATCGACCTCGGCTGGTTCTACGCCGCCTTCGCCGCCTTCGTGATCGTGGGCGCCGGCAACGCGGTGAACCTCACCGACGGGCTCGACGGGCTCGCCATCATGCCGATCATGATCGCGGCCGCGGCCTTCGGCCTGATCGCCTATCTCGCCGGCAACACGAACTTCGCCAACTATCTCCAGATTCACTACGTCGTCGGCACGGGCGAGCTGGCGGTCGTGTGCGGAGCGGTGATCGGCGCGGGGCTCGGCTTCCTCTGGTTCAATGCGCCGCCGGCCGCCATCTTCATGGGCGACACGGGCTCGCTGGCGCTGGGCGGATTGGTCGGCGCCGTGGCGGTCGCCACCAAGCACGAGCTGGTGCTCGGGGTGATCGGCGGCCTCTTCGTGATGGAGGCCCTCTCGGTCATCATTCAGGTGGGCTGGTTCAAGATGACCGGCCGGCGCGTCTTCCTGATGGCGCCGATCCACCACCATTTCGAGAAGCTCGGCTGGACCGAGAGCCAGGTCGTGGTGCGCTTCTGGATCATCGCGCTTCTCCTGGCCTTCGTGGGCCTGTCGACCCTCAAGCTGCGCTGAGGTCGGGGATGATCGCGGCCCGCACGTTCAAGGATCGCACCGTCGCCCTGTTCGGGCTCGGCGGCTCGGGGCTGGCGACGGCCCGCGCGCTGGAGGCGGGAGGCGCGCGCCTCGTCGCCTTCGACGACAATCCGAAGAGCGTCGAGGCGGCGGCTGCGGAGGGCATCCCGACCTGCGACCTGCACGATCTCGACTGGACCGCGGTGGAGGCGCTGGTGCTCTCGCCGGGCGTGCCGCTGACCCATCCCAAGCCCCACTGGGCGGCCGACCTCGCCATCGCCGCCGGCGTCCCGGTGATCGGCGACATCGAGATCTTCCAGCGCGAGCGCGACGCAGGGACGCCCCGCGCGCCCTTCGTCGCCATCACCGGCACCAACGGCAAGTCCACCACCACGGCGCTGGTCGCCCATTGCCTGCGCGCCGCCGGGCGCGACACGCAGCTCGGCGGCAACATCGGCGTCGCGGTTCTGACGCTGGAGCCGCCCGGCCCCGATCGCTTCTACGTGGTGGAGTGCTCGTCCTACCAGATCGACCTCGCGCCCTCGATCAGCCCCACCGTGGGCATCCTCCTGAACCTCACGCCGGACCACCTCGACCGCCACGGTACGATGGAGAACTACGCGGCCATCAAGGCGCGGCTCCTCCAGGAGGCCGGAACGGCGGTGATCGGGGTGGACGACGACTACTGCGCCGGCATCGCCGACTGGCATGAGAGCGAGGGCAACGTCGTGGTTCGCATCTCCAAGGAGCGCGCGCTGTCCGACGGCGTGTTCTTTGCGGACGGCGAGGTGCGGGTCGCCACGGGCGGCACGGTCGCCGCGCGCTTTCCCCTGGCGGGCATCGGCTCGCTGCGCGGGCGCCACAACGGCCAGAACGCCGCCGCCGCCGTGGCGACGCTTCTGGCGCTCGGTCTCGACCACGACGAGGTTCTCGCCGGCCTGCGGTCGTTTCCGGGCCTCGCCCACCGCATGGAGGAGGTCGGCCGGCAGGGCCGCGTCCTCTTCGTCAACGATTCCAAGGCGACCAATGCGGACGCCGCCGCGCCCGCGCTCGGCAGCTTCGAGCGCATCCACTGGATCGCCGGCGGCCTGCCCAAGGAGGGCGGCATCGCCTCGCTGGAGCCGCTCTTCCCGCGCATCGCCAAGGCCTATCTGATCGGCGAGGCCGCGCCCGCCTTCGCCGCCGCGCTTGGTGAACGAATTCCTTACGAAATCTCCGGTACCCTGGACGTCGCGGTCGAGGATGCGGCGCGCGACGCCGCCCGGACCGGTGAGGAGGAGGTCGTGCTCCTGTCGCCGGCCTGCGCCAGCTTCGACCAGTTCCGGAATTTCGAGGTGCGGGGCGACACGTTCCGCCAGCTTGTGGCCGCGCTGCCCGCGACCGAACTCTCAGCGAAGGGTTGAGCCATGTCGAGCCGCGCCAAGAAGGGTCTCATCACGGACTGGTGGTGGTCCGTCGACCGCTGGTTCCTGGCCGCCTTCCTGATCCTGATGATCGGCGGTATGGTCCTGTCCTTCGCCGCCAGCCCGCCGGTGGCCGAGAAGATCGGCCTGGAGCCGTTCCACTTCGTGAAGCGCCACGCGCTGTTTCTGTTTCCGTCCATCGCGGTGATGCTGGCGACCTCCCTGCTCACCCCGCGCGGCATCCGCCGCATGTCGATCGTGATGCTGGCCGCCTCGCTGGTCATCATGGTGATGGCGCTGTTCTTCGGCATGGAGGTCAAGGGCGCGCGGCGCTGGATGGACTTCGGCCCGCTGACGGTGCAGCCGTCCGAGTTCATGAAGCCGGCCTTCGTGGTGGTCTGCGCCTGGCTCTTCGCCGAGCGCTCGCGCCGGCCGGACGTGCCGGGCAACCTGTTCTCGATCATGCTCCTTCTGGTCGTCACCGCGCTGCTCGTCGCCCAGCCCGACCTCGGCCAGACCATCCTGACCGCCGCCACGTGGAGCTGCATGTTCTTCATGGCGGGCCTCTCCTGGGTGTGGATCGTCATGCTCGGCGGCATCGGAATGGTCGGCTTCCTGGGCGCCTACACCGTGTTCCCGCACGTCGCCTCGCGCATCGACCGATTCCTGACGGGCGAGGGCGACACCTACCAGGTCGACACGGCGCGCGAGGCGATCCTGTCGGGCGGCTGGCTCGGCCAGGGGCCGGGCGAGGGCACGATCAAGCGCATGCTGCCCGACAGCCACACCGACTTCGCCTTCTCGGTGATCGCCGAGGAGTTTGGCATCGTGTCCTGCATGGCGCTGGCGGCGGTGTTCTGCTTCGTCGTGCTGCGCGGCCTGACCATCGCGTTCAGCCAGCGCGACACGTTCAACCGGTTGGCCATCTCGGGCCTCGTGATGCTGTTCGGCCTCCAGTCGATCATCAACATGGCCGTGAACCTGCACCTGATGCCCGCCAAGGGCATGACGCTGCCCTTCATCTCCTACGGCGGCTCCTCCATGATGGCGGTCGCGATCTCGGCCGGCTTCGTGCTGGCGCTGACCCGCAAGCGCGCCGAGAACGTATCGCAGACCGACCGGCTGGTGGAGCGCACGCTCGCCTTCCAGGTGCCCCATCCCGCGCGCTGACGATCAGGCCATGACCGCACCCATCTTCCTGTGCGCCGGCGGGACCGGCGGCCACCTGTTTCCGGCGGAAGCCCTGGCGCACGAGCTGCGCGCGCGCGGCCACGCGGTCCATCTCGTCACCGACGAGCGGGCGGGGCGCTACGCCGGCAGCTTCCCGGCGGACGAGACGCATGTCGTGCCCTCGGCGACCTTCGGCTCGCGGAACCCCGCAGCCGTGCTTCGCTCCGGGCTGAAGCTGTGGACCGGCTATCGCGGCGCGATCGCCCTGATGAAGCGCCTGCGACCGGTGGCCGTGATCGGCTTCGGCGGCTATCCGACCCTGCCGCCGATGATGGCCGCCGTGCAGCTCGGCCTGCCGACCGCGATCCACGAGCAGAACGCGGTGATGGGCCGGGCCAACCGCTTCCTGGCGCCCCGCGTGCGGCGCGTCGCCGCCGGCATTCCGCAGACCGGCGCGGACGGCGCGGTGGCGGCCAAGACCACGGTGACCGGAAATCCGGTGCGCCCGGCGGTGCTGGAGGCGGCGGCCGAGCCCTACCGAGCCAGCGGCGAGGGCGAGCCGTTCGAGCTCGTGGTGTTCGGCGGCAGCCAGGGCGCGCGCTTCTTTTCCGATGCCGTGCCGGAGGCGGCCAAGCTCCTGCCGCCGGCGGTGCGCGCCCGGCTGCGCGTGACCCAGCAGGCGCGGGCCGAGGACGAGGCGCGCACCGTCGCGGCCTATCGCGAGCTCGGCATTCCCGCCGAGGTCTCGCCGTTCTTCGGCGACATGGCCGGGCGCATCGCCAAGGCGCATCTCGTGGTCAGCCGCGCCGGCGCCTCCACGGTGTCCGAGCTGTCGGTGATCGGCCGTCCATCGATCCTGGTGCCCTATCCGCACGCGCTCGACCACGACCAGGCCGCCAACGCGGCACGCCTGCAGGGGGCGGGCGGCACGATCGTCTCGCAGCAGTCCGACCTCTCGCCCGAGCGCCTGGCCGGTCTCGTGACGATGGTCGCCAACGACGCCGACAAGGCGGTGACGATGGCCGGCGCCGCGCGCGCCCAGGGCATTCCCGAGGCGGCGCGGTTGCTTGCCGATCTCGTGGCGTCTATGCCGGACGCCGCCGCGGGGCGCTGACCCCTCCACGACACGACCAGAGGAGCCGGCCATGAAGATGCCGCCCAATATCGGCCCGGTGCATTTCATCGGCATCGGCGGCATCGGCATGAGTGGCATCGCCGAGGTGCTGGTCAATCTCGGCTACACGGTGCAGGGATCGGACGCGTCCGAGAACGCCAACGTCCAGCGGCTGCGCGACAAGGGCGTCACCGTCCATGTCGGCCATGCCGCCGAGAACCTCGGCCTGGCCGAGGTCGTCGTGGTGTCGACCGCCATCAAGCGTTCCAACCCCGAGCTGTCGGCGGCGCGCGAGCGCCTTCTGCCCATCGTGCGCCGCGCCGAGATGCTGGCCGAACTGATGCGCTTCCGTCAGGCCATCGCCATCGGCGGCACGCACGGCAAGACCACCACCACCTCCATGGTGGCGACGCTGCTGGACGCCGGCGGCATGGACCCGACCGTGGTCAACGGCGGCATCATCAACGCCTACGGCACCAACGCCCGGATGGGCGAGGGCGAGTGGATGGTAGTGGAGGCCGACGAGAGCGACGGCACCTTCCTGAAGCTGCCGGCGGACGTCGCCGTGGTCACCAACATCGACCCCGAGCACCTCGACCACTACGGCACGTTCGACAAGGTGCGTGCCGCCTTCCGCGCCTTCGTGGAGAACGTGCCCTTCTACGGCTTCGCCGTGATGTGCCTCGACCACCCGGAGGTGCAGACGCTGGTGTCCGAGATCGAGGATCGGCGCATCATCACCTACGGCGAGAATCTCCAGGCCGACGCGCGCTTCCAAAACGTGCGCGCCGAGGGGCCGCGCTCCACCTTCGACGTGACGATCCGCGACCGCATCACCGGGGCGACGGCGACGATGAAGGACCTCGTCCTGCCGATGCCGGGCCGGCACAACGTTAGCAACGCCGTGGCGGCCGTCGCGGTCGCCCACCGCATCGGCATCGACGAGGCCGCGATCCGCAAGGGGCTCGGCTCGTTCGGTGGCGTCAAGCGCCGTTTCACCCATACCGGCCAGGCGCTCGGCATCGATGTCTACGACGACTACGGCCACCACCCGGTGGAGATTCGCGCCGTCCTGTCGGCCGCGCGCTCGGCCGCCTCGGGCCGTGTCGTCGCCGTGGTGCAGCCGCATCGCTACACGCGCCTCCAGTCCCTATTCGCGGACTTCGCCGCCTGCTTCAACGACGCCGACACGGTGATCCTGGCGCCCGTCTATTCCGCGGGCGAGGAGCCGATCGACGGGGTGGATTCGGTGATGCTGGCCGAGCGCCTGCGCCTCGGCGGCCATCGCGACGCCCGGCTGATCGACGGCCCGGCCGAGCTCGCTCCGCTGGTTCACCGCGTGGCCGAAGCCGGCGACATGGTCGTGTGCCTCGGCGCCGGGTCGATCACCACCTGGGCCTATGCCCTGCCGAAGGAACTCGAGGCGCTGGGACGGGAGGCTTGAGCGAGCTCTTCGCCGCGCTCGCCGATCCGGCCCTCGGCCTTCGCGGCAGGCTGCAGGCCGGGGCGGACCTTTCCAAGATCACCTGGTTCCGCACCGGCGGGCCGGCGGACCTGATGTTCCAGCCCGCCGACGAGGCGGATCTCGTCGCCTTCCTCGCCGCGCTGCCGGCCGAGGTCCCGCTGACCGTCGTCGGCATCGGCTCCAACCTCCTGATCCGCGACGGCGGCGTCGGCGGCGTGGTGCTGCGTCTGCCGGCCAAGGGGTTCGGCGAGGTCGAGGCGATCGGAAGGGGGCGCATCCGCGCGGGCGCCGCCGCCAGCGACAAGCGGGTGGCGGCGGTGGCGTGCGAGGCGGGCATCGGCGGCTTCCACTTCCTGCACGGCATTCCGGGTTCCGTCGGCGGCGCGATCCGCATGAACGGCGGCGCCAACGGCGTGGAGATGGCCGACCGGCTGGTGGAAGCGCGGGCGCTCGACCGCCGGGGAGGCGCGCATGTGCTTTCCCGGGCCGACATGGGCTTCTCCTATCGCCATGCCGACGCGCCGGAGGACCTCGTCTTCGTTTCGGCGGTGCTGGAAGGACCGGAGGCCGACCGCAACGACATCCGCCGCGCCATGGACGAGGTGCAGCACCATCGCGAGACGGTGCAGCCGGTGCGCGAGAAGACCGGCGGCTCGACCTTCAAGAACCCGCCGGGCACCTCGGCCTGGAAGGAAGTGGATCGGGCCGGCTGTCGCGGTCTACGCGTCGGCGGTGCCGAGATGTCGGCGCTCCATTGCAACTTCATGCTGAACGTCGGCGAGGCCACGGGGCACGACCTCGAACTCCTCGGCGAGACCGTGCGCCGCAGGGTCCACGAGACGAGCGGCATTCTCCTGGAATGGGAGATCCGGCGGCTCGGCCGCTTTGCGCCCGGCGCCGAGGTCGAGCCGTTCCGGCCCTAGCACCCCGTCTTTTCGCCCTCGCGCAGGGCCTTCCTCGAGACTCCGTCTCCCTCCATCCACCCGAAGGCCAGGTTGCGCGCCAGCGACGCGGCATACCGCCGGTTGAAGGGCTCCGGGATGCGCTTGGCCTCATCCCAATAGCGGCGCAGATCCGCGACGGCGGCCTTCAGATAGGCAGTCGACGAGAAGCGACGCATCGGCGAGATGCCGTTCTCGCGAAAGGTCTGCACTGTGATCTGCGGTCTCATGATGGATACTCCCCTGTGAAACAGGGGAGATCCGTCCGACGGGTTCTCCTTCACCGTGCCGAGATAACGTGTGACGTTGGCTCGAATGAAGCGTCGGGATCGAGGCTGAAGCACTCTCTCGAATACATACGCTTGCGGGGATCGTGGGACCAGAACCACAGTGCCCATCATACGGGACCCCAGGAGTTCCGTGCCGTGTGCTGCCGACCCCTCCGCGAAGACGATCGTGTCCGCTTTGCGATAATGATCCATCTGGACAGCGAACGGATGGTTCTCCGGTCGGAAAACGGTGAACCCCTCTTCGTGGAGGATGCGTTCGAAATACTCCTCCCCAAGGATCGATCCGAGCTTCGGAAGAGCCGAGCGGGATACGTAGATCTTCTTCGGCCGCTCGACGGCTCCGCAGATCTGGTCCAGCCGATCCCCTGAGAACGCGGCCAGCCGGTCGAGATAGGACGCCTTCGGATGGCCGCCCCAACACGCCCCTTGCTCGAACACGTGAAGCCGCTCAACGATCGTGTTTCGTCTGATGACGACCGAGTTTCCAGCATCGATGCCGAGGAAATGCAGGATGTCCTGGATGTAGGAAGCCGCCGTTTCGATATCGGCAGGTGTCGGCGTTTCCCGCGTCGAGATGAACAGCAACGGATATCCAGCGCCGTGATGGTGCGCCGATACGATCCGGTGGACCATCTCGGACAAGAAGTGTCCGAAGTGATCGTACAGCGGGCCGGCGTAGTAATAGTCTCCGCTCAGGCGATCGTCGTAGGCCGTATCGGCCTGGAAGTGATCGTAGGGCGCTGAATTGCGATGGTGGCGAAGACGCTGCTGCGCCGGATCGGTGAGGACCGGGCCACCCCGGAAGCCGATTGGCGCATCGACGATCGGATACAGGAATGCCTGGACCTTCGCCTCTTCGACGCAGGCATACGCGACCTGTTCCGCCATTTTCCACCGCCAGACCGTGATCGTTCGCCCGGACAGGCGCACGACGTTTCATCCACGACTATACCGTCCGAAGCATCTGATATCGCGGCACAGCCTCGCCTGCACCGGCTTTGGCGAAAAATTCGCCCTTCGCTCACAGGTCGGCGGGCGGAGAGCAGTGCAGACGCATTCGGCTCCGTTCGGCCTCCGGAAAAGGTAAACGCCGTCTCTTCAAACGGCCTTACGATTTTCTTGATCCTGCCACGGTCGGTTAACCACCGCTTAACCATCCTCGGGCGATGAATGGTTCCTGACCCTTAATGGATGGGATTCCCGGTCGATGACCTCGCATGTCGCAGTGCTGTTCGGTGGCTTCTCGTCCGAAAGGCCCGTGAGCCTTTCGTCGGGCAAGGCCTGCGCCGAGGCGCTGGAGGCCGAGGGCTTCCGCGTCAGCCGCGTGGATGTCGGCCGCGACGTGGCGGCGGTGCTCAAGGATCTGGCGCCGGACGTGGCCTTCAACGCTCTGCACGGGCCGTTCGGCGAGGACGGCACGATCCAGGGCATCCTCGAGTTCCTCCAGATCCCCTACACGCATTCGGGCGTCCTCGCTTCGGCCCTCGCCATGAACAAGGTGAAGGCCAAGACGATCGCCAAGGCGGCCGGCGTCCCGGTGGCCGATCACAAGATCCTCGACCGCCGTGCGGTCGCCAAGGCCCATGCGATGGCGCCGCCCTACGTGGTGAAGCCGATCGCGGAGGGCTCGTCCTTCGGCGTGCTGATCGTGCGCGCCGACCAGGAACACCCGCCCCAGCAGTTGCACGGCGCCGAATGGGCGTTCGGCGACGAGGTCATGGTGGAGCGCTTCGTGCCGGGGCGTGAGCTGACCTGCGCCGTGATGGGCGACGTCGCGCTGCCCGTGTGCGAGATCACCACGGAGGGCCACGCCTTCTATGACTACGATTCCAAGTACCTGCCGGGCGGCTCGCAGCACGTCATTCCGGCCGAGATCCTGCCCGCCGTCGCCAGGCGCGTGCAGGAGGCGGCGCTGGCCGCCCACCGCGCGGTCGGCTGCCGGGGCGTGTCGCGCTCGGACTTCCGCTACGACGACCGCTTCGGCGACAAGGGCGAACTGGTCTGGCTGGAGATCAACACCCAGCCCGGCATGACGCCGACCTCGCTCGTGCCCGACATCGCGCGCAAGGCCGGCCACTCGTTCGGCGAACTCCTGTCCTGGATGGTGAGGGACGCCTCATGCGCCCGTTGAACGAAGCCCCGATGTTCCACCGCGTCAGCCCGATCGTGATGCGTGTCCAGCGCCTCGGCCGGAAGACCGTGGTGTGGATCCGCAACGTGCGCGAGATGCCGCTGCCGCGCTTCCGGACGCTGGCCGTCGGCCTGCTGGGCTCCACCGCCGTCTACGGCATGGTGCTGGGCGGCCATACCACGGCGGTGATCGACGCGGTGGCCGAGCCGCTCGGCATGTCGATCGAGACCGTGGACGTGACGGGCTACGCGGAGACGAGCGAGATCGACGTGCTCCAGACGCTCTGGATGGCCGGCGCGCAGACGCTGCCGGCGCTGGACGTGACGGCCGCGCGCGAGGCGATCGAGGCGATGCCCTGGATCGAGAGCGCGACGATCGAGAAGGAATATCCCAACCGGGTGAAGATCGCGCTCGTGGAGCGCAAGCCCTTCGCGCTCTGGCAGCGCGATAAGGATCTGTGGATCGTCGACCACGACGGCCGCGAGATCGTGCCCTACGCCACCACGCGCTTCACCGACCTGCCGTTCGTGGTGGGGCCGGGCGCGGCGCGCGAGGCGGCCGACATCCTCGACAAGATGGCGCTGGTTCCCGAGCTCGACCAGCGGATCAAGGCCTATGTGCGGGTCGGCGACCGGCGCTGGGACCTGCGGCTCGACAACGGCGTGGTGATCCGCCTGCCCGAGCTCGACCCGATCGAGGCGGCGGCCACCGTGATGCGAGTGGACCGCAACGAGGGCCTCCTGGCCCGCGACATCGTCTCGGTCGACATGCGCCTGTCCGACCGGATGGTGGTCAAGCTCACGCCCGCCGCCAAGCAGCGGTGGGACAAGGTCGTCAAGGAACGCGACAAGCTCTGGAAGCAGGCTCAGAAGGAAAAGCCGGTATGAGCCTCTTCTCCAAGCCCACCGACGATCTGCCCCGGATCAGGAAGCCCTCGGACCGCCGCGTGCGCACCATCTCGGTGCTCGATGTCGGCTCCTCCAAGGTCACCTGCCTGATCGCCAGGCTCAAGCCTCGCCCCGAGAGCGAGGTCCTGCCGGGCCGCACGCACGTGGTCGAGGTCATCGGCATCGGCCACCAGCGTTCGCGCGGCGTGAAGTCCGGCGTCGTGGTGGACCTCGAAGCCGCCGAGAAGTCGATCCGCTTCTGCGTCGACGCCGCCGAGCGCATGGCCGGGCTCACGATCGAGTCGCTGATCGTGTCCGTCTGCGCCGGCCGGCTGAAGAGCCTGCGCGGCTCGGCCCGTGCGGCCGTGGAGGGCGCCGAGGTCGGCGAGCTCGATCTTCGCCGCGTCCTCAACCAGGCCGCGCGCCACCCCTTGCGCGACGGTCGCGTCGCCCTGCACCGCGTGCCCTTCGACCTGTCGCTCGACGGGGAGGGGAGCCTGGAGAACCCGGTCGGCATGACCGGCTCCGAGCTCGGCGCCGAACTCCACATCCTGTCGGCGGAGGAAACCCCGCTGCGCAACCTGGAAGCGGCGATCAACCGCGCCCACCTCGTGGTCGAGGCCTTCGTCGCCACGCCCTATGCGAGCGGCCTGTCCACGCTGGTGGACGACGAGGCGCTGATGGGCTCGGCCTGCATCGACATGGGCGCTGGCTCGACCACGATCTCGATCTTCCAGAACGGCCACTTCGCCTATGCCGACGCCGTCGCGCTGGGCGGCCACCACATCACCATGGATCTGGCGCGCGGCCTGTCGATCCGCCCCGAGCAGGCCGAGCGGCTGAAGGTGATGCACGGCAACGCGCTGCCCAGCCTGATGGCCGACGGCGAGACCGTCTCGGCGGCGCCGCTCGGCGACGAGGCCCACGACCAGCCGGTGCAGGTGTCGCGCTCCTTGATCGCGCGCATCATCCGCCCGCGCGTGGAGGAGACGCTGGAACTGATCCGCGACCGGCTCGCGGCGTCCAATCTCGGCCACGTCATCGGCAAGCGGGTCGTTCTCACCGGCGGCGCCAGCCAGCTCGCCGGCCTGTCGGAGGCGGGGCGCGCACTGCTGAACCGCAACGTCCGGCTCGGCCGGCCGGTCGGCGTCGCGGGCCTCTCGGCCTCCAACAAGAGCCCGGCCTTCGCGACGGCCGTCGGCCTCCTGATCTATCCGCAGGTCGCGGCCGCCGAACACGTGCCCGAGCAGTCCATGATCGATTTCGCGCTCGACCCGCGCACGCGCGTCGGACGATTCGGATCCTGGCTCCGGCAGAGCTTCTGACAAGCTTCGCGTGCGAAGCTCACCCACCCGAACCCCAAATCGGTGCGCGCCGCGCACCGGCCAACAGACCCGAAGGCCGCGCGGCGAACCGGCCCAGACGCAAAGGAAACCACGATGAGCATCACCCTGCAGAAGCCGGACATCACCGAGCTGAAGCCGCGGATCACCGTGTTCGGTGTGGGCGGCGGCGGCTGCAACGCCGTCAACAACATGATCAACGCCGGGCTCGAGGGCGTCGAGTTCGTGATCGCCAACACCGATGCCCAGGCGCTGCGCTCCTCGCGCGCCGAGCGCGTGATCCAGATGGGCGTCGCCGTGACCGAGGGTCTGGGCGCCGGTTCGCAGCCCGAGGTGGGCCGCGCGGCGGCGGAAGAGTCGCTGGACGAGATCTGCGATCACCTCCTCGGCTCGCACATGTGCTTCGTCACCGCCGGCATGGGCGGCGGCACGGGCACGGGCGCCGCGCCCGTGGTCGCCCGCGCGGCGCGCGAGAAGGGCATCCTGACGGTGGGCGTCGTCACCAAGCCGTTCCACTTCGAGGGCCAGCGCCGGCTGCGCATCGCCGAGCAGGGCATCGAGGAGCTGCAGAAGAACGTCGACACGCTGATCGTCATTCCGAACCAGAACCTGTTCCGGATCGCGAACGACAAGACCACCTTCGCCGACGCCTTCGGCATGGCCGACCAGGTGCTCTACTCGGGCGTCGCCTGCATCACCGACCTGATGGTCAAGGAAGGCCTGATCAACCTCGACTTCGCGGACGTGCGCTCCGTGATGCGCGAGATGGGCAAGGCCATGATGGGCACGGGCGAGGCGTCCGGCGAGGGCCGCGCCATGGCCGCCGCCGAGGCCGCCATCGCCAATCCGCTCCTGGACGAGACCTCGATGAAGGGCGCCAAGGGCCTCCTCATCTCCATCACCGGCGGGCGCGACCTCACGCTCTTCGAGGTGGACGAGGCCGCCACCCGCATCCGCGAGGAAGTCGACCAGGACGCCAACATCATCCTCGGCGCCACCTTCGACGAGAGCCTGGAAGGCGTGATCCGCGTGTCGGTGGTCGCCACCGGCATCGACAAGGCCGCGATGGAGGTCTACGGCCACGCCGCCGAAACGCGCGCCGCCGCCGCCGTGGCCAGCCGTCCGGCACCGCAGCCGGCTCCCGCTCCGGCCTATGTCGCCCAGCCCGCCGCGATGGCGCAGCCCGTCGCGCCGGCGCCGGTCGCCCAGGCTCCGGCCGCGACCTTCGCCGCCCCGCAGCCGGCCTACCAGCCGGCCCCTGCGATGGCCGACATCGAGGACGACTTCACCGCCGCTCTCGAGGCCGAGATCGCCCAGGTCGCGCCGCGTGCCCCGGCTCCGCGCCAGCCGGTGCAGCAGCCCGCCCAGGCCCGCATGCCCCGCGTGGAGGACTTCCCGCCGGTGGTGCAGGCCGAGATCGAGCGCCGCGCCGGCGTCGAAGCGGCGGGCGACGAGCGGGGTCCGATGGGTCTCCTGCGTCGCCTGACCACCGGCCTGTCGCGCCGCGAGGAGGACGAGGCGCTGCTCGCCGATCCGGTCCGTCCGGCCGCACAGCGTCGTCCGGCCGAGGCCAGCCCCTACGCGCCGCGCCGCCAGGCGGCCGACTCCGCGGCTCGTCCGCAGAGCCAGGTTCGCCAGCCGAGCGAAGAGGATCAGCTGGAAATCCCGGCCTTCCTGCGTCGTCAGTCCAACTGACGGTCACAAACTCAGCGCCTTTTGGTGCGGCCCGCCCTCGCAAGAGGGCGGGCCGTTCTCGTTAACAGGTTGATTTCGCAATCGTAAATCAAACATTAAGCCGCTTTCCGGTAACACAGGGTAAGAAAGCGTGATTTGGCCTTATTTGGGCCGAGACCTAGTTTTCGGGGCAGTTTCAGACACTTCGCGTGTGCTTGCGGAATCCATGTCGGGATCGTCCGGACGCCGAGAAGAGTTTCCTGCCCCGGGCGCGATCGTTCGGCGCGCGGCAGGCCGGTATAAGGATGAGTATCACGTGGTCAGTCAGCACACGATCGGAGCGCGCATCGGTTTCGAGGGCGTGGGGGTTCACAGCGGCACGCTGGTGGAACTGTCGCTGCACCCGGCCGAGCCCGACACCGGCGTCGTGTTCCATGTCTTCGAGGCGTCGGGCCTGGTGCACGAGATCCGCGCCGTGTCCGGCAACGTGACCTCGACCGACCTGTCCACCATCGTCGGCGACCGGCGCGGCGCGCACGTGGCGACGATCGAGCACATCATGGCCGCCCTCTACGCGATGGACGTCGACAATGTCGTGGTCCAGATCGACGGCAACGAGATCCCGATCATGGACGGCGGCTCCGACGTCTTCGTGCGCGCCATCGAATCGGCCGGCCTCGTCGCCCAGCGCGCCCCGCGCCGCTTCATCAAGGTGCTGAAGCCGGTGCGCGTCGAGCTCAACGGCGGCTATGCCGAATACCATCCGCACGAAGGCACGCGGTTCGAGGTGGAGATCGACTTCGCCACCGCCGCGATCGGCCGCCAGCGTTTCTGCGCCGACCTGAGCCCCGCCGTGTTCCGCGACGAGCTGGCCCGGGCGCGCACCTTCGGCTTCATGAAGGACGTGGAGCGGCTCTGGGCATCGGGCCACGCGCTCGGCTCGTCGCTGGAGAACTCGGTGGTGATCGGCGACGACGATCGCGTGATCAACCCGGCCGGCCTTCGCTATCCGGACGAGTTCGTGCGTCACAAGGTGCTGGACGCCGTGGGCGACCAGGCGCTGGCCGGCGCGCGCGTCCTGGGCTGCTACCGCTCGTTCAAGGGCGGCCACCGCCTCAACGCCATGGCGCTCCAGGCGCTCCTCGCCGATCCGTCGGCGCATGCGCTGGTCGAGGTGTCGGGCCGCCGGGCGGAGCCCGTTCGCCAGTCCGGCATGGCCGCTCTGGCCGTGCCCGCGCTCGGCCCGCAGGTGCTCTGAGCCATCCCGAGCCTCGACAGGTCTTAAAAAAGGCGCCTTGGCCTGTCGTGAAGCGTTGTCGCGATGCGGGACGTTGGCTAGGAAGGTGTCCCGTTGGGACGGTCCGCGTCCGTCCGGGGAAGCCAGGGGGAACCAGTTCGATGGGAATCAAGATGCCGCTGACCGGCCGCTTTCCGGTCGTGCCGATGGCACTGGCCATCGCCGCGTCCGGCCTTCT
Source organism: Aureimonas flava (assembly GCF_003583935.1). GTDB lineage: Bacteria > Pseudomonadota > Alphaproteobacteria > Rhizobiales > Rhizobiaceae > Aureimonas > Aureimonas flava. The sequence goes on along the minus strand of NZ_QYRN01000009.1, from coordinate 111,776 downwards.
TCTCTCGGGGTGCATGTCCTCGAAGGACACGGACATCGACGCCCTGGCGCTCGCCTCGCAGACCGAGCCGGCCGACGTGCTCTACAACCAGGGCCTCGCCAATCTCGAGGGCGGCCGGCTGAAGGAGGCCTCCGCCAAGTTCGAGGCGATCGACCGGCAGCACCCCTATTCCGAGTTCGCCCGCAAGGCGCTGGTGATGCGCGCCTTCTCCAGCTACCGGACCGGCGACTACGACGAGGCCGTCGCCTCCTCCCGCCGCTACCTGTCGCTCTATCCGGGCTCGGAGGACGCGGCCTACGCCCAGTACATCATCGGCCTGTCCTACTTCCGCCAGATGCCGGACGTGACGCGCGACCAGTCCGACACGGCGCGCGCCGTGCAGGCGATGCAGGAGGTCGTGGACCGCTATCCCGACAGCGAGTACGCCGAGGACGCGCGCACCAAGCTGCGCGTCGCCAAGGACCAGCTCGCTGGCAAGGAGATGCAGGTCGGCCGCTACTACCAGGAGCGCCGCGAGTACATCGCCGCGATCAACCGCTTCAAGAACGTGGTCGACACCTATCCCGAGACGCGGCACGTGGAGGAGGCGCTGGCACGCCTCACCGAGAGCTACTACGCGATGGGCCTGACCCAGGAAGCACAGGCGTCCGCCTCGGTCCTGGGGCAGAACTTCCCCGAATCCGAGTGGTATCGCGACTCCTATGCGCTGCTTCAGTCCAACGGTCTGCAGCCGCGCCAGGGCGGGGCGACGTCCTGGTTCAGCAATGCGACGCGCGCCATCACCGGCGCGGACCGCACGCCGGCGGCCAGCCGCGCTCAGGCCGACGCCACCGTGCTGAGGCCGCCGGCGCGCGGCTGAGGGCGCCAGATCGAGGAAGGCCGGCATCCGCCGGCCTTTTTTCGTTTCCGGGGCCGGCCGGCATCGCCCGCCCTTCTCAGCGCGCGGGTGCGTCCATATCTTCGCGATTGCCATTCTGCCCGAGCCGGTCTAGCCCTTCTTCCGCATGCTTGTTCACCTTTCGATCCGCGACATCGTCCTCATCGACCGGCTCGACCTCGCGCTGAACGACGGCCTGTCGGTGCTCACCGGCGAGACCGGCGCCGGCAAGTCGATCGTGCTCGACGCCCTCTCGCTCGCCCTCGGCGGGCGCGGCGACGGGGGGCTGGTGCGCCACGGCTCCAAGCAGGGTGAGGTGTCGGCGGTGTTCGACCTGCCCGCCGCCCATCCGGCGCGCCGGCTTCTGGCCGAGAACGGTTTCGACGACGACGGCGACCTCATCCTGCGGCGCGTGCAGAGCGCCGACGGCCGAACCCGCGTCTTCATCAACGACAGACCCTCCAGCGTCGGCCTGATGCGCGAGGTGGGCGCCAGCCTGGTCGAGATCCACGGCCAGCACGATGACCGCGCGCTGGTGGACCCGGAAGCGCACCGGCTGCTTCTCGACGAGTACGGCGGGCTTGCCGGCGAGGCGGCGGCCGTGTCGCGCGCCTTCGACGACTGGCGCCGGGCGGAGGCTGAGCTCACGCGCCACCGCGCCCGCGTCGAGGCCGCCGCGCGCGAGGCCGACTACCTGCGGGCCTCCGTGGAGGAACTCTCCGACCTCGCCCCGATCGCCGGCGAGGAGGAGGAGCTCGCCGAAGAGCGTCAGCGCATGATGCGGTCGGAGAAGGTCGCCACCGACGTCAACGACGCGCACGAGGAGCTTTCGGGCCAGGCCTCGCCGATCCCGGGCCTCGGCAGCCTGCTGCGCCGGCTGGACCGCAAGCGGGACGAGCTTCCCGGTCTTCTGGACGAGGTGATCGAGCGGCTGGAGGCGGGGCTCGACGCGCTCTCCGACGCGCAGATGAGCCTCCAGGGCGCGCTGCGTACGCTGGAGTTCGACCCGCGCGCGCTGGAGCGGTGCGAGGAGCGCCTGTTCGCGCTGCGCGCCGCCGGCCGCAAGTACAACGTGCCCGTGGACGACCTTGCCGACCTCACGGCGAAGATGGTGGGCGACCTTGCCGATCTCGACGCCGGCGAGGAGCGCCTCGGCCATCTGGACGCCGAGGTGGCCGTCCGGCGCGACGCCTTCGACCGGCTGGCGGCCGACCTGTCGGCCCGGCGGCACGAGACGGCGGGGCATCTCGCCGAGGCGGTGATGGGCGAGCTGCCGGACATGAAACTCGAGCGCGCCGCCTTTCTGGTGGAGATCGCGACCGACGCGCAGGCGCGCACGGGCGCGGGCATCGATACCGCCGAGTTCTGGGTGCGCACCAATCCCGGCACGCGCGCCGGGCCGATGATGAAGGTGGCGTCGGGCGGCGAGCTGTCGCGCTTCCTGCTGGCGCTCAAGGTGGTTCTGGCCGACAGGGGCTCGGCTCCGACCCTGGTGTTCGACGAGATCGACACCGGGGTCGGCGGCGCGGTGGCCGACGCGATCGGCCGGCGCCTGGCGCGGCTCGCCTCGCGCGTCCAGGTCCTCTCCGTCACCCACGCGCCGCAGGTGGCCGCGCGCGCGACGACGCATCTCCTGATCTCCAAGGCCGAGACCGTGCCGGGCGACGAACGCTTGTCGACGCGGGTGGCGACGATCGACGTGTCCGCGCGGCGCGAGGAGATCGCCCGCATGCTGGCCGGCGACACCGTGACCGACGAGGCGCGGGCGGCCGCAGCGCGGCTGATCGGCCACCCCGGCTGAGCGGCCGGCCGGCGACGCGGGATTTTTCGCCGGGCCGCTCCAGAATCGGTGTACCCGCGTGATCGACGTTTCTCAGCCGAGCCTCCCATGTCCGACCTTCCCGACCTCGACCGGATGACCCCCGACGAAGCGGCCGCCGAGCTGGAACGGCTGGCGCTCGAGATGGCAGGGCACGACCGGCGCTACTACGAGGACGACGCGCCGACCGTCACCGACGCCGAGTACGACGCGCTGCGCCGGCGCAACGCCGAGATCGAGGGCCGTTTCCCCGCGCTCGTGCGTCCCGATTCGCCCTCGCGTAAGGTGGGCGCCGCTCCGGCCGCCAAGTTCGCCAAGATCCGGCATGCGGTGCCGATGCTCTCGCTCGACAACGCCTTCTCGGACGAGGACGTCGCCGACTTCGCCCGGCGGGTGCGCCGATTCCTGGGCCTCGGCGAGGACGCGCCGCTCGCCATCACGGCCGAGCCGAAGATCGACGGGCTCTCGCTCTCCCTGCGCTACGAGAAGGGCCGCCTCGTCTCGGCCGCGACGCGCGGCGACGGGCAGGTGGGCGAGGACGTGACCGCCAACGCCCGCACGCTGGACGACATCCCGGCAAGGCTCGTCGGCTTCGCGCCGGACGTGTTCGAGGTGCGCGGCGAGGTCTACATGACCCATGCGGATTTCGCCGCGCTCAACGCGCGCCTGCTGGCGGAGGCCGGCGGCGGGGAGGGGGAGGCGGCCAAGGCCGCGCGCCAGTTCGCCAACCCACGCAACGCCGCCGCCGGTTCGTTGCGGCAGAAGGACGCCAAGGTTACCAGGACGCGCCCGCTGCGCTTCTTCGCCTATGCCTGGGGCGAGACCAGCGAGCTGCCGGCCGCCACGCAGAGCGAGGTGGTGGCGGCGCTGCAGGCGATGGGCTTCCAGACCAACACCGTGCCGCAGTTCGGCGGCGCCGAGCCGCTGATGCGCCGGCTGGACACCGTGGACGGGCTGATCGACCACTACCGGCGGATCGAGGCGGCACGGGCCGGGCTCGGCTACGACATCGACGGCGTGGTCTACAAGGTGGACGACCTCGACCGGCAGCGCGAGCTCGGCTTCGTGTCGCGCGCGCCGCGCTGGGCGATCGCGCACAAGTTCTCGGCCGAGCAGGCCACCACGACGGTCGAGGAGATCGTCATCAATGTCGGGCGCACCGGCAAGCTCGCCCCACTCGCCAAGCTGACGCCGGTGACGGTCGGGGGCGTCGTGGTCTCCAACGTCACCCTGCACAACGAGGACTACGTCGCCGGGCGCGACGCCGACGGCCAGCCGATCCGGGGGGGACGCGACGTGCGCGTCGGCGACACCGTGGTGATCCAACGCGCGGGCGACGTGATCCCGCAGGTGGTGGACGTGGTGATCGAAAAGCGGCCGGAGGGTTCCGAGCCCTTCCCGTATCCCGACCATTGCCCGATCTGCCATTCGAAGGCGGAGCGCGAGATCAACCCGCGCACCGGGCGCCTCGATTCGGTGCGCCGCTGCACGGCCGCCATGACCTGCCCCGCCCAGGCCAAGGAGGGTTTGAAGCATTTCGTCTCCCGCAACGCCTTCGACATCGAGGGGCTGGGCGAGAAGCTGGTGGAGGCCCTCTACGACGGCGAGCTCGCCCGGCAACCCGCCGACCTGTTCCGGCTGCCCTTCGAGCCGGTGAAGCGGCTGATCGAGGAGCGCGCCCTCGCCAACCGGCTGGAGAACGAGGCAGCCGAAGACGCGGCGCTCGCGGCCGAGGGCAAGGCGCCGAAGAAGCGCGGCGCCCGCAAGGCCTACGACTACACCAAGGCCACGCAGAACCTCTTCGACGGGATCGAGGCCCGGCGCACCGTGGCGCTGGACCGCTTCGTGTTCGCGCTCGGCATTCCCGAGATCGGCGAAAGCTCGGCCAAGGCCTTGGCGAAGCACTACGACGACGTTCCTCACCTCTTGGACGGCATCGCCGGGGCGGCGCGCCAGCAGCCGGGCGAGGCCTGGGCCGAGCTCGGCGCCCTGTCGCGGATCGGCGGCAAGACCTTCGACCGGCTGATGGAGCTTTCGGACGAGCGGCTGGGCGACGGGGAGTTCGATCCCTTGCGCGACGACGATCTGTCGCTGACGTCGCCCCAGCGCGTCGCCCTGCGCGAACGCTACGGAGAGGGCGAGGCGCTGCGGAGGGCGATCGGGCGGGCGAAGGCCGGGGCGCCCGGCCCGGACTTTCTCGAACTCACGAGGGATTCCGACATCGGCACGGTGGCGACCCTGTCGCTGATCCACTTCTTCGGCGAGGCGCACAACCGCGAGGCGGTGGAGGCGCTGCTCGCGGCGGGCGTGTCCACCACCAACGAGCGGGCGGCGCCGCCGCCCGCGTCCTCGCCGGTGATGGGCAAGACCGTGGTCTTCACCGGCACGCTGGAGCGGATGACGCGCTCGCAGGCCAAGGAGCGGGCGGAGGCGCTGGGTGCCAAGGTCTCCGGCTCGGTGTCGAAGAAGACCGACCTCGTGGTGGCCGGGCCCGGCGCCGGGTCCAAGCTCGCCGACGCGCAGAAGCACGGCGTCGAGGTGATCTCCGAGGACGACTGGCTTGCCCTGGTGGGCGAAGCCTGATTCAGACGGGGACCTCCCGTTTTCCGGATCCGCATGACCGTCGTCGCCCTCGATTTCGAGACCGCCAACCGCAGCCCGGACAGCGCCTGCGCCATCGGGCTTGCCTTCGTGGAGGGCGGCGCCGTGACGCGCCGTTTCCACACGCTGGTGCGTCCGCCGGAGCTCGACTTCGATCCGTTCCACATCCGCGTCCACGGCATCCGGCCGGAGGACGTGCTCCACGCACCGAGCTTCGCCGAGGTCTGGCGCGACATCGCGCCCGTCTTCGACGGGGCGTTGGTGCTCGCCCACAATGCCTCGTTCGACATGGGCGTCCTCCAGCGCACCGCCGCGCGTCATGGGCTGGCGCTGCCCCGGTTCCGCTCGTTCTGCACGGTGGCGATGGCGCGCCGCCTCTGGCCGGAGGAGCCGAGCCGCAAGCTTTCGGCGCTGGCCGCGCGCTTCGGCATCGCCTTCCGCCACCATGATGCCGGCGAGGATGCCTTCGCCTGCGCCGCGATCGCGCTGGAGGGCGTGCGCCACGCCGGCGCGCGCGACATCGGCGAGCTGGCCGAGACCTCCGGGCTCGCGAAGGCCGTCGCGGCCGGCGCGGCACCGAAGGCGGGCGGCGTGGCGGCCCGCGCCCTGGCCGCGCGGGGCGCCGCGGCGACGAGCCGTCTTCGTTTCCGCGTGGCGGGAAGCCGCGGCACGCCCTACGAGATCGAGGCGGTGCGGGGACCGCGCGGCGACATGCGCCTCGCCTGCACCTGCCCGGCCTCGCGCTTCCGCTCCGACTGCAAGCATCGCGCCGCGCTCCGGCTGGGCGATCTCGGCGCCGTGGTCGGCCTGACGCCCGAGATCGAGCGGGAGCTGCTGCGCCTGTTCGCGGCCGGCCGGCGCGGCGCCGCCTGAGCGGCCGCGCCCACGAAAGAGCCCGCCGGTTCCGGGGGGAACGGGCGGGCCGATCGGGCGGATGTCGGGAGGCGAGGGCGGTCAGCCCTCCTGGATCGCCGAAAGCTTCCACTCGTCCTTGAAGTCGCGCAGGAAGGTCCAGACCTCGGTGGACTCCACCGGGGTCGAGCCGCCTTCACGGATGGCGCCGGTCTCGCGGTCGCGCACGGTCTCGACCATCGAATAGCGCATCGCCACGGTGGCGAATTCGCGCGATCCTTCCTTCCAGCTCTCCGCGACGTCGCCCTGCAGCAGCGTCACGTCGCTCGCCTCGACCCGGATGCCCTTGGAGGCGTTGGTGGCCAGTTCCTCGGACAGGTAGGAGGCGACCTCGGGCGTCGTGATCTCGCGCAACGCGGCGTAGTCCTCGCGGCTGAACGCGTCCTGCAGCGTCCGGAGGCGGTTCTCGAAGATGTCGAGGTCGGCCGCCGTGATGCGGAGCTGGTCGACGCCGGCCGCCGTCGGGGCGGCCGCGCCCTGCGGGCCGTTATAGCCGCGCGCGCCGGCCGCCTGTCCGCCCTGGGGAGCGCGCTGGCCGAGGCCCTCGAACATGGTCCGGTCCCCGCCCGCGTTCGGACGACCGCCGGCCATCGCGGCGCTCTCGGAGCGGCGGCGGAACATGCGCACCAGGAACATGATGGCGAGGCCGATCAGCAGGGCCTGGACCAGGAAGCCCAGCATGCCGGCAAGGCCGCCGAAGCCGGTGCCCATCAGCAGGCCGAACAGACCGCCGATCACGAGACCGCGCATCAGCGCGCCGCCGAAGCCGCCGCCGAACATGCCCGTGCGCGCGCCCGGGCGCGCGGCGGCCGCAGCGCCGGCCGCGGGCGCGGCGGTGCCGGGCGAGGTCATGGACCGCTGCACGGGCGCGGCGGCGGGCGCCGTGTTGGTGGGCGGCGCGGACTGGTAGGTGCGCGCGCCGCGGCTGCCGAAGCTGCCGCCACGTCGGGCTTCGGCGTAGTCGACCGCCGCGAGCGAAAAGGTCAGCGCCAGCACGCTCATCAGAGCCATGCCGCGCGTCTTGGCCGAAGTGCCCATGAGGGTCGATCCTCCCGATATGCCGTTATGCGTCGGGCTCCATATAGGTGCCCGGCTTTCCGGCTGGAAAGGATTCCCCGCCTCCGCGGCGCGCCCGGGCGATCACAAGTTCGACAGGGTCGGAACGGGCGGCCTCAGCCTTCGGCGCCTTCCCAGCGAGCCAGGAAGTGCTCGGCCGACAGCGACTGCATGTCCGGGATGGCGTCGAAGAGCCGGGCGGGGGACCAGTCCCACCAGGCGAGAGCGAGGAGCCGTTCGGCCACGTCGGGCGTGAAGCGCGGGCGAAGCACACGGGCGGGAACGCCCGCCACGATCGTGTAGGGCGCGACGTCGCGCGTCACCACGGCGCCGGCACCGACCACGGCGCCCGTGCCGACGCGGACGCCCGGCAGCACCACCGCGCCGTGCCCGATCCATACGTCGTGGCCGAGCGTCACGCGGCGCTGGAGCCGGCGCTCGCGGAACGCGTCGTCCACGCCCCGCCAGCGGAAGTATTCGTTGGGCCGGTAGGTGATCTTGTGGGTGGAGACGCGCTCCACCGGGTGTTCCAGCGCGTTGATCCGCACATGGGCCGCGATCGAGCAGAACTTGCCCACCTCGGCATGCGTGGCCTCGCCGCCGCGTTCGAAATAGGAGTAGTCGCCCACCACGACGTCGCGCAGCACCACGCGCGGGCCGATGTCGCAGTGGCGGCCGAGGCGGGTCTGCTTCAGCTCCGCGCTGGGATGGATGCGCGGCTCGTCCGGCCTGAACCGAAGATCGTCGTTTCCCGGATCGGCTTCGCTCATCGTCGCCCCTGGCCCCGTTCGTCGCGGCTTGGAGCCGGCGGAGCATTGCTGTATCCGAGACCGCGACATGGGAGCAACGACATGACCGACCCGACCCCGCGCAAAGGCCGCCGCCGGCTGCCGGCGATGCGCTTCGCTCTCTGGTTCCTCGTGGCGGCCGTGCTGGCGCTTCTGGTCCTCGTGTGGACCTTCGGACGGGCGGAGATGGCGCAGGTGACCGAGGGGGCCGACCCCTACGGCACGGCGTTCACGCTGGTCGACCAGAACGGCGCGCCGGTCACCGAGGCGGTGCTGCGCAGCCGACCCACGGCCCTGTTCTTCGGCTTCACCCATTGCCCGGACGTCTGCCCCACGACGCTCTACGAACTCTCGGGCTACCAGAAGGCGCTGAAGGAGAAGGGCGAGAGCTTCGGCATCGTCTTCGTGACCGTGGACCCGGAGCGCGATACGCCGGAGATCCTGAAGACCTATGTCAGCGCTCTATCGTCCGACATCACCGCCGTGACCGGCGCGCCGGACGCGGTGGCCGCCATGCTCAAGGGATACGGTGCCTATTCGCGCAAGGTCGAGCAGGGCGACGACTACACGATGGACCACACGGCGTCCGTGATCCTGCTCGACCGGACGGGGCGTTTCGTCGGCACCATCGCCTATGGCGAGGATCCCAAGACGGCCGAGGGCAAGCTGGAGCGCCTTGTCACCTTGTGACGGGGCAGGGCGGCCGCGTCGCCGCCGGAAAATCGAGGAAACGAGGTCGTCTTGGGTCAGGTCCGATACTACGCGCGTTCGTCGCGCGCGCCCGCCGAAACGCTTTATGGCCGGCTCGACGCCTGGTTCGGCGAGGACGGGTCGCCGGTGGCCTTGACCGAGATCGACGAGAAGGCCGCGCTGTTCGAGGTCTCCGTCTATTTCGAGGAGGCGGAGGCCGTGGACGAGGCGGCGGTGCGCGAGGCCTTCGGCGATCTCGCGCCCGAGCGCGAGGACCTGCCGGACATCGACTGGATGGCCGAGGTCCTGGCCGGCCTCAAGCCGGTGCGCGCCGGGCGCTTTCTGGTGCACGGGGCGCACGACCGCGACAAGGTGCTGCCCAACGACCTGTCGATCGAGATCGAGGCGGGGCAGGCCTTCGGCACGGGGCACCACGGAACTACGGCCGGATGCCTGTCGGCCATCGAGAGCGTGGTGCGCCGGCGCCGGCCCCGCAACGCGCTGGATCTGGGCACCGGCAGCGCGGTGCTGGCGATCGCCTTCGCCAAGCTGGCGCGCCGGCCCGTGCTGGCGACCGACATCGACCCGGTCGCGATCGCCGTGGCGCGCGAGAACGTGCGCGCGAACGGCGTGTCGCGCCATGTCGAGACGGCGACCGCGACCGGGTTCGGCTCGCCCGCCTTCCGCCGCCATGCGCCCTTCGACCTCGTGATCGCCAACATCCTCGCCGGGCCGCTGATGCAACTGGCGCCGCAGGTGGCGCGCCACCTGTCGGACGACGGCGACGTGATCCTCTCCGGCATCCTAGAGCGGCAGAGGGAGGCGGTCCTGGCGGCCTATCGCATCCAGGGCCTGTTCCATCGCCGCACGCTGCTTCGCGGCGAGTGGGTCACGCTGCACCTGTGCCGCAACCGGGTGGGGGCGGTCTGACCCTCCCGCATTTCACGAGCGGGCCGGGCGCACGAAAAAGGGCCCGGCCAATGGCCGAGCCCTCGTGAAATCGCATAGGACGATGCGCCCGTCTCCGGGCGAAGCTTTAGGGGCGCTGCGGCGCACTCGCCTCGAACATCGAACCGCGACGCGAGATCATGTGGATCATCGGCTCGGTCTCGAGATACATCGGACGCGCGGTTCCATGCGCGAAACGGCTGGACGGGCGGGACCGGTCGGCCCCCGGACGGCGTGCGCTGGCGCCGATTTGCGTCGGGAAGGACCCGGTACGTTCGGTGCGGACGTTGATCATGCGAACCTCTTGGGACATCTCTCTCGTGCTCCCGGGTTCTCATATGCTGCATCGCCGCACGGCGAGCTATCCCATCCGGTGCATAGGTTCCGTGCCGAGGACGCAGGGCATTTCATGGCCGATCTTCATGATCCGTTCATGATCGCCGCGACAACGCTGCTGCGGCGAGGGTTCAGCCGTTGCCGGCAGCCCGTTCGAGCCGATCGCCGACCATGGCCAGGGCGACATCCATCGCCTCCAGCGACTGGTCGATCTCCCGTTTCTGGTCGAGCAGCACGACCTTCTGCTCGGTCATTCGCTCCAGTGCCACCTCGAGCTGCTTCCTGGCGCCGTCCGGCTGGTGGTAGACGTCGATGATCTGCTTGGCCTCGGTCAGCGAGAAGCCGAGCATCTTGGCCAGGAGCACCAGCCGCAGCCGCATGCGGTCTCGGCGGGAGTAGATCCGGGTGGTGCCCTGCCGTTCGGGCTGCAGGAGACCGCGATCCTCGTAGAACCGGAGCGTGCGCAGCGACACGCCGAACTCGCGCGCGAGATCGCCGATCCGGTAGCTGTGGTCGCCCCCCTGTGGGTCGTGATGGTCGCACGCAAGGAGGTCCGCGATCGCGAGCCTTGTGTCCGTGCCCTCGCCAGGGTCGTCCGATACGGGATGCTTCATGATGTCTCACTCATCACCCGCGGTTGTCACACGGGTGTTATGTAGTTGCGGAAGCGATTTCGTAAGCTTGCCGCATAAAAAATAACTATCGGCGGAAGGTCCATTTCCGCAAGTGTAGACGTCTCCGAATCCAGCCTCGCTCCCGCTTAGGTTTTTAAATCCTTAATCAAATGACCTGCGGTTAACCTCTCGTTAAGCCGCCCGGTCGTGAACTGAGGCAGAGCGGTCGCGCCCGCAGGCAGGCGGCGGGCAGCGGAAGGAGCGGTGAAATGTCCCAGAACGAAGCCAAGGTCAGGCATCGCCCGGAGGAGGCTCACGCGCCCTCCGACGGGTCGTTCTCCTCGCTCAGCAAGACGCTCGAAGACCTGGAGCAGCGGCTGAGCCGGCTGTCCTCGTCCAAGGCCCAGGCGGGCGCGCCGTCCGCCGAGCCCGCGGACGCCGGCGAAACCGCCGAACCGACCCCCGGCGAGAAGCTGCGTGCCGTGGCGGAAGCGCGCCGGGCGCGCCGTCCGTCGCTGACCGCGGCGGTGTCCAACGTCGCCGTGGAGCGCGCGCTCGCGTCCGAGGACGAGGCGCCGCGCCGCCGCGCCGCCGCCGGCCGCCGCATCGGCGCGATCGCGGCCGAGGTCGAGCAGCTCCAGCTTCAGAACGCCTCGATCGCGCTGATCAAGGATCTGGCCGCCGAACTGACGCTCCTGCGCGGCGACATCCAGAATCGCGTCGGCGTCGACACCGACGCGCGGATCCGGGAGCTCCAGGCATCGTTCGGCGAACTCAAGCAGATGGTCGCCGAGCGCGACGCGCCCGAGCGCATCGGTGCCGAGATCTACGAGATCATGGAGTCGCTGACCGAGCTGACCGCCGGCACGGCGGACCAGGCCTCCCTGGAGGCGCTGCGCGGCGATCTCGACGCCGTGGCGGCCATGGTGGGGCAGATGGCCCGCGAGGAATCGCTGGAGGCCGTGAAGAGCCGCTGGGACGCCTTCGAGACCCGGATCGCCGAGCACGTGGCGCTGGATGCCGAGGCCAAGCGCAACCTGAAGGTCGAGCTGGAGCGCCTGCGCACCTCGCTCCGCTCGCTCGCCACCGAGGATCAGGTCCTCGCGGTCCAGCAGCGGTGGGAGGAGTTCGAGGCGCGCTATCTCGACACCGCCCGCGTCCAGGCCGAGGAATCCGTCGCCAAGGTGCTGCGCGGCGAGCTCGACGGCCTGCGCCGGAAGTTGGACGACATCGTCGCCGAGAACGGCGCGGAGGCGATGGATGCCCGATTCGAGGCGCTGGCGGAGCGGCTGAACGCCTCCGAGCTGGAGGCCGGCGTCGAGCGCCTGGCCGGACGCATGCACGAGATCGAGCGCGCCCTGGTGCGCATGCCCGAGTTCCTGCAGATCGATCAGCTCGAGGCGCGCGTCGCGTCGCTCGCCGAGGGGATCGAGACGCTGACCCGCGAGGTCCGCGAGCCGGACCTGTCGCAGTTCGTCCTTCTGGAAGAGCGGCTGGAGGAGATTTCCGCGACGCTCGCGAACGCCGCGAAGCGCGGCGTCGGCGAGATCGACATGGCGCCGGTGGAGCGCATCGAGGCGCGCGTCGCCGACCTCACGGGCCGGATCGACCGCCTGGCCGACAGCCGCAACGTGGAGGCCCTGTCGTCGCAGATCGCAGCCCTGGCCGAGCGCGTCGAGGACATGAGCGCCGCCGCACCGTCGGAGGATCTCGGCCGGCGCATCGACACCCTGGCCGAGCGCGTGGACGGCCTGTTCCGGCGCGCCGGCGGCGCGGACACGTCGGCCTTCGAGGAACGCCTTTCGGCGATCGCGCAGCGCCTGGAGGTCTCCGCCTCGGCGCGCGGGGTGGATCCCGAGGTCATCGCCGCCTTGGAAGCGCAGATCACCCGCATGACGCAGATCCTTGCCGGCGTGCCGGGCGCCCTCGCCGAGGACGCCGGCGCGGTGGGCCAGCGCCTGGACGCGATCGAGCGCCAGCTCGACGAGAACCGCGACAACGTGGTCGCGGCCGCGCGCGCGGCGGCCGAGGAGGCCGTGCGGCGCATGCAGGCGGAGGACGCGCGCCGCGAGGGCGGCTTCGTCCAGGACCTGGCGCAGGACATGCGCAATCTCGAGGCGCTGTGCCGCGAGAGCGACGAGCGCACCTTCGGCGTGTTCGACGCGGTGCATGCGACGCTGATCAAGATCGTCGAGCGCCTGACCACCATCGAGCAGGAGATGCGCGGCCACTCCGTGGAGCTGCCCGCCGCGCCCGTGCTGCGCCGGGCCGCCGTCGAGCCGATGTCGGAGGTCGTGACGGCCGACGCCCGTGGTCCGGCCGCGCCGCCGGCCGCCGAGGTCGCGCCCGCTGCCGAGATGCCGGCCTTCGCCGAGCGGGCGGCGCCGCAGGGCGCCATCGCCGAGGAGGAGGCGAGGGGGCTGCGCGCCGCCCTGCAGCGCCACATCGGCCGCCGCAACGGCAAGTCCAAGGCCGAGGCGCCCGCGTCGCCGACGCTGGCCGAGCGCATCCGCCCGACGCCCCTGATCGAGGAGCCCGTCGCCCGCGAGCCGATGGCGCAGGACCGGACGAGCGAGGATGCGGAGCCCCCCAAGAGCGCGATGCTCGCGGCGCCGGAGCTCGACCCGTCCGACAGCCTGATCTCGCGCGAGGCCAACCGCCCGCTGGAGCCCGGTTCCGGCGCGCCCGACATCGCCGCCCTGATCGAGCGCGTGCGCCAGCAGCAGCGCGGCGAGGACACGTCGCCCGAGCCGATGGCCAAGGCCGACTTCATCGCCGCCGCGCGCAAGGCCGCCCTGGCAGCCGCCGCCGAGGCGGAGGCCCTGCGCGACCGCGAGAAGCGCGGCGAGGATCTGGCCGACAAGCCGGCCTCCAACCGCCGCAAGCCCATCCTGATGGGCGTCGGCGCGGTTCTCCTGGCGCTGATGGCGGTGCCGTTCGGCATCGACCGCCTGACGTCGAAGGAGCAGCACGCGGCCGTGGTGGACGGCACGGTGGCCGCCGGAACGCCGGCGACCGCATCGCCCGAGCCGGCGATGGAGTCCGCTTCGGCCGCGCCCGCCGTGGCCCCGACGCAGCTCGCTTCCGCGTCCGCTCCGGCGGAGCCGCCCGCGGCGCAGGCCTCGGCTCTGCCCCAGACCCGGGCCGTCGAGATGCCCGAAATGGCAGCGACGACGCCGGTGGAGACGGCGAACGACGAGCCGATGCCGATGGACGCCCCGGTGGAGCCGCCGCCGGCGGTGGTCGCGGCGGCGCCCGAGGCCGCGCAGCCCGAGGCGCCGGTCGCGTCCGCGCCTGCCGCTGCCGCCGATGCGGTGGCGCTGCTGGCGTCCGCCCGCGCGCGGCTGCCTGAAGCCGCGCAGGGCGCGGTTCCGGCGCTGCCCGAGGGAGTCGCCTCCGAGGCGCTGGCCAACGCGGTCGCCGCCGAGGACCCGAAGGCCCTGTTCGAGATCGGCCTGCGCGTGATGGAAGGGCGCAACGGACCGAGCGATCCGACCGCCGCGCTCGACTGGTTCGCGCAGTCCGCCGCGCGCGGCTTCGCCCCGGCGCAGTACAGCCTCGGGACCCTGTTCGAGAAGGGCAACGGCGTGGAGCGCGACGCGGCGCTGGCGCGCGACTGGTATCTCCTGGCCGCCGAGCAGGGCAACGTGCGCGCCATGCACAATCTCGCGGTCCTCTATGCCACCGGCATCGACGGCAAGTCCGAGCCGGCGAACGCGGCGAGCTGGTTCATCAAGGCGGCCGACCACGGCATGCGCGACAGCCAGTACAATCTCGGCATCCTCTATGCCCGAGGCGCTGGCGTCGAGCAGGACCTCGCCAGCTCCTACCGCTGGTTCGGCATCGTCGCGAGGGCGGGGGACAAGGACGCCGAGGCCAAGATGCAGGAGGTCGGCAAGACCCTGTCCGCGGGGCAGCGCGGAACGCTGGACGCCGAGATCGCCGCCTGGACGGCCGAGCCGCGCGTGGAGGCCGCCAATACGGTGGACCTGCCGCCCGAGTGGTCGGAGAAGTCCGGTCGCACGGCCTCGGTCGACATGACCCGCGCCATCCGCAACGTCCAGGCGATCCTCATCAAGCTCGGCTACGATCCGGGAAGGCCCGACGGCGTGGCCGGCGCGCGCACCGAGGCGGCGATCCGCCAGTTCCAGGGCAAGGCGGGCCTCCAGGCGACCGGCAAGATCGACGAGCCGCTGATCCGCGCGCTCCTGGAGCGCAAGGACGCCTGAACGGCGCGCACATCGTTTGACTTCCGCGAGGGGTTCGGGCCATGAGGACCGGACCCCTTTTTCCGTTCCGGTGGACCAGCTCGGCGGAATCCCACACGTGACGTTCTACCTCCCGATCGCAGAGATCACCGTCAACGTCTTCGTCATCGTCGGAATGGGCGCGGCGGTGGGTTTCCTGTCCGGCATGTTCGGGGTCGGCGGCGGCTTCCTCATCACCCCGCTTCTGATCTTCTACAACATCCCGCCGGCCGTCGCGGTCGCCACCGGCGCGAACCAGGTGATCGCGGCCTCGTTCTCGGGCGCGCTCGCCCACTACAAGCGCGGCACGGTGGACCTGAAGCTCGCGGGCATGCTGATCGGGGGCGGCGTGGTCGGCTCGGTGGTGGGCGTCGGCGTCTACACGCTGCTGCGCCGCATCGGCCAGCTCGATCTCGCCGTGTCCATGCTCTACGTCGTGATGCTCGGCACGGTCGGCATCCTGATGATGAACGAGAGCCTGCGCGCCATGCGCCGGGTGCGCGGCGGCGGCTCGGGCGAGGTGCTGCGCCGCTCGGGCCATCATAGCTGGGTCCACCGCCTGCCGTTCAAGACCCGCTTCAAGCGGTCCAAGCTCTACGTCTCGCTGGTGCCGGTGCTGGGGCTCGGCTTCGTGATCGGGCTTCTCGGCTCGGTGATGGGCGTGGGCGGCGGCTTCATCATGGTGCCGGCCATGATCTATCTCCTGCGCGTGCCGACCAGCGTCGTGATCGGCACCTCGCTGGTCCAGATCATGGTGACGGCGGCGGCCACCACCGTGCTCCAGGCGGCGACCAACGAGACGGTGGACGTGGTGCTCGCCTTTCTCCTGATGATCGGCGGCGTGATCGGGGCGCAGTTCGGCGCGGAGGCCGGCCGCAAGCTGCGCGGCGAGCAGCTCCGCGCGCTGCTCGCGCTCATGGTGCTGGCGGTGGCGGGTCGGCTCTTCGTGGAGCTCGTGGTTCCACCGGCCGAGCCCTACTCCATCACCCTGCCGAGCGGGGAAAGCGGGTGAGGCGCCTTCGAGCCTCCTTGTGCGGGGCGCTTCTGGCGCTGCTGCCCGCCGTCGCCGGCGCGCAGACCGCGCCCGCGCCGCTCGCCGAGACCTTCGAGATCGGCCTGTCCACCGAGACGATCTCGGTGGGCACCAATTTCGGCGGCTCGCGCCTCGTGGTGTTCGGGGCGCTCGACAACGCCGACCAGCGCCTCCTGCGCCAGGGGCGCTACGACATCGTGGTGATCCTGGAGGGGCCACGGCGCGACATCGTGGTGCGCGAGAAGGAGCGCACGCTGGGCATCTGGATCAACCGGGGGGCCGAGCGCTTCAACGCCGTGCCGAGTTCCTACACGCTGGTCTCGACCCGGCCGCTGCGCGACATCGCCCCCGCTACCACGCTGCGCCAGCTCGACATCGGGGTGGAGAACCTTGAGTTCGACGCGCCGAGCCTGCGCACCGTGCGACCGGAGCGCAAGGCGGAGTTCTCCGAGGCGGTGAAGCGGCTCGGCGAGCAGGGCCGGGCGTTCAGCCAGTCCAGCGGCGGCATCGAGTTCGTCAGCGCGACGCTGTTCCGCGCCAACCTCCAGCTTTCCGGCGACCTGCCCGTGGGGCGCCATGTCGCGCGGGCCATCCTGTTCCGCGAAGGCGTCTTCGTGCGCGAACGATCGGAGGATCTGTGGGTGGTCAAGACGGGTATCGAGAGCCAGATATCCCGCTTCGCGGCGACCGACGGCTTCTTCTACGGATTGCTGGCGGTCGCGATCGCGGTGTTCACCGGCTGGTTCGGCCGGCTTGTCTTCAAACGGGACTGATCGAAAATGTACGACGACGCTTCCTCCGCCCCGCCGCGCAGCCGGGCCGAGCAGATGGTTCGCGCGGCCTGGATCCTGGGTTTGGGCGGCCTCATTCCGTTTGTCGTCGGCGCCTGGATGATCGTCACCGGGTCGGAGGTCATCCCGCTGCCGGACCTGCCCTTCGTGGTGCTGTCCTACGGCGCGATCATCCTGTCGTTCCTGGGCGGCATCCGCTGGGGCGCCGCGCTGAACGAGCCGGGCCGGCAGAGCCCGACTGCGCTGGCGCAATCCGTGATCCCGGCGGTGGGCGCCTGGGTCTGCGTGCTCCTACCTTCGCCCTGGTCCTTCGTGGGCCTCGCCGTCGCCTTCGTGCTCCAGGGCCTTTGGGACGTCGCGGCGATCCGGGCCGGGCGCATCGCGACGCCCTGGTTCGCGCCGCTGCGCGTGGTCCTGACGGTGGGCGCCGTCCTGTCTCTGGCGGTGATCGCCTACGCCTCGGCCCAGCCGGTCGCCTACTGAGGCCGGGCCGCCGTCAGCCCCGGCTGAGCGCGGCGAAGGGGATCGGGTAGATCCGCGCCGCGCCGATCACGTAGGCCCGCGCGTCGGCCGCCCGGAACAGGCCGGCGAAGGCCGGGTCGAGCACGTTGAGCCCGCCGGTGGTCACGCCGAAGGACGGCATCACCATGCGCGCGCCGTCGCTCGCGAAGCACGCGCCGCGCACGCTGCGCCCGTTGCCGCTGACGCGCGCCGCCGGGTGGAGGTGGCCGGCGACCTCGCCGGGCCGCTCGCCCGCCGTCGGCTCGTGGCGGAAGTGCCAGGACCCGATCGATACCTCGGCCGCGCACAGGCCGCCGAGGCCGGCGGGCGGCTCGGGGTCGTGGTTGCCCTCGATCCAGATCCAGTCCCGCCCGGCCATCGCCGCCTTCAGCCGCGCGCGCGGGGCGTCGGGCATCAGGCCGGCGCCGTGCCGGTCGTGGAAGCTGTCGCCGAGCGCCACCACCACATGCGGCTGGTAGCGGTCGAGCGCCGCCTCCAGGAGCAGGAGCGTCGCGTCCGTGTCGTAGGGCGGCAGGAACATGCCGCGCCGGGCGAAGGCCGCCCCCTTTTCGAGATGGAGATCGGAGACCACCAGGAGCCGCTCGGACGGCGCGAACAGGACCCCGGACGGATCGCACACCACGGCGCCGCCGTTCAGGGTCGTCTCCAGCCCCGGCGCCTCGCCCTGCCGCATCCTTCGGTGGATCATGTTCATGCGCGTGGCGTCCGGGACCTTTTGCGTGTTCTCGAAGCGTTCTTCGAATCCAGAATCGGGGCGAAGGCAAGGCGGTGCGACGATCGGCACTTGATTCTCGCGCCCGTGCAAGACATGAAGAGGGCGCACAAGGACCCGGCCTGCCGGGTGGCTATGCCGGGCGCCTATCCCTCGGCCAATCCAGACGACGTTCAGACAGCATGCGACCGCGCTTCCCGTTGGAGCCGCGAACGTCGTCGAGATCCTCGTTGTTTTCCCCTATGTTCTCGACCGAAAATCTCCGGGCCGATTGGCTCGGCAACGTCCGCGCGGACCTGCTCTCGGGCATCGTGGTCGCGCTGGCGCTGATCCCTGAAGCCATCGCCTTCTCCATCATCGCGGGCGTCGATCCGCAGGTGGGGCTCTACGCGTCCTTCTCCATCGCCGTCCTCACCGCCATCTTCGGCGGCCGGCCCGGCATGATCTCGGCGGCCACGGCCGCCACCGCCGTGCTGATGGTGACGCTGGTGCGCGACCACGGGCTCCAGTACCTCTTCGCCGCGACGGTGCTCGCGGGCGTCGTGCAGATGGCGGCGGGCTTCCTGCGGCTCGGCGATCTCATGCGCTTCGTCTCGCGCTCGGTGATGACCGGCTTCGTCAACGCGCTCGCGATCCTGATCTTCCTGGCGCAGCTTCCCGAGCTCATCGGCGTGCCGAACATGACCTACGTTCTGGTCGCCGCCGCGCTCGCCATCATCTACCTGTTCCCGCGCCTCACCAAGGCGGTGCCGTCGCCGCTGGTGGCGATCGTGGCGATCACGGCCGCCGCGCTCGTGTTCGGCATCGACGTGCGCACCGTGGGCGACATGGGCCAGCTTCCGTCGAGCTTCCCGAGCTTCTTCCTGCCGGACGTGCCCTTCAACCTCGACACCCTGATGATCATCCTGCCGTACTCGGTGGCGATCGCGCTGGTCGGCCTCCTGGAGTCGCTGATGACCGCGCAGGTGGTCGACGACATGACGGACACGGGGTCGGACAAGAACCGCGAATGCTTCGGCCAGGGCATCGCCAACTTCGCCACCGGCTTCTTCGGCGGCATGGCGGGCTGCGCGATGATCGGCCAGTCGGGCATCAACATCCGCTCCGGCGGTCGGGGCCGCCTGTCCTGCGCCTTCGCGGGCGTCGCGCTCCTGTTCCTGATCGTGGTGCTCGGCGACTGGGTCGCGGTGATCCCGATGCCGGCGCTGGTGGCGATCATGATCATGGTCTCGATCGGCACGTTCGACTGGGGCTCGCTGCGCAGCCTCGTCACCCATCCGCGCCGCTCGTCGGTGGTGATGCTGACCGTGGTTGTGATCGTGGTCTGGACCCACAACCTCGCCCTCGGCGTGTTCGCGGGCGTGCTCCTGTCGGGCCTGTTCTTCGCCTCCAAGATCGCGCAGATCTTCGCCGTCACCAGCGTCTCGACGGACGGCGGCAAGGCGCGGACCTACGTGGTGGAGGGGCAGGTCTTCTTCGCCTCGGCCGGCCGCTTCACCGAGAGCTTCGACTTCCGCGAGGCGCTGGAGCGCGTCATCATCGACGTCTCTCGCGCCCATATCTGGGACCTCACCGGCGTCGGCGCCCTGGACAAGGCGGTGCTGAAGTTCCGCAAGGCGGGCGTGGCGGTCGAGGTCGTCGGTCTCAACGCCGCCTCGCAGACCATCGTCGACAAGCTGACGATCCAGAACCGGGCGGACGCGCTGGAGCTGCCGGCCGGCCACTGAGGCCGGCGGACGCGGCATCGAGGACCCGCGGGCCTCGGCCCGCCGGTCCGTGCGACGGGATCGGCCCGGCGGGACCTGGCGCGCCGGTGCCGGCGCTCAGTCCGGCTCGGGCGCCGCGGCGGCCGCGCCGGTCAACCGGAACCGGATGCCGGCGGGATCGAAGTCGATGCGACCCTCGCCGTTGAAGTAGGACGCCACGATCCGTTCGATCAGCTTGGAGCCGAAGCCCCGGCTTTCGGGCGTGCCGACGGGCGGGCCGCCCGTTTCAGTCCAAAGGAAGCTGAACGCCCCGTCCGCCACGTCCCACGACATGGCGACGCGCCCCGTCTCGTTCGCGAGGGCGCCGTACTTGGCCGCGTTGGTCGCCAGTTCGTGGATGGCGAGGCTGAGGCCCAGCGCCTGTTGCGCCGTCAGGCCGAAGGCAGGACCCGCCCAGGTGATGCGATCCTCCGCCACCCGGTGCGGGTCGATCGCGGCCGCGACGACATCCCCGACGTCGGCTTCCGAGAAGTCGGAACGCGTCAGGATATCCTGGGCGCGACCGAGCGCGGTGAGGCGCTGGGACACCGCCAGACGGCCCGCCTCCATGCTCGCCGCCTGTCGCAGCGTCTGCGTCACCACCGCCTGGACCATCGCCAGGGTGTTCTTCATCCGGTGCGCCATCTCCTGCACCAGGACGGCCCGCGCCTCCTCGGAGGCCTTGAGGGCGGAGACGTCGCGCGACACCGACAGGATGCGCTCCGGCCGTCCGTCGCGGCCGAGGATGGGCGACACCTGCACGTCCCAGTAGCGCCGGTTGCCCTTCATCGTGTCGGCATAGCCCTGGAAGGTCGCGGAGCGCCCCGTCTGCGCCTCGGCGATGGCCTGCCGGGCCGCGAGGTTGCCGGCCTCCTGCCAGAAGTCCGGCCAGGGACAGCCGACGACGTCGTTGAAGTCCGACACTTCCATGACCTCTTGTCCGCCCTCGCTCATGAAGACGAGCCTGGCGTCGAGGTCGAGAACCTTGATGCAGTCGGTGGACGAGGACAGGACGCCCCGCATGAAGCTCTCGCTCTCGCGCAGCGCCTCGGTTGCCTGGCGCCGGGCGGTGACGTCGGCGGCGAGGCCGAACCATTCCACGATCTCGCCATCGTCGCCGAGGATGGGAACCGCGCGCGAATGGGTCCAGCCCTCGCTGCCGTCGGGCCGCCGGACGCGATGCTCCAGCTCGAACGGCTCGACGCGCTCGATCGCCCGCTCGATCGCGCGGCGGACCTCGTCGCGGTCCTCCGGAAAGAGATAGACGTCCATCCAGCGCACGCTGGGGGTGGTGGTGTCGGTGATGAAGCCGCGACCCTCCAGGCTGCGCATCTCCTGCCAGTCGGGGCTCATCGTGTAGAGGCTGTCGGAGCTCGCCGAAACGAGGGCCGCGAGGCGATCCTGGCTGGCGCGCTGGTCGGCGAGCGCCCTGTCGCGCTCGCGCTCGGCCAGGACGCGGGGCGTGGCGTCGGCGGCGACGTTCAGGAGGCCGGCCACCGCGCCGCGCTCGTCGCGCACGGGCGAGTAGGAGAAGTCCCACCACGTGTCCTCGGCGAAGCCGTTGCGCGTCATCACGAGCGGCATGGCATGGAAGGTGGTGGTCTCGCCGGCGAAGACGCGGTCCACCAGCGGGCCGATCTCGCCCCAGATCTCCGGCCAGACGGCGGCAAAGCCCATGCCCAGCGCCGAAGGATGGCGCGCGCCCAGGAACGGGGCATAGGCGTCGTTGTAGAGGAAGGTGCGATCCGGCCCCCAGGCGAGGCACATGGCGTGGCCCGAGCCCAGCATGATGTCGAGCGTGGTGCGCAGGCTCTGCGGCCACGTCTCGCGCGCGCCGAGCGGCGTCGCCGACCAGTCGTGACGGCGGATCCGCTCCGCAACGCCCGGCATCCCAAGGCCCGACGTCCCGGTGGGGCTCGCATCCGCGCCGGGATCGACCTGCATCGTCATTTCGTACCTATATCTCGAAGGCTGGACCGTCCGGGAGAATCCGCCACCAGCCGTAGGACGTTCGGTGACGCAGGGAAAGGGCAAAGCCGCCGGTTCCCCCGCTCGGGGTCGAAGCGGACGGAATCCCCGGCGAAGACGGTCCTAGCGCAGGTAGTTCGACCGGAAGTCGGTCATCTCGCCCAGCGCCTTGATGACGAGATCCTGCTCCATCGCCTCGGCCAGGAGATCGTCGCGCGCCTCGCCTTCGATGCGCTCGCGGCCGGCCTCCAGCATGATCGGGACGGCGAGGGGCGAAATCTCCTCCAGGTCCTTGTGAAGGATATGGCGCCGAATGCGCGCCAGGAGGTCGGACACGCGCCGCACGTCCAGAAGGCCGGTCGCGGCGTCGGCCCAGGTGGCGCGCAGGAGGATATGGTCGGGCTCGTGCGCGCGCAGGACGTCGTAGACGAGATCGGACGACACCGTGACCTGCCGCCCGGTCTTCTCGCGGCCGGGCTGGCGCTTCATCACCAGGCCGGCGATCACGGCGCATTGCCGGAAAGTGCGCTTCAGCAGCCAGGAGTCGGCCATCCAGGCTTCGAGGTCGTCGCCCAGCATGTCCTCGTCGAAGAGCTCCTCCAGCGACAGCTTCCCGGTGGAGATCATCTGCCCGAGGTCGGCGCGGCCCCAGATCGAGAGAGCGTAGTCGGTGGCGACGAAGCCGAGCGGCTTGGCGCGCGCACGCTCCAGCCGACGCGTCAGCAGCATGCCGAGCGTCTGGTGGGCGAGGCGCCCCTCGAACGGATAGGCGACCATGAAGAAGCGGTTGCCGTTCGGAAAGGTCTCGATCAGGAGATCGTTCGGGCCGGGGATCGCCGACTTGCGCTTCTGGATCGCCAGCCATTCGCCGACCTGGGAGGGCAGGGCGCCCCATTGTGCAGGGTCGGCGAGCATCTCGCGCACCTTGGCGGCGAGGAACGTCGTCAGCGGAAACTTCTGGCCGCCGTAGTAGGGCACCTTGGCCTCGTCGTCCCGCGTCTTGGTGACGAGGCATTCCATCTCGTGGATGCCCTCAAAGCGCAGCACCTGGCCGGAGAACAGGAACGTGTCCCCGACGGCCAGCGTCTCCAGGAAGTTCTCCTCGATCTTGCCGAGCACCGGTCCGCCGCGCGCCATGCCGCTCCGCGTCTTGGCGCGGATCAGGCGCACCAGGAGGGCTTCGGATTCGATGATGGTGCCGGCGTTCATCCGGTACTGCTGGATCACCGACGGGTGCGTCACCCGCCACGTGCCGTCTTCGGTCAGGCGGATCTTGGCGTAGCGGTCGTAGACGCGCAGCGCGTAGCCGCCGGTGGCCACGAACTCCACCACGCGGTCGAACGTGTCGCGGTCGAGCGTGCGGTAGGGTGCGGCGCCGGTCACCTCGGCGAAGAGGTCGTCGGAGCGGAAGGGCGCGGCGCAGGCCATGCCGAGCACGTGCTGGGCGAGGACGTCGAGGCAGCCCTCGCGCATCGGCGGGGAGTCCTGCGCGCCGAGATAGTTGGCGTCCAGCGCCGCCTGGCACTCCATCACCTCGAACCGGTTGGCCGGCACGAGGATGGCGCGCGAGGGCTCGTCCATCCGATGGTTGGCGCGGCCGATGCGCTGGGCGAGGCGCGAGGCGCCCTTGGGCGCGCCGACATGCACCACGAGGTCGACGTCGCCCCAGTCGATGCCGAGGTCGAGCGTCGAGGTCGCGACCACGGCCCGCAGCTCGTTGGCCGCCATGGCCGCCTCCACGCGGCGGCGCTGCGAGACGTCCAGCGAGCCGTGGTGGAGGGCGATCGGCAGCGTCTCCTCGTTGATCCGCCAGAGCTCCTGGAACAGGAGCTCGGCCTGGCTGCGCGTGTTGACGAAGAGCAGCGTGGTCCGGTGCGCCCGGATCGCCTCGTAGATCTCGGGCATCGCGTAGCGCGCCATGTGCCCCTGCCAGGGCACGCGCTCGCGCGACTTGAGGATGGTGATCTCCGGCCGCGCGCCGCCGTCCACCACGATCAGGTCGGCCATCGGGCGAGGGCGGGGCGGATCGGCGTCCGGCCCCTGCGCCACCAGCCACTCGCGCAGCTCGTCCGGGTCGCTCACGGTGGCCGAAAGGCCGATCGTGCGGATGGCCGGCCGCAGGCGGCGCAGGCGCGCGAGGCCCAGTGCCAGGAGGTGGCCGCGCTTGGAGGCGACGAGCGAATGCAGCTCGTCGAAGATCACGTAGCGCAGGTCCGAGAAGAAGCTTTCCGCGTCGGGCGCCGAGATCAGCAGCGCGAGCTGCTCGGGGGTCGTCAGCATGATGTCCGGCGGCTTCAGCTTCTGGCGCTGGCGCTTGGATTGCGAGGTGTCGCCGGTGCGCGCCTCCAGCGTGATGGGGAGGCCGATCTCCTCCACCGGCTTCTCCAGGTTGCGGCGGATGTCGGTGGCGAGCGCCTTGAGGGGGGAGATGTAGAGCGTGTGGATGCCGGGCGGGCGGGTGCCGGGCTTGCGACGGCCGCGCCGCGCCAGGTCCACCAGAGACGGCAGGAAGCCGGCCAGCGTCTTGCCCGCGCCCGTCGGCGCGATCAGCAGGACGGAGGCCCCGTTCTCGGCCCGCTGGAGCAGGTCGAGCTGGTGGGGGCGCGGCGACCAGCCCTTGTCCGCGAACCAGCGCAGGAACGGCTCCGGCAGCGCGAAGCCTGGCAGGGTGGCGGGCGGGGTGGAGAGCGGCGCTGTCACCCGAGGGAGGTAAGGCCGTCCCCGCGGTCTGCCAAGGCGTCAGACCGCGAGATAGCGGTCGGTGCGGTGGTTGATCGCGAGGAAGAGGTTCAGCACCATCGCGCCGAGGACCGAGTAGGCGACGGCGACGGGCGACACGGCCGCAAAGGCCGTGACCAGGACCAGGAGATCGACGCCGAGCTGCGTCAGCCCCGCGCGCCAGCCGAACCGGTCCTGGAGATACACGGCCAAGATGCCGACGCCGCCGGCCGAGGAGCGGTGGCGGAACAGGGCGAGGAGGCCGAAGCCGAGCATCAGCCCGCCGAGGCACGCGCCGACCAGCGGATCGACATAGGCGAAGCGCAGGGCCTCGCCGCTGAAGGCGGTCATCAGCGACAGAAGCGCGACGGCGAAGGCGGTCTTGACCGTGAAGGCGCGCCCCATGCGCCCGATCGCCAGGGCGTAGAAGGGCAGGTTGAGGACGAAGAAGGCGAGGCCGAAGTTCACGCCGAAGAGGTAGTGCACCACGAAGGCGAGACCCGCCATGCCGCCGGTGAGAAAGCCGAGCGATCCGAGGATCGCGACGCCCACGGCGGTCAGCGTGACGCCGGCCACGATTCCGAGCGCGTCCTCCCAAGGGCTGTGCCGCGTGGCCGTTGCGGCCCATGAGCCGAAGCGGTGGGCGCGGCGGACGGTGTCCCGCTCCCTCCGCTCGGACGAGGTCTCGGTGGCGCTCAAGGTCGAACTCCGTTGGCGTCGCAGCTTCGAGACTAGCGGGCCGGCCGCCCCGGACCAGCGCGCCTTTCGCATGGGAGCCATGCTCAAGCCCGGCGCGCGACGATGAGCGTGCCGGCGACCGCCTCGCCCCGGTCCCGCCGGAGGGTGCCGCCGGTCTCGGCGACCACCGCGTAGCCGGCCTCGCCGAGCATGGCATGGAGATAGGCCGGCGCGTGCGCGTAGCGCAGCGAGGGACGCAGAACGAAGGTCTCGGCCTGGTCCGCCCGCTCGGCCGAGACGGCCAGCCAGCCGCCCGGTGCCTGGAGCCGGGCCACATGGGCGAAGACGGGGCGCAGGTCGCCGAGGTAGATCAGCACGTCGGCGGCGGTGACGAGGTCGTAGGCGCCCGTCTCGAGCGGCGGCGCGGCGAGGATGTCGCCTTCCATCAGCGTGTCGTAGAGCCGCTTGCGCCGCGCCTTCTCCAGCATGCCGGCCGAGAGGTCGATCCCGTCGAGCCGCCCGCAGGCGGGGCGAAGCCGCTCGCCCATCAGCCCGGTGCCGCAGCCGAGGTCCAGCGCGGCCGCGAAGCGCGCGCCGGGCGCGGATGCCGCCAGCATCGCCATGAGTTCGTCCGGCACCCGGTAGCCGAGCCGGCGCACCAGCGCGTCCTCGAACCCGTCGGCGTACTGGTCGAAGAGGCCCGCGACGAAGGACGGCGGGGCCGCGTCGGGGACGGGTGCGGCGCCGAGCCGCGCGAGCTTCAGCCGCGCGCCGTAGGGGTCCGCGCCGTCGTCGTCGAGCGCGCGGCGAAAGGCCTCGCCGGCCGCCTGCGTGTCGCCGGCCTCGGCCAGGAGCTCCGCCCAGCGCACGCGGCCGAGCAGCCAGCCGGGCGCGCGCTCCACCGCCTGGGCCATGAGGTCGGCGGCCGCCGCCGGGTCTCCGGCCCGGGCGTAGGCCTCGGCATAGTCGGCGCGGCGGTCGGCGAGGTCGTCGCCGGATCTGTGCTGGCTGGGGCGCAAGGGCGGCATTCCGAGAAGGGCTGGCGCATATGCGGCCGCCGACCCCCCGTGCGCAAGGGCTTTCGCACCGGCGCGCAGGCCCTATCTCGCCGGGGGATGGCGCGCTTCGAAGACCTCCTCCGCCCGACGCCCGAGGGCCTCTACTGCCCGCCGGGCGATTTCCACATCGACCCCGTGCGCCCGGTCGCACGCGCGCTGGTGACCCATGGCCACGCCGACCACGCCCGGCCCGGCAACCGGACGGTGCTCGCCACGCGCCGCACGCTCGCGATCATGGCGCTGCGATACGGCGAGGATTTCTGCGAGACGCGGCAGGTCGCCGACTGGGGCGAGCGGATCACGATCGACGGCGTGACGGTGTCGTTCCACCCCGCCGGGCACGTGCTCGGCTCGGCCCAGATCCTGGTGGAATGGGGCGGCATGCGGATCGTGGCGAGCGGCGACTACAAGCGGCGCGAGGACCCGACGGCCGAGGCTTTCGAGCCGGTGCCCTGCGACGTCTTCATCACGGAGGCGACCTTTGCGCTGCCGGTGTTCCGCCACCCGGACTCGCGCGGCGAGGTGCGCAAGCTCATCGCCTCCACCCGCCAGTTTCCCGAGCGCGCGCATCTCGTGGGCGCCTATGCGCTCGGCAAGGCGCAGCGGGTGATCCGCATGCTCCGCGAGGAGGGCTACGACGCGCCGATCTTCATCCACGGCGCGCTGAAGCGGCTTTGCGACTTCTACCAGGAGGAGGGGATCGACCTCGGCGAGCTGCGGCCCGCCACGATCGCGCGCGGCAAGGACGCGGAGGGCGCGGCGAAGGGCGAATTCGCCGGGGCCGTGATCGTCGGTCCGCCCTCGGCCTTCGCCGACAAGTGGGCGCGCCGCTTTCCCGACCCGGTCTCCTGCTTCGCCTCGGGCTGGATGCGGGTGCGCGGGCGGGCCCGCCAGCGCGGCGTCGAGCTGCCGCTGATCCTTTCGGACCACTGCGACTGGGACGAGCTGGTCGAGACCATCGCCGAGATCGCGCCGCAGGAGGTCTGGGTCACGCATGGCCGCGAGGAGGCGCTGGTGCGCTGGTGCGCGCTGAAAGGCGTGCGCGCCCGCCCGCTCCACCTCGTGGGCTACGAGGACGAGGGCGACTGACCGGCCCAGGCGGCCTCCAGCGCCGCGAGGTCGAGCTTCACCATTCCCATCATCGCCTCGAAGGCGCGCTGGCGCGGCTCGCGCTCCGCGCTTCTCAGCATCTGCAGCAGCCGGTCCGGCACGACCTGCCACGACAGGCCGAAGCGGTCGTTTACCCAGCCGCAGTCCAAGGGCGCGCCGCCGTCCGCAAGCGCATCCCACAGCCGGTCCACCTCGGCCTGGTCCCGGCAGGGCACCACGAGCGAGACGGCCGGCGTGAAGCGGAAGTCCGGGCCGCCGTTCAGGGCCGAGTAGGGCTGGCCCATCAACGTGAACTCGATCATCAGGACGTCGCCTTCCGCGCGGCCGGGCGTGCCCCGCGGTGCCGGAACCACGGCGTCGATGCGCGAGCCGGGCAGGAGCGAGACGTAGAAGTCGACGGCTTCCCGTGCATTGCCGTCGAACCAGAGGCAGGGGCGCAGGGTGTCCATGCGCTCAGGCCTCGGTCCGGAGAACGGCGCCCGGAGCGGGGGCCATGAAGCGTTTCTCGCAGGTCATGATCCTCTCCTTGCATCGAGGCGGCAGGCCTCAGGCGGCGGCGGTTCCCGACGCAGCGGCCGCCGGGTCCATCCACATCACCTCCCAGATGTGGCCGTCCGGGTCCTCGTAGGAGCGGCCGTACATGAACCCGTAGTCCTGCGTCGGGGTCGGGTCGGGGGTGCCGCCGGCCTCCATCGCCTTGCGCACCTGCCCGTCCACCGCCTCGCGGCTCTCCGCCGAGACGCAGAGCAGCACCCGCGCCGTGGCGCGCGCGTCGGCGACGGGGCGGGGCGAGAACTGCATGAACTTGTCGTGGGTGAGCAGCATGACGTGGATCGCGTCCGACAGAACGATGCAGGCTGCCGTGTCGTCGGAGCACTGCGGGTTCCTGGACCCGCCCAACGCCTCGTAGAAGCGGATCGAGGCCGCGAGTTCGCGCACCGGCAGGTTGACGAAGATCATGGTCGGCATGGGGCTCCTCCCGAAGGCGCCGCACCCCCCCCCCCCCGGCGCGGCTCGGATTGACCGAGGTTGCGACGGCAAGTTATAAAAAGCAACGATGAAGTCAGATAAAATAACTAAAAATCTCCGACCGGGCACAGGGCATCACTGGTTCTACGGCGACGCATGCGCCGCCGCCCACGCGTTGGAGCTTGTCGGCGAGCGTTGGACCCTCCTGGTGATGCGCGAGCTGATGGCCGGCCCGCGCCGGTTCGGCGACCTGCGCGCCGGTCTTCCGGGGATCAGCGCCAACGTCCTGACGCAGCGGCTGGAATGGCTGGAGGAGGCGGGCGTCCTCACCCGCCGCGAGCTGCCGCCGCCGTCCGGCGCCAAGGTTTACGAGCTCACCGCCTGGGGTTACGAGGCCGAGCCGATCTTCCGCGTGGTCGGGCGCTGGGGGGCGCGCTCGCCCTTCCACGATCCGGCCGCGAGCTTCTCGGCGGCGTCGCTGATGCTGTCGATGCGCACCATGTTCGACGGCGCGCTCGCGGACGGATACGCGGGGCGCATCGGCTTGCGTCTCGGCCGCGAGACGCTGCTGGCCGAGGTGCGGGACGGGCGGATCGCGGTCGCCGCCGCGCCGCCGGAGCCGGCCGACGCCGTGCTGGCGGGCGAGCCGCGCGCCGTGGCGGCCGCGATCTACGGCGGTCAGGATCTGGAATCGCTGGAGCGCGCCGGCGCCCTGGAGATTGCGGGCGACCGCGACGCCGTCCGGCGCTTCGCGGGCTTCTTCCCCCTTCCGGACAAGGCGCCCCTGCCAGGGCGCTGAGGGGCTATTCGGCCGCTTCCAGGAAGGGCTGCGGCGCCGCCTCGTCGCTCCGGCGCCGAGGCGCCACACCGGCGTCGCGCGCGAGGTCGGCGAAGATGCCGCCCCGCGCCACCAGTTCGTCGAACGTGCCGCTTTCGACGATCGTGCCCTGGTCGAGCACGATGATCCGGTCGGCCGAGCGGATGGTGGACAGGCGATGGGCGATCACGAAGGTCGTGCGCCCCCGGCGCAGCCGCTCCAGCGCGCCCTGGAGCCGCGTCTCGGTGGCCGTGTCGAGCGCCGAGGTGGCCTCGTCCAGAACCAGGATCGGCGCGTCCTTCAGCAGCGCGCGGGCGATCGCTAGGCGCTGCCGCTCGCCCCCGGACAGGCCCGCGCCGCGCTCGCCGACCATGGCCTCGAACCCCTCGGCCCGGCGGGCCACGAACTCGGCGGCGCCCGCGAGACGAGCGGCCTCCTCGATCTCGGCCATCGTCGCCTCGGGCCGGCCGATGGCGATGTTCTCGCGGATGGTGCGACTGAAGAGGCCCGCCTCCTGGAACACCACGCCGATCGAGGCCCGCAGCGAGGTGAGCGTGACGTCGCGGATGTCCTGCCCGTCGATAGTGATGCGCCCGCTTTCGGGATCGTAGGCGCGCTGGAGGAGCGAGAGGGCGGTGGACTTGCCGGAGCCTGTGGGCCCGACGATGGCGACCGTCTCGCCGGGCCGCGCCTCGAAGTCGAGCCCGCGCACGGCGCCCGACCCCTGCGGATAGCGGAAGGTGACGTTCTCGAAGCGGACCCGCCCCTCGGTGATCGCCAGCGGCTGCGCATCGGCGCGTTCCACGACGTCGGTCCGCTCGCCGAGCACGGCGAAGAACTGCACCAGCATCGGCGCGCGCGAGAACAGGCCCATCAGGAAGCCGGTGAGCTGGTCCAGACGGGCGATCAGGAGGGTCGCGAAGCCCACGAAGGAGACGATCTCACCGACGCTGGTCTGCCCGCGCGAGGCGAGAAGGGCGCCGTACGCGAAGATCGAGACGATCGAGATGGACGAGGCGCCGCGCGTCAGCACGGCCATCACGGCCCACCAGTTGAGCACCGGATACTGGGCCGAGAGGATGCCGTCGAGCGCCGAGCGGACGGAGCCGATCTCGCGAGGCACCGCGAGGAAGCTCTGGAGCATCGGCACATTACCGAAAAGCTCGCCGACGGTGCCGGAGACACGGGTGAAGTGCCCCTCGATATGGGCCTGGCCGCCGGAGGTGCGACGCACGACCGCAAGGTTCACCAGCGTGTAGACGACGATCAGCACCCCGAGGAGCGAGGCGAGCCGCCAGTTCATCCAGAAGGCGACGGGCAGGAGCACGGCGAGCGCGACGAGGTTTCCGATCTGCTCGCGGAACAGCGGCAGCCAGAACGAGAACAGCGTGTCGACGCCCGAAACCATCACCCGCATCAGCCCGCCGGACTGCGAGCGCGCGTGGAACGAGGCCGGCAGCGCCAGGACGTGCTCGAGGAAGGTCGCCATGGCGGCAAGGCGCCGGCGGTGCATCAGCCGGTCGGCGAGGAGCGAGATCGTCATGGCCGAGAGGAACGAGACGAAGCTCGCGGCGCCCCAGAGGAGCACGAGCTGCAAGGCGTTTCCGCCCGCTAGGAGGGCGTTCACGGCATGGCCGAAGAGCACGGGCTCGGCCACCTGGATGCCGGCGACGGCCATGCCGGCCACGACGATGCCGGCGACCCGCCCGGCTTCGGGGCGCAGAAGCAGGATCGCCCGCGCATAGGCTTGGAGAGACTGGGAAGCGGCAGGCATGGGCTGGCATCCGGGAGCGCGATCCGGCCGGTGGATCGCATGCGATGAAATCGGCGCGCGGGCCTTTCCTCCGCCATTCCGTCCGAATTGGGGCAAGTGCATCTTGAAACGATCGATCGCCGCTCTAATCCCACAGTGTCACGCGAGTCCCGTGGCGAAAGGGACGCACACGAGCCGATCGCGCGGGTGCCGCAGCCGCTTCCATGGCTCGGCCTTTTCGGCTCGTCGCGCTGCCGTTCGATGGCGGGCCCGGCGCTCGTCGCGGTTCGGACCGACGCGTCGAGTTCGTGCGAGCCTGCGTCGGGTCCGCACGATCAACGCCGGTTCGCGCGGGCTGGTGCGCGATGCGGCGTGCCGGTCGTGGCTCGGGCGCGGGATGGTCGGCGTCCCGCCATCATCCGTCCATCGCCCGCCCCCGGACCGGCCGCGGGGGACGCGATGGACAGATCGCGACACGCCCGGAGCGTCGGGGCCGACTTCAGGCCGCGGACGATGACGGCGAAGGCTCGCGCATCGCATCTGGGGCGCGAAAGCACCCCTTGGATATCGAGCTCTTCGCCGTCACTCGCGCTCGAATCACCCTACGCTTCCGGCTTGGCTCTCGGCCGTCCCGTCCTTCGATGATCCCTTCGCCTCTCCGTCTCGGGGAGGCGATGATCCACGGCGGCGGACGCAGGGGTGGAGGGGGCAGGCAAGGCCTGTCCGTCTCACCCCTGGCGGGCGCGGTCTCCGAGCAGGTACGGCGCGAGGTGGCCGGCCGTGTAGGCGGCGCCGTCGGCCGAGGCGTGGAAGCCGTCGCGCGAGAAGCCGGCAGGCTCGACGCGGGGCAGGGTTGTGGCGGGCACCACGCCGCGCTCCAGGCACAGGCGGGCGCCGAGCCGCGCCAGCACGCGTTCGCGCAGCGAGAGCACCTTGGCAAGGCCCGGCGGAAGGGCCGGCACGCGCAGCATGTCGACCGGCGGCGACCAGACGATGCGCGCGTCCGGCCAGCGGGCGCGCAGCGCGTAGAGCAGGCCGCCGAAGCCGCGCTTGAAGCGCCGCGCGGTGTGGAAGTTCTTCACGTCGTTGGTGCCGATCGACAGGAGGATGTGCGTGAAGCCCTCCGCCGCGACGTTCGGCACGATGAAGTCGCGCACGTCGGCCGAGACGGCCGAATTGGAGCCGATGGCGCGCCAGCGCACGGCCTCGCCCGTGAGGGCGTGCAGCCGCTCGGCGAGGCGGGCGGCGAGCCCGTCCTCCGCCCGGTCCACCCCGACGCCGGCGGCCGAGGAATCCCCGAGCACCAGGAGGCGGATCGGCGCGTCGCCGCGCTCGTCGCCCGCCGACCCGTGGAAGGGGCCGGCGGGCGGCAGCATGCGCTCGATGCGCCGCCGGATGCCGATGCCCTGCCAGATATAGACCGGGAGCATCAGCCAGGAGAGTAGGGCCGGCCGCATGGCTCGCCGCGCTTCGGCTCAGGCCTTGAGCGCGTCGACGCCCGGCAGCGGCTTGCCTTCCATCCATTCCAGGAAGGCGCCGCCGGCCGTGGAGACGTAGGAGAACCGCTCCGACACGCTGGCCTGGTTGAGGGCGGCCACAGTATCGCCACCGCCGGCCACCGAGACGAGCTGGTGAGCGTCCGTGCGGGCGGCCGCGTGGCGCGCGGCGGCCATGGTCGCCCGGTCGAAGGGCTCGATCTCGAAGGCGCCGAGCGGGCCGTTCCAGACCAGCGTCTTCGACTTGTCGATCCATTCGGCGATGGCGCCGACCGAGGCGGGGCCGACATCGAGAATCATCGCGTCGGAGGGCACGCGGTCGACCGGCACGGTCTCGTTCGCGGCGTTGGCCTTGAACTCGCGCGCCACCACGGCATCGACCGGCAGGAGGATGGTGCAGCCGCTCGTCGCCGCAGCGGCGAGGATCGCCTTCGCGGTTTCGGCGAGGTCGTGCTCGCAGAGCGACTTGCCGACGTCCTTGCCCTGGGCGGCCAGAAACGTGTTGGCCATGCCGCCGCCGATCACCAGGCAGTCCACCTTGGTCACGAGGTTCTGGAGAAGGTCGATCTTGGTCGAGACCTTGGCCCCGCCGACGATCGCGATCACCGGCTTTTCGGGATGGCCGAGACCCTTTTCCAGGGCCTCCAGCTCGGCCTGCATGGTGCGGCCGGCATAGGAGGGCAGATGGTGGGCGAGGCCTTCGGTCGAGGCGTGGGCGCGGTGCGCGGCCGAGAAGGCGTCGTTGACGTAGACGTCGCCGAGGGAGGCGAGCTGCGACACGAAGGTCTCGTCGTTCCCCTCCTCGCCGGCGTGGAACCGCGTGTTCTCGAGGAGCAGGACGTCGCCGTCCGTCATGTTGGCGACGATGCCCTCGGCCACCGGCCCGACGCAGTCCTCGGCGAAGCCGACGGGGCGCCCGAGCTTCTCGGAGAGGATCGGCGCGATCGGCGCCAGAGACTGCGAGGGGTCCGCCTTGCCCTTCGGCCGGCCGAAATGGGCGAGCAGGACCACGCGCCCGCCCTTCTCGGAGATCTCGCGGACGGTCGGCAGGATACGCTCGATGCGCGTCGCGTCCGTCACCTTGCCGTCCTTCATCGGCACGTTGAGGTCCACGCGCACCAGGACGCGCTTGCCCTGGAGGGCGGCGTCGTCGAGCGTCTTGAACAGGGTCATCGCGTGGGCTCCGTTCCTTGGGTGGGCGCGAGCCGTGGTCAGGCGCGCCGGAAAAGCGTGGGATAGTCGGTCACGAGGCCGTCCTCGTCCACCGGAAGCTCCACCGCGAAGCTGCGGTCGACCGCTTCGTATCGATAGAGCGTGGGCGAAAGCTCGGTGTAGCGCTGCTCGTCCACCAGCGGCTCGAACGTGTCGAAGCGCACGTAGAGCATCCGAAGCTCGGTCGGACGCGCGAGCCGGCCGTTGAGGCGGCGGATGGGCAGGGTGTTGGTGAAGGGCGTGCCGGCGAGGTCGATGTCGATGCAGCCGTCGAGGTCGGCCCGGTGCGTGCCGTCCTCGCCCGTCCAGCGGCCGGGCTCCGCCTGCGCCAGCGCGAGGCGCCCGCCGCCCGCCGTCTCGACCGAGAACCGCTCGACGCGCCAGCCGGCGTCGAGGTGGATCTCGTAGAACGCGCCGTAGGGCTCGCCCCCGCGCTGCCCGATCACCGCCGAGCGGGCCGCGACGCCCGAGGGCGTCGCGGCGATGTGGAGATGCTCCAGGCCTACGCCCTCGACCGGCGTCCAGCGGACGTCGCGCGAGGGGAGGGGCCGGAAGCGCATCGCCGGTCTCAGCCGACGTTGTGAAGCGCGATGGCCGTGTCCGACATGCGGTTGGAGAAGCCCCACTCGTTGTCGTACCAGGACAGGACGCGCACGAAGTTGCCTTCCATGACCTTGGTCTGGTCCATGTGGAAGATGGACGAGTGCGGGTCGTGGTTGAAGTCGTGGCTGACGTTGGGCGCGTCGGTGAAGCCCAGGATGCCCTTCAGCTTGCCGTTCGCGGCCTCGCGCACGATGCCCTGGATCTCCTCCACCGTGGTGTTCCGCTTGGCGACGAACTTGAAGTCCACCACCGAGACGTTGGGCGTCGGCACGCGGATCGAGGTGCCGTCGAGCTTGCCCTTCAGCTCCGGCAGCACGAGGCCGACTGCCTTGGCGGCGCCGGTCGTGGTCGGGATCATCGACAGGGCCGCCGCGCGGGCGCGGTAGAGGTCCTTGTGCATCGTGTCGAGCGTCGGCTGGTCGCCGGTGTAGGAGTGGATGGTGGTCATGAAGCCATGGTCGATGCCGATGGCTTCGTTGAGCACCTTGGCGACCGGCGCCAGGCAGTTGGTGGTGCAGGAGGCGTTGGAGATGATCTTGTCGCCGGCCACCAGCGTATCGTGGTTGACGCCGAAGACGATCGTCTTCTCGCCGCCGGGCGAGCTGCTGAGCGGGCCCGAGATCAGGACCTTCTTCGCGCCGGCCTCGAGATGGGCGGAAGCCTTCGCCGGGTCGGTGAAGATGCCGGTGCACTCCATCGCCACGTCGACGCCGAGTTCCTTCCAGGGCAGGTTCTTCGGGTCGCGCTCGGCGCTGACCCGGATCGGGCCGCGGCCGACGTCGATCGTGTCGCCCGACACCTTCACCTCCCCGGGGAAGCGGCCGTGCACCGAATCGTAGCGGATCAGGTGGGCGTTGGTCTCGACCGGGCCGAGGTCGTTGATGCCCACCACTTCGATGTCGGTGCGGCCGGACTCGACGATGGCGCGCAGGACGTTGCGCCCGATGCGACCGAACCCGTTGATGGCGACGCGAACTGCCATGATCTTACTTCTCCTCAGGCGACGAGGCCGGAATGGCCCCGTCGGGAGCCGCCCGCGACGAGGGGGCGGCGGATGCGGCTCGTCCGGCCCGAGATAGGGTCCGGGCCGAGAAATGTCAGCCGAGGCACGGAGCGCGGACGGGCGCGGGGCGGGGCGCCGGTGGCCGGGCACGCCGCCGCCTCGTGGGCTCGGGTGCGCGCCGGCATGCCATCGGGTCCGCTTTCCTCCGGGATTCGGACGACGGGAAGAGGCTTCATCGTTCGGCACGGGACACATCATAGGTGCTCCGGGCCTGTCAATCGCGCGGGGGCGCGACGCGCCTTTCGCTTTCCAAATCGGGCGATCGCGCGATAAAGCAGGGAGGCCTTGAGCGAGGTGCCCGGCGAACGGGGCGCAGGCGCGATTCCTTCGAAGGAGGCAGGATGATGGATGCGGCTAGTCCGCTCGGCGATGCGACGCTTCGTCTGCAGAAGGCCCTGGAGCGCCTGGAGGACGCGGTGGACGCGCGCCTGTCGCGCGACCACGTGGTCCTGTCCGTGGAGGAGGAGGTGCAGCGGATGACCGCCGACCGGTCGCGCCTGGCGGGCGAGCTCGACACCGCGCTCACCCGAGCCCAGCGCCTGGAGACGGCCAACCGCGAGGTGTCGCGCCGCCTCGTCAACGCCATGGAGTCGATTCGCGACGTCCTGGCCGATCGCCGCTCCTGATCCCGACCAAGACCACAAGCGGAAGCCGACCCATGCCCCAGATCGCGGTGACCATCGACGGCAAGACCTACCGCATGGCCTGCGGCGACGGCGAGGAGGAGCACCTTCTCGCGCTCGGCGCCGGGCTCGACGAGCGCGTCACGCGCCTTCGCGGCAGCTTCGGCGAGATTGGCGATCTCCGCCTCATGGTGATGGCCGCGCTGATGGTGGCGGACGAGCTGGACGAGGCGCGCGGGCGCATCGCCGCGGCCGAGGGCGAGACCGCCGCACTCCGAGACCGCGAGGCACAGTCCGCGCACGGTGCGCGGGCAGGCGACCAGCGCCTCACCGAGCACCTTCTCGGCGTGTCCGAGATCGTGGAGCGGATCGCCGCCAAGCTGGAGACCGGACGTCTTTGAGCGATGGCCGCGCGACGGCCATGGAAACGCCGCGAGGGCAGTGCTATATCTAGTCTCGGCGGGCTGCGCGGTTCGACAGGGATAACATATTCCCCGGGGCCTTACGCATCCCTAAGGGAGCTGTTCCTGCCTCGGCCCGTGGGCTGGGGCATACGGCGCCCACCTACTCTGTAGGTTCCCGGGATCGATCTTCTCATCGGCCGAGGTGGCTCGCCACTCCTCTTCCTCTTCGCTATGAAGCGCCCGTTCGACGGGAGGGGACGTCATGCCCGACATCGCCGGCCGGAAGGCCGAGCTGCGCCGCGACGCGCGCGCCCGGCGCGAGGCGATCGCGCCCGCCCTGCGCATCGAGGCGGCCTTCGCGCTGGCCGAGCACGTCGCGGCCGACGAGGTCTTCGACGGGCTGGACGTCGTCGGCGCCTATCTTCCCATCGGTTCGGAGATCGACCCGCGCCCGGCCATGACCGCGCTCGCCGACCGCAGGCTGCGGCTGGCCGCCCCCGCCATCGTCGCGGGGGAGCTGGAATTCCGGGAGCTGCTGCGCGACGGCGAGTTGGAGCGCCAGGGTCTGGGCACCGTCGCGCCGGGCGCCGGCGCGCGCGTGCTGGAGCCCGACGTCCTCCTCGTGCCGCTCCTGGCCTTCGACCGGCGCGGCGCGCGCATCGGCTACGGTCGCGGCTTCTACGACCGCGCCATCGCACGGCTTCTCGCCGTCCGCCCGAGGCTCGTGACCGTCGGGCTCGCCTTCGACGCGCAGGAGGTGGACGAGGTGCCCGTCGAGCCGCACGACCGGTTCCTGGACCGCATCCTCACGGAAAGCGGAGTTCGGATCCCCAGCGCATCGGGCGCTCCGCGCTGACGGGCGTGCGCTCGCGGCCCGGCGTCGCCAGGATCTGCGCCCAGTAGGCGCGGGGGCTGCCGACGGCCTGCGCGCCCGCGAAGCCGATCTGCGTCACCTTCGGGTTGAGGAGGTTCCGGCGATGTCCGGGCGAGTTGATCCAGCCGACCATCGCCGCGTCGTAGTCCTTATAGCCTCGGCCGATGTTCTCGGCGGTGGTGCCCCAATGGTAGCCCGCTCGCTCGACGCGCCCCGGCAGGGCGCCGGCCACCGCGTGGTCCATCTTGTCGCGCCCGGCCATCGCCTCGCTCTGCGCGGCCGCCGCCTTCATGAGCCGCTCGTCCACCGTCAGCGGCCCCAGGCCGTTCTCGGCGCGGAAGGCGTTGACCAGCGCCAGCCCGTGGGCCCGGTCGATGGAAAGGTCCGCCGTCTTCGAGACGGAGCCCGGGCCGGCCGCGCAGCCGCCCAGGAGCGCCGCCGCCAGAAGCGCGGCGGCGCATCGTGTGTTGATCGTCATTCGTCCGAACTGCCCTGCCGTACGCCCTCGCATCGCGAGCGTGCCCGCGCTACGTCGTTCCAAACTTACCCCTCGGAGATTCGCCCGTGACCGAGATCATTCCCCGGACCGTTCCCAGACAGGCGAATTTCGACGGAACTGCGGTCGGCGCGGCGGTGCGGCCATGAGGTTCCTGTTTCTGGGAGACATGGTGGGCCGCACGGGCCGCACGGCGGTGCGCGAGCGCCTGCCGGGTCTCGTCGCCGACTGGCGGCTCGACTTCGTGGTGGTCAACGGCGAGAACGCGGCCGGCGGCTTCGGCATCACGGAGGAGATCTTCGAGGAAACCTGCGCCGCCGGCGCCGACGTCGTGACCACCGGCAACCACGTCTTCGATCAGCGCGAGGCGTTGAGCTTCGCCCCGCGCCACGACCGCTTCCTGCGCCCGGCCAACTATCCGAAGGGCACGCCGGGGCGCGGCTCCTGCCTAGTAGAGGCCCGCAACGGTGCGCGCGTCCTGGTCGCCAACGTCATGGGCCGCGTCTTCATGCACCCCGAACTGGACGACCCGTTCCGCGCGGCCGAGGACGTCCTTGCGGCCTGTCCGCTCGGCGAGCAGGCCGATGCGGTGATCTTCGACTTCCATGCCGAGGCGACCAGCGAGAAGCAGTGCTTCGGCCACTTCCTCGACGGGCGCGCCTCGGTCGTGGTCGGCACCCACACCCACGTGCCCACCGCCGACCACCAGATCCTGCCGGGCGGCACGGCCTACCAGTCGGATGCCGGCATGTGCGGCGACTACGACTCCTCGCTCGGCATGGACAAGGAGGAGCCGATCAACCGCTTCGTCACCAAGGTGCCGCGCGGCCGCTTCGAGGCGGCGGCCGGCCCGGCGACCATCTGCGGGCTGGCGGTGGAGGTCTCCGACCGCACGGGGCTGGCCGAGAAGGTCGGCACGGTGCGCATCGGCCCGCGGCTGGAGGGTTCCGTCCCCGGCTTCTGGTGACGACCGGAGAACCGCCGCATTCGTGCAATGGTCTGCCGCCCTCGCGAAGGAAATGCAGCAGGAAGCCAGAGCGTTTGCGGACGATCCGTCTCCATCTCCTCGGCGTCCTCCTGGCGCTGATCGGCTGCGCCACCTCGATGCCGCAGGCACCGCAACTGCATCGGCATCACGCCAGCGCGGCGCGCAACCCGGTGCAGGTCCAGATGGACGACGACGACGACGACCGGGAGGACGAGGCGGCCATCCTGGAGGAGGAGGCCGGGCCGGACCGGTCGGCCTCGCGCGAGCGACGGCGCCGTGCCTGAGCCTCAGACGCCCGCGAGCAGCACCACGGTCGGCTGGCGCGGCAGGGTGCGGGCCGACAGCGTGATCGACGCCTCGTTCCGCCGCTCCACCGCGAAGTCCGGGATCTGCGCCAGGAACCGCTCGATCGGCGTGCGGAAACGGTGCATCGGCAGCACCACGGACGAGTGGAGCCGCTGCGCGATCTCGCCCATGCCGCTCGGGCTCATGGTCCAGGACCCGTCCACCGGCACCATCAACACGTCGAGCCGCCCGATCGCGGCATAGTCCTCCTCGGTCAGCTTGTGGTGGAGGTGGCCGAGATGGCCGATGCACAGGCCCGACGCCTCCACGATGAAGATCGAGTTGCCGTCCGCCTCGAACGTGCCGAACCGGTTGATGTCGGTCGGCACGTTGCGGATCAGGACGTCGCCCACCGTCACGGCATGGCGCGCCGCCCCGCCCTCCGGGTTCCAGCCCCGCAGCACGGTGCCGATCGCCGGGTCGGGATAGTCGGTGTAGTGGGTGGAGTGCGCCTTGTTCATGGTCACGACGTCGGGCAGCGCGCCGCCGCCGTGCCAGCCGGCGTAGTCCGTCGCGATCCGCACGCCCTCCGCGCTTTCGATCAGGTAGGTTGCGTGGTTCACGAAGGTGATCGTCACCTCGTCCCGGCCGTTCTGGGCGAGGCGCGTCGGGCCAAGCGGCCCGTCCAGCGAGGCGACGCGCACGCCGGGAAGGCGGTCGGCGATGGCGAGGCAGGTGCTGACCGGCCGCTCTTGCGCGTCGGCCGCGGGGGCGACGACGAGCGCCAGGAAGAGGGCGGGGATCAACCGTCGCAGCATCGCGTGGGACCTTCCGATACGGGCCTTCTGGGAGCGAGCCTGCGCCGCTTTTCGCCAGCCCCCAAGTCACAGTGGCGTCATCGGCCCCCGTGCGCGTCGTCTGGACGCGGGCCGCGCCCGCTCTTATACGGTCGGCCCAAGCGATCCGATCAGACAAGAGGACAGGTGCCGCGATGGCCGGTCATTCCCAATTCAAGAACATCATGCATCGCAAGGGCCGGCAGGACGCCGTGCGGTCCAAGATGTTCTCCAAGCTGGCGCGCGAGATCACGGTCGCGGCCAAGACGGGCATGCCGGACCCCGACATGAACCCCCGTCTGCGCCTGGCGGTGAACAACGCCAAGGCGCAGTCCATGCCCAAGGACAACATCCAGCGCGCCATCAACAAGGCGGCCGGTGGCGACACGGAGAGCTACGACGAGGTGCGCTACGAGGGCTACGGTCCGGGCGGCGTCGCGGTGATCGTCGAGGCGCTGACCGACAACCGCAACCGCACCGCCTCCAACGTGCGCTCCTACTTCACCAAGTCGGGCGGGGCGCTCGGCGAGACCAATTCGGTCTCCTTCCTGTGGGACCGCGTCGGCGAGATCGTCTATCCCGCCACGGCCGGCGACGCCGACACGGTGATGGAGGCCGCGATCGAGGGCGGCGCCGACGACGTCCAGAGCGACGACGACGGCCACCGCATCATCACCGCCTTCGGCGACCTCAACGAGGTGGCCGGTGCGCTGGAGAAGAGCCTCGGCGAGGCCGAGAGCGTGAAGATCATCTGGCGCCCGCAGACCACGACGCCGGTGGACGAGGAGAAGGCCCAGAGCGTGCTGCGCCTCATCGCCAACCTCGAGGACGACGACGACGTGCAGAACGTCTACGCCAACTTCGAGGTGGACGAGGAGACGATGGCCAAGCTTTCGGCGGCCTGAGACGGGCCTCGATTCGCGCCGGGCGGGCGGCGCGGGGACGATCCGCGCAGCCGTTTCCCCGGCTCGGCCGGGCGCCG
The DNA here is from genome assembly GCF_003583935.1 of Aureimonas flava. Lineage (GTDB taxonomy): Bacteria > Pseudomonadota > Alphaproteobacteria > Rhizobiales > Rhizobiaceae > Aureimonas > Aureimonas flava. The sequence continues at coordinate 71,152 of NZ_QYRN01000009.1, read as the reverse complement.
ACGCGGGCCGCTGCGACGGTTCAGCTCTTGCCTTCGGCCGCTCGGCGGGCCTCGGCCGCCGGGACGATCGTCTCGGACACGAGCCGGTGCAGCGCCTGCACGTAGCCGGTGCGCGCCGAGGGCTGATCCTGCGCCGAGGTGATCGCGATGCTGAGCGCGAGATCGGGGATGACGTAGATCATCTGCCCGCCGTAGCCCCAGCCGTAGCGGCCCTCGTGGCCGGCGAACGTGTCGAGGAACCAGCCGTAGCCGTAGCGTCCGTCGTGGAAGCGGGACGTGGTGCGGGGCGTCCAGGACCCCTCGATCCACTCGCGCGACAGGACGCGCGTGCCGTCGGCGGCGGTGCCCCCGCGTCGGTAGAGCTCGCCGAGCGCGAGCAGGGAGCGCGGCGTCATCGCCATCTGGTTGCCGCCGAGATAGATCCCCTGCGGATCGCGCTCCCAGTCGGTGACGCGCACGCCCGCCGGCCCCAGCCAGTCGCGGGCGAGCGCCAGCGTGCTGCGACCGCTCGCCTTGGTGAGGATCGCCGACAGGAGATGCGTCGACCCGGTGGAATAGAGCATCGGGCCGCCGGGGTCCGCCACGAAGGGGCGCCGTAGCGCGTCGCGCACCCAGTTGCGCGAGGAGATCCACGCGCCGTAGTTGCCGCCGGACGTCCGCTCCAGCCCCGCCTGCATCGACAGGAGGTTGCCGACCGTCACGTGCTGGAGGCGCGGGTCGGGATCGGCGGGGAAATCGGCGGCGAGGAAGTCCGCGATCGGCTGGTCCGGGCCCTGGATCAGGCCCTTGTCGATCGCGATGCCGACGAGCGCGGAGATGACGGACTTCGAGGCCGACTTGATGTTGGTGGCCCGATCCGTGCGCTTGCCGCGAAAGCCCCGGTCCACGACGGTCTCGCCGTCCTGCGCGACCAGCAGGGTCTCCAGCGGCTGCAACGCGGCAGCGCGCGCGACGGCCGCATCGAAGTTGGCCGGGGCGACCGCCGTCGCATCGGCGGGAGCGCGTGCTTCCGGCGGCACGGGCGCGGCAGCCTCCTGCGCGAGCGGCCGGCCGACTGGGAGGAGAAGCGCCGCCAGCGCGACGGAGACGATCAGGCGATGGGTCATAAGGGGGAGATGGGCGGCCGCCGCACGGCCCTCCAGCCCGCTCACCGATTCTTGCGCGATCCGGTCCGGGCGGGCCCGCCTACAGGATGACGAGGTCGATCACCATCAACCACAGCACGGCGCTGAACAGGAGGCCGTTCAACAGCCCCACCATCGGCTTCATGTCGTCCATCGCGAACCTCCCCGTCCCATGTCCGATTTGTATATCGCAGTAAAATTTATCGCAATAATAAAATTGTCGGGATCGGTGGGGGGCGGTCTTTTCATTTTGTTCACCACTCCGGCGTAGCCATGCGCTAGAAGAACGGAAGTGGAACGAGCATGCTTCAGGAGCGGACCATTCGCATCATCGGCATCGACCCGGGCCTTCGACGCACGGGCTGGGGCGTCGTGGAAACGGTGGGCAACGCGCTGCGCTTCGTGGCGAGCGGCACGGTGACCTCCGACAACGAGCTCGACCTCGCGACCCGCCTGCGGCAGCTCCACGACGGCCTGACCGAGGTCATCGGCGGCTTCCGGCCGGACGAGGCGGCCGTGGAGCAGACCTTCGTCAACAAGGACGCGGTGGCCACGCTGAAGCTGGGGCAGGCGCGCGGCGTCGCCATGCTGGTGCCGTCGCTCGCCGGGCTGCCCGTCGCCGAATACGCGCCGAACGCGGTGAAGAAGGCGGTGATCGGCGTCGGCCACGGCGAGAAGGCGCAGATCCACATGATGGTGAAGGTGCTGATGCCGAAGGCCACCTTCGACACCGACGACGCCGCCGACGCGCTCGCCATCGCCATCTGCCACACCCACCACCGCCAGTCGGCGCAGGCGCGGGCGGCCTACGCGAATCTCTGATGTTCTTGACTTGTTCCCGTCCTGCAGATAGGTAATACCGATCCGGTATTACCAAAAGGGCAGGCGATGCGCGTCACCGAGAAGGGGCAGGTGACCATTCCGAAGCCGATCCGCGACAAGCTCGGGATCGGGCCGGGGAGCGAGGTGGAATTCGTCGACCGCGACGGCTTCGTGGAGGTCGTCCGGCTGGACGAGGCGGACGCCAAGCAGCGAAGGCGCGAGCAGGTCCGCAAGGCTCTCGAAGCGATGCGGGGGACCCTGGATCTCGGCGGACTGACGACGGACGAATACATGGACATGATCCGAGGGCCGCGTGACGATCTCGACCCTCGTTGACACCGACATCCTCCTCGACATCCTCAACGCGGACTCCCGGCCCGAGCAGCAGCATTGGTCGTCCCTGCGGCTGGACGAGGCTTCCGATCACGGCTCCCTGTGTCTGAGTGCCGTGTCGTTTGCGGAGATCTCGCAACCGTACTCCGACGAGCGCGTGCTCCTCTCGGTCCTGCGTCCGTTCGGCTTCGCCTACGAACCCTTTCCCTTCGAGGCCGCCTATCCCGCCGGACGGGCGCACCGGCTCTACCGGCAGCGCGGGGGACGGCGCGAGCGCACGCTGCCGGACTTCCTCGTCGGCGCCCACGCGGCGTTCGCCGGCCATCGCCTTCTCACGCGCGACGCCTCGCGCTATCGCGACTACTTCCCCGACCTCCTCATCATCTGCCCGGAGACGCATCCTTGATCGGCAAGCTGAAGGGCACCGTGGACACGGTGGAGGAGGACTGCGTGACGCTCGACGTGCACGGCGTCGGCTATGTGGCCTTCTGCGGGGCGCGCACCTTGGCGGGGCTGCCGGGGGCGGGGGAGGCGGCCGCGCTGTTCATCGAGACCTATGTGCGCGAGGACATGATCCGCCTCTACGGCTTCGCCTCCGCCGCCGAGCGCGACTGGTTCCGCCTGCTCCAGAGCGTGCAGGGGGTGGGCGCCAAGGTGGCGCTCGCCGTGGTCGGGACGCTGTCCACCGGCGATCTCGCCAACGCCATCGCCCTCCAGGACCGGACGATGGTGGCGCGCGCGCCGGGCGTCGGGCCGAAGGTCGCCGCGCGCATCGTGGCCGAACTCAAGGACCGGGCCCCCGCCTTCTCCGGCGCGGCGGCCGTGGAAAGCTTCGGGCTGAAGCGAGAGATCGGCGAGGGCGTCGCCCCGGCGCCGATCGCGGATGCGGTGTCGGCGCTGGTCAATCTCGGCTATTCGCGCGAGCAGGCGGCCGGCGCGGTCGCCGCCGCGGTGAAGGAGGCGGGCGAGGATGCGCCTTCCACCACGTTGATCCGCCTCGGCCTCAAGGCCCTCAGCCGATGAAGCGATAGATCATGAGCAGCACCCGCCTCATCACCCCCGAGAAGCGCGGAGAGGACGTCGACGCCTCGCTGCGCCCGCAGCGGCTCGACGACTTCGTCGGCCAGGCGGCCGCGCGCGCCAATCTCAAGATCTTCATCGAGGCCGCCAAGACGCGCGGCGAGGCGCTGGACCACGTGCTGTTCGTCGGCCCGCCCGGCCTCGGCAAGACGACGCTGGCGCAGATCATGGCGAAGGAGCTCGGGGTCAACTTCCGCTCGACCTCCGGCCCGGTGATCGCCAAGGCCGGCGACCTCGCCGCCCTCCTGACCAACCTGGAGGAGCGGGACGTCCTGTTCATCGACGAGATCCACCGCCTGTCCCCGGCGGTGGAGGAGATCCTCTATCCCGCGATGGAGGACTTCCAGCTCGACCTCATCATCGGCGAGGGGCCGGCGGCGCGCTCGGTGAAGATCGATCTCGCCAAGTTCACGCTGGTGGCGGCCACGACGCGCATCGGCCTTCTGACCACCCCGCTGCGCGACCGGTTCGGCATTCCGGTGCGGCTGAACTTCTACACGATCGCCGAGCTCGAACACATCGTGAAGCGCGGAGCGCGGCTGATGAGCCTGCCCATGGGCGACGACGGCGCGCGCGAGATCGCCCGGCGCGCGCGCGGCACGCCCCGCATCGCCGGCCGCCTCCTGCGCCGCGTTCGCGACTTCGCGACCATGGCGGGTTCCGAAACGGTGGACCGGCGCATCGCGGACGAGGCGCTGACCCGGCTCGACGTCGACAGTCTCGGCCTCGACCAGCTCGACCGGCGCTATCTCGACCTGATCGCCATGAACTTCGGCGGCGGTCCGGTCGGCATCGAGACCATCGCCGCCGCTCTCTCGGAGCCGCGCGACGCGATCGAGGATATCGTGGAGCCCTATCTGCTCCAGCAGGGCTTCATCCAGCGCACGCCGCGCGGACGGCTCCTCACCCAGCACGCCTTCAAGCATCTCGGCCTGGCCGTGCCCTCCACCTACCAGGGCGTCCAGTCCAGCCTGTTCGAGGGCGGCGAGGACGAATAGGGCACGGAAAGGGGGCGAAGCTCGGTGGCTCCGCCCCCTTTCCTCATGCGGCGGATGAGGGTCAGTCGCGCAACGCGGCCGATTGTTCGTCCAGCTTGCCGATGGAGAAGAACAGCGTCTCGCCCGAGGAACCGTCCACGCCGTCGTTGTCGGTGACCACGAAGGCGGTGCCGTCCCCGTCGATCGCCAGACCCTCGACCTTGTCCACGACGTAGCCGGCCGTCTGCCCCTTCAGGTCGGGCAGGAGGTCGCGCACCACCGCCTTCCCCACCGTCGGCAGCTCGCCGCCGAGCGGGGCGGGCACGAGGTCGGCGAGCGAGACGCGGGTGACCTGCTTCACCCTTGCGGCGTCGCCGATCAGGTTGTCGCGCTCGATCAGGTAGGCGCTGTCGCCGGCGACGGCGAGTTCGGACAGGCCGACCCAGGCGCCCTCGGCCGACGGCGCTTCCAGCGGATAGCGCACGGCGCCCCATACCTGCGTGCCGAGGTCGTAGGCGAGGAGCTTGGTCGTGTTCGTCGGATCGTCCTTCCAGGGACGTTGGACGGCGACCCACAGCCGGTTGCCGACCTTGGCGATGCCTTCGGCGCCGAAGCGGGTCTGATGGGCGAGCAGCGCGTCCGGGAAGGGGACCGTCTTCGTCACCGCGCCCTTGCCGTCCACATGCACGAGCCGGTGCGGCACCTCCTTCTCGGGGTTGCCCTCGCTCGCCAGCCAGAAGCCGCCCGCGCCGTCCGGCGCAATGCCTTCGATGTCGAGCTTGCGGGCCGGCTCGCCGCCTTCTGCGACCACCATCGCGTCGGTGATGCGGGCGGGCTTGGCCGAGGCGTCGATCGTGTAGATCGTCGGCGCCTTGCCGTAGACGCTGTCGCTGGCGGCGAAGAGCCGCCGGGGCCGCTCCGGGTCGCCCGCCAGCGCCCCGAGGGCGCCCCAGCCGATCGGAACCCCGTCCGCCTCGGCGGACACGAGCTGCGGATAGGCGGGCGTGCCCTCGGCCCGCTCGTAGATCATGACGTGACTGCGCGCGCCGCCGTCCTCCACGAGGTCCGCCTCGTTCGCCGTGGCGAGAAGGTTGCGTGCGGGAATGGCGACCGCGCCTTCCGGCGAGATCCCGGAGGGCAGGAGCTGCGCGAATTCCGGTTCAGCTCCCGTGTCGCGGTAGACGCCGACGACGGAGCCGCGCTCGGAGAGGACGAACAGGTATCGCTGGCCCCCGAACTCGGCGACCTCCAGCCCTTCCGGCTCGACGCCCTTGGCGTCGGACCGCTTGTCCGGGTAGTGCCCGGCCTTGGCGACCTCCATCTCGAACGAGCGCCCGGCGTCGTAGGCGACGCTTCCGTTGCGGTTGAAGATCGTGAAGCCGCGCGTGCCGCCCTTCCAGTCGCCTTCGTTGGCGGTGACGAGGCGATCCGTGCCGAGCCACTTGATGGCGTCGGGCTCGCGCGGGCGCGCCTCGATCGCGTCGGCGAAGGCGATGCGGCCGTCGTCCTGCGCGTCCACCCCGTCGAGCGCCACGGTGCCGGCCGAGAAGTGGCCCGTCACCACTCCGGTCGGTCCGTCGATGATCGCGACGTGATTGTTTTCCTGAAGCGTCACCGCCAGTTCGTTGTTCGTGTTGAAGGAAACGAATTCGGGTTCGGGATCCTCGCCGCCGATCGCGGCCAGGCCCGTGAGCTCGACCCGGCGCATGGCGCCGCAGTCCGGCGTGCCGTCCCGCAGCGGCAGGATCGCCACGTAGCCGGCCGGCATCTGCGGCAGGGCGCCGTCGTTCACGTCCTCGTCGCGCTCGTTCTCGATCGCCACCGCCACGAGCGACCCGTCGGGCGACACGGCAACCGAGTCCGGCTGGCCGCCGAGCTCGCACCGGGCCGTGACCGCATGCCCGTCCAGCGCGACCACCGCCAGCTCGCCCGACGGTGCGGTGTAGCTTTCCGAGGTGTTGACGCCGACGACGACGTTGCCGCCGGCGACCGCCACCGAGGTCGGCTCGCCGCCCCCGAAGGCGACGTAGCCGGCGGCCTTCGGGGCGCGGGGGTCGGCGATGTCGATGAAGCCGATGCCGCCGTTCGGGCTGTCGGAATAGACCAAGGTATCACCGTCGGGAGAGGCGGCGACGATCTCGGCCGAGGTGGGCGTCGTGGCCGGCGTGCCCTCGGGCAGGTTCAGCGCGACGGGAAACGAGGCGATGCGGTTGAACACGGGCTCGGCCGCGGCCGGCAGGGCGGTGGAGGCGAGGAGCGCCAGGGCGGCGGGGAGGCGGGTGGCACGCATGGAGGACCTTCCGGGGCTGATCGGACGTCGCTCCTCCAACCAGCCGCATGCAACGGCGCGATGACATCCGCATGACGGGACCGCGACGGTTCGGTGGTCGGCTCGTGGTGGCGATCCAAGGCCGGACGGGCTATGAGGCGCGCCATGACAGACCAGCTTTCCGGCCGCCTCGTGGAGGGCGGGCATCGCCTGGACGTGCGCGTGTACTTCGAGGACACCGACTTCTCCGGCGTCGTCTACCACGCGCGCTACCTCCATTTCCTGGAGCGCGGGCGCACCGACTTCCTGCGCCTGCACGGGATCGGCCACCGCGCGCTGATGGACGGGGCCTTCGGCGAGCCGATGGCCTTCGCGGTGCGGCGCATGGAGATCGAGTTCCTTCGACCGGCGCGCATCGACGACGTTCTCCAGGTGGAGACGCGCACCGCGCTGCTCGGCGGCGCGCGCGTCGTGCTCGACCAGCGCATCCTTCGCGACGGGGAGGTGCTGGTGGAGGCGGCGGTGAAGGTCGCGGTGATATCGCCGGACGGGCGGCCCCGGCGGATGCCGCCCGCGGTGGCCGAGCGGCTGGGCGCCCCGGCAAGTTGACGCAGCGTCGTCCCGCGACGCACCGAAACACCGCACGCAAACGATTTGTTAACCCTAACGAGGCTTTATAGCGTCGAAGGGCCAAGCTCCCCATGCCATTCTTTCACCGGATTCGACCGGTCAAAGGGCGCGATGGACGACGTTTCGCGCCGGCATGTCCGGCACGGGCGCCGCTGCGTCGTGGCGGGGACGTCGAGCCGCCGGGAGCGAGAAGCTCCGAGCCACCATGACGATCCGACGGATTCGAGGGACGCAAACGGAATGAACGAGGTCGCTCAGACTGCGCTGGCCGCGCCGGCCCACGACATGTCGCTCCTGGGCCTTTTCTGGCAGGCCGGGTTCATCGTCAAGTTCGTCATGATCGGCCTGCTCGCGGCGTCCGTGTGGACCTGGGCGATCATCTTCGACAAGTGGCAGCGCTACGCCCGCTTCCGCCGCCAGCTCAATCAGTTCGAGAACAACTTCTGGTCCGGCCAGTCGCTGGAGGAGCTGTACCACACGCTGTCCGACCGCAAGACCAGCGGCATGGGTGCGCTGTTCGTGGCCGCCATGCGCGAGTGGAAGAAGAGCTTCGAGAAGGGCGCGCGCTCGCCCATCGGCCTCCAGACCCGCATCGAGAAGGCGATGGACGTGACCATGGCGCGCGAGATGGAGGGGCTGGAGTCCCGCCTCGGCTTCCTGGCGACCGTCGGCTCGGCCGCGCCCTTCGTCGGCCTGTTCGGCACGGTCGTCGGCATCATGACCGCCTTCCAGTCCATCGCCGCCAGCGAGCAGACCAGCCTCGCCGTGGTCGCACCGGGCATCGCCGAGGCGCTGCTGGCCACCGCGATCGGCCTCGTCGCCGCCATTCCCGCCGTGGTCGCCTACAACAAGCTCTCGGCCGACGCGGGCAAGCTCGCCGCCCGGCTCGAGGCTTTCGCCGACGAGTTCTCGTCCATCCTGTCGCGCCAGATCGACGAGCGTTCGGCCGCGCGCTGAGCGCCGCCGCCTCGTTCCGTTTCAGAGGGGATCGTTTCCATGGGCATGTCGACGGGAGCTTCGTCTGGGGGCGGATCGCGCCGCGGGCGTCGCGCGCGCAAGGCTCCCATGGCCGAGATCAACATGACGCCGATGGTGGACGTCATGCTGGTGCTGCTCATCATCTTCATGGTGGCCGCGCCGCTGATGACGGTGGGCGTGCCGCTGGACCTGCCCAAGACCAACGCCAAGGCGCTTTCGGCCGACAAGCAGCCGATCACCATCTCCGTCCAGAAGGGCGGCGAGGTGTTCCTGCAGGAGACGCCCGTGGAGCCGGAAGCGATCGTCGAGCAGCTCAAGGCGATCGCCGAGGCCGGCTACGAGGAGCGCATCTTCCTGCGCGCCGACAGCGCCGCCGACTACGGCACGGTGATGCGCGTCATGTCGCGCATCTCGGCCGCCGGCTTCAAGAACATCGGTCTCGTGACCACGCAGCAGACCGCGGGAAGCTGACGCGCGGCCGATGAAACCCCTTGCCACCTCCACGATCCTGCACACCGCGATCCTGACCTGGGGTCTGTGGCATTTCGGGACGCCGGAAAAGCTGGACATGGGCGGCGAGGCGCTGCCCGTGACGCTGGTCACCGACGTGAGCCAGGCGACGCTGGGCGAGCAGGATGCGCCGGAAGCCGAAACGTCGGCGCCGACGCCCACCAAGACGCCCGCCAAGCTCCCGATGCCCGCCGAGAACGTCGGCGACAACGAGACCGATCTGGCGAGCCCGCCGGCGCCCAAGCCCTCGCCGCACGAGAACGTCAGCACGGCCGAGGCGCCCCCTCCGCCGCCGCCGCCGGCCGCCACGCCGCAGGCGCGCCCCGAGCCGCCGCAGCCCGCGCCCCCGGAGCCGACGCCGCCCGAGCCCCCGGCGGAGACCGCCGAGGCGGAGCCCGCCCCGACGCCGGCCGAGCCGGCGCCCGAGATCGACCCCCTGGCCGCAGAGATTGCGAAGGCCGAAGCCGAGACGCCCGCGCCGCCGCGCAACGTTCCGCTGCCGCAGGTGAAGCCGAAGCCGCCCGAGCCCAAGCCCACAGAGCCCGTGAAGGTCGCGGAGGCGAAGGCGCCCGAGCCGGCCAAGGAGCCCGCCAAGGAACCGGCGAAGGAAGCGTCGAAGTCCAAGGACAAGCCGAAGGACACCAAGAAGCCGGCGCCCCAGACCTCGGCCGACAAGCAGTTCGACGCCGACGCGATTGCCGCGCTCCTCAACAAGCAGGAGTCCTCGGGCGGCGGGGCCAAGCGTTCGACGCAGCAGGCGGCGTTCGGCGCGACGCGCCAGACCGGCGGCTCCCTGTCGCAGAGCGAGATGGACGCGTTGCGGGGCCAGATCTCCAAGTGCTGGAACCCGCCGGCCGGAAACGTCGACGCGGGCTCGTTCCGGGTGAAGATCTCCATGCAGCTCGGCCCGACGGGCGAGCTCGAGGGGATGCCCGAGATCGTGTCCGGCGGCGGCGCGTCCATGGCGGAACGGGCGGCAAGCGAGGCGGCGATCCGCGCCGTGCGCCGCTGCGCGCCCTACAACCTGCCGGCCGAGAAATACGACACCTGGGCTCAGGTCACCGTCAACTTCGACCCGAGCCAGATGTTCTGATCCGCCGCTTCGTACGGGGGGCGGCGCGCCGTCGTTCCCCGGTCCATGTCTCATGCCAGAACGGGCCGTCGCCGCCATCCCGGCTTCGAGCCCGACGCCCAAACGGGAAGGTCCCGCCCATGACGCGCTTCATCCGATCCCTGGCCCTAGCCCTTGCCGCCGCGACCGCCGGTCTCGCCCTGGCATCCGGCGCCCGCGCCCAGGTCGAGATCGACGTGACGCAAGGCAATGTCCAGCCGCTGCCGATCGCCCTGCCGAACTTCCAGTCGCGCGACGCGCTGGGCCAGAAGCTGATGGAAGTGGTCTCGGCCGACCTCAAGCGGTCGGGCCTGTTCGCGCCGATCAACCCGGCCGCCTTCATCCAGAAGGACGTGACGCCCGACGCGACGCCCCGCTTCCAGGACTGGACCGTGATCAACGCGCAGGCCCTGGTCACCGGGCGGGTGACGCCGGAGGCGGACGGGCGCCTTCGCGTCGAGTTCCGCCTGTGGGACACCTATGCCGGCCAGCAGCTCGACGGCCAGCAGTTCTATGCCAGCCCCGACAACTGGCGCCGCATCGCCCACATCATCGCCGACGCCATCTACGAGCGGCTGACGGGCGAGAAGGGCTATTTCGACACGCGCATCGTCTTCATCGACGAGACCGGCGCCAAGAACGACCGCCGCAAGCGCCTCGCCATCATGGACCAGGACGGCGCAAACGTGCGCTACCTCTCCCAGGGCAACGACCTCGTGCTCACGCCGCGCTTCTCGCCCAACCGGCAGGAGATCACCTACATGTCCTTCGGGCAGGCGGAACCGCGCGTCTACCTGCTGCAGCTCGAGACGGGACAGCGCGAGGTGGTCGGCAACTTCCCCGGCATGACCTTCTCGCCCCGCTTCTCGCCCGATGGGCAGAAGGTCATCATGAGCCTCCAGCAGGACGGCAACTCCAACATCTACGCGATGGACCTGCGCTCGCGCGCCACCACCCGGCTGACCTCCACCGCCGCGATCGACACCTCGCCCTCCTATTCGCCGGACGGGTCCAAGGTGGTGTTCGAGAGCGACCGGGGCGGCCGCTCGCAGATCTACGTCATGGGCGCCGACGGCTCGGGCCAGCAGCGCATCTCCTTCGGCCAGGGCACCTACAACACGCCGGTCTGGAGCCCGCGCGGCGACCTCATCGCGTTCACCAAGCAGACCGGCGGCCAGTTCCAGATCGGCGTGATGAAGCCGGACGGCTCCGGCGAGCGCATCCTCACCTCGTCCTTCCACGCGGAGGGGCCGACCTGGGCGCCCAACGGCCGCGTCATCATGTTCTTCCGCGACCAGGGCGCGGGACCGCAGCTCTACTCGATCGACCTCACGGGCCGCAACGAGCAGAAGGTGGCGACGCCGAACTACGCCTCGGACCCGGCATGGTCGCCGGCGCTCGAATAGGATTCGCGAGCCTTTTCAATCGCCTGTTGACCACTCGTTAACCGAGAACATGGTAAACGGGCGCAGACGGAAATCCACATACGTGAAGGAGACGGCCATGCGCCGCATCGCTACTGGGGTCCATGGTCGTATCGCCCTCGCGCTGGTCGCGGCGCTGGCGCTTTCGGCCTGCGCCAAGAAGAACACGGGTCTCCCGGACAACGCGGCCGGCCTCGGCCTCGGCGGCGCGGGCGGCATGGGCGGCATGGGCGGCGCCGGGGGCTCGGCGGCTCCGGGCACGAGCCAGGACTTCACGGTCAATGTCGGCGACCGCATCTTCTTCGACACGGACTCCTCGTCCATCCGCGCCGACGCGCAGCAGACGCTCTCGCGCCAGGCGCAGTGGCTGAACCAGTACCGCAACTATTCGATCACGGTGGAAGGCCACGCCGACGAGCGCGGCACGCGCGAGTACAACCTCGCGCTGGGCGCCCGCCGCGCCGCCGCCACGCGCGACTACCTCGCCAGCCAGGGCGTCTCGCCGAATCGCATGCGCACCATCTCCTACGGCAAGGAGCGCCCGGTCGCCGTGTGCGACGACATCTCCTGCTGGTCGCAGAACCGCCGCGCCGTCACGGTGCTGAACGGCGCCGGAAGCTGATCTGCGACATTTCCGCCACAGCGAGCTGCGCGAAACGGCCCTTCGGGGCCGTTTTGCATGTCGGGACCCCGGTCTGTGCTAGCACCGGCCAAATTTTGGACGCCTTCCCCTCTTTCAAGCTGAGGGGTCGAAAGGTCGCCGTCCGCCCGGCCGCGAAGCCCGGCGGGCGAGGGGCCTCCAGCGATCCCGAGGGGATTTCCGCATGGCCAGCATGAAGCTCGCAACCGTCTCCATCCTCGCCCTCGCCACCCTGGCGGGGCCCGCCTCGGCGCTCGAACTGCCGTTCGGTTTCGGCGCCGGCGAACGCGCGCCGGCGGCCGCGAGCCGGGAGGCGCCGGTTCTGCTCGCGCAGGCGGCGGGCGACGGCGGCGTGCGCCTGTCGCAGATGGAGGAGGAGATGCGGCGGCTCACCGGCAAGGTCGAGGAGCTGTCCTTCATGGTGCTCCAGTTGCAGGAGCAGCTTCGCAAGGCGCAGGAGGACAACGAGTTCCGCTTCCAGGATCTCGAGGGCAAGGGCTCGGGCGCCTCCGCCAAGCCGGCCGAACGCCGCACGGAGGCCGCTCCCGCCGCGCCCGGCAACGAGCGCGTCGCCTCGGCGAGCCCGCCGAGCGTCAACGACGCCACGTCGCCGGCCGCAGGGCAGAAGGACGAGATCGGCGCGCTTCTGGACGATACCAGCCTGAACGAGCCGACGCCGCCGGCCGCCGCCTCCGGGTCGAACGGCAGCCAGGTCGCCTCCATCGCCACCAACGGCCCGGTGGAGATGTATTCGCTCGGCTACAACTACATGCTGGCCGGCGACTACCAGCTCGCCGAGACCACGTTCCGCCAGTACACCCAGGCCTATCCGAACTCGCAGGACGCGGCCGACGCGCAGTATTGGCTGGGCGAGTCACTCTATGCGCAGAACAAGTATCGCGACGCCGCCGAGGTCTTCCTGAACGCGCAGAAGGAGCATCCCAAGAGCGCCAAGGCGCCCGAGATGATGCTCAAGCTCGGCATGTCGCTGGCCCGGCTCAACAATCGCGAGACCGCCTGCGTCACCTATGCCGAGGTCGGCAAGCGATACCCGGACATGAGCGCCAACGTGAAGCGCAAGCTCCAGGGCGAGACCAAGGCCGCCAACTGCGCCTGACCCGCCGTCGGTCGCGCCCATGACATCCGAAACGGTCGAGGCGGTCGCGGTCGCTCTCGGCCGTTTCGCCATGTCGCGGCGGCCCGTGCGCCATGGGCTTCTCGGCGTCTCGGGCGGGCCGGATTCGCTCGCCCTGCTGCTGGCGATGGCGGAGCGACGCGGCGGCGTCGCCGTCTCGGTGGCGACGGTGGACCACGGGCTGCGGCCGGAAGGAGCGGGGGAGGCGGCGTTCGTGGCCGCCCTGTGCCGCGACCTCGGCCTCGCCCATCGCACGCTGGTCTGGCGGAGCCCCGGGTTGCCGCGCGGCAACCTGATGGCGGCCGCGCGCGAGGCGCGCTACGACCTCCTGTCGGAAGAGGCGGCCCGGATCGGCGCGGACGCGCTGATGGTCGCCCACCATGCCGACGACCAGATCGAGACCCATCTCCTGGCGCGCGCGCGCGGCGCGGGCGGTTCCGCGCTGGCCGGCATGCGTCCCTGGCGGGACCTCCAGCCCGGCCTCGTCCTGCTGCGGCCCTTCCTGGCGCTTCCCAAGCGCGCGCTGGAGGAAACGGTCCGGCGGGCGGGGGTGGAGGCGGTGGCCGATCCGAGCAATGCCGACACGCGGTTCCGGCGGGCCCGGCTTCGCGCCGAGCTTGCCGATGGCGCACACGACCTCGCCGCGATCCGCCGCGCGATCGGGGATGCGTCGGCGCTGCGCGAGGCGGAGGACGCGCACCACGCGTCGGCGATCGGCCGCGCCGCGGACGAGAGGCGGATCGGCGTGGACGCGTGCGGCGCCGCCGATTTCCGACCCGGCGCCGGTGACGCGGCGCTCTGGTCGCGCATCCTGACAGCCGTCGGGGGCGGGCTCCATCCGCCGCCGCGCGCGGCGGCCGACCGGCTCGCCGCCCGCTTCGAAGCCGGCGAAGGCAAGGCGGCCACGCTGGCCGGTTGCCGGATCGAGGCGGGGCGGGGTGGTCTGGTCGCGCGACGCGAGTTCGGCCGCGCGGGGCCGCCGGGCGTGGCGGTCGCGCCGGGCGCGCTCGCCTTCGACCGCCGCTTCACGATCGCCTCGATTCCGCCCGGCCGGGCGGAGCGCATCGAGGCGCTGGGACGGCTCGGCCTCGGGGGCGCCGCGCAGCGCACGCTCCCGGTCGCGCTCGACCGGGACGGGAGCCTCGTCGGCGTGCATCCGGCCCTCCAGGACCGGTTTGCGGGCGTCGCCGTGCTGGCCGTTCGCCAGCGGGTCGGGTGGCGGATCTGGGCGGACCTGCCGGGCGAGCCGCCGGAACGATTAACCGCCGAACCCCAAAATGCCGCAAATCCCTCCAAGGCTGTTGGCAAGGATTTGGCGGCCACCTATCTTCGAGGACGTGTCAAGGTTCGCGCACCCTAGCGGGTTGGCGTATCGGGGCGTCATCCCAGGACGGATAATGAACCAGAACTTCCGGAATTTCGCCCTGTGGGCGATCATCGCGCTTCTCCTGATCGCGCTCTTCCAGCTGTTTTCCAACGGCTCGCAGAACGCGAACACGCGGGAGGTTCCCTATTCCCAGTTCCTGTCGGACGTCGATTCGGGCCGCGTGCGCTCCGTGACGATCCAGGGGCAGCGGATTTCCGGCAGCTACACGGACGGCTCCAGCCCGTTCCAGACCTATTCGCCGGGTGACCCCCAGCTCGTGAGCCGGCTCGAGGGCCGCAACGTCCAGATCAACGCGAGCCCGCCGTCGGACAACACCAATCCGATCTGGTCGATGCTCCTGTCCTTCGGCCCGATCCTCCTGATCCTCGGCGTCTGGATCTTCCTGATGCGCCAGATGCAGGGTGGGGCGGGGGGCAAGGCCATGGGCTTCGGCAAGTCCAAGGCGAAGCTGCTGACCGAGGCGCACGGTCGCGTCACCTTCGCGGACGTGGCGGGCGTGGACGAGGCCAAGCAAGACCTGGAGGAGATCGTCGAATTCCTGCGCGAGCCGCAGAAGTTCCAGCGCCTCGGCGGCAAGATCCCGCGCGGCGTGCTCCTGGTCGGCCCTCCGGGCACGGGTAAGACGCTCACCGCGCGCGCCGTCGCCGGCGAGGCCAACGTGCCGTTCTTCACCATCTCGGGCTCCGACTTCGTGGAGATGTTCGTCGGCGTCGGCGCCAGCCGCGTGCGCGACATGTTCGAGCAGGCCAAGAAGAACGCGCCCTGCATCATCTTCATCGACGAGATCGACGCCGTGGGCCGTCATCGCGGCGCGGGCCTCGGCGGCGGCAATGACGAGCGCGAGCAGACGCTGAACCAGCTTCTGGTCGAGATGGACGGCTTCGAGGCGAACGAGGGCATCATCCTGATCGCCGCCACCAACCGTCCGGACGTCCTCGACCCCGCGCTGCTGCGTCCCGGCCGCTTCGACCGCCAGGTCATGGTGCCGAATCCGGACGTCGGCGGCCGCGAGAAGATCCTCAAGGTCCATGTGCGCAACGTGCCGCTGGCCCCGAACGTCGATCTGCGCACCATCGCGCGCGGCACGCCGGGCTTCTCGGGCGCCGATCTCGCCAACCTCGTGAACGAGGCGGCGCTGATGGCCGCGCGCCGCTCCAAGCGCCTCGTGACGATGCTCGAGTTCGAGGACGCCAAGGACAAGGTGATGATGGGCGCCGAGCGCCGGTCGATGGCCATGACCGAGGACGAGAAGAAGCTCACTGCCTACCACGAGGCGGGCCACGCGCTGGTCGGCATCTACGTTCCGCACAACGACCCGCTGCACAAGGTGACCATCATACCGCGCGGCCGGGCGCTGGGCGTCACCATGAACCTGCCGGAGCGCGACCGCTACGGCATGCGCAAGATCGAGATGGAGGCGCGCCTCGCCATGATCTTCGGCGGCCGCGCGGCCGAGGAGATCATCTACGGGCTGGACAACGTCACCACGGGCGCCTCCAACGACATCCAGCAGGCGACCAACATGTCGCGGGCCATGGTCATGGAATACGGCATGAGCGACAAGCTTGGCCGGCTGCGCTACCGCCAGAACCAGGAGGAGGTGTTCCTCGGCCATTCGGTGTCGCAGCAGCAGAACATGTCGGAAGAGACGGCGCGGCTGATCGACAGCGAGGTTCGCGGCATCGTCGAGGTCGCCGAGAACAAGGCGCGGCAGGTCCTGCGCGAGCATCTGGACGACCTCCACACGCTGGCCAACGGCCTCCTGGAGTTCGAGACGCTCTCGGGCGACGAGGTCCGCGACCTGCTCGCCGGCAAGACGCTGGCCCGCGACATGGGCGACGACACGCCGCCCTCGCGCGGATCCGCCGTGCCCAAGGCCGGCTCGATCAAGCCGTCCGGCCCGCGCGACGACAAGGAAGGCGGACTGGAGCCTCAGCCGACGGTCTGAGGCGCGGACCGGCGCTAAGCATGCGGGGCGGGCCTTCGGGTCCGCCTTTTTCGTGCGGGGCGGCGGCACGGCAGGCCGCGACGGGATCGCGATGGTGCGTCCCGCTGACATTCTTTTTTACTTTCTGCACCATGCTCGTGCCCTTACAGCCGAGCGACGGGCCAGCGGAGACGACACGCCATGACGAAATCCTATTTCGGGACGGACGGGATCCGCGGCCTCGCCAACCGGCATCCGATGACGCCCGAGATCGCGATGAAGGTCGGCATGGCCGCCGGCCTCGCCTTCAAGCGCGGCAACTACCGGCACCGCGTGGTGATCGGGAAGGACACGCGCCTGTCCGGCTACATGCTGGAGCCGGCGCTGTGCGCGGGCTTCACCGCGGTGGGCGTCGACGTCCTGATGCTCGGCCCGATGCCGACGCCGGCGGTGGCGATGCTGACGCGCTCGATGCGCGCCGACATCGGCGTGATGATCTCTGCCTCGCACAACCCGTTCGAGGACAACGGCATCAAGCTGTTCGGGCCGGACGGCTACAAGCTGTCCGACGAGCTGGAAGCCGAGATCAACCGCATGATCGACGAGGACCTGACGCCGCGCCTCGCCGTCGGCGCCCATCTCGGCCGGGCCAAGCGCTACGACGACGGCGGCCGCGACCGCTATGTCGAGTTCGCCAAGCGGACGCTGCCGCGCGAGCTGTCGCTGGACGGGGTGCGCGTCGCGATCGACTGCGCCAACGGAGCGGCCTACCGGGTGGCGCCGGACGTCCTGTGGGAACTCGGCGCGGAGGTCGTGTCGATCGGCGTCGAGCCGAACGGCACCAACATCAACCGCAACTGCGGCTCCACCAGCCCCGCCGCGCTGATGGCGAAGGTGCAGGAAGTGCGCGCCGACATCGGCATCGCGCTGGACGGCGACGCCGACCGGGTCCTGATCGTGGACGAGCGCGGCGAGGTGGTGGACGGCGACCAGATCATGGCCGTGATCGGCGAGGCCTGGGCGCAGGACGGGCGCCTGGCCGCCGGCGGCGTGGTCGCCACCATCATGTCGAATCTCGGGCTCGAGCGTTTCCTGAACGAGCGTCAGATCCAGCTCGCACGCACCAAGGTCGGCGACCGCTACGTCGTGGAGCACATGCGCGAGCACGGCTACAACGTCGGCGGCGAGCAGTCCGGCCACATCGTCCTGTCGGACTTCGGCACCACGGGCGACGGGCTGGTCTCGGCGCTCCAGATCTTGGCCGTGGTGCGCTCGGCCGGCGGCACCGTGTCGGAGGTCTGCCGCAAGTTCACGCCGGTGCCGCAAGTGCTGAAGAACGTGCGCTTCTCGGGCGGCGCGCCGCTGGAGAAGGCGCGGGTGCAGGACGCCATCAATGCCGGGCGCGACCGGCTGGGCGAGGGCGGCCGGCTGGTGATCCGCCCGTCCGGCACCGAGCCGCTGATCCGCGTGATGGCGGAGGGCGACGACAGCCAGCTCGTGAACGCCGTGGTGGACGACATCGTCGGAGCGCTGAAGCGCGAGGCGGCCTGACCGGACCCGTCCGCGCGGGCCCCTTGGATCCGGCCGTTCGGGGGAGGGCGTCGTCCGATTTCCCGGCGGCGCCCACTCGCTCCGCGCGCGTCCGCGAGGGAGGGGACAACGCCCGATGCACGTCGGCGGCCGTCGTCCCGCAAGGTAAACGGTCTTTTAATCATTAATCTTTAGATTTCTCATCATTGCGGAACCCAAGCCGCGACCTGTCGTGAAATCTGGAGATGATGATATGCTACGGCTTGCGCTTGGCCTTCTGGCCTCCGCCGCACTTTACCCGACCCTCGCCCAGGCGGCCGACTACATCCCGGCGATCCCGGTGGTCGAGGAGGCGCCCTACAGCGGCTGGTACATCCGCGGCGACGTCGGCTACAACTTCGAGTCCAAGACCGAAGGCAAATGGGCCTTCTACAACATCTTCCCCGGTGTCGAGGGCATCGACGACCACTACCGCTACGACGACCTGCGCCTGAGCGACGCGGCGACCTTCGGCGTGGGCGCGGGCTACCGGTTCACCGACACGTTCCGCGTGGACGCGACCGTGGACTACTTCCGCAGCGACGTGAACGGCAAGACCAAGTGCCCGCTCATGATCATCACGGACCCGGCCCACGGCCTCGGCCCGTTCGAGGAGTGCAACTACAACGACACGTCGAAGGCCGACGTCTGGACGATCATGGCGAACGCCTATGTCGACCTGCCGAGCTTCGGCGTCGTGACCCCCTATCTCGGCGCCGGCGTCGGCACGGCCTACGTGAAGTACGGCGACGTGAAATCCCAGGAAGTCTGCCCGCCGTGCAGCCCGAGCTACACGCCCTATTCGGGCACGCACGAGGGCCTGGACGACTGGCGCTTCGCATCCGCGCTGATGGCCGGCGCCAGCGTCGACCTCACGAGCCAGCTCGCGCTCGACATCGGCTACCGCTTCACGAAGGTCTGGAGCGGCGACGCTTGGGAGTTCGACAGCGCCGACAAGGCGTATGGCGCGACGGGTGCCCAGACCCGCGACGACGGCTTCGACATCCACACGGTCCGCGCCGGCCTTCGCTACAGCTTCTTCTGAGCCGACGCACCGCTTCGCAGATCCGAAGGGCCGCCCCACCAGGGCGGCCCTTTCGCGTTCGGCGCAGGCGAGCGAGCCGGCCGAAAGGTTCGGCAAAGGTTAAGCGGCATGGTTAACCGCGGATTAACGCTTTCGCGGCGATGGTGGCGGCACGAGGCCCCATGCGCCGTTCTCGCGGCCGGGGCGGTCCGATTTGCCTTGCAGGAACCGTTGCCATGTCCGTCGCTCGCCTTCTCCTCGCCGGAAGCCTCCTGGCGGCCGCCGGCCCGGCGCTCGCCGCCGACATCGACATCCTGGCCGCGCCGGAGATCACGACCGTCGAGCCCGATACGGGATGGTATCTGCGCGCCGACGTCGCCTACGGCTTCGACGCGTCCTTCGGCGGAACCCAGCGTCTCTTCGCCGGCGGCGGCGCGATCGCCGACCGCTATCGCGACTGGCGGCTGGACGAAGGGTTGGGAGCCGGCGCCGGCCTCGGCTACAAGGCGAGCGACTGGCTGCGCTTCGACGCGACGGTGGACGCCTGGAAGCGCGACGTGGAGGCCGTGAACGGCGCCGGCTGGTTCTGCGGCTTCGACCGGACATGCGGCTCGCGCGACCGAGCCGACATCCGCGCGGTGGAGGTGATGGGGAACGCCTATCTCGACCTCGGCACCTTGGCCGGGTTCACGCCCTATGTCGGCGCTGGCCTCGGCGCGGTGCACGTGAGCTACGGCGACGTGCAGGGCGCTGCGACCTGCGCCGACGGCGCCTCGTGCGCGGCGGCGGGCCTCTCGGCGACCTATGCCGGCGAGGACTCCTGGCGCTTCGCCTACGCGGTCTCGGCCGGCGTCTCCTACGACGTGACCGAGACGCTGACGATCGACACCGGCTACCGCTACCTGAACGCGGAGGCGGGCGACGCCTACCGTTACGAACCGGCCGCCGGCACGGTCCTGGTCGGCGAGGACGACGGCTTCGAGCGCCATACGATCCGGGCCGGCCTCCGCTTCAAGTTCTGGTAGGCACCGCGCCGCTCAGCCGCGGCCGTCGCGCGCGGCCTGGGCGTCGCGCACGAACTGCGACACGCGCCCCGCTTCCATCGGGCTGCCGATCCGCCCCGTCGGTTCGGCCGCCACGGGGTTCATGCCCTCGTGCGCGGTGCGCCCGGCGTCCGGTCGATTCGCCCGGCCGGCGTTCGCCCGCTTGAGCCGCAGCGCGCGCCGGGCGTTCGCCTGGAGCGACGGGGACGCGTCCTCGCGCTCGCGACGGGTGCGCTCCTTGTTGAGCCGGGCCAGCGCCTCCGACAGGACGCCCGCCTTCTGCCGCATGCCCGAGTTCTCCGGCTCGGTCGCGCCCTGGCCCCGACGCGCGGCCCCGCGACGGCGGTTGGCGATCTCCCGCGCCCGGTCGCGCCGCTCGCGCAAGCGCCGGGTTATGTCGTTGATCTCACTCGTGCCGAGCTCGGCCAGTGCCGGGTGTCGCGTCTGCGCCACCAGCTCCAGCTCGTCCTTATCCAGAACGCGCCGCTCCTCGCTTCGTCCCGTCGCCATGGTGATGCTTCCTTTCGTCTCGTTGCCGACGGAGCAATCGAGGATCGACCCGGGCGTTTCATAGCAACCCCGTGATCGCGGCGTGAGCGTCGTCGCATTGTCACTTGACCGTCGTGCGGGAGAGGCATATCCGCACTCCCGGGACACGCCTCCCCAACGAGGCGCTTCTATCTGTAAGGATAGCTTCTGATGGCGAACATCGCACCGCCGGCCGCTCGTCCGGCCAATCCCCGTTTCTCCTCTGGTCCTTGCGCCAAGCGTCCCGGCTGGACGCTGGATGCGCTGAGCGACGCGCCGCTCGGCCGCTCGCACCGCGCCAAGCTCGGCAAGGCCAAGCTGGCCCAGGCGATCGAGGACACGCGCGCCGTGCTCGGCGTTCCGGCCGACTACCGCATCGGCATCGTTCCCGGCTCCGACACCGGCGCCGTCGAGATGGCCATGTGGTCGCTCCTCGGCGAGCGCCCCGTCGACATGCTGGCATGGGAAAGCTTCGGCGCCGGCTGGGTGACCGACGCTTTGAAGCAGCTCAAGCTCGCCGACGCCCGCGTCCTGGAGGCGCCCTACGGCGAGATCGTGGACTTCGCCGAGGTCGATTTCGACCGCGACGTGGTGTTCACCTGGAACGGCACGACCTCCGGCGTGCGCGTGCCCAACGGCGACGCCATCCCGGCCGACCGCAAGGGCCTGACGATCTGCGACGCGACCTCGGCCGCCTTCGCCCAGACGCTGCCCTACGACAAGCTCGACGTCGTCACCTTCTCCTGGCAGAAGGTTCTGGGCGGGGAGGGCGCGCACGGCGTGCTGATCCTCTCTCCCCGCGCCGTCGAGCGCCTGCTGACCTACAAGCCGGCCTGGCCTCTGCCGAAGATCTTCCGCCTCACCTCCGGCGGCAAGCTGATCGAGGGCATCTTCAAGGGCGAGACCATCAACACGCCCTCCATGCTCTGCGTCGAGGACTATCTCGACGCCCTGCAGTGGGCGAAGTCGCTCGGCGGGCTGGACGCGCTCAAGGCCCGCGCCGACAAGAACCTCGCGGTGATCGACCGCTTCGTCGCGGCGAACGACTGGATCGGCTTCCTGGCCAAGTCGCCCGAGATCCGCTCCAACACCTCCGTGTGCCTCCAGTTCACCGACCCGGCCGTGGTGGCCCTTCCCAAGGACGAGCAGGACGCCTTCGCCAAGGGTGTCGCCTCGCGGCTCGAGAAGGAGGGCGTCGCCCTCGATATCGGCGCCTATCGCGACGCCCCTCCGGGCCTGCGCATCTGGGCCGGCGCGACCGTGGAGGCGTCGGATCTCGAGGCGCTGATGCCGTGGATCGCCTTCGCCTACGAAGCGCAGAAGGCGACGCTCGCCCAGGCCGCCTGACGGCTCGGGCGGCATCGCGATGCGGCTTTCCGAGACAGCGCGCAGCTTCGTCGCCGACACGGTGGCGCTGATCCTGTTCTTCACCGTCACGAGCGGTCTCAACGAGCGCTTCGTGGCGGGGATGGAATGGGGCGAGGTGGCCGTGTCGCGCTCGCTCGGCGCCGTGCTGATGGTGCTGACGGCGCGACCCTACGGCCTCTGGCGCAACTGGGTCATGCGGCGCCTCGATCCGCGCACGCGGGTGGGGACGCTCCTGGCGGACGGCGCGGCGCTGCTTCTGTTCCAGGTGCCGATCTACGTCGTGATCCTCTTCGCGGGCGGTGCCGACGTCCCCGCCGCGCTGCGCGGTGCCGCCGGCTTCGCCGTCCTCATGCTGGTTCTCGGCCGCCCCTACGGCCTGTGGCTCGAATGGGTCCGCGCCCGCTTCGGGCTCGCGGGCCCCGGCCAGAAGCCCATGTCGCTCGGCGGCTGACCGCCGGGCCCGGCCCTGCCGCCAGCGGCGGGGCACCGTCTTCATCCTCGTTCACGATCGGGAGCGCACGCTCCCACCCCATCAGGAGGTCCCCATGGCACCCCGCGTTCTGGTTTCCGACAAGCTTTCCCCCACCGCCGTCCAGATCTTCAAGGACAAGGGCGTGGAGGTCGACTACCTGCCGGATCTCGGCAAGGACAAGGAGAAGCTGCTGGAGGTGATCGGCCAGTACGACGGCCTCGCCATCCGCTCCGCCACCAAGGTGACGGAAAAGGTCATCGACGCGGCGCCCAATCTCCGGGTGATCGGGCGCGCCGGCATCGGCGTCGACAATGTCGACATTCCGGCCGCCAGCCGGAAGGGTATCATCGTGATGAACACGCCCTTCGGCAACTCGATCACCACGGCCGAGCACGCGGTCGCGATGATGTTCGCCGTGGCCCGGCAGATGCCTGCCGCCGACGCCTCCACGCAGGCCGGCAAGTGGGAGAAGAACCGCTTCATGGGCGTCGAGATCACCGGCAAGGTGCTGGGCGTCATCGGCTGCGGCAACATCGGCTCCATCGTCGCCTCGCGCGGCGTCGGCCTTCGCATGAAGGTGATCGGCTTCGACCCGTTCCTGTCCGAGGAGCGCGCCGCGCAGCTCGGCATCGAGAAGGTCGAGCTCGAGGACCTGTTCCGGCGCGCCGACTTCATCACCCTGCACACGCCGCTGACCGACAAGACGCGCAACATCATCGATGCGAAGGCCATCGCCACGATGAAGCGGGGCGTGCGCATCATCAACTGCGCGCGCGGCGGCCTGATCGTGGAGAAGGACCTCGCCGAGGCGATCAAGTCCGGCCAGGTGGCGGGCGCGGGCATCGACGTGTTCGAGGTGGAGCCGGCGACCGAGTCGCCGCTCTTCGGCCTCGACAACGTCGTGTGCACGCCCCATCTCGGTGCATCCACCACCGAGGCGCAGGAGAACGTCGCCCTCCAGGTGGCGGAGCAGATGGCCGACTACCTCGTCAACGGCGCGGTGTCGAACGCCCTCAACATGCCCTCGATCACCGCCGAGGAGGCGCCGATCCTGACGCCCTACGTCAAGCTCGCGGAGATCCTCGGCTCGTTCGCGGGCCAGCTCACCGAGGAGCCGATCGACGCGGTGGAGATCCTCTACGACGGCGCGCCGGGCACGATGAACACGCGCGCCCTGTCGGCCGCCGCGATCGCCGGCCTCCTCAAGGCGCAGGTGCAGACGGTGAACATGGTCTCCGCGCCGCTGATGGCCAAGGAGCGCGGCATCGCCGTGTCCGAGGTGCGGCGCGACAAGTCGGGCGTGTTCGACGGCTACATCAAGGTGACCATCACCACCAAGAAGCAGACGCGCTCGGTGGCCGGCACGACCTTCTCGGACGGCAAGCCCCGATTCATCCAGATCAAGGGCATCAACATGGAGGCCGACGTCGGCCGCTACATGCTCTACACGGCCAACAAGGACGTGCCGGGCGTGATCGGACAGATCGGCACGGCCTTCGGCAAGGCGGGTATCAACATCGCCAACTTCCATCTCGGGCGTGACGACAAGGGCGGCAGCGCCATCGCGGTGATCTACCTCGACGAGCCGCTGACGGAGGAGTTCCTGGACGAGCTGCGCGGCATGAACGCGATCGGCCAGGCGAAGATGCTGACCTTCGACGTCTGAGCGTCCGGCGGACGGCGTTTCGGGGGCGGGGCGGGCGACCGTCCCGCCCCTTTTCGTCGCCGCTCAGGCCGGTTTCGCGACGGGGCTCCGCCCGCGCTCGGCCAGCGCGACGCCGCCGAGCACCAGGGCCAGCGCCGCGAGGTGATGGAGGTGGAACGGCTCGCGGAGGACGAGGATCGCGAGGATCGCCCCGAACACCGGAACGGTGTTGACGAAGATGTTGGCCCGGTTGGCGCCGATCGCCTCGACGCCGCGCAGGTAGAAGGCCTGGGACAGGATCGAGGGAAAGACGATCGTGAAGGCGAGCACGGCCAGACCCTGGGCGTCGGGCGCCGCGAAGCCGCCGGACCACAGCTCCCAGGCCATCAGCGGCACGGCGCCGATCACCCCACCGAGGCTCAGCAGGAAGATCGAGCTCAGCCAGTGGACGCGCGGCTTGCGCGACAGGAGGATCGTGTAGATCCCGAAGATCAGCACCGCCAGCGCGATCAGCGCGTCGCCGCGGTTGAGGTCGAGCGACAGGATGGTCTCCGGCGCGCCGTGCGAGGCCACGAGGAGCACGCCCGCCAGCGTCAGGCCGAAGCCGACCACCTGCAGACCCGTCACCCGGACGTGGAACGCCAGGAACATGCCGACGAACACCACGAGCGGCATCGACGCCTGGATGATCATCGCGTTGATCGCGCTCGTGTGCATCAGCGCGACGTAGAACAGGGCGTTGAAGCAGGTGAAGCCGAGTAGGCCGAGGCCGACGAAGTAAGGCGCGTAGCGGCGAAGGGTGCGTGCCTCGCGCGCCAGGTGCGGCCGCGCGAAGGGGAATAGGACGACCACCGCGCCCACCCAGCGAAGCAGCGTCAGCGTCATGGGCGAGATGTGCCCGATCGCCAGCTTTCCCGCCACGGCGTTGGCGCCCCAGATGAGCGCGGTGAGAAGAAGCAGCACGTAGGGATGGGCGAGTCGCTGGACCATGGACCAGCTTTCGCGGATCGCGCCCCGGCAGGCAATCGTCCGCCCGCCCGGATTCTCGTGGCTGGTTGGGAAAAAGCCCGCTCGCGACCTCGCGCGGCGGGCGAGGCTTGACTATAGTCCGCCGCGTTTGCGCCGACGGACCCCCGACGGGTCCTTCGCGCGTCCCGAATTCAGAATCGCAGGGCCACGAGCCCTCCAGGAGACTGCATGGCAAACGTCGTCGTCGTCGGTTCCCAGTGGGGAGACGAAGGGAAGGGCAAGATCGTCGACTGGCTTTCCGAGCGGGCCGACGTGGTCGTGCGATTCCAGGGCGGCCATAATGCCGGGCATACGCTGGTCGTCTCGGGCGTTTCCTACAAGCTGTCGCTGCTGCCGTCCGGCGTAGTGCGGCAGGGCAAGCTCTCGGTGATCGGCAACGGCGTGGTGTTCGATCCGCACGCCTTCGTCGCCGAGAAGAAGCGCATCGAGGGGCAGGGCGTCTCGATCACGCCCTCGACCCTGCGCATCGCCGACAACGCGGCGCTGATCCTGTCGCTGCACCGCGAGCTCGACGCGGCGCGCGAGGCCGCCGCCGCGGGCACCAAGATCGGCACCACCGGGCGCGGCATCGGCCCGGCCTACGAGGACAAGGTCGGTCGTCGCGCGATCCGCGTCATGGATCTCGCCGAGCCCGAGGCGCTGCCCGAGCGTATCGAGCGCCTGCTCGCCCACCACAACCCGCTGCGCCGCGGCCTCGGCCAGCCCGAGGTGGACGCCGCCGCGATCCTGGAGGAGCTGACCTCGGTGGCTGCCGAGATCACCCCCTATATCGACCGCGTATGGCGCCTGCTCGACGAGCGCCGCAAGGCGGGCGAGCGCATCCTGTTCGAGGGCGCGCAGGGCACGCTGCTCGATATCGACCACGGCACCTATCCCTTCGTCACCTCGTCCAACACGGTGGCGGGGCAGGCGGCGGCGGGGTCGGGTCTCGGCCCCTCCAGCCTCGGTTTCGTCCTTGGCATCACCAAGGCCTACACGACGCGCGTCGGCGAGGGCCCGTTCCCGACCGAGCAGGACAACGAGGTGGGCGAGTTCCTCGGCACCAAGGGGCACGAGTTCGGCACGGTCACGGGGCGCAAGCGCCGCTGCGGCTGGTTCGACGCGGTGCTGGTGCGCCAGGCGGTGGCGATCAACGGCATCCATGGCCTGGCGCTCACCAAGCTCGACGTGCTGGACGGGATGGACGAGATCCGCATCTGCACGGCGTACGAGCTGGACGGGCAGCGCATCGACTACTTCCCCGCGAGCCTCGCGGCGCAAAAGCGCGTGAAGCCGGTCTATGAGAGCTTCGAGGGCTGGAAGGGCACCACAGCGGGCGCCCGCTCCTGGGGGGACCTGCCGGCCCAGGCCGTGAAGTACGTTCGCCAGATCGAGGAACTGGTCGGTGCGCCGGTGACGCTTCTGTCCACCTCGCCCGAGCGTGACGACACGATCCTTGTCCGGGATCCGTTTCAGGATTAATGAAAGCTTGATATAAGGTTTTCAGGTTCGTACGAACTTTCGGCTGCGCCGCGCGGCCCCCGCGCCCGACGGTCGCGGGGATCGGCCACAACCGGAGGGGAGACGTTCCGTCTTCCTTCCTCCGGTTGCGACCCGTATCGATTCCCTGGCAGGCGGGATCGGCTCCGGGCCGGGCCGGACGGGGGCTGGATTGCCGCGAGGCTCGATCCGTTCCCGGTACCGACCTCGAGTGAGTGCAGCGCTTCATGGCGAATCTGACCGCCGTTCTCCGCAAGACCATCGACGGCTTGCCGAATGCCACGCCGCAACTGCGGGCCAAGGTCTACGAGAAGGCGCGGGCGGCCATCACCCGCCAGATCCAGGCCGCCGATCCGCCGCTCGCCCCGGAAGTGGCCGAGCAGCGATACCGCGTGCTCGAGGATGCGATCGCCGAGTCCGAGGCGCACTACCAGGGACAGGAGAGCGCGCCGCCGGCGCCCGCGCCGAGCGCCGCCGAAGCCGCCGCGCCGACCGCCGACCCGGTTCCGCCGTCCGAGGCCCCGGCATCGCCGCCCCCTCCCGAACCCGCCCCGGCGCCCGAGCGCCCGGCGCCGCGCCCGCCGATCCCCGCCTTCGCACGTGCGACGCCGACGATGCGCGCGCCCGAGCCCGCTCCGTCGCCCGCTTCGCCGTCCCCCACGGTGCAGCCGCCGGCCGCGCCCGCCTTTCGCGCGCCCGCCGCGCCGTCCATGCCGGCCGCCCCGCCGCGCGCCGAACGCGCCGAGCCGCCGGTGGAGCGCGCGCCCGCGCCGTCGCGCGTCGATGTCGGACCCACCGAAGGCGAGACGCCGCAGGTGGGCGTGGTCGGCCCCGTCGCCGAGGAGGCGCCGCGCGATCTCGGACCCGCGCCTTCCGCACCGCCTCCGTTCACCACGCGCGAGCGTCGGGCGCCCGCCGATGCGGCGGCGCCGACCGGCGAGCCGCGGCCCCCACGCGGCGCGCTGCGCCCCGCCACGCCCGTGCCGGCGAGCGCCGATGCGCGCTCCGGAGCGCCGTCGCCCGGCGCGATGCTCTCGGGCATTCCCGAGGCCGACCTTGCGGCGCCGCGCTATCCGGTGCGGCGTCCCCAGCGCCGCAAGCGGTCGCCGCTTCTCGCCGGCGTCGCGGCGGCGGGCCTGATCGGCCTCGGCGCCCTCGGCTGGATCTACCTCGACGACATCCGCTCCGTGGTGCTCGGCTCGACCGAGACCGCCTCGCTGCCCGCCGGCACCACGTCGGGCCAGACGACCGACGGCGGCGAGACCGCTGCGCCGTCCACCGGTACGACGCCCGAAACGGCGGCGCCGCCGAGCGGCACGGCGACCGACGTCGCGCCCGCGAACCCGGTCACCACGCCGCCGGCGCCGGGCGGGCGCCGCTTCACCCAGCGGCTGCTCGCCGACGGGAGCGAAGTGGACGAGGGGCCGGGTGCCAGTGCCCCCAACGCCTTCGAGGAAGGCACCGACGTCGCCGCCGCAACGATCACCGCGCCGGTCGAATCGCCGCCGGCCGCCGCACAGCCGACGGAGCCTGCCGCCACCACCGCGCCGACGGCCCCCGCCGGAGCGCCTGCCGCGGCGTCGGGCACGGTGCCGGTCGGACAGCGCGCCGTGTTCTACGAGGAGCGGTCGGCCGACCGCGAGGGAACGCAGCAGAACGGCAACGTCGTCTGGAGCCTCGTGAGCGAGCCGCCGGCCGAGGGGCAGCCGGCCGAGCCCGCCATCCGCGCCGTGGTGGACATGCCCGACACCAACCTGCGCATGACCATGACGATCCGACGCAACGCCGACACGACGCTGCCGGCGAGCCACGTGATCGAACTCATGTTCGACACGCCGTCCGGCTTCCCTGGCGGCCAGATCGAGAACGTTCAGCGCTTGGCGCTGAAGCCGACCGAGCAGGCGCGCGGGGAGCCGCTGATCGGCGTCGCCGGCAAGATCTCGGACGGGTTCTTCATCATCGCGCTGAACGACCTGCCGCAGGCGGTGCAGAGCAACCTGGCGCTACTCGGCCGCGAGGAGTGGATCGACATCCCGATCGCCTACACGTCCGGCCAGCGCGCGCTGATGTCGATCGAGAAGGGCATCCCCGGCGAGCGCGTGTTCCGTGAGGCGATTGAGGCCTGGAACGGGCGCACCTGACGCCCTTCGCGGCGGCGGGTGAACTCTCGTTCATGAAGCATTCGTAACGCAACACGCAAGTACTGATGGCGTTTCAACGGCATCGGCATCGGAAAGCGGTGTCGATCCTCGAGACGAAATCAGGAGTCGTGTCATGTCGATACGCAAAAGCGTTGCCGCGTTGCTTCTCGCCGGGACCGTCGTCAGCGGTGCGGCCTACGCGGCCGACCAGGGTGCCAAGCCCGCGTCCACCCAGGAAACCAGGGCCGAGAAGGCGGTCGACAAGGATGTCGGCCGGCTCTCGGCGGACGGCGCGCAGGCCATGCGCGACATCCAGGCGACCCGCCTCGCCATCTTCGACGCCCGGCCGGACGACGCCAAGACGCTGATCGGGCAGGCGCAGGACGCCATGCGCAAGGCAGCGAAGGACGATGCCGTGTTCACCAAGGTGGCCTCGCAGATGGAGGCGATGAACGCGCCGGCGACGGCGAAGACCGACGCGAAGACGGGAGGCGAAGGCCCGGTCGCCTGGGTGCCGGTGGATACCCAGCTCTCGTTCGGTGCGGACTTCAAGGCGACGCCCGAGAAGGTGGCCGCCGTGACCGAGGCCAGCAAGAGCCTGCAGTCGGATCGGCATGCGGCCCTGGAGAAGCTGAAGCTCGTGGGCGACGACGTCCAGTTCGTGACCGCCGTCGTGCCGCTCGACCGGACGACCGGCGACGTCGGCAAGGCCGCCGACCTGATCGGGCAGGGCAAGTACTACGAGGCGAACGCCGTCCTGAAGGACGTCACCGATCAGGTGCGCCTGGACGTGGTTGACATCTACGGCCAGCCGGTCGCGGCGAAGACCAAGGACAAGGTGGCGGCCTCCGCGCCGGCGCCGGCGGCAAAGGCGGCGACGCCTGAGACCAAGGCCGACTGAGCGCGGCCCGCGCAACGGAGAGGCGCCGCGGAAGCGGTGCCTCCATCGATCCGGCACCCGCGTCGGACAGGAAAAAGCCCCCGACGCCGTGCGGCATCGGAGGCTTTCGTGTTTCGACCGGGGCCGCCGCCGTCAGGCGTGCGCGTCCTCGACCACGCGCAGCGAACGGCGGGCGGCTTCCGCCGTATCCTGCACCGCCTTCTGCACCTTCTCGAAGGCGCGCACCTCGATCTGGCGCACACGCTCGCGGCTGATGTCGAACTCGCCCGACAGGGCTTCGAGCGTCAGCGGATCCTCGGACAGGCGGCGCGCCTCGAAGATGCGCCGCTCGCGGTCGTTCAGCACGTCCATCGCCTGATGCAGCATGCCGCGGCGCTGCTCCAGTTCGTCCTGCTCGACCAGAACGTCCTCCTGGCTCTCCGACTGGTCGACCAGCCAGTCCTGCCACTCGCCGGACTCGCCTTCCGTAGCCCGGATCGGCGCGTTGAGCGAGGCGTCGCCCGACAGGCGCCGGTTCATGGAGACGACTTCCTCCGCGGACACGCCCAGCTGGGTGGCGATCTGGTCGACCTGGTCGGGGCGCAGGTCGCCCTCGTCCAGAGCCTGGATCCGGCTCTTCATCTTGCGCAGGTTGAAAAACAGGCGCTTCTGGTTGGCCGTGGTGCCCATCTTCACGAGGCTCCAGGACCGCAGGATGTATTCCTGGATCGAAGCCTTGATCCACCACATCGCATAGGTGGCGAGGCGGAAGCCGCGATCGGCGTCGAACCGCTTCACCGCCTGCATCAGCCCGACATTGCCCTCCGACACGACCTCGCCGATCGGCAGGCCGTAGCCGCGATAGCCCATCGCGATCTTCGCCACGAGGCGCAGATGGCTCGTCACCAGCTTATGCGCCGCGTCACGGTCGTCGTGCTCGGCATAGCGCTTAGCCAGCATGTATTCTTCGTTCGGCTCCAGCATCGGAAACCGCCGGATTTCGTCGAGATAGCGGCTGAGGCCGCCTTCGCCGGAGGCGATGCTGGGAAGATTGGCTCTCGCCATATGGAACCCTCCTTCTGCCTGGATCGCTCGTATCCCGAGCCGATCGGCCGCGTGCCGCCCCTGAGGCGCGGTCCGCCGAGCTTGGATATGGGGACTCTATGCCCCGATTACACGGCCGGAAGGGGGCGGACGAAGGTTACAATTCGTTCACCCGCGGAAGACGCCGGGCCGGTCTCGCCTCGCCGTCGTCGCGGGCGGTTCAGGCGGGCAAACGGGCCAGCGCCTCCAGAAGTTCCTGCATGTCCTCCGGCAGCTCGGTCTCGAACGCCATCGGCTCGCCCGTCACCGGATGCTCGAAGGCGAGGCGGAACGCGTGGAGGGCCTGCCGGGGAAAAGCCGCGACGATCTCGCCGACCTCGCCGAGCTTGCGCGACTTGGTCCGGAAATGCGCGCCGTAGACGTCGTCGCCGATCAGCGGATGTCCGATATGGCTCATGTGCACGCGGATCTGGTGCGTGCGGCCGGTTTCCAGGATGCAGGCGATCAGCGACGCGTTGGCACCCTCCGAGCCGAAGCGCTCCAGCACCTCGAAATGGGTGACCGCGTGGCGCGCGTCCGGCCGTCCGTCGGGCACCACCTGCCGCTTGGTGCGATCGGAGTTGGAGCGGCCGAGCGCCGCCTCGACCGTTCCCACCGGTCGCGCAGGCACGCCCCAGACCACGGCCTGGTAGGCGCGCTCCATGCGTCCGTCCTGCCCGTGGGCAGCGAACTGCGCCGCGAGCGAACGGTGGGCGGCGTCGGACTTCGCCACCACCATGACGCCGCTCGTATCCTTGTCCAGGCGATGGACGATGCCGGGCCGCTTCACGCCGCCGATGCCCGACAGCGTGTCGCCGCAATGGAAGAGGAGGGCGTTGACCAGCGTACCGGTCCAGTTGCCGGGGCCCGGATGCACCACCAGCCCCGCCGGCTTGTCGAGCACCACGAGATGCTCGTCCTCGTAGAGGATGTCGAGCGGGATGTCCTCGGCCACGGGCTCGGGCGCTTCGGGCTCGGGCATGTCGAGGCGCACCGTCTCGCCGGCCGCGACCTTGCGTTTCGGAAGGAGCACGGGCGTCTCGTCGATGCGGACCTGGCCGTCCTCGATCAGCGACTGGAGGCGCGAGCGCGACAGCTCGCCGCCGAGCGCCGCGGCCAGGAACTGGTCGAGCCGGCGGCCCGCGTCATCGTCGCCGACGCGGAACTCGCTTGCGTCCGTTTCGTCTCCCCCTGTACCAACGATCGACATCAGACACTCCAGCGGCGCGGGAAGAACGTGACGGGAAACACTGAAACCGGCGGCGTGCCGCACGATCCGGCCTTCGAGAAGGTGCGACGCAAGATGGTCCGCCTTCTGGGCGTGTCGATCGCCGTCCTGTTCGTCGGGCTTATCGCGGTTCTGAGCGCCGTTGTCTATCGCACCTCCGACGCCAAGGACGACGCGCGCGCCGGCGGCACGCTGCCGCCGCTGGCGATCGGTGCAGGCGCGAGAATCACCAGCTCCGCGCTGGACGGCGACCAGGCGCTGCTGACGGTGGAGCGCACCGACGGCGGGCAGGACCTCCTTCTCCTCGACCTGCGCAGCGGCACCGTGGCCGCACGCTACCCCGTGCAGGCGACACCAGTGGCCGCTCCGGCGCCGATTGGAAACTGACCCGCAGAAACCGCTTGCCAAGCCGAAACGGGCCGACTATACCCCCAATCACTGGTTCGCGCCCATCGTCTAGCGGTTAGGACGGTGCCCTCTCACGGCGCAAACAGGGGTTCGATTCCCCTTGGGCGTACCAGTCTTTCCTCAAGTTCGTATATCTGGTTTCACGGTCGCCAAGCCGAGCGTCGGCTCTTGCGCCGGGCGGCGGTTCGTCGGATCAGGCGGGGTGGGCGCGGGGTGCGTCGGCGGACGAGAGGGGTGCCATGCGAGGGCACGAGGGGGCGGACTTCGGTCCGGCCGTGATCGACATCGCCGACCGTGAGGACGAGCGGATCGCCGCCTTTCGCGACGTGCGCGAGCGCGACCTGACGCGCAGCGGGCGCTTCATCGCGGAAGGGGCGGTGGTGCTCGACCAGATCCTGGCCTCGCGCCGGTTCCGGCTCGTGGCGCTGCTGGTGCTGCGCGAGCGGCTGGCCGGCCTTGCGCCGCGCCTGGCCGCGCTGCCGGCGGACACGCCCGTGTACCGGGTCGAACGCGAGCTGTTCGATCGGATCGCCGGCTTTCCCGTGCATCGCGGCGTGATGGCGCTGGCCGAGCCCGTCGAGCCCGCCGCAGCGGCCGACCTCGACGCCGCGCTGGCGGCCACGGTCGCGGCGCGCGGCTGCGTGGTGGTCGCGTGCGGCCTGTCCAACCACGACAACATGGGAGCGACGTTCCGCAATGCGGCCGCCTTCGGCGCGGGCGCGGTGATCCTCGACCGGCGGGCCTGCGATCCGCTCTATCGCAAGGCGATTCGGGTATCGGTCGGAACGGTGTTCACCGTTCCCTTCGCGCGCTGGGGCGGCGCGGTGTCGATCGCGGATCGGCTGGCCGGGCTCGGCTTCGAATGCGTGGCGTTGAGCCCCGGCGCGCCGGAGCCGCTGCGCGCCCTGCGCGACCGCCGCGCGCGGGCCCTGTTCCTGGGTGCGGAGGGCGAGGGGTTGGAGGGCGATGTGATCGCCCGCTGCCGTCCGGTGCGCATCGAGATGGCGTCCGGCCTCGACAGCCTCAACGTCGCGACTTCCGCCGCGCTCGTCCTGCACCACCTGGCTTGGCCGGAGCAGCCGTGACGGGCGTCTCGTCGGCCTGAAGGCGGCGCACCCGGTCGGCGAGCAGGGGCTCGCCCGCGTCGGCGGGGGGCGGCGCGTCGGCGATGATGCGCGCAAGCCGGGATTCCGGCCCCTCGACCTTGATGCGCTCGTGGATGACGCGGGCGGCGATGTCGCCGATCCGCTCGCGGATTTCGGCATGGTCCGCGCTGGCGGTCGACGGCTTCCCCGCGCCGCCGAGCGCGATGGCCGCGCGCAGGCGGGTGTTTCCGGTGGGCGAGGCGAGGCCGTCTTGCGGGTCGCCTGCGAGCGTGGGCGCGGTCGCCGCGAGGGCCCGCAGGTCGCCCCGAGGCCGTTCCACGGTCTCCTTCGCCGGGGAGGGCGGAGGCGAACGTCCCGGAGCCTGCGCGCGAAGGGCCACCGCCATGTCCTCGGCCCGGGCCTCCGCGGTGGCGAGACGAAACCGCTGCTGGTCGAAGCCTTCGCTCAGCGCCTGATGCTTGGCCGAAAGGGTCGCCAGCTCGCCGTCGCGTCGCTCCAGCCGGGTCCGCAGGTCCTGACGCGCGGCCAGGAGGGCGTCGCGTTCGGTCACGAGGAGTTGGATCTGGCTTTCCAGATGCTCGGTCCGACCGGCGGAGTCGGCGATCTGGCGGTCCAGATCGGCCTGCCGCGCCAGAAGCTGTCCGTTCTCCAGGATCACGCGCCCGGCCTCGGCCCGCTCCCGCGCGGCCGCTTCCCGGGCGGCCCGGTGGCGCATGGCGTCGCTGCGCAGCTCGAAGGCGGCGCGCGCACGCGCGGCGTCGATCTCGCCGCGCATCTCGCGCACGTCGGTGGGGATCGACGCCTCGAACTCGCGGCGGGCAAGGCGCTGCGCGTTGCTCCAGAGGACGGGGGCGAAGATCAGGGCGACGAAGCTGGCGACCAGGGCGCCGAGCGCGAAGACGAGCGCGGTTGCGATCATGAACTAGTCGACCTCGTGCCTGACAGCCGGCGTCCCGCGGCCCCGCCCGTCGCCGGTCGGCACCATGGGGCCATGCCGGTTGTCTTACGTCAAAGCGGCCCGATCTGCCTAGCGCGTCGCGGCGATCAGAACGGGTTCCAGGTCGGGCTCGGGGTGAGTTTCAGGTAGCCCACGTTGACGCCGAGGCGAGCGCCGAGGCCCGTGCGGATGGGAACGAGTGTGATGGAATCGCGCTGCAGGAGCGTCATCCCGACGCCGCCCACGAGATAGGCGCTGCCGCTCATGCCGATGAAGCGGCCGTAGACGCCCTCGACCGAGGGCAGGTTGTAGACCAGCATCATGGTGCGGGCGCCGTCGCCGCCGGCGTCGAAGCCGATGGAAGGGCCCTGCCAGTAGATGCGGTGCTCGCCCGCGTTCTTCGTGAACAAGGTGCCCTCGCCGAAGCGCAGGCCGCCGATCAGCGCGCCCGAGCCCTCCTCGCCGAGGATGTAGCCGTTGGGCAGCCCGCGCTCCTGGAAGGCGCGCTCGATCACGGTCGCCAGGCCGCCCGACGTCGCGCCGAAGAAGCGATGACCCTCGCCGACGATCTCTTCCATCGTGTAGCCGCCGCTCTGCGCCTGGGCGGCGGCCGGCAGGCTCGACAGGCCGAGCGCCGCGGGCAGGGCGACGGCGGCCAGGGCGGCGAAAGCGAGGCGGCGGACCAGCCGGGTCGTGCGGTTCATCGGGATATCCTTCCGAAAGCTCTGGCAGCCCCTGCGTGCGCACGCAGGGTTGAGGTCTCGCCCACAGCTTGCGCGCTCCATGGTTTCCGCTTTGCTAACGGCGCCCCGTTGCCCCTCCGTCAGGTGTCGTGCGGATGTCACAGGCGCGGGAAAGGGTGGCCGGGGCGCGCCTTTGCCTCGCGGCTCGGGCGGCCCCGTGATAGGGCGATTGTGTCGCATTTTCATCGAATGTTAACCGAGACGGAACGCCGATGACGAACCTGCCCGCATTGTCCGCGCCGGATCTGGCGGCTCTCCTGGCCAGCCGCCTCTGCCACGACATCATCTCCCCGGTCGGGGCGATCCAGAGCGGGCTCGAGCTCCTGGACGACATGCCGGACGATCCGGAGTCCATGGCGCTCGTGCGCTCCTCGACCAAGAGCGCGGTGGCCAAGCTCCAGTTCGCGCGCATCGCCTACGGCGCGTCCGGTTCCTCCACCGCGCAGATCGACATGGGCGACGCGCGGACGGTGGCCGAGGGGTGGATGGCCTTCGAGAAGGCCAACCTCCAGTGGTCGGGCGAGCGCGCCTACGTGCCCAAGAACATCGCCAAGCTGGTTCTCAATCTCCTGGTAGTGGCCAACGCCTCGGTGCCGCGCGGGCGCGAGGTGGAGGTCTCGATCGAGCGGCTGGAGCCCACCGCCCGCTTCACCCTCCGCGCGCGCGGCAAGCCGCTGCGCGTGCCGGCCAAGTTCCGCGAGCTCCTGGCCGGCGAGACGACGCCCGAATCGATCGACGCCCACGGGATCCAGCCCTACTACGCGCTGTTGCTGGCGCGGGAAGCGGGGCTCTCGGTCCGGCTGGAGCAGGGCGAGGAGGAGGTCGTCTTCCATGTCGTGCCTGCGGACGAATCGGAGGAGGCCTTGCGATCCGTCGAAATCGAGGCGCCGCGTTGAGGAAACGTTCGCCCTCTTCGTGAACCCCTCCCTAAACTACGGCTGCTAGCGTCTTCGACACGCGCCGGCCTCGAGGTCGGCCGGAGCGGGAGCCCGAGCATGTCAACCTGCCTGGTCATCGACGAATCGAGCATCGTCGCCAAGGTCGCCGCCCGCATCCTGGGCGGGATCGGGCTCGAGACGCTCGGCTCCGAAAGCATGGAGGAGGCCGCGCGCGTGCTGGGCAAGCCGGGCGCGGACGCGCCGGTCCTGGTGCTGGTGTCCGCCTCGCTGCAGAGCACCACGATCGAGGCGTCGGTTCGCGCCCTGCGCGCCGACCCGCGAACCGCCAAGGCACGGATCCTCGTCTCGCTGGTGGAATCGA
Source organism: Aureimonas flava (assembly GCF_003583935.1). Lineage (GTDB taxonomy): Bacteria > Pseudomonadota > Alphaproteobacteria > Rhizobiales > Rhizobiaceae > Aureimonas > Aureimonas flava. Next base: position 34,862 of record NZ_QYRN01000009.1, on the reverse strand, counting down.
ACCTCGGCACGATGACGCGTGCCAAGCGCGCCGGCGCCGACGGCTTCATCTTCCGCCCGTTCGACCGGGCCTCGCTGCTCGACTGGGTGGGACCCTTCGTAGAGGCGGCGACGCCGGCCGCGGCCTGAGCCCGACGCGAGAAGGCCCGCCGTTCCGGTGGAAGGCGGGCCTCGAAAGTCGCGATCGGCGAGAGGGTCAGGCCGCGCGGGTATCCGATTCGGGCTCGCGCAGCACGTAGCCGCGGCCCCACACGGTCTCGATGTAGTTCTTGCCCTCGGTGGCCGTGGCCAGCTTCTTGCGCAGCTTGCAGATGAAGACGTCGATGATCTTCAGCTCGGGCTCGTCCATGCCGCCGTAGAGGTGGTTCAGGAACATCTCCTTGGTGAGGGTCGTGCCCTTGCGGAGCGAGAGGAGCTCCAGCATGGCGTATTCCTTGCCGGTGAGGTGCACCCGCTGGCCGTTCACCTCGACCGTCTTGGCGTCGAGGTTCACCGTCAGGTCGCCGGTGACGATGACCGACTGGGCGTGGCCCTTGGAGCGGCGCACGATGGCATGGATGCGGGCGACCAGCTCGTCCTTGTGGAAGGGCTTGGTCATGTAGTCGTCGGCGCCGAAGCCGAGGCCGCGGACCTTGTCCTCGATGCCGGCCATGCCCGAAAGGATCAGGATCGGCGTCTTCACCTTGGCGAGGCGCAGCGTCCGGAGAACCTCGTAGCCCGACATGTCGGGCAGGTTCAGGTCGAGCAGGATGATGTCGTAGTCGTAAAGCTTACCAAGATCCACGCCCTCTTCGCCGAGGTCCGTCGTGTAGACGTTGAAGCTCTCGGACTTCAGCATGAGCTCGATGCTTTGCGCAATCGCGCTGTCATCCTCGATCAAAAGAACGCGCATCAGTTAAATCCTCTGCATCAGCCCGGCCGGGGCGGGTCGTCCGACTAGGTTGGAGTTCGTCTTAGAGCTTGAGGGCATCGTGCCAGTGAATGGTTAACAATGCCTTCCGCTCGAATCCTTTGTTCAACCGAGTCTTTCGATCTGTGTCCGCATCAGGGCGAAGATGTGGGGCATCGGCATGGGGACGCACGGCGCTTCCTCGCTTCGACTTGGACTCGATCGGTTTACCCTGCCTTAAATGATCCATGGCTATGATTAACGGCGCGCGTAAACAGACGGTTAAGGTGTAGCCGACGAGGCTTGCCCGAAGCCGCAGATGCGCCGCGAAACGGGGGTTCATGTTGAGAACCCCTATGGAACACAGGAGATGAGGGCGTCATGGCCAAACGTGACAACCTGGTTCGGCTGGCGCGCTTCAAGGTGGCAGAGAAGCGGCGGCAGACCGACCAATTGCAGATGATGCTCAACGAATTCGAGCGGATGGCCGGCGAGCTCGACGCCCAGATCGCCAGCGAGGAGAAGAAGTCCGGCATCACGGACCTCAATCACTTCGCCTATCCGACCTTCGCCAAGGCCGCGCGCACCCGCCGCGACAATCTGACGAACTCGGCCGGCGACCTGCGCATCCAGATGAACGCCGCGCGGATCGCGCTCGAGGAGGCCGAGGCCGAACTGGTCAACGCCGAAAAGCTCGAGCAGCGCGATGCCGGCGAGGACCGCCGCACCGCCGTCGCCTGATCCGCAGGATTTCCCAGACCTCCCGATCGGGGCCCGGACGCCAAGCGCCGGGCCCCTTTTTCGTGGCCGTCCTGCGCGGCGGGGGCAGGGGCCGCCCATGAAAAAAGGCCGGCGCCTTTCGGGCCGACCCTTCCTTCGTCTCGCCGCCGGCGAAGCGATCAGTGAAGATCGATCTTCTTCCGGTATTCCTGGAGCTGCGTGGTGCGCAGCCCGGCCAGGCCATGGCTGTCGATCGACGCCTGCCAGGAAAGGAACTCTTCCACGGTCAACGTGTATCGCGAGCAGGCTTCATCGAGGCTGAGAAGCCCGCCGCGCACCGCCGCCACCACCTCCGCCTTGCGGCGGATCACCCAGCGCCTCGTATTGGAGGGCGGGAGGTCGGCGATCGTCAGCGGACTCCCATCGGGTCCAATGACGTATTTCACTCTTGGTCTAACCTGATCGGTCATTGAACTCTCTACATTACGCAAAGACCTAATCGCATCGCCAAGCTAGACCAGCGGCTCTAAACATTCCGCTAAGCCGTTATTAGCAATTCGATAACAGGTTGAATCAAGCTCCCGCAGCGCGCGGGTGCTCGGCCGGTGGAGTGCGCAGCCCGAAACGCGTGCGGTCCCCGATGGTTGGCACGCCGGGACCGGCGCAGTAAAAGGGGACATATCTGCCGGCCTGTCCGGCGCAGCCGAGTTTGCATGTCATGCCCAACAGCCTCGACCTGCCCAAGGCGCCCGCCGAGACGCGCGTCGTGGTCGCCATGTCGGGCGGCGTCGATTCGTCGGTCACCGCCGCCATCCTGAAGAACGAGGGCTACGACGTCGTCGGGATCACCCTCCAGCTCTACGACGGCGGCGCGACGCCCCGGCGCGCCGGGGCCTGCTGTGCCGGCCAGGACATCGCCGACGCGCGGCGCACGGCCGAAATCCTCGGCATTCCGCACTACGTCCTCGACTACGAGCAGCGGTTCCGCGAGGCGGTGATCGATCCGTTCGCCGAGAGCTATCTGGCGGGGGAGACGCCGATCCCGTGCGTCGCGTGCAACCAGACGGTCAAGTTCCGCGACCTTCTGAGCACCGCGCGCGAGCTCGGCGCCGACGCGCTGGCGACCGGCCACTACATCCTGTCGCGGCCGAACGGCGAAGGCCGCAGCCTCTACCGGCCGGCCGACCTCGACCGCGACCAGAGCTATTTCCTGTATGCGACCACGCAGGAGCAGATCGACTTCCTGCGCTTTCCGCTCGGGCATCTCACCAAGCCCGAGACGCGCGAGATCGCCGCCCGATACGGGCTCGGCGTCGCCTCCAAGCCCGACAGCCAGGACATCTGCTTCGTCTCGAAGGGGCGCTACAGCGACGTCATCTCGCGCCTGCGGCCGGAAGCCGGCGAGCCCGGCGAGATCGTGCATCTCGACGGGCGGCCGCTCGGCCGCCACCAGGGCATCGTCCACTTCACCATCGGCCAGCGTCGCGGCCTCGGCGTCGCTTCGGGGGAGCCGCTCTATGTAGTGGGCATCGACGCGCGGGCGAACCGCGTCACCGTCGGCCCGCGCGCCGCGCTGGAAACGCGCCGGCTGTCGCTTCGCTCGGTCAACTGGCTGGGCCGCGCGGCGATGCCTCGGCCGGGCGAGGAGGCGATCGATCTCTTCGTGCGCATCCGCTCCACCCGCCCGCCCGCGCCGGCCCGGCTGACGAGCGGAACGGACGGGACGCCCGTTGTGGAACTCGCGGCCGGCGAGGACGGCGTGTCGCCGGGCCAGGCCTGCGTGTTCTATGCCGGCGAGGGAGAGGGGGCGCAGGTGCTCGGCGGCGGCGTGATCGCGCGAACCGAGCGCGCGCTGCCAGCCGAGACGGGCGGCGAGAGCCTCGTCGCCTGATCCGTCAGGCGGCCTTGCGGGGCGACGCCGTCTCCAGGATCCGAACCGTTTCCACCGCCTCCTCCGCGCCGGTGCGCGGCGCCTCGCGCGTCGCGACGCATTCCAGGAAATGGCGCAGCTCGCGGTCGAGCGGCAGGCCGGGTTCGGTGTCCAGATAGTCCGCGTCCGCCGAGCGGAAGGCGAAGGCGGCGCCCTCGCGCCAGACCTTGTGGCCGTGGAAGGCGAGCTTCTGCCCTTCGGGCGCCAGGTCGTCGAAGGTGAGCATCCCCTCGGTGCCGATCACCGAGAATCGCCGATCGCGGAAGGGCGATACGCGCGACACGTGGATCTCGGCTCCGATCCCGGAAGGGAAGCGCAGGGCGATGTCGGCGACGTCGGTCTCGTCGCTGAGAACCGTGCGGCGCAGCGTGTCCACCGACGACGGATGCTCGCCGGCGATCCGCAGCACGAGCGACAGGTCGTGCGGCGCGAGGTCCCAGACCGCGTCCATTCCGAGAAAGCGGCCGAGGCCGAGGCGCGTCGAGACGATGTGGCGCACCGCGCCGACGCGGCCTTCGCCGACCGCCGCCTCCAGGCGCTCGAACACCGGGTGGAAGCGCAGGACGTGCCCGACCATCAGGATGCGGCCGGCCTCGGCGGCGGCATGGGCGGTCCGCGCGGCGTCGGCGGCGTCGAGGCCGATGGGCTTCTCGATCAGCACGTCCTTGCCTGCGGCGAAGGCGCGACGCGCGGTCGGGCCGTGCAGCGAGGGGGGAAGGGCAAGCACCAATGCGTCGATCGCGCGGTCGGCGAGCAGCGCGTCGAGCGCGACGGCGGGCACGGCGAAGCGCTCCGACAGCGCGGCCGCCTTGGCCGGGTCCGCGTCGGACAGGGCCGCCAGCGCCCCGATCTCCTTCAGCGTGCGCACGTGGTTCTGGCCCCAATGCCCACAGCCGACGACGGCAACGCGCGGTGTCATGACAGCTCCATCCGCATTTCCCTACGCGCGCTGCGTAGCTTCGCGGCGGAGCCTTCGCAAGGGCGGGGTCAGGCCGCGCCCGCCGCGAGACGGGCCCGCGGTCCGTTCATCCAGTCGTCGAGGGCGGCCGGCGGCATGGGACGCGCGATCAGGTAGCCCTGCAGCGCGTCGCAGCCGGCCGTGCGCAGGAAGGCCATCTGCTCCTCGGTCTCCACCCCCTCGGCCACGCATTGCAGGTCGAGCGAACGGCACATCGCGATCACCGCGCCCAGGAGGTCGCGGCGCGCCAACGCCTTGTCGCCCGACACGAAGCTGCGGTCGATCTTGACGCGGTGGATCGGCAGCTCGCGCAGATAGCTGAGGCTCGCATGGCCGGTGCCGAAATCGTCGATGGCGACCTGCGCCCCCAGGGCACTCAGCATGCCGAGCGATTCGCGCGCGGCGGTGAAGTCGCGCAGCATCGCCGTCTCGGTCAGCTCGAAGACGATGCGCGCGGGTGCGACGCCGGACTGGCGAAGCGCCGAGACCAGCGACAGGATCGTGGCCGGCGAGGTCAGGTCGTGGGCCGACAGGTTGAAGCAGACCGAGACGGCTTCCGGCAGCTGCGCCGCCTGCGCCAGCGCCATCTCGAACAGCTTCACGGTGAGCCGGTGGACGATGCCGGTGCGCTCGGCCACCGGCACGAACACGGCCGGGCTGACCGGTCCGAGCGTCGGCGAGGTCCAGCGCGCCAGGACCTCGACGGCGGACAGGCCGTGCGTGCGCGTGTCCACCACGGGCTGGAGATGGATCGCGAGTTCGGCGTCGAGGTCGGCGACCTGGAGGGCGGCCTCGATCGCGCGTTCCGAGCGCACGGCCTTCTCGTGCGTTTCCGAGTACAGGGTCGGCAGGCCGCGCCGCGTGCTCTTCGAGGTGTAGAGGGCGTAGTCCGCCCGTTCGTAGAGCGTCGCGGAACGTGGGTCGGCTCCCTCGATCGTGGCGATGCCGCAGGACGCGCCGATCGAGATGGCGATATCGTCGGCCATGTAGGGTTCCGCCAGGCGCTGGCAGACCCCCGACATCAGCGCCATCGCGGCCTCTCCGTCACCGTCCATGACGAACGCGAACTCGTCGCCGCCGAGCCGTGCCACGCTGCCGCGCCCCTCCAGTTCGGCCGCCAGCCGCGCGCCGACCTCCGCCAGGATCTGATCCCCGACGACATGACCGTAGGTGTCGTTGGCCGCCTTGAACCGGTCGAGATCGATGACGCCCACCGCGAGGGGTTCGCTGTTCGCGCCGCGCCCCGCGATGCGTCGCTCGAGATCGGTGAAGAACCGGCGCCGGTTGGGCAGGCCGGTGAGCATGTCTGTATGGGCGAGGACCGTCACCTCGCGAGCCAGCCGTGCCGCTTCGCTCCGCGACAGGACGAGATCGGCGAAGGCGGAGAAGCCGTTCATCAGGACGCGAAGGACGACCAGCGTCACGACGACGATGTTGAACGCGATCGCGACGTAGATGCCGCTTCCCGGCGTGAGCAGGCAGAAGACGAGATAGGGGGTCGTGGTCAGGGCCGCGACGAGAATGGCGCTCTGCGGAAGGGGGCTGAGACAGAAGATGCAGCCCATGACCGTGATGCCGACGAAGGTGGCGACGTGGGCGCGTTCGTCGGGTCCGCCGAAGTTGGAGAGCCCGAGCGACCATCCGATGTAGGCCAGCGAGATCAGGCAGCCCAGAACGGTCGTGTACCGCAGGTGGCGGATGATGACGGTTTGGTCGTGCTCGACGTGCTTGCAGCGGATCCAGGCGATCGTGCGCGCGACGCCCACGATGACGAGCGCACCTGGCACCCAGACCGACATCCAGTCGGGCGCGACGCCGTAATGCGTATATCCGAGGGCCACGGCGTTGACCGCGAGAAGCGTGTAGAGCAGCGGGATCTGCGATCGCAGGTCGTGGAACTGCTTTTGCGCCAGTTCGCGGTCGACCGACGAAAGGGTCAGCCACTGCATTGCTTTGAGGAACATGAGCCATCCGGCGTCTGCCAATATCGAAGCGACGCTAACCCTGCAGGTCTTGATATTCCGTGTCGCAACATGCGTCGAATGCCACGTCGCGACGCCGTAGCGGGAGTTTCGTATCTTCCTCATGGGGGTTTTCAAGAGGGCGATGTTGGACATCGAGCCGATCTGCGGTGCGTGTATCGATACACGTCTGTCGCGCATCTTCCTGTTCTGGTTCGTCCGGGCACACAACGGCTGCGTGAACTGAAGCCGGTGCAGTAGGCGAGATCGTATACTACCGCAGATTGTCGCCGCCGTAGAGTCTCATAGACTACGCGCCAGGCTCGTGTTGCAGGCGTTGCATGCCGAAGTTGACGATCGCCGTCATTCTCTTCGGCCTTTCGGCTGCGGAAGTTGCCGAAGGGCGGATCACCCGAACCGAAGCGAACCCAGCGCCGGAGCATGCCGGGAAGGCTTGTTCCCGCTGCCGGTCGGCAAGGGGAGCCCGCGGCGTGATCGCGTTTGGGGGTCCAATTCGGCAGACCGCGTCGGCGTCATCGCGCGCGGTCGGCGAGCCTGCCTTGCGCCGGTTTCGGAACGGATCGGTCGGTCAGGGGACTGGACCGTACGGGCGGACCGAGGGCTTTCGGAACTCCGACGTTCCGCGAGTGCGCCGCGTGATACCGGAGCGCCGTGCCGAACAAGCGGCGGAGATGATGTCCGGGGTACTTGGATCTGCGGCAACTAAAGGGTTGATTTAGTTGAAGCTCCGCCTTCCTTTCTGCGGCACTTTCCAGATTGGATCTGCGACAAAGCGCAAATCGATGCGACCCACCCGCCCGGAGTTACCGCAGATCCAACTTGGATCTGCGGCAAATGCAACACGGCATACTTCTCTAAGTGGCTGTAAATGATGCGAATTCAGGTTGTTCGGAAAGAGTTGTGGGGCGTCTGCAAGGCGACCGCGCAGTAGATCTCGAGAAGCGCCTGCGTGATGTCGTCCTCCATGACCACGTACTGGACGGACATCGCGGCGACCTTAGACTTCGCGGTGGCGAAGGCGGCCATGAATTCCGGGTCGGTCTGAAGCCACTTTCGCGAACCGCGGCCTGATCTGTAGGTGGGTGTCACATGGCCCGTCGCGATCCGCGCGAGCCGGTAGGCGAAGCCGGCCGACTGCGTGCCCATGCTGGGAAGATGGTGACCGGCCAGACGCTGACGCAGGTTTCGGCACCGACCCACGTAGAGGGCTTTTCCGTTCGACCAGAACACGTACACGCCGCCACTCTTGGGAGGCCGCGTCACGGGATCGATCAGTGGGTATCTCGGGGACGCGATTAGCTCCTCGAAGGCTGAGTGCAGAGGTCGGAGATGGGCGAAAAACTCCGGTGACATGACCGCTCGGTGCCTTCCAGAAACCGGCGGGACGGCCGGTGAGCCCAATGCCGGGATCGGCCGTCCTGCCGATCCGCTCCGATCACCCTAACCGTTCCCAGATACCTGAATGTTTAGAGCGCTCACGATGTCAGAGGAACGAGCCCAGCCTCGATCTCTGTCCGACGAGGCTCCAGGAAAGGGGGAAGTGACAGTGACTGACCCAGTGTCTCCAGGGGCTCGTCCACCGTGAACCCCGGTCCGTCGGTCGCGATCTCGAACAGGGTTCCGCCTGGCTCCCGGAAGTACACGGACCGGAAGTAGAACCGCTCGACTTCGCCCGTGGACGGAAGCCTCACGGACCTCAGTCGTTCGGCCCACTGCCTCAACTGGTCACCGTCCGGGGTGCGGAAGGCGACGTGATGGACGCCACCGGCTCCCTGGCGGGCGCCTGGTAGGGCAGGTTGAACCGCGACGTGCAGTTCGGCGGCCGGTCCGCCTGGCCCCATCGTGAACACATGGACGTCGCGCAGGGCGTCGGGAGACGGATAGGTCCGCATCTCGGTCATACCCATCAGATGGGTGAGGACGGTCGACGTCGGACGCAGGTCCGCCACGGCGATGACGATGGGTCCGAGACCCTTGATCTGGAACTGCGCGGGCACTGGACTGCGATCCCAGGGATGCGACGACGTGGGGCCACCATCGTCGACGAGGCGAAAGCGCTGTCCTTCGAAATCCTCGAATTCGAGCGAGGCGCGTCCGTCGATCATGGCGATCTCACCGGACACGACGCTCTTCTCGTCGAACCTCGTCTTCCACCACGCGAGCGCGCCCTCGCCGGAAACCCTGAGGCCAGTGCGCGTGACGCCGTCGCGTCCACGCCTCTCCCGATCCGTCGGCCAGTCGAAGAAGGTGAGGTCGGTTCCCGGCGAGGCGGCACCATCGCCGTAGAACAGATGGTAGGCCGACGTGTCGTCCTGGTTGACGGTCTTCTTCACGAGCCGCATTCCCATCGTCTCGGTGTAGAACCGGACGTTCTCCGGGGCATGTGCGGTGATCGCCGTGAGATGATGGATGCCGGTGAGTTCGAGGGTCATGCGAGTCTCCTCATGTCTAGCCGCCGGGCTGGCGACATGGGCCGGTCGATGCCGATCCGCCCGGCGTGCGGCGGTGTAGACCTGGCGCCGGGCGGTGTCGGGAGAAGGTACTACCGGGCACCGACCTCCTTCGGAGCGGCGTCCTTCGTCGTCTTGACGGTCCAGGTGCCGGACTGACGGAACGACGCGGCGGTGGCATAGGTGTCTTCCATGAACTGGAAGTAGGTCATCTTGCCGTCGCGAACCTTCGCATGGATCGAGAACGGCGACGTGACGACCTGGCCCACGGCGACCGAGCGGTAGGTGAACTTGCCGAAGATCGCGACGTCCTCGTCGGAGGCCAGCGAGTCGGTGACGGTGAAGTCCTCGATGCTCCAGTAGTTCGCCACACGCAGGAACGTGCCGCTGTAAGCCCTCGGGCCCTTGTCGGTGCCGGTCCACGGCAGGATCTGCTTCAGTTCGGGGTTCTCGAAGTTGAGGGAGACAAAGGTCGCATCCGGGGCGACCAGCCGCTCGGCCGCAGCCTCCACCTTGTCGGGAGCCGTGTTGGACAGGAAGTCCATCACGACGGCCAGGGATGCGTCCGACTGAGCCGAAGTGGCGCTGGTCTGCGCAGCGGCGCCGGTCGATGGGGCGGAAAGGGCTGCGACGGACAGGGCTGAGGCGAGCACGGAAGCGACGATGCGGGAGGTGCGGAACATGGTATCTCCGGAGGAACGGGGCGACTGACGATCAGCCGATGACGTGAAGATACGGAATTCATTTTTGGGATAAATACCGGTTTTCGGTGGTCAGAATTCTGCTCATGAGATAATCGCTGACCGAAGGGCACACGTTAAGGAGGCGGCATTGAGGGATCTCGATCCGAACGATCTCGTCATCTTCGCGTGCGTGGTCGAGGAGGGGAGCTTCAAACGTGCAGCGGAGAGGCTGCGCGTTCCGAACTCAACCGTATCCCGCCGGATCATGGTTCTGGAGGAGCAACTCGGGGAGAAGTTGCTTCATCGGACGACCCGCTCCTTCGCGTTGACCGATCTCGGCAGTTCCGTCCTGCCACATGCGAGACAGGTGGCCGCCGAGATCGACGCGGCGGCCCAACTCGTCAGAAGCGGCTCCTCCGAGCCCACCGGACACCTGCGCATTTCCATTCCGACCGACTTCACCGCCGACATGATGGCTTCCCTGTTTGCGCGCTTCATGGCCACGTATCCGAGGCTGTCCATCGACGTCGATGTCTCGAGGCGGCGTGTCGACCTGATCTCCGAGAACTTCGACCTCGCGATCCGGATCGGCGATCTGCAAGACGACGCAACTCTCGCCGCCCGTCGTGTCGGAACCATCGAGATGGGTCTGTACGCTGCCCCAGGATATCTCGCGGCTCGGGGGACGCCGGATACACCTGCCGATCTTTCAGGGCACGAGTTCCTTCACCTCACACAGACGATCGGGCATCCACCGGAACTGCGTCTGACATCCGACGAGGGGACGTGGAGCGGTGGTCCACCAGGGCGGATGACGGCGAACTCTCCGGGAGTGCTGATGCACATGGCCCTGAACGGGGCCGGGATCGCGCCGTTGGCCAATCACCTCGCGGCGGACAAGGTCTCGTCGGGGGCACTCGTGCGCGTCCTGATGGACTGGCATCAGTCCCGGCTTCCGATTTGGGCCGTGTTTCCGGGCAGACGGCTGCTGCCGACCCGGACCCGTCTGTTCACACAGGCCCTGAGCGAGGAACTCGCACAGTGAACGGATCGTCCAGGCGATCGTCGTGAACAGCGGCCACGGATCAGGATACGAAAGGGAGAGGTGCACCAGCCACGTCGATGGAGGTCGGAGGTATGACACAGGAAGCGCTCGGTAGCCGTCCGACGATGAAGGCGGCGATCGTGAGGGCACCCGGTGGCCCGGAGGTTCTCGAACTCGTCGACCTGCCGGTGCCGGAGGCGTCGGTTGGAGAGGTGCTGATCCGGGTCGGCGCCTTCGGGCTGAACCGCTCCGAACTCTTCACGAGACAGGGGCACTCGCCGAACGTCCGGTTTCCGCGCGTGCTGGGGATCGAGGCGACCGGTACGGTGGTGTCGGCGCCAGGCGGCGAATTCGAATTGGGACAGACCGTCGCGACCGTCATGGGTGGCATGGGGCGCGACTTCGACGGCGGCTACTCCGAATACGTCAAGGTTCCTGTCCGTCAGGTGCAGGCGCTGCGGACCGACCTGCCATGGGAGAAGCTCGGCGCTCTCCCGGAGATGCTCCAGACCGCATGGGGATCCCTGTCCGTTTCGCTTCGGCTGCAGGCCGGTGACCGGCTCCTGATCCGGGGCGGAACGACGTCGGTCGGGCTGGCCGCCGCCTCCATCGCTCGTAGCCTCGGAGCGACGGTCTACGCGACCACCCGCCGGGCGGATCGGGAAGGCCTGCTTCGTGCGCACGGCGCCCACCACGTCCTTGTCGATGATGGATCGATCGCCTCCAGGCTCAGGGAGGTATGCCCTGAGGGCGTGGACAAGGTTCTGGAACTCGTCGGTACGACGACCCTCGTCGACAGTCTCGCCTGTGCTGCCCAGCACGGGGTCGTCTGCATGGCCGGGATGGTCGGAGACAGATGGACGTTCGATCAGTTCGAGCCGATGGCGGCGATCCCGACGTCCGTCGCCCTCACAACCTACAGCGGCGGCGTCGAGGAGTTCATGCAGATGCCGCTCCAGCAGCTCGTCGACGACGTGCAGGCCGGGACGTTGCCCGTCAGGATCGGGCGGACCTTCCGCCTTGCGGAGATCGAAGAAGCGCATCGATGCATGGAAACGAATCAGGCAGGCGGTAAGATCGTCATCCTGCCCTGAGGCATCCGCACCTCTTCGTCGGACGTCGCCTCGAACGTCGGATCGATCGGACCTGGACTGGTGTCGCCACTTCCATGGCAGGGGCGAGGAGCATCGTTGGTTCCTTGAAGAGCGAGGACGGTGCGCCGGTCCGTACGCGAATCCTTCCGCACACCCCGATGGTTCGAACGCGAGGAATCAAGGCGAGGCTCCGGTAGAACAATTCGGGGCAGTCGGTGCCGGAAAACTGTCGATATTGCGAAACGGCCCTCTTGCGGAGTCGCGTCCGTGTATCCAGCTCATTTATACTAAACTCTATAAGAGATTCGTTGGATGACACGCATCATTGGCAAGAACGACTGTCCCGGCCGACGGAATGAGCACTACGACGTCGGTGACCGCAAGAACGTCCCGAGACGGAACGTCGTCGCGGAAGTCAAGCGCGGGGAACATCCAGGATACCATGTCGTGAAGGTCAACGACCGCGAGTACGTGCGCGACGATCCGGATCGATCGACGCGGGATAACGTCAATCGGAGCGATACCTGACCGCTCCGCCCTCTCCGATAGTTTCGAAGGCAGTTGTCCAAATCTCCGAGGTTCACGGATGGCGATCGAGAGCATACCGCTTCGCAAGCTTCTAAAGATCATGTTTCTCGACGCACGGGCGCAGAGAAGTTCGCTGGTGCGGGACATCGGAACGGATGCCGCACGGGCAGCCGGACGAACCGGCAACGGCGGCGACTTTCATCAGCCCTTCTGGTCGGACGCGAAAGCCCATGCTCTCGGGGAGCGCGACCTGCATGCGTCCGTAACCGCTCGCGTCGCGTCGAACCGTCATTACACCAATCTCTACCCACGGCTGCGGGACGGGTTTCTTCTCTGGTGGAACGAGCGCCGACGCTGGACCAACCAGCCTTTCCGTACGGGGCGGAGCCTGAGTGCGCGGTTCCAGGTTCCCGGCCTGGATGCCACCGTGAAGATCGACAACCTGCTTTCGGTTCAGGATGGAGGCGGTGTCGAGCACTTCGTGTACCCGTACTTCTCCGAAGAACCGGCGCTGGGTGAGCATGCGGCGAGACTCGGCCTGTGGGTCCTGGGGCAGGCGTTCCCGGACGTGCCGCACGAGGAACTGCGGATCCTCGACGTCATCCGGGGGCGCACCTTCTCGATCGATCGCAACCCGTTGACCGGCGGGGAGGAGGAAGACTTTCGTGAACGGTACGTCCAACTCCTGACACGTCGTGACGAACTCCGGGATGGCTGAGAACCGCCGATCCAGCCGGTGAGCGTTGCGAGGAAGGCCGCCATTCTCGAAATGGAGGCGAAAATGTTCATCTGGCATGCGAGCAAAGCTTCCCGACGCTCGCCCGAAGTCGCCGGCCAGGCTGGCCTGCCAGGCGTGCTTGGTAGGGTACTCAACCAATCCCTCAACGAAGGAGGGCCGCTGCGCCTACATTGGCGGCCCGAATGCAGGACGCCGGCCAGCACATGAGCTGTGGGAGGTCGCCTTCCTCCGCCTTGTTCGAACGGTCCACGTTTCGATGTCAGGTGTAGCCGGCTTTAACACCGCTGCCGCCAGCGCAATACCATCTGCAGCTAATGCTACGGCATCGAGCGATAGAAAATGCGCGGCATCGATCGATTGAAAACGCACCACATCATCCGATATAAAATGCACGACGTCGCTTGATAATTCTGACGTCTCTGACGGTCCGGAGTACGTCGCATGGCATCCCTCAATGAAAAGATGGCGACGTCGCTGACCCGGTTGAAAGATCTGACCGCGGCCAGTTCCCGACGCGTGTTCCGATCGTCCGAGTTTTCCAGGACCGACCGCGAACGGCTTCTGAGCGAGGGCTATCTAGAGGAGGTGATCGCTGGATGGGTCATGGTCGGGCGTCCGACGGAACGGCGTGGAGACACGACGTCCTGGTATGCGTCCTTCTGGCAGTTCTGTTGCGCCTATCTCGACGATCGCTTCGGGGAGGACTGGGTCCTTGCCCCGGAGACTTCCATCCGGCACCTCACCGCCGACAATCGGATACCCACGCAGGTCCTCGTCCGCGCGCCAAGAGGCAACAACGGTGTCCAGGCGCTGCCCCATGGAACCTCAATCATGGTTTACCGGGCGCCGCTGCCAGTCGACGTCCAGATCGACGGAGAGGGCGTGCGCGCCTATTCGGCCGAAGAGGCATTGGCTGCAGCGCCCCCCCGTGCATGGGCTGATCAGCACGAAGCCTTCGTGGCATTACTTGGGTCCATCCGCGGCGTCGCGTCCCTTTCGAGGCCTCTTCTCAGGGACGGAAACGTCGCCGCAGCCTCGCGTCTTTCAGGCGCACTGGCCCTGCTCGGAAGAACGACCGACGCCGATCAGATCGTGTCGCTGATGAAGCGGGCCGGACATGATGTCAGACCCGACATGGATCCGTTCGGCACCGAGATTTCCATCACGCTTGGACGTCGCCCCGAGGCCCCTGTCGCCACGAGGATCCGTCTGATGTGGTCGCGTATGCGCAAGCAGGTGCTGGAGGCGTTCCCGGACGAGCCACGGGAGATCCTCGACGTGGAAGGCTATCTGGCTGCCATCGACGAAAGTCACACGTCCGATGCCTACCACTCGCTCTCCATCGAGGGCTACCGAGTCAGCGAGGAACTCATAGAACGCGTCAGGGGCGGCAACTGGAATCCAGCCGAAAACGGACGGGACGAGGGGCTGAGCGACGCCATGGCGGCAAAGGGCTACCTGGAGGCGCACGAACTGGTCAAGGAGACCATCGTCGAGGTCTTCGACGGCATGAACAGCGTGGATGCATTCGAAACACGGCACCAGGACTGGTTCGGAGCGCTCTTCCGGCCGGCCGTCACCGCTGGTCTGATGCGGCCGGAAAGTCTGGCTGGATATCGGAACGTGGCCATTAGGCTTCGTGGATCGGGACATATCCCGCCCGCTGGGGAGATCGTTCCGGACGCGATGGAGGCGTTCATAGAATGCCTTCGCTCCGAGGAGGATCCGCGCGTGCGGGCCATTCTGGGGCACTTCGTCTTCACGTATGTCCATCCACTGCCCGACGGGAACGGTCGATGCGGCCGGTTCCTGATGAACCTGATGCTGGCATCGGGCGGGTATCCCTGGACGATCATCCCGGTCGATCGCCGGACCGAGTACATGGAGGCTCTGGAGGAGGCCAGCGGGCAGGGAGACATCGGCCCATTCACACGACTGGTCGTCGAGTGCCTCTCCCTCGAGCCCCCGCCGCCGCGACGACTTCGCGAAGGAGAGAAACTCGAGGAGCGGGCCGATCCGGTCGAACCCGCAGAGAGCGATGCTTCGAACTCGGTCAAGCGATCGCCAGAAGCCCGGCCACGCCGCTGACCGCTCCCGCGTCCATGGGCGGTCATGCCATCCACGGCTCGCGACGCATCGTTCTGCGATGGAGTGCGTGAGCCTCAGGGCCTTTCCGTAGCCCGTCGTGAAACCCAGTTCCACATCGCCTCCTCGAAGCCATCGACACCCATCGCCTCTGATCGCCTGGCGGCGATCATCCAGCGTCCATCGGGCCTCCTGACCATCCGGTCGACGTAGCGGAGCCTGGCCTCCTGCTTCTCGCCGTCCCAGGTCTCGTGCCAGGCATGCACGTAGGTCACGACGTCCGCCGTGTCGTCGACGATCCGGACGAGCGACTGGCCGAGCTGATGGTTCGTGCGGCGGAATCTTGCCTGCCGCGTCTTCATCCCCGCAACCACCGGATCCCGTCCGTGGATCGGGCCACCACGCATCGGACCCTGATCCATCATGCAGTCCTCGGTGAAGTGGGCGCCGATGCCGTCGATGTCGTACTCGTCGAGGCAACGAGCACAGTCCGCCAGGACGTCGGCGATGGCGAGCCGGTCGAGGATGTAGCTGTTCGCGTCGTCGCCGGTCGCAGGCACCATGGATGATTCCTCTCTCAGTCGCCGTGTTCGAGGCGAAGGGGGCGCGGTCGAAGCGATCGCCCATGCGATCTCAGACGCGCCATGTGATGGATAGGTCGTGGGGATCGAACGCTTCGGTCCTGCCACCTCGCGCTCGACACGCGTCCGGCCGTCGATGCTGACGAAGAGCAGTCGTCTACGGACGCCAACCGACGACATCGTTGGACGATGCCGCAGGCCGACGGGATGTCAGAGGCGCAGCAGGCGTTCCGCGTTGCCATGCGCGATCCTGTGCCGTTCGGCTTCGTCGATGGGTGCTTCGCGCAGGAACTTCGTCGCGAGATCCACATCCTCGAACGGATAGTCCGCAGCGAACAGGACGTGATCGGATCCCATCGCAGAGAGGGCGCACAGAAGAGGGGCGTTGTCGCAGACCCCGCTCGTCGTGATGTAGAGGTTTTCCCGGATGTAGTCCGAAGGATGGGGACGGGCGAGTTCGATGCCGTGATGATTGTGCCAGGCCCATCGGGAGTCGAGGCGCCAGAGAACGTAGGGAAGCCCTTCACCCATGTGGCCGACCATGAGCTTGGCGTTAGGGAACTGATCGAAGACGCCAGCGAAGACGACGCGCAGCACGTGGGAGGCGGTGTCGTTTCCCCAACTCCACATCGGGCCGGCGAGTTGTGGATGGTTTCCGTAGACGTGGGGGACGTCGACACTGCTGCCTGGATGGAGATAGATGGGCACGTCCAGGTCGCTCAACTTCGCTCAGAGGATCCGCAGGCTCGGATCGTCGAGGTATGTGCCCTGGCTATGGGCGTTGACGATCGCTCCCTTCAGGCCGAGTTCCCCGATCGCTCTTTCCAGCTCACGGACGGCAGCCTCCGGATCCTGAAGAGGAAGAACGGCAAAGCCGGAGAAGCGGTCGGGGCGGCGTGCGACGATCTCGGCCAGGATGTCGTTCGCCGCGATGGCGCGCTCGACCGCCGAGCGGGCATCAGCCTCGGCCTGGATGCCCGGTGAGTTCAGTGACAGGACCTGCATGTCGACGCCGGCGCGATCCATCGCGCCGATCCGGTTCTGGGCAGTGTCGAGCATCTGCCGAACCGCTTCCGCCCAAACGCCGGGCTGGGCAATGGCTGCGGTGGAGGCGCTGTTCGAGGCGAACGCCTCCGTCGTGAAATGCTCCTCGAGGGCGATGACACGCATCCGAAGCTCCTTGCTGCTCTGATCTTCGCGACAAGGCGAAAGGGGGGCCCACCGCCGCATCTGAATCGACACTGATCACCACGCCCTCCGACGAACTGCGTCGTACAGGAAGGAGCGCGTGTGTCGGGAAGGCTAGTCGGCAGCCGGGCCCGATGTAACCGCAGCATGCGGGAAGCGCTTTCCCGCAAAGTGCACGAATGGGCTGGAAGGCCATGGAGCGACAGGGGAGAGGACACTCCGACCACTCCTCGTTCTGCACCCTGGCGTGGGGTAGGCCCTTCCGTCGTTCTGGGCCGGCGGGGTCACCCGAGTTGGCTGGTCTGGAAGCCGGGACGACTCCTCGGTCAGTTTGTCCAGAGCCGCTCGTAGTCCATCCTCCGAAAGTGCTCGACGAGGAACTCGATGAAGATGCGGGTCTTGGCGGGAAGGTGGCGCCGTGTCGGGAAGGCAAGGTTGATCGTGAGGCGAGGGAGGTCCCAGTCGTCGAGGACCCGGACGAGCTGGCCGCGCTCCAGTGCGTCCTCCACGATGTACGAGGGTTGGGCGATGATCCCCATGCCCGACAGGGCGGCACTGAGGAGAAGCTGCCCCTCGTTGCTCGTCATGGTCGGACGGATCTGGGCGGTGAACGTCGAGCCCCCCTTCTTCAGGTGCAGCTTCAGAGGATCGTCGGCGAGCATGTAGACGAGGAGACGGTGGTTCTCGAGATCGTCCGGCGTGTGAGGCATTCCCATCTCGGCGACGTACTCGGGCGATGCGACGAGACGTCGCCTGGTCTCGGCCAGCCTTCGGATCGTGATCGAGCTGTCGGCCTCCACGCGTCGGGTGCGGACCGCGAGATCCACACCGCTTTCGATGATGTCGTAGTACCGGTTGTGCGCGGTCACCTCGACGGCGACCTTCGGATGCGATCGCATGAAGTCCGGGATGATCGGCATGAGGTGAAGGAGCGAGAACGAGGTCGACGCGGTGATCTTCAGCGTGCCCGACGGGGAACTCGACCCCTGCATCACCAGTGCCTCGGCGTCCTGCATCTCAGCCAGGATTGCCTTGGCGTGCTGGTAGAAGATCTCGCCTTCCTCCGTCATCGAGAAACGTCGCGTCGTCCGATTGACTAGCCGGACCCCAAGGCGTTCCTCGAGCGAGGACAGATATCGGCTCACCGCCGACACCGACTGACCCATCGCGTCGGCCGCCTTGGTGATGCTTCCCTGTTCCGCGACGTTGACCAGCACCTCCGTCTCGGTGAACCGATCCATTCCGAACTCCATCGTACGTGCACGCTTTGCAGTCGCGGCAATCCATGGGGCCATGATCGGGAAGAGCTTGCTCGTTTTGCAAGGGTGTTTCTCGTCATCCCGGATCTTAGCGAGTCCCCGACACGCTACGATGCGCCCGAACATGACCAAGGTTCGCAGGAGCGCACTGGTGATCAAGCATATCGTGATGTGGAACGTCAGCGGGGACACCCGGCTGAGAAGAACGAGTCGGCCTCGGTGGTGAAGGAGAAGTTCGAAGCCCTCGTCGGCAAGATCCCTGGCCTGCTGGAACTCGAGATCGGGATCGACGTCAGCCGAATCGACTACGCCTGCGACGTCGTCCTCTATTCGGTGTTCCAGTCGACGGATGCGCTCCGCGACTATGGAAACCATCCTCTGCACCTGAAGGTCCGGGACGAACTGGCGGGTATGCGGATCGCCCGATACCAGGTCGACTATCCGATCCGGGCAGAACTGGCGACGGCGTAGTCCGTACGTCGGCGTCGGCATCGCGGAGAACAATGGGAGGAGAAGACATGAAGACCGGTCTCGAAGGTAAGGTCGTGCTCATCACCGGGGCCGCCGCCGGCATCGGCGAAGCCACCGCCGAGAAGTTCGCCGAGGAAGGCGCCCGGCTGGCGCTCCTGGACATCGACGAAGGAGGCCTCGCCACACTTCGCGATCGCATCCGGTCGAACGGCGGGACTGCCGAGATCGTCCGGGCCGACCTCTCGACGGATGCCGGGGTGAGGGACGGTGTCGCCTCCGTCCTTCGAGCCTACGACGGGGCCTGCGACGTCCTGGTCAACAATGTCGGCTCGGGAGCCGTGCGCGACTTCGACTCCCTGTCCGATGCGGACTGGGACCGCACCATGAACCTGAACTTTATGAGCTACGTCCGTGCGACGCGGGCCGTCCTGCCGACGCTCCGGGACAAGGGTGGCGCCATCATCAACAACGCCTCGGACCTCGCCCGACAGCCCGAGCCCGTTCCGATCGACTACTCGGCCTCGAAAGCGGCCGTCCTCGCCCTGACCAAGGGCCTGGCCCGCTCGGAGGCTCCGCGGATCCGGGTCAACGCCGTAGCGCCCGGTCCGGTATGGACCCCCTTCTGGACGAAGCCCGGTGGCTTCGCCGAGACCATGGGACAGCACCACAAGATGCCGCCGCAGGAGGCTGTGGAGCACGAACTGAAGCTCCGGCAACTGCCACTCGCGCGTCTGGGTGAACCGGGGGAGGTAGCCAACGTCGTCGTCTTCCTGGCGTCCGATCTCGCAAGCTTCGTCACGGGCTCCGTCTGGGGCGTGGACGGCGGCAGCATCCGTTCGCTGATCTGATCAAGGAGACGCCGGGCCCCACCTTATCGGGGACGGTCCGTCTGGAAGCGTCGGGGCAGGGCGATGCCGCCCCGACGAAGCACGGCTCGAGCGGCCGTCCATCATCGACAGGGAGAATTCCATGAAGGTCTATTTCACCGAGGAAGGATCGGCCGAGGCCGTCAACGCCCGGATCTTGCCCGAGGCGGACCCGCGCCTCAGGCGCGTCATGGAGTCTTTGGTGAAGCACCTCCACGCCTTCGTGAAGGACGTCGAACTCACCGAGTCGGAGTGGGAGTACGCTATCGATTTCCTCACGCGCACGGGACAGATCTGCTCCGACTCGCGCCAGGAGTTCATCCTGCTTTCCGATGCGCTAGGCGTGTCGATGCTCGTTGATGCCATCAATCACCGGCGTCCAAGTGGTGCCACGGAGAACACCGTCTTCGGGCCGTTCCACGTCGCGGATGCTCCGGAGAGGGCGATGGGCGACACCATCTCGCTCGACGGCAAGGGCGAACTCTGTCTCTACTCGGGGCGGGTCGTGGACCTTCAGGGACAGCCGATCGCAGGGGCCTTCGTCGACGTCTGGTCCGACAACGACGAGGGCTTCTACGATGTCCAGCAGCCCGACATCCAGCCGCCCATGAACAATCGCGGCATCTTCCGCACCGGGGAGGACGGGCGCTACTCGTTCCGTAGCATCAAGCCGGTCTCGTACCCGATCCCGGACGACGGGCCCGTGGGCAAGATGCTGGCGGGTCTGGGCCGCCATCCGTATCGACCCGCGCACATGCACTTCCTCGTAGGGGCGATGGGCTACGATAAGGTCACGACGCACATCTTCGTGGCCGGCGATCCCTACATCGCCAGCGACGCCGTGTTCGGTGTGAAGGAATCGCTGATCGTCGACTACCAGCATTCCCAGAATCCGGACTGCCCTTGGAACGCCGACTTCGACTTTGTCCTCAGCCCGAAGTCCTAGCGTTCGTTTGTCCACGACGCCGTCCGATCACCTGCGCGGCTGCAGTATCGTTACGGGGTCGACGCTGGATAAAAGTCGCCGAGCCGGTCCTCGGCCGCCAGCGGCCGAGCTCGGCAAAGGACGTCATCGTCGCCACGATCAAGGACGAGACGGGCGTCGCCAATGTCGTGGTCTGGACGAAGGTGTTCGAGGAGGACCATCGGAAGGTTCTCGGTGCCGGCTTGACGCGGACTCATGGTTGGATTCGACGGAAGGTGCTTTTGCCTCGCTGCCCAGGCCTCGTTCGAATCCAACAGGGAGTTCGTAAGTGTCGGACGTCGAGGTCACACGGACCATGGTGAAGCGAGTCCGCCAATCCCACACTTCAAATCGACGGTCCGTATGCAGCCTGCGGAGTTGATGGGCGATACGGGAACGTTCTTGCTGAAATCCGCATCAAAACCCTAGACGTCTGTAGATCACGAGCCACCGATGGACGCTTCCGGTAGTCCGTCAGGGGTGGAAAGCGGACTGACAGCTTTCGGACGATTGAGTGGGATAACCGCCGTTCCCCCTCCGCTCGATGCTCAGCCGCTGGGGAGATAGTTCGTTGCGGCAATGGGGAAGCGTGCGGCGCTGGCATGGCGTAGCGACCCGTCTGATATGCCCACTCTCGGCAGGTTCGTTTCGCGATAGCGACAGTGTCGCGGCTGAGTCCGCTCACGCTCGCTGTCATTAACGCCGCGACCTGCCTTGGCAGGAGGTTGTGGTTCATAGACAGAAAGGCACCGGGACACATGATCCCGATGCCGGTGTCGAAATTCTCTCGATCGTTCGTTTTATTCAGCCTTCGCCGCGAACGCTTCCTTCAAGTCCTTCACGGCGAAGTCCTGTGCGCGCTTAGCATCGTCGAGTACGGCGTCCATGCCGAAGAACTCGTGGGTGACGCCCTCGTTGTTCTGGTAGGTCGTCTTGACGCCGGCGGCCGCGAGCTTCTCGGAAAGCATCTTGCCTTCCGACATGAGCGGATCGATCTCGGCAGTGATGACCGTCGCCGGCGGCAGGCCCTTGAGATCGGCCATCGTCGTCAGGTTCAGCATCGGGCTCTTGGCGTCCTCGGGCTTGCCGAGGGTCTTGTCGACGAACCATCCCATTGCGCCCTTCGAAAGCGGCATCGCGTTCTGGTTGGCGATGTAGGACGGCGTGGTCATATCGGTGCCCGCCACGGGGTAGACGAGAAGCATGTGTAGCGGCGCCTGGATCTTCTGGTCCCGCGCCATGATGGCGACGTTGGCCGCCAGATTGCCGCCGGCGCTTTCGCCCGCGACCGCCAGCTTCTTCGGATCGCCGCCGAACTCCCTGGCATGCTCCGTCACCCACTTATACGCCGCGAAGGAATCCTCGTGTGCCGCCGGGAACTTGTTTTCCGGCGCATGCCGGTACTCCACGCTGGCGACGATCGCTCCTGTCTTCTTGGCAAGCGCCATGGCCGAGGACTCGTAGGTGTCGATGTTCGCGATGACCCAGCCGCCGCCGTGATAATAGACGATCACCGGCAACGGCCCCGACCCGGCGCCGTCCGGCGTGTAGATGCGGATCGGCTGCGTGCCGTTGGCGGTCGGGTAGGTCATGTCCTTCTTGGACACCTTCATGGCGGCCATCAAGGCCATCGGATCCTTACCCTGATCCTTGAGGACAGCCTTCACGGCATCGGCTGGGGTCGGCTGCGTGCGTGCCTCTTCGACGGTGCGGGACTCGATCGGCTTGACGCCAAGCTCCTGCAACTTCTTGAGCAAGAGGGCCATGTCCTCCTGGTCAGCACGCTTCATCGTGCCGCTGTCCGGGCTTTCGGCGACCGACGGCTTGTCCGACATAGCGGCGTCGGCGGCTTTCTCGGCCGTCGCACCCTGCGCCATTGCCAGCGGTGACGTCATCACGACGCCGGCCATGAGGCTGAATGCGAGGGCAGATTTGGTGTTGATCGACATCATGGATTGATACTCGCAATCGAGGACGGGAAAAGGACGGTGCGGCGTTAAGCCTTCAGCTCGCCGGTGATGCGCTTGCAGATCGCCACGTGCTCCTTGAAGACGGCGAGCATCAGCGACGCCAGATGGCGGCCTTGCTTGACGTCTGGATCGGTGCCGCCCGCCGTGTTGTGCAGGAAGGCGTCCGCGAGATCGCGGAGCTCTTCGTGGTTCTTGAGCTGCAAGGCGATGTAGGCCTCGTCGAACGCACGACCCTTCTCGGCGGTCTTCATCGTCTCGACCACCATCATGGTGTCGCCGTCCATCTTCGGCGCCATCGCGCCAAGATCCTTCAGCACCATGTTCACCGTGATCGCTTCGCCGAGCTCGAAGCCGGCGAACTCCATCGTGTTCTTCTGGGTCGCCATGCCGACAGCGATCTGAGACGTCGCGAGCGAAAGCTCGGCCCGCGGAAGAACGCTGCCGTAGAAATCCAAAGGTGCTTTGAGATCCATCGGGGAGATCATCGGAATGGCGGCAAATGCCCGGCTCGATAGAGTCGCAAGAGCGAGGGGACTGGCCACGGCGACTGCGAGGCCTGTCAGCATGGATCGTCTGTCGGTGATCATCGGTCGGCTCCTGTTGATCGCTGGGAAGTCGGAAGGGGTGTCGCGACCATCACGGCGCCCCCGCTTCATCCGACGTCGAAGCCCAACAGTCGCTTTCCCCCCGTGTTCCGCTGCTCGCGTCGTTCTGGACGTGCGGCGTCACAATCTGGATGATGGAGCACCAATCGGCGCGGTCTTCGATCAAATGCCGATGACGTCAGGCGGGGTTCGACTGATCGACGGGCTCGGGTTCGGCCTCTTCCTGCCCGCCGAAGCGGCGATAGTTCGATGGCGCGACAGCGTACATCGCCTCGAAAGCCCGACTGAAAGCGCTCCTGCTGGCGTAGCCGATCGTGGTGGCGATGACCTTGACGGGAAGGTCGGTGCCTCCGAGCAGGCGGGCCGCGATACGCAGCCGAACCTGCTGCACGAATTCCATCGGACCCTGATGGAAGACGTCCGAGAACCGTTCGGCGAAGGCGGCCCGGCTCATGCCGGATAGCGTTGCCAGGCTTTCCACGGTGAAGGCCGCACCTGGGGTTTCCAGAATGGCGATCACCGCCGGCGCCAATTTGGGTTCTCGAAACGCCGTCATCAGGGGGGATGAGATCGTCTCGGCCGTCAGGTGTTGCCGGAGGAGAAGAATGAGGCACTGCTTCATGAGAACCTCCGTCATCGCCTGGGTTCCGACCCCGGGAGCCGCGACCTCAGCAAGCATCAGCTCGAAGGAGCCTTGCAGGATGGCATTGGCAGCGAAATCTTCGACGATCGGTCCTTGAAACAGTTCGAACAAGCCGAGGGCGCCGGTATGGGTGTCCGCGATCTGGCCGCAGACGAGAAGCGTATCGGGACTGCCATCCCCCGCCGTGAACCTCACGAGCCCGTCAGCATGCAGGGCGCAATGATCCTCGGCGCGCGCTTCGCCAAGGAAATCGTCGGCTTCGCCGAGCATATGCCGTTGTCGGGAGGGAATGATGATGATGCTGTGCGGTGAGAAGGACTGCCAGGGACCGTCGCCGACCTGGAGGCTTCCGCTTCCACGCAGGACATAGTGGATCGTGATGGCGTCGAACGGACTGAAATCCAGCCGCCATCCTTGCTGGATTCGGCAGACCGAGAACGATCGAACCCTGACGGCGAGAGTGACAAGAAGCCGATCGAGGAGATCCGTCTGCATCGTTGCGTACCCCGCTGCTATAGTCCGACCTCTCTTAAGCGCCCTTCAAAGGAGGTTGTTGCAAATGTCGTTGCCTGGACAGAACCGACCCGAGTTTTGGTGATTGGCGACTGTCCACTTGATGCCGGCTGGACGTTCGAGGCCGACAGCCCGCAGGGAACTTCGCCGATGTGGCGACGGAGCGGCTCGCTGGTTGGAGCAGCGTCGCGTCCGGTTTTAGATCGTGGGAGGGCGACGTTGTAGAGAAGAGAAGGGTCGAAACCCGTCCGATCGCTTCCTAGCGTTTGCTTCCGCCGAGGCGGTCGGCTCGACCGGGTGGGAAGGAGATCGTCCGCTTTCTGACGATATGCGTTCAAACCTGCCGTTTAGATCGTTAGTCGGGCGCTTCATTGCGACCAAACTTGCAACGCCAACCCCTTCGATGCAGAGCTTTTGTTAACGCGCGTGTCACTGTCTGCATGAGCGATCAACGACCCATTCCGTCGAGTACCGCCCATGACCAAGCCTTTCGAGCCGGCGCCAACTGCTGAGAAGACTGAGCGCCTCGGGGTTGCGCGGCAGAGCGATGCGGCAATGGTGGATGCGGAGAGAGTGCAACTGGCCCTAGCCGCCGGCGCCATCATCGGCACGTGGTTCTGGGACATCGTCGCCGACCGCTTCATGATCGACGAGGCGTTCGCCAATGCGTTCGGCCTCGATCCAGCGCTCGGCCGCGAGGGCATCCCGCTTGCCCAGATCGTCGCCACCGTCCATCCGGACGACCAGGCTGGGCTTGTGGTGGCGATCAACGCGGCAGTTCAGCGCGGCGGAGCCTACGCCCATCAGTACCGCGTACGCCGCCACACCGGGCGCTACCACTGGCTGGAGGCGAACGGGCGCGTCGAGCTCGGGCCGGACGGCACGCCGCTGCGCTTTCCCGGGGTCCTGATCGACGTTGCGTCGCGGCGCCTGGAGCACATCCTCAACGAACTCGGCGAGCGCCTTCGCACGCTGGACGATCCACACGAGATGGCGCTCCTGGCGTCCGAGACGGTCGGCACCGCACTGGACCTGTCGCGCGTGGCCTATGGCGACATGGACGCCGCCGGTCGGCATATGATCATCCACCAGGACTGGCTGGCGCCGGATCAGGCGAGCCTCGCCGGCACGCACGACTTCGAGACCTACGGCTCCTACATCGAGTCACTGCGGCGGGGCGAGGACGTGGTGATAGACGACATCGCCAGCGATCCACGAACCGCCGATCAGGCCACGAGCTTCCGCTCGATCGCGGTCCGGTCGCTCGTCAACCTGCCGCTCATGGACCGCGGTCGCCTCAAAGTGGTGTTCTGCCTCAACCAGGACGAGCCACGGGCCTGGACCGCGGACGAGGTCTTGTTCGCCCGACGTGTGATGGACCGTACCGAGGTCGAGATTGCTCGCAGAGCGGCCGAACATAGGCTGCGCGACATGAACGCGTCCCTGGAAAAGCAGGTCGCGGCACAGACTGCCGAGCGGGACCGCATCTGGCAGCTCAGCGGCGACATGCTGGGTGTCGCCGACGACCAAGGTATCTGGCTGTCGATCAACCCGGCCTGGACGCGCACGCTGGGTTGGCGGCAGGAGGAGATCGTCGGGCACACCTCGGAATGGATGGAGCATCCCGACGACGTCGCCAAGACACGGTCCGAGATCGGCCATCTGGCGGCGGGCCGCGAGACGTTCGAGTTCGAGAACCGCTTCCGCTCGAAGGAGCGCGGCTACCGGACCCTGTCATGGACGGCGGTGCCGGAGAACGGCCTTCTCTACTGCGTCGCCCGCGACGTCACCGACGAGCGGGCGCAGGCCGTAGCCATAACCGAGCAGTCGGCGGCGCAGGAGCGAACCTGGCACTTCAGTCCCGACCTCCTGTCAGTCATCGACATGCGCAGCACGCTCTTCGACCGGGTCAACCCGGCCTGGACCGCGGCGCTCGGCTGGCGGGCGGACGAGATAGAAGGAGCGTCCTACCAGGGCTTCGTCCATGCCGACGACGTAGGGGCAAGCCTATCCGCGTTCGACCGGGTGCGGGCGGGCAGCCCGGTGCTGCGCTTCGAGAACCGCTACCGTACCAAGGCGGGCGAGTGGCGCCGGCTGTCTTGGGTAGCCTTCCCGGAAGGGGACAAACTTTATTCCAGTGCCCGCGACATCACCGCCGAGGCCGAGCAAGCCGAGGCATTGAGCGACGCCAACGAGCTGATCGCCGCCAAGGAGCGGGCCGAGCAGCAGCAGCGCGAACTCCAGAACGAGATGGCGCACCGGATCAAGAACACGCTGGCGATGGTCAAGGCCATCGTCTCGCAGACCATGCGGCATGCCGACACCAAAGAGGAGGCGGCTGTCACGATCGACCAGCGGATCGCAGCACTGTCGAGCGCGCAGGACCTTCTGCGCCAGACGACCTACGCCAGCGCGACTATCCACGAGGTCGTGCGCGGCGCGCTGAAGGTCCACCTCGAGAGCGACGATCGCGTGACGATCGAGGGTGTTCGCCTCGACCTTCCTTCTCAGGCCGCACTCGGCCTGTCTCTGGCGATCCACGAGCTGGCGACCAACGCGGCGAAGTACGGCGCCCTGTCGAACGAGACGGGGCACATCCGCATCTCGTGGCGGCATGAGGCGGACGACGCTTTCCGCTTCGAGTGGCGTGAGGCAGGCGGCCCCGAGGTCGTGAAGCCTGCACGCCGTGGCTTCGGATCGCGCCTGACCAACCAGATCGTTCCGTCATACTTCGACGGCAGTGGGGAAACGGCGTTTACGCCGGATGGCCTGTGCTATGTCCTTGCTGGGACACTACCAAGAGAAACGCCCCCGTCGGCGGAACCAAGCGAGGCGCGCCCTGTTGCGGACCATGAATGACATCGTGACAGACACCTGCGTGCTGATCGTCGAAGACGAGCCTTTGATCCGTGTCGATGCCATCGACATGGTGGCAGACGAGGGCTTCGCCGTTTGCGATGCCCCGAATGCGGCCAAGGCGCTGGTGATCCTTGAGAGCCGCGACGACATCGGCATCCTGTTCACCGACATCGACATGCCGGGCGAGATGGACGGCCTGGACCTCGCCCGCACGGTTCGCAAGCGTTGGCCGCACATTGCCATCATCATCGTGTCCGGACATACCCGGCTCACTGACGCTGATGTGCCGAACGGCGGTATGTTCTTCTCCAAGCCTTACCTGCGTGCGACGATGCTGAAGGCACTGCATCGGGCGGACATCCGGACGAGGGGCTGAGGACCAAGCCTTGTGCGGCTCCGTCGATATCATCTTGCGGCGTGCGCTGGGGTTACCTTGTCGACCACCGAAGGGGAGAGAATGGATGACCGCTTTCGGGCTTCCGCTTTCGGGACGCCTCTTGGCGCCCGGGTCGTGTTCGGACAGGCCGATCAGACGCTACTTGTTTCGAACAAGACTCGAAGAGTAACGATGTGCCCGAAATCGGCACAGGCAATCAGCAGCCGACGGATGAATGCTTTGAACCCCACTCAGCCTATGGGGATAGCCTCGTTGAAGGGAAGTGTGCAAAGCAGCGTTCCATTCGCGTCACGAATTTCGAAGGCACGCCCTCCAAGCGGCTTCCCGCGTAGGAGAGCTTCAGCCATCAGTTCGCGAGCGGCAAGCGTGGCATCCTGGCATGCAGTCCTAAGGTTGGGGAACTCGCTACCATCAGGATCTCTGATCAGCGTCTCTTTGTCCCGGATGTCGAAGAAGAAGCGCATAATGTCCTCCGCCCAAATGGGCTCGCATTTCTTTTAGTATTGCGAGTCATAAGGAGCTTCGTAACTCTCATATTCGCACGATGGGACACAAAAAACTGTGGCTGTGAAAACGTGAGCGACTAAAGATACTGCTTATCCCCCTCGCTCAGCCGCTAACCATATCTAGCGAAACCGCATGACGGGGTTGACGCCGCGGCTTACGGTCCCGGCATGTCAGAGGCCCTGTTCCCGACCCGCTGGAAGAAGGACAAGCCGCCGTCGATCGAGCGCTTCATGGCGACGTTCTCGGACGACTACGCATGCGCCGAGCACCTTGCGCGGAAGCGGTGGCCCGGCGGCTTCGCCTGCCCGCACTGCGGCTCGCAAAAGGGATGGCGGCTCGAGGCGCGGCCCTGGCTGTTCCAGTGCGCGGGGAAGGGAGAGAAGCCCGGCTGCCGACGGCAGACCTCGGTGATCGCGGGAACGGTGATGCACGGCACGCACCTGCCGCTGCGCACCTGGTTCATCGCCGCCTACCTCGCGGCGACGCACTCGAACTCGATCTCGGCCCTCCAGCTCCAGGCCAAGATCGGCGTCGGCTCCTACAAGACGGCCTGGCTCCTGCTGCATAAGCTGCGCCGCGCCATGGTCGACCCGGGGCGCACGCCGCTGGAGGGCGAGGTGGAGGTCGACGAGACCTCGTTCCCGTACCGCAGGAGGACCGATCCCGTGACGGGCGGACAGGGCAAGAGCACGGTCGGCAAGGTGTTCGTCATCGGTGCCGTCGAGCGCCGCTCGGGCCGCACCTCCGGCCGCGTCCGGCTGGCGCGGATCGCCGAGGACACCGGGACGTTCATCAAGCCCTTCGTGCTGGCCAACACCGCACCGGAATGCACGCTGCACACGGACGCGAACGGCTCCTACGTCGGCATCCCGGCGCGCCGCCACGTGCCGCGCAACCTCAGCGGCCGCAACGCGCTGCCCGCGCACGTGACCTTCGAGCGCGTCCACCGCGTCTTCTCGAACCTGAAGCGCTGGGCGCTCGGCACCTTCCACGGCTTCCGCGAGAAGCACATGGACGCCTATCTCAACGAGTTCGTCTTCCGCTGGAACCGCAGGCGCTCGTTCCAGTCGGCCATGGACCGCCTCCTCGGGGTCGGGCAGTCGCTGCCGCGGACCACCTACCGCGACATCGTTGGCGACACCTCCGAATGGCGACGGGCGCACCGGGCGCAGATCCTCGCCATGGTGTCGCCGGGCCGCCTGTCGATGGCCAAGGCGCTGGCGCGGCAAGAGGGCATGGATCTGCTCGACGCGCTCGACGAGATCGGGCCGCGCACCGACGTGCGTTACATCCGGGGCAAGCCGACGCGCCCGGCATTGCCGATGCGGCGGGCGGGGGAGGAGCGCTCGACCGCCCGATACCGTCATCCGCCGCGCAGGCCCCGTACCGAGATCCTGAACGGCTACCTGCCCGCACTTGGTCGGACCGAAACCGTTGTCGCAAACGACTACGGCATCACGTATATTGGTCGGGTGTAGAAACGGGTTTCCAACCATGATGCTTCTCGACAAGTGGCGGAAGAACGAGGACCGCGTCCGGCAAGCCGGAGCGATCGCGCGCGAGCGAGCACGCACGGCTGGGGTTCCGGCCTACTACCGCGACCCCTCGCTTGGGGACGGCATCGTAAAGGAGATGCCGGACGGGCGACGCATCTTGGTTGATGAGGCCGACGAAGAGGAGCGCCTCGCTGCCGCCTTCGTACGGCGTGGCTGAGACCCTTCGCGCCACAGCCTTCTGCACCATCGTTGCCGGACCCAACGGCTCTGGCAAATCGACGATCTACCCGCTGTTGTCGCTCGTGGGTGAGTTCGTGAACGCCGACATCGTGGCCCGGCGGATCAGCCCTGCGCACCCGGAATCCGTGTCGATGGCAGCGGGGCGCGTCGTGCTCAAGACGATCGACAAAAAATCTTAACGACCGACGCAGCTTCGTCTACGAGACAACGCTCAGCAGCAGGCAATCCCTCGCCGTGATGGAGCGGTGCAAGGAGCTGGGATACGAGGTGGCGCTCGTCTATGTCGCCCTCGACAGTCCAGAACTGAACGTCCTTCGTGTGGCAGAGCGGGTGTCCCGCGGCGGGCACGACATTCCGGCAGAGGTGATCCGACGCCGCTACGACACGGCGTTCGGTCGCCTCCCGCACGCGTTGCGACTGGCGGACAACAGTCTCCTGTTCGACAACAGCGGTCGTGAACCCCGGATGTTGCTGACGTTGGAGCGTGGAGAGATCGTCGAAAACCATCTCGACGAAGCGATACCGTTGCATGTCCGCCTGGCGGAAGCATTGGCGGAGGCGCTCGACCTCGGGACAGACGCGGTCTTCCGAGCGGCCCGTTACACCTGAAAACGGCCCCGGCAGTTCTCCCGAAGCCTTGAATGGGGGCATTAAGATCTAACGCGGGCGTGATGTCTGGCAGGACATCGGGAGCAGCCCGCCACCAGCTTCGGCGATGGACTGAGGGACGGCAAGCCGCGTCCCACAGGTAGTTGCACGAACCTTTCCACCTGTCAGGTCAGCCACTCTGGCCGAGAGGCTCATCCGCTCGCCCTCGGGATGTCCGGAACTCCCGCACCTCTATATCTTGTATGCGGCTGAGTGAGCGGGATAAGCAGTCTAAAGATCTGCCAATCGAGTGTTGCGATACAGCACTTCCGCCATGGTGTTGATCGTGGCCGGCGAGTAAATGCTGCCGTTCGTCGTCCAGATCCACGGGTGCAGCCCTTTCGCTGCTTTATCGTATCGCATGGCCATGGCGAACGCGATCGCTTCGTTCAAGCTCGGCCAGCGCTCGCCTTCGTTCCGGCTCCATGAGATCGGGGAAGGTTTGATCTGCTCGTCGCCCCATAACAGGACGACAGGTTGGGGGTCCACCATCCTAAAACGACAAAAGGCCGGGCAGAGCCCGACCTTTTCCCTTTTCCAGATCCCATGCCAGTCCATCCGTGGTCATGGGTCGGATCATCTCAGAGCACCTGGAGGTTCTCGGCGGCATTCTTGCCGGAGCGACGGTCGGCGACGACCTCGAAGCTGACCTTCTGACCTTCTGCGAGGCCCCGGATCCCCGAGCGCTCCAGCGCCGAGATATGCACGAACACATCGGTGCTGCCATCTTCCGGAGCGATGAAGCCAAAACCCTTGGTGTCGTTGAAGAACTTGACGGTTCCAGTAGCCATGAGGATGCCCTTTCAAAACAAGGCGAATTGCTCGCAGCGCCGCGTGCGCTCCGATGCGTAGATCGACAGTGAGAAAGAGGATCGCTCGGGCGCCTGAGCGCCAAAAATAAGATCGACTACCAAAGTTCGATCCAAGACAGCTACGCTTTCGCCGATCGCATTACAAGCATGACAGGACATTAATCTCGTCTGGAATTCCTGAGCCGTACCGAAAAATCCATCTGCTTTAGCGAATATACGCAATCGGCGTTTGATATTCGAGAGATTAGGGCTATCTCTATCGCGAGGGCGTTGAAGAAAGACGGTCTGGCGAGATCCTCGACCATCCGTGCCTCTGGCGCTTCCGCCCTACGGAGCCAGTCCCATGTTCGGATACCAAGGCGGCGAGAGCGGCGAAACCGTCGCGCGCAAACGTGGCTACATGGCTGAAGCGCGACAGCGCTGGCCCTTCCTGACCCGCTTCGACGTCACGACCATCCACAACGAGCAGCAACTCGCCACGATGGTACGTGACCGCTCGGGTCGATCGAAGGCTGACGCCGACGAGGAGGTTCATACCTGGATGGAAGGCAAGACCTTCTAGGCCTGCTTCGGCGCTAGCCATCAACCCACCGAACTCATTCATCCAGCAGGTTTTGCATGTCCGTTTCCCGCTTTGCTCCCACACGGGCTGCCCATTTGAAGCTCGTCATCGAACTCTTCCCCGGACTTCAAAGCTCGGAGATGCGGACCATCGTCACCTCAATGGCCGAGAAGCGGCTGCGCAGGATCCGGATGGAACTGGAGGATCAGGCGAATGCGATCCGCCTGCCAATCTCCCCGGTCGGAGTGCCGTCGTGAAGTCTTCCTTCGCGCAGTTCTATCTCGATCGGGCAAACGAGTCCCGAGTGGCCGCAGCCAACGCTTCGCTCGCGAACGTGCAGAAGAAGCACAGCGAAGCAGAGGCTACGTGGCGCGCCATGGCCGATCTCGCCACGCTCCGCGAAACGGACGGATCATCGACTTGAACGCCCTGTTCGCGTCCGCCACGAACGTCGTGCTTCTGGCGATGGAGTCGCAGCAGGCGATGCACCTGCGGCTCTACCGCCTTCGGCTTGGTGGACCGGCAGCGTTCGACGAAGCGAGCCTGATGGTGCGCGAAAAGATCGATGCGTTCACCGACGCGATGGGGGCCGCGATAGCCGGCGGATCGTTCGAGAGCATGATCGGCGACTACCGGACCATCGTTCGAGGCAACATCGAACGCCTGAGACTGGCGGACTGAAGCGTTCCGAGCCCCCATCTGCAACGCGGAAGAGACCTGCCTTTCGCAGACCACCCCATGCTTCCTTGAAAGGTGTGATCAATGACCCGCTCCCATTCACTCGACGCTGCCAACAGGCACTTCAAAGCGGCACGCTCTGCGTCCGCACCCCTTTCGACCTTCGAGGCCGTCAACGCTGCCGCACGGGCGACGCGTGCGAAGTCCCTGCTGCTTCGGAAGGGGCGCATGGAACGAGAGGACGCCGCCGCGGCGATCCGCCTTCCCGACAACGCAGCGAGGTCAGGCAAATGAGCATCGCGAAGACGATCGACTACACTCGGCCGGCCGATGTCTTCTGGTGCGCGTCCGCCAAGCGGCAGATGCCGAAAGGGTCGCTGCGGTTTCGGAAGTTCGCTTCTCTCGACGCGGCCGTTCGGTTTCTGGTCGACGACAAAAGCGAGAAGCGGTTCCAATGCACGATCGACACTGACATCGCTCACTTCGAGGGCGACGAAATCGAAATGGTGTTCGATCGTCCGGATTTTCCGGCATCCGATTTGCCGCCGTCGCCCCAGCCCTCACGGCGTTTCGGCATCGACCTTTTCTTGGGCGCCCAGAGGACGCCTGCTTACGCGATCGCGCGGGACCCGCACGGGACCTGGACAGTGTCGTCCGTCGCGACGGGGGAAATGGTCTCGATCAACGATGTCGATATGAGCAGGATGAGCCTGCCCGACGCCGAGCGGATGATGGACGTTCTGAACAGCGCCGATGGTCCGGACATGCTGGCCCTTGGCCCGTAAACGGCTGTCTCGGGCACGTCATCGAATGTTTCTTGGCCAGTTGCGCAACCCCATTCGTTGAAGCGCCGGACCGTTCGAGTGAAGAACACCTTGGCCATGGTGCAGGCGGTGGTCACGCAGAGCCTGCGCAATGCGACTTCCCTCGAAGCGGCAACCCACACTGTCGCCGATCGTATCCAGGCGCTCGGTCCGGCGCAGGATATGCTCACCGAGACGAACTGGGAGACGACCGACATCCGCGATGTCGTTCAGGCCGCGATCGCCCCGCACACGGACGGGGGCAACCGGTTCACGGTCGAGGGCGAAAGCGTGGATCTTACCGCTCAGCAGGGAATGGGGCTTGCCTTGGCAATCCATGAACTGGCGACCAACGCCGCCAAATATGGCGCGCTTTCGAACGCATCGGGGAACGTCGAGATTTCGTGGGAAACCGGAGGAGACGGCAACTTCTCATTCCGCTGGAGCGAGGTCGATGGACCTACGGTTGCGGAGCACCTGACAACGGGCTTCGGCTCGCGCCTCGTCGGGCGGGTCGTGCCCACCTATTTCAACGGCAAGGCGACGCTGGACTATGCCTCGAGCGGCCTCACATACATCATGATCGGGTCACTATCATAGCCAATCCGGCAGCATCGTCGATCCGACACCAATAGAAGATTGATCTTGCCGAAAAGCGAAGTTGCCAAGGGGCTGTCTGAGCCTGCTATCCGAGCGCAGGTGCGTACGGCAATGTGCAAGGCTGACAGCCACCGCATCGATCCTACGATCCCCGAACACCTGGCTCGGCTGCTCGAGGAGCTCGATCGGGCCACGGCAGTGGACGAGGAACCCGACGAGAAGGCGTAACGATCCCGCGCCCGGACGGCGGGGAGCGGCACTCGTCGGGTGATCATTCACCTGGCCACGGACCGCTCGATCGCTTCCTGTTCCTGTCTCTCTCCCTCGATCTCCAATCCAGCAGCCGCCCAGAACTCATGCTCACGTCCCCAAGGACTACCTGCGGCTTGCCACAGTTCATAGGCCCGTTTTCGTACTTCGGCGTCCCGATCCTCGATGACCATCCAGCATCTCCCGTCTATGCTGCTCAAAGGGTGGCCTGCCCCATCAGGTGGCCCGGTTCAAATCTAATGCACGGTGGGCTTGTCGGCGATGGTTGAGGTGGCCGGCGAAGCGGGTTGGGGTAGCGCAGCCGGCCATGCCATGACGGCTGGAGCGGGTGGACGGTAGCCCAGGCTCGAGTGTGGTCGCTTGGTGTTGTAGTGGCAGCGCCATTTCTCGATGATGATCCGGGCTTCGGCGAGGCTGTAGAAGATCTCGCCGTTCAGAAGCTCGTCGCGGAGCCTGGAGTTGAAGATCTCGCAGTAGCCGTTCTCCCAAGGCGAGCCCGGTTCGATGAAGGCGCTCCTGGCCCCGATTGCCGCAATCCAGTTGCGCACGGCCTTGGCGATGAACTCCGGGCCGTAGCACATTGGGAAGCGGATGCTGGGGCCGCCTGAGGATGCGCGGAGCCCGATAGGGCGCAGGGCATTCTCAGGCGGCCATGGCCGGCCAACAGGTCTCTAAAGTGAGGTTGTCGAGACAACACTTTGGAGCGTGACTGAACCGCCCCGGGTTTGCCGGAGGCTGATTGGTTTGAGTCCTACGCGGCGATCGGAAATGCCTCAAGCTGGGCGTAGTATGCGGCCTCGGCTTCGGCTGGCGGGATGTTTCCGATGG
>NZ_QYRN01000008.1 GCF_003583935.1 Aureimonas flava | reverse complement strand
CGCCAGCGCCGCCGCGTAACTGCGCAGCCCTTAGGCCCTCGGGCCCGAACCGTCGGCCGCCCCGCACCCCGGGGCGGCCGACCCCCGTTCCGTGAACCAAGGGAGGCCCGGCTCATGGCCGATCACGCCGACCGCTCCCCGCCCGCCCATCCGGGCGGCCGCGAGCCGGTCATCTCGCTACGCAACGTGTCCAAGAACTTCGGCGCCGTGTCGGCGCTCACCGACATCGAGCTCGACGTCCATCCCGGCGAGGTGGTCGCCCTGGTGGGCGACAACGGCGCCGGCAAGTCGACGCTGGTCAAGGTCCTGGCCGGCGTGCACCAGCCGACGTCGGGCACGATCCGCTTCGACGGCCGGGAGGTCGCGCTCTCGAGCCCCTCGGCGGCGCTGGACCTCGGCATCGCGACCGTGTTCCAGGATCTCGCCCTGTGCGAGAACCTCGACGTCGTCGCCAACATCTATCTCGGGCGCGAGGCGAGCCCCTGGAAGCTCGACGAGGTCGCCATGGAGGTGCGCGCCTGGACGCTCCTCAACGAGCTCGCCGCGCGCATCCCCTCCGTGCGCGAGCCGGTGGCCTCGCTGTCGGGCGGCCAGCGCCAGACGGTCGCCATCGCGCGCTCGCTCCTCCTGGAGCCCAAGCTCATCATGCTGGACGAGCCCACCGCCGCGCTGGGCGTCGCGCAGACCGCCGAGGTGCTGAACCTCATCGAGCGGGTGCGCGACCGCGGGCTCGGCGTCATCATCATCTCCCACAACATGGAAGACGTGCGCGCGGTGGCCGACCGCATCGTGGTGCTGCGCCTCGGGCGCAACAACGGCGTGTTCACGCCCGACGATTCCCCGACCGACCTGATCGCCGCCATCACCGGCGCCACCGAGAACGCCGTGTCGCGGCGCGCCGGCCGCCGCGCCGCCACCCTGGAGGGCTCCGCGTGAGCGACAATCCCAACTCCGTCGCCGGGCGCGCGCTCGACCGCGCCGACGCCCGCGTGCGCCAGGACGAAGGCCTCGGCGGCGCCCTGCGCGCCTTCCGCGACCGCGTCCGCTCCGGCGACCTCGGCATGATCCCCGTGGCGGTCGGCCTGGTGCTGATCGCCGTGGTGTTCACCTCGCTGAACCCGGTCTTCCTGCGGCCGGGCAACGTGTCGAACCTCCTCTACGACTGCGCCACCACCGGCATCATCTCGCTCGGCATCGTCTGCGTGCTGCTGCTCGGCGAGATCGACCTGTCGGTCGGCTCCATGTCGGGCCTCGCCTCGGCCATGCTCGGCGTCCTGTGGATCAACAACGGCTGGCCGCTCGCGGGCGCGATCGCGGTGGCGCTCGGGCTCGGCGCGCTGGTCGGCGCGCTCTACGCGCTGCTCTACAACCGCGTCGGCATGCCGTCCTTCGTGGCGACGCTGGCGGGCCTTCTC
The DNA here is from genome assembly GCF_003583935.1 of Aureimonas flava. Lineage (GTDB taxonomy): Bacteria > Pseudomonadota > Alphaproteobacteria > Rhizobiales > Rhizobiaceae > Aureimonas > Aureimonas flava. Next base: position 213,211 of record NZ_QYRN01000008.1, on the reverse strand, counting down.
GCGCTGCTCGGGCTCCAGCTCTACCTCCTAGGCACGTCCGGCTCGATCAACCTGCCGTTCGGCCTCGCCTTCGTGCGCTTCGGCCAGAACGCCTACATGCCGAACTGGCTGTCGGTCGCCCTGGCGCTGGCACCCGGCGCCGCCGTTCTGTGGAGCGGCCTCCGGGCCCGGGCGCGCCGGCAGGCGGCGGGCCTGACGGGCGCCGCGCTCAGCGTCGTGGTCGCCAAGGCGCTGCTGCTGACCGTGGGCCTCGTCGCGGTGGTCCTGTATCTGGCGCAGGGGCGGGGCGTGCCCTGGATGTTCGCGCTCTTCGTGGCGATGGTCGCGGCGATGGACTACGCGATCACCCGCACCCGGTGGGGCCGTTCCATGATGGCGGTCGGCGGCAACCGCGAGGCGGCCCGGCGCGCCGGCATCAACGTGCGCGGCATCTACCTCAGCGCCTTCGTCCTGTGCTCGACGCTGGCGGCGCTGGGCGGCCTCCTGTCGGCCGCGCGCCTCGGATCGGCCTCCCAGCAGGCCGGCACCGGCGACGTCAACCTCAACGCCATCGCGGCGGCGGTGATCGGCGGCACGTCCCTGTTCGGCGGACGCGGCTCGGCCTATTCGGCACTGCTCGGCATCATCGTGATCCAGGCGATCTCCAACGGGCTGACGCTGCTGAACCTCTCGTCCAGCCTCCGCTACATGATCCTCGGCGGCGTGCTGGCGCTGGCCGTGATCGTGGATTCGCTCGCCCGCCGCTCGCGCGCCTCGCACGGTCGCGGCTGACGCGCCCGCCTCGGGCCCGCCGCCGCGCGGCGGCGGGCCCGAGGCCTCCCCATATCGTCCATTCGGGAAACCCTTCCATGAACTTCGATCTTTCCGGCAAGGTCGCCGCCGTCACGGGCGGCGCGTCCGGCATCGGCCTCGAATGCGCCCGCTCCATGCTCGCGGCGGGGGCGCGCGTCGTGCTCGTCGACCACGCCGCCGACCGGCTCGAACAGGCCTGCGCCGAACTCGGCCAGGGCGCCCACGCGGTTCGCATCGACCTCACCGACGGCGCCAGCGTCGCGACGATGATGCCGCAGATCCTGGAGATGACCGGCCGGGTCGACATCTTCCACGCCAATGCCGGCGCCTATGTCGGCGGCGAGGTGATCGAGGGCGACCCGGACCGCTGGGACCGGATGCTCAACCTCAACGTCAACGCCGCCTTCCGCTCCATCCACGCCGTGCTCCCGCACATGGCCGAGCGCGGCTCGGGCGACATCGTCGTCACCAGCTCGGTGGCCGGCCTCGTGCCGGTGGTCTGGGAGCCGGTCTACACGGCCTCGAAGTTCGCCATCCAGGCCTTCGTCCACACGCTGCGCCGCCAGGTCATCAAGCACGGCATCCGCGTCGGCGCCGTGGCCCCCGGCCCGGTGGTGACGCCGCTGATCGACGACTGGCCGGCCGCCAAGCTGGAGGAGGCGCGCGCCTCCAAGAGCCTGATGGAGGCCAAGGAGGTCGCCGACGCGGTCCTGTTCATGCTCACCCGTCCGCCCGGGGTCGTGATCCGCGACCTCGTGATCCTGCCGCACGGCGTCGACCTCTAGTCCCGGGAACGGCCACCATGACTGCGAACGATCTCTTCCTCGGCGTCGATGTCGGCACGGGCAGCGCGCGCGCCGGCCTGTTCGGCGCCGACGGCCGGCTGGTCGCCACCGCCAAGCGCCCGATCCGCCTGTGGCGCGAGCCGGGCGAGATCGTCGAGCAGTCCTCGGCCGACATCTGGCGCGCTGTGTGCGAGAGCGTGCGCGAGGCGCTCGGCCTGGCCGGCGGCGATCCCGCCCGGGTCCGGGGCGTCGGCTTCGACGCGACATGCTCGCTGGTCGCCGTGGGGCCGTCCGGGCGGCCGCTCGCGGTCGGCCCGTCCGGGGACGCCGCGCGCGACGTCGTGGTCTGGATGGACCATCGGGCGATCGCGCAGGCCGAGCGCATCAACGCCACCGGTCATGCCGTCCTGCGATACGTGGGCGGTCGCATCTCGCCCGAGATGGAGACGCCGAAGCTCCTCTGGCTGAAGGAGACCATGCCGGAGACGTTCGCCGGCGCGGAGCACTTCTTCGACCTCGCCGACTATCTCACCTGGCGCTCCACCGGCTCGGCGGCGCGCTCGGTCTGCACCCTGACCTGCAAGTGGACTTACCTCGCCCACGAGCGGCGCTGGGACGAGGACTACTTCCGCACGATCGGGCTCGGGGACCTGGCCGACGAAGGCTTCGCCCGGATCGGCCGCGAGGTGCTCGACATCGGCCAGCCGGTCGGGGCGGGGCTGACGGCGGCGGCCGCCGCCGACCTCGGCCTCCTGCCGGGAACGCCGGTCGGCGCCGCACTGATCGACGCCCATGCCGGCGGCGTCGGCACCGTGTCGGGCGTCGGTCGCGACCTCGCGCTGATCATGGGCACCTCGGCCTGCGCGATGGCGGTCACCGCCGAGGCGACCTTCGTGGAGGGCGTCTGGGGGCCGTATTTCGGCGCCATGCTGCCGGGGGCCTGGCTCCTGGAGGGCGGGCAGTCCGGCTACGGCGCGGCGCTCGATCATCTGGTCGGCTCGCATCCGGGCTTTGCCGCCGCCCGCAGCCGCGCGGACGGGGAGGGGCGCGCCGTGCTCGACCACCTGGAGGCGCGGGCCGTTGCGCTCGCCGGCTCCCTGGAGGCCGCAGCCCGGCTCGCCGCCGCCGTCCACGTCGTGCCCGACCATCTCGGCAACCGCTCGCCGCACGCCGACCCGCACGCGACCGGCACGGTGAGCGGCCTCACGCTGGACGCCGACGAGGATGCGATCGTGCGCCTGTTCGTCGCCGGCCTCTGCGGCCTCTGCTACGGGACGCGCGACATCGTGGAGGCGATGCGCGCCGAGGGCGTGCCGCTGGAACGGATCGTGGTCTCGGGCGGCGCTTCGCGCTCCCCGCTCCTGCGCCGCATCCTGGCGGACGCGACCGGCACCGCCGTGGTGCTGCCGGAGACCGCCGAGCCGGTGCTTCTCGGCAGCGCCATGCTGGGCGTGGTCGCGAGCGGCGCCGAGCCCGATCTGGCGCAGGCGGCCGCCCGCATGTGCCGCGCCGGCGAGACGGTGGAGCCGGCGGGCGGCGAGACCGCCCGCTTCCACGACGCCAAGTTCCGGGCCTACCGCACCCTGCAGGCGGCCGAGCGTCGGGCGCGAGAGGTGATGGGCGAGATCTAGGGAGCCCGGCCGAACAGCCCGCCGGATCGGCCCGGCGGTGCTGGCCGCCACGCGTTTCGTTGCCGATCGCCGCCGATGCCGCCGGCATGCGCGGCGTCCGGCGCCTCGTGGGCCGCGACGATCCCCCGCCAATCCACTGCCGGGGACGTTCCGGACGGCGACCGCGGTCGCTCCCGCTTCCTCAGTCCTGCGGCACGGATGGGCCGTCGGCCGTTTCGCCGGGCGTCTCAAGGTCGTCCTCGAAGACGTCGGACAGGGCGAGGATCCGCGCGGTCATCTCCTGAAGCTCGCCGGCGATGCGCCGATGCAGCGTCGCCGCGATGTCGGGATATTCCTGGAGCATCCGCCGAAACAGCGGACGCGAGATGCGGATGAAGTCGCAGTCGGTGGCGGTCACCGCCGTCACGGGCCGGCGCGTGTCGGCCATCAGCGCCATCTCGCCGAGCAGCGAGCCGGGGCCTGCCGTGTCCACCACGCGCCGCCCGTCGCCCTCGCCGTCCACGAGGTTCACCTCGCCGCCCACCACGATGAAGCCCGCGTCGGCCCGCGCCTCGGCGCGAAACAGGATCTCGCCCGCCCGCAGGTGCCGGTGCTCGGCGCCGAAGGCCAGGAGCCGCAACTGGTCGCGCGTCAGATCCTGAAACAGCGAGACGCCGCCGAGAAGCTCCATGTCGCTTTCCAGGCTCATGCCGACCGATACACTCCATGCGTCCCATGCCGGACGCTCCGCGTCCGCATCGGACATCGCAGGAAATGCCCGCCGCGTGAAGCCCAAAGCGGGCGGAAGCGCCACGCGGGACGGCCTTGGCGCCCCGTGCGTTCCCGCCCGGCCACAGCCGGACGGCCGGTCAGGGCATCAGCTTGTAGCCGCCCGATTCGGTGACGATCAGCCGCGCGTTGGAGGGTTCGGGCTCGATCTTTTGGCGCAGTCGGTAGACATGCGTCTCCAGCGTGTGGGTGGTGACGCCCGAATTGTAGCCCCAGACCTCCTCGAGCAGCACGTCGCGCGTCACCACGCGACGGTCGGCCCGGTAGAGGTAGCGGATGATCGCGGTCTCCTTCTCCGTGAGCCGGATCTTGCCGCCCTTGTCGTCCAGAAGGACCTTCTGGCTCGGCTTGAACACGTAGGGGCCGACCTGGAAGGTCGCGTCCTCGGACTGCTCGTGCTGGCGGAGCTGGGCGCGGATGCGCGCCAGCAGCACCGCGAAGCGGAAGGGCTTGGCGACGTAGTCGTTGGCGCCCGATTCGAGGCCGAGGATCGTGTCGGCGTCGCCGTCCTGCGCGGTGAGGATGATGACCGGCGCCTTGAAGCCGCCCTTGCGCAGCGCCTTCACCGCCTCGCGCCCGTCCATGTCCGGCAGGCCGACATCCATGATCACGAGGTCGATCAGATGGGCGCGCGCCGTCTGGATGCCCTTGGTGGCGTTGGCCTCCTGCAGCACCTGGAATTCCTCGTGGAGGGCGAGCTGGTCCACGAGCGTCGTGCGAAGGTCGTCGTCGTCATCGACAATGAGAATGCTACGTACGCTCATTCAAGAATCCCGTCTCGAGGTCCGGCCGGGCGACGATTCGCGCCCGGCTTTGTAACAATTTGTGAGCGGAATGCGGCTTTTTCCACCCCCCAGGCCCCGGAAACCCCGTTCTGGGCCGCTTCTTCTGGTGCGTCCCTCGCCGCTCGACGGGCGACGGGGCATCCTGGCGGCCGGTCCGCTGCGCCTTCGCTGCGCGCTCGGGCGTTCCGGCGTCAGCTCGCGAAAGCGCGAGGGCGACGGGGCGACGCCGCTCGCCGCCATGCCCGTCGTGGCGGCCTATCTCCGCGGCGGCCCGCGCGGTGCGCCGCTGCGCCTGCCGGGCCTGCCCGTGCGCCGGGCGCGCGCCGAGGACGGGTGGTGCGACGCCCCGGGCCATCCGGCCTACAACCGCCCGGTGCGCCTGCCGATGGGCGCCAGCGCCGAGACGATGCGGCGCGCCGACGCGCTCTACGACGTGGTGGTGGTGCTGGACTGGAACCTCGGCCGGCGCGCCCGCGGGCTCGGCAGCGCGATCTTCCTCCATGTCGCGCGTCCGGCCTACGCGCCCACGGAGGGCTGCGTCGCGGTCTCGCGGCGCGACATGGGTCGGCTCGCGCCCTTCCTGCGGCCGGGCGCGCGATTGGCGGTGCGGCGATAGGATCGCGCGCGGCGCGGGAACCGGCGGGGCGGCTCGCGCGTCCAGTGAGGGCGAGCCCATCCATGTTCCGACCGAGGCATGCCGTCATGAAGCGCAGCGAGATCCAGCCCGAACCCACCGTGGCGCCCTACGACGAGCCGACGGGCGGCTGGGGCTCAGTGAAGTCGCTCGCCCAGAAGAGCCTGGCCGAGGGGCTGGCCATCTCGACCATCTGGAACACGCTCTACAAGCAGAACAAGCCGGACGGCTTCGCCTGCGTGTCCTGCTCCTGGGCCAAGCCCGCCGACGCCAACACGTTCGAGTTCTGCGAGAACGGCGCCAAGGCGACGATCTGGGAGCAGACCAAGCGACGCACCAGCCGTGACTTCTTCGCCCGGCACAAGGTGTCGGAGCTGCTCGACTGGCCGGACCACGACCTGGAGAAGAACGGCCGGCTGACGAGCCCGATGCGCTACGACGCCTCGCTCGACCAGTACGTGCCGGTGTCCTGGGACAGCGCGTTCGCCGAGATCGGGCGCGAGCTGCAGGCGCTGGATCCCAAGTCGGTGATCTTCTACGCCTCGGGCCGCGCCTCGCTCGAGACGAGCTACATGTACCAGCTCCTGGCGCGGGTCTACGGCTCGCAGAACCTGCCCGACAGTTCCAACATGTGCCACGAGTCCACCTCGGTCGGCCTGCCGCTGTCTATCGGCTCGCCGGTCGGCACGGTGGTCTACGAGGACTTCGAGCATTGCGACATGATGCTCTTCTTCGGCCACAACACCGGCACCAACGCGCCGCGCCTGCTCCATCCGCTGCAGGAGGCGCGCAAGCGGGGCGTGCCCGTCTTCACCTTCAACCCGGTGGAGGAGCGGGGGCAGATGCGGTTCAAGAACCCGCAGTCGCCCGCCGAGATGCTGTCGCCCGGCGCCGGCACCAAGATGTCGAGCGAGTATTTCCAGCTCCGCTGCGGCGGCGACATCGCGGCCATGACCGGCATCGCCAAGACGGTGTTCCAACTCGACGACGAGGCCGTGGCGGCGGGGGCGGCGCGCGTCCTCGACACCGCCTTCATCGCCGAGCACTGCCACGGGTTCGAGGCGTTCGAGCGCTTCGTGCGCGACGCGTCCTGGGAATCGATCGAGCGCCGCTCTGGGCTCGCGCGCGCCGAGCTGGAGGAGGTCGGTCGGACCTATGCGCGCTCCGACGCGGTGATGGCCCATTACGGCATGGGGCTCACCCAGCACCGGAACGGCGTCGACAACGTGCGCATGCTGACGAACCTGCTCCTGATGCGCGGCAATATCGGCAAGCGCGGCGCCGGCATCTCGCCGATCCGCGGCCATTCCAACGTGCAGGGGCAGCGCACGGTGGGCATCACCGAGAAGCCCGAACTCGCCCCGCTCGACAAGTTCCGGGAGTTCTACGGCTTCGAGCCGCCGCGCGAGAAGGGCATGGCGACGGTGGAGGCCTGCCAGGGCATCCTGGACGGCTCGGTGAAGGCCTTCATCGGCCTCGGCGGCAACTTCTCGCGCGCGGTGCCCGAGACCGAGGCGATCGAGACGGCGTGGCGCAACCTGCGTCTCCACGTGCAGATCTCCACCAAGCTCAACCGCAACCACCTCCTGCCGGGGGCGGTCACCTTCATCCTGCCCTGCCTCGGGCGGATCGAGCGCGACCGCCAGGCCTCGGGCGACCAGACCGTGTCGATCGAGGATTCCACCGCCTGCATCCACGGCTCCAAGGGCTGGCGGCCGCCGGCTTCGCCCGAGCTCCTGTCCGAGCCCCGGATCGTCGCCGAGATCGCCAAGGCCACGGTGCCGGGGCGCTCCACCATTCCCTGGGACGAGTGGGTCGGCGACTACGCCAAGGTGCGCGACGAGATCGAGCGCGCCTATCCGCAGTATTTCGCCGACTTCAACAAGCGCTTCCTCCAGCCTGGTGGCTTCCACCGGGACCTGCCGGCCTGCCGGCGCGAATGGAAGACCGAGAACGGCAAGGCCAACTTCCACGTGCCCGAGGACGGGTTCGACACCGATCCCGACATCGACACGCGCGGTCCCGACGTCTTCACCCTGATGACGCTGCGCTCCAACGACCAGTTCAACACCACGGTCTACGGCTACGACGACCGCCTTCGCGGCATCTCGGGCTCGCGCATGGTGCTGCTGATGAACGGCGAGGACATGGCCCGCCTCCAGTTGCGCGACCAGGACCTCGTGGATGTCGAGACCCATGCCGACGACGGCGTGGATCGGCGGGTGAAGGGCTTGCGCGTGCACGCGTACAAGCTGCCGAAGGGCGACGTCGGCGGCTACTATCCCGAGCTCAACCGCCTGATCCCGCTCTGGCACCACGCCAAGGACAGCCATGTCCCGGCCGCGAAGTCGGTGCCGATCCGCGTGCGGCGGGCGACGGATCCGGCGACCGCGCAGGCCGCCGCTACGCCGGCGGAGTGAGCGGCAGGAACGACTCGCGGAAGCGGCGGAGCGCCGTCTCGTCGTCGCTCTCCGGCCAGGCTTCGAGGCCGATCACGCCGCGATAGCCCATCGCGTCGAGCGCACGCGCCACCGCGGGATAGTTGATCTCGCCGGTGCCCGGCTCGTGGCGGCCGGGCACGTCCGCCACCTGGATCTCGCCGATCAGCGGCAGGGCGCGGCGGCACAGCTCGATCAGGTTCCCCTCGTCGATCTGCGCATGGTAGAGGTCGAGGTTGAGGCGCAGGCCCGGACTGTCCACCGCCGCCACCAGCGCGATCGTGTCGGCGGCCCTCGCGAAGGGCACGCCGGGATGGTCGACCTCGCGGTTGAGGTTCTCCAGCACGAAGGTCACGCCCTCCCGCTCGCCGAGATCGGCGATGCGGCGCAGCGTATCCACCGCCTTGATCCACATCGCTCCGCTCACCGTCTCGGCCGGCACCAGGGCTTGGCCGTGCGCGTCGAGGCCGGTGCCGTGGAGATTGAGGCGCGGACAGCCGAGCTCGCGCGCCACCGGAATCGAGCGGGCGGCGCTCGCCAGGAGCGCCTCGGCGCCGGCATCGTCGGCGAGCCGGCCGGTGACGTAGCCGGTCATCGACGAGAAGCACGCGCCGGAGGCGGCCAGCATCGCGATGTCGTGACGGGTCCAGTCCCAGATCTCCACCAGGAAGCCAGCCGCCGTCAGCCGCGCCAGACGCTCGCGCACGGGCAGCGCGGCGTAGACGGTCTCGGCGCACACGGCGAGCTGGAACGGCGGTTCGCGATGCGGGCTCATGGATCCTCCCCGGCGGCGCCCGAGGCTATGCCGGCGGGGCTTGCGCGTCGAGCCCGGGAAGGGGGCGCCGGTCGCCCCTCCAGCGCCAGACGGTGGTGCGCTTGACCTCCGCGTCCTCCAGCGCGCGCGTCACCGGCACCTCGTAGACGGCGAGGCGCTCGACGCGGTCGCGGGGCAGGTAGGCGCGGCCGGGATCGCCCACCAGGACCAACGTGCCTTCCGCGGCCAGCCGGTCGAACCAGGGCGCGAGGCGCGCGGCGAACTCCCGGTCGTAGAAGACGTCGCCGGCGAGCAGCACGTCGGCGTCGAGCGCCCGCCCGATGCGGTCCTCGCTCACGGTCCGGAAGGCGACGCCATTCAGCGCGGCGTTCAGCTCCGCCGCCTCGCGCGCGAACGGATCGACGTCCAGCGCCTGGACGCTCGCGGCGCCCGCCTTCGCCGCGGCCACCGCCACCAAGCCGGAGCCGGAGGCGAAGTCCACGACGCGCCGGCCGGCCACCAGGGCCGGATGGTCGAGCACGTGGCGCGCCAGTCCCTGGCCGCCGGCCCAGGCGAAGGCCCAGAAGGGCGGCGGCAGGCCGATCGCCTCCAGCGCCTCCTCCGTCTTCGCCCAGAGCTCGTGCGCCTCGTCGGCGAGATGGAGCACGATCTCGGGCACGTGCGGCGGGCGCAGCGGCGCGGTGTTGGCGAGCACGAAGTCGCGTCGGTCCCGGCGCTCCCTCATCGCGCGACCTCACGAAAACGGGAACCGAAGCCCGCATGGGCGGTTTCACGGCAAGACCACTGCAAAGGACCGACAACGATGCTCAAGGGTGGCCTTCTCTGGCTGATCGGCATTCCCATTCCGATCATTCTTCTTCTGTGGATCTTCGGCTTCCTGCACTGAGGCCGATTCCCCTCGTGCCACGGCATGGCCGCGATCGCGAACGAAAAGGCCGCCCCGTCGAGGGCGGCCTTTTCGTTTCGGCTGCGGCGAAGGCGGCTCAGCCGTTCTTCAGGCGCTTGCTCTTGTCCTGCAGCTCGTCGATCAGCTTGGACGCGTCGCCCTTGGTGAGCGTGTCGTCGAACGGGTGGTCGGTCTCCTCGCACAGGGTCTTGAGGTAGGAGGCCTGGGCGCCGGTCATCGGCTCGTCGCCGGTGGTCCAGTCGTCCGGGTCCTTCACCGTGTTGGAGTTGGCGGCATCCGCCTTGGGGTTGGCATCGGTCATGGAACGCTCCGCGATCAGGTCGTTCGCGAAACGTTCCGGCCCCTCTCAGGTTCCCGACGCGGTTCGCCAGTCGAGGCCGCCCATCTCGCAGACGGTGCGGAACTCGTCGGGCGTCACCGGCTGCACCGACAGACGCGAATTGGTGACCAGCACCATCGCGCCGAGGCGCGGCTCCGCCTTGGCGGCATCCAGCGTCACCGGGCGCGGCATGTCGGCCACGGCGCGGATATCGACGCATTCCCAGCGCGGATCGTCGGCCGTGGAGTCGGGATGGGCGAGGGCGCAGACCTCGACCACGCCCACCACCGCCTTGCCCTCGTTGGAATGGTAGAAGAAGCCGCGCTCGCCGACCGCCATGGAGCGCATGAAGTTGCGGGCCTGGTAGTTGCGCACGCCCGTCCACTCGGTGCCGGCCGCCCCGCAGTCCTTCTGCTGCTGGAAGGACCACTTGAACGGCTCGGACTTGAACAGCCAGAAGGCCATGACGGTCAGTTGCCCTCGGGGTTGTTGACGGTCCAGTTCCAGCGGCGCGCCGTCACGCCGGAGAAGAGGCCCGCCACGGCGTAGGGATCGCGGGTGGCGAGCGCGCGGGCCGCCTCCTCGCTCTCCGCCTCCACCACCAGGAGGCTGCCGGTCGGCTTGCCGTCCGCGTCCAGGAAGGGGCCGGCGAACTTCAGCGTGGTGCCCAGCGCCTTCAGGTGCTCGAGATGGGCGGGGCGCGTGTCGGCGCGCAGCGTGCCGGCGTCGGGGCGGTCGTCGCAGATCAGGGCGTAGAGCATCGGGGCTTCTCCGGGATTGGCTGTCCGCCCCGTAGCAAATCGGGCCGGGCGATCAAGCGGTTTCGAACTCGCGCTTCAGCGGGCGGGCGAGCAGCGCCGCCACCGCGTCGGCCACCGGCAGCGAGCCGTCGAGGATGCCGGCCACGGCCTCGATGATCGGCGCCTCGATGCCGCGCTCGCGCGCCAGGCGGGCGGCGATCGCGGCCGAGAACACGCCCTCGGCGAGCTTCAGAGCGGCCACGTCGTCCCCGCGTCCGAGCGCCAGCCCGTAGGCGAAGTTGCGCGACTGGGTGCCCGAGCAGGTGAGCACGAGGTCGCCGAGGCCCGACAGGCCCATCAGCGTGCGCGGATCGGCGCCGAGCGCCTCGCCGAGGCGCGACAGCTCCACGAAGCCGCGCGTCACCAGCGCCGCCTGGGCCGAGGCGCCGAGGCCGAGGCCGGCGCTCGCGCCCGCCGCGATCGCCAGCACGTTCTTGAGCGCGCCGCCCGCCTCGACGCCGAGGACGTCGGTGCCCGCATAGATGCGGAAGGCCGGGCCCGACAGGCGGCGCGCCAGCGCGTCGGCGAGCGCGGCGTCGCGCGCCGCCAGCGTCACCGCCGTGGGCAGACCGGCGGCGACGTCGGCGGCGAAGCTCGGGCCCGACAGCACGGCGATCGGGCGGCCCGGCAGCTCGGCCTCCACCACGGCGGACGCGAAGAGCCCGGTGTCGCGCTCGATGCCCTTGGCGCAGAGCACCAGCGCGGCGTCGCCCGGCAGGGCGGGGAGAAGCGTCCGGCAGACGGCGCGCAGCGTCTGGGCGGGCGTCACCAGAAGCACGACCTCGGCGCCCCGGAGGGCGAGCGCGGGGTCCAGCACCGCCCGGATCGTCGCCGGCAGGGCGATGCCGGGCAGATAGGCGGGGTTGCTCCGCTGCGCGTTGATCGCCTCGGCCACCGCCGGATCGCGCAACAGGAGGTTGACGTGCCCGGCGCGCGCGGCCACGGCCGCCAGCGCCGTGCCCCAGGCGCCGCCGCCCACCACCGCGACGCTCATGCCTTGGCCCCCCGCTTGCCGAAGCCGAGGCGCGGCGCGGCGGTCTCGTCCAGCGGCCAGCGCGGGCGCACGGGCGCCGCCGCCGCGTCGCGGTCGCCCGCCTCCAGGCGCTCCAGCCCGGCATAGGCGATCATCGCCGCGTTGTCGGTGCACAGGGCGTGCGGCGGGGTGACCAGGCGAACCCCGTCCCGCGCGCAGAGCGCGGTCAGCGCCCGGCGGATCTCGCCGTTGGCCGCCACGCCCCCCGCCACCGCGAGCACCGGATCGGCGAGGTCGGGGAACCGGTCGCGCAGGCGCGCCAGCGCCAGGACCAGCCGGTCGGCGACGCTTTCGCTCGCGGCGCGCTGGAACGCGGCGCACAGGTCCGCGACGTCCCCCTCGCCCAGCGGAGCGTTGGCCTCGGCGGCTTGGCGCACGGCGGTCTTGAGGCCCGAGAACGAGAAGTCGAGCCGCTTCTCGCCGCGTAGCGGCCGGGGCAGCGAGAAGCGGGCGGGGTCGCCGCGCTCGGCCATGCGCTCGACGCTGGGGCCGCCCGGATGGGGCAGTTCCAGGAGCTTGGCGGTCTTGTCGAAGGCCTCGCCCAGCGCGTCGTCGATCGTGGTGCCCCAGCGCTCGTAGCGCCCGAGTCCCTCGACCAGCAGGATCTGTGTATGGCCGCCCGACACCAGCAGCAGGAGATAGGGATAGGCGAGCCCGTCGGTCAGGCGCGGCGTGAGGGCGTGACCCTCCAGGTGGTTGATGCCCAGGAACGGCAGCCCGCGCGGCAGGGCGATGGCCCGGGCGGCGGTGGCGCCGACGATCAGGCCGCCCACGAGGCCGGGCCCGACCGTCGCGGCAACGGCGCCGATGCGCGCGAGCCCGACGCCCGCCTCGTCCAGCGCCGCCGACACGATCCCGCCGATCGCCTCGGCATGGGCGCGCGCGGCGATCTCGGGCACCACGCCCCCGAAGGCCGCGTGTTCGCCGATCTGGCTCAGCACCACGTTGGACAGAATCCGCGCCCGCCCGTCGCCATCGCGCGCCACCACGGCGGCGGCGGTCTCGTCGCAGCTCGTCTCGATGCCCAGCACAAGGGGGCCCAGCACAAGGGGGCCCAGCACAAGGGGGCCGTGGAACTGCGGGGCGGTCGGGGCCGGATCGGGCGCGGGCTTGGTCATGGCTCAGCACATAGCCGCGCGCGCGCGGTTTCGCCACCGTTCCCCCGCGCGCGGGCTTTGCGGTGGAACCCGGCCGCCGGCCTGTTGTAGGGAAAGGGCGCGCCGGCGCCCTCGGGAGGCCGGCCGAGCGATCGAAAGGCATGTCATGACCTCCCAACCCTTCCGCATCGGCACGCGCGGCAGCCGGCTGGCGCTCGTCCAGGCGCACGAGGTCCGCGCCCGGCTGATGGCGGCCCACGCCTTGCCGGAAGAGGCGTTCGAGGTGGTGGTGATCTCCACGTCCGGCGACCGGATCCAGGACCGCGCCCTGTCGGAGGTCGGCGGCAAGGGGCTCTTCACCAAGGAGATCGAGGAGGCGCTTCTGGACGGGCGGATCGACGTCGCCGTGCACTCCTCCAAGGACATGGCGACCGCCGTGCCGGACGGGCTGGCGCTCACCGCCTTCCTCCCGCGCGAGGACGTGCGCGACGTGTTCATCGGGCGCTCCGCGCGTGCGATCGCCGACCTTCCCCACGGTGCGCGGGTGGGCTCGGCCTCCCTGCGTCGGCAGGCGCTCCTGCGGCGGCTGCGGCCCGACCTCGACCTCGTGATCCTGCGCGGCAACGTCCAGACGCGGCTCCAGAAGCTGGAGCGCGGCGAGGTCGAGGGCACGCTGCTGGCGCTGGCGGGCCTCAACCGGCTGGACGCGGCGGGCGTCGCCGGCGAGGTCCTCGAGCTCGACGCGTTTCCGCCGGCGCCCGGCCAGGGCGCCATCTGCGTCCAGCAGCGCGCGGCCGACGCGCGCGCGGCCGCCATGGTGGCGCCGCTCGACCACGGCGAGACGCATCGCGCGCTTCTGGCCGAGCGGGCCTTCCTGGCGGTGCTCGACGGCTCCTGCCGCACGCCGATCGCCGCCCATGCCCGGCCGGAGGGCGACGCCTTCCGCTTCCACGGCATGATCCTGACGCCCGACGGCACCCGGATGCACGAGACGCGACTCGAGCTGGGGCAGGCCGAGGCCGCCGAGGGCGCGGCCGAGGCGGCGCGGCGCCTCGTGGCCGAGGCGGGATCGGACTTCTTCGCCGGCTGGTTCGGCTGAGGCGCGTGGCGCGGGTCCTGGTCCTGCGCGAGGCGGAAGACGGGACCCGCACGGCCGAGGCGCTGCGCGCGCGCGGTCACGAGCCGCTGCTCCTGCCGCTCCAGACGGCGTGCCTGCTCGATCCGCCGCCGGGCGGCGGGCCCGTCGGCGGCTTCATCGCCACCAGCGCCCATGCGGCGCCCTGGCTCGCGCGCCACGCCGCCGGCATGCCGGTGCTGGCGGTCGGCGCGCGCACGGCCGAGGCCTTGCGCGGGGCGGGGCTCGGCCGGGTCGTCGAAGGCCCCGGGCGGGCGCGGGACCTCGTGCCCATGGCCGCCGCGCTGGGATCGAAGGCGGGTGCGCCGCTGGTCTACGCGGCGGGACGGCTGCGCCTGCCCGACCTCGAAACGGGCCTGCGCGCCCGCGCCGTGCCGTTCCGCACGATCGAGGTCTACGGCATGGACGACCGGGTGCCGGACGAGGCCGAGATCGACCGCGCGCTCGCCGGTGGCCTGCCCGACGCCGCCTTGATCCTGTCGCGGCGCCAGGCGGAGCTGTTCGAGGCGCTCGCGGCGCGGCGCGCTGCGCTCCTGCATCCGGCCCTGCGCCCGCTTTGCCTGTCGGCGGCGGTGGCCGCGCGCCTGCGGCCCGGACGGCGCGGCGAATGGGGCGAGCGCCCCACCTTGGACCGGCTTCTGGCGCTGCTGGACTGAGGCGGCTCGGCGGCGCGATCCCTGCTTTGCACCCCGCCGAGGCGCTTGCGGCGCACAAACGCCGTTGCAGCTTGGCGTGGACACGCTAAATCAGCTTCGGTCCGTCGCCGCGAGAGCGGGGCGTGCCGATCGGCCGTGCGCCGGAACCCAAGAATTCGGCTCCGTCCGGAGCCGATGCGACTCGAGGAGCCCCGGATGGCCAATCGCCCGCGCCGCCCCAGGACTGGGGGCAGACCGGAAACCATCATCGACGGCGAGGCCGAGCGCCTCGCGGCGACCGGCGGGCCGGAGGAGCGGGTCGCCGCCGAGGACGGGCCGTCCGCCGCCGGGCCGGATACGCACGCTGGCGCCGACGACGTCGTGGTGAGCGGCGGCGCGGCCTCCGAGGGCGAGCGCCCGGCCGAGGACGCCGTGGCCGCGCCAGCCGACGCCGACGAGGCGGCGCGCATCCACGAGGCGGTGGCCGGTCCCGCGCCCGCGGGCGGCGATAGCGTCGATCCGTCCGCCGGGGGCGCGCTGCCGGCCGGCGACGACCGGACGGGCGAGGGGCGCGGGTTCGAGAGCGAGGCGGCCGCGCCGCCGGCGCCCGACGACATGCCCGCCGCCGAAACCTCGACCCGCGAAACCCCCACCGAAGAAACCCAGACCCGCGAAACTCCCACGGCGGAGTTCGCCCGCGAGGAGGGCTTCGTCGCCGCCGGCGCCGCGCCGGAGCGCCGGCATCTCGGCGAGTTCGAGGACGACGAGACCGTGCATCCCCAGGCCGAGGCCGAGCGCACCAAGACCTCCGTGCCCGACAACAGCCCCTATCTCGCCGGCCATTCCGCCGAGCCGCGCGGCGGGGCCGGCTTCGGCGCGCTGCTCGGCGCCGGCGCCCTCGGCGCGGTGATCGCGCTGCTTCTGGGCGCCACGGCGCTTTATGGCGGCCTCGTGCCGCCGCCGGGCCAGCAGCAGAGCGTGCCGACCCAGCAGTTCGCCCAGGCCGGCGACCTGCAGCAGATCCGCAGCGACCTCGACCAGGTGCGCGGCACGGTGGAGCAGGTCCAGTCCGCCCAGGCCGCCGGCGGCGCGGGGTCGGGCACCGTGTCCACGGCGGACTTCACCCAGCTCACCGACCGCGTGACCGCCAACGAGCGGGCGATCCAGAGCGGGGGAACCTCGACCGGCGATGCGGCCGCCGCCGCCCAGGCCGCCAACGAGGCCGCCACCGCCGCGCGCGACACGGCGGCCCAGGCCGAAACCACGGCGAACGCCGCGCGCGACACGGCCAACGCCGCCCAGTCCGCGGCCGACGAGGCGCGCCAGGGCGTCTCCGCCGCGCAGCAGGCCGCCCAGAACGCGCAGTCCGCCGCCAACGAGGCGCGCTCGGCGATCGACGGGTTCGGGCAGCGTCTCGCCGCCATCGAGGACGCGAACCGGCAGGCGGCGGTCGCGCTCTCGGCCGCCGGCCTGAAATCGGCTATCGACCGGGGAACGCCGTTCATGTCGGAGCTGGAAAGCTTCGCCAAGGCGTCCGGCGACGGGGATGCGGTCTCGTCGCTGCGCGACTTCGCGGCATCCGGCGTGCCCACCGGCTCGACGCTCGCCAGCCGCTGGCCGGAGGTGGAAACGGCGATCCTCGACGCGGTGCGTCCGCCCGCCTCCACGGACGACGTCGGCACGCAAGTCCTGTCGGGCCTACGCTCGCTGGTGCAGGTGCGGCCGGCCGGCAGCAGCGTCTCGCCCGACGCGCCGGGGCCGCAGGCCGCCGTGGCGCGCATGGACGCCGCCATCTCCGACGGCGACCACGCCGCGTGGCTCGCCGAATGGGACAAGCTGCCGGAGGCCGCCAAGACGGCCTCGTCGGACTTCGCCGGGGACGTGCGTGCGCGCGTCGAGGCCGACCGCCTCATCCAGGACACGATCAACCGCGCCGTCGGCGCCTCCTCGCAGGGCTGACATGCTGGCTATCCTCGCCTTCTTCCTCGTCGTCCTGGCCGCCGGCCTCGGCTTCGCCTGGCTCGCCGACCATCCCGGAACCGTGTCGCTCATCTGGCAGGGCCAGGAGGTCGGCACGAGCTTCACCGTGTTCGTGGTGCTGCAGATCGCGCTCGTGGTGGCGGCGATCCTCGTGTTCTGGGCGCTGCGCGGCTTCTTCAAGGCGCCGGACCGCATGTCGCGCTTCTTCTCCACGCGCCGGCGCGAGAAGGGCTACCGCGCCCTTTCCGCCGGCATCATCGCCGTGGGCGCCGGCGACGCGGTGACCGCCCGGCGCATGACCAAGCAGGCGGCCAAGCTCCTGCCGAACCGCTCCGAGCCGATGCTGCGCTTCCTGGACGCGCAGACCGCGCTGATCGAGGGCGACAACGCCCGCGCCCGCGCCATCTTCGAGGAACTGGAGGCGCAGCCCGACACCCGCCTCGTGGGCCTGCGCGGCCTGTATCTCGAGGCCGAGCGCCTGGGCGACCGCGGGGCGGCGCGCAACTACGCCGAGCGCGCGGTGCGCATCGCGCCCCATGTCGGCTGGGCGGGCGGCGCCGTGCTCGACCTCAAGGCCGCGCAGGGCGACTTCGACGGCGCCCTGGCGATCCTGGAAGCGCAGCGCGATTCGCGTCTGATCGACAAGGCCGAGAGCCGCCGCCTGCGCGCCGTGCTCCTCACCGGCAAGGCGCAGACGCTGGCCGACGCCGACCCGGCCGGCGCCCGCACGCTGGCGCGCGAGGCGCAGAAGCTCGCGCCCGACCTCGAGCCCGCGGCCGCGATCGCGGGCCGGGCGGCCATCCGCCTCGGCGACGGGCGCGCCGCGTCCAAGGCGTTGGAGGCCTCGTGGAAGGTGGCGCCCCATCCCGAGATCGCCGCGCTCTACATCCACGCCCGCTCCGGCGACGGCGTGGAGGAGCGCCTGCGCCGCGCCCGGGCCCTCGCCGCGCTGCATCCGGGCCACGTGGAATCGCGCCTGGCGGTCGCCCACGCGGCGCTGGACGCACGCGACTTCGCCACCGCCCGCTCCGAGGCGATGGCGGCGGCCGAGGCCGCGCCGCGCGAATCCACCTACCTGCTGCTCGCCGACATCGAGGATGCCGATTCGGGCAACGAGGCGCTGGTCCGGCAGTGGATGGGCCGAGCCCTGAACGCGCCGAAGGACCCGGCCTGGACGGTGGACGGCATCGTCAGCCGCGAATGGGCGCCGGTGTCGCCGGAGACCGGCCGGCTCGACGCCTTCCGCTGGACCGCACCGACCGCGATGCCCCAGGTGTCCGCCCTCGCGGAGCCGGGGTCGATCCGGGCGATCGCCGAGCACTATCCGCGCAGCCCCGACATGTCGGTTGAGGCGTCCCGGCCGGTGCGCGAGGAACCCGCCGCCGCGCCGGCCACGCCCTGAACGCGGGCTCCGGCCCGCACGACCCAACCGGACGCCCCCGATGCTCGACGGACTGAAGGACTTCCTCGCCACGCTGACCGGCGGCCCCGCCGGCCGGCACGACGCCGACGACGTGCGCGTGGCCGCGGCGGCGCTGCTGTTCCACGTCGCGGAGGCGGACGGCACGGCGTCGGCGCGCGAGATCGAGACCCTTCGCGCCGTGCTGGCGCAGGAATACGGGCTCGACGGCGAGGCCGCGCGCCGCATCGAGGCGGCGGGCGAGGCGGCCGACGCCGAGGCGGTGGACCTCTACCGCTTCACCAGCGTGCTGATGCGCCATCTGGACGAGGCGCAGCGGGTGCGCTTCGTGGAGCTCCTGTGGCGCGTCGTCTTCGCGGACGGGTCGGTGCACGAGCTGGAGGACAACGTGGTCTGGCGCATCGCCGAGCTTCTCGCCGTGCCCACGCGCGAGCGCATGCGCGGCAAGCACGAGGCGATGCAGGATGCGCGGCAGGGCGCGGCCGAGGACGCGGGGAGCGTCGAAGCTTGAGCCACGCGCCGAGCGCGGGCGAGGGGACGATCGCCGAGCCCGCCCGCTTCCGTCTCGACGGCCGCGACGATCCGCGCCCGGTGCTGGTGGTGCTCCATCAGGAGACATCGACGCCCGGCCGCGTCGGCCAGGTGCTGGAGGCGGCGGGCGTGCGCGTCGACATCCGGCGGCCGGTGCTGGGCGAGCGGCTGCCCGAGACGCTCGACGCGCATCGCGGGGCGATCCTGTTCGGCGGCCCGCCGAGCGCCAACGATCTCGACCCTCACCTGCGCCACGAGATCGACTGGCTGGACGTGCCCCTTCGCGAGAACCGGCCGTTCCTGGGCATCTGCCTCGGCGCGCAGATGCTGTCGAAGCACCTCGGTGGCACGGTGGGTCCACATGCGGAGGGCCTGGTCGAGGTCGGCTACTACCCGATCGAGGCGACGGCGGCGGGTCGGCGCCTGATGGGGCCCTGGCCCCCCATGGTGTACCAGTGGCACCGCGAGGGCTTCTCCCTTCCCGCCGGCGCGGTGCTGCTGGCCTCGGGCGAGCGGTTCCCGAACCAGGCGATGCGCTACGGCGACAACGCCTACGGGGTCCAGTTCCATGCCGAGCTGACGCTCGCCATGATGCACCGCTGGACGACGCGCGGCCATGCCCGCCTGTCGCTGCCCGGCGCCCAGGCCCGGCGCGAGCACTTCACCGGGCGCGCCGTGTTCGACGCGCCCGTGCGGCGCTGGCTGGGCGACTTCCTGGCCCTGGTCTTCGGCCGGAGCCTCGGAACGCCCTGACGGGCCGGAGCCCGCCTCGCGAAAGCTCCTCCCGCTATGCAGCATGAGGCGGCCGACGGCGTTTCGATCGGGACGGGCGGCCAGGACGCGGACGGGGTATCAGATGCAGCGCTACGACATGATCGTGATCGGCAGCGGTCCTTCCGGCCGGCGCGCCGCCATCCAGGCGGCCAAGCTCGGACGCGAGGTCCTCGTGGTGGAATCGCAGGCGCGCGTCGGCGGCGTGTCCGTCCACACCGGCACCATCCCTTCCAAGACCATGCGCGAGACGGTGCTCAACCTGTCGGGCTGGCGCGAGCGCGGCTTCTACGGGCGCGCCTACCGCGTGAAGCAGGACATCACCAGCGCCGACATCCAGGCCCGCATGGTGAAGACGCTGGAGCACGAGGTGGACGTGCTCAACCACCAGTTCGCCCGCAACGGGGTGAAGATCCTTCACGGCCGGGCGTCCTTCCGCTCGGCCCATGCGGTGGACGTCGCCCTCGCTTCGGGCGAGGTGCGCACGGTGGAGGGCGCCACCGTGCTGATCGCGGTGGGCACGCGCCCGTTCCGGCCGGACTACGTGCCCTTCAACGGGATCAACGTCTTCGATTCCGACGAGATCGTCGAGATCCCGAAGCTGCCGCGCTCGCTCACCGTGATCGGGGCGGGGGTGATCGGGGTCGAGTACGCCACGATCTTCTCCGCGCTCGAGGTGCAGGTGACGCTGATCGAGCCGCGCCCGACCTTCCTCGACTTCGTGGACAAGGAGCTGATGGAGGAATTCGTCCACGATCTGCGCGACCGCAACGTGGCGCTGCGGCTGGGCGCCGAGGTGAGCCGGATCGAGTTCGACGGCGGCGGGCGCCCGGTGTGCCGCCTCGCCACGGGGCGCGACGTCGCCAGCGACGTGCTCCTGTTCGCGGCCGGGCGCATGGGCGCCACCGACGGGCTGAAGCTCGACGCCGCCGGTCTCTCCTGCGACCATCGCGGGCGCATCGCGGTGGACCCGAAGACCCTCCAGACCGCCGTTCCCCACATCTACGCCGCCGGCGACGTGATCGGCTTCCCGAGTCTTGCCTCCACCTCCATGGAGCAGGGCCGCATCGCCGCCTGCCACGCCTTCGGCGCCCCGACGCCGCCGTCCCCGGAGTTCTTTCCCTACGGCATCTATTCGGTGCCCGAGATCTCGACGGTCGGCATGAGCGAGGAGGACGTGCGCAAGCGCGGCATCGCCTACGAGTGCGGCATCGCCCGTTTCCGCGAGACGTCGCGCGGGCACATCATGGGCCTGCAGAGCGGCATGATGAAGATGATCTTCTCCAAGAAGACGCGCCGGCTGCTCGGCGTCCACATCGTGGGCGAGGGGGCCACCGAGCTGATCCATATCGGCCAGGCCGTGCTGAACCTGAAGGGCACGATCGACTACTTCATGGAGAACACGTTCAACTACCCGACGCTGGCCGAGGCCTACAAGATCGCCTCGCTGGACGCCTGGAACCGCGCCTTCGCGCCGCTGCCGGGCGCAGCGCCGGTGGCCGCGCCCGAAGGGGCGGGCGAGGCGATCGACTGACCGGGCGCCGGCGCCCGCGCGGAGCGCCGCCGGGCCCGATCTCCTACTCGCGGGCCGCTAGGCTGCGCGCCCGGCGGAGCTGCGGAAAGGCCCAGGCCCAGAGCGCGGCGATCGCCACCGTGCAGGCGCCGCCGATCACGGTGGCCGGCACCGCGCCCACCAGCGAGGCCATGACGCCCGCGCGGAACTCGCCGAGCTCGTTGGACGCGCCGACGAAGATGCCGTTCACCGCGTTCACCCGGCCGCGCACGTCGTCCGGCGTCCAGAGCTGGAGCAGGATCTCGCGGATATAGACCGAGATCATGTCCGACGCGCCCATCAGCACCAGCGCGGCGATCGAAAGCCAGGGCGAGGTCGACAGGCCGAACAGCACCGTGAAGGCCCCGAACAGGGCGACGAAGCCGAACATCACGAGGCCCGCGTGGTCCTTTACCGGATGGGCGGCGAGCCAGATCGCGGTCAGGATGGCGCCGACGCCGGGCGCGGCGCGCAGGAGCCCGAGGCCGAACTCGTCGACCTGGAGGACGTCGCGCGCGAACACCGGCATCAGTGCCACGGCGCCGCCGAGGAGCACCGCGAAGAGGTCCAGCGACACGGCGCCCAGGACCACCTTCTCGCGCCAGATGTAGCGGAAGCCCGCCAGCACCGTCGTGATGCTCGCCGGCTCGCGGCTGGTGCGCTGCGCGGGGGCGGGCACCGAGACGATCAGCGCGGCGGCCACCGCGAACAGGGCGAGCGCCACCGCATAGGACAGATGCGCGGACAGGCCGTAGAGAAGGCCGCCCGCGACCGGGCCGACGATCGAGGCGATCTGCCAGGACGAGGAGTTCCAGGCGATGGCGTTGGCCAGCTCGTCCTTGGTCACGAGGTTGACCACCAGCGACGACGCGGCCGGGCCGAAGAAGGCCCGCGCGACCCCGAGAACCACCAGGACGGCGAACACCGGGGCGGGCGAGGCGAGGCCCTGGAAGGTGAGGAAGAGCAGCGCCCCCGCGCCGGCGGCCTGCGCCAGGATGGCGATCGCCATGATGTGGCGGCGCGAGTAGCGGTCGGCGACCGTTCCGGTGACGAAGACGAGCAGCAGCGCCGGCAGGAACTGCGACAGGCCGATCAGGCCGAGGTCGAGCGGGTCGCGCGTCAGGTCGTAGATCTGCCAGCCGACCGAGACCGCCACCACCTGCACCGCGAAGGCACCCAGGAACCGCGCCAGCCAGTAGCGCAGGAAGCGGCTGTTGCGGAAGGCGGCGAACCGATCCTCGACGGGCGCCTCCACCGGCGTCTCGCCCTCGGGGTTCCGCAGATCTTCGGTCATGGCTTCGCCTCGGCCGGCCGGGCCGGTCCGCTTGTCTGCCATGGGTCGCAAGGGAAGGAAATGGTGGAGCTGAGCGGGATCGAACCGCTGACCTCGTCATTGCGAACGACGCGCTCTCCCAACTGAGCTACAGCCCCGTCCACCAGTGGGCGGCTTGTAGGATGGCGGCGGCCGGCCTGTCAAGCGCGATGTCGCCTCGCGTTCACGAACGCGTTTGCCCGCTCGCGCAACTGGCATTCGTTAGGGAAATCCCCATCTCGTCGTGCGAGCCTCGCGCCACGATTCCGCCCAAGGCCGAGAGCCGCAACCCGAGAAGGCTGCCCTCCGACATGCTCGCCGTCATCCAAGTCGTCCTCCTGATCCTCAACATCCTGTGGTGGATCATCATCGCGTCGGCGATCCTGTCGTGGCTGTTCGCCTTCAACATCGTGAACCCGCGCAACCAGTTCGTATCGGTGATCGGCGACTTCCTGTACCGGATCACCGAGCCGCTCTACCGGCCGATCCGCCGCATCCTGCCCAATTTCGGCGGGCTCGACCTGTCGCCGCTGGTGGTCCTGCTTGTGATCTTCTTCCTGCAGCAGATCATCTACATCTACGTCGTCCCGGCCGTGTACCGCGCCGGCATCTGACGGCGCGTCTCAGGGCTTGGCGAAGGTCGAGGCGGTCAGCGTCAGCGGGCCGACCTCGGTCGGCACGCGCACGCGCACCGGCGCATAGACGCCGGTCTCGCCGATCGGGGCGAACCACAGGCGGATGGTCTTGCCGCGCAGGAACTTCAGCCCCTTGGACGAGGTGCGGTAGCCGCCCACCGGCCGGACCGTGGTGGTGCACACCGTGGCGTCGCCCTGGAACCCGTCGGCGCGGAACGATTCGGTGCCGGCCGGCGCCAGCGGCAGGTCGATCCGGCTCCAGCCGTCGAAGAGGGCCAGCGTGCGCCGGCACAGGTCCTCGGGCTTGCCCGGCTTGATCATCAGTCCGCTCAGCGGATCCACGACGCTGGCGAGCTGGGCCGGGCGCACGGGCACGAAGTCGGCCGGCGCGGGACTGCGCGCCGGTGGGGCGATCTTCGTCGACACCACGCCGCCGCCGCGAAGCGCGAGGTCGCTCGACCAGGACTTGCCGTCGCTGGTATAGGCGAGCGCGTAGCGGTCGGCGAGGAGCCGGGGGCCGGCGATGCGGCCCGACACCGAGCTCGTGCCGCGCGTCGAGGACACGAGCTCGGCCAGCCCCGCCGAGGACAGGGTGCCCCACACGGCGAACCGCGTGCCATCGATCGTGGTGCGGAACTCGGCACGCCCGACCGGCAGGCCGATCAGCGAGATCGTGTAGCTGGTGCGCAGCGCGGGGGCTTCCGCCCCGGCCGGCGCGACGGCGGCGGCCGACAGGGCGAGCGCGAGAAGTCCGGGGGCGGCGCGGGGCATCGGACGGGTCTCCGAAGAGCGGGGAGGGGGCCTCGCTCCGTTCTGCGGGGCAAACGCGGCAGCATCATGCCCGGATGCCGGGGCCTTTGGGGGCGGAGAGCGCCACGTCGCGGCTTGACGGGCGGCGCGCGCGCCACTATAGGGGCAGTCGATTTTCCGATCATGCCATGGGGTCGATGATCGCGCTGCCGTTCCGGCGGCGGCGCGCCCCGGAAGGCCGTATCGAACGTTTGAAAGGTGATCCCATGTCACGCGCTTGCGAACTGACCGGCAAGGCCGTCCAGACCGGCAACAACGTCAGCCACGCCAACAACAAGACCCGTCGTCGCTTCCTGCCGAACCTGTGCCAGGTGACGCTGATCTCCGACGCGCTCGGCCAGCGTTTCCGCCTGCGCGTCTCGGCGCACGCGCTGCGCTCGGTGGAGCACCGCGGCGGCCTCGACGCCTTCCTCGCCAAGGCGTCCGAGCACGACCTGTCGCAGAAGGCCCGTCTCCTGAAGCGCCAGATCGCCAAGAAGACCGCGGCGACCGCCGCCACGGCCGAAGCCGCCTGAGGCGCTTCGACCCATTGCGATTCTGAAGGCGCCGCCCCCCGGGGCGGCGTTTTCGCGTCCGATCCGAACCCGACGCTGGTGCCATACCCCAGCCTAAAAAAATGGATGCCCCCCGTGACCCTGTCCCGCCGCACCGTGCTGCCGGTGATCGCCATGACGATCATCGTCCTCGCCTCCAACATCGCCGTGCAGTTTCCCGTGCAGGGCACGCTCGGTCCCCTGTCGCTGGCCGACCTCCTCACCTGGGGCGCCTTCGTCTATCCCTTCGCCTTCATCGTGACCGACGTGAACAACCGCCTGTTCGGGCCGGTTCTGGCGCGGCGCGTCGTGTATCTCGGCTTCGCGGCGGCGGTGCTGAGCTCCATCGTGCTTCCGCCGATCCTGCATCGGCTCGGCCTCACGCCCTTCGAGACTGAGGCGGGGCGCCTCCTGCGCATCGCGCTGGCCAGCGGCTCGGCCTTCCTGGTGGCCCAGCTCCTCGACATCCTGGTGTTCAACCGGCTGCGCCGCCTGTCCTGGTGGAAGGCGCCGCTGGCGAGCGGGATCCTCGGCACGGTGGTGGACACGATGGTGTTCTTCTCCCTCGCCTTCGCGCCGCTGTTCCTGCTGCTCGGGCCGAACGAGCCCTTCGCCCTGGAGACCGCGCCCCTGTTCGGCCTCCTTGCGCTGGAGGCGCCGCGCTGGGTGTCCTGGGCGCTCGGCGACTTCGGGGTGAAGCTCCTGATCGCGGTGTTCGGCCTCGTGCCCTACCGCGTGGCGGTGGGCGCCTTCCTGCCCTATCGCGAGGCGCCGGCGGCGGCCTGAGGGCCGGCCGCCTGCCGATCCTCGGCCAGGCGGAACTCCAGGTAGAGGTTGCGCTGGAAGATCGAGCCGTTGTCGTCGGACACCAGCGACAGGTAGGTCTGGCCGTCCGCATCCTGCCAGGCGTCGATGCCTTCCATGTTGTCGATCTCCTCGCCGAGATCGGCCTCCATCAGCACCGGCCCGTCCACCAGCGCGCCCGGGCGGATCGTCTCGCCGTCGATCCGGCGGATGCGCATGCCGACGCGCCCGAATCCCTCGTAGCGCCGCTCCAGGAGGAGAAGGTCGCCGCCCGGCAGGAACGTGCCGTCGGTGACCGCCCACGGCAACGCGCGCCGCACCTTGAACAGGCCGCGCCCCAGAATCGCGGCGAACAGGTTGCCGTCGCCGTCGACGGACTGCTCGGCCACCACGACCACGGCGCCGCGCAGCGGCGAATCCTGCGGCGCGGCCGCGATGGTCTCGATGCCGCCGTTGCCGCGCAGCTCGCGCCGGGGGATCGGCAGCGGCAGGCGCCGCCCCTTGGCCTCGAACGGCGTCCACGCCGGCCGGAAGGCCTCGATCCGATGGTCGCGCTCGAAGCTCACCAGCGCCTCGCCGTCCCGGATCGCCAAGCCCTCCGCGTCGGCCTGCCCCTTGTTCGGCATCGGGCGCCCGGCGGGGTTCAGGATCGGGGCGATGCGGGCCTCGGCAATGCCCACGGGGCGACCCTGCGCGTCGCGCCGGATCGTCCCGGCGAACCAGAAGCCGGTGTCGGTCACCGCCAGGAAGCCGGCGCCAAGGGGCTTCATGCGGATCGAGGAGACGCCCTGGAGGCGGCGGTCGGACGAGGCGTAGGAGAAGCCCCCGCGATAGTCGAGCGCGCCGAAGCGCACCGTGTCGCGGCCGATCGCGAAGCGGGCGATCGGCTGGGCGCGGATGGGCGTCTCGTCGGCGAGGGCCTGCGGCACAGGGGCCAGGGCCGCCAGGAAAAGCGCCGCGGCGAGCGCCGGCCGGCCGGCGCGCCGGGCGAGCAGCCCCATCCTCAGCGCCGGCCGGCGGCGCGGCGTCGGCGCAGGGGCATCTCCCCCTCGTCGGCGAACAGGGCCGCGAGCTGCTCGGTCATCGCACCGGCCAGTTCCTCGGCGTCCGAGATCGTCACGGCGCGGCGGTAGTAGCGCGTCACGTCGTGGCCGATGCCGATCGCCAGGAGCTCCACCGGCGAGCGCGTCTCGATCTCCTCGATCACCGCGCGCAAGTGCCGCTCCAGGTAGTTGCCGGGGTTCACCGAGAGGGTCGAATCGTCCACCGGCGCCCCGTCCGAGATCATCATCAGGATGCGCCGCTGCTCGGGGCGGCCGAGCAGGCGGTTGTGCGCCCAGATCAGCGCCTCGCCGTCGATGTTCTCCTTGAGCAGCCCCTCGCGCATCATCAGGCCGAGATTGCGCCGGGCCCGCCGCCAGGGCGCATCGGCGCCCTTGTAGACGATGTGGCGGATGTCGTTGAGCCGGCCCGGCCGCTGCGGCTTGCCGGCCTTGAGCCAGGCCTCGCGGGACTGGCCGCCCTTCCAGGCGCGCGTCGTGAAGCCCAGCACCTCGACCTTGACGCCGCAACGCTCCAGCGTGCGCGCTAGGATGTCGGCGCAGGTCGCCGCCACGGTGATCGGCCGGCCGCGCATCGAGCCGGAATTGTCGATCAGGAGCGTGACGATCGTGTCGCGGAACTGGGTGTCGCGCTCCATCTTGAAGGACAGGGGCTGCATCGGGTCGGTGACGAGCCGGGTGAGGCGCGCCGTGTCGAGGTAGCCTTCCTCGAGGTCGAAGTCCCAGGCGCGGTTCTGCTGCGCCATGAGGCGACGCTGGAGGCGGTTGGCGAGCCGCCCGACGGCGCCCTGGAGCGAGACGAGCTGCTTGTCGAGAAAGGCGCGCAGCCGGTCGAGCTCGGCCTCCTCGCACAGCTCCTCCGCCCCGACCGTCTCGTCGAAGGTCTCGGCGAAGACGCGGTAGTCCGTGTCGCCGAGATCGCGCGGCATCGGCTGGTTGGGCCGGCGCGAATCGCCGGGCGTCTCCGAATCCGGCTCGTCCTCGTCCGACGCCTCCTCGGCGGTGGCCTCGGACGTCTCGGCCTCCGACGCGTCCTCCGTCTCCGCCTCGCCCTCCGTCTCCTCGGGCTCGGCCTCGTCCTGGCCCGCTTCCTTCTCGGCGCCCGCTTCCTCGTTGTCGCGGCTCTGGCTGTCGCCGGCCTCCTCGGGCGAATCCTCGTCCTCAGACTGCGATTCGTCGGCCAGCTCCTCCGCCATGTCCATCGACACGAGCATGTCGCGGATGGCGCGGGCGAAGAGGCGCTGGTCCTCCACCGTCTCGCCGAGCCGCTCGAACTTCGGCCCCGCCTTGTCCTCGATCCAGTCGCGCCAGACGTCGACCAGCGCCTGCCCGCTCGCCGGCACGGGGCGGCCGGTCAGCCGCTCGCGCACCAGGAGCGCCAGGGCATCCTCCAGCGGCGCCTCGGCGCGGTCGGTCACCTCGGAGAGGTTGGAGCGGTGATACTTGTCCTCGAGCATGGCGGCGAGGTTGTCGGCGACGCCCGGCATGGCGTTGGCGCCGATCGCCTCGCAGCGCGCCTGCTCCAGCGCGTCGAACACGGCCCGCGCCCCGCGCCCGTCGGGCGAGAGCGTGGCGTGGACGCGCGCGTCGTGACGCGCCTTGCGCAGGGCCATCGCGTCCGACAGGCCGCGCACCACCGACACGTCGCCCTGGCCGGCGCGCTTGGGCAGCTCAGGCAGGCGGGCACGGCTGCCCGTCAGGCCCGGCCGCTCGTTGCCGTAGGTGACCTCGAGCTCGCCGTCCCCGGCGATGGCGCGCATGCAGCCGGCCACCGCGCGCCGGAACGGCTCGCGGTCGGGCGCCTTGCCGCGCGGGGCCTTGGTCGAGTTGTCGCCGATGCGGGGCACGAGACTAATCCTGCTTGCGGATCCTGGGATCCAGGCGGTCGATGCGGATGGCTTTCACCGGCGTGTCGGACAGGCGGATGCTGGCGTCCGGCTGGCGTTCCAGGAACAGCGAGACGATGCCCTGGTTCATGCCGCCGTCTTTCACCGAGAAGAATCCTTCCAGCGTCACGGCTCCGTGCTGAAACCCGAAGCCGCCGTCCGCGACGATCTCGGTCTCCGAGCCCGATCCCGGCCGGTAGGCGACGAAGCGCCCGCCGTCGGTCGACGCGCTGAGCCCCTCCTGGTCCGCGTCGGCCCGGATGTCGAGGCCGACGATCGTACCGACCGAGTTCGACAGGAAGGCTTCGAGGCCGGGATAGGTCCGTGCCGTCAGCGCCCCCTCGACCCGCAGGATACGGTCCTGGGCCGCCAGCGCCGGAACGGCGAGGCAGCCGAGGGCCGCGGCGAGGAAGAGTGCCCGGCGTGTCGGCATCAGTCCAGCACGAGGTTCGACGCCGCCTCGGGCAGGTCCTCGCCGAAGGCGCGCTGATAGAACTCGGCCACCAGCGGGCGCTCGAGGTCGTCGCACTTGTTGAGGAAGGTGAGGCGGAAGGCGAAGCCGATGTCGCCGAAGATCTCGGCGTTCTCGGCCCAGGTGATCACCGTGCGCGGGCTCATCACGGTGGACAGGTCGCCATTGACGAAGGCCGAGCGCGTGAGGTCGGCGACGCGCACCATCTTGGACACCTGGGCGCGCCCCTCCTTGGTCTGGAAGTGCCGGGCCTTGGCCTGCACGATACCGACCTCGTTGTCGTGCGGCAGGTAGTTCAGCGTCGTGACGATGGACCAGCGGTCCATCTGCGCCTGGTTGATCTGCTGCGTGCCGTGATAGAGGCCCGTCGTGTCGCCGAGGCCCACCGTGTTGGCGGTGGCGAACAGGCGGAAGGCGGGGTGCGGGCGAATGACGCGCGCCTGGTCGAGAAGGGTCAGGCGGCCGGAGGATTCCAGTACGCGCTGGATCACGAACATCACGTCCGGCCGGCCGGCGTCGTACTCGTCGAACACGAGGGCGACGTTGTTCTGATAGGCCCAGGGCAGCACGCCGTCGCGGAACTCGGTGACCTGCATCCCGTCGCGGACGGTGATCGCGTCCTTGCCCACGAGGTCGATGCGCGACACGTGGCTGTCGAGGTTGATGCGAACGCACGGCCAGTTCAGCCGGGCGGCGACCTGCTCGATATGGGTGGACTTGCCGGTGCCGTGGTAGCCCGACACCATCACGCGGCGGTTCTTGGCGAAGCCCGCCAGGATCGCCAGCGTCGTCTGCCGGTCGAACAGGTAGTCCGGGTCGGCCTCGGGAACGTGCGGGTCGGGCTTGGAGAAGGCCGGAACCTTCAGGTCGCTGTCGAAACCGAAGGTTTCGCGGACGGAGACCATGGCGTCGGGAAGGTTCGCCACATCCGGTTCCGCTGCACTCATCATACCTCCAGGGGCGCTGCCGCCGGGCGGCAGGCCGTCATCATGCGTCTCGCTCTGGCCGCCGGCGCGCGTCGAACCGGCCCGGACCCAGGGCTTAACAGAAGCCCGACGCCTTCAAAAGCTTGTAGGCCTGGATGACCTCGGCGAGCCGGTCCTCCGAGCCGCGGTCGCCGCCGTTGGCGTCCGGGTGGTACTGCTTGACGAGGGCCTTGTAGCGCACGCGGATCGCCTCGCCGCCGGCGTTCTCGGCCAGGCCCAGCGTGGTCAGCGCCTTCACCTCCAGCGTGCGCGCCTTGCGGCGCGGCGGCGGCGGCGCGGCCTCGCCTTCGCCGAACAGGTTGAACGAGTCGCGCGGGCGCGCCCCGTTCCAGCGGCGCGGGCGCCCGCTCGGCTTCTGCGAGGGCATGGCCCCGCCCGAATTGTTGGACCCCATGGTCCAGGTCGGCCGGTGGCCGGTCAGCGAGTCCTTGAGGTACTTCTGAATGTCGTCGTCGCCGAGCCCGGAGAAGTAGTTGTAGGACTTGTTGTACAGGCGCACGTGGTCGACGCAGAAGTGGAGGTACTGGCCCTCGTGGTCGCGCCCGCGCGGCGCCTTGTGCGAGCCCGGCTCCTGGCAGCCGTCCCAGGCGCAGACGGGCGTGCGCTCGGGTTCGGCGGCCCCCGAACGGGCGGGGCGGACCCGGATCTTGTCGAAGTATTTGGAGTCGAGCTTCATCAGACCGCGATTATGGGGGCCGCCCCCCGTGCGAACAAGAATTGACAGAACGGAAAACCCGCCCAAAACGGAAAGCCGGCAAGGCGCCGCGAGGCGCTGCACAGGGGCGATCCCAGACGGGCGAGGCGACATCATGACCAAGGCGGCCGAGATCGAGGCGAAGCTGACGCGGGCCCTGTCGCCCGAGCGGCTGGAGGTGGTGAACGAGAGCCATCTCCATGCCGGCCACCACCACGAGGGCAGCGGCCACCACGGCGGCTTCGACGGAACGGGCGAGACGCATTTTCGCGTGCGCGTCGTGTCGGCGGCCTTTGCGGGGCGGAGCCGGCTGGAGCGTCACCGGGCGGTGAACGCGCTTCTGGCGGCCGAGCTCGAAACCGGCGTCCACGCGCTCGCCATCGAGGCCGCCGCGCCCGGCGAGCCGACGCGCTTCTAGGCCCCATGCGCCGCCGCGTGCGCCGCCGCGCGCGGCAGCGGATCGCCGTCGGGCTCCTGTTCGCGAGCCTCCTGTCCTTCACGGCGGGGATGACCGACGCGATCGGCTTCCTGCTGGCGGGCGACTTCGTGTCCTTCATGAGCGGCAATACGACGCGTCTCGGGATCGCCGCCGGCACGGGGGAGTTCGGGCGCGCGGGCCATCTCCTGATTCTCGTGATCGCCTTCGTGGCCGGCAACGCGCTCGGCGCGCTGGCGATCCGGGCCGCGCGCGGCAGCCAGCCGGCGCTGCTCGCGGCGGTCGCGGCGCTGACCGGCCTGTCGGCGGCGCTGGGCGGGGGCGGGGCGGCGATCGTGCTGCTGGTGGTCGCCATGGGCGCGATCAACGTCGCGCTGGAGGAGGTCGGCGGCCAGGCGCTGGGCCTCACCTACGTCACCGGCGCGCTGTCGCGTCTCGGCCGGGGGCTGGCGCGCGCCGTCCGCGGCGAGGCGTCGCCGGGCTGGTGGGCGCAGGGCGTGCCCTGGCTCGGCATGGCGGCCGGCGCGGTCGCCGGCGCGCTGGCGCAGGCGCGCTTCGGCCACGCGGCGATCCTCGCCTCGACCCTCGCCTGCGCGGCCCTGTCGGGGCTCGCCCTCGCCATTCCCGAACGCTGGCGCCGGACCTATCTCGCGCGCCGACCCTACCGGCGGCCGACCGGTCGACCCTAGCCTGCGAGTTCCTCGGCGAGGAACGCGCCGAGCGCCTCGGGCGCGACGTCGCGCGCCACGAAGGAGCGGCCGAGGCCATGCGTCAGGATGAAGGTCAGCGACCCGCGCGTGACCTTCTTGTCCTGCGCGATCCGGTCCATCAGCGCCTCCAGCGTGAAGCCCTCGCCGGGAATCTCCTGGATGCGCGTCGGCAGACCGGCGGCGCGAAGATGGGCCTCGGCCCGCACCGCGTCCTGGCCGGGGCAAAGGCCGAGCCGGCGGGAGAAGCGGTGGGCCAGCGCCATGCCGACCGAGACGCCCTCGCCGTGGACGAGGCGGGCGGGGTCGTAGCGCGCGACGGACTCCAGCGCGTGGCCGAACGTGTGGCCGAGGTTCAGGAGGGCGCGGTCGCCGTCCTCGCGCTCGTCGCCCGCGACCACGGCGGCCTTCGCCCGGCAGCTCGCCGCCACCGCCTCGACCCGCGCCGGGCCGCCCGCGAAGATCGCCGCGCGGTTCGCCTCGAGCCATTCGAAGAAGTCCGGCCGGTCGATCAGCCCGTACTTGACCACCTCGGCGTAGCCGGCGCGGAACTCCCGCTCGGGCAGCGTGTCGAGGACGTCGGTGTCGGCCAGCACCAGCGCGGGCTGGTGGAACACGCCCACGAGGTTCTTGCCGCGCGGGCTGTTGATGCCGGTCTTGCCGCCCACGGAGCTGTCGACCTGCGCCAGCAGCGAGGTCGGCACCTGGACGAAGCGCATGCCGCGCCGCGCGATGCCGGCGGCAAAGCCCGACAGGTCGCCGATCACGCCGCCGCCGAGCGCCACCACCGCGTCGCCCCGCTCCAGCCGCTCGGCGAGGATCCGGTCCACCACCGTCATCAGGTGGTCGAAGGACTTCGTGGTCTCGCCGGGCGGCAGGGTCAGGAGCGTCGCCGCGACGCCGGCCCGGGCCAGCGAGGCCAGGAGGCGGTCGGCGTGCAGCGCGGCCACCGTCCGGTCGGAGACGACCAGCGCGCGCGCGCCCGGAAGACGCGCGGCGAAATGGTGTCCGGCGTCCTGGAGGAGCCCAGGGCCGATCAGGATGTCGTAGCTGCGGGCGCCGAGCTCGACGCGCACCGAGACGGGAGAGGGGGCTTCGCTCATGCGCCGGCCTTGAACAGGGGGTGGCGCTGCAGGAGGTCCAGGATCTCGCGCGCCACCGCCTCACGCTTGACGTTGCGCGTCTGGACCTGGAGGTCGGCCTGCGCGTAGACCGGATAGCGCTGGTCCATCAGCGCCTTGAGCGTGGCACGCGGGTCGGAGGTCTGGAGCAGCGGACGCGTCGGCCGCTTGGCGACGCGCTCCATCAGGACGTCCAGCTCGGCGTTGAGCCAGACCGTGATCGACCGTTCCGCCAGGAGCCGGCGCGTGCCCTCGTTCATGTAGGCGCCGCCGCCGGTCGCGATCACGCGCGGCCCGTCGTCCAGGAGGCGCGCCACCACCCGTGCCTCCAGCGCCCGGAACTCGGCCTCGCCATAGGTCGCGAAGAGGTCCGCGATCGTCATGCGCGAGGCGTCCTCGATCTCGTGGTCGGTGTCCACGAAGGGCAGGTCCAGCATCTGCGCGAGCTTGCGCCCGACCGTGGTCTTGCCCGCGCCCATCAGCCCGACGAGCACCACGGGCCGTCGAACGGCGCGCGGGGCGGGCGGTGGGGTGACGGGCAGAGCCCCGGCGGTCTCGATCATCGGCTCAGGCGGTCAGGAAACGGGCTGGATCGGCCCTGCGTGAGACCAGAAAAGCCCAGGGCCGTCAAGCGAACCGCGGCGCGGGGCGGGGGACGGCGCCGGGGCGGGCGGGTTCGTGCGCGCGGCGCCATGGCCCCGCCTTGTTCGCCCGGCACTGGGGCGCCGGGGCACTGTCCCTCGCGCCGGACTGTCTCTAGTGTCCGCGACATCCACCCCGCTCCCGATCGAAAGCCGTGCCGCCCGATGCCCACCCTGACGCGCCTCCTGACCCTTCTCGCGCTCGTCGTCGGCGCGGTCTACGCGGCGATGGCGGCGCTGGTGGCCTTCGTGGAGCCCGAGCCCGTGCCGGTCGTGGTGAAGGTGCCGATCCCCGCCCTCCAGCCCGCCCCGGTGGCACCCAACACGCAGACCGGGGTCGCGCCGTGACGGTGGCGCCCGGCCGCGACGGGGCGCATGTCGATGCCTTCCTGGAGATGATGGCGGTGGAGCGCGGCGCCTCCGAGAACACGCTCGCCGCCTATCGCCGCGACCTCGAGCACGCGCGCGCCGCGCTGCGCGCCGCCGGCACGCCCCTGTGGGAGGTGACCACCGAGGCCGTGCGCGCCTATATGGCGGGGCTCGACGCCCAGGGCTTCGCCGCCTCGTCGCGCCAGCGCCGCCTGTCGTCGCTGCGCCAGTTCTTCAAGTTCCTCTACGCCGAGGGGCGCCGGCCGGACGATCCGACCTCGCCGATCGAGGGCTCGCGCAAGGAACGGGCGATCCCCAAGATCCTGTCCGAAACCGAGGTGGACCGGCTGATCGGCGAGGCCGAGGCGGCGGCGGGCGACCCGGAACTGCGCGGCGCCGCGCTGGCGCGCGCACGCCGGATGCACGCGCTGGTCGAGATCCTCTACGCCACGGGCCTGCGCGTGTCGGAGCTCGTCGCCCTGCCGCGCGCGGTGCTGCGCTCGCGCGGCAGCCTGATCGTGGTGCGGGGCAAGGGCAACAAGGAGCGCATGGTGCCGATCGGCGAGCGGGCGCGCGACGCCATGGAGGCCTTCGCCGCCTCGCTGCGGGACCTGCCGGGCGCCGGCGAGAGCTGGCTGTTTCCCGGACTCTCGGAGAGCGGGCACATGACGCGCCAGGCCTTCGCGCGCGACCTCAAGGGTCTCGCCGTGCGCGCCGGGATCGCGCCGGCGCGCGTCTCGCCGCACGTCCTGCGCCACGCCTTCGCCAGCCACCTCCTGCAGAACGGGGCGGACCTGCGCGTGGTGCAGGAGCTTCTGGGCCATGCCGACATCGGCACGACCCAGATCTACACCCATGTCCTGGAGGAGCGGCTGATGCGTCTGGTCACCGACCACCATCCGCTGTCGGACCTCTCGTCCGACTGAAACGCCCACCTTTCTTGACATTCGGGTGACGGATCGCCAGTTTGCGCGCCGACGCGAACCCCAAGGTTCGGCGCGCGGCCGAGCCAGCCGGCCGTTCAGGCCGGGGGCGCAGCGACCCGCCGCCGGACCGCCAAAGGACGGCGCAAGGCCCGGCTGGATGCACAACTATCTCGACTTCGAAAAGCCCGTCGCCGATCTCGACAGCCAGATCATCGAACTCAAGAAGATCGGCGACGCGGAAGGGCGGATCGACGTTTCGGAGGACATCCAGCGCCTGGAGACCCGCTCCGCCGACGCGCTGGCCGATCTCTACCGCAAGCTGACGCCCTGGCAGAAGACGCAGGTCGCCCGTCATCCCGACCGGCCCCACTGCGTCGACTACCTCGCGGCCCTGGTCACCGACTTCACGCCCCTGGCCGGCGACCGCTACTTCGCCGAGGACCACGCGATCATCGCCGGCTTCGGCCGCTTCAAGGGGCGGCCGGTCGCGGTGATCGGCCAGGAGAAGGGGTCGGACACCCAGACCCGCCTCAAGCACAATTTCGGCATGGCGCGGCCCGAGGGCTACCGCAAGGCGGTGCGCGTCATGGAGATGGCCGAGCGGTTCGCGCTGCCCGTGGTGACGCTGGTCGACACGGCCGGCGCCTATCCCGGCATCGGGGCGGAGGAACGCGGCCAGGCCGAGGCCATCGCCCGTTCCACCCAGACCTGCCTCGGCCTGTCGGTGCCGCTGGTCTCGCTCATCATCGGCGAGGGCGGCTCGGGCGGGGCGATCGCGCTCGCCGCGGCCAACCGCGTCCTGATGATGGAGCACGCGATCTATTCGGTGATCTCGCCGGAGGCCGGCGCCTCCATCCTGTGGCGCGATTCCAGCCGCGCCAAGGACGTCGCCCAGGCGATGAAGATCACCGCGCAGGACCTCAAGGGCTTCGGCGTGATCGACGAGATCGTGTCCGAGCCCCTCGGCGGCGCCCATCGCGGCAGCGAGGCGGCGATCGAGACGGCGGGAGCGCGGATCGAGGCGGCGCTCGTCGAGCTGTCGGCGCTGCCGGGAGAGGAGCTGAAGCGCCAGCGCCGCGAGAAGTTCCTGGGCATCGGCCGCGACCTCAAGGTCTGAGCGGGCCGGGCGGGGCCCTGCCTTCAAACGGTCTTCGATCCGCGCTAAGAGCCATCGGAAGGACGCCTCGCGCATCCTTTCCAAGGGGGAACGAAATTTCGGACGTTTCCCGCCCGGTCGTTAAGCTTCCGGTAACCGTCCCGGTCCGAAAAGAGGGCGATGCCCCCAGCCGCAACCTGCGGCCGGCGGGGTTCGGGTTCGGTTCGAGGGTGCGCGCGGCTTGCCGCCGCTCCGCAGCGTGGGGGTCGGCAATGACGGCACGACGTGTTGGCGCGATGGCCTTGCTGGGGCTCGGTCTCATGGCGCTGTCGGCATGCCAGCAGGACGACGTGTTCGCCGATCTCGTGGGCCCCAACGCGCCGCTGCCGCCGGCCCTCGTGAAGGTCATCCGGGCCAAGGACATGGGCGAGAACTCGCCCATCCTGGTGCGGCTCTACAAGGAGGAGTCGGAGCTGGAGGTCTGGAAGCAGACCACCGACGGCACCTTCGCCCTGCTCAAGACCTATCCGATCTGCGCCTGGTCGGGCCAGCTCGGGCCCAAGCGCAAGGAGGGCGACCGGCAGGCGCCCGAGGGCTTCTACCACCTGACGCCCGGCCAGCTGAACCCGACCTCGAACTACCACCTCGCCTTCGACATGGGCTATCCCAACGCCTACGACCGGGCGAACGAGGCCTCCGGCACGCATCTGATGATCCACGGCTCGTGCAACTCGTCGGGTTGCTACGCCATGGACAACTGGCAGATGGAGGAGCTCTATTCGCTCGCCAACCACGCCTTCAAGGGCGGCCAGCGGTCGATCCAGATCCAGGCGCTGCCCTTCCGCATGACGCCGCAGAACATGGCGCGCCACCAGAACTCGCCGCATGTCGCCTTCTGGAAGATGCTGAAGCAGGGCACCGACCGCTTCGACCTGACGCACAAGCCGGTGGCGGTCGCCGTCTGCGAGAAGCGCTACGTGTTCGACGAGACGCTGGGCGACGGGCGCACGCTCGACGCCGAGGGCCATTGCCCGGCGATCGAGACGCCGGCCGACCTCATGGCCAAGCAGGTGGCCGACGAGGAGCTGCAGCGCAAGATCGCCTCCACCATGACGCCGGACGAGTTCGTCGTGCCGGTCGCCTCGACCTACAAGACCGGATCGCCGATCTCGGCCGAGGCCTACGCGGCCGAGCAGCACCGGCGCGAGGGCTACGACCGCGACGGCAAGCCGCTCCAGACGGCGCGCTCGTCCATGTTCCGCACCCTGATCCAGAAGAAGCCGGCCGCCGAGACCGCGCGCGAGCCCTGAACGCGGGCCCCGGCAGCGGGGCCGCGCGCGGGATCGTCTCCCATACGAAACGCGAGAAGGCCGGCCCGAGGGCCGGCCTTCTCGCGTTAGGGCGCCCCTTTTCGGGGTGGGAGTGCCGTCAGGCGATCTGCGCGTAGGCGCCATGGCAGTGCTTGAACTTCTTGCCCGAGCCGCAGGGGCAGGGCTCGTTGCGCGAGACCTCGCCCCAGGTGTCGGGCCGCTCGGGATCGCGCTGCAGGGGGTCGGTGCCGGGGGGGGTGAAGTCGGCGGTGAGGCGCGCGGCGCCCTGCCCGAACTCGTCCTCGCCCGTGGTCGCGTCGATGTGGTGCGCCTGCATCTCGGGCAGCACGGGCTCCTCGGTGTCCGGGCGCACCAGCTCGACGCGCATGAGCTGCTGCGTCACGCGCTCGCGAAGCTGATCCAGCATCGTCTGGAAGAGCTCGAAGGCCTCGGACTTGTACTCGTTCAAGGGGTCGCGCTGGGCGTAGCCGCGGAAGCCCACGGCCGAGCG
This sequence comes from Aureimonas flava, assembly GCF_003583935.1. Lineage (GTDB taxonomy): Bacteria > Pseudomonadota > Alphaproteobacteria > Rhizobiales > Rhizobiaceae > Aureimonas > Aureimonas flava. The sequence continues at coordinate 176,113 of NZ_QYRN01000008.1, read as the reverse complement.
CAGGTGGTCGAGGTTGACGAGGTGCTCGCGCCACAGGGCGTCGATCGTCTGCAGCACCACCGAGCGCTCGATGTAGCGCATGATCTCGGCGCCGAACCGCTCCTCGCGGCTCGCGGCGGCCTGGTCCACCGCCTCGAAGATGCGCTTCTTCACGTCCTGGTCGTCGATGCCCTCCTCGTCCGCCCAGGCGGCGACGGGCAGGTCGAGGTTCAGGAACTCGCGGATCTCCTCGGTCAGCTCGGCCGTCTCCCACTGCTCGGGATAGGCGTTCTCGGGCATGCGCTTGGCGACCAGCGTCTCGATCAGCTCGTGGCGCATGTCGGCGACGGTCTCGGCGAGCGACGCCGCGTCCATCAGCTCGAGCCGCTGCTCGAAGATGACCTTGCGCTGGTCGTTCATCACGTCGTCGTATTTCAGGAGGTTCTTGCGGATGTCGAAGTTGCGCGCCTCGACCTTCTTCTGCGCCTTCTCCAGCGCCTTGTTGATCCAGGGATGGACGATCGCCTCGTCCTCCTTGAGCCCGAGGCGCGTCAGCATCGTGTCCATGCGCTCGGACCCGAAGATGCGCATCAGGTCGTCCTGGAGCGACAGGTAGAACTTGGAGCGGCCGGGATCGCCTTGGCGTCCCGAGCGGCCGCGCAGCTGGTTGTCGATGCGGCGCGACTCGTGGCGCTCGGTGGCCAGCACGTAGAGGCCACCGGCCGCCAGCGCCTCGTCCTTGAGGCGCTGGATGTCGGCCTTGAGCGAGGCGATGGCCGCCTCGCGCTCGGGACCCTCGGGCACCTCGGCGAGCTCGCGCTCGATGCGCATGTCGAGGTTGCCGCCGAGCTGGATGTCGGTACCGCGGCCGGCCATGTTGGTGGCGATGGTCACCGCGCCCGGCACGCCGGCCTGCGCGACGATGTAGGCCTCCTGCTCGTGGTAGCGCGCGTTGAGGACCTGGAAGTCCTTGAGGCCCTCGCCGCGCAGCCGCTCGGCCAGCATCTCGGATTTCTCGATCGAGGTCGTGCCGACGAGGATCGGCTGGCGCCGCTCGGCCGCGAGCTTGATCTCCTTGGCGATCGCGCGGAACTTCTCCTCGGCCGTGCGGTAGACCTCGTCGTCCTCGTCCAGACGCACCACGGGCAGGTTGGTCGGGATCTCGACGACGTCGAGGCCGTAGATGTCGGCGAACTCGGCCGCTTCGGTCGCCGCCGTGCCGGTCATGCCGGCGAGGCGGTCGTACATGCGGAAGTAGTTCTGGAAGGTGATCGAGGCGAGCGTCTGGTTCTCGGGCTGGACGGTGACGCCTTCCTTGGCCTCCAGCGACTGGTGCAGCCCCTCGGAGAAGCGACGGCCGGGCATCATGCGGCCGGTGAACTCGTCGATGATGACGATCTCGTCGCCCCGGACGATGTAGTCCTTGTCGCGCTGGAACAGCTTGTGGGCCTTCAGCGCGTTGTTGACGTGGTGGACGATCGTGACGTTCTCGATGTCGTAGAGCGAGGGGCCGTGCAGGTGCCCCGCCGCCTCCAGCATGCGCTCCAGCTTCTCCGTGCCGTCCTCGGTGAAGGCGACCTGTCGCTGCTTCTCGTCCACCTCGTAGTCCTCGGGGGCGAGCTGCGGGATGAAGCCGTCGATCGTGCGGTAGAGGTCGGAGCGGTCGTCCAGCGGGCCGGAGATGATGAGGGGCGTGCGCGCCTCGTCGATCAGGATCGAGTCCACCTCGTCCACCAGGGCGTAGAAGTGCCCGCGCTGGACCATCTGGCCGCGCTCGTACTTCATGTTGTCGCGCAGGTAGTCGAAGCCGAGCTCGTTGTTGGTGGCGTAGGTGATGTCGCAGGCGTAGGCGGCCCTGCGCTCGTCGTCCGACATGCCGTGGACGATCACGCCGACCGTGAGGCCGAGGAAGTTGTAGACGCGGCCCATCTGGCCTGAGTCGCGCGTGGCGAGGTAGTCGTTCACGGTGACGACGTGCACGCCCTTGCCTTCGAGCGCCTTGAGGTAGACCGGCAGGGTGCCGACCAGCGTCTTGCCCTCGCCGGTGCGCATCTCCGCGATGGCGCCGCCCGCCAGCACCATGCCGCCGATCATCTGCACGTCGAAATGGCGCAGGCCGAGCGCGCGCTTCGAGGCCTCGCGCACCGTCGCGAAGGCGGGGACGAGAAGGTCGTCCGTGGTCTTGCCGGCGGCGAGTTCGGCGCGGAACGCCTCGGTGCGGGCGCGCAGCTGGTCGTCGGACAGGGCGGCGAGCTCCGCTTCCAGCGCGTTGATCGCCTTGACCGTGGGCTCGAACTTGCGGACCCGGCGCGAGTTGGAGGACCCCAGCAGCTTGCGGGCCAGACCGCCGAAACTCACCATCCGAAACGTCCTTTCAGGGAACGAGATTGTCGCGGGCGCGGTGCGCCTCGCGGGTCCGCCGCCGGGGATCGTCGCCGATCCGCGAGCCCGCGCTCCGGGACGCGGCGGCTGGACTTTCAGAACGCTGGAGAGATAAGAGGGCCCCCGGAGGAAGTCAACGCCGCGCCCCGCGCGGGGTTTCGGCCCTCAAAACACCGCAAAGTCGGCTCTTTGCGGTGCGCGGGAGCGGCAGACGCGCACCCGCCCGCCGGCCGGATCGGACCGGCGCACCGCCCTTGTTTTGTCGTTGACGGGAAGGCTTCCGCTTCATGCTCACTTCGCTCCGCACGCGGCTCGCCGCCTCCGGCCTGATCCTGGCCGCGCTCGCCGCGAGCGCCCATGCCCAGGACGCCGCGGCGCCTGCCGCACCTGCCGCGGCGCCGGCGGCACCCGCCCCCGTCGCGCCCGACACGGTTCTGGTCACGGTGGGCGACGCCAAGATCACGCAGGCCGACCTCGAGGCCGCGGGCGCCGATCTCGGCTCGCAGTTCGCCCAGCTTCCGCCCGACCAGCGGCGCCTGGCCACGCTCGCCGCGCTGATCGACATCCGCGCGCTGGCCGCCAAGGGCGAGGCCGAGAAGCTCGCCGACGACCCCGAGACGGCGCGCCGCATCGCGTTCCTGCGCGAGCGCGCCCTGCACAACGCCTATTTCGAGAAGCACGGCATCGCGGCGATCACCGACGCCGAGGTGCGCGCCCGCTACGACCAGGAGGTCGCGGCCATGAAGCCGGTCGAGGAGGTGCACGCCAAGCACATCCTCGTGCCCACGAAGGAAGAGGCCGAGGCGGTCGTCAAGGAGCTCGACGCCGGCAAGGACTTCGACGCGCTGGCCGCCGAGAAGAGCACCGGCCCGACCGGGCCGCAGGGGGGCGACCTCGGCTTCTTCGGTCCCGGCCAGATGGTGCCGGCCTTCGAGACCGCCGCCTATGCGCTGGAGCCCGGCACCTACACGAAGGAACCGGTGCAGACGCAGTTCGGCTGGCACGTCATCAAGGTGCTGGAGAAGCGCCCGCAGCAGCCGCCCGCCTTCGAGCAGGTCGCCGACCAGGTGCGCCAGGTGGTGATGCGCGAGAAGTACGTCGATCTGGTCCAGGCCGCGCGCGCCGAGGAGGGCGTGACCTACGAGGACCCCGCGCTGAAGGCGCAGGTCGAGACCATGGAAAAGGCGATGTCGGGCGGCGGCGAGGATCCCGAGGCGGTGGCCGACGAGGCCGAGGGCGAGGCCGCCCCGGTGCCGGCCGAGGGCCAGCCGGCCACCGCCCAGTAGGCCACGGGCCGAACCACGCGACGAGGGGCGCCGGAGCCGATCCGGCGCCCCTTTTGCTTGGGCGCCGCGCTTCCGGGACGCCCACTGCGCGCCAATTCGCGCTTGCCGCCGCACCGTCCCCTGGGGCACAGGGGAGCCGAACCCGAACATCCGTCGTCGAGGGCCGCGCCATGTCCCATCCCGTCTCCCCGCTCGCCCCCCGCTCCCACCCCGAGATGCCGCCGGTGGCGGGCGTCTCGATCGCGACGGGCGCTGCAGGCATCAAGTACAAGGGCCGCACCGACGTCCTCACGATGACCTTCGCGCCGGGCACCGCGGTCGCCGGCGTGCTGACCACGTCGAAATGCCCGTCCGCGCCGGTGGACCATTGCCGGGCGTCGTTGCCGGGCGGGCGCGCCCGCGCCCTGGTGGTGAACTCGGGCAACGCCAACGCCTTCACCGGCCGCAAGGGGCTCGCCGCCACGCAGACCACCGCCGCCGCCGCCGCCGAGGCCGTCGGCTGCGCGCCTTCGGAGGTGTTCCTCGCCTCCACCGGCGTGATCGGCGAGCCGCTGGACGCGGCCCGGATCACCCCGCTCCTGGCGGGCCTCTTCGCGCAGGGCGAGGGCGGGCGCTGGCGCGAGGCGGCCGACGCCATCATGACCACGGACACCTATGCCAAGGTCGCAACGCGCTCGGTGCGCCTCGGCGAGACCGAGGTGCGCCTCAACGGCATCGCCAAGGGCGCCGGCATGATCGCCCCCGACATGGCGACCATGCTGTCCTTCCTCGCCACCGACGCGGCGATCGAGCCGGCGGTGCTCCAGGCGCTCCTGGCGGAGGCCGTCGGGCCGACCTTCAACTCGGTCACGGTGGACAGCGACACCTCGACCTCCGACACGCTGCTCCTGTTCGCCACGGGCGCCGCCGGCAACGCGCCGGTCACGGAGACGGGCGACGCCCGCCTGGCGCCCTTCCGCGAGGCGCTGGGCGCCGTGCTGCTCGATCTCGCCCGCCAGGTGGCGCGCGACGGCGAGGGCGCGCGCAAGGAGATCGTGGTCACCGTGGAGGGCGCGGTGGACGACCGGTCCGCCAAGCGCGTCGCGCTGTCGATCGCCAATTCGCCGCTGGTCAAGACCGCGGTGGCGGGCGAGGACGCCAACTGGGGCCGCGTCGTGATGGCGGTGGGCAAGGCGGGCGAGCCGGCCGAGCGCGACCGTCTGGCGATCTCGTTCGGCGACGTGCGCGTGGCCGTGGACGGCGAGCGCGACCCCGCCTACAGCGAGGCGGAGGCGTCGGCCGCGATGAAGCGGGACGAGATCGCGATCCGCGTCGAGCTCGGCATGGGGACCGGACGCTGGACGGTCTACACCTGCGACCTCACCAAGGAATACGTCGCGATCAATGGCGACTACCGGAGCTGACCGCGTGCCGCGGCTGACCGTGGTGCGTCGGCTGGAGGCGGCGGGCTTCCGGGCCTGGCCGGCGAGCTCGACCTACTACGACGGCACCTGGGCGGTGCGCCTGACGACGAGCTTTCCGGCCAAGCGGCTGAACTCGGTCAATCCGCTCGACCCGGCCGACGACGTCGCCATCGAGGCGCGGATCGAGCGGGCGGGCCGGCGCTTCGCCGCCGCCGGCCGGCCGCTCCTGTTCCGCCAGTCGCCGCTGGCCCCGCCGGCCCTTGTGCGCCACCTGGACGAGGCCGGCTGGTCGAGCTTCGGCGAGTCCATCGTCTACACGGCGGACCTCGCCACGCTCGACCTCGCGGACGCGATCGACCGCATCCCGCTGCAGGACGCCCGCCGCTACCTCGAGGCCTCGCTCGCCGTGCACCACCGGCCGGCCTCCCTGCGCGAGGGGCTGGAGGCGGTGCTCGGCTCGATCCGCCCGCCGGCGGCCTACTTCGTGCGCGAGAGCGAGGATGGGACGCCGATCGCCGTGGCGCTCGCCATCTCCGACAACGACCTCGCCGGCATCCTCGACGTGGCGGTGCACCCGTCCGCCCGCCGCCGGGGCATCGGCATCGACCTCGTGGCGACCGCGCTGCGCCATACGGCGCACAAGGGCGCGCGCACCGGCTGGCTGCAGGTCGAGGCCGACAACCGGGCCGGGCGCGCGCTGTACGCGCGCCTCGGCTTCGCCGAAGCCTACCGCTACGTCTATCGCGCCCCGCCGGGCGTCGCCGCCTGACCCGCCCGCCGGAGCCGTTCCCATGCCGACGCCCCGCCTTCTCCTCGTCGCCGCCTGCGCGCTGCTCGACGCCGACGACCGCATCCTCCTGACCCAGCGCCCGCCCGGCAAGTCGCTGGCCGGCCTCTGGGAGTTTCCCGGCGGCAAGGTGGAGGCCGGCGAGACGCCGGAGGAGACGCTGATCCGCGAACTGCGCGAGGAGATCGGCGTCGAGACCAAGGCCGACTGTCTCGCCCCGCTCGCCTTCGCCAGCCACGGCTACGACGACTTCCACCTCCTGATGCCGCTCTACGTGTGCCGGCGCTACGAGGGCATTCCCCGCTCGATGGAGGGGCAGGCGCTGAAATGGGTGCGGGCGGGGGCGCTGCGCGACCATCCGATGCCGCCGGCCGACCTGCCGCTGATCCCCTTCCTGACCGATCTCCTGTGAGCCGGGGCGGGGAGCCCGCCCGCATTAAGCATGTCGCTTAAAGCGACCTTTACCCGCCCCGCTCATCATTCCGGCGGTCCGGCTGCGTGCGGCGCCGGACGGGATCGGAGCCGGATCGCATGCGGAAGAAGCCCACTCGATCGCCTCGCCGCGCCGGCGTCGCCGGTGCCCTGCTGCGCGCCGCGCTACTGGTGGCCCCGCTCGCCGGCGCTATCGCCTTCGGGATCGCGCCGCGCGGCTCCGACCGCCTCGTGGCGGCCAACGGTTCGGAGGGGATCGACACGATGACCACCGGATCGGTCTCCTCGTCCCGCTTCACCTTCGCCATGGGCGGCGCGCCGACCGGCGGATGCCTGCGCCTGCCGGACGGGCGCCAGGGCGGCGCATGCTGAGGTCCGCGTCCTTCGCGCGCGCGGCCACGCGCCGCTTCCTGTCCGATCGCGCGGGCGCGACGGCGATCGAGTACGGGCTCATCGTCGCGCTGGTGGGGCTGGCCCTCCTGGCGGGCCTCGGCGACACGCACGACGGCGTGGCCGCCCTGTTCAACGACCTGATGGAGAAGGTCGCGGACATCCTGAAAGAGCCGTAGCCGTCCGCAGGCGTCAGCGCCTCGGCTTCAGCGCCTCGGCCAGGCTGTGGGTCGCCGATCCCGGCTTCAGCGGCTTCTGCTGGCTCTCGTGCGGCTTCCAGCCCGACAGGTAGACGACGTCGAAGGTCGCGCGCACGCGACCGTCCGGGTCGGCGAACCGCTCGGCGTAGATCTCGGCCGCGCGAAGGAACAGGCGCCGGCCGGCCGGCCGGCGAGCGCGGGCATGGAGCATGTTGCTCATGCCCATGTCGCGCAGGTCGCGCATCAGCTCGAACATCGACGCGTAGCGCACGGTGAGCCGGTCCTGGTCGATCACCGGCAGGGCGAAGCCCGCCCGCTGGAGCAGCGCGCCGGCCTCGCGAAGGTCGGCGAAGGGAGCGACGCGCGGGCTGGCGCCCCCGGTGATCTCGGCCTCCGAAGCCAGGAGCGCGGCGCGCAGCTCGTGCAGCGTCTCGCCGCCGAGCAGCGCGGCCAGGAACAGCCCGTCCGGCCGCAGCGCGCGCCGCGCCTGGACTAGCACGCCCGGCGTGTCGTTGGTGAGGTGCAGCGACAGGGGCGACAGCACGAGATCCACGCTGTTCTCGGCGAGCGGCAACGCCTCCTCGTCGGCCACCACGCCCTCGCCCGGCCCGAGGAACCGCGCGTCGCGCTCGATGCGCAGGAGCCGCTCCACCTGCCCGCCGCCCCGCAGCCGCGCCTCGAGCGCGCCCGTGTGCCCGGCAAGCTCGACCCCCAGCGCGAAGCGGCGCTGCACCAGCGACAGGCGCTCGGCGAGTTCCTCGGCCACCGCGTCCAGGAGAAACGACGCGCCGCCCGCCCCGCGCGCCGCCGCCCGGAGGCGCCTGCGGTCGATCAGGTCGCGGTCGAATGGGGCGTTGGCGGTCATCGGCGGGCTCCGGGTGGATGGGCGGCGAGGGCTTGTGGCGCGCCGGAAGGGGAGTATCGTCGGGCGGGGCGGAAGGAAAGCGCCGCGGCCGGGCGACCGGCGCGGCACGGCGGACGGGGGCGCGGGGAGGCGATGGGCATGGAGTTCCTCCGGCGCGGGCTGTCCCGCTTCGCGGGGCCGATCGGGCGGCTGCTCTATCCGCCCGTCTGCGCGGGCTGCGGCGGCGCGCTGGCCGCGGCGCCCGCGGTCTGTCCCGACTGCTGGCGCTCCCTGCGCTTCATCGAGCGGCCCTATTGCGAGGTGCTGGGCCTTCCCTTCTCCTACGATCTCGGCGCCGGCTTCCTGTCGGCGGAGGCGATCGCCGACCCGCCGGTGTTCGCACGCCTGCGCGCGGCGCTGGTCTACGAGACGCTGGCCGCCCGCATGGTCGCCTCGCTGAAATACGCCGACCGAGCCGATCTCGTTCCGCTGATGGCCGCCTGGATGCGCCGGGCGGGGCGGGAGGTGATCGCGGACTGCGACCTGGTGGTGCCGGTGCCGCTGCATTCCCGGCGTCTCCTCAGCCGCCGCTTCAACCAGTCGGCCGAGCTCGCGCGCGCCGTCGCGCGCGCCGAGCGCCTCGCCTATGCGCCGCTGTGCCTGCGGCGGCGGCGCGCGACGCGCAGCCAGGTGGGCCTCGGGCCCGACGAGCGGCGCGAGAACGTGCGCGGCGCCTTCCACGTCCAGGCGGGGCGCGAGGGCGAGGTCCGCGGCCGGCGGGTGCTCCTGGTGGACGACGTCTTCACCACGGGCGCCACCGTGGAGGCGGCGACGCGCGCGCTGAAGCGCGCCGGAGCGGCCGAAGTGGACGTCCTGGTCTTCGCCAGGGTTGCGGCCGGCGCGCGATGACCGCATATCACCCTCGCCCATCGCGAGGACGCCCATGCCCCCCGTCACCATCTACACCCGGCAATTTTGCGGCTACTGCACGCGCGCCAAGGACCTTCTCACCCGCAAGGGCGTCGCCTTCGAGGAGAAGGACGCCACCGCGGAGCCGGCCTTCCGGCAGGAGATGATGACGCGCGCGCCCGGCAGCGCGACCTTCCCGCAGATCTTCATCGGCGAGCGCCACATCGGCGGCTGCGACGACCTGCACGCCCTGGACCGGGCCGGCGGGCTCGATCCGCTCCTGGCGTCCTGAGGGCGCGCCGATGACGACGTTCCGAGCCGCCGTGGTGCAGATGCGCTCCGGCCAGGATCCCGCCCGCAACATCGAGGCGATGGAGGTGCTGGTGGCCGAGGCCGCCGACCGGGGCGCGACCTATGTCCAGACGCCCGAGATGACAGGCATGCTGTGCCGCGACCGCGCCCTGTTCCGCGACCATCTGCGGCCGGCCGAGAGCGACCCGGTGGTGGCCGCCGCGCGCGCCCTCGCCCGCCGGCACGCGATCGTCCTACATCTCGGCTCGACCGCGGTCGCGGCCGCCGACGGCATGGCCGCCAACCGCGCCTTCCTGTTCGGGCCGGACGGCGGCACGATCGAGACCTACGACAAGATCCACATGTTCGACGTGGACCTGGACGGCGGCGAGAGCTGGCGCGAATCGGCGACCTACGCGCCGGGCACCCGCTCGGGGCTGGCGGACGTCGCCTTCGCCGACGGCTCGGCCCGGCTCGGCTTCGCGGTGTGCTACGACATGCGCTTTCCCGAGCTGTTCCGCGCCCAGGCGCTGGCGGGCGCCGAGGTGCTGACCGCGCCCGCCGCCTTCACCCGGCAGACCGGCGAGGCGCACTGGCACGTGCTCCTGCGTGCCCGCGCGATCGAGAACAACTGCTTCATGATCGCGGCCGCCCAGGGCGGGCGCCACGAGGACGGCCGCGAGACCTTCGGCCATTCGCTGATCTGCGACCCGTGGGGCCGGGTGATCGCCGAGGTGCGGGGCGACGAGCCCGGCGTCGCGCTCGCCGCCATCGACACGGACCTCGTCGCCAGCGTGCGCTCCAAGATCCCCAACCTGAAGAACCGCCGGCCCTTCGAGGCGCCGCGCCTGCCCGAACGGGCATGATCCGCTACGCGCTGCGCTGCCGGCGTTGCGGCCACGGCTTCGACGGCTGGTTCCGCTCCTCCGCCGATTTCGACGCGCAGGGCGAGGCGGGCCATCTGGCCTGCCCTGTCTGCGACGCCCGCGCGGTGGACAAGGCCTTGATGAGGCCGGCCATCGCGGCCGCGCCTGGATCGGGGGTGAGTGCCGGATCGCAGTCGGGGCCGACCGGCGGCGCTGTCGCGAGCGCGCCCTCCGGCGAGGCCGCCGCTCTCTATCGGCGCATGCAGGAGATGGCGCGCAAGGTGCGCGCCGAGGGCGAGAACGTCGGCGCGGGCTTTGCCGAGGAGGCCCGGCGAATCCATCGCGGCGAGGCCGAGGAGCGCCAGATCTGGGGCCAAGCGAGCGGGCGCGAGGTGCGCCGCCTCTTGGAGGACGGGATCCCCGCGCTGCCGCTGCCGCCGCTGCCTGAAGACCGGAACTGACGAGGCGACGCGGGAGACGATCCATGGCCAAGACCTTCGCCAAGGCGCCCAGCCCCTGCATCTCGGTCTGCAAGTTCCGGATCGAGGGGCAATGCATCGGCTGCCGCATGACCAAGCCGGAGAAGAAGCGGTTCAAGAAGCTGGAGGGCAAGGGCGAGAAGCGCGCCTTCCTGGCGATGCTGAGCGCGCGGCTCCAGGCGGCGGGGCGCTACGGCTACTGGTCGCGCCTCTATCGCCGGCGCTGCGAGAAGAAGGGCCGGCCGTGCCCGCTCGACAAGCTGGAGGCGGGCCTCGACAAGGGGCGGGAGGCCGCCTAACTGCAGGTCTCCCAAGACACGGAGCGGCCCCGTCCATGAGCGTATCGCCAGCCTGGGCCGACGCCCCGAGCCCCTGCGTCGACGTGTGCAAGTACAAGCGCGCGGGGCGCTGCGTCGGCTGCATGATGACCAAGATGGAGAAGGACTCCTTCCCCCGCTCGGGCGGCGCCGAGCGCAAGAAGGCGTTCTTCGACGCGCTGCTGGCACGCCTGCGTGCCGAGCACAAGAACCCCGCCTTCTGGGCCATCGCCTACCGCCGCAAGTGCGAGCAGGAGGGCGTGCCCTGTCCGTTGGACGGCGACGACCTCTGAGGCCTCGCCCCTCCCGAGACGCGAAGGGCCCGCCGGATCGCTCCGGCGGGCCCTTTCGCATGCCGGCGGCCCCTCGGGCCGGCGCGGCGCCTACTTGAGGTGGGCGCGCAGCATCCAGGCGAACTTGTCGTGGACCTCGATGCGGCCGGTGGCCATGTCGTTGGTCGCCCAGTCGCCGTGCTCCTCGGCGACCTGCGCCAGCGAGGACAGGGTGGACGACAGGGTCTCCTGATCCTTCATGAGGATCTCGATCATGGTGCGCGCGTCGGCGTGGCCGTCGTGCTCCTCGATCGCGCTGCGCTCGAGATACACGGAGTAGCGGCCTTCCGCATGGGCGTCGAAGGCCTTGATGCGCTCGGCCAGGGTGTCCTGCGCCTCGAAATGGTCCTCGTAGATCTTCTGGAACAGCTCGTGCAGCGGGCCGAAGCTCATGCCCGTGACGTTCCAGTGGAAGTTCTGCGCCTTGAGCGTCTCCACGGCGGTCTCGGCGAGGGCCTGCGTCAGGCCGTTGACGATCTCTTCCTTGGCGCTCGGCTCGATCTTGGCGGCAACCAGACCCATGGGGTTCTCCTTCGTCGGTGGTTCGGTTCGCGGCCCCGCCGCGTCGGGCGAGACTGAATTGGAATAATTCCAAACTAGACGCTCGCGCGCCCCGTTTCAAGCCTCTTTTGAATCATTCTAAACTAGTGGACGGACGTGGTCGCGGGCGTCGCCGGACACCCCTTGCGGCCACCAACAAGCGAACGCGGCGAGGCGTTGCACGGGAGAGTGTCCGGCGTCCCGTGCGCGGGGAGGGCCGGGTGCGGCGAGGCAGCGGGAGGAGGGGCGGCGGGATAGGCACCGGCCGCCGGCATGGCTCAGGCGGCGTCCAGCGCGCGCACCATGGCCGCGGACAGGAAGCGCATCCAGCGCCTCGCGCACGGGGCGACACGCCAGGCGACCAGCGCGGCGGCGGCCGCGTCCTGTTCGGCCCGGCACGCCGACACCAGGCGCAGGAGCCAGCATTCGTCGTCGCTCACCGACGCGGCGCCCGGCCGGTAGATCACCATCTCGGAGGATGCGCGCTCGGCAAGGCCCCGGAAGAACACGGTGGCGAGGCGGTCCAGCGAGGCGGTGGGCTGGCCGGCCAGCACGTAGCAGGCGCGCTCCAGGTCGGCGCGGGGCGCGAGCTGCGAGCGCAGCGCCAGCCAGCGCAGGCGCTCCAGATCTAGCCGCTGGTCGGCCGAAAGGCTGCGCGCCGCATTGATGCGCTCGGCAGTGGGGCAGCGCGGAAAGGCGACGACCCGGCGATCCGCGTCGAGCGAAGGGGAGAGCCGCGCTGGGGATGCTGACATCGAGGATTCCCGGTTTCCGAGGGGCCGAGGCCCCGCGGTCTCAAAACCTGACTTTCAACGGAAGCATTCCCTATCAGATCGCGCGAGGCACCGGAAGGGGGGCGGGCGACCCATCACAGATGAGGGCGGGCGGCCTCCAGCACGCCGAGCTGCGGATCGGGTCCCGGCTCGGCGCAGACGGCGCACACGGTGACGGACCGGGCCCCTTTCGCGAGGCGGAACGTGGCGCCTCGGCTTCCCGGGCCCGCCGCCCCGTGGCCGACGACGCCGACGCAGAGGCCGGCCTGCGTGCGCCATTCGCCGGTCATCGCGCCGAGGCCGTAGCCGGGCGCGTGCCAGGGAGGGCCGGCCTCGCCGTCGGCCAGCCGGTGGGAAGACAGGAGAGCGGCGAGCCCGTCCGCCGACAGGAAGCCCGGCTCGAGCAGCCGGTGGAGGAACAGGGCGGCTTCCCGCACGGGGCCGATCAGCGTGCCGTGGAACACCCAGCCCGGATGGTAGGGGAAGGGCGGCGGCAGGAGGAGGTCGGCCATGTCCCGCGCCGTCTCGGCGAGCCGCGTGGCGCGCAGGCCGAGCGGTCGGAGCAGGAGGCCGGCCAGCGCGTCTCCCAGCGCATGGCCCGTCCGCTCCTCCAGGCGCCGACGCGCCAGGAGATAGCCGACGTTGGAATAGCGCCAGCCCCCGTCCGGCGCGAAGAGCAGGCGGTGCGCCCGTGTCCGGCGCAGGACCGTGCGATCGCTCCAGGGCGTCTCGCCCGCCTCCACCGCCCGGCGATAGGCCGGCAGCGCGCCGTAGTCGGGGAGGCCGGCGGTGTGGCGCAGGAGCTGGCGCAGCGTGTACGGGGCGCCCGGCTCCGGCGCGTCGAGGTCGAGCCGTCCCTCGTCCGCCAGACGCAGGGCAAGGGCCGCGATCGCGGTCTTGGTCAGGCTCCACTAGGCGACGGGCGCCCCGTCGCCCGCCTCGATCACCGCGCCGTCGCGGCGCACCACCGCCACGGCGCGAGGGGCGCTCACGGCCGGCGGTGGAGCACCATGTAGTTCACGTCCATGTCGCGCGAGCGGCGCCACTCGTCGGCCAGCGGATGGTACACGACGCCCGTCTCGTCGATGCGCGCCAGGCCCTCGGCGCGAAGCGGCGCCTCGATCTCGGCCGGGCGCACCAGCTTGGCGTATTGGTGCGTGCCCCGCGGCAGCCAGCCCAGAACGTATTCCGCCCCCACGATGGCGAAGGCCAGCGCCTTGGCCGTGCGGTTGATCGTCGCCACGAACAGGAGCCCGCCGGGCTTCACCATGCGCGCCGCCGAGGTCAGGAAGAGGTCGACGTCCGCGACGTGCTCCACCACCTCCAGCGCCAGCACCACGTCGAAGCGCTCGCCCGCCGCGTCGAGAGCCTCGGCGGTCTCGGCGCGGTAGTCGATCGCCAGGCCGCTCTCGGCGGCGTGGAGGCGCGCCACCTCGATGTTGGTGGCCGAGGCGTCGGCGCCCACCACCGCCGCCCCCAGCCGCGCCAGGGGCTCGGCGATGAGCCCCCCGCCGCAGCCGATGTCCAGCATGCGCAGGCCGTCGAAGGGCTTCAGCGAGTGGAGGTCGCGGCCGAAGGCGAGACCCACCTGCTCGCGGATATAGGCGAGGCGCACCGGGTTGAACTTGTGCAGCGGCTTGAACTTGCCGCGCGGGTTCCACCACTCGGCGGCCAGGCGCGAGAAGCGCTCCACCTCGCCGGCGTCGATCGTGGTCTGCCGTGCCTCGCTCATGCGGCCCATCCGTTGCCCGAAAACTCCAGAGCCGGCATGTTCCGCCGCCGGCCCGGAAGTCAAGCGCGGCGGGCCGACGCGCTCGCCTTGCGCTCCCGCCCCGCTTCGGCTAACCGGGGCCGCCTGCCGCGCCCCGGAACGGGACAAGCGCGCGGGCGCTGTGTTTCCTCCAGAGTGGGCGGGTTCCCCGGCAAAGGTCCGGCGGGCCGTCCGCCCGGCATCGGTTCCAAGTCCATGGCGCGTCTCGTTCTCAAATTCGGCGGCACCTCCGTCGCCGACATCGACCGGATCCGGAACGTCGCGCGCCATGTGAAACGCGAGGTCGACGCCGGCCACCAGGTGGCGGTGGTGGTCTCGGCCATGTCCGGCAAGACCAACGAGCTGGTCGGCTGGTGCACCCAGGCCTCCCCCCTGCACGACGCGCGCGAGTACGACGCCGTGGTGGCGTCGGGCGAGCAGGTCACGGCCGGGCTCCTGGCGATCACGCTCCAGAACATGGGCGTCAACGCCCGCTCCTGGCAGGGCTGGCAGGTGCCGATCCGCACCGACGGCGCGCACGGCGCCGCGCGCATCCAGGAGATCGACGGCTCGGAGATCGTGCGCCGCTTCGGCGACGGCCAGGTGGCCGTGATCGCGGGCTTCCAGGGCGTCGCCCCGGACAACCGCGTCGCCACGCTCGGGCGCGGTGGCTCCGACACCTCGGCCGTGGCGGTCGCGGCTGCGCTCAAGGCCGACCGCTGCGACATCTACACCGACGTCGACGGCGTCTACACCACCGACCCGCGCATCGAGCCGAAGGCCCGGCGCATGGCGCGCGTCTCCTTCGAGGAGATGCTGGAGATGGCCTCGCTCGGCGCCAAGGTGCTGCAGGTCCGCTCCGTCGAGCTCGCCATGGTCCACAAGGTGCGGACCTTCGTGCGCTCCTCCTTCGAGGATCCCGACGCGCCGGGCATGGGCGACTTCCTGAACCCTCCGGGGACCCTTATTTGCGACGAGGATGAAATCGTGGAACAGCAGGTCGTCACCGGCATCGCCTACGCCAAGGACGAGGCGCAGATCTCGCTGCGCCGCGTGGAGGACCGGCCGGGCGTGGCCGCGGCCATCTTCGGGCCGCTGGCGGACGCCGGCGTCAACGTCGACATGATCGTGCAGAACGTCTCGGAAGACGGCACGCGCACCGACATGACCTTCACCGTGCCGGCCGGCGACCTCGCCAAGGCCACGCAGGCGATCGAGGACGCCAAGGCCGAGATGCGCTTCGACGTGGTGCAGTCCGAGCGCGGCCTCACCAAGGTCTCGGTGATCGGCATCGGCATGCGCTCGCACACGGGCGTCGCCGCCACCGCCTTCAAGGCCCTGGCCGGACGCGGCATCAACATCCGCGCCATCACCACCTCCGAGATCAAGATCTCCATCCTGATCGACGGCGAGTACACCGAACTTGCCGTGCGCACCTTGCATTCCGTGTACGGTCTCGACAAAGCTTGAGCCGCGGCGCCCGAGGGCGTCCTTTGAGTCCTCTCCGGCCCGATGTCCCCTCGGGCCGGGACCGATCGCCGACCGACGGAAGACGTGCCTGATGCGAAGCGACTCCTCGGGACCGCGCATCCTTCTGCGCCGGATCAGGGAACTGATGGCCGAACCCCTCGAGGCGCAAGCGCGCCTCGACGAGATCGTGCGCCAGATCGCCGCCAACATGGTGGCCGAGGTGTGCTCGCTCTACGTGCTGCGCGCCGACGGCGTGCTGGAGCTCTACGCCACGCAGGGCCTCAATCCGGGCTCCGTGCACCTGGCGCAGCTGCGCCTCGGCGAGGGCCTCGTCGGCACGATCGCAGCCACCGCCCGCGCGCTCAACCTCCAGGACGCGCAGAAGCACCCCGCCTTCACCTACCTGCCGGAAACGGGCGAGGAGATCTTCTACTCCTTCATGGGCGTGCCGATCCTGCGGGCCGGCCGCACGCTGGGCGTGCTGGTGGTCCAGAACAAGGAGAAGCGCGTCTACCGCGACGAGGAGACCGAGGCGCTGGAGACGGTCGCCATGGTGGTCGCCGAGATGATCGCGGCCGGAAGCCTCGAAGGCCTGTCGCGCCCCGGCGTGGTGCTCGACCTCTCGCGCCCCGTGCATTTCGAGGGTCTGGCGCTCGCCGACGGGATCGGGCTCGGCCACGTCATCCTGCACGAGCCGCGCGTCGTCGTCACCAACCTCTTCAACGAGGATGCCGAGGCCGAGGTCGCGCGCCTCGAGAAGGCCGTGTCCTCGCTGCGCATCTCGATCGAGGACATGCTCCAGCGCCGCGACATGGCGGCCGAAGGCGAGCACCGCGCGGTGCTTGAGGCCTATCGCATGTTCGCGCACGACCGGGGCTGGGTGCGCCGGCTGGAGGAGGCCGTGCGCAACGGCCTCACCGCCGAGGCCTCGGTCGAGAAGGTGCAGAACGACATGCGCGCGCGCATGATGCACGCGAGCGACCCGTTCCTGCGCGAGCGCCTGCACGATTTCGACGACCTCGCCAACCGCCTCCTGCGCCAGCTCATGGGCCGCGCGGGCGACCTGTTCGGCGACGGCGTGGCGGGCGACGCGGTGATCGTGGCGCGCTCCATGGGCGCGGCCGAGCTTCTCGACTACCGACGCGAGCAGATCCGCGGCCTGGTGCTGGAGGAGGGCGGCGCCACCAGCCACGTGGTGATCGTGGCGCGCGCGCTCGGCATTCCCGTGGTGGGCCAGGCCAAGGGCGCCGTGTCCATGGCCGAGAAGGGCGACGCGGTGATCGTGGACGGCGAGGAGGGCGCGGTCCACCTGCGCCCGCCGGCCGACGTCGAGGGCGTGTTCGTCGAGCGCATCCAGTTCCGCGCCAAGCGCCAGCAGCGCTACCAGGCGCTGCGCGACGTGCCGGCGCGCACCCAGGACGGGCAGGACGTGGCGCTTCTGATGAACGCGGGCCTCCTGGTGGACCTGCCGCAGGTCGAGGCGGCGGGGGCGGCGGGCATCGGCCTGTTCCGCACCGAGCTGCAGTTCATGATCGCCTCGACCATGCCCAAGACCAGCGACCAGGAGCGGCTCTACTCGGCCGTGCTCGACGCGGCCGACGGCAAGCCGGTGACCTTCCGCACGCTGGACGTCGGCGGCGACAAGGTGCTGCCCTATCTGCACCAGAGCCCGGAGGAGAACCCGGCCCTCGGCTACCGCGCGCTGCGGCTGGCGCTGGACCGGCCGGGACTAATGCGCACCCAGCTCCGCGCCCTGCTCAAGGCGTCGGCGGGGCGCGAGCTGCGCGTCATGTTCCCGATGGTCACGGACCTCGAGGAGCTGCGCCAGGCGCGCGACCTCATCAGCCGCGAGTTCAAGCACCTGACGCGCTTCGCCCATGCGATGCCGCGCCGGCTGAAGCTCGGCGCGATGATCGAGGTGCCCTCGCTGCTGTTCCAGCTCGACGAGCTGATGCAGCTCGTGGACTTCGTCTCGATCGGCTCCAACGACCTGTTCCAGTTCTTCTGCGCCGTGGACCGGGGCAACGCGCAGATCTCCGGCCGCTTCGACGACCTGTCGGCGCCGTTCATGCGGGCGCTGCGCGAGATCCTGGACGCCGGCCAGCGCCATTCCGTCTCGGTGACGCTCTGCGGCGAGATGGCGGGGCGCCCGCTCTCGGCCATGGCGTTGATCGGCCTCGGCTTCCGGTCCATATCCATGACCTCGTCGGCGATCGGGCCGGTGAAGGCGATGCTGCTCGACCTCGACGCGGGCGACCTGCACCACGCCATCACCGCCTATCTCGCCGAGCGTCACCCGCGCCAGACCTTCCGGCGGATGCTGGAGGACTACGCGCAGGCGCACGCCATCCCCATTTGACAGGTGCGCGGACGGGCCGGACGGTCCGGCGCGCCCGCACCGGACGACACGCATGGCCCTTCTTCCCGCCGATACCATGACCGAGATCCTGCGGCGCTCGGATCAGCTGGCGTCGGAAATGGCGTCCGGCCCCGACCACGAGACCTATGCCCGGCTCGCCGCCGAATATGCCGGGCTGGAGGACGTGGTCGCCGGCATCCGTGCCCATCGTGCGGCCGAGGCCGAGCTCGCCGGGCTTCGCGAGATGCTGGCCGATCCCGCGGCCGACCGCGAGATGCGCGACCTTGCCAGCGCCGAGATCGGCACGGTCGAGGCGCGTCTGGAGACGCTCTCGCGCGAGCTCCTGGTCCTGCTCCTGCCCAAGGACGCGGCCGACGCCAAGGGCGCGATCCTCGAGATCCGCGCCGGCACGGGCGGCTCGGAGGCCGGGTTGTTCGCTGGAGACCTGTTCCGAATGTACCAGCGCTACGCCGAGGGGCGCGGCTGGCGGGTGGAGATCATGGAGGCGTCGGACGGCGAGGCCGGCGGCTACCGCGAGGTGGTCGCCTCGGTGACGGGGCAGGGCGTGTTCTCGCGCCTGAAGTTCGAATCGGGCGTCCATCGCGTGCAGCGCGTGCCGGCCACCGAATCGTCGGGCCGCATCCACACCTCCGCCGCCACCGTGGCCGTGCTGCCGGAGGCGGAGGAGGTCGACGTCGCGATCCGCAACGAGGACATCCGGATCGACACGATGCGCTCGTCGGGCGCCGGCGGCCAGCACGTCAACACCACGGATTCGGCGGTTCGCATCACCCACCTGCCCACCGGCATCGTGGTCACCTCGTCGGAGAAGTCGCAGCACCAGAACCGCGCCCGTGCCATGCAGGTGCTGCGCGCGCGGCTGTTCGACATGGAGCGATCGCGCCTCGACGCCGAGCGGTCGGCCGACCGGCGCGCGCAGGTCGGCTCGGGCGACCGGTCGGAGCGCATCCGAACCTACAACTTCCCCCAGGGGCGGGTCACCGACCACCGCATCAACCTGACGCTCTACAAGCTCGACCGGGTGATCGAGGGCGACATGGACGAGCTGGTGGAGGCGCTGGTGGCCGACGACCAGGCGGCACGCCTCGCCGCCATGGGGGACTGAGCCGACCGTGGCGCCGCCCAGCGTCGGGTCGCCCCACGTCGGGTCGCCGAGCGTCGCGTCGCTCGTGGCCGAGGCGCGCGCGCTGTTGCGCGCCGCCGGCATCGCGAGCGCCGACCTCGACGCGCGTCTCCTGGCCGGCGCCGCGCTCGGGCTCGACGCGGCCGGGCTGATCCTGAGGGCGCACGATGCCGCAGCGCCCGACGCCGCCGCCCGGTTGGCGGCCATGACGGCGCGGCGGCTGGCGCACGAGCCGGTGCACCGCATCCTCGGTCGGCGCGCCTTCGGCGAGCACGAGTTCGCCCTGTCGCCCGAGACGTTGGAGCCACGCCCCGACACCGAGACGCTGGTGGACCTGGCGGCCGAGGCGATGGCGCTGCGGGGCGACGCGCCGCTCCTGTTCGCCGACGTCGGCACGGGCACGGGGGCGATCGCCGTATGCCTCCTCGCCCGCTTTCCCCGCAGCCGCTGCGTGGCGGTGGACCTTGCGGAAGGGGCGCTGGAGACCGCCCGGCGCAACGCGGCGGCGGCAGGCGTCGCCGACCGGTTCTGGCCGCTGCGGGCGGACTACCTGCTCGCGCTCGGCCGGCCCCTCGACTGCGTGGTCTCCAACCCGCCCTACATCCCCACGGCGGAGCTCGACACGCTGGACCCCGGCGTGCGCCGCTTCGATCCCGCGCTGGCGCTGGACGGCGGCCCGGACGGGCTCGTCGCCTATCGCCGCCTCGTGGGCGAGGCGGCCGCCTTGCTGGTGCCGGGGGGCGACCTCCTGTTCGAGATCGGCCGGGGCCAGGCGGAGGACGTCGCCGGGCTGGCGGCCGCGGTGGGGCTGCGCGCCGTGACGACCCGTGCCGATCTGTCCGGCATCGCGCGGGCGCTGTGGTTCCGCCGCGGCGGAATGGCGGATTTTCCGCCGGAATGCGGTTGATTTCCGGCGCTTGGAGCCCTTTGCCCCTTGTGGGGAGGGGGGCGAATCACTAGTGTCTCCGGGCAAAGGCGGATGCCGCGAGGGATATGCCCCCCCGCACACTGCATCGGAACGCGTCCCAGGCGGGATGCTCGAATGCAGCCGCCCCGTCCGGCAAGTCGGCGAAGGATGGAGCCGCGCCGGACAGCAAGCTTCCATGCAAGGCGTTGCGAGCCGGGCCCTTCAAGCCCGGCGGGCGAACGCCAGACGGTTCCCCTGCGAGGCGACAGGACCGCGCTCGCAACGAGAGGAAGAGCCGGCCGGAGGCCGGAAGATCCAGAAAACAGGATGAGCATGAGGCCAGGACAGCAGCAGCAGAACAAGCGCATGCGCGGACGCGGCGGGCGCAAGGGACCCAATCCGCTGTCGCGGAGCTTCGAGTCCAACGGTCCCGACGTCAAGATCCGCGGCACGGCCCAGCATATCGCCGACAAGTACACCACGCTGGCGCGCGATGCCGCCGCTGCCGGCGACCGGGTGATGGCGGAGAACTACCTTCAGCACGCCGAGCATTACGGGCGCATCGTCGCCGCCGCGCAGGGGCAGTTCCAGCCGAGCCAGCCCGAGCGCGACTATGCGGACTTCGACGACGAGGACGGCGAGGAGGGCCAGGGCCCCGAGGCGGGACAGCCCTACGCCGGCGGCCAGGACCGGCCGCAGAACGGCTTCGGCGGCGAGCGCCAGGGCGGCGAGCGCCATGCCAACGACCGGCAGGGTTTCCGCGACGGGCAGAACGGCCGCGGCGAGCGCCGGGACGGCCGCGACAATCGCGGCGAGCGTCCGTTCCAGAACCGAGATGGCCAGAACCGAGATGGCCAGAACCGCGACGGCCAGGGCCGGGAGGGCCAGGGCCGCGACGGCTCTTCTTATCGCGACGGCCGCCAGCCCGGAACCGGGCCGCAGCCCTTTCCGCAGGGGCCGGACGTCGACGCCGAGGGCGGCGCGCCGCGCCAGGACGCGGGCCGCTTCGAGGGCGGGCGTCGCGAAAGCCGTCGCGAGCGCGCGCGGCTGAACGAGCGCAGCGGCGAGCGCCGGTTCGAGGAACGCTTCGGGCGCCAGCGCGCCGCCGACGAGGGACGCACGGACGCGCCCGCCGCCGAGCGGCGGGATCAGCCGGACGAGGCATCGGCGCAGCCGGCGCCGGTGGCGGCGATCGAGCCCGCCGCGACGAGCCTGCCGCCGGTGCCCGCACCGGTCGTCGCCGAGACCGTCGGGGAACCGGGTAGCGCCGAGCCGCGCGTCCGTGCGCGAAAGCGCCGCGACGCCGGAGAGACGGACGCGGTGTCGGCGGTCGAGCCCGCCGTTTCGCCTGCCGCACCGAGCGAGGACTCCGTCCCCGCGCCGGCCCGCCGCCGCAGCGCCAAGGCCGCGCCCTCGTTGGACGCGCCGGTCGCGGCGGAGGACGAGACGGCGCCCAAGCGCCGCGTGGCCCGTCCGCGCCGCAAGAAAGACGAAGGCGAGGGCGGCGAGGAGCGCTCGCCGGCGCTTCTCGACTCCGACGGCTGACGCCGCGTCGGCACGAAGCACGGCGCACCCGATCGGGGCGCTCTCGGCGCCTGCGCCTCGGGACGTCGCCCTGAGAGACATGAGAGGCCCGGCAACCGAATGCCGGGCCTTTTTCGTGCGGGCCTGCTGGGTCGCTCGCCGCGAGCGGGCCCCTTCGCCCTCGGCGCACGTGTCACGCTCCCCAAAGCGGGTCGGCGTCTTTCGATGTGTTTTCGGGCGCCGAGGGCGGGCGGCGCCGATCTGTTGCCAGGAAACCACCCGTTCGACGCCATTGTGAACTGACGAAGGGGAACTGCTCCGGACAAGGTTGCATTCCGTCGAAAGTGCAACCTATTGTTGTTGTGACGAAGGGTAGGGAGCGACGTTTCCATGGTTGCGGAAAAACAAAGAACGACGATCATCAAAGCTGACGATTATTTGTTGAGCGACATGTTCTCGTCGAAGTCAGGAGGATCGATCATGACCACGCAGCCGAGGCTGGGGACGAACGGCCAGCAGTTCGGCGCTGCGGGCACCTCGGCAGACGCGGCTGGCGTGTCGGATGCGAACTCCTCCTCGCGCGAGGTCGACGAGCGCACCGCGATCTATCTCCTGTCTCTGGCGCGCGAACTCCTGCGGCGCGACCACAGTGCGATCGCCGGCATGATCGACTATGCGATCGCCGAGATCGACACGAAGGGCAACGACGAAATCTGAGCTTTCTCCTCGCGGGCGAGACCGCCCTCCGAGCAACGACCCGGCACTCGATGCCGGGTTTTCTGTTGCGCGTCTCCCACGCCGGAGCCTGTGCGGCGGAGGAGCCACGGCGAACGATGCACGGCATCGTCCGGTTGCAATCCTCTGGATGGGGTGGTGTGCCGTTGCGGATGGCGACCTCGTGCCCGCATGCACGCTAAAAGTGCGCCCGCTTCCTTTGGGCGAAAGCGGGCGCACGGATGACGGTTTCGTCTGTCGGATGGGGACTCCAGCAAAGGACCGGTCATCTGTTCCGCTCGATCGCGCCGTGATGCAGGGGTCGATCGAGCTGCGCCGGAGGATACGCCCCGATGCATGCGACGGTAGTGCGTTTCGGCAACACAACCAATGGTAGGTATTTTGCCGATGGGCGTCCCATTGCCAGTTGTCGCGAATCCAGCCATAGACTCTACCTGTGATTGCAATCGGCATCCCGCGCGAGGCGGGCTGCCGTGCGCTGCGGCCCGTCGGGACGCAACCATAACGAGCGCCCAGGAGATAACATGGCAATCGACATCACAGGCACGAACGGCGACGACGTTCTGAACGACGCCCCCGCCAACCCCGCTGCCAGCGTCAATGTCACCGGCCTGGCCGGCTTCGACACGATCTACGGCAGCACGAATGCCGACACGCTGTTCGGCAACGCCGGCGACGACGAAATTTACGGCAACGGCGGCTCGGACACGATCTACGGCGGCCAGGGCAACGACTACCTCGAGATCGACGGCATTGCCGGGAGCACCACCGAATCCGAGCTGGCCATCCGCGCCAAGGTCGTCGGTGGCCAGGGCCTCGACACCATTGTTATCGCTCCCGGCTTTGTCGGTCAGGTAACCGTGTACGGCGGCAGCGAAAGCGCCGACGCCCAGGATCAGGGCGACAACATCACCGTCAACCTCGGCACCAACTCCTACGCCGAGATCTACAGCAATGGCGGCAATGACTTCGTTGAACTCGGCGGCTCGGTTCGCGAGATCGCGGGCGAACTCTCCTCGCGCTTCTACGTGCACGCCGGGCAGGGCAACGATCAGGTCTATGGCTTCGCGGGTTCCGACTCCACGATCTACGGCGGCGTCGGCGCCGATATCGTGGACGTGGGCGCGCTGAACGCGATCACGGTCTACGGCGGCAACGGCAATACCGACGCGGTGGACGGCAACGATCAGATCTTCGTCTCGATCGGAACCGACGATTTCGTGGCGGACGACTTCGTCCCGACCGCGCTGATCACCGGCAACGGCGGCAACGATTCGATCACCCTCGTGTCGACCTCGGAAATGGGCGTGCAGGCCTCGATCTACGGCGGCCAGGGCACTGACTTCATCTCGGCCGGCAACCTCGCCAGCAACAGCTATGTCGCGGGCGGCGTCGGCAGCGACGTGATCTCGGCCTTCGTGGTCGGCGAGAACGTCTCGATCGTCGGCGGCAACGGCACCACCGATCCGACCGACGGCACCGACGTCATCTTCGTGGGCGTCGGCGAAGACGCCTCGGCGCAGGTCTTCGGCAACGGCGGCGACGACTTCCTGTTCGTCTACGGCAGCGGCAGCAGCACCGTATACGGCGGCGCTGGCGACGACACGCTGGTGGTCAGCAACCAAAACGGGGACAACAACTTCTTCCCCGAGAGCGTCGTGCTGTACGGTGGTCAGGGCTCCGACCTGTTCCAGATCAACGGCCGCCAGGACGATCGCGACATCGCGCCGATCGTGCGCATCGCCGACTTCAACTTCGACGAGGACAAGATCGCCGGCGATCAGGTCAACGACCTCGTCGCGATCTCGGGGCGCGCCAACAATTTCCAGGACATCCTCAACCTGTCCGCCGGAACGCTCTCGAACGACAACGCAGCCATCGTCACGGTGAGTTCGGGTGCCCTGGCCGGCACCTACCTCGTCTACGACAGCAGCAGCGGCGAGCAGGTCGTCAACATCACCGGCTACACCGGTACCGCGGACGCCGACGTGTTCACCGACCCGGTCGGTCTGCCTGGGACCGCCGAGCTTCTGGTGTAACACAGGTATTCCGCCCCGCGCGGGCGGATCGGACAGACAACAGGGGGCGGTTCCGGCCGCCCCCATCCGTCATCCGTGTGGGGTCATGTCATGAGCGCCGACCGCGTCCTCTTCGTCACCCTCGATTCCTGCCGCTACGACACGTTCGCCAACGGCTCGGCGCCCAACATCAAGGCGCTGGCGCCGTTCCACAAGGCGCAGTCGCCGAGCTACTTCACCTATGGCTCGCACTCGGCGATGTTCGTCGGCTTCACCCCCGGCATTCCGGGCGCCGCGCAGCCGCTGCTCGACCCGAAGTTCGGCAAGCTGTTCAAGATCGCCGGGGTCGGCTTCGCCGGCAAGGGGACGGAGGGCTACACGCTGTCCGGCTGCAACATCGTCGAGGGCTTCCGCAACCTCGGCTACACCACGATCGGCACGGCCGCGATGGGCTGGTTCGATCCTGCCACGCCGACCGGCATCCACCTCAGCCGCAGCTTCGACCATTTCCTGTATGCGGGGCCCTACCACCTGCGCCGCCAGATGGACTGGATCTCCCGCCGGCTCGACTACGCGCAAGGGCCGACCTTCACCTTCGTCAATGTCGGCGAGACTCACGTGCCCTACTGGTTCGAGGGCGCCGACTGGTCGCCCGACGACAATCCGTGCCTGCCCTTCCAGAATCGCGACCGAGCCGCCGAATGCGCGCGGCGCCAGGCGGCCTGCCTCGACTATGTCGATCGGCTCCTCGCGCCGCTCCTCGCCAGCCACCGCGACGGTACCGTGATCGTCTGCGGCGACCACGGCGACTGCTGGGGCGAGGACGGGCTGTGGGAACACGGCATCGCCCATCCGATGACCACGACCGTGCCCCTCGTGATCCGCTACAAGGGGCGGCCCGTGGCGCGCGAGACGCCCGAGCGCCGGCGCGACCGCTGGCGCGCGGCCGCGCGGCGCTGGCTCGGCGTTCCGGCCGGCCGTCCCGTGGGGGGCACCGCCCGCACCGCCTCGCGCTGGAACGGCTGACCCGACCCTCGCGTTCTTCCGCCGGGCGCCTGACGCCCGAAGAACATGGAGGACGCGGGATGTCGGACATCCATTACAACATCGTCGAGCACGACGGCGGCTGGGCCTACAAGGTCGGAGACGTGTTCTCCGAGACCTTCCCGACGCACAACCGGGCGCTGGCGGCCGCCAGGGACGCCTCGGCCCGCCAGGAACTGGCCGGCGAAACCGCCGGCATCCAGTATCAGGACCGCAGCGGCGTCTGGCACGAGGAGGTCTCGCGCGGCGACGACCGGCCCCATGCCGACGTGGTGGACGGCGAGGGCGCGCGCTCCTGACCGGCGCGGGGACGGGCCGCCGATCAGGCCCGCCCCGCCGGCTCGCGATGCGGGGTCTTCTCCCACATGTGCGGCGCGTGGACGAGCTGGCCGATCGCGCGCAGGCCCGCCAGGCTGACGATCAGCCAGTAGAACCAGAGCGACCAGAGACGGCGCAGGAGCGGCCGCTCGGCCTCGCTCGCGACGAGCCGCGCCGTGAGGATGAACACGGTGTAGGCCAGCGCGATGTTGAGGAGGTCGACGGCCGCCAGGACCCCGGCGGCGACGTGGATCTCGCCGGTCGTCAGATACGCGTGGGTGGCCGCCAGGAGATGGCCGGCGAAGACCACGTGCATCAAACTCGCCGCGATCATGCCGCCGAACAGGATCTGGAAGGTCAGAAAGGCGCGCAGGCCGAGCTGGCGGCAGGCGAGGCGCGGGTCGCGCATGTGCACCAGCCAGGTCTGGCACCATCCCTTGATCCAGCGGGTGCGCTGGTTGCGCCAGTCGAGAAAGCGCGAGGGCGCGATCTCCGAGGTCGGGCTCGCGATGGTGCCGATCCGGTAGCCGAGCCGCGACAGGCGGATGCCGAGATCGGCGTCCTCGGCGACGTTGTGGCTGTCCCAGCCGCCCGCCTCCACCAGCGCCGCGCGCCGGAAATGATTGGAGGTGCCGCCGAGCGGCAGCGGCAGGCCGCGCCGGGCAAGCCAGGGCAGGATCGCGCGGAACAGGACCGCGTATTCCAGCGCGAACAGGGTCTCCAGCCAGCCGTCGGCCGCATTGCGGATCACCAGCGGCGCCTGGACGCAGGCCAGCGAGACGGGCGCGGAGCGGAAGGCGGCATGGGCCGCGCGAAGCTGGCCGGGGTCGGGCCGGTCCTCCGCGTCGTAGAGAACCACGAATTCGCCGCGCGTCAGCGGCAGCGCGAAGTTCAGAGCCTTGGGCTTGGTGGTCGGCGCGGTGCGCGGGGTCGCGATCACCGAGAAGTTGGGCTCGCCCGCGATCGCACGCTCCACCGCCGCGATGGTCTCCGGGTCGTTGGCCTCGCAGACGAAGAAGACCTCGAGCCGGGAGCGTGGCCAGTCCAGCGCCGCCAGGGCGCGCGCCCGCGTCGAGCGTTCGGCGCCGCTGGCCGCCCCACGCGCCATGGCGATCTCCGACAGGCTGGTGACCCGCAGCGTCGTCGCCAGTTGCGGCGACCGCGAGATCCGATCGGCCAGGAAGCCGATCCGCTCCAGCCTGGGGGCGAGGAACAGGCGGGGCCGCATCGCCCCGTCGCAGGTCTTGGCGTGACGCTCCGAGGCGTCGAAGGCACCCCGGCCGTCGCGCAGCAGCGACGCTCCGGGACCGATCGGCTCGGCGCAGAGACCCAGCACGGCACCGAGGGCCCGCGCCAGCGCGGCCTCGTCCACCAGGCCGGCGGCGATCAGTTCCTCGTCGGCGCTGGAGCCGTTCCGCTCGGCCTCCCGGCAGGCCGCCTCGAAGGTGCCGCGATCCAGTCCCAGACGGAGAAGGGCCTGCTCCAGCGCGGGCGACGGCGGCGAACCGGCGGGGAGGGCGCGCGCCCCATGGCCGGCGAGCGCGTTCGCGAAGGGCTCGTCGGTGCGGACGGCCGCGTTGCGGCTGGCATCCGCGCCGCAGAGGGCATATTCCGGTTCACGCAACACGTTGTCCCCGAAGCCGTGACGGTTTCCCGCAGCGTGGACATCTTGGGCTCGTAATCCATGGGGGAGAAGAAACCCTTGCGTGCATTTGTAGCCGCGACCCTTCTGGCGCTGCCCCTTCTGGTTGTGGCCGGCCCCGGATACGCCCAAAGCCAGGCGCCCGCCCTTGCCCCCCCGCCGGCCGTGCCGACGCCGAACTTCTGGGACCAGGGGCAGCGGTTCGCCGAACCGGACCTTTCGGACCGCGCCCGCATCCGGTTCCTGACCTCGGTCGACTTCGCGCCGTTCAACTTCCTCGACCAGCGCGGCCGCCTCGCAGGGTTCCACGTCGATCTGGCCCGAACCATCTGCGAGGAGCTCGACGTCGCGGCGCGTTGCCAGATCGAGGCCCGGCCCTTCGCCGAGCTCGGCGGGGCCCTGGCGCAGGGCGAGGGCGAGGCGGTGATCGCCGGGCTCGCGATCGACGCCGACAGCCGCTCGCGCTTCGACTTCACCCACCCATTCTTCCGCTACCCCGCCCGCTTCGTCACCCTGACCGGGCAGCCGGTCGAGCGCGAGCTCCAGGCGGGGCTCGCCGGCGTCAAGGTGGCGGTGGTCTCGGGCAGCGCGCACGAGGCGATGCTGCGGGCCTTCTTCCCGCGGGCCGAGGCGGTCGGCCTGCCGACGCGCGAGGCGGCGCTGGACGCCTTGCGCGCCGAGCGCGTGCGGGCGGTGTTCGGCGACGGGGTCGGCCTGTCCTTCTGGCTCTCCAGCGAGGCGGCGGCCGATTGCTGCGCCTTCTCGGGCGGGCCGCTCCTGTCGGACCATTTCCTGGGCGAGGGACTGGCGATCGCGGTGAAGCCGGAGGACGGCGACCTTCGCGCGGCCTTCGACTACGCGATCGGGCGGATCGTGGCGAGCGGGCGCATGTCGGAGCTGCTCCTGCGCTATTTTCCCGTCAGCGCCTTCTGAAGCGGGCCCGCGCCGTTGACGGCGGGGCGCCGCGAAACCATAGACGGACGCTTGGAATGCGAGCTCCGCGCCGTCCGGCGCCCGGCCGGCTCGATGCGAGAGGTTGACCCATCATGACGATCGAGGACGGAGCGGCGAGCGGCCGGACCATGCCGGAGATTCTCGAGGCCGCGCTGACCTCGCAGGCCTGGCCCTTCGAGGAAGCGCGCAAGATCGTCGCCCGCCTCCGGCGCACCGGCAAGCGCGAGGCGCTGTTCGAGACCGGCTACGGGCCCTCCGGCTTGCCGCATATCGGAACCTTCGGCGAGGTCGCGCGCACGACCATGGTGCGCAACGCCTTCCGCATCCTGACCGAGGACGCGATCCCGACCCGCCTGATCTGCTTCTCCGACGACATGGACGGGATGCGCAAGATCCCCGACAACGTGCCCGACCGGGCCGCGCTGGAGCCCTATCTCCAGCGTCCGCTGTCGGACGTGCCGAACCCGTTCGGCGGCGCGGAGGCGACCTTCGCGGGCCACAACAACGCGATGCTGCGCCGCTTCCTCGACACGTTCGGCTTCGACTACGAGTTCGCCAGCGCCACGCAGTACTACCGCGACGGTCGCTTCGACGCGGTGCTGCGGCGCGCGGCCGAACGCTACGACGACATCATGGGCGTGATGCTGCCGACGCTGGGCCCCGAGCGTCGGGCGACCTACAGCCCGTTCCTGCCGATCTCGCCCACCACCGGCCGCGTCCTCTACGTGCCGATGAAGCATGTGGACGCCGCGGCGGGCACCATCACCTTCCTGGACGAGGACGGAGCGGAAACGACGCTGCCCGTCACCGGCGGCCAGGTGAAGCTGCAGTGGAAGCCGGACTTCGGCATGCGCTGGGCCGCGCTCGGCGTCGATTTCGAGATGTTCGGCAAGGACCACCAGACCAACGCCGCCGTGTACGACCGGATCTGCGAGATCCTGGGCGGCGAGGCGCCGGAGCACTTCGTCTACGAACTCTTCCTGGACGCCGAAGGGGCGAAGATCTCCAAGTCCAAGGGCAACGGCCTGTCGATCGAGGAGTGGCTGACCTACGCCTCGCCCGAGAGCCTCGGCCTCTACATGTTCAACAAGCCGCGCGCCGCCAAGCGGCTCCACTTCGACGTCATCCCCAAGGCCGTGGAGGACTACTACGCGTTCGCGAGCGCCTACGAGCGCCAGGACGCCAAGTCCCGCCTCCAGAACCCGACCTTCCACATCCATGGCGGCGAGCCGCCGGTGAAGGGCATCCCGGTCTCCTTCGCGCTGCTCCTCAACCTCGTCTCGGCCTCCAACGCCGCCGATCCGAAGACGCTCTGGGGCTTCATCTCGCGCTATGCGCCGGGCGTCACCGCCCAGAGCGATCCCGAGCTCGACCGGCTGGTCGGCTACGCGCTGCGCTACTTCGAGGACTTCGTGCGCCCGACCAAGCGGTTCCGGGCGCCCGACGAGGTGGAGCGCGCGGCGCTCGCGGATCTCGACCGGCGGCTGGCGGCGCTCCCCGACACGGCCGACGCCGCCGCGATCCAGGACGCGGTGCTCGACGCCGCCCGGCCGGTCCCGCGCTACCAGGACGAGAAGAAGAAGGGCCCGGACGGCGGACCCGGCGTGTCGCTGGAGTGGTTCTCGGCGCTCTACCAGGTGCTGATCGGGCAGGAGCGCGGGCCGCGCTTCGGCTCCTTCGTGGCGCTCTACGGCATCGACGAGACGCGCCGCCTGATCGCACGCGCGCTGGACGGCTCGCTCGCCTCAACCGCCTGAACTGGCGCTCGCCTCGTCGGCGAAGCCGTAGGCCCAGACCCCGCGCCGCGCCTCGCGCGCCTCGCTCTCGGCCGCCTCGTAGCGGCTGCCGGACGCGGCGCGCGCCCAGCCGTTGCGCACCACCCAGTCGCCGACGTCCTCCTCGCCCAGGAGGCAGGGCGCGGTGATCTCGATCGCCTGCGCCTCGGCCGGTGTTACGGCGCACAGCACGGAGCGGCCCCGCAGCCAGCCGCGCAGGGCCGTGCGGGCCCGCGTCGCGCAAGGCCAGGCCTGCGCCCCGTCGGTGCAGCGCGCGCTCCGGGCCACCGGCTGGACGCCCGCCACCCGAAGCGTGAACTCGCCCGCCTTCAACGTGCCGGCATCCACCGCGATGGGGCGGGCGAAGAGGCGGAACGCGGGCTTGTCGGGGTCGGGCGCGGCGGCGGCCTCCGACGTCGCCGCTTCGTCGTCGGCCGTGTCCGTGGCAGCGGCAACGGCTGCGCCCGCGGCCGGCTCGGGCTCGGGCTCGTCGGCCCGTGGCGGCGTCGCGGCGCCGCTGGCGACCGGGGGCAGGCGCGTCAGCGCCGTGGTCGGCGCCGGCGTCGGCCCGATCGTGCGCACCGGCGCGGCGGGAGGCGGCTCGACCCGGGGTGCCGTGGCCGTCGGCGGCATGCCGTCCGCTGCCTCGGCGAGCGAGGGCGGCGCCGCGCTCCGGCCCGCCAACAGCGTCGGCTCGCTCGGAAGGATCAGGAACACGAGGCCGACCAGCGCGAGGAGGCCGAGCGCGATCCGCAGCGATTGCATGGGCGTCGGCCCTCCCGTTCCCCGTTCGCGGCCCCGCCGGCCGTCCGGCCCGTCGCGCGGCGCGGGCCTGCCATCCGTCCCTCCCGCCTCTAGCTATGGTCCGAAGGGCCGGCGGGAAGGATGGCGGATGCGGAACCTCTGGTACAAGAACGCGGTGATCTACTGCCTCGACGTCGACGCCTTCCGGGATTCGGACGGCGACGGGGTCGGGGACTTCCGGGGCCTTGCCGACCATCTCGACCATATCGAAGCGCTGGGCGCCAACTGCATCTGGCTCCTGCCGTTCTATCCCTCGCCCAACCGCGACAACGGCTACGACGTCGCCGACTACTACAATGTCGACCCCCGCTACGGGACGCTCGGCGACTTCGCCGAGTTCATGCAGGCCGCGAGCGACCGGGGTCTTCGCGTCATCGTCGACCTCGTGGTGAACCACACCTCGGTGGAGCATCCCTGGTTCCAGGCCAGCCGCTCGGACCCCCAGTCGCACTACCGCGACTGGTACGTCTGGCGGAAGGAGAAGCCGGACGACGCCGAGGACGGGGTGATCTTCCCCGGCGTCCAGAAGACCACCTGGACCTTCGACCGCAAGCGCCGGGAATACTACAACCACCGCTTCTACGAGCATCAGGCCGACCTCAACATCGCCAACCCGGCGGTGCGCGAGGAGATCCAGCGCATCATGGGCTTCTGGCTGGCGCTCGGCGTCTCGGGCTTTCGCATCGACGCCGCTCCGTTCATGCTGGAAGGGCTGGAGGGCGACCCGCACGCCTATCTCGCCGAGCTCCAGTCGTTCCTGTCGTGGCGGCGCGCGGAGGCGATCCTGCTCGCCGAGGCCAACATCCCGATGGAGGAGGCGGACGCCTATTTCGGCGACGGCGACCGCCTGCACCTGATCTTCAACTTCCCGCTCAACCAGAAGCTCTTCCTGGCGCTCGCCCGGCGCGACGCCGCGCCGGTGCGGGCGATGCTCGAGAGCCTTCCCGCTATTCCCGCGATCGCCCAATGGGCGACCTTCCTGCGCAACCACGACGAGATCGACCTCGGCCGCCTGTCGGACGCCGAGCGCGCGGAGGTGTTCGCCGCCTTCGGGCCGGACGAGGACATGCAGCTCTACGATCGCGGCCTGCGCCGGCGCCTCGCGCCGATGCTGGGCGGCGACGAGCGGCGCATCCGTCTCGGCTTCAGCCTGATGCTGTCGCTGCCGGGAACGCCGGTGCTCTGGTACGGCGACGAGATCGGCATGGGCGAGAACCTCGACCTGCCCGAGCGCCATCCCGTTCGCACGCCCATGCAATGGACGCCGGAGGGCGCCGGCGGCTTCTCCGCGGCCGACCCGGGGTCCTGGGTGCGCGCGCCCGTGCTGGACGGCCCGTTCGCGCCCGCCTTCGTGAACGCCGAGACGCAGAAGGCGTCGGGCGATTCCCTGTTCTCCACCGTCCAGCGACTGGTGCGGGCGCGACGCGCCTGCCGCGAGATCGGCTGGGGCGAGGTCGAGGTGCTCGACCTCGGCGCGTCGAGCGTCCTGGCGCTGCGCGCCCGCTGGCGCGACGGCGAGGTGCTGACGCTGCACAACCTCGCCGACCGCCCGGCGACGCTGAACCTTGCCGAGGCGATCGCCGGCCGCCGCTGCGTCAACCTCCTGCACCAGGGCACGGTGCAGCCGGCGGGGCCGAACGGCGAATGGCGGCTCGCCCCGTTCGGCTTCGAGTGGCTGCGCCTCGCCTGAGCGGTCGCTTTCCTCGCCGCCCGGCGGGAGACCGGGCGGGCACGGCCTGTCGGGCCGGCGCGGCGCGGGCGCGGCGTCGGTTGTGCCGTGGGAGGGGCGCCGCCCGTGCCGAAGGGTCGCCGGAGGAAAACCGCGCGGACGCAACTTGCAAACCATTCGCAATTGCATATTTTTCCGTCCTGACGATGCCCTCCTGGAGATCCTGCGTGCCCCTTACCCGGCGAAGCTTCGCCCTTTCCGCCCTCGCGCTGGTGGCGGCGCTGGCCGCCCCCGCCGCTTCCGCCGCCGATCGGCTCAAGGTCGCCACGACCTTCACAGTGATCGCCGACATGGCGCGCAACGTCGTGGGCGACAAAGCGGAGGTGGTCTCCATCACCAAGCCGGGCGCCGAGATCCACAACTACCAGCCGACGCCGCGCGACATCCTTTCGGTGCGCGACGCCGACCTGGTGCTCTGGAACGGCCTCGGCCTCGAGCTCTGGTTCGAGCGGTTCTTCGCACAGCTCGGCGACAAGCCGTCGGCCGTGCTCACCGACGGCATCGAGCCGATCCTGATCGGGGAGGGGCCCTACGAGGGGCGGCCCAACCCTCATGCCTGGATGTCGCCGACCCTGGCGCTGCGCTACGTCGACAACATCCGCGACGCGCTCGCGGCACAGGACCCGGCCAATGCCGCGACCTACGCCGCCAATGCCGGGCGCTACAAGGGCGAGATCATGGCGAGCGTCGAACCCGCGCGCGCCGCCTTGGCCGCGCTTCCCGAAGGGCACCGCTGGCTGGTCTCCAGCGAGGGCGCCTTCTCCTACATGGCGCGCGACTTCGGCCTGCGGGAGCTCTACCTCTGGCCGATCAACGCCGACGCGCAGGGCACGCCCCAGCAGGTCCGCCGCGTGGTCGACACGGTGAAGGCCGAGGGCATCCCGGTCGTGTTCTCCGAGAGCACGGTCTCGCCCGATCCGGCCGAGCAGGTCGCCCGCGAGACCGGCGCGCGCTACGGCGGCGTCCTCTACGTCGATTCGCTGAGCGCCGAGGGCGGCCCGGTGCCGACCTATCTCGACCTCCTGCGCGTCACCACGCAGACCATCGCCGCCGGGTTCGCCCCGTGAGTGCCGCCGCGCCCGGCATCGAGGCGGCCGGCCTCACCGTGGTCTACCGCAACGGCCACGTCGCCCTGCGCGACGCCGCCTTCGCGGTTCCGCGCGGCTCGATCACGGCGCTGGTGGGCGTCAACGGCGGGGGCAAGTCCACGCTCTTCAAGTCGGTCCTCGGCCTCGTGCCCCAGTCGGCGGGCCGGGTGTCGATCCTCGGCGCGCCGGTCGCGCGGGCGCTGGCCGGCAACCGCGTCGCCTACGTGCCGCAGAGCGAGGAGATCGACTGGAACTTCCCGGTCCTGGTGGAGGACGTCGTCACCATGGGCCGCTACGGCCACATGGGCTGGCTGCGCCGTCCCAAGGCGCGGGACCGCGAGGCCGTCGCCGCCGCGCTGGCGCGCGTCGGCATGGCGGAGTTCCGCGCCCGCCAGATCGGCGAGCTGTCGGGCGGCCAGAAGAAGCGCGTCTTCCTGGCCCGCGCGCTGGCGCAGGGCGCGGAGGTGATCCTGCTCGACGAGCCCTTCACCGGAGTCGACCTGCGCACGGAGGCGGCGATCGTGGCGCTCCTGAAGGACCTGCGCCGCGAGGGGGCGGCCATGCTGGTCTCCACCCACAACCTCGCCGCCGTGCCGGACTTCTGCGACCGGGCGATCCTGGTCAACCGCACCGTTCTCGCCTCGGGGCCGACGGCGGAGGTCTTCACGCCGGCCAATCTCGAGCGCGCTTTCGGCGGGGCCCTGCGCGGCGGCCTGCCGGGCGGCGCGCCGCCCGCGGACGGCGCCGCGCCCCAGCCTGCCGGAGCCTTCGCGTGAGTGCCGCGCTGCTGGAGCCCTTCACCTACGACTACATGGCCAACGCGATCTGGGTCTCCACCCTGGTCGGCGGCGTGTGCGCCTTCCTGTCGGCCTTCGTGGTGCTCAAGGGCTGGTCGCTGATCGGCGACGCCCTGTCCCATTCCATCGTGCCGGGCGTGGCGGGCGCCTACATGCTGGGCCTGCCCTTCTCGATCGGCGCCTTCCTTTCGGGCGGCCTCGCCGCCGGCGCCATCCTCCTCGTCGCGCGCGTGTCGCGCCTCAAGGAGGACGTGGTGATCGGGCTGATCTTCACCTCGTTCTTCGGCCTCGGCCTGTTCCTGGTATCGGTGTCGCCCGTGCCGGTGGACATCCAGGCGATCGTGCTCGGCAACATCCTGGCGGTGACGCCGGGCGACACGCTCCAGCTCGCGCTGATCTCGGGCGTCACGCTGGGCGTCCTGCTTCTCACCTGGCGCAGCCTGATGGCCGTGTTCTTCGACGAGAACCACGCCCGCACGATCGGGATGCGGCCGACGCTCTGGCGCGCCCTGTTCTTCACGCTGCTCAGCGCCTCGACGGTCGCCGCCATGCAGACCGTCGGCGCCTTCCTCGTGGTCGCCGCGGTGGTGACGCCGGGCGCCACGGCCTATCTCCTGACCGACCGGTTCGGCCGGATGATCGTGCTCTCGGTCGCCATCGGCGCACTGACCAGCGGCGTGGGCGCCTATCTCAGCTATTTCCTGGACGGGGCGACCGGCGGCGTGATCGTGGTGCTGCAGACCGTCCTGTTCCTCCTCGCCTTCGTCTTCGCGCCACGCCACGGCATGCTGGCGGCGCGGCGGCGGGCGACGAAGGCGATGCGCGAGGCGATCCCGTGAGCGCGGCCGATCTCCTGTTTCCGTTCCAGATCGATTTCCTGCGCCAAGCCTTCCTGGCGGGCGCGATGATCGCGGTTCCCTGCGCTCTCCTGAGCTGCTTCCTGGTTCTGAAGGGCTGGTCGCTGATGGGCGACGCGGTGTCGCACGCCGTCCTGCCCGGCATCGTCCTCGCCTATGCCGCCGGCCTGCCGCTGGCGCTGGGCGCCTTCGCCGCCGGCCTCCTGTGCGCGTCCGGCTCGGGCTTCCTGAAGAACAACAGCCGCATCCGCCAGGACACGGCCATGGGCGTCGCCTTCGCCGGCATGTTCGCGCTCGGCATCGTGCTCCACGCCAAGGTGCGCTCGGCGCTGCACCTCGACCACATCCTGTTCGGCGACCTTCTCGGCCTCGTACCGGGCGACCTCCTGGAGATCGCGCTGATCGTCCTGCCCGTGCTCCTGTTCGTGCTCCTGTCCTGGCGCAGCCTCCTGCTGCACAGCTTCGACCCGGTGCAGGCCCGCGTCTCGGGCCTGCCGGTGCGCTTTCTGCACTACGGCCTGCTGGCGGCGCTCTCGGCGGCGATCGTCGCCTCCATGCAGGCGGTCGGGATCATCCTCGTGGTGGCGCTCCTGATCGCGCCGGGCGCCACCGCCTTCCTCCTGACCCGCTCCTTCGGATGGATGCTGCTGGTCGCGGCGCTCTTCGCCCTCGTCGCCTCGACGCTCGGCATCTACCTGTCCGTGTTCCTGGACAGCGCGCCGGCCCCGACCGTGGTGCTGGTGATGACGGCGGGCTGGGTCGGCGCGCTCCTGTTCGGTCGTCGCGCCCCGCGCGAGGCCGAGGACGCGCCGGCGACCTGACGCCCGGCCCGCCATGGGCTAGGCGCGGGCGGCAGTCCCCGGCTATGACTGGGGCGCGGGCGGCGCCCCCTTTGCGCGTCCGGGACGGAGACACGGGCACGCATGAACGCCGACAGGCAGGGCCGGGCGACGATCAAGGACGTCGCGCGCGAGGCGGGCGTCTCGGCGATGACCGTGTCCAACGTCGTCAACAACAAGACGCAGTTCGTGGGCGCGGCCGCCCGCGCGCGCGTCGAGGCCGCGATCGAGCGGCTCGGCTATCGCCGACAGGCCAGCGCGCGCAACCTGCGCGGCGCGGGCCCCCGGTCGATCGGCATGGTGATCGTGGACGAATCGCCCGCCTTCCTCGCCAATTTCTTCACCGCGCAGCTCGTGGCGGGCCTCGCCAACGTCCTCAACCGCGCCGACTGGACGCTCACCCTGTCGGGCCTCCCGCCGGACGGGCTCGCGGCCTCGGCCCTGATGCGCACCTACGACGTCGGCGGGCTCTGCGCCATGGTGTCCGGCGCCCCGGAGGCGCGGCGCGAGGTGCTGCGCCGTCTGTGCGGCCTCGGCCAGCCCGTGGTTCTGTTCCAGGAGGTGGTGGAGACCGAGGGGCTCGACCTGTGCCTGGTGCGCCAGGACGACGAAGGGGGCGGGCGGCGCGTCGGCGAGCACCTCGCCCGGCTCGGCGCGCGCTCCGTGCTCGCCATGCTGCCGCGCCAGAGCTGGCCGGCGATCGAGAACCGCCTCGCCGGCCTCGCGGCGGGGCTGGGCGGCGCCCCGCGCGCCGCGATCAGCGTCGACCACGACGACTTCTCCGCCGTGCAGGAGGCGCTGGGCGCCTGGATCGCCGCCCACGGCCTGCCCGATGCCGTATGGGGCGCCAACGACCAGATCGCCTCGGCCGCGCTCCTCCATCTTCTGGACCGGGGCGTCGCCGTGCCCGGCCGCGTGCGGGTGGTCGGCTTCAACGACTTTCCGGCCCATCGCCACGCCCGCCCGCGCCTCACCACGCTCGCTTCGCCCGCCTACGAGCTCGGCGAGCGGGCCGGCGAGGCGATGCTCCGGCGGCTCGAGGGCGGCCGGTTCGAGACGCAGGACCTGTGCCTGCCGGTCGCCTTCCTGCCGGGGGAGACGGGGTGAGGACGGCTTGCGGCGCGTTTCATGTAACGTTAAACCAGTCTTCGGACATCCTTGGGAGGGGAGCATGAACCGCATCGATCTGGAGGGGCAGGTCGCCGTGGTCACGGGCGGCGCGCAGGGGATCGGCTTCGCCGTGGCGCAGCGCCTCGTCGCCTCGGGCGCTCGCGTCAGCCTGTGGGATCTCGACGCCGCGCTTCTGGACGAGGCGCGCTCCGCGCTCGGCGAAGCCGCCTCGTCGCAGGTCGTCGACATCACCGATCTCGACGCGCTCGGCCGCGTCCACGCGGCGGTGGAACGCGAGGTCGGCCCGGTCTCGATCCTGGTCAACTCGGCCGGCATCGCCGGCAAGAACGCGACCTTGGACGAATACGACCCGGCGGAATGGCGCCGCGTCGTGGAGATCAACCTGAACGGCACCTTCTACGTCAACCGGACCGTGGTGCCGGGCATGAAGGCGCGCGGCTACGGGCGCATCGTCAACATCGCCTCGATCGCCGGCAAGGAGGGCAACCCGAACCTGTCGGCCTATTCGGCGGCCAAGGCCGGCGTGATCGGCCTCACCAAGTCGCTCGGCAAGGAGCTGGCGACATACGACATCGCGGTCAACGCGATCACCCCGGCCACGGCGCGCACGCGTATCCTCGACACGCTGACGCCCGAGTTCATCGACTACATGCTGGTGCGCATTCCGCGCGGCCGCTTCCTGGAGGTCGAGGAGGCCGCCGCCATGGTGGCCTGGCTCGTGTCCCGGGACAATTCCTTCACCACCGCCTCGGTCTTCGACCTGTCGGGCGGCCGCGCCACCTATTGAGGGGACCAACAGAATGAAGCTTCTTCGCGTCGGACAGAAGGGCCGGGAGCGGCCGGCGATCCGCCTGGAGGACGGGACGCTGCGCGACCTGTCGAGCCTGGTGGACGACATTGCCGGCGTGGCCCTTTCGGACGAGAGCCTCGCCCGCATCCGCTCGGCCGACCTCGCCGCGCTGCCGACGGTCGAGGGCGACCCGCGCATCGGCCCCTGCGTCGGGCGCGTCGGCAAGTTCATCTGCGTCGGGTTGAACTATGCCGACCACGCGGCCGAGAGCGGCATGGCGGTGCCCGCCGAGCCGGTGCTCTTCATGAAGGCGACCAGCGCCATCGTCGGGCCCAACGACGACGTGGTGATCCCGCGCAACTCCACCAAGCCGGACTGGGAGGTCGAGCTCGGCGTCGTGATCGGGCGCGAGGCGCGCTACGTGGACGAGGCCGACGCGCTGGATTTCGTGGCCGGCTACTGCGTCGTCAACGACATCTCCGAGCGCCACTTCCAGACCGAGCGCGGCGGCCAGTGGGTCAAGGGCAAGTCGGCCGACACGTTCGGCCCCATCGGCCCGTGGCTGGTGACGCGCGACGAGGTTCCCGACCCGCAGGCGCTGTCCATGTGGCTGGAGGTCGACGGCCACCGCTACCAGGACGGCTCCACGAAGACGATGGTCTTCGGGGTCGCCCATCTCGTCCACTACATCTCGCAGTTCATGAGCCTCCAGCCGGGCGACGTCATC
This sequence comes from Aureimonas flava, assembly GCF_003583935.1. Classification (GTDB taxonomy): domain Bacteria; phylum Pseudomonadota; class Alphaproteobacteria; order Rhizobiales; family Rhizobiaceae; genus Aureimonas; species Aureimonas flava. Next base: position 137,501 of record NZ_QYRN01000008.1, on the reverse strand, counting down.
ACCACCGGCACGCCGCCGGGCGTCGGCATGGGCATCAAGCCGGAGCCGGTCTGGCTGAAGCCCGGCAACGTCATGCGCCTCGGCATCGAGGGTCTCGGCGAGCAGCGCCAGGACGTGCGCGCCTACGCCGGCTGACCGGGCCCGTAAAGGGAAGCGAAAGGGCCGGCGGAGCGATCCGCCGGCCCTTTCGTGCGTTGAGGGGGCATGATCGTCTTCCTGGACTTCGAGGCCTCGTCCCTCGCTCGCCGCAGCTTTCCCGTCGAGATCGCCTGGGTCTTCGAGACCGGCGAAGCGGAAAGCCACCTGATCCGCCCGGCCGCCGACTGGACCGACTGGGACCGCGAGGCCGAGCGCATCCACGGCATCGACCGCGCCACGCTGGAGCGCGACGGCAGGCCGCCCGAGCGCCTGGCGCGCCGGATGCTGGAGGTTCTCGAGCCGCACGCGCTGTTCGCCAGCGCCCCGTCCTGGGACGGCAAGTGGCTGAGCGTCCTCCTGCGCGGCGGCGGCCTGCCGCGCCACGCGCTGCGTCTCGCCGACACGGAGGAGGCGCGCGGGGCGGCCGTCGCCCGCCACCTCGGCCCGGAGCGCGCGGCCGAGGCGCAGGCGATCCTCCACGCGGTGGAGCGCATGGGCCGCGAGGCCGTGCCCGAGCACCGCGCGCTGCCCGACGCGCGCCGCGAGCGCGCGCTCTGGCTGGAGGCCGGCCGTCGCGCCGAGGCGGCCGCACGGAACGAGCTCTGATCGCCTGAAGGGGCGGGGGAAGGCTGCGCGAGCCCGTCAGCCCCTTCGCAGTGCGACGCCCACGCCGGACGGGTCGGTGAGGTGGATCGCCTCCCTGGCGCGGGCGGCCGTCGCCCCCGATCGCAGAACCGCCGCCTCGGCCCTTTCGAAGGCGGCCTCGTCGCGCGCCAGGATCTCGAAGCCGCGCAGGCCCGTGGCGGCCGGGTCGCGCGGCGGCGCGCCCCGGCTGTTCCAGACATTGGCGGCGACGTGGTGGTGGTAGCCGCCGCTCGACAGGAAGGCGGCGCTCGGCATCGCCTGGGTGAGCTCCAGCCCGAGGGCGTCGGTGTAGAACCGCTCCGAGAGCGCAACCGATCCGGTCTGGAGGTGGACATGGCCGACCACCGTCCCTTCGGGTGCGCCGGCATAGGCCGCGCCGCCGCCGGCGGCCAGCACGGCGTCGGCGTCCATCGGTTCGGTGACCATGCGCAGCGCGCCGCCCGAGCGCGGCCACGCGCCGGCCGGCCGGTCCGCATAGATCTCGATGCCGTTGCCTTCGGGATCGGCCAGATACACCGCCTCGCTGACGCCGTGGTCGGAGGCGCCCTGAAGGGTCACGCGCTGACCGGCGGCATGGCGCAGCCAGCGGCCGAGCGCGGCGCGGTCCGGCAGGAGGAAGGCGGTGTGGAAGAGGCCCGCCGCGCCGCGGTCGGACAGGGGCGCGCCGGGGCTCGCGACGAGTTCCAGAAGCGTGCGCGCGCCCACGCCCAGATGGATCGTGCCGCCCTCGCACCCGGTCTCGGCAAGGCCCACCACCTCGCGGTAGAACTCGGACACGCGCGCCGCGTCGCGCACCACGAGCGTCACGGTGCCGATGCGCAGCGGCGTCGGGTCGGAAAGGTCGGTCAGGCTCATGGCGGGGCTCCGGGCGAAGCCGGCGGTGCGCCGCCGGCCCCCCTCACATAGGCCACGCCCCGCCCCGCTGCCGAGAGGGCGAGCGTTGAACGGTCAGTCGTCGACGAGGATCGTGTCCGCCACCTCGATGCCGAAGCCGGTGAGGCCGACATAGGCGCGCTCGTGGGTGGCGAGCACCGAGATCGAGCGCACGCCGATGTCGCGCAGGATCTGCGCGCCGATGCCGACCTCGCGCCAGCGCTGGCGGCGCGCCTTGGCGCTGCCGTGGCGTTCGCCGTCGGCCACCGGCTCGCCGGGCGTGGGCGCGGCCTCGAACTGGTCCACCTCGGGCGTGCGCAGCAGCATCAGGATGCCCTGGCCGCGGTCGCGCAGCTTGTCCACCGCCAGCTCCACCCAGCTCGGCCGCCCGCGCACCTTGGCGAACAGGTCGCTGACCGGCTGCTCGCGGTGGATGCGCGTGGGCACCCGCTCGGCGTAGCGCACGTCGCCGAACAGGGCGACCACGTGCTGCATGTCGTCGAACGGCGTCTCGTAGACGCGCACGCGCCCCTTCAGCCCGCCGATCATCATCTCCTCCTCGCGCACGCAGGTCACGAAGCTCTCGCGCCGGATGCGGTAGGAGATCAGGTCCTCGATCGAGACGATCTTCAGCCCGTGCTCGCGGGCGAAGGGAATGAGCTCGGGCAGGCGCTTCACCGTGCCTTCGTCGTTCACCACCTCGGCCAGCACGCCGACCGGAGGCAGGCCCGCGAGCGTCGCGAGGTCGGTGCCCGCCTCCGTGTGGCCGGAGCGGGTGAGCACGCCCCCCTCGCGCGCGATCAGCGGGAACATGTGGCCGGGACGCAGGAACTCGCCGCCGGGCACGTTGTCGTTGGACAGGGCCCGGGCGGTGGCGGCGCGTTCCTCCGCCGCGATGCCCGTCGTCATGCCGACGCGGTAGTCCACCGAGACGGTGAAGGCGGTGCGCATCGGGTCGAGATTGTTGGCGACCATGGGCGGCAGGTTGAGGCGGTGCGCCCGCTCGCCCGTCATCGGCACGCACAGGATGCCGCTCGTGTGGCGGATCATGAAGGCCATCTTCTCGGGCGTCGCGCGCGCCGCGGCCATGATGAGGTCGCCCTCGTTCTCGCGATCGGTGTCGTCCACCACCACCACGAGCTCGCCCGCCGCCACGGCGGCGATCGCGTCCTCGACCTTGTCCAGTTCCATGCGGGATCCCCCTCGGGCCTTCATCCAGGCAGCGTGTAGACGGGCATCGCCTGCCGATCAACGGCGACGCTGCGTTCCCCGGCGCTCAGCCCCGTCCGCGATAGGGCGGCACGCCCTGGTCGGGCAGGAAGACGCCCTCCGGCGGCGCCCCGGTCTGCCAGAACACGTCGATCGGGATGCCGCCGCGCGGATACCAGTAGCCGCCGATGCGCAGCCAGAGCGGCCGCGTCGCCTCCACGATCCGCCGCCCCACGGTCACGGTGCAGTCCTCGTGGAAGGCTCCGTGATTGCGGAACGACACGAGGAAGAGCTTCAGCGACTTCGATTCCACCAGCCGGGCGTCGGGGGCGTAGTCGATCACCAGATGGGCGAAGTCGGGCTGGCCGGTGACCGGGCAGAGCGAGGTGAACTCGGGCGCCACGAAGCGCACGATGGCGGGCGGGCCCTCGCCGCGCGTGTAGGGGACGGTCTCGAGGACCGCCTCCTCGGGGCTGGCGGCGGGGCGCGCCTCGGCGCCGAGCTGGGTCAGGGTGGTGGTGGACATGGGCGGCTCGTTCCCGGATCGGATGCGTCGGCCGGGTGGGTAGACCGGCAGCGCGCGCGACTCAACCGTGCCGTCCATCCGTCACGCCGCTTGCAACTTTTCGTGAGGACCGCTATGGCCGAGGGGCCAGGCCGGGCCCCTCTGGCAGCCGCTCCGCGGCTGCGATGTCGGACTGGCGGACGATTTCCTCCATGCGGCGACCCGTCGCCCGCGAGCCCGTCCGCCGACTGACCCACAGCCGCGCGGTCCGCACGTCTCGCCCCTCGGGTCGCCCGTCATCCGCTGGAGCGCGGGAAAGGCCCCCATGTTCGAACTCCTCACACCCGAAGGCTGGCTGGCGCTCGGCCAGATCATCATCATGGACGTCGTCCTGGCGGGCGACAACGCGATCGTCATCGGCCTCGCCGTCGCCGGCCTCCCCGCCGACCAGCGCAAGAAGGCGATCTTCTGGGGCATCGCGGCCGCGACGCTGCTGCGCATCGCCTTCACGGTGGTCGCCACGCAACTCCTGGGCATCTTCGGCCTGCTCCTGGCCGGCGGCGTCCTCCTGCTCTGGGTCTGCTGGAAGATGTGGACCGAGCTGCGCGCGCCCGAGCACGACGAGGCCGGCGAGGCGGCGCTCGAGGGCGCGGCCGCCAAGAAGCGCAAGACGCTGGGCCAGGCGACGACGCAGATCATCCTGGCCGATGTCTCCATGTCGCTCGACAACGTGATCGCGGTGGCGGGCGCGGCCGAGGGCCATCACTGGACGCTGCTCGCCTTCGGCCTCCTCCTGTCGATCGCGCTGATGGCGGTGGCCGCCAACTTCATCGCCAAGCTTTTGAACCGCCACCGCTGGATCGCCTATGTCGGCCTTGCGGTGATCCTCTTCGTCGCGGTGGAGATGGTGCTGAAGGGCCTCGTGCAGGTCTATCCGCCGATCGGCGAGTACATCCCCTTCGCGGTGGAGGACACGGCCCATCCGGCGCTGCCCGTCGGCGCGGGGCAGGGCGGGGGCGAGCCCGCCGCGACCGCGGCGCCCGCGCAGTAGCGGCCGGTCGGTCCGCCGCTCGCCCTTCCGAGGCGGCGGACCTCCCACGAAAAAGCCGGCGGCCGCGATGCGGCACGCCGGCTTTCTTTTATGGGGATGGCCCGATCGTCAGGACCGCTCGTCGTCGCCCGGCGCGCCGCCCTCGTCGGCGGGGCCGGGGATCACGTAGGAGCCCGACAGCCAGCGGTTGAGGTCCACCGCCTTGCAGCGCGGCGAGCAGAAGGGAAAGCTCGCGCGCGCGGACGGGCGGCCGCATTCGGGGCACTTACGCGTCGGGCGGAGCCCCGTGACGGCGGCGACCATGGGTCTCAGGCGGCCGGCGCGGCGCCTGGCCGCGGCATCACGAAGCCTTCGCCCGTCAGCAGCGACAGGGTCTCGTAGAGCGGCAGGCCGACGACGTTGGAATAGGAGCCGACGAGGCGCACCACGAAGCCGCCGGCCAGGCCCTGGATGGCGTAGCCGCCGGCCTTGCCCTGCCACTCGCCGCTGTCCACGTATCGCTCGATCTCGTCGCGCGACAGGCGCTTGAAGCGGATGCGGGTTTCCACCAGCCGCTGGCGTGCCTTGCCGCCGGGTGTGACCACGCACACGCCGGTGAAGACGCGATGCGAGCGGCCCGACAGGATGCGCAGATTGGTGATCGCGTCCTCCGCGATCTCGGCCTTGGGCACGACCTGCCGGCCGAGCGAGACCACCGTGTCGGCGCCGAGCACGAACGTGCCCCCGCTCTCGCCGCGCGCGGCCAGCGCCGCGTGCGCGGCCAGGGCCTTGGCGCGCGACAGGCGCTTGGCGAGCGAGCGCGGGTGCTCGGAACGCTCCGGGGTCTCGTCGACGGCGGTGGCCAGCAGCCGCGCGGGCTCGATGCCGACCTGCTGGAGAAGCTCCAGCCGTCGCGGCGAGCCCGAGGCGAGCACCAGCGCGCTGTGCGGCACGGCCGACATCGCGGCTTACTTGAAGCGGTAGGTGATGCGGCCCTTGGTGAGGTCGTAGGGCGTCATCTCGACGAGCACCTTGTCGCCCGTCAGAACGCGGATGCGGTTCTTGCGCATCCGGCCCGCCGTGTGGGCGATGATCTCGTGGTCGTTCTCGAGCTTGATGCGGAAGGTCGCGTTGGGCAGCAGTTCGGTGACCGTGCCGGGAAACTCGAGAACTTCTTCTTTCGCCATGCGCCTATCGGGCCTCGTTGCGGGGGGGCGGACGCCGCGCGTCCTCCCTCCTGAATCTCGGTGCGCCCCGCTGGGCGACCTCGTCGTTGGGTGATTTCGTGCCCTAGATCGGATTTCGCGCGGCAAAAAGCAAGCCTTGCCGCCGTTTTAGGCCACGGGAGCGCCCCGGCTCAGCCGGAGATGCGCTCCACCTCGGCGCCGCAGGCGCCCAGCTTCTCCTCCAGGCGCTCGAAGCCGCGGTCCAGATGGTAGACGCGGTTGACCAGCGTCTCGCCCTCCGCGACGAGACCGGCGATCACCAGGCTGACCGAGGCGCGAAGGTCGGTGGCCATCACCGGAGCGCCCACGAGGCGCGGCACGCCCTCGACGCGGGCCATCTGGCCCGAGAGGGAGATCCGGGCGCCCAGGCGCGCCAGTTCCTGCACGTGCATGAAGCGGTTCTCGAAGATCGTCTCGGTGATGTGCGAGACGCCGTCCGAGCGCGTCATCAGCGCCATGAACTGGGCCTGGAGGTCGGTCGGGAAGCCGGGGAACGGGTCGGTGACGACGTCCACCGGTCGGATGCCGCCGCCGTTGCGCACGATCCGCAGGCCGCCGGACGTGTCGGTGATCTCGGCGCCCGCGTCGCCGAGCGCGGTCAGCGCGGTCTGCAGGAGGCCCGAATGCGTGCCCTCGAGCGTCACGTCGCCGCCGGTCATGGCGACCGCCATGGCGTAGGTGCCGGTCTCGATCCGGTCGGGCAGCACGCGGTGACGCGCACCCGAGAGCGCGGGGACCCCGTCGATCGTGATGGTGGCGGTGCCGGCGCCCGAGATCTTGGCGCCCATGGCGTTGAGGCAGGCGGCGAGGTCGGCCACCTCGGGCTCGCGCGCGGCGTTCTCGATCACCGTCTGCCCCTTGGCGAGCGAGGCCGCCATCATCATGACGTGCGTCGCGCCGACCGAGACCTTGGGGAAGGTGTAGCGGTTGCCGACCAGCCCGCCCTTGGCCTCGGCGACGATGTAGCCGGCGTCGATGTCGATCGTCGCGCCCAGCGCCTGAAGCCCCTCGATGAAGAGGTCCACCGGCCGCGTGCCGATGGCGCAGCCGCCGGGCAGCGAGACGCGCGCCTTGTGGCAGCGGGCGAGCAGCGGGCCGATCACCCAGAAGCTCGCGCGCATCTTGGAGACCAGCTCGTAGGGCGCGGTGGTGTCGACGATGGTGCGGGCGGTGAAGTGGATGGTGCGGCCCGAGGAGGCCTGCGTCGCCAGCCGCTTGCCCGACACGGTATAGTCGACGCCGTGGTTGCCGAGGATACGGATGAGCTGCTCGACGTCGGCCAGGTGCGGCACGTTCTCCAGCGTCAGCGTGTCGTCGGTGAGGAGCGAGGCGATCATCAGCGGCAGGGCCGCGTTCTTGGCGCCCGAGATCGGGATCGTCCCGTTGAGGGCGTTGCCGCCGCGAATGCGAATGCGATCCATGGGAAAATCCGGCGCGCTGGCCGAGCCGTGCGGTCGACGCAGTTGTGAAAGCGCGTCTCCTACACGAGCCCTCCGCCCCGATCAAATCCGGCGCGCCGGGAGCCGTGTGGGCTCAGTGCGGACGCAGCAGGACGTCGAGGCCGAACACCACCATGGCGCCGATCGCGAGCTTCCAGAAGTCGCCGCGCCGCCGGAGGCCCGGCAGGCCCAGCGGGCGGACGATCTGGAGCGCCATCGCCAGCACGATCAGAAAGGAGAAGAGCTTGCTCATCGGGCCGTCCATAGCCCAAGGGCGACGCGCTGTCCCGCACCCGATCCCGAGCCCCGCGCGGCGGGACGCGAGCGGCTCAGCGCGAGACCGAGCTCACCAGCGGCTCGGGCGCGCTCTCGATCTCCAGCCATTCGCCGGCGTTGCGCGGCGACTGCCGCTTCACGAAGCGGTAGGGCACCTCGTTCCAGCGGCGCACCCGCCAGTCGAGATTGTCCAGCACGAAGTCGCCGGACATGGTCCGCAGGGTGAGGATGGCGTGGCCCGTCCCGTCGGTCTTGTTCACCACCGTCAGCAGGAGGTCGGACAGGGGGATGCCGGCCGCGTGGAGCCGCGCGCGCTTCAGGAGGGCGTAGTCCTCGCAGTCGCCCTGGGTGGTGGGGATCGCCCAGAACTCCTCCTGGCCGTAGAGGACCTGATCGCTGACCGGCTCGATCTCGGCGTTCACCGCCGTGTTGATGCGCGCCACGGTGGCCATCAGCGCGTCGTCCAGCACCGGAGGCGGCCGGTCGGCGTTCGCCGTCGGCCCGCACTCCTCGGGCTGGCGCAGGCAGAAGGCGCGATGGCCGAAGGGCTGCTTGATCGGGCCGCCCACCAGCATCGCGTCGCCGTGCCCCGACCTGTCCGAGTGCACTGCGGCATCGGCCGCGAGGGTGGCGGCGGATTGCAGGCACAAAGCGACCGTCACGCCGAGAAAGCGCCGAAAAATCATCACGATCTCCGTCGAACGAGCGACCCGTCCTCGCTCGGGGAGTATCGTGTGTGCAGTGCCGAATGCTGTCAATCACCCAAAACGCGCAGGCAAGGTAGGCGGCAGCCTGGAGGCGGCAAGGGACGGGCGGGGAAAATTCCGCCCTCGTCCTTCAAACCCGCCAAACCGGGGCTTTGCGCTGGGTGGCGGGCGCCGTCTTGCCGCTGTTGCGCAAACGTCACGCGTTTGTCGCGGAATGGCCGCGGGGCCGCCGGGGCGCCTTCTTCAGGCGCTCGCGGCGCCTTCCCCTAGCAGCGCGAGCACCGCCCGTTCCATGCGCTGGAGGTCCTCCGGCCGCGACAGGCGGTGGTCGCCGTCCTTCACCAGGGTCAGCGTGACGCCGGCGGAGGGCAGGAGCGAGACGAGTTCCAGCGCGTGGGCGTGGGGCACGTCGGGATCCTCCATGCCCTGGATCACGTGCACCGGCAGGTCGAGCGCGATCGGCCCTGTCATCACGGCGGCCGCCGCCCCGTCCTCGATCAGCCGGCGCGTGTAGACCGTGGGCTGGTCGGAATAGGGCGAGGGTTCCGCGATGAAGCCGTCGCGCGCCAGCGCGGCGCGATCCTGCGCCGTCAGTCGCGGCTCCACGAGGCGGGTGGTGAAGTCCGGCGCCGGCGCCAGCAGGAGCAGGCAGCGGACGCGGCCGGGCAGGCGCTGGGCGAGGCGCAGGGCGATCCAGGCGCCCATCGACGAGCCGACCAGGAGGAGCGGCCCGCGCGTGCGCGCCGCGATCATCGCCGCCGCGTCCTCGGTCCAGCCGGAGATCGTGCCGTCCTCGAAGCGGCCCTCGGACCCGCCGTGCCCCGAATAGTCGAAGCGCAGGAAGGGCAGGCCTTCGCGTTCGCACAGCGCCGACAGGACCTCGGCCTTGGTGCCGCGCATGTCCGAGCGGAAGCCGCCGAGCCAGACGAGCGTCGGCCCCTCGTCTCGCCCCTCGACCGCGAGATAGGCGAGGCGCTCGCCCGAATGGGGCACGGTCTCGAAGCGGGGCGGCGTCGGGGTGGGGGGTGCCTCGGTCATCGGGCCTCCATGGCGCGGGTGTGGCGGGATTCCGGCCTTTTTTCTCGCTCCCGGCGTGAAATCGAAGCCGGAGCGTGCTATATGAGGCGACAGTCTCCGGTCGGAAGAGTCGGGCAACGCCTTCGCGCGTCCCGGCGCCCCTCCGATCCGGACCAGTTTTCGTGACCGAAGAGTCGAACGTCAACAGCCGGAGTCAACGACCATTCGCAGACCATTTCGTGCGCCGCCCACCCAGAAGGAGGGGCCGCGCTCCAACCGGGAGATCCGGGTTCCCCAGGTCCAGCTGATCGACGCCGACGGCCAGAACCGGGGTGCGATCCCCACCCAGGAGGCGCTCGCGCTGGCCGAGGAGGCCGGGCTGGACCTCGTGGAGATCGTGCCGACCGCCGTTCCGCCGGTCTGCAAGATCCTCGATCTCGGCAAGCTCAAGTACGAAGGCCAGAAGAAGGCCGCCGAGGCGCGTCGTCGCCAGAAGACCATCGAGGTCAAGGAGATCAAGATGCGTCCCAACATCGACGACCACGACTACGAGACCAAGATGAAGGCGGTGCGCCGCTTCTTCGAGGAAGGCGACAAGGTCAAGGTGACGTTGCGCTTCCGCGGCCGCGAAATGGCGCACCAGGAACTGGGCATGCGCCTGCTCAACCGCGTGCGCGAGGAGACCGCCGAGATCTCGAAGGTTGAGGCGGAGCCGAAGCTGGAAGGCCGGCAGATGATGATGGTGCTGGCGCCCAAGGGCTGATCCGCCCCGCGCCCATGCGACCTGTTTCAGGGCGGCCCGCGAGGGTCGCCCTTTTTCGTTTCCCGGCCTGACGGGCCGGCGGGTCCTATCCGAGGGTCTCCGCCGCGCCGATGGAGCGCAGCGTCATCAGGATGCGCGCCGCGCCGCGCTCGGCGTGCGCCGGGCCCACCGGCTGGAGGTGGATCACGAGATGCGCCCCGTCCGGCCCCCGCGCGACCCATCGCGCGCCGGTGTCGCGCCGGTGCAGGATGTCGGCGACCGCCGCGTCCAGCGCCTCGTCGGTCTGCCCCTGGACAGGCCGCAGCGGGGCGCCCGGCCGGGACGGCAGGAAGAGACGGCGGCTGGCCAGGAGGTCCTCGCCCGCCGCGTTGGCGAACAGGAGCCCGGCCTCTCCGTCGAGGAGCATGGTCGCGTAGGGCAGCGGGTCCAGCACCGCCTCGAGCTCGGCGAGGCTGAGCGGCAGGCCCTCGCGAAGACGCATGGCGAGCGCCAGCGCCTCGCGCAGCGGCACCGCGAGCGCCAGCGCGCCGCCGGAGCCGGCCGGCAGGTCCATGGTCCAGGTCCCGAGGTCCGGCACGGACAGCACGATCCGGGTCGCGCGGTGGTCCGGGGCGGGCAGGCTGCCGGACCCGTGCGCCTGGAAGCGCAGGGCGAAGCCGGCGCCCGCCTCCGTCTCCAAAGCCTGTGCCACGGTGTGCCAGCCGGAGGATTCCAGCGCCGCCTCGCTCAGGCGAAGGGCGAGGGCGGTCGGGTGTCCTATGGGGCAGGGCGTGTGGGTCATGGTCGGGCAGCAGGAGAGGGCTCGCCGCAAACTATCGCGTGCAATCCTCTGCAAACCATCAATTATCGGTCGGATTCTCGACGCGACCGGCACTATCTTGCGTCGTGCCGGCGGTCTCTGTATAAGCCGCCCGTTCACGCGAACCGGCCGGCAGGGCATGCCGTGCCGGTTCTGATGCTGTCGTGTTTCCCCCGATCCTTCACGGGATTTGATTCGGCCGCCCGTCCGGGCCGGTCGATGCGGGGCGCGATTTTCCGATCGAGGAGAGCAAAATGCCCAAGATGAAGACCAAGTCGGCCGCCAAGAAGCGGTTCCGCATGACCGCCTCGGGCAAGGTCAAGGCGGGCGCCGCCGGCAAGCGCCACGGCATGATCAAGCGCTCCAACGACTTCATTCGCGACTCGCGCGGGACGATGATCCTCAGCGAGGCGGATGCCAAGATCGTCAAGATCTACATGCCCTACAACCGCTGAACGCGGTCGGGCCCTAAAGATTTCAAGGAGATAAGATCATGGCACGCGTCAAGCGGGGCGTCACGTCCCACGCCAAGCACAAGAAGGTCCTGAAGGCCGCCAAGGGCTTCTACGGCCGCCGCAAGAACACGATCCGCGCCGCCAAGGCGGCCGTGGACCGCTCCAAGCAGTTCGCCACGCGCGACCGCCGCGTCAAGAAGCGCAACTTCCGCGCCCTGTGGATCCAGCGCATCAACGCCGGCGTGCGCGAGCATGGCCTGACCTACGCCCGCTTCATCGACGGCCTGAACAAGGCCGGGATCGAGGTGGACCGCAAGGTGCTTTCGGACATCGCGATCCACGAGCCGGAGGCCTTCGCCGCCTTGGTGGAGCAGGCGCGCACCGCGCTCGGCTACATCAAGGACGAGAGCGAGACCGCCCATGCCCGCGCCGTGGGCGAGAAGCGCGCCGCCTGAGGCGAAGCGCCCTTCCGGGATCGACGACCCAAAAGGCCCGCGACGGACACCGTCGCGGGCCTTTTTTCGTGGTCCGCGACCCGGCTCGCCCGGGCCTTCGCGAGTTTCGGATGACAGTTCCATGACAGGCGTGCTAGCCGTTTCGACCAGAGGTTGAGGCGGCGGCGCGGCGAGCGCGATCCCCGCCGGCGAAGCGATCGGCGGAGCGGAAAACGGTGCGGGCGGCAGGCGGAACGGGATCAGGCGACGGCGGCGAGGGGCGTGTTCTGCGCGCGACCGGCCCGGACGGCCGGTCCGTGTTCATCAAGGATTTCGGCAAGGAGGGCGTCTCGTTCGGCTGCCGGGTCCATGCCCGCCTCTCCGCCATCCTGCCGGCCGGCATCTGGAGCGCCTCGCCGCCGGCCGACCCGCGCCAGCGCGTGGCGCGAGAGCTGCGCAAGAGCGCCCGGTTCCGCGCGGCCGGCATCGCCGTGCCCGACCTGGCGCCCGCCGGGCCGACGGCGCTCAGCGCCTCCGACGCCGGTTCGGACACGCAGGCCGTCCTGAAGCGGCTGCGGCTGGAGGGCGAGACGGCGCGGCACGACGCCCTCCTGGTCGCGCTCGCCGGCTCGCTGGCCGAGATCCACGCCGCCGGCCTGTGCCATGGTCGTCCCCACCCGCGCGACACGGCGCCGCTCGGCGGCGGGCGGTTCGTCTGGTTCGACTTCGAGGAGGAGCCGGAGGCGGCGATGCCGCTGTCCGACGCGCAGGCGCGCGACCTCTGGCTCCTGTTCTTCCAGGTCTGCCATCGGGCGATCGATCCCCAGACGCCGCTGCGCGCCATGGCCGCCTATCGTGCCCGGGCGCCCGAGACGGCCTCCACGCGGCTGCGCCTCCATCTCTGCCGGCTGGCCTGGACGCTCGGGCCCGGCCGCCTCCTGCTGCGTCTTCACAACGGCGGGGACCTTCTGCGCTACGTCGCGGCGACGACCTTCCTCCTGGCCGCGCTGACGGGCGTCGACCCGATGCCCGGGCCGCTGGCGCCCAGGCCCGCGGCGACCTGGAGCGAGGAGGACGGCGGCCCGTCCCTGTAGGACCCGGAGCGAAAAGCGTTTTGCTCGGCCGGTCGATGCTGTAGGAAGGCGCCGCCGGGCGGCCTTTGGCGCCCTCCGGCATCCTGCCGCCTGCCCGTGAGGACCCGCCGTGACGGACCTGTCCGCGATCGAAGCCCGCTATCTCCAGGACATCGACCAAGCCGCCGACGAGGGCGCGCTGGAGGCCGTGCGCCTCGCCGCCCTCGGCAAGAAGGGGGAGATCTCCGACCTGCTCAAGGGCCTCGGCCGGATGGACGCCGAGGAGCGGCGCGAGTTCGGGCCGAAGCTCAACGGCTTGCGCGACCGCGTGCAGGACGCGATGGGCGCCAAGCGCGAACGGCTGGCCGAAGCCGCGATCGACGCGCGCCTGGCCGCCGAGACGCTCGACGTCACGCTGCCGGTGCGTCCCGCCGCCGTGGGTCGCGGGCGCATCCACCCGATCTCCCAGGTGGTGGACGAGATCACCGCGATCTTCGCCGACATGGGCTTCTCGGTGGCGGAAGGGCCCGACATCGAGACCGACCGCTACAACTTCACCGCGCTGAACTTTCCCGAAGGCCACCCGGCGCGCGAGATGCACGACACGTTCTTCCTGAAGCCGCGCGAGGGAGCGGAGCGCAAGCTCCTGCGCACCCACACCTCGCCCGTGCAGATCCGCACCATGGAGGCCTCGCGCCCGCCGATCCGCATCGTGATCCCCGGCAAGACCTACCGGCAGGATTCGGACGCGACGCACACGCCCATGTTCCACCAGGTGGAGGGGCTGGTGGTCGACCGGACGGCCAACATCGCCAACATGAAGTGGGTGCTGACCGAGTTCTGCAAGGCGTTCTTCGAGGTACCGAGCCTCGAGATGCGCTTCCGGCCGAGCTTCTTCCCGTTCACCGAGCCCTCCATGGAGCTCGACATCCAGTGCGACCGCTCGGGCAGCGAGGTGCGCTTCGGCGAGGGCACGGACTGGATGGAGATCCTCGGCTGCGGCATGGTCCATCCCAACGTCCTGCGCGGCGTCGGCCTCGACCCGGACGAGTACCAAGGCTTCGCCTGGGGCATGGGCATCGACCGCATCGCCATGCTGAAATACGGCATGCCGGACCTGCGCGCCTTCTTCGACGCGGACATCCGCTGGGTCGAGCATTACGGTTTCCGTCCCCTCGACATGCCGACACTGTTCGGGGGGCTCAGCAGCTAGGGAGCCTTGGAGAATGGCGCACGGCGTCCGCTACCCCGTGGCCGATCCCGCCGACTGGGCGGCGATCGGGCGGCTGTCGCCGCTCCGGCGGCTGGCGCTCGCGCTGCGAGAGCGGCGCTACCGGCGCCGTGCCCCGCCGGCGGCGGATGCGGCCGGGGCCGGGCTGACGCCGGCCGGGCCGGTGCGCCCGCTCGCGGCCGGCGATCTCGCGCTGGTCTGCGTTCTGCGCAACGTGGCGGCCTATCTCGACGCCTTCCTCGACCATTACCGGCGCCTGGGAGTCACCCGCTTCGTGCTGGTGGACGACCGCTCCACCGACGGCACGGCCGAGCGCCTCGCGGCCCAAGGCGACGTCGACCTCTTCACCGCCGCGGCCTCCTTCGCCGAGGGCGGTCGCGGCCTCGCTTGGCGCGACGCGCTGTTCACGCTCTACGGGCGCGGTCGCTGGTATCTCAACGTCGACGCCGACGAGTTCCTGGTCTTTCCGGGCAGCGAGACGCGACGGATCCCCGACCTCATCGCCGATCTCGAGCGGGCCGGCCGCAAGCGCTGCCTCGCGCCGATGCTGGACCTCTACCCCACGGGCGCGCTGCGGGACGCCGATCCGTCCGGCGGACGCCATCCGCTGGAGGTCTCGCCGATGATCGACGGCGACGGCTACGAGATCCGGGCCGAGAAGTTCACCCTGGCGGTGCGCGGGGGGCCGCGCACGCGCCTCTTCGGCAACGCCATCCGCCTCACCAAGTTTCCCCTGATCCTGGTGGACGAGGCGACCTCGCTGGCCGGCGGTTCGATCCACGGCCCGCTGCCCATCGCGCGCAACTTCGCCCCGGTCAACGCGGTGCTCCTCCACTTCAAGTTCTCGGCCGCCTCGGTGGAGGAGTTCCCGCGTCTCGCCCGCGAGGGCCAGCACTTCGGCGGCTCGATGTTCTACCGCCAGATCAGCGAAGCCGACGGGTTCGGCGCGGACCTCTCGCTCGCCTATCCGGGCTCGCTTCGGGTCGGCGACACGCAGGACCTCGTGCGGCGCGGCTTCATGCAGGACCCACGCGCCCCCTGAGCCGCGTTCGGGCGGTGCCCATTTGACCCTGGGGCCAAAGGCGGGCATCACAGCCGCGACCGTCCGCCCGGCCCGCGCCGGGTCCAACGAGGAGACGCATCCCATGGCCCGATCCGCCGCCGGCATCGCCCGAACCGCCGTGGTGGAAGCGGTGTCCGTGATCGCCGGCGCGATCATCGGCACGCTGGTCGCGGCCGTGTTCGGCTGGCTGTTCCTGTCGGTGTCCTTCGGTGCGCTGGCGGGGTCCGCCTCCGTCTACGTGCTGGCCCTCGTCACCGTGGCGATCTTCGCCGTGCTCTACGCCAACCTGCCGGCGACGCCTGCCGTTCTCGGCTCGCTGGGCGTCGGCATCCTGCTGCCCACGGTGATCGCGCGCTTCGCCTTCGACGCCGCCGAGCCCTTGGGCACGCTCCTGATCCTCAACCTCGTGTTCGCGCTGGTCGCCCTTTCGGTGTACCGCTTCGTGCATGCCAGCGGCCTGGTCCGCCGGGCGGCCGACGACGTCGCCGACCGCGCCTGATCCCGTCCCGCTCCGGCCCGCGCCCGAGCCCCCTTTTCGTTCCAGACCATCGAGCCCGTCATGAAGTTCACCCTGTCCTGGCTGAAGGATCATCTCGACACCGACGCCACCCTGCCGGAGATCGCCGAGCGTCTCACCGCCATCGGCCTCGAGGTGGAATCGCTCGACGACAAGGCGGGCATGCGCGCCTTCACCATCGCGCGCGTCCTCGCCGCCGCGCGCCATCCCGACGCCGACAAGCTCCAGGTGCTGACCGTTGACGCCGGGCCCGGCGTCAACGACGGCAAGCCGCTGCAGGTCGTCTGCGGGGCGCCCAACGCGCGCGCCGGTCTCGTGGGCGTGCTGGGCCTGCCGGGCACCTACGTGCCCGGCCTCGACGTGACGCTGGGCATCGGCAAGATCCGCGGCGTCGAGAGCTTCGGCATGATGTGCTCGGAGCGCGAGCTGGAGCTGTCCGACGAGCACAACGGCATCATCGACCTGCCGGACGACGCGCCCGTGGGCACCGCCTTCGCCGACTATGCCGGGCTTGCCGACCCGGTGATCGAGATCAACCTGACGCCCAACCGGCCGGACGCGACGGGCGTCCACGGCATCGCGCGCGATCTCGCGGCCTCCGGCCTCGGCACGCTGAAGGGCGACGCGGTGGAGCCGGTGGCGGGCGAGGGCGCCTGCCCGGTGCCGGTCTCGGTCGACAGCGCGACCTGCCTCGGCTTCGCGCTGCGCCGCGTGTCGGGCGTGCGCAACGGCGCCTCGCCCGAATGGATGCAGAAGCGGCTGAAGGCGATCGGCCTGCGTCCGATCAACGCTCTGGTCGACGTCACCAACTACATGACCTTCGATCGGGGCCGGCCGCTGCACGTGTTCGACGCGGCCAAGGTCGCGGGCGGGCTCGTGGTGCGCCAGGCGCGCGAGGGCGAGGAACTGGTCGGCCTGGACGGGCGCACCCATGCCCTGAACCCGAAGGTCTGCGTGATCGCCGACGACCGGGGCCCCGAATCCATCGGCGGCATCCTGGGGGGCGAAGCGTCGGGCTGCGACGAGCGCACCACCGACGTCCTGATCGAATCGGCGCTGTGGGAGCCGCTCGCCATCGCCCGCACCGGCCGTTCGCTCGGCATCATCACCGACGCGCGCTACCGCTTCGAGCGCGGCGTCGACCCGGCCTTCATGGCGACGGGCCTCGAGCTCGCCACTCGCCTCGTGATGGACCTGTGCGGCGGCACGCCCAGCGAGGCGCTGGTGGTGCCCGCGCGCGCGGACGCGCGCGAGCCGATCCGTTTCCCCTTCTCCGAGGTGGAGCGCCTGACCGGCCTCCAGGTCGAACCCGAGCGCCAGGTCGAGATCCTGACCCGGCTCGGCTTCGCCGTGGAGCGGCGCGGCGACGAAGCGGGCGTCGCGCCCCCGTCCTGGCGCCCGGACATCGAGGGCAAGGCCGATCTCGTGGAGGAGATCATGCGCCTCGTGGGCGTCGACACGATCGAGCCCCGGCCGCTGCCGCCGCTGGCGGGCGTCAACGCCCGCATCCTGACGCCGCGCCAGTTGCGCGACCGCGCCGCCCGGCGCACGCTCGCCGCGCGGGGCCTCGCCGAGGCGGTGACCTATTCCTTCGTCTCTGCGGAGGCGGCCCGGGCGTTCGGCGGGGGCGCCGCCCATCTCAGCCTGGAGAACCCGATCGCGGCCGACCTGTCGGACATGCGCCCCTCCCTGCTGCCCAACCTCCTGCAGGCGGCCCAGCGCAACACGCAGCGCGGCTTCGGCGACCTGGCGCTGTTCGAGGTGGCGTCGGTCTACCGCTCCGACGAGCCGGACGGCCAGGCGCGCGTGGCGGGCGGCGTGCGACGGGGCACGGCGGGCCATGCCGGCGCCGGGCGCGACTGGGCCGGCAACGCGGCGCCCGTCGGCGTGTTCGACGCCAAGGCCGACGCGCTGGCCGTGCTGGAGGCCGTGGGCGTGCCGGTGGAGCGGCTCCAGTTCGAGACGCCCGCCAGTTCCTGGTACCATCCGGGCCGGTCGGGCCGGATCAAGCTCGGTCCGAAGACCGTGCTGGCCGAGTTCGGCGAGTTCCATCCGCGCGCGCTGAAGACGCTCGGCGTGTCGGGCGCCGCGGCCGGCTTCGAGGTGTTCCTGGACGAGGTGCCGGAGGGCAAGCGCAAGGCGACGCGCACCAAGCCGGTGCTGCGGCTTTCGCCCTTCCAGCCGGTGAAGCGCGACTTCGCCTTCGTGGTGGACCGGGGCGTCGACGCGATCCGTCTGATCCGCGCCGCCGAGGGGGCCGACCGCAAGCTGATCGGCGAGGTGCGCCTGTTCGACGTGTTCGAAGGCGCCGCGCTCGGCGAGAACGCCAAGTCGGTGGCCATCGAGGTGACGCTCAATCCGGCGGAGAAGACGCTCACCGACGAGGATCTCGAGGCGGCCTCCGCCAAGATCGTGGCGGCGGTGGAGAAGGCGACCGGCGGCCGGCTGCGCGCCTGAGCGGGGCAGGCGAGCCGGTCGACGGAGCCGGACCCGAGGGCCGGCACAAGGGAGAAGGGGAGGCGGCCATGCTGCGTTGGGGAATTCTGTCGGGCGCCAAGATCGCCCGCGAGCACGTCGTTCCGGCGCTCCTGAAGGCGGAGGGCTGCGTGGTGGAGGGCATCGCCAGCCGCGACGAGGGGCGGGCGCGCGAGCTCGCGCGCCATTTCGGCGCGCCGCGCGCCTTCGGCTCCTACGAGGCGCTGCTCGCCTCGCCCGAGATCGACGCGGTCTACGTGCCGCTTCCCACCGCGCAGCACGTGGAGTGGGCGGTCCGGGCGGCCGAGGCGGGCAAGCACGTGCTGGTGGAGAAGCCGCTGGCCCTGCGCGCCGAGGACATCGCGCCCGTGATCGCCGCGCGCGACCGCGCCGGCGTCGTGGTGGCGGAGGCCTTCATGGTGCGCCACCATCCGCAATGGGCCAAGGTGCGCGAGTGGATCGCGGCGGGCCGCATCGGCCGCCTGCGCCTGGTGCAGGGCGCCTTCTCCTATTTCAACGACGACCCGTCCAACATGCGCAACCGGCTCGAGCTCGGCGGCGGCGGCCTGCCCGACATCGGCGTCTATCCGGTGGTGGCGACGCGCTTCGCCACGGGCCTGGAGCCGCGCGCCGCGCGCGCCCGGATCGAGCGCGACGAGCGGTTCGGCACAGACATCCTGGCCGAGTGCGAGGCGGAGTTCGAGGACTTCCGCCTCGGCTTCTACGTCGCCACCCAGCTCGCCGCGCGCCAGACCATGGTGTTCCACGGCACGGGGGGCTTCATCGAGGTGGACGCGCCCTTCAACGCGGGGATCTACGGCGACGCCGCCGTGCACCTGCACGACTGCGGCCACGGCCATGCCGAGACCGCGCGCTTCGGCGGGGTCGATCAGTACCGGCTCCAGGCCGAGGCCTTCGCACGGGCCGTCGCGGGCTCGGGCGAGGCGCTGTTCACGCTGGAGGAGTCGGTGCTCAATCAGCGCGTCATCGACGCCTTCTACCGCTCGGCCGAGGCGGGCGCGCCCGTCCCGGTCTGAGGCGCCACGCCCCGCGCAAGCTCCAGGTCAACCGCCGGCCATAGTTTCGGCCGATCTGTGGGGCTCATCGCGGCCGAACGGAGGGTTGTGGCATGGCGGGATCGATGGGGCCGGGACGGGCCCTCGCACTGGCGCTGGCGCTGGCGCTCGCACTCGGCGGCGCGGCGCGGGCCGAGCCGGCGGCCAAGGATCTGTTCTCGGCCGAGCGTCACCCTTCGGCCGCCGCGCCGCAGAGCATCGGCTTCTATTCCAAGGGGTGCCTCGCCGGCGGCATGGAGATGCCCAAGGACGGGCCGACCTGGCAGGTGATGAAGCCCTCGCGCGACCGCGCCTATGCCCATCCCGCGATGATCGCGCTGCTCCAGCGCCTGTCGGTCGACGCGCGGCGCGAGGCGAACTGGCGCGGCCTCCTGTTCGGCGACATGGCCCAGCCGCGCGGCGGCCCGATGAGGGACGGCCACGCCTCGCACCAGATCGGCCTCGATGCCGACATCTATCTCACCGAGATGCCGAACCGCCGCCTCTCGGACGAGGAGCGGGACGGCATGCCGCTGCCCTCCGTGATCGACCCGCGCACCCGCCATGTCGACGAGCGGCGCTGGCGGCCGGAGATGCTGAAGCTCCTGCGCACCGCCGCGCGCGAGCCCGAGGTGGAGCGCATCTTCGTGCATCCCGGCATCAAGGAGAAGCTCTGCCGCACGGCCGGGCGCGACCGGGCTTGGCTCAACAAGGTGCGGCCGATGTACGGCCACGACTACCATTTCCACGTCCGCATGGTCTGCCAGCCGGGCTCGCCCAACTGCCAGCCGCAGGAATCCACCGGCAAGGGCGACGGCTGCGACAAGCTGGACTGGTGGTTCAACGTGGCGCTCCAGCCGCCGCCGCCGAACGCCAAGCCCTACAAGAAGCCGCCGCCGATCTTCCTGGCCGCGCTGCCGCGCGCCTGCGCGGCGGTGCTGAAGCAGCCCGACGCCGGCGGTGCGCCGGTGGCCGCGCGCGCCGCCCCGCCCGTCGAGGCGGCGCCGATGGCGCTCGCGCCGGAGCCGGTGCCGGCCGCCCGTCCGCCGGTGGCCGCCCCGGTGCCGCCGGCCGCCGTGCCGGACGCCGGACGCCTGCCGATGCCGCGCTTCCGTCCCAACGGCTGAGCGCGGCGAGCGGTCAGGAGGCCGCCGCCGCGAACGCCGGCGCCTTGTCCGCGAGCGGGCCGATCGCGGCCAGGAGGTCGGCGTCCTCGCCGATCCCCGCGTTGGGCGTGGTCAGCAGCGTGTCGCCATAGAAGATCGAGTTTGCCCCGGCCAGGAAGCATAGGATCTGCGCGTCGCGGCCGAGCGCGGCTCGTCCGGCCGACAGGCGCACGCGCGCCTTAGGCATCGTCAGGCGCGCGGCGGCGACCATGCGCACGAGGTCCAGCGCGTCGACCTCCCGCCGCCCGGCGAGCGGCGTGCCGGCGACGGGCACCAGGGCGTTGATCGGCACGCTCTCGGGATGGGGATCGAAGCCGGCCAGCACCTGCAGGAGGCTCGCCCGGTCCCGGAGGCTCTCGCCCATGCCGATGATGCCGCCGCAGCACAGGTCGATGCCGGCGGCGCGCACGGCGGCGAGCGTCTCCAGTCGGTCCTCGTAGGTCCGCGTGGTGACGATGCGGCTGTAGAATTCGGGCGAGGTGTCGAGATTGTGGTTGTAGGCCTTGAGGCCCGCCCGCGCGAGGCGCTCGGCGTGGTGCGGCTTCAGCATGCCGAGCGTCACGCAGGCCTCGAGGCCCAGCGCGTCGACGCCCTCCACCATCTCCACCACGGCGTCGAACGCCGGGCCGTCGCGCACCTCTCGCCACGCCGCGCCCATGCAGAAGCGCGTGGCGCCCGCCGCTCGCGCCGTTTCGGCGAGCCGGAGCACGGCCTCCGGCCGCATCAGCCGCTCGCGCGTGAGGTCCACCTCGCGATGATGGGCCGACTGCGGGCAGTAGGCGCAGTTCTCCGGGCAGCCGCCCGTCTTGATCGACAGGAGGCTCGCGCGCTGCACGGCGTTCGGATCGTGATGCTGCCGATGCACGGCCTGGGCGCGGCCGACGAGGTCGAGAAGCGGCGCGCCGAGCAGCGCCGCGATCTCGTCCACCACCCAGTCGTGGCGGATTCGGCCGTCGTCGGCGCTCATCGGGCGGCGGTCCGGCGCGCCAGCGCCGCGAAGACGGCCGTCAGGATGGCGATCTTCACGACGTCCCCCGGAACGAACGGCGCGACGCCCGTCGCAAAGACCTCGGAGGCCGGGACGAACAGCGTCAGCCAGGCCGCGCCCAGCGCGTAGACCGGAACGAGCCCCGCCAGCATCGCCGCGAAGCGGCCGAGGGCGCCGCGCCCGGCGGCGAGATGTCCCACCAGCGCGCAGGCGACCAGGTACCCGGCGAGGTACCCGCCCGTCGGCCCGACCATGTAGGCAAGGCCGATCCCGCGCTCGGGCGTGCCGGAGAACACCGGCAGGCCGGCGGCGCCGGCGGCGAGGTAGGCGAGGAAGATCGTCGCGGCGCGGCGCGGGCCGAGGAACGCCGCGAAGCCCATGACCGCCATGGTGTGCAGGGTCATGGGAACAGGCCAGAAGGGCACCTGCACCTTGGCGGCCAGCGTCATCAGCGCGACGCCGAGCGGCAGGGCGAGCACGACGGGCAGCCGCCGCGACCGGATGGCGGGAAGGGAGGTGGAGGGATCGCGCATCATCTTTATCTATTATTTCTAGGGATCTGATCGGCGGAGCATTGCCGTCTGCGGCGATTCGATCAATAGACCTGCAAATAATAGATAAATTCCTCTGTCAGCGCGGCGGTGCCGATGGACCGACCTGTCCGGCCCGCTGCACGTGGCGCGCGAGCGTGCCGGCGGCGCGGTCGCGGTCGCCGGCGCGCAGCGCCTCCAGGATCGCCCGGTGATCGCGGTCCGTGGGCGCGTCCCACTCCGCGCGCCAGCCGGAGAACAGGAACCGCGCGCTGGCCGCCTGGAGATCCTCGATGGTCCGCAGCAGGCGTGGCATGCCGCACGGGCCGAGGATCGTGCGGTGGAAGGCCCGGTTGGCCTCCTCCCAGGCCTGCACGCTGCGCGCCTGGTCGCCCGCCTCCACGATCCGGCCGGCCTCGTCCAGGAGCGAGCGCGTCAGGTGCGGGAAGGCGTTGCGCAGGGCGAGGCTCTCCAGCGAGGCGCGCATCTCGGCGACCTCGCGCACCTCGTCGGGGCTGAAGCTCGCGACCCGCACCCCCCGTCGCGGCTCGCTCACCACGAGCCCCTGCGCCTCGAGGCGGCGGAAGGCCTCGCGCACCGGCACATGGCTGGCCTGGAACTCCGCCGCCACGTGGTCCTGGCGCAACCGGGCTCCCGCCGCGATCGCGCCGGTGACGATGCGGTCGGCCAGCGCGCGGCTGATGCGGATCGCAAGCGGGTCGTCCTTGGTTGCGTTCATGAGACTCGGGATAGTCCACGAAATGGGGCGCGTCGACCGGCTCGGCGACGGGCGCCCCGGCGGGGGCGTCTTTTGCCGGCGGCGCCGCGGTGTTATGGCGATCGTCAAACGATGAGATGGGATGTCCCATGGTTCATGTCGCCGACACGACCGACAGTCTGAAGTTTCCCATCCTGATCGGCGACATCGGGGGCACCAACGCCCGCTTCGCGATTCTCCCCGACGCGCTGGCCGAGCCCAAGGCTTTTCCCACCGTCCAGACCGCCGATTTCGCCAACATCGACGACGCGATCCAGTCCGCCGTCCTGGACAAGACCTCGATCCGCCCTGCCACGGCGGTCCTGGCCATCGCCGGCCCGGTGGACGGCGACGAGATCGACCTCACCAACTGCCCCTGGGTGGTGCGTCCGCGCACGCTGATCGGCGGCCTCGGCTTCGAGGAGGTCATCGTGCTCAACGACTTCGAGGCGCAGGCGCTCGCCGTGTCGGCGCTGCCCGAGGGCGGGCGCGAGGCGATCGGCGGGGGCACCGTGCGCGAGGGGGCGAGCCGGGTCGTGGTCGGGCCCGGCACGGGCCTCGGCGTCGCCGGGCTGGTGCGCGCGCGCCGGATGTGGATTCCCGTGGCGGGCGAGGGCGGCCATGTCGATCTCGGCCCGCGAACCGCGCGCGACGCCGCCATCTGGCCGCATCTCGAAACGATCGGGGGCCGCGTCTCGGGCGAGCAGATCCTGTGCGGGCGCGGCCTCGTCAATCTCTACCGCGCCGTGTGCGCGGCCGACGGCGTCGCCCCGGTCCATGCCGACCCGGCGGCCGTGACCGAGGCCGCGCTGAACGCGCGCGACCACCAGTCGGGCGAGGCCGTGCAGCTCTTCGCCGTGTATCTCGGGCGACTCGCCGGCGACCTCGCGCTCCTGTTCATGGCGCGCGGCGGGGTCTACATCGCCGGCGGCATCTTCCAGCGCATCATCCCGGTGGTCCGGGCCGCCGAGATGCGCGCCGCCTTCGAGGACAAGGCGCCACACGGCGATCTGCTGCGCGACATCCCGCTGTTCGTGATCACCCAGCCGCTGGCTGCGCTCGCCGGCCTTGCCGCCTACGCCCGCACGCCCCGCTTCTACGGCCTGGAAACGGCGGGCCGGCGCTGGATCGCCTGACGGGAGGGCGCGAATTCGCGCCCGGTAGGCAGCCTCGCGGCGACGCGCTATAGAGCCGCCGAACGAGGGTTGGTGGCGTTGATCGGAACCAAGAAGAGCCTGTCGCTGTCGGACGGGGCCGAGCGCGGCGAGGCGCTGCGCCTCCTGAGGCGGATCCTGGCGGAGAACGGGCGAGAGCACGTGCGCGGCTACGCCCTGGCGATCGTGTGCCTGATCCTGGTGGCGCTGACCACGGCCTTCCTCGCCTGGATCATGCGCGACGTGATCGACCAGATCTTCGTGGAGGGCAACCGCGCGGTCCTGTTCTCGCTGCCCTTCGCCGTGTTCCTCTCGTTCCTGATCCGGGGGATGGCCTCCTACGGACAGGGCGTGATCCTGTCGCGGATCGGCAACGACATCGTGGCGCGCTACCAGCGCCGGCTCTTCGCGCATCTCACCGAGCTGTCGGTCGACTTCTACAGCGAGAACCGATCGGCGCAGCTCGCCGCGCGCATCAACCAGAACGTCTCGGGCGTGCGCGACACGCTGAACCTCACGGTCACCTCGCTCGCGCGCGACCTCCTGACCCTGGTGTTCCTGGTGGCCGCGATGATCTGGCAGGACTGGGTCCTGTCCTTGATCGCGCTCACCGCCGGGCCGCCGATCGCGATCATGATCTCCACCCTGTCGCGCAAGCTGCGCAAGGCGACGCGCCAGTCGGTGGACCTCAACGCCCGCGTCCTGGGCTCCATGCAGGAGACGGCGCAGGGCATCCAGGTGGTGAAGGCCTTCACCATGGAGGCGCTGCTGCGCGATCGCACCGAAGGGCTGATCCGGCAGGCGGAGGAGCGCTCCAACCGCATCGCGGCGATCACCGAGCGGTCCGGTCCGGTGACGGAAACGGTGGCCGGCCTCGCCGTGGCCGCCGTGATCGCCTGGTCGGGCTACCGCTCCATCGTCTACGGCTATTCGCCCGGCGCCATGTTCGCCTTCATCACGGCGCTGCTCCTCGCCTACGACCCGGCGCGCCGGCTGGCCCGGCTGCAGGTGCAGCTCGAGAAGGCGCTGGTCAACGCGCGCATGATCTACGAGATCCTGGACGAGCCGCCCCGGCAGGCCGACGCGCCGGGCGCGCGGGCGCTGGAGGTGGCGCGCGGCGAGATCGTGTTCCAGGACGTGCGCTTCGCCTATCCCGGCGGTGAGGAGGTCCTGCGCGGCGTCGGCTTCACCGCGCCGGCCGGGCGGACCACGGCGCTGGTGGGAGCGTCGGGCGGGGGCAAGTCCACGGTCCTGTCGCTGCTGGAGCGGTTTCACGACCCGGCCTCGGGCCATATCCTGATCGACGGCCAGGACATCCGGGAGGTCACCAAGCGTTCCCTGCGCACGCAGATCGCCTATGTGCCGCAGCAGCCGGTTCTGTTCGAGGGCACGATCCGCGACAACATCCGCTTCGGGCGGCCCGAGGCGGACGACGCCGAGGTGGAGGAGGCGGCGCGCCGCGCCCAGGCGGAGGACTTCATCCTGGCCCAGCCGCTGGGCTACGAGACGCCGGTCGGCGAAGGCGGTGCGACCCTGTCTGGCGGCCAGCGCCAGCGCCTGTCGATCGCCCGCGCCCTGGTGCGCGACGCGCCGATCCTGGTGCTGGACGAGGCCACCTCGGCGCTGGATTCGCGCTCCGAGATGCTGGTGCAGCGGGCGCTGGAGGAGGCGATGCGCGGGCGCACCGTGCTGGTGGTCGCCCATCGCCTCTCCACGGTGGTGGGCGCCGACCAGATCCTGGTGGTGGAGCGCGGCCGCGTGGTGGAGACCGGCAGCCATGCCGAGCTCAGCGCGCGCCCGAACGGGCTCTACGCACGCTTCCACGCGCTCCAGTCGGGCGCGGGCGAGACGGTGGACTGAAGGAGGGGCGCGCATGGACGCGATGCGGCTGGTGATTCTGGGGGCGGCGGGCCGGATGGGCCGCACGCTGGTGCGTCTGGCGCACGAGGCGCCGGACCTGACCGTGGCCGCCGCGCTGGAGCGGCCGGGCTCGCTGGCGCTCGGCAGCGACGCGGGCCAACTCGCGGGCGCCGGGCATCTCGGTGTCCCCGTGACCGACGATCTCGACGCGGCGCTCGCGGCCGGCGACGGCGTGATCGACTTTACCGCCCCGGCGGCCAGCGTCTTCCTGGCGCGCGAGACGGCCCGGCGCGGGCTGGTGCACGTGATCGGCACGACCGGGTGCTCCGCTGCGGACGACGAGGCCATCGCCGCGGCCGGGGCGCAGGGCGCGCGGATCGTGAAGTCCGGCAACATGAGCCTTGGCGTCAACCTCCTGTCCGTCCTGGTGGAGCAGGCGGCGCGCGCGCTCGGGCCGGACGCCTTCGACATAGAGATCCTGGAGATGCACCACCGCCACAAGGTGGACGCGCCCTCCGGCACCGCGCTGCTCCTCGGCCGGGCCGCCGCCGAAGGGCGCGGGATCGACCTCGCGGAGACCTCCGTGCGCGTCCGCGACGGGCACACCGGGCCCCGCGCCGCCGGAACGATCGGCTTCGCCACCCTGCGCGGCGGCTCGGTGGTGGGCGACCACGACGTGATCCTGGCGGGCGAGGGCGAGCGCATCACCCTGTCGCACCACGCCGAGGACCGGGCGATTTTCGCGCGCGGCGCCCTGCGCGCGGCGCTCTGGGCTCGGAACCGGCCGCCCGGCCTCTATTCGATGCGCGACGTTCTCGGCCTCTGACCCGACCTTCAACCCCCAAGGGAGCCTGCCCGATGTCCCGAACCCTCGTCCTCGTCCGCCACGGCCAGAGCGAATGGAACCTCAAGAACCTCTTCACCGGCTGGCGCGACCCGGACCTGACCGAGCAGGGCGTCGAGGAGGCGCGCGCCGCCGGCCGCCGGCTGAAGGCGGCGGGCCTGCGCTTCGACGTGGCCTTCACCAGCGTCCTGTCGCGCGCCCAGCGCACGCTGGCGCTGATCGAGGGCGAGCTCGGCCAGGGCGGCATCGAGACCCATCGCGACCAGGCGCTGAACGAGCGCGACTACGGCGACCTGTCCGGTCTCAACAAGGACGACGCCCGCGCCAAGTGGGGCGAGGACCAGGTGCACGTCTGGCGCCGTTCCTACGACGTGCCGCCGCCGGGCGGGGAGTCGCTGAAGGACACCGGCGCCCGCGTCTGGCCCTACTACATCCACCGCATCCAGCCCCAGGTGCTGGGCGGGGGCACGGTGATCGTCGCCGCCCACGGCAACTCGCTGCGCGCGCTGATCATGGCACTGGACGGCCTGTCTGGCGAGGAGATCGTCGGCCAGGAGCTCGCGACCGGCGTGCCGATCGTCTACCGCCTCAACGCCGACTCCTCCGTGGCGTCGAAGGAGATCCTGTCCGCCTGACGCACCCTGCGGGCCGCCGACGTCGGCCGGCGGCTCGCAGCATCGAATTGTCCACAAACTGACTTGATTTAGTAGATTGTTCCTGTTCCGATCCGTCCGGCGCCCATAGCCTCGTCTCATCGAAGCTCGGGCCTCAGGCCGGAAAGGAACCCCGAATGCGCCTCATCCCGTCGCTCGGAATGGCCGCCGCCGCGCTCCTGGCCCTCGCGGTGCCCGCGTCCGCCCAGACGCTGCTCAACGTCTCCTACGATCCGACGCGCGAGCTCTATCGCGACTTCAACGCCGCCTTCGCCGCGCATCGCAAGGCCGAGGGGCAGGACGCGCCCACCGTGCGCATGTCGCACGGCGGCTCGGGCGCGCAGGCGCGCACCGTGATCGACGGCCTCGACGCCGACGTCGTGACCCTGGCCCTCCAGGCCGACATCGATGCGATCGCCAAGGCCACCGGAAAGATTCCGGAGAACTGGCGCACGCTCCTGCCGCACAACTCGGCGCCCTACACGTCGACCATCGTGTTCCTGGTGCGCAAGGGCAATCCCAAGGGCATCGCCGACTGGGGCGACCTGGTGAAGGACGGCGTCCAGGTCGTCACGCCCAACCCCAAGACCTCGGGCGGCGCGCGCTGGAACTACCTGGCCGCCTGGGCCTGGGCCGACCGGCAGTTCGGCGGCGACGCCGAAAAGGTGAAGGCCTATGTGGGCGATGTCTATCGCCACGTGCCGGTGCTCGACACCGGGGCGCGCGGCTCCACCACCACCTTCGTCCAGCGCGGCATCGGCGACGTGCTCCTGGCCTGGGAGAACGAGGCCTTCCTGGCGCTGGAGGAACTCGGGCCCGACCAGTTCGAGATCGTGGTGCCCTCGGTCTCGATCCTGGCGGAGCCGCCGGTCGCGCTGGTGCCGGGCAACAGCGACGCCAAGGGCACGACCGAGGTGGCCAAGGCCTATCTCGACTATCTCTATTCGCCGGACGGCCAGAGCCTCGCGGCCAAGCATTTCTACCGTCCGTCCGAGCCCGAGAAGGTCGCCGACAAGGCGCTTCTAGAGCGGTTTCCGGCGGTGGACCTCGTGACGGTGGACGACGCCGAATTCGGCGGCTGGGCCAAGGTGCAGCCGGAGCATTTCGGCGACGGCGGCATCTTCGACCAGATCTACCGGCCCGCCAACTGACGGCCCGGCGAGCCCGGCCACCTTCCCCATCGAGCCGCCCGGGCGCGCCGCCGGCCGCCCCGTTTCCAGGAGCCCCATGGCCTCGACCGTCGCCGGACGCCCGGCCTTCCGCTTCCGACAGCCCAGCGTGGTGCCGGGCTTCGGCCTGTCGCTGGGCGTCACGCTCTGCGTCCTCAGCCTGCTCGTGCTCCTGCCCCTGTCGGCGCTGGCCGTCCGGGCGGCGGGGCTCGGGCCGGCTGAGTTCCTCGCGCTCGCCACCGACCGCCGGGTCGTGTCGGCGCTGACCCTGTCGTTCGGCGCCTCGCTGGTGGCGGCGCTGGTGAACGCCGCGTTCGGGCTGCTGCTCGCCTGGGTCCTGGTGCGCTACCGCTTTCCCGGCCGCCGGCTGGTGGACGCGGCGATCGACCTGCCCTTCGCCCTGCCCACGGCCGTGGCCGGCATCGCGCTGACCTCGCTCTACGCGCCGAACGGCTGGGTGGGCCGGCTGTTCGCGCCGGGCGGCCCCTTCGCGCCCATGTTCGGCGAAGGCGGCCTGCGCATCGCCTATTCGCCGCTCGGCGTGGTGGTGGCGCTGGTGTTCGTGTCGCTGCCCTTCGTGGTGCGCACGGTGCAGCCGGTGCTGGAGGAGGTCGACGCCGAGCTGGAGCAGGCCGCCGCGACCCTCGGGGCCAACCGCTTCCAGACCGTGTTCCGCGTCGTGCTGCCGAGCGTGCTGCCGGCGCTGCTCACCGGCTTCGCGCTGGCCCTCGCGCGCTCGATCGGCGAATACGGCTCGGTGATCTTCATCGCCGGCAACATCCCCTACGTGTCGGAGATCGCGCCGCTCCTGATCGTGATCCGGCTGGAGGAGTTCAACTATCCCGCCGCCACGGCCGTGGCGGCGCTGATGCTCCTGATCTCCTTCGCCATCCTGCTTCTCATCAACCTCCTTCAGACCTGGAGCCGGCGCAGACATGGCCTTGGCGCTTGATACCCACTCGCCGGCGCCGGCCGGCGCCGCGCGTCGCCGCCGTCCCTCGCCCACGGACGAGAGCCCGGCCGTCCGCTGGACGCTGATCGCCGTCGCGATGCTGTTCCTGGCGCTGGTCCTGTTCCTGCCGCTGGTGGCCGTGTTCGCGGAGGCGCTGCGCGGGGGCGTCGCCGCCTTCCGCGAGGCGGTGAGCGACCCGGACGCGCTCGCCGCCATCCGGCTGACGCTGACCGTCGCGGCCATCGCCGTGCCGGTGAACCTCGTGTTCGGCCTGTGCGCCGCCTGGGCGATCGCCAAGTTCGAGTTCCGCGGCAAGACGCTGCTGACCACGCTGATCGACCTGCCCTTCTCGGTCTCTCCGGTGATCGCGGGCCTGGTCTTCGTGCTCCTGTTCGGCGCCCAGGGCTATTTCCACTGGCTGGTGCAGGCGACGGGGATCCCCATCGTCTTCGCGCTGCCGGGCATCGTGATGGCCACCGTCTTCGTCACGCTGCCCTTCGTGGCGCGCGAGCTGATCCCGCTGATGCAGGAGCAGGGCACGGGCGACGAGGAGGCGGCGATCTCGCTCGGCGCCGGCGGCTGGCAGACCTTCCGGCGCGTGACGCTGCCCAACGTGCGCTGGGCGCTGCTCTACGGCGTGCTCCTGTGCAACGCGCGCGCCATGGGCGAGTTCGGGGCGGTCGCGGTGATCTCGGGCCGGATCCGGGGCGAGACCAACACGATGCCGCTCCATGTCGAGATCCTCTACAACGAATACGCCTTCTCGGCCGCCTTCGCCGTGGCCACGCTCCTGGCGCTGCTCGCCCTTCTCACCCTCTGCCTCAAGACCTTCCTGGAATGGCGCTATGCCGGCGACATCCGGGCCGGTCGCGGCGGCCACTGACGACGGAAAGTCCACGATGAAGATCGGCGTCCACAACATCCGCAAGGAATTCGACCGCTACCCCGCGCTGCACGACGTCTCGCTCGACATCCGCTCGGGCGAGCTGATCGCGCTGCTGGGGCCCTCCGGCTCGGGGAAGACCACGCTGCTCCGGCTGATCGCGGGGCTCGAGTTCCCCACCGCCGGCCGGATCCTGTTCGGCGACGAGGACGCCTCGGCCAAGAGCGTGCAGGAGCGCAACGTCGGCTTCGTGTTCCAGCACTACGCGCTGTTCAAGCACATGACGGTGGCCGACAATATCGGCTTCGGCCTGTCGGTGCGCGAGCGCCGCTCCCGGCCGCCCGGCGCCGAGATCCGCCGCCGGACGCAGGAGCTTCTCGACCTCGTGCAGCTTCCCGACATCGGCCGGCGCTATCCGATGCAGCTCTCGGGGGGCCAGCGCCAGCGCGTCGCGCTGGCCCGCGCGCTCGCCACCGAGCCGCGCGTGCTGCTGCTCGACGAGCCCTTCGGCGCGCTCGACGCCAAGGTGCGCAAGGACCTTCGCCGCTGGCTGCGCGAGCTGCACGAGCGCACCGGCCACACCACGGTCTTCGTCACCCACGACCAGGACGAGGCGGTGGAGCTGGCCGACCGGGTGGTGGTGATGAGCCAGGGCCGGATCGAGCAGGTGGGCTCGGCCGACGACATCTACGACCGGCCGGAGAGCCCCTTCGTGTTCTCCTTCATCGGCCAGTCCAACGAGCTGCCGGTGGCGGTGCGCGGCGGCGAGATCGCCTGCGGGGGCGTGCCGCTGGGACGTACCGACGCCGCCGACGGCGCCTGGCGCATGTTCGTGCGCCCGCACGACTTCGAGGTCCTGCCGGCCGAGGCGCGCGGCCTGTCGGGCCGCATCTCGCTGACGCGGCGCGTCGGCGGCGCGCGCATGGCCGAGTTCAACCTCGCGGAACCGGCGCGCCGGATCGAGGTGGAGCTGCCGGCCGACGCCCCGAGCGAGGCGGGAACGCCGATCACCGTGCGCCCCCGCCGCTGGCAGCTCTTCGCCTGAGGCCGGCGCGGCGCGGCGACGCGCCGCCTGCCGGGCCGGCCCGCGCGCCCCATCTGCGTCTCGACGCGGTTCGGGAGGCGCGGGGAATGAGCGAGGACGAGTTCGCCGAACTGGTCCGGGACTGCCCGGTCCTCTACCACATGACCACCGAGGGAAGCTGGCTCTCGATCCGGCGCCACGGGCTCTGGGGCACGGCGGCGCTCCTCGACCTGTTCGAGGTGGAGGGCGAGGCGCGCCGCTTGGTGGAAGCGCGTCGTGCGGCGTCGGTGCGGATCCGCCACCCCGAACACGGCGGCGCGACGATCCGCGACCAGAAGCCGTTGGCGGAGCGCAGCCTCGCCGCGTGTCTCGAGGACGGGCTGAGGCCGGCGGACTGGTATGCGCTCCTCAACGCCCGCGCCTTCTTCAGCCTCACGCGGGCGCGCCTCCTGCGGCTCCTCAACGCCGGCTCCTATCGCGCCGAGGCGCACGACGTGATCGAGGCGGACACCGCGTCGCTGGTCGCCGCCCATCGCGACCGGATCACGCTGTGCGCGATCAACTCGGGCTTTGCCGCGCGCCGGGCCGCGCCGCGCGGCCGCTCCACCTTCCTGCCCATCGCGGACTATCCCTACGCCGCCTGGCGCGCGAAGCGGGCGCGGGGCGAGCGCGTGGTGGAGCTTGCCGTCGAGCCCGGCGTGCCCGACATCGCCGCGCATGTGCGCCGGGTGGTGCGCATGCGCGGTGGGCGGGAGATCGAGACGCTCTGGCGGCGCGGCTGAGGCCCGGCCGGGCTGGCCTTCGCCGCGTCCGCCGCCTAAAGCTCGGCCCCGTCCCGCTTCCAGGAGCCCCCATGAGCGAGCCCGCCGATCCGACGACCCCGGAGCGCCGACGCGGCTCGGGCGCGCGGCTCGTCTACGAGCAGCTCCGCGACGAGATCCTGGACCTCCGTCTCGCGCCCGGCAGCCCGGTGGACGAGGTGGCGCTGTCCGAACGCTTCGGCCTGTCGCGCACGCCGGTGCGCGAGGCGCTGGTGCGCCTCCAGGGGGAGGGGCTGGTGACGGCCCTGCCCAACCGCTCCACTCTCGTGTCGTCGCTCGACGTCGCCGCGCTGCCGCCCTTCTTCGACGCGCTGGTCCTGATGTACCGCGTCACCACGCGGCTCGCCGCCGAGCATCACCGCGCGGGCGACCTCGACGCCATCCGCGCCCGGCAGGCGGCCTTCGCCGAGGCCGTCGCCGCGCAGGACGCGCTGGCCATGATCGCCACCAACGCCGCCTTCCACGCCGCGATCGCCGAGGCCGGGCGGAACCCCTACTTCTGCGCGCTGTTCGACCGGCTGCTGAACGACGGCCGGCGCCTGCTCCGGCTCTACTACGAATCCTACGACGACCGCCTGCCACGGCGCTTCGTGGAGGAGCACGAGGACCTGATCGCCGCCCTGGCCGCGCGCGACGCCGAGGCGTCCGACCGGCTGGCAGGTGCCCATGCCGAGCAGATCGTGGAGCAGATCGGCCGGCTGATGGCGCGCCGCTCCGACCTGGCGATCGCACTCACGCGCAGTTCTGTCGACAAATAGAATGCAGAGTGGTAATCGGGGGGTATGAGGCGCGGCGCCGTCGGTGCCCGTCCGCCCCGAACCGTCAGGAGCCCGCCATGTCCTCGACCGTCTTCTCCGGGGTGATCCCCGCCCTGATGACGCCGTGCCGCCCCGACCGCACGCCCGACTTCGACGCGCTGGTCGCCACCGCCCGCCGCCTCGTCGCGGCGGGCATGTCGGCCGTGGTCTATTGCGGCTCGATGGGCGACTGGCCGCTCCTGACCGACGCGGAGCGCATGGAGGGCGTGGAACGGCTCTGCCGCGCCGGCGTGCCGGTGATCGTCGGCACGGGCGCGGTGAGCACGGCCGCGGCCGCGGCCCATGCCGCGCACGCCGCGAAGGTCGGCGCCAAGGGGCTCATGGTCATTCCGCGCGTCCTGTCGCGCGGCACGGTGCCCGCCGCCCAGAAGGCGCATTTCAAGGCCGTGCTTTCGGCCGCGCCGGAGCTTCCGGCGGTGATCTACAACAGCCCGTACTATGGCTTTGCGACACGCGCCGAGCTGTTCTTCGCGCTGCGCGCCGAGCATCCCAACCTCGTCGGCTTCAAGGAGTTCGGCGGCCCGGACGACCTGCGCTACGCGGCCGAGCACATCACCAGCCGCGACGACGGCGTGACGCTGATGGTGGGCGTCGACACCGCCGTGGTGCACGGCTTCGTCAACTGCGGAGCGACCGGCGCCATCACCGGCATCGGCAACGTGCTGCCGCGCGAGGTGCTGCACCTGTGCGCCCTGTCCGAGGCGGCGGCGCGGGGCGACGCCGAGGCGCGGCGCCAGGCCGGCGAGCTGGAGGCGGCGCTCGCCGTCCTGTCCTCG
Source organism: Aureimonas flava (assembly GCF_003583935.1). Classification (GTDB taxonomy): domain Bacteria; phylum Pseudomonadota; class Alphaproteobacteria; order Rhizobiales; family Rhizobiaceae; genus Aureimonas; species Aureimonas flava. The sequence goes on along the minus strand of NZ_QYRN01000008.1, from coordinate 104,176 downwards.
TTCGACGAGGGGCCGGATCTCGTGCTCTTCTTCAAGCACCTGATGGTGCTCAAGGGATACGGCGAGTTCGCGCTGCACTTCAACGAGAGCGACGCCTTGTCCGCGTCGCAGCGCGGCTATGCCGAGGCGCAGCTCGCCCTGTTCGACGCCTGGTACGCCGACTGGTCGCGCACGGCGACCCACGCGCCGCGTCGCGCCGCCTGAACGGCCGGGGACCCGTTTCGCCCGTGGAGGACGCCCCGGAGCCGGACGTGATCGTGATCGGGGCCGGCGTGGTCGGCCTGTCGGCGGCGCTCGCCCTCCAGGGGCGCGGGCGCCGGGTCCTGGTGATCGACCGCGAGGGACCGGCGGCGGGCGCCTCGGCCGGCAACGCGGGTGCCTTCGCCTTCACCGACATCCTGCCGCTCGCCTCGCCGGGGCTGATGCGCAAGGCCCCGCGCTGGCTGCTCGACCCGCTGGGGCCGCTCTCGGTGCCGATCCCGTACGCGCCGCGCGTCGCGCCCTGGATGTGGCGCGTGGCGCGGGCCTGCTCGCCAACGCGCGTCGAGGCGGCGACCGCCGCGCAGACCGCGCTGATGGACCTGTCGCGCGCCGAGCTCGAACCCTTCCTCGCCGCCACCGGCACGCTGCCGATGCTGCGCCGGGAGGGCAATCTCGAACTCTACGAGAGCGAGGCCGAGTGGCTCGCCTCCTTGCCCGGCTGGGACGCGCGCGAGCGGCACGGCATCGACTTCCGCCACCTCGACGCAGGCGACATGGCGGCCGTGCAGCCCGGCCTTTCGCCCCGCTTCGTGCGCGGCACCTTCACGCCCGGCTGGTTCTCGATCGCCGATCCGCGCGACTACGTGCTGGCGCTGGCCGAGCGGTTCGCTGCCGGCGGCGGCGCGATCGCCGTCGCGGATGCGCGCGCGCTGCGGCCGGACGCCGGGGGCGTCACGGTGGAGACGCAAGGGGCCGCGCGCCGCGCCGGGCAGGTGGTGGTGGCGGCGGGCGCCTTCTCGCACCGGCTCGCCCGCACGCTCGGCGAGCGCATCCCGCTGGAAACCGAGCGCGGCTACAACACGACCTTGCCGCCCGGCGCCTTCGACCTGCGCACGCAGGTCACCTTCGGGGGCCATGGGTTCGTGGTCACCCGGCTGGCGGGCGGCATCCGCGTCGGCGGCGCGGTGGAACTCGCCGGCCTAGAGCGGGCGCCGGACTTCCGGCGGTCCGAGGCGATGCTCGCCAAGGCGGCGCGCTTCCTGCCGGGCCTCCGCACCGAGGGCGGGCGGCCGTGGATGGGCTTTCGCCCCTCCTTGCCCGATTCGCTGCCCGCGATCGGCTTCTCGCGCGGCAGCCGGCGGGTCGCCTATGCCTTCGGCCACGGCCATCTCGGCCTCACGCAGTCGGCCGGCACGGCGCGCCTCGTCGCCGACCTCCTGACCGGACAGGTTCCGCCGATCCCGCTTCGATCCTTCTCCCCCCAGCGTTTCGCTTGAGGCATCCCATGGCAACCCGCACCTTCTCCTGCCTCGACGGCCACACCTGCGGCAACCCGGTGCGCCTCGTGTCCGGCGGCGGGCCGCTCCTGGAGGGCGCCACCATGCTGGAGCGGCGGGCGCATTTCCTGGCGCAGTACGACTGGATCCGCACCGGCCTGATGTTCGAGCCGCGCGGCCACGACATGATGTCGGGCTCGATCCTCTACCCGCCGACCCGCGCCGACTGCGACGTGGGCGTCCTGTTCATCGAGACCTCGGGCTGCCTGCCCATGTGCGGCCACGGGCTGATCGGCACGGTGACCATGGCGATCGAGAACGGGCTCGTCACCCCGCGCGAGCCGGGGCGGCTGGCGGTGGACGCACCGGCCGGCCGGGTCGACGTGACCTACGTCCAGGACGGCCGCTTCGTGGAGGAGGTGCGCCTGCGCAACGTGCCGGGCTTCCTCCATTCGGAAGGGCTCGCGGTCCAGGTCGAAGGGTTCGGCGAGGTGGTGGTCGACGTCGCCTATGGCGGCAACTTCTACGCCATCGTGGAGCCGCAGGCGGTGTATCGCGACATGGCGGACTTCTCGGCGGGCGACCTGATCGCCCTGTCGCCCCGCCTGCGCCGGGCGCTCAACGAACGCTACGAGTTCGTCCATCCCGAACACCCGGCGATCCGGGGCCTCAGCCATGTCCTGTGGACAGGCGCCCCGCGCCACGCGGAGGCGCACGCGCGCAACGCCGTGTTCTACGGCGACAAGGCGATCGACCGCAGCCCCTGCGGCACCGGCACCTCGGCGCGCATGGCGCAGCTCGCCGCCAAGGGGCGCCTGGCGGTCGGCGACGACTTCGTGCACGAGAGCATCATCGGCTCGCTGTTCCGGGGCCGGGTGGAGGCGGCCGCCACCGTGGGCGACCGCCCGGCGATCGTGCCCTCGGTCGCCGGCTGGGCGCGTCAGACCGGCATCAACACGATCTTCATCGACGACCGCGACCCCTTCGCCCACGGTTTCGTGGTGGCCTGATCAGGCGAGGCCCTCGGCCTCGAGCGCCCGCCGGACCGCCGGGCGGGCCTGCACCGCCGCCATGAAGCGCGCGATGTTGGGGAAGGCCGTCATGTCGAGCCGCATCGCGTCCGCCCAGCGCAGCACGGTGAAGAGGTAGGCGTCGGCCGCCGTGAACCCTTCGCCGGTGAGGAAGGTCCGGTCGGCCAGCGCATCGTCCACGAAGGCGAAGCGCCGGGCCAGGATCTCCCGCTGGATCTCCTTGGTGGCGTCCGGGGTGTTCGGCTTGAACAGCGGGCTGAACTGCTTGTGCAGCTCGGTGGAGACGAAGGCGAGCCACTGCTGCGCGCGGTAGCGCTCCGTGGTGCCGGCCGCCGGCATCAGGCCGGAGCCGGGCTTGCGGTCCGCCAGGTACTGCACCACCACGGAGGCCTCCGTAAGCACCGGGCCGTCGCCGATGTCGAGCGCCGGCACGTAGCCGTTCGGGTTGACCGCGGCGTAGTCCGACCCGTCGCCGAGCGTCTTGCGGGCGAGATCCACCGCCACCAGCTCGACGGGAAGGTCCGCCTCGCAGGCGACGATGTGGGGCGCGAGCGAGCACGCGCCGGGCTTGTAGTAGAGCTTCATGGACGAAAATCTCCCTTGGAAACGGTTGCGTCCCATGCCACGCCTTGGCCGTTCGCGCAGCCGGGGCGCGGGGGAACGCAGTGTTCACGCTCCACCTCCTTCGCCGCGAATGCGCCGACTTGGTGGCCGAGGGGTCGCCGCAGTTCCAGGAGCGGAGAGCCACATGACCACCACGCAATCGGCCATCGAGAGCACCATCGCCGGCGAGATCGGGGCGCGGGCCGAACAGGTCGCGGCGGCGGTGGCGCTTCTGGACGGCGGCGCCACGGTGCCCTTCGTCGCGCGCTACCGCAAGGAGGCGACGGGCGGGCTCGACGACACGCAGCTCCGCGCGCTGGAGACGCGCCTCGCCTACCTGCGCGAGCTGGAGGCGCGCCGCGCCGCGGTGCTGAAGTCGGTGCGCGAGCAGGGCAAGCTCACGCGCGAGATCGAGGCGGCGATCCGGGGCGCGGCGACGCGGGTCGCGCTGGAGGACGTCTATCTTCCCTTCCGCCCCAAGCGCCGAAACCGCGCCGACGCCGCCCGCGAGCGCGGCCTCGGCCCGCTCGCCGAGCGCATCCTCGCCGACCGCGCGGCCGATCCCGCCGCGCTCGCCGCCCGCTTCGTGACGGCCGACGTGCCGGACGCGAAGGCCGCGCTGGAGGGCGCGCGCGACATCGTCGCCGAGGGCATGGCGGAGAACCCCGCGCTGGTCGGCGAGATCCGGCGCCACCTCGTGGCCAGGGCGCGGCTGCGGGCGCGCGTGGTGGCGGGCAAGGAGGAGACGGGCGCCAAGTTCTCCGACTATTTCGACCACGACGAGAAGTGGGCCACCGCGCCGAGCCACCGGGTGCTGGCGCTGCTGCGCGCCGAGAAGGAAGGCGTGGTCGCGCTCGAGATCGAGGTGGACGCGGACGATCCGGCGAGCGTGAAGCCGGTGGAGGCGATGGTCGCGCGGCATGCCGGCGCGAGGCTCGCGGGCGGCGGGGCGGGCGACGCATGGCTTCTGGGCGTCGCGCGCTGGGCCTGGCGGCAGAAGCTGCGCCCGAGCCTCTCCACCGAGCTGATGGGAACGCTGAAGGACGGCGCCGACGGCGAGGCGATCCGCGTCTTCTCGCGCAATCTCAAGGACCTGCTCCTGGCCGCGCCCGCCGGCGCCAGGACGGTGCTGGGCCTCGATCCCGGCGTGCGCACCGGCGTCAAGGTCGCGGTGGTGGACGCCACGGGCCGCCTCCTGGACAGCGCCACCGTGTACCCGTTCCAGCCGCGCAACGACGTCGCCGGCGCCAGCGCGACGCTCGCCCGCCTGATCGCCCGCCACGGCGTCGAACTGGTGGCGATCGGCAACGGCACCGCGAGCCGCGAGACCGAGGCCCTCGCCGCCGCCGTGATCGCCGGTCTGCCGGGCGCCAAGCCGGCGAAGGCGGTGGTGAGCGAGGCGGGCGCCTCGGTCTACTCGGCCTCCGAGCTCGCCGCCCGCGAGATGCCGGACGTGGACGTCTCGATCCGGGGCGCCGTGTCGATCGCGCGGCGCCTGCAGGACCCTCTGTCCGAACTCATCAAGGTCGATCCCAAGGCGATCGGCGTCGGCCAGTACCAGCACGACGTGGACCAGGGACGCCTGTCGCGCGCGCTCGACGCGGTGGTGGAGGACGCGGTGAACGCGGTCGGCGTCGATCTCAACACCGCCTCCGCCGCGCTCCTGTCGCACGTCGCCGGGCTCGGGCCGGCGCTGGCCGATGCGATCGTCGCGCACCGCGACGCGAACGGCCCGTTCGCCTCGCGCCGCCGGCTCCTCGACGTGGCGCGCCTCGGGCCGAAGGCCTTCGAGCAATGCGCCGGCTTCCTGCGCATCGCGGACGGCGCGGAGCCGCTCGACGCCTCGGCCGTGCACCCGGAAGCCTATCCGGTGGCGCGCCGGATCGTGGCGGCACTGGGCCGCGACGTGCGAAGCGCGATGCGCGATCCGGCCGCGCTGAAGTCGCTCGATCCCGGCCGCTTCGTGGGCGACGGGTTCGGCCTGCCGACCGTGCGCGACATCATCGCCGAGCTGGAGAAGCCCGGCCGCGATCCGCGACCCGCCTTCCGGACCGCGACCTTCGCCGAAGGCGTGGACACGATCGGGGACCTGCGGCCCGGCATGAGCCTGGAGGGCACGGTCACCAACGTCGCGGCCTTCGGCGCCTTCGTGGACATCGGCGTCCACCAGGACGGGCTGGTGCATGTCTCCCAGCTCGCCGACTGTTTCGTGAAGGATCCGGCCGAGGTGGTCAGGACGGGGCAGATCGTGCGGGTGCGCGTGGTGGAGGTGGACGTGAAGCGCAAGCGGATCTCCCTGTCCATGCGGCGCGATCCGGCCGAGGGCGGCGCGCCCGCGGGGCGACCGGCCTCCGGGACGGCGGCGCCCAGGCCGCAGCCCGCGCCCCGGGCGGAGCCGGCGCGCGAGGAGGGCGCTCTCGGCGCGGCGCTTTCGGCCGCGCTGAAGCGCCGGTAGGCCGGGCGATCGGGGCCGGCCGGAGCGTGGGGCGCCAAGGGTCCGGCGTCAGGCGTCGGGCGCCTCGCGCACCGCGGCGTACCAGCGGCAGAGGTCGGCCAGGAAGCAGGTCTCGCAACGCGGCCGCCGCGACAGGCACACGCTCTTGCCGAACTGGATCAGCCAGAAATGGCCGTCGTGCCGCGCCCAGTCGGGCACGGTGCGCTCCAGCGCCTCGGCGGTCCGGTCGGCCGTGCGCTCGCGCGTGATGCCGGTGCGGTTGCAGACGCGGAAGACGTGGGTGTCCACGGCGATCACGTCCTGGTCGAAGGCGAAGCTCATGACGATGTCGGCGCATTTGCGCCCGATGCCGGGCAGGCTCATCAGGCCCTCGCGCGTGCGCGGCACCACGCGCCCATGCTCGGCGATCAGCGCCGCGCAGAGGCGATGGATGCTCCTCGCCTTCATGTTGTAGAGCCCGCACGGCTTGATCGCCCGCGCGATCTCCTCCTGCGGCAGGCGCAGCATCGCGTCGGGCGTGGTGGCGAGGGCGAACAGCGCGCGCACGGCGGCGGCCGTGTTGACGTCGCGGCTCTGGGCCGACAGGAGGCAGGAGACCACGGAGCGGAACGGGTCGGGCTGGTCCTTCGGGCCCTTCGCGTCGCGGGTCCGGCCGGGCATGTGCTCGCGCAGGCGGCGAAAGGCCTCCGCGCGCTCCGGTGCGCTCATCGCGCCCGCATCGCCCGCCGGCGTGTCCGCCTCCACCGTCCGTGCGTCCATATCGTCGCCGTTCCCGCCCGTTGCCTCGCCCGCGAAGGACGCTCCGGCGGCCCGCCGCGTTCCCGGCCTGCGGCGATCAGCCCGCGCGCGTCATCGCGAACTCCCAGCCGAGCATGGCGCGCTTGCGCGTCAGGCCCCAATGGTAGCCGGTGAGCGCGCCGGACTTTCCGACCACGCGGTGGCAGGGCACCACGAAGGAGATCGGGTTGCGGCCGACCGCCGCGCCCACGGCGCGCGAGGCCTTGGGCGCCCCGATCTCGGCCGCGATGCCCGAATAGGTGTGTGCCTCGCCGAGCGGGATGGCGAGGAGCCGCTCCCACACCCGCACCTCGAAGTCGGTGCCGATCAGCACGATGCGCAGCGGCGCGCCGGCGGCCCATTCCTGCGGACGGAACACGCGGGCGAGCCGCCGCGCCGCACCCTCGTCGCTGCGGGTCGCCTCGGCGCGCGGCCAGCGGCCCAGCATGTCGGACAGCGCATGCGCGTCGCCGCCCCGGTCCTCGTCGGAGAAGGCGAGCCCGGCGAGCCCCTGCGCGGTCCAGATCGCGAGCGCCCGGCCGAAGGGCGTGTCCGCGAAGCCGTAGGCGAGGCTCAATCCCTGGCCGCGCGCCTTGTGCAGGCCGGGGCTCATCGCCTCGTGCTTGACGAAGAGGTCGTGCAGGCGCGAGGGGCCGGACAGGCCGACCTCGAGGGCGGTGTCGAGCAGCGGCAGGCCGTCGGCCAGGAGGCGGCGCGCGTGATCGATGGTCACCGCCTGGAGGAAGGCCTTGGGGCTGAGCCCCGCCCAGCGGCGGCACGCGGCCTCCAGACGCTGGGGCGTGACGCCGCAGGCCTCGGCCACGGCGTCCAGCGAGGGCTGGCTGCGATACTCGGCCGAGATGAACTCGATCGCCGCGCGCACCAGCGGATAGTCGGACGGGGGCGGAACTTCGCTGAGGCCGTCCGAGGCCGCGTCCGGCGGCAGGGCCGAGACGGGGGACGGGGCGTGAAGGGTCATCGGATCGCTCCTCGGCGGGTGGTCGCGCCGAACTTGGACCCTCGGGGCTTCGCCCGCCACCCGTTTTCCGGCACCCGTCAGCCGCGCTTGGCCTCGTGGAGCGCCCGGCCGAACGCCTCGGCGAAGCTCGCCCGGTCCTCCGGGTTCAGGAAGGCGCCGATCTCGGTCTGGCGACCCTCGCCGGCGACGGCCATGTGCGTGACCCCGGCCAGTTCGTGCCGACGCACCAGGAACCGCGCCCAGAACGGATTGTAGCGCGCCTCCTGCACGGTGCCGCGCGCCGAGGTCTTGCGGATGGTGAGCTCCAGCCGCGACACGCGCACCTCCTCGGTGGCGCGCGCCGAACGGAAGCTGGCGCGCAGCGCGAGCCACAGGAGGCACACGTCCAGCCCGAAGAAGCCCACCACCGGCCAGGCCCCGTGCGACAGGAACACCAGGCCCGACAGGAGGCTCGCTCCGCCGAACAGGGCCATGGTGACGTTGAAGCCGCGCCGGCCAAGCGAGCGGTAGGGGGTCAGGAGGGCGTGGAACACGGTGCGCTCGGAGCCGTCGGTCATCCGCGTCTTGCCTCGCAGGCTGGATCCGTTCCAAACAGGGACGGGCCCGATGGGCCCGTCAGCGCATCATAGGTGGAAACCATGGCGGAAAAAGCGCCTGCGGCCAAACGCGCCCCGAAGGCATCGGAGAAAGCGCCGCGAAAGCGATCCGACGCGTCGGAGCCGAAGGCCGGCGGGGCGAGCGCGCTCGCCCGGGCGGTGCGCGCCAAGGCCGGCGCCGAAGCGCCGCCGATCCCCTACGCGCCGGAGGAGGTGGCCGAGATCTTCCGCCGCTTCGCCGTCCAGCGCGCGCATCCGACCTCCGAGCTGGAGCACGTCAACACGTTCACGCTGTTGGTGGCCGTGGTGCTCTCGGCGCAGATGACGGACGCCGGCGTCAACCGGGCGACGCGGGACCTCTTCGCCCGGGCGGCGACCCCCGAGACCATGGCGGCGCTTGGCGAGGACGCGATCCGCGAGGCGATCCGGACGATCGGCTTCTTCCGAACCAAGGCGCGGAACGTCCATCGCCTGTCCGAGATCCTCCGGGACCGGCACGGCGGCGAGGTGCCGCGCGAGCGGGCGGCGCTGGAGGCGCTGCCGGGCGTCGGACGCAAGACCGCCAACGTCATCATGAACACGGCCTTCGGCGAGGAGACGCTGGCGGTCGACACGCATATCCTGCGCATCGGCAACCGTATCCGGATCGCGCCGGGCAAGACGCCGGAGGCGGTGGAGCAGGGGTTCCTCGCGATCATCCCGGACGGGTTCCTGCGCCACGCCCACCATTGGCTGATCCTGCACGGGCGCTTCGTGTGCAAGGCGCGCAAGCCCGACTGCGCGGTGTGCGTCATCGCCGACCTCTGCCGGGCCGACGAGAAGACGTGCGACACGGCCGCGCCCCTGGTCGCCCTGCCGGACGCGCCGCCGGGACCTCAGCCCCTGCCGCCGGGGGCGAAGCGGCCGGGCGGCTGAGACGCGGCGGCCTCGCCGCCGATCGCGCCCGGCGTGCCGGCGGCGGGGAGCGGCAGGCCGCCCTCGCGCTGCGACACGCGCTGGTGGAGGTGCACCATCATCGCGGCGGCGAACAGCGGCGTCAGGAGATTGAGGATCGGCACCGCCAGGAAAGCGGCAAGCAGCAGCCCGGCCAGAAACACCGTCGTGCCGTAGCGGGTGCGCAGCGTGCGAACCTCCTCCTCCGACCGGTAGCGCAGCGCCGCGAACTCGAAATACTCGCGCCCCAGCAGATAGCCGTTGATCACGAAGAAGGCGCCGAAATTGACCACCGGCACCCAGAGCAGCGCGAAGGCGACGAGATTGCCGAGGATCACGACGCCGAAGAAGCGGACCGAGAGCACGACGGAGCGGCCGAGCGGCAGGGCGCGCCCCACCGGCTGGCCGGCGTAGTCGTCGCGCTCCACCACCTCGGCCACGTCGTCCAGGAACAGGCCCGCGATCACCGCCGAGACCGGGGCGATCAGGAAGGCGAGAAGGAAGGCCAGCGCGATCCCGGCCGCCCATCCGGCGAAGGTGCCGGCATTGTCGACCCAGGCCGGCATGTCCGGCGAGAACTGCGCGAAGAAGGGGATCGCGACCCATTCGAACAGCCAGCGCACGGCGAACCACAGCGCCACCAGCACCACGGCGGTGAGGCCGAGCGACTTCCAGAGCGCGGCCCGGAAGGGCGGTGAGAAGAGGTCGCGCAGGGCGCGGGCGGCCGAGGCCAGGATCATCGCGGGCGGCTCCTTGAGCGGGTCTGCGACCACGAGATGGGAGGCGCGAGGCGCGCCGGCAACTGGAGGCGCATGGACTTGGGCCCGGTTCCCCGCTACCTCGCGCCGGTAAGCGCCCATTCCAGCCGGGGAAAGCCGCCATGTCGCTCAAGGTCGCGGTCCAGATGGACCATGTGTCGGGAATCACCATCAAGGGCGATTCGACCTTCGCCCTGTGCCTGGAGGCGGAGCGGCGCGGGCACGAGCTGTTCCACTACACGCCCGACCGGCTGTCGCTGCGCGACGGGCGCGCGACGGCCCGCGTCGAGACGATGAACCTCGTGGAGGAGCAGGGCCGGCACTTCACCCTCGGCGCGCCGGAGAAGGTGGACCTCTCCGAGATGGACGTGGTGCTGCTGCGCCAGGACCCGCCCTTCGACATGAACTACATCACCTCCACCCACATCCTGGAGCGCATCCACCCGAAGACGCTGGTGGTCAACGATCCGGCCTGGGTGCGCAACATGCCCGAGAAGATCTTCGTCACCGAGTTCGCCGACCTGATGCCGGAGACGATCATCACCAAGGATCCGGACGAGGTCGCCGCGTTTCGCGCCGAGTTCGGCGAGATCGTGATGAAGCCGCTCTACGGCAACGGCGGCGCGGGCGTGTTCCACCTGACGCGGGAGGACCGCAACCTGTCCTCCTTCATGGAGACCTTCGCGCTCCTGTTCCGCGAGCCCTTCATCGTGCAACGCTACCTGAAGGACGTGCGCCGGGGCGACAAGCGCGTGATCCTGATCGACGGCGAGCCGGTGGGCGCGATCAACCGCGTGCCGTCCGAGACCGACGCGCGCTCCAACATGCATGTGGGCGGGCGAGCCGAGCCGACCGAGCTGACGGAGCGCGAGCGCGAGATCTGCGCGCGGATCGGCCCGGCGCTGAAGGAGCGCGGCCAGGTCTTCGTCGGCATCGACGTGATCGGCGACTACCTGACCGAGATCAACGTCACCTCGCCGACGGGCATCCGCGAGGTGAAGCGGTTCGGCGGCGCCGACATCGCCGCGCTCTACTGGGACGCGGTGGAGGCCAAGCGATAGGCCGGGCCGCATCCTGAACGCCCGATGAACGCGGCGTTCGGGAACCGTTCGCCCGGGCGGTGCTTGAATGGCTTCCATCGACGACACGAGAACCGGACGGCTCCCATGCCCCGACTGACCCTCCTGAAGACCGCCTTCGCCCTGGGCGCCGTGGCGCTGCCCGGGGTCGCCCACGCGGCGACCGCGATCGCCACCACCAACGTCAACCTGCGCGCCGGACCCTCGACCGCCTATCCGCCCGTCAACGTCGTGCGCGGCGGCGAGGACGTCCAGGTCTACGGCTGCCTCGCCAACCGTTCCTGGTGCGACGTCGACTTCTACGGCCAGCGCGGCTGGATGTCGTCGAACTACCTCGCCTTCGTGCGCGGCGGCACGCGCTACACCGGCGAACGGTCGGTGCGTTATCTCGGCGCGCCGGTGATCACCTATTCCTTCGGCGACTACTGGGACCGCCACTATCGCGGCCGGCCGTTCTATCGCGACCGCCAGCGCTGGGACGGCGTCTACGGACCGCGCATCTTCGACCGCGCGGCGCCGCGCCGCGACTGGCGCGACGGTCCGCCGCCCCCGCCGCCCCATGCGCGCCGCGACGAGCGCCGCGATCGCTGGGAGGAGCGGCGCGAGGACCGCCGGGACCGCCGTGACGACCGCTTCGAGGACGGCCCGCCGCCGCCGCGCTGGCAGCGGACGGACATGCGCCCCTTCGATCCCGAGGACGGCCCCTACGACCGCGACTACTGACAATCGCGAGAGGGGGCGGCGCAGGCCGCCCCTTTTTTCTTCACGCGCGGCGAGCCGTTCCCTGCCTGTTCTTGCGCGGCGCGTGGCTTCGAACTAGCCTCCGACCACGGCTCGCGGGCCGCTTGAGCCGGTCGGGGGCGGTCCAGCATGATCTCACGCGTCAGGACCGTCGCCTTCCAGGGCGTCGACGCCATTCCGGTGGATGTCGAGGTGATGGTCGCGCCCGGCAAGATGGGAATGCAGATCGTCGGTCTCGCCGACAAGGCGGTGGCCGAGAGCCGCGAGCGGGTGCAGGCCGCGCTCCACGCCTCGGGCCTCGCCATGCCGCCCAAGCGCGTGACCGTGAACCTCGCCCCCGCCGACCTGCCGAAGGAAGGCTCCCACTACGATCTGCCGATCGCCCTCGGGCTGATGGCCGCGCTCGGCGCGCTGCCAGCCGACCGGCTGGCGGAGTACCTGGTGCTCGGAGAGCTCTCGCTCGGCGGCACGGTCTCGCCGGTGGCGGGCGTGCTGCCGGCCGCCATGGCCGCCAACGAGCTGGGGCTCGGCCTCATCTGTCCCGAGCCCGGCGGCCCGGAGGCCGCTTGGGCCGGGGCCGATATGGCGATCGTGGCGGCGCGCAGCCTGATCCAGATCGCCAACCATTTCCGCGGCACGCAGGTGCTCGGCCGACCGGAGCCCGCGGTCCGCCTCGCCGCCACCGACCTGCCCGACATGGCCGAGATCCGCGGCCAGGCGAGCGCTCGCCGGGCGCTGGAGGTCGCGGCGGCCGGCGGCCACAACATGCTGAGGGTGTGCTACATTAATTGACACGTATACACCGACCCCGACCGACCCAAGCTCGCCGTTCGACGGGGTTCACTAGAAACCCGAAAGCGGCCGTTCCGCAGTCTGAGTTACTAAACCCCGATCGCCACGCCCCCAGCGCACCGAAGGGCACGACCAGCCACGGCGGCGCCTTCCAGATTGTGAGCAGAACGAAGCACGTCGGGGCGAGAGCAAACGAGATGACATGGCAAGGCAGAAGCGCCTGCTCGGCGTCTTGGAGGCGGTCGAATCCTGCCACACGGCCAGGATCGGCGGCTACGTGATTGAAGGGCACGTGCCCATGGATGGCGTCGACAGGCTCATGTCGACAGGCCGAGGGTTGCGGGCATCGCGGCACCGGGCATGCCAGCGGGATCGCCCGGCATGGCAAGACCCGAAGGCCCGGTCCGACGTCCTGTCGTTCGGAGACGTGTCGACCGCCCCCGGGGTCTTCTACCGCGCTGGACGGGAGTGAGACCCGATGGCCCCACCGGAGACACGCATACGGCCACTCCTGGGTCGTCGTTCCTCGCACCTCGTGCCGATCGAATGGAACTCCTTCCGCCGCCGCCTGTTCTCGACGGATCGGAAGTCGGAACGTCCCATGCTCGGCGCATGCCTGCGTAGTCTCGTCGTCATCCTGTCCCTGGTTGCGGTCGCCGCGTTCGCCGGGCACGGAACGGCGACGGCCGGCGTGAGCGTCCACGACCATCCGGCCGCCGATTGCGCGCCGAGTCCGTCGACGCATGCCCATGGCGGGGCACACAAGCCCGACGGCGACACGTCTGGCATGTCCTGCTGCGGGAAGTCCTGCACCAGCCTCCTGCCGTTCCCGGCGCCGCCCGGCTTCGTCCGCGTGGCCCTCGAGGCCGATCCCGCCCCAACCTTGTACCAGGACGGCAAGGGCATCCTGCCGCCCGGCCCGAAGCGTCCCCCAAAGACCGCCTGAGCCGTCTCGAGAGGCCCGACCGACCGTGCCGAGCCCTCGCGGCCGCGAGGCGGTCCGAGTCCGATGGCGTCGCTCACCGTCCCCGTCCGACGACGGTCGCCGCGGCGTCGGCGACCGGATCGGCACGAATCCCCATCCATGACGACGCATGCCGTCGGCGGGGCCGGAGCACCCGGTCCGCCGTCACTGAGCGAACAAGCAACGGCGTCGCCGCGCTCCCGCGGCCGCACGCTGACATCCAGCAAAAGGTCCCGAGGGACCCCATCCATAGGAACGAACCAATGCGCAAGATCACGATCCTGTCCGCCGCTCTTCTCGCCGCCGCCGTCTCCCACGCTTCCGCGCAGGACCAGCACGGCATGGCGGCGTCGTCGGAGCAGGTGACGCTCCCCGCCGCCTGCGAGGCCGCCGCCGGGTCCATGGACATGTCCAAGATGATGGGCGGCATGGAGGGCATGATGTCCGGCGGCCAGATGGACGAGGTCCAGAAGGGCAACATGGACGCGATGATGAAGATGCACGGCCCCATGATGAAGGCGGCCATGATCAAGGACCCGGACCTCGCGTTCAACTGCGGGATGATCGCCCATCACCAGGGTGCGATCGCCATGTCCGAGGTCGAGCTCAAGACGGGCAAGGACGAGAAGTCCAAGGAGATGGCCCGGATGATCATCGACGCGCAGAAGAAGGAAATCGAGGAGATGACCGCCCGCGTCGAGGCGCTCGCGAAGTAAGCGGCGGACCCGTGCCCCGGGGGCGGCCGCCTCCGGGGCATCTCGACACACCAACGAACGGAGCAGGAGCTATGGGTTACGGACGGTTCGCCGCGATGATCGCGACCTCGACGGTCGTGATGTTCGGCTTGATGTACCTAAACACATACGCGCTCGACCACGTCTTCTACAGCCAGACGCGGACGTGGATGGCCGTGGTGATGGGTGCCGTGATGGCACTGATCATGATCGGCTTCATGTGGGGGATGTACCCCAGGAAGGGTACCAACGCGGCCATCGTCGCGGCCGGCGTCGTCGTCTTCGCCGGGGCCCTGTGGCTCGTGCGCAGCCAGGAGACCGTCCACGACGTCGCCTACATGAAGGCGATGATCCCCCACCACTCCATCGCGATCATGACGAGCGAGCGCGCACACATTCGCGACCCGCGGGTCCGCGAGCTCGCCGACGGCATCGTGGAGGCGCAGGTCCGCGAGATCGGGGAGATGGAGCGCCTCATCGCCGACCTCGAGGCCAACCCGCCCGCCGACGGCGCACCGGACCTGCCGCCGCGGATGCCCGAGGCCGCCATCGCGGCCGGCAATTGAGCGAAGGAAAGGACGCCGACATGTCCACGACGATTGCAGACGGCAGCACGGCTCCCTCAAGCGCGGTGAAGGCCAAGCGGGCGACCATCTACCGGATGGTCATGCCCAAACACATCTGCCCCTGGGGCCTGCGCGCCGTCGACCTCCTCAAGCGCGAGGGCTTCGAGGTCGACGACCGCTGGCTGACGACCCGCGACGAGACCGACGCCTTCAAGGCAGAGCACCACGTGGAGACGACGCCCCAGACGTTCGTGGACGGGAAGCGGGTCGGCGGGTACGACGACCTCCGGCGCTTCCTCGGCAAGTCCGTCGCCGACCCCAAGGCCGTCACCTACAAGCCCGTTATCGCCATCTTCGCCATGGCCGCCCTGATGGCGATGGCGGTGACCTGGGCGCTTCTCGAAACCCTGCTGACGGTGCGAACCGTCGAGTGGTTCGTCTCGATCGCGATGTGCCTCCTGGCTGTGCAGAAGCTGCGGGACGTGGAGGGCTTCGCCACGATGTTCCTTGGCTACGATCTCCTGGCCCAGCGCTGGGTCCGCTACGCCTACCTCTACCCCTTCGGCGAGGCGCTGGCGGGCGTGCTGATGCTGGCAGGCGCCGCGATGTGGCTGTCCGTCCCGGTCGCGCTGTTCATCGGCACGGTCGGAGCCATCTCGGTCTTCAAGGCTGTCTACGTCCAGAAGCGCGAACTGAAGTGCGCGTGCGTCGGCGGGGACTCCAACGTGCCCCTCGGCTTCGTGTCCCTCACCGAGAACCTCATGATGGTCGGGATGGCGGTTTGGATGGCTGCCCGCATGTTCGCGTGACGGGGAAGCCGGATCGTCGTCGGTTCAGCGCGTCCGCAGGACTGCCTCCGTGCCGGCGACGGTGTCGCCGCCGTTCGGGAACGCCTCGACGGAGGTGATCGTGCCGAGGCCCAGCACGACGGCCCCCACCGTGGCGCGGAAGAGGTTGTTCGGCGTCACGAAGAATGCCTCGCCATCAAAGATACAGACGATCGGGTAGGCGTCGGCCTGCGGCCCATCTGCTTCCGGCCCGTTCGCGCCGTAGGTACCTCTCATAAATCCGCTCCCTAGCGGACGATACGATTCCTAGGCGCACTTTGCCAAAGCGTTGCACGTCCTCAGTTGGTGGCGGCGTTCCACAACGCGTTCTTGAGGTCGATGAGCGGCGGGTTGGGCAGGACGGGAGGCGGCTGGCGTCCCGCCACCCCCGGAGGCGCCAGGATGGAGAAGCGGATCTCGCCGTCCGTGTAGTAGCGGTCCCCTTCGCCATTGCGACCGTTCAAGGTCAAGCCGACGCCCGTCACCTCGTAGACCTCCGCAACACGCCCGGTCCTGGCAAGATCGGCCGCCAACTCGTCACGCATCGCATCGACGTCCGGAGAGATGGCATGGGTCACGGCACCCGTGTAATGGCTGAACCCGACGCCGACATCGAACGAGGCGGATCCGAGCCAGACAGGTCGGCCCTCCGCCCCGGCTGACAGGACATTCCAGAAACGCACATGCTGGCGCCGGTCTGCGCTCAGTCCGACCGCCTTCTCGAAGGCGAGGTCCTGTTGTCGCCTTTGGTAGAACAGCGGACTTACGGGCGCATCGCGATAAGCGCGGTCGAGAACCACGCTACCGACGATCTCGATGCTGGTGCGAAGCGTCACGGGATCGGCCGGCGTCCAACCTGCGGCTGCCATGGCCGTCACGAGTTCGCTCCGGGATCCGACGACGCCGACGTTGAGAGGATCGCCCGACAGCCCGTCCGCCGTACGCGTCACCATCTCCAAGCCGTTCAGCGCGGTCTGATGCTCGTAGTGGCGCAGCGCGAACGGCAGGACGAGATACGCCATGCAGGCCCACGCGACGGCACTTCCGCCGACGGCAAGCGCTAGGCGTCGCAGGACCATGCGCCCTCGTCGAACGATACGGCACCCTGGGTGCTGCTTCGGCCCGTCCGGTCGACCACATTCCACACCCGAAATCGACCGACCGGGTGCCATCCCTTTCGCACGATCGGCACTACGAAACGAGCCTCCTGTAGCAGACCATCAGCCATCGACCCTTCGGAGACAACACGCGTGTTTCTGTAACTTCCCTCAACAGGACAGCGCCGGTCGCCGCACAAGGCTACGCATCCTCCTCGATGTCGATCTGCGCGATACGCTGGGCGCTGTCGTTGTAGCGTGAAGCCACGAAGTGACCAACGGCAACGGCCGCCACGCACAGGACCACCGACAGGGCAACGTTCAGCATGGCGCGGGGGACGGCACCGGCCCGCAGGAGATCGAGCGTCTGAAGGCTGAACGAGGAGAAGGTGGTGAAGCCACCGCAGAGGCCGATCATCACGAACAGACGAAGGTTCTCCGAAGCCGGGAAACGGCCCGAAGCGAGCGTGAGCGTCCCGAACAGGCCGATCGCGAAGGAGCCCGCGATGTTGATGAGGATCGTGCCCCAGGGCAGGTCGCGGCTGATCGGCAGGGCGACAACCGAGATGGCGTAGCGCAGGAACGTGCCGAGCGCACCGCCCAGCATGACGATGACGCAACTGGTGAAGGACATGCGGGTCTCCTATCGACATGGGTTCGCATGCTCGGAGAAATCCAAGCATGCGCCGCGGTTTCGATAGGAGTCATCAGCCCGACGCGGGCGGTTGTGGGGGAACCCCATCCCCGTAGCGATGAGACGGTAACGCGCTCTCGCGAGGTTGGGAAGTCACCGCTCCCACCCTTCCGTGCGCATCAAAGCCTGCGCCTCCGGTGTGACCAGGAATTCGG
Organism: Aureimonas flava; assembly: GCF_003583935.1. Taxonomy (GTDB): domain Bacteria; phylum Pseudomonadota; class Alphaproteobacteria; order Rhizobiales; family Rhizobiaceae; genus Aureimonas; species Aureimonas flava. Next base: position 86,917 of record NZ_QYRN01000008.1, on the reverse strand, counting down.
CGAACTCCTTCGCCTGCGGATCGGCGTCCGGAGCGACCGCAATGTTCAGGTCGCGCCAGATGCGGCGGTCCGTCTCGATCGGCACGGCGTCGAGCACGTCGGCCTTCGTCACCGTCCAGTCCGGCCACGTGATCCAGGCGTCCGCATCGAGATCCCCGAACGCCTTGAAGCTGGCGCCAGAGCCGGTGGAGAAGCTGACGATGTTGCGGCGGAAGCGCTCGATGTCCGACAGCCTGCCGAGACGGCCCGCCACGTCCTCCCAGGTTCCGGTGCCCGACGTGTTGGCGACGCCCGACCCTTCCGTGACGACAATCCGCATGCCGTCCTTCAGGAGGTCCTCGAAGCCCTGGATCCCCTTCGGATTGCCTTTCTTCACCGCGATCACGGTGGGACGGACGTAGATCGGCTGAACTTGGGTCGACGAGAAGGTCTTGTAGGTCTGGAGGAAGGCCGTCATCGACTGCTCGGACGTGCCCCAGATGATGTCGGCATCACCCTGGGCCTTCTTCGACCACGTGCCCTCCGGGCCGGCGGTGATCTCGACCTTGTTCCCGGTCTGCCGCATCCAAAGGTCGGCGACCTTCTGGAACGCCGTGTTGGGTCCGCCCGCACCGTAGAGGCGAACGACGCCGTCCTTCGGCTCGTGCCGGATGGTGGGATCGAACAGTTCGGTGTCGGCGGCCTGCGCGAAAGCGCATGCGGCAAGCACGGCGCCGGCAGCAAGAAGTGGAAGGCGGAACATCGGAACTCCTGGCGGTTTGCGTCGGGTGGTGGGTGCCCCAAAGACCGGGCGGTTCAAGAAAGGGACGCTGCCCGCCGGAGTTTATTCCGCGAGACGCACCCGAGATTTTTGCCAATCGCACGGGAATAAGGGATCGTCGGCAGCGTCTCGGCATGGTCAGCAATCTCCGACGTCGAGGACGAACACCCATGAAGACCCTTCTCGCCACCGCGGCCATGGCCGTGATCACGGCAACCGCAGCCCATGCCGGCCCTGCCGCCGACATGGCGCAGGCCCGCATCGCATCGATCGCCAAGGGGGACACCGCCGCAGTCGCAGGCGCCTACGGTGACGGCGCGACCCTTCATTGGGTAGGCGGCCCGCTCGACGGCACCTACAAGGGTTCCGAGATCAAGGCGGTCTGGGAGAAGTTCGCCAAGGCCCAGCCGAACCTGACCGCGAACGTCATGGGCGTCTCGGAGGCGATGAACCCGAAGGGTGCGACCGTCACCGCGAACGTCGTGTTCGCGGGCAAGGACAAGATTCCCGTGCGCTACGTCATGCTGTTCCGCGACGGCAAGCTTGCCGACGAGATCTGGCAGGTCGACCCGGCGCTCGCGAAGTAAGGCCGGGAAGCGAGGGCCGCCATGAGCGAGGATGAGATCGCACGGTTGGTGGAACCGCTGATCCCGGGGCTGCGGCGCTATGCCTACGCCCTAGTGCGGGACGCCACAGCCGCCGACGATCTCGTCCAGGACTGTTTGGAGCGCGTCGTCGGGCGCTGGCACCTGCGCCGCCCCGACGGCGACCTGCGCGCCTGGATCTACGCCATCCTGCGCAACCTTCACCTGTCGGCTCTGCGCCAGGGCCGCCGGCGCGGCGAGCACGTCGGGCTCGACGACATGGCCGAGCCGCCCGGAGTCGATGGCGGCCAGTTGGGCAAGGCCGAGTTCCGCGACGTCCTCGCCGGCCTAGAGACGCTCAGCGAGGAGCACCGCACGGTGCTTCTTCTCGTCGGCGTCGAAGACCTGAGCTACGAGGAGACCGCCAAGGTCACGGGACTGCCGATCGGAACCGTGATGTCGCGCCTGTCGCGTGCCCGGGAGCGCTTGCGCTCTTATCTCGACCATGGCGCGAGGCCGAACCTCAGGAGGGTCAAGTGAACCCGATCGATCTTCCCGTCGGCGAGGACGACCTCCAGGCCTATCTCGACGGGCGTCTCGGTGCCGAACGCGTCGAAGCGGTGGAACGCTATCTCGTGGACCACCCTGCGATCGCCGCCGACCTGGAGCGGGATCGCAGGCTGCTCGCCGAGTTGCGCGACCGCCTTGGGCCCAAGGCCGCCGAACCCATCCCGGCTCGCCTTCGCATCTCCAGCATCCGCGCCGGGGTGCGCCGTCGCCGGCTGCTTCATCTACGGTCGGTCGCGGCCGTCTGCGCCTGGCTCGCACTCGGCGGGCTCGGGGGCTGGATGGCGAACGGCATCCTCGGCGCCCCGAACGCCGAACCCGTCCGCACCGCCCGCATGGCGGACGACGCGATCGCGGCCTACCGCACCTTCGTGGTCGAGGTCGTCCATCCCGTCGAGGTCAGGGCCGACGAGGGAGCCCATCTCGTGGGCTGGCTGTCGAAGCGGCTGCGAACGCCGATCACCGTCCCAGACCTTACCCGGCTCGGCTACCGCCTGATGGGCGGCCGCCTTCTGCCGGGTCGTTCCGGTCCGGCCGCGATGCTGATGTACGACGATGACGCGGGCACGCGGCTGACGCTGTACGTCAAGACGGATGAGACGGAGGAGACGTCGTTCCAGTTCGTCGAGGAGGACGGCGTATCCGCCTTCCTGTGGCGCGACCGCGGCCTTGGCTATGTCGTGACGGCCGCGACAGCCCGCGAGGCGTTGATGCCGGTCGCCCGGCTCGTCTACGACGAACTGGAGCGACCGCCGGAGCCCAAGCCCGCGAACCAGCTTTGAGGAGCGCCCGTGACGCTGGAACAGCTTCGCATCTTCGTCGCGGTCGCCGAGCGCCAACACGTGACCGAGGCGGCGCGGTCGTTGAACCTCACGCAGTCGGCCACGAGCTCGGCGCTGGCCGCGCTGGAGAGCCGTCACGGCGTCCGTCTGTTCGACCGGGTCGGGCGCGGCATCGAGTTGACCGAGGCGGGACGGTTGTTCCTCCCGGAAGCGCGCTCGGTCCTCGCACGGGCCGCGGAGGCGGCCAAGGCACTCGACGATCTGACCGACCTTCGGCGCGGGCATGTCGCGCTGGCAGCCAGCCAGACGGTCGCCAACCACTGGCTTCCACCTCGCATGCGGCACTTCCGCGAACGCCATCCCGGCATCACCCTCTCCCTGCGGATCGCCAACACACTGGAGGTCAGCGAGGCGGTGGCCGCCGGGGATGCCGATCTCGGCTTCGTCGAGGACGAACTGCGCGATCCGCGTCTGCGCACGACCCGTGTCGCCGACGACCGGCTCGTTCTCGTCGCATCCCCAGGTGCTGAATCGCCCAAGGGCGCCCCGCCACGCGTCCCGGAGCTTGCAGGGGTGAGATGGGTCATGCGCGAGCCCGGATCCGGCACGCGTAGCATTCTGGAAGACGCGCTGCGGGGCGCGGGCATCGATCCCGCCGCATTGTCGGTCGATCTCGAACTCCCGTCCAACGAGGCCGTGCGATCAGCCATCGAGGCCGGCGGCGTCGTGGGCGTCCTGCCGCTCGCAGTGGCTCAGCCGGGACTGCGGAGCCGGACGCTGATCGAGATCGCCTTTGCGCTTCCCGCTCGCGGCTTCCATGCGGTGGAGATGAAGGAGCGCAGCCTCAGCCGAGCGGCATCGGCGTTCCTGCACGAGCTTCGAAACGACCATCCGGGTCCGGGCGCGTGACAGGCAACCAGAAGACGGGGCTGGATCGTCTCGTCATGCACATGGCCGCATCGGCCGGGATGCCGACCCTCTTCAATCCCTACGCCGACACGGACCCGGCGGTCGATGTTCCGGATGCCGCTTCGATCCGCTGCCGCAACCTTCGGCGATACCTCCATGCGTTTGCCGGACGGGACGGCATCGACCTATGGCTCGGTGAAGCGCCTTCGAGGTTCGGAGCCCGGCGCACGGGCGTGCCCTTCACGGGCGAAGGCCGACTGGTCGACCTCTCCTCGCGCCTTGCCATCGCACCGTTCGAGATCGCCACGACGGCCGACGCCTCCGCCGCACCGCCGTCCGGCACCTCGCGCCAGATCTGGGATGCACTGCCGGAACGGCTGCCCCTGTTCTGGAACGCGGTGATGCACCACCCGCACCGGACGGGGATACCCGTGCGCAACCGAACGCCGTCCCGGTCCGAGATCACTAGGTCTCGGGACACACTGGCGCTTCTCGTCGAAGCCATCCGACCCCGTCGCATCCTCGCCATCGGTCGAGTGGCGGAAGGCGCGAGCGAAGGGTTCGGCGTACCGGTCACCTACGTCCGCCATCCCGCCCAGGGCGGTGCGGCAAAGTTCCAGGCTGGCGCGGCTGCGTTTCGTTCTGAAGGGTCGTGACGACAGTCGGTTCTTGGCTGTGTCGGGAAGGACGCTCGCCAGCCCCGCCCGCATTCCTTCAGGGCGGGTTCCGAGGGCATGATCGGGTCAGCACAAAGGTGGATCAGCCGGCCTTGAGGCAGGGAGCGACGAAGAGGTCGCCGCGCCACGCGCCCCGGACCGTGCGCACCGCCACGATCGACCAAACCACGGCCAGAAGTGCGACCAGCGCCACGCCGAAGCCGTGGATCGCGGGAATGGGCAGGATGGTGCCGAGCTTCAGCGTCGTCACGGCGTAGACGCCGATCGGGAACGTGTAACCCCACCAGCCTAGATTGAACGGCAGGCCTTCCCTGACGTAGCGGACCGTGACCAGCGTCGCGATGGCGAGCCACCACAGGCCGTAGCCCCAGAGAAGCAGGCCGCCGACGAGGCCAACGCCCTCCATCGTCGCCCCGAAGCGGTCCAGCCCGTTGGCGGCGAGGATCGCGGGGGCGGCTCCGCCCAGCGTCATCAGGCCAAGCGCGCCGGTGCCGATGGGGCCGAGCGCCAGCCAACTCGACGAGGCCATGGATGCGTGCGGCAGCTTATGGACGGCGAGCCGCAGAACGAGCACGACGAGGACGCTCATCGCGATCGGTACCGACAGGGCCCAGAGCGCGTAGGACAGCGTGAGGACGAGGAGCTGGCTCTGCGGGTCGGCGAGATGGGGTGCAAGCAGCCCGCCCGACACCGCGGCGACCTCGGCCGCCACCATCGGCAGAAGCCAGACCGCGGTCATCTGGTCGATCGAGTGGCTTTGGCGCGTGAACATCATGTAGGGGATCGCGATCCCGCAGGCCGCCGCCATTGCGACGTCGATCCACCAGAGCGTCTCGGCGATCCCGACCGCGGCGGAGCCGAAGCGCGGTAGTCCGAAGACGAGGAAACCGTTGATGATGGTGGCGAGCCCCATCGGAATGCAGCCGAAGAACATCGACACGACGGAATGGCCGAAGATGCGCTTGGCCCCGTCGAAGAAGAAGATCCAGCGGGCGGCGTAGAGCGCGGTGAACAGGGCGAAGAGCCCGATGTTCAGCATCCACAGCCCTTCCCCGATCGCATGGAGGACCGGGACCGCGGTCCCGAACTGCGCGAGCGCGATGGCCAGGATGCCCGTCCCCATGGTGGCGGCGAACCAGTTCGGGGTGAACTGGCGCACCACCTCGCGGGGGCTGTCGAGGCGCGACAGCGGGTGGAGGCCGAGCGAGACGGCACGCATCTGTTCGAAGGTCATGGGCGGAGGTCCTTTTTCTGCTCAGACCATGCGCGGCGGCGACGGATTCATCCAACGCGTTGTTCCGGTCTTTCCGATCGGTTGCATCGATCGGTTGCTTCCAGCGTCGGACCGGCAGCGGCGGACGCGCTCTCGGCTCCGCGTCGCGGAAAAAAGTCGCGACGTCGGGAATGAAAGCGTTCGCCGAGCGTCTTCCCTTCCAGCCCGTGCTCGAAGGAAACGCCAGCCCCATGTTGAAGACGCTCCTCCTCGCCCTCGCCTTCGCCGGGATGTCATTGACTTCGGCCGAAGCGCAGGACGCTCGTGCCCATCAGCATGCGACGATGGCACCAGCCTCGCCCGACGGCTCGCCCTATGCGCAAGCGACCGCGGCGGCGATGGAGACGATGCACGCAGGCATGATGTCGGCGCCGGTGACCGGCGACCCCGATCATGACTTCCTGTCCCAGATGATCCCGCATCATCAGGGTGCGATCGACATGGCGAAGGCTGTCCTCGGATCGACCGAGGACCCGGCGATCCGCAACCTCGCCCAGTCCATCATCACCGAACAGACCTACGAGATCACGCTGATGCGCTCGATGCTTGCCGCATCAGCCGACACCGCGAAACCCGTTCCGGAGACGACCCCATGACCCGCACCGCCATCCTCGCCGCCGCGCTCGTCGTCTCGACATCGGCCTTCGCGCTGCCTGCCGCCTCCGATCGCGTCTATACCGCCGACCAGAACTCCAACACGGTGTCTGTCATCGACCCCGTCGGGAACACGTTGCTCGGCCAGATCCGCCTCGGCAATCCACGCCCGGACGTTCTGAGCCCGCTCTACAAGGGCGAGGTCAACGTCCACGGCCTCGGGTTCTCGCCGGACCACAAGACGCTCGTCGTCGTCTCGACCGTCACGAACTCCGTCACCTTCATCGATACGGCGACCAACGCGGTGAAGGGCACGACCTATGTCGGGCGCAACCCGCACGAGGCCTTCTTCACGCCGGACGGCGCGCAAGTCTGGGCGACGGTGCGCGGGGAGGACTACCTCTCGGTGATCGATGCCGCGACCTTCAAGGAAACAGGTCGCATCCCGACGACGAGCGGTCCGGGCATGACGAAGTTCTCCCGCGACGGCAAGTTCGCCTTCGTCGCGAACTCGTTCAATCCGGTGCTGGAGGTCTTCGACGTCGCGAGCCACGCGCTCGTCAAGCGCATTCCTGTCGTCTCGCCCTTCGTGCCCTTCGTGCAGGTCAGCCCCGACGGCAGCGACGTCTGGCTGACGCACAAGGACGTCGGCAAGGTCACGCGCGTCGATGCTAGGACGCTCGAGGTGAAGGAGGTCATCGACAGCGGGCCGATCTCCAACCATCTCGGCTTCGGCACGGTAAACGGGGAGACGCTGGTCTATGTCACGATCGGCGGCGAGAACGTCGTGAAGGTCTACAAGCCCGGAGAGAAGACAGAACTCGTCGCAACCATTCCGGTGGGCGCCCTGCCCCACGGCATCTGGGGATCCGACGACGGCAGCCGTATCTTCGTCGGGCTCGAGAATGACGATCGGGTCGATGTGATCGACACGGCCGAGCAGAAGGTCGTCGCCGAGATCCCGATCGGACAGGCCCCGCAGGCGCTCGTCTTCGTGCCGGGCGCGGTCCCGGATGGTGCGGGCACCGAGAACCTTGTGCCGCTGAAGGCGGGTCCGGAGAACCTAACGCTTTCGCTGAAGGCGCCTGAGGGGGCCACTGGCTCCGGGATGGTCGTGTCGCGCAATCTCGGGCTCGTCGACGCGATCGATGTCAGCGTCGCCAAGCTGAAGCCGATGACGGAGTACGGCGTCTTCTTCGAAGGACAGGACGAGCCCGTCGTGGTGCTGAAGACCAACGACAAGGGAGCCGGCATGGCCTCCAGCATCGGCCCGGTGCGCACGCTTGCCGTCCCGGGGGAGCCGACGGCGGGGGAGGAGCCGCGGCTGGTCGTGGTCGAGGGTCTGAAAGCCACCGCCGCCCCGGTCCTCAGCAGCCGCTAGAAGGGTGGACCAGCATTGCATCGCTAGCGAAGCGTCATCCACAGGACGACGCAGACCGCCAGCAACGAACCTGCGATGAGAAGCCATGTCAGACCCGAGCCTACGGTCGATCGGGACGCGCCTCTGGCTGCGGCCTTCCGATCTTCAATTTGGGCTAGCTCCTTCATCTCGAGCCCCTCCGGATCTTCCCAGCCGTCTGGTTTGCTCATGACAGTTCCCCTCATCATACGGTCCGCAGGTCTCCAACCCACCGCATCTCGGTCGGCGCTTTTCTCTGCCCAAGCCAACCGGATGCGTTGAGTTGTAATTGTCAGAGCCCGAGAGCTTAGCCGACGCTGACCGAGACGCGATGCCATGAATTGGCGAGGTAGCCCTTCCAGTTCCAGATCCTCGCGATGTCCTCGGGTTGCGAACCGCCGACCTCGTCGAAGGAACGGACGGCGAGCTGGTGCTGACCGGCCGGCAGGTCGAGGACAACGGACCAGAAGACCCACGCCCATTGAGTATCGGCCCGCTTGTCGATGGCGGCCTCGTGCCAGTTCTCGCCACCGTCGTAGGAGACCTCGACCTTCGCGACGCCATTTTGCGTCCCGATCGCGTAACCCTCGATTGTCGTCGTTCCCGGCCTCAATGTTGCCCCGGCCGCCGGCATGCAGATCGCGGAATTCAGCGGCATGTCGTTGATGACGACGTTCGGGTCCTTGTCGGCCGTCTCCTTCGTCGTCGTCGGGGGAAAGAGCCGATACTCCTTGCGCTGGATCGGGGTATCGGCCTCTTCGTCCTGCACCATGATGGAGGCCAACCATTTGGGGCTGCGCGTTCCCGCATAGCCGGGTACCACGACGCGTAGGGGAAAGCCGTGCTCGGCCATCAACGGCTCGCCGTTCATGGCCCATGCGAGGAGCACGTCCGGCGTCATCGCCTTCTCGAGCGGGATCGAAACGCCGTAGTCGAAGCGGTCATCCTTCATGACCACCTCGTCGTGAGCGGAGAAGGCGACGTGCAACCCGCTACCGTCTTCGACGCCGGCAGCGCTCAGGACGTCGGCAAGTGAAACGCCTGTCCACTCCGCATTGCCGATCGCTCCGGGACCCCAGAGATCACCCTCGACATACCCGACGTCGACCATGTCGGCCCGGCGGTTGCCGGCGCACTGCATGACGGCCATCACCTTGCGCTCGGGAAAGCGTGACTTGAGATCCGAGAGCGACAGCTCGATGGGCGCTCTCACCTTGCCGCCGATCGTCAGCCTGTAGCCCGCCTCCTCGATCGTCGGCACGGTGCCGTGGTCGCGGATATAGAACTCGGCCTGGGGCGTGACGAAGGCGGACCGGAGCTTGGCTATCGGCGTCTCGGCGTTCAGGGGAAGCTTGCTGTGGACGAGCAAGTCGCTGGAAGGCTCGGAGGGTGCCGCCATGGTCGCCGACGCCGAAGCGGCGGAAGCGGGCCATGTCGTACGAGCCACTGCGATGGAACTTGCCCCCTGGAGCACGGCGCGTCTTGTGAGCATGGTGACATCTCCGAGGGCGCAGGAAACTGCGTCAGGAGAGAGCAACATTCCCTTCGCCTACCAGTTCCCCGTTGGCGTATCTCGCGACGCACGAGGCCCGCGTTGACAATGCTCGCGGCGATCACGTAGACGTCATGAACGGCAATGGATTCTGCCGGGCCTCGCGCCGAACCGCTCCCCGATGGGCTGATGACTCCTACTCCACCCGCAACACACGCGGGCGAGTAGTCATGTCCGGCCCGTGTTTCCCGACACTCCGTCTGATCGCTCCGCCCTCATCCGGAGCCAGACCATGCCGCCCAACGCCCTCGCCAACCGAACCCTACAGGCGTTCGCTCTCGCCCGATGGGTGCTCTTCGTCCTGCCGATGGCGGCCGCCGTCGGTTCGGCCTGCGCCTTGTTCCTGTGGGCGCTCGACGTCGCGACGCGCACGCGCTTCGACAACCCGGTGCTCCTCTACTGGCTGCCCGTCGGCGGTCTTGCGGTCGGCCTCGTCTACCACTGGTTCGGCCGCTCGGCCGAGAGCGGCAACAACCTGATCGTCGAGCAGATCCACGAGCCCGGCGCGGGCGTGCCCTTGCGCATGGCGCCGCTGATCCTTGTCTCGACGGTCGCCACGCACCTGTTCGGCGGCTCTGCCGGACGCGAGGGCACGGCGGTCCAGCTCGGCGGGAGCTTGGCCTCCGGCTTCGGCAAAGCTTTGCGCCTCGAGTTGGGCGAGGTTCGCCTCCTGCTCATGGCCGGCATCGCGGCGGGCTTCGGTGCGGTGTTCGGCACCCCCATCGCCGGGGCGGTGTTCGCGCTCGAGGTGCTGACCGTCGGTCGCATCCAGTACGAGGCGCTGGTGCCCTGTCTCGTCGCGGCAGTGGTCGGAGATTGGGTCTGCCTCCAATGGGGGATCGAGCACACCCACTTCCTGATCGGGTTCGGTGCCGACGGGCCAGGGTTCCGGCTCGATATCCTCTTGTTCGCCCAAGTTGCGATCGCGGGCGTCGCGTTCGGGCTCGTCAGCCAGTTCTTCGCCGAAAGCCTTCACGCCGTGCAGGGGCTGGTGAAGCGCGTCGTGCCGTTCGCGCCGCTGCGCCCTGTCCTCGGCGGTCTTGTCCTGATCGCGCTGGTCCATGCGCTCGGCACCCGCGAGTATCTCGGCCTAGGGGTCTGGTCGCCGAACCCGGCCGACGTGACGATCTCCGGCTTCTTCGATCCCGCCCGTTCCGATGCGTGGGCCTGGGCCTGGAAGCTTCTGTTCACGGTCGTCACGCTCGGCTGCGGGTTCAAGGGCGGCGAGGTCACACCCCTGTTCTTCATCGGCGCCGGCCTCGGGGCATCGATCGGCCACACGATCGGTGCGCCGGTCGACCTCTTCGCCGGGATCGGCTTTGTCGCCGTATTCGCAGGCGCCTCCAACACGCCGATCGCCTGTACCATCATGGGCATCGAACTCTTCGGCGCCGACAACGCCGTCTACATCGCGACCGGATGCTTCCTCGCCTACGTCTTCAGCGGCCATTCAGGCATCTACCTGTCCCAGCGCGTCGGGGTGCCGAAGCTCGACCACGGCTTCGTGCCCCCCGACGTGTCGCTGCGCGAGGTGCGCGCCCTGCCGCGTCCCCGCCCGAACGTGTCGCTGCCCCGCCGACGCGCCCGTCCGGGTGTCGTCGTTCCGATCGTCTCTTATGCCACCGAAGGAACCACCATGACCGACACCCACTACCTCATCCCGAGCGACGTCGGGATGCTGCGCATCTACCTGAGGCCACGCGACAAGGCGCCGGGATCGGGGCGCTTCGCCTCCTGGGGCGCCAAGCCGCTCTATCGTGAACTCGTGCTCCTGGCGAAGAAGGCGGGCATCGTGAACGCGGTCGCCCACCACACGCACTACGGCTTCAGCAACCACGGCCCCGTGCAGCCCGAGGGTAGCGAGACGCCGAACCCCGAGCTGACGATGTGCGTCGAGCTGGTCGGCCATCGGCCGGACCTCGAGGCGTTCTGCCGACATCACGGCGCGCTGCTGCGCGACAAGGTGATCGTGTTCAAGCATATCGAGCGCTGGACGGTCGGGGCGGGCGACGGCGCGCTCGAGGAGAAGACGCCGGCCCCCGAGACCGACGACGTGGCCGTCGCCCGCGTCGGATAGCGTGTTCCGCAACGAAGTCCCCGTCTCAAAAGAGGAGTCACATCATGAAACTCGCTCTTGCCTCCTGGCAGTTCTGGGCACTGTGTTCGGCGGGGTTCGCCGCCCTGACCGCGATTCTCGCCAAAGTCGGCGTCGCCAACATCGATTCCGATTTCGCGACGCTGATCCGCACCGTGGTGATCCTGTTCGTTCTTGCCGGCATCCTGGCCGTTACCGGGCGTCTGCAATGGCCGGGGGCGGTGTCGGGACGGACCTACCTGTTCCTGGTCCTTTCCGGGCTGGCCACGGGCGGCTCGTGGCTCTGCTACTTCCGCGCCCTGAAGATGGGCGATGCGGCCCGCGTCGCACCGATCGACAAGCTGAGTGTCGTTCTGGTGGCGATCCTCGGCGCACTGTTCCTCGGCGAACGGCTATCTGGCCCGAACTGGTTGGGCGTCGGGCTCATCGCGGCGGGGGCCGTGCTGGTCGCGTACCACGGGTGATGCTTCCGTTGCTGCAATTGAGTTGATGTCAGGTAGTCGACCGACACTCCCTTAAATTGGGCAGGAAGCTTTTTACTCAGATGCGTCACTGAGAGGTACGTTACGCTGACTAAAATCCGGCGTCCGCGTCATACTGATGGTGTGCGACATTAACCGGACCGCTTGTCAACAATTTGCGGCGTAGAAGGACGTTGCACGGACGACCGGCAGATGCCCCCTGGCGAAGCCGACGCAGGACTCAGAGCACCGGAGCGGCCGGCACGGCTGCGGGAGTTCTCGGCTGCGAGACCGGTTCTCGGGGTAGCCGCAGGAGCGCCGCCGCAGACAGGCGCGGGACCGACTGCCCCCGGCGAGCAGGCAATAGTCCCGTGAGGGGCCTCCCCCGTCCCGCCGGCCCCTAGGCGGGGCGCTGCCCGGCACGAGGGCGGCGGGGACCGCGAGGACGTGCCCGAGGCCGTCTGAAGAGGCCGGAGCGTTCTGGAGGCTTCTGTGCGAGCCGCCAGAACGACGAAGTGAGGTTGGGCGGCACATTCCTACCCCTTGAAACTTCCGTCGCTCTTAAGGGCCTTCCTGCGAGCCGCGAGAGCGGTGAGTCCTTGCCGGGCGGCATCGGACCACCCCGTCGAGTCCTTGCGGCGAGAGGGTGCCGGGCGGCCGTTTCAGACGCCCGCCAAGGACCGCTTGCCCGTACCCCGCGCGGCGAACCGCCCGGCGAGGTTTCCGCCCGTCGCGACGGGATCGCCGGACACCGCGGCGAGGAGGCGTCGGCCGCGGGCGCGCCAGTCCGACAGGCAGCGCGCAGGGGCGCGGTCGACGTCGAGGAACAGGCGCCGCCATGCGCCGGGGTCGTCCTCGCCGATCGTGGCGAAAACGGCCTGGAGCGAGTCGTCGGTCGCGATGGTGAGGTCGCGGCCGAGCGTGCTGCACCATGGCTCGCCGGGCTGCCGAACGCGCCGCCAGTCCCGACCGCCGCCAGTGGCTTGGGCTTCACTGGTCGAGAGCCAGGCACCGAGCCGATCGTCGTAGATGACCCATTCGGGGGCGGCCCTGCCGGCCGCTTGCTCGCGGACGTACCGCCGGAGCGCGACTGCCTCGCGGCGGGATTCGAGAACGTCGGCGGCGGTGGTCATCCGTAGTACCGTCCCGGCTTGTCGCCGTCCTCGTAGTCGCGGATGCGATCGTAGTCGTCCAACTCGTCGTAGTCGTTGTCGTGGAGAGGCTCGCGGCTGGCAAAATACGCATCGGCAGCCAGCTCTCCAAGCTCCTCATTGAATACGTCCAAATCGGTCAGGCGCTCGCGCCACGCATCTGCACGGCCGCGTTGGCTGGAGACCTGCCGGGCGAGCCAGTCCTCTCCATAGCCGCCCTCGGACTCTGGCGCCCGGAGGCGGTCGAGCGCCGCCTTGTCACCGTCCAGCGCCGCCACGAAATCGGTCGCGATGGCATGGTCGCGTGCGATGAGGTCGCGCCCCTGCTCGCGCCAAGCGGGCAGCCGGGCGGCGAGGTCGTGGGGATCGGCATCGGCGATTCGATGCCAGTCGCCCGCTCTAAGGTCGGCCGCGAAACGGCGGAGCGCCAGGTCGTCCGACAGAGCGGGAAAATCCTTGAGTGGGTGGCGTCCAGAGATCGCGAGGCCGGGCTGCACCGCAAGGGCCTGAAGGTCCCGCACGATCGCACGGGAACGGTATGTCGGGACGGTGGAAAGGTCGTCGGTGGTGCGCATGGCGGTCTCCTCAGTCGATCGGATTCGAGCGTCGCCCGAACGCAGGGGCGGCATCCCGCGCCGGCGCATCGGCGGGCTTCGCCGGAGCATCGAAAATGGACGGGCGCCCGGCGAGGCGTTCAGCCTTCTGGCGCTCGAACTCGGCCGCGCCCAACTTCCGGAACTCCGCGAGGGCCTGAACGATGTCCTCGCGGTCGGCGCGCGCGAGGTCGCGGCGCTGTTCGTCGTCGCAGTGGCCCGACACGAAGGCCCGGAGGGAGGGTTCGAGGCGCTTGAGGGACGCAACGTCGCCCGCCGCTGCGCCTAGGAGGAGGTCCGCCTCGGCCGTCTCCGACCGTACGGCTCGCAATTTCGTTGACGTGTCGGCGACGGAACCGCTTTCGGCCGCCCATGCGGCGGCGACGGCGGGCGGCGGGGTGTAGCCGGCCAGGGTCACGCCCTGCCGCTGGCACTCCGTCCAGAGGCGAGCCTGCGCCTCCGGAGGCCACGGGCCGTCGAGTTCGAGCGTCCCGCCCCAGTCCTCGGCGGCTTTCGACGCGAGGGCGCGTAGGGCTTGGTCGGAGACAGGGCCGATCAGGTCGATGTGGTCGCCGGAGTCCAAGAGGCGGCTGCGCCCGCCGAGCCCGACGCGGACCCCGGCCGGGGACTCTGTCACGTCCGAGAAACCTCGCCGCCGCCAGCGGTCCGCGAGACTGACGGCCTCCTCCTCGGGGATGGCGCCCTTGCGGCGGCTCTTGCCTGGCTTCCCGGCCGCTGCGGTGCGCTCGATCCTGTCGACGCCGTAGCCGGTGGAAACGCTGATCGCGTCGGCGAGTGCGGCGGCCTGCGCGCTGCGCGGCCCCCACAGGGACACGGTGCCGCTTTCGTCGTCCGCCTCCACCCATGCGCCGTCGCGGGTCAGGACTCGGGTGCGCCTCGGGTCCTTGGCGTCCACGAGGTAGAGGACATCGCGGAAGGGCGTGAAGTCGCCGTCCGGAAAGCGATCGCGAAGGAGCGAAAGCTTGTAGTCCTGCTGGCGCGGGGCCTTCTTGTCTTGGGCAGGCGCGCGGGCGAACCCTCGGGCGGTCAGTGCCATCTCTTTCTCCACTTCGATGATCTGGTTTTCGAGGGTCTTGGTCCGGCGGAGCCCCGCCACGACGATCGTTCGACGGTCGTGGGACCGGCGCCGCATCGTCGCGGACTTCCGCCCCTCGCCGATGTGCGGCTCGGGGGGGCGTGGGTCGCCCCGGGCCTCGTAGCTGCGATGGTCCGCGCGGCGGCGGGACCCGGCGCGGCGGAGGTGGTCGTTGACCACCGCGGCGACGCGCCCGCGCTCGGCTTTCAGGGCGTCGCCGCGTGTCCCGCCGCGCCGCCCGCCGCTCTCGAAGAAGGCGGCGAGGTCGTTGTTCCGGGTCCTCGCGAACCCGGTCTCGCTGACGGGGTCCAGCCGACGGCAGGTCATCAGCATGTGCGCGTGGGCGTTCAGCGCCTTGTCGGCGGCAGGCGGGACGTGGATGCAGGTGTCCACCACGGCCCCGGCCTCGACGTAGGGGCGCGCCACGTCGGCGAGAAAGGCGCGCCACGCGGCCGGTGGGAGGTCGCGCGGGATGCTGACCTCGATCTCGCGTGCGGTCTGGGAGTTCCTGCGGACCTCGGCGAGTTCCACGCGGCTCCACAGCGTCTCGCGGTCCAGCGCCCAGGCAGGCGCGCCGGCCGGGGCCGTCACGTAGGAGTCCAGGATGTGGCGCTTGCGCGTGTAGTCCCAGACGGAACCGGTGCGGGCGTCGGTGAGGCGCGCGCCGGCGCGGTAGGCGGCAGCGGCGACAGCGCTCTTGCCGCGGGAGCGCTGGATGACCTTGGCGTTCAGGTGGAACAACGCCTCGTTGGACGGGAGCGAGGTCAAGGCACCGCCTCCCGCAGCCCGAGAAGGCGCAGCAGACCTTCGCCGGCCTGCGAGGCCGGGTTGAGCCACAGGCCGCGCGTCCCGACGCGAAGCGTGATCCGGTCGCCACGCGCGGACGCGCGGACGCCGAACGGGGACAGTGCCTCGTCCATCGACCGGACCATGTAGCCAAGGCCAAGGCGCCAGTTGTACGTCTGGAGGTAGACGGCGCCGGACTTCGGCTCGTTGCGCATTGACGCAATCCGATTGCCGACGAGCGACGGCAGTCCTGTCGCCATGAGCTCGTGGTAGGTCGGCCCGGTCAGGTACGTCACGCCGGGGCGCAAGGCGAGCATCCCCTCGGCCGTCCATTCCGGCGCCGCGGGTGCGGATGGCGTGGGCGCGTTCATCGCCTCGATCGGCGCAAGCTTGCCCCGGAAGACGTAGTCGGCGGCACTCGCGGCAGGGAAGCCCGCGAGGACCGCAGCGGCGAGGAGGAGCACCGCTCTCATCGACCATCTCCCGGCTCGCCGAACGGATCGTTGATACCGTAGTCGAGCGCCGACAGAACCGTCAGCGGATCGGGACTGCGGTCCTGTTCGCGGCGCGCCTGACAGTCCGCCCGCAGCCAGCGGTCGCGCTGCTCGTCGGCATAGTCGGCGATCGCGTCGAGGTCGGCGCGCGACGTGCCGTCGATCCGCGCCGCGAGGATGAGCGTCGTGGCATGGTCCCAGGCGGCGCGCGCGGCGTCGGCGATCTGGCGATGTGCGGTCGGCATGTAGTCCCTCCTCGTCGGCGACGGGGGCCAGCGCCGTAGGCCGCGCGCAAACTCCCGAAGGGGGTTTGCATAAGTGCGCCCTTCGGGTTCTCCCGGTTTCCCCACGCAGAGCGTCAGGCGCCGATTTGCGCGACGCAAGCCGACGCCGAACCATGGCTGTCGGGCGCTCCGCGTGGGTGCCTGCGGGCCGCACGAAACCTCGCAAAACTGGCGGTTGGCCCGCTCGGAGCGGAAGAGTTTTCCGATCCGCGCTTCGGATTCCGCCGGCGGCGATGAGTCGATCGGCACGAACGGGAGGACACCGCATGGCACTCGACCTCAACCGGCTCGCGCAGAAGAAGGCGCGCCTCGAAGCGGCCCTCGCCAGCGCGGACACCGCGCTCCGGGAAGCTCGCCGCCGCGACGACACGAGGCGCAAGGTCGTCCTCGGCGGCGCCTTGCTCGCGGCGCTGCGCGACGGCACTGCGCCGGACTGGATTCTGTCGGCGCTGGTTGGTCGGATGCAGCCGCGGGACGCGGCCTTGTTCGCCGACATGGCGAGAGGTCCCGTGCCCGAGTTCGAGGGGGCGGGACAGTGAGCCCGGCTGACCTCCTGAAGGAACCGCCCGCGACGGACGTGGGGTGGCGGATCGTCACCACCATCCTGCCGCTGTCGTCGGACACCACGGCGTTCGCGACCGTCGTCCGCTACCTCTCGGCCGGCCTGCTCGTCGTCGCCTGCGGCGTTCTCTCCTACGCCCTGCTGTCCATGGTCCTGCGCGCGGCCGAGCGCGGCGAGGCGCTGTCCGAGCGCCAGTCGGGTGCGGCGGCGATGATCCGCGTCGTCCTGGGCCTCGGGTGCCTCGTGCCGGTCGCGGGCGGCCTGTCCGTCGTCCACTACGTGCTGCGGGACGGGTTCGCGCGGCCGGGCCTCAACATGGCGAACGCGGCCGCCGCCGGCGCGGCGGAGTACGTGCTGCGCGACGGGCATCCGCTCTCGCCCGTGTCGGCGAACGGCCGGGACGTCGTGCTCGCGGTGATCGAGTCCGAGGTCTGCGCGCAGGCCTATGCCGCCGCGCGGGCGAACCAGATGATCGAGGGCGACGGGGCGGCGGTGCTGCCCCCGCCGGCCGGCATGGATGTCGTCTCGCCGGCTCGTGCAAGCTGGTTCCCGTGGGGCGAGGACCAGCCCGCGCGGGTGACGGGCTACGCGTGGTCGTGGGGTCCGGCCTGCGGGTCGCTGTCGCTGTCGACGGCGGACGCGTTCGGCGCCGGAGAGTTCGGTCACGCGCGGCGTGCGGCGGTCGCCGCGGTAATCTCGGAGGCCCGCGCGATGGCGTGGATTCCGCGGCTCGCGGAGGCGGTCAAGACGCTGTCCGAGACCCATGTCGCGGGGCCGGACGCGGAGACGGCCTACGCGCGGCTCGGCTACCTTCGAGAGGGCGTCGATGCCGCGCTGCGCGAGGCCGGCGAGCGCTACGACCGGGGCCTGTCGGCGGTGGCCGCCAAGCTCTCGAACGGCGACGACGGCGACATGCGCACGCTCGTCCTCCGGGACATCAAGGAGCGGGGCTGGTACGCGCTTGGGAGCTACTACCGGACCTTGGCGCACTCGTCGCTCGTGTCCGCCGAGGCCGTCGCCGAACGCGCGGAACGCACCAAGCCGGACCCTGCGGCGTGGGAGACGCTGGACGGGGCGGTCGGAACTGCCCTTGCGACGTTGGACGGCCAGCTACGGCGTGGAACCGCGCTCGCCGCCCTCTCGACGAGCGAGGCGCTGACGGGGGACGCGGCGCAGGGAAGCAACCTCCTGTCGGCGGTCGTGGAGTCGATCACACTGCCCGTCACCGACTACCTGACGGGGTACGACGGCGTGCGCGTCGATCCCATGGGGGACCTGATGTCGCTCGGGTCCCTGCTGCTCGTGTCTGGGCAGGCAGCCTGGGCCACGGCGCTTGTCGCCTATAGCGGCAGCGCGGTGTTCGGCGGGATCGGCGGCGGCCTGCTCGACTTCGTGATGCTGGCTGGCTGGCCGCTGATCGCGGGCGCCGTCGTCGTCGGGGCGATGCTCTGCTACCTCGTGCCGCTCGTCCCGTTCATCTACATGACGTTCGCGCTGGCCGCATGGGCGTGGGAGGTCGTGAAATCGGCGATCGCGGTTCCGATATGGGCTTTCCTACACGTGAGGCTGGACGAGCCGGAGCTCGTCGGACAGGCGCAGCGTCAGGGCTACGTCTCCCTGCTGGTCGGCGTGATGCTCCGACCGATCGTGACCGTCGGCGCCTTCGTCGCCATGCACATGATGAACGCGGTGATCCTCAACGCCTTCCTGGAAGGCTACAACGCCGCCTTCAAGTCCTCGCAGGCGGGCCAGACGATCGGGGCGGTCGGGGTGATCGTGTCCGTCGTCGTGATGCTCTACGTCCAGTGGTCCATCATCCAGTGGTCGTACCGGATGGTCACGCAGATGCCCGCCAAGGTCGCCGAGTTCATCGGCTACAGCGCCTCGTCGTGGGGCGACGACGACGCCGGGAACACGGTCGTCGCCGGGGTCACGGGCGGCGCCCGCCACGTTCCGAAGCCGGGCGGCGGAGGGTCCGGCAGGACGGGCGGCGGGTCAGAGGACGGCGGGCACGGCGCGAAGGCCGGGATGAAGCTCGGGGCGAAGGCTGCGGCGACGGCGGCCGGCGGCCCCGGAGCGGCGGCCTAGGTGCTCGAGGACGCGGCAGACATGCGAAAGGGCGCCCCATGCGGGCGCCCTTCGTCGTTCCCGGCGAACCCTGCCGGCCTTAGCCGTAGAGGGCCTTCCAGACGGCGTAGACCACGACGGGGGCGCTCAGGAGCATGACGGGCGGCAGGGCCATCAGCCCCATGACCGCCAGCGCGCGGACCCAGCGGCTGCGGATGCCTGCGGTGATCTGGATGGCTGCCTGTCCCATGGTCGTTTCCTCGATCTGCTGGCCGCCCCGGCGGCCGTTCCGGCCTCGACCAGCGGCATCCCGGCCGGGGGTAGCTGCCTCGCCGACGTGTCGGCGACGCTCGCGCTTGGGCATCGGCGCCCGCGACCGAGGATGCCGTAGAGGCGTTACGGAACGGCGTCCAGGCGGCTTAGGATTCGATCGGATCGGGCTTGCTGACAGCAGGCAACGCGGCCCTGCGCTCGCGCTGGGATAGGGTCTGGGCCTCCGCGGTGTAGTGCCACGCGGCGATCCCGCCGACCATCCACCAGCCAGACTCCATCGCGTCATTCATGCTGCCCGTCCAGAACAGGAGGCCGCCGTAGGCGAGCGCGACGGTCCCGCCGAGGTAGCCCGCGGCGAGGACGAGGCGCCGCGTCCAGGGGCGGCGGTGGAGGGCGTTGGTCAGGACGATCGGCAGCATGGGGGGCCTCCTTGGGGTCGGGAGACAAGCGTGAGGCCCGGCAGTCCGGGCGTCCAGGTCAGGCCTGTCGGACGTCTTTCGAGGCCCGCTCGACCTTGTCCTCAAACTCCGAAATGCGGATGTAGGTCCAGAGAGGCGGTCCGGTTTCAAGCCACGCTGCGACCTGCGCGGCGTCGACATGCAGCACGTCGGCAACAATGTCGACGCCGTAAAGCTCGATGACCACGGCGAGGAAGCCGCCCGCCACCGGGGCATTCATCGGGTCGCTCATGCGGACATCCTTGGTTTGAGCCCAAGGGCATAGCCGACGGCGATGGTCTCGGCGGCGGCGAGCGCCGCCGGCAGGGTCAGGAAGTGGCGCGGCCGGCCAGGGCCGCCGCGTCCGCGCCGCATGATAACGACGTGACAGCATTCGACCACGCTCGTGACCGACACCGTGGCAACCGTCCGGCCATCGCGGACGACGGCCGTCACCAGCCGAGGGAAAGGGCTTTCCTCCTCCCGCTGCCACGGCAGCAGGAGGACGGAAGCGGCGTGGCCGGGGTCCGCGTCGGGGTCGAGGAGGATCGCCCGGAGGGTGGCTGGAAGCGCGCGCATGGCTAACGGGCCTCCGGCATGTCGGGGAGACCGCAATACTCGACGAAGGCCGCCAGCGGGTCCTCCGGCCGCCCCTCCAGGTGGGCGAGCGCGAGCATCATGTCGGTGCCGAGGACGGCATCCATGCGTGCGGCGGACTCGCGCATCGCCTTAGCAACCACGGTCAGCTCTTCGGGCGACAGGCGCGGGCGCTGCGTCGTACCGGAGGACTCCGGTACGACGACGGGTGCGAAAGCGTCGTCCTTCATCACAACAACCCTTCGAGAAGCCGAGTCCCGACCGGGGTCGTCTCCGGCCGGCCGCTGTGGAGCGACCAGCCCCGGCGGAGGTGCGTGGCGAGGGCCGCCTTCGTGGCCATCGGGGCGCCGGCGGACGCGAGTTCCGCCAGTCGCTCGTACCCGGTCTCGGCCAGCCGGGCGGTCTCGTTGTCGGGCAGCGGCATGGTCCCGGTGTCGGCGCAGGCGCGCTCGTAGCCTGCGCGGTCGATGTACGTGAGTAGTTCGTCGGGTGTCGTCATTGGACGGTCTCCCGCGCCCACGCCTTCGCGAACAGGCGGTCGGCTGCCCGGCCGATGTCGGGGTTGCGCTCGTAGAAGCGATCGACCTCCGCATCGTGGCTCGCCCTCGTCCACCCCGGCCGAGCCGCCTCCTTGGCCTGCCGGGCGACGATGCGCTCGATCGCCTCGGCGGTCGGGATGGCGAGGCCGAGGTGTCGGCCGCCGCGCTGCGTGCCGTACTGGTCTTGGACGATGATCGTCAGGGCGAGCGACAGACCACCCTCGCGCGTCGGGAGATGGCGCTGGTCGGGCGGAAGGAGTCCGATGTGGAACGGGCACTCCAGCACGATGGCGTCCTGTGGCGGAAACCTCGGGGTGTCCATAGCCGCACCGAAGCGGGTCAGGAGGATTCCCGTGCCGCCCACCGTGAGGATTCCGATGTCCAACTTGCCTCGGCGAAGGTCTGCGACCTCGACGGAGGTCGGGTCCGAGAATTGCACGAACATGACCAGCCCGCCCGGGCCGATGGAAAGAGTCGCGCCCTCCATCACAGCACCGGTGCTGCGTCGGCCGTCGTCGCGGCGGACTGGATGACCGGCACGGCCTTGGCGAGCTCGCGGGCCGCCCGGAGCGCCTGCGCGGCGGTGCTGTGGCGCTCGACGGTCATCTGATCGACGCCGTCCGTCGCCAGCACGAGGTAGTAGCGGCGGTCGTAGTGCCTGTTGCCGCCGGAGGTGACGTAGTCCCCGCCGAGTTCGATCACCTGTCCGGGCTGCACGTCGGACAGGTCCACCGTCGCCCCGCGCGCCGGCAGGAACCGCCGCTCCATGCGAGCGGCGTTCGGCCCCGTCAGGATTGCGCCCCAGTTCCGGCCGCGCTTGTGGCTCACGAACGCGGGGTTTTCGAGCGCCCCGCCGTCCAGCGCGATCACCTCGCCGCGCATCGGCGTCTCCAAGGCGGTCTCCGCAGCCTGCTTGTCGTCCACGTCGGACATCGAATGTTCCTTAAAGTTGCATCCTGAACGTTGACGGAATTGCCCGCGACCGGGCGGCTCCGTCGTCAGTGAAAATGCCCAGGAGGCGGCCCGGCGTCCAGGGCTTCGGACGCAAAGAAAAATAATTTAAGGCACTGATTTTTATGGGAAAACATTGACAAGGACTCGCCGGAAAACGCTGTCGACGCGGTAGGACTCGCTGGAAAATCGTACCTATCCGAAGGCTCCAAATCACGAAAACCGGAACGTTTTTCTCACGCTCACCGCCCAAAGGATTGGGAGGTGCGGCTTGACAAGGATTGGGGGTCGCAATCCTTGGTTGCGTACAATCCGGGGCGGCCGGGCGCTAGGACTCGCAAGGCTTCGGGCGGTGAGGAGATGGGCGGGGCCGCGGTTCGGCCTCAGAAACGCCGAAGGGGCGCCCGTTTCCGGAGCGCCCCGTCTTGCAGATGGCCCCGCTTCCGCAGGGCGATTTCCCTCCCGCATGTGGGGAGACCGATGGACCAGCAGACCTCTGCTTTACCCACCTCGGTTTGCCCTCCCACGTGTGGGGAGAACGGGTCCCTGCTCTCGCAGGGCAGAAACACCTTCCCGCGAAGGGAGGAGCCGCCTGTTCGGCGGTGAACGATGTCTCGCGACAACGTATATTTCAGAGCCGCTTGTGCAGCGGTTTCTATAAGTTTCGATCCACTCCCCGTCGCCGAGGAGACAACCTCCCACGAAGGGAGGAACCCTGCTTGCGCAGGGAGGGTAGAGCCAGCGCGCCGGGTGAACCGTCGTACACTGGTTGACCCCTGCGTTTACAGGGGAAGCCCTGCTCGCGCAGGGCGGTCGGCACCGTAAAAGGAATCCCCCGTGGGGTAATCCTACGGCGCGGTGCCAGCGCCTTCCCCCCCATTCAGCCGAGGCAGAATGCGGGACCCGCTACGCGGAACGATCATTAGGTTCGATCCGCCTTATGACGGCTCTCTCCTGACCCCCGAGGGGACCGATCACAAAACCCCTCAAGGGGGATCGAAAACGCGAACCTCTCGGCCGGAGCCTCGAAAATTCTAACCCCCTGCGGGGATCGGATCGGCGTCTCGGCGTTGCCGCCTCGACAGACCCGTTATCCCACGGCCTTCCGCTGGCGTCAACGCTCCCGATGAAAAATTCCTGAGCGTTTACAGAGGCTTGTTAACAATTTGAGCCAGATTGGTGTCAACAATTTGAAGCCCTTGTTCCGGTTCGGAAATCCCGTCAGGGCCGCAGGAGGGTCGGCCGGAGCGTCCCCGATCGGCAGCGGGCGCGGACGGTGCCGGCCACCCCGCCGCGGCCGGGGAAGGCGCTGCGCAGCGCGGACATGACCTGCTCGGCGCCCGGAGCGTCGGTGGCGAGGATCATCAGCGCGGCGTCGGCCAGCGCCGCCCGGATCGCGTCGTCCGTCGCCTGTGGAGACCCGGCCTCGGCCGCCTCGCGCTGGCGCTCGCGCGAACGGCGCTTGGCCTCGCGCATGTACGCGCGGCGCTCGTCGGCGGGCAGGTGACGGACAGGGGTAGGCTGGGCCGCCTGCTGGGCGGCCAGCGCGTCGTAGAGGGTGTGCAGAGGGTCGGCGACGCGGCTGGTCATGGGCGGTCCTGGAGCGGGTCTCAGGACAATGGTGCCGCCGCTCCCCAAGAGTTGCAATGGATGTTTGACACGTCAAACACGACTTTGTTTCCATTGCCGCGCCGACGAGTTCGCGCGACGGGCCGAGCGTCGCTCCGCTCCTTCCCGGCCCAAGCCCCCATCCTTATAAAGGCATTTCGGCGGAGACGAGCGGGAAGGCTATCGAAAGCCTTGTGGCGCAGGGGTTTCGAGCTTTCTCGCTCGGTCACAACGTGGTCGCCAGACAGGGCGGATCGCTTCGAAATTCGAAACGATCAGAATGGGCAGTCCGGATTGAGATAAGGCTCGGCCGACCAGCGTCCCGCCTCCTCCTCGCGCGCAAGACGATCGCAGAGGGCGAGCGCCTGATCGATGTCGATCCAGTCGCCGGCGCGGTCGCGAACCTCGATGATTGCCCGGAACGCGGTGATCCGCGCCCGACCCTCGGCCTCGAAGCACTCGAACAGGGGCGAGCCGCGGGACTGGAAGCATTCGAGCGAGTGCATGACGCTCTCGGCCGATCGGCCCCATTTTCCGTCCTCTTCCAGCAGGGTGATGCGGCGCCCCAGTTCGGCGACCGCGTCGCGGACGCCCGGTTCAAGGCGGATGCCCCAGTGCCCCGCGGCCGCGAAGGAGAAGAAGGTCGGCAGGTCGTTGCTCCAGTACCCGTAGCCGCCGCTGATCCGATGGGCGAAGCGGTGAAGATTCTCCGTGGCGCGCCCGTCGAGAACGACGCGCTGGATCGCGATGAAGTCCCGGAACACGTCGGGATCATAGCCCTTCTTCAGGGCTACTCGCAGCGTCGCCACGAGGCCCCGGACCTCGGTCGAGGTCCAGAACGTGGCACGCGACGGAGGAGCCGGGAGGGAGGCGACGAGACCGGGCTTCGATGCCGCCGCAGCCAGCCGGGCCGCCGCGTCGTCGGGCTTCCACGTCCTGCCACGGCGAAGGGCCAAGAGGTCGCCCTTCGCGACGACGTGGAACGACAACAGTCGAAGGGCCTCGAACGATTTCAGGAGACGGGAGCGGCGCTTGCGGCGGGCCGCGTCGGTCTCGGCCGGCTCGGGCCAGAGGCGCGCCTCCAGGTCGCTCACGCGCAGGACGCAGAAGCCGTCGTCGGGAAGAAGTGCATTCGCGACGTCGAACAGCGCGCGCTCGTGCCCGTCGAGCGCCGCGGCCTGGGCCTCGCGCTTCGGCGCGCCGCGGCGCTCGGCAAGCGCGCGGGAGGCCTTCCGTTCACTGACCTGCGCGATGGCGGCGACCTTCCGGGCCGTGACGCGCTCGCCGTCCTCCTCGATCCAGTCGGGAATGGCGGTCGCCATCAGCAGGCGCTCCGTCGCCCGTCCTTCGGCCGTCGTGCGGGCCGGCGGACGCTTCCGAAACTCCACGAGCTGATCGACGACGAATCTGGCGATGCTGCGCGACATGCTGCCGATCTGGGCATCGGATAGCTCATGCCTACCCTCACCCCCGGCGCGCCACGCCCGGGACGCGTCGGCGCACCAAGCCGCGACCTCC
Source organism: Aureimonas flava (assembly GCF_003583935.1). GTDB lineage: Bacteria > Pseudomonadota > Alphaproteobacteria > Rhizobiales > Rhizobiaceae > Aureimonas > Aureimonas flava. The sequence continues at coordinate 62,308 of NZ_QYRN01000008.1, read as the reverse complement.
TCGACCCGTCGTTCGGCCTTTGGCGTCCTGCCCCAGCGCTGGTAGGCGCGCTCGCGGACCCACTCGAACGCGTCGGTCTCGACGCTCATCTCGTCTTGACGGTCGCGGTCCCATCGCGCATCGTCGCCTCCGTAAACACGCTTCATGACCCGGCCGGGGCGGCAACCCCACATGGCCGGGTCTTTGCGTTTCAGGGTCCGGGCGGATCGCCCCCGCGTCAAGCGCCGCCGCGCCGACGAGTTCGCGCGGCGGGCCGAGCGTCGCTCCGCTCCTTCCCGGCCCAAGCCCCCATCCTTATAAAGGCATTTCGGCGGAGACGAGCGGGAAGGCTATCGAAAGCCTTGTGGCGCAGGGGTTTCGAGCTTTCTCGCTCGGTCACAACGTGGTCGCCAGACAGGGCGGATCGCTTCGAAATTCGAAGGAATTCGATCGGTTCTGGAAACCGCTCCTTCGCCCCGGCGTGCCAGAGTGGCGGCGCCATCTGACAGGAGCCTCCATGCGCCACGCCGCCTGCCTTCCCCTCGTCGCCCTTCTCTGGCTGTCGTCCGCCGCCGCCGTCGCCGGCCCCGACATGTCCCGGCAGGTCTCGGCCGGGGTGCAGCGCGGCGCGGAGCGGTTCGACGCGATCTACAAGGAAGGCGGGATCGCCGCGGCATCCGATGCCGTCCGGGCCTGCTACAAGTCCCTCAAGCGATCGGCGGCGGGGAAGCTCGCCGAGTGCGCTGCCCTCGACATCGTGTCGGCGAGCGTGGACCAGCAAGCCGTTCATGGCCTCGGGGTGCCGCCCTACGCGTTCTTCTCGGGGACGGGACCCGAGGGACGCATCCTCGCCGGGATCAAAAAGGTCGGCCTGTCGGCGAAGGAGAAGGCAACCTTCGACCGAGCGCTGGAGGCGACGATGGCTTCGGCCGCGGCGGAGTTCATGGCGGAATAGACGTACGGGCGACGGCGGCCGTAACGAACGTCGCCGTTACGGCTCGATCGGCGGCGGGACGCTCTCGGCGGCGCGCTCGGGCGTTCCGTCTGCCCGGACAGGTCAGGGGCGCCGCTCCGTCGTCGAGACGAGGAACCTAACGGCGGCGAAGGCGATGACCGCCCCGCAGCCGAGGAACGCCGTGACCAGCAGGCCGCCGCCGACGCCCATCCAGTCCGTCGCTAGGGCGAAGGCGAACGGAGCCACCGATCCGATGATCAGCCGAATGGACGTGACCCGCCCCTGCAACGCGCCGTATCCCTCCGGGCCGAAGAGCGCGAGCGGCAGGGTACCCCCGACGATGCTGTAGAGGCCGTTCCCGAGGCCGAACAGAGCGGCGAAGACGGCCGCCCCGGCGGGCGACGGCGCGGTGGCCGCGAGGAGGACCAGGGAGGCGGGCAGAAGGGCGGCGGAGATCACCGCGAGCGCCAGCGGGGACAGGTCCCGCCCGAACATCATGAGGGTGAAGCGGCCCGCAACCTACGCCGGCCCGAACACGGCGCTGACCATGACGCCCGCAAGCCCCAGCTCGAGCGCCGAGAGGATAGGCAGCATGTGGACCAGCACGGACGAGACCACGAGGCTCTGGAAGGCGAAGGCGACGCCCATCAGAAGGAAGGCCCGGGACCGCAGGGACGGCGACACGAGGCCCGGAGCCGGGGCGACAGGTGCGAAGGGTTCAGCCTCAGTCGGCGAGAGCGCCGAGGCCTTCGGTCGGCGGGCGAGCCACAGGTGGATGGGCAGGCAGACCGCGAGGTTCATAGCCGCGAAGACGAGGTAGACCTCGCGCCACGACATCGTCCCGTGCAGCCACGTCGTCAGGGGCCAGAACAGCGTCGAGGCGAACCCAGCGATCAAGGTGAGGTACAGGATGCTTCGCTGCGCCGTGCCCGGGTGACGCTGGACCAGCAGGGGGAAGGCGGCCCCGTACTGGACGAAGGTGGACGCGACCTCGATCGCGACGAGCGCGAGGACGAAGGCGGGGGCCGCGGGAGCGAGGGCGGCGGCGAACAGCGCAACGGCGGCCGCGACAGACCCCGCGGCCATGACCCGACCGGCGCCGAAGCGGTCGAGCCAGCGCCCCGTCCAAGGCGCGACCAGCCCGCCCGCGAGCAGCGCGGCCGACAGGGCGCCGAACACCCACTCGGTCGGCCATCCGACGTCGCGCGCCATCGCGGGGGCGAGAATGCCGAAGCTGTAGTAGAGGGTCCCGTAGCCGACGATCTGACTGATCCCGAGGGCGGCGATGTCCGCCTGAGCGCCGCGCGCGTCCCTCAAGGTGACGACACGAGCGGCAGCCATACCCAGAGGGCGACGAGGGTCGCCAGCAGGACGGGCGGGGTTAGGACAAGGCCGACCCGCATGTACTGGCCCCACGTGATCCGCTGCCCCTTGCCCGCGAGGACGTGGAGCCACAGGAGGGTCGCCAGCGATCCGATCGGCGTGAGCTTCGGGCCGAGGTCGTTGCCCACGACGTTGGCGTAGACCATGAGTTCGCGGGTCAGGGGCGCCACGTCGACCCGGTCGATCGCGAGCGCCCCGACGAGCGTGGCGGGCATGTTGTTCATGACGGAGGCGAGAGCCGCCACCACGAAGCCCGTCCCGACGGTGGCGATGAACGTGCCCTGCTCGCTAAGCCAGCGTAGGACGTTTGCGGCGATGTCTGTCAGCCCGGCGTTCCCGAGGCCGTAGACGACGAGGTACATGCCGATCGAGAACAGGACGATCTGCCACGGCGCGCCGCGTAGGACCCTGGCCAAGTCGACCACCGCGCCGCGCCCGCCGGAGAACCACCGTCCCGCGACAGCCAGGAGGACGAGGGCAGCGGCGCCTGTCACGAACGCGATCGGCACGCCGAGCGGTCCCGTCACGAAGTAGGCGACGAGTAGAAGTCCGAGGAGCGGAAACGCGGTCTGGAACACGGCCGAGTCGCGGATCGCGCTGCCGGGAGCTTCAAGCTGGCGCACATCGTAGGTCGCCGGGATGTCGTTCCGGAAATACGTCCACAGGACGAGGAGCGTTGCCGCCATCGAGACGAGGTTCACCGGAACCATGACCGCCGCGTAGCGGCCGAAGGACACGTCGAAGAAGTTCGCGGTGACGATGTTGACGAGGTTTGACACGGCGAGCGGCAGGCTGGTCGTGTCGGCGACGAACCCGCAGGCGACGACGAAGGCAAGCGCCCCGGCGGGCGGGAAGTCGAGGCGCAGGAGGATGGCGAGCACGATCGGGGTCAGGAGCAGCGCGGCCCCGTCGTTCGCGAAGACGGCGGCGATGGCCGCGCCCAGCAGGACGACGAGCGGGAACAGCCGCCGCCCGTTGCCCCCGCCCCAGCGGGCGACGTGGAGCGCGGCCCAGGCGAAGAACCCAGCCTCGTCGAGGACGAGCGAGATGACGATCAGCGCGACGAAGGTGAACGTCGCGTCCCAGACGATCTCCCAGACCGTCCCGACATCGCCCCAGCCGACGACGCCGGTCGCCAACGCGACGGCGGCCCCGGCGAGCGCCGACCATCCGATGCCGAGGCCTCGGGGCTGCCAGATGACGAGAACGAGCGTGGCGACGAAGATCGCGAGGGCGAGCATGGACGCTCCGGGGGGAAAGGAGGATCAGAGGGTGCGCTGGTCCACGCGCTCGGACAGCTTCTCGGCGCTCTCGACGCGTTCGGAGTAGCGGTCCGTGATTGTGTCCGAGCGACCGCGCACGAGGTAGGTGAACTTCACTAGTTCCTCGCAGACGTCGACGACCCGGTTGTAGAGGGCGGACGGCTTCATGCGCCCCGCCTCGTCGAACTCGAGGAACGCCTTCGGCACCGAGGACTGGTTCGGAATCGTCACCATGCGCATCCAGCGGCCGAGGATGCGCATCTGGTTCACGGCGTTGAAGGACTGCGAGCCGCCCGACACCTCCATGACGGCGAGGGTCTTGCCCTGCGTCGGACGCTTGGCGCCAAGCGCCAGCGGGATCCAGTCGATCTGCGCCTTCATGATGCCGGTCATGGCGCCGTGGCGCTCCGGGCTGACCCAGACCATGCCCTCGGACCAGTCGGCGAGGTCGCGCAGCTCTGCGACTTTCGGGTGGTCCGGCTCGGCCCCGTCGGGGAGCGGCAGACCGCGAGGGTCGAACGTGCGCACCTCGCAGCCGAACCAGCGAAGCAGGCGACCGGCCTCCTCGGACAGGAGGCGGGAGTAGGACCGCTCGCGGATCGAGCCGTGGAGGACGAGGATGCGCGGCGGGTGCGTCGAGGCGCCAGGGCTGGCGAGCGCGTTCCCGTCGATCGGTCGAAGCTGGTCGATGTCGACGGAGGGCAGGTCGAGGGCAACGGGATCCATCATCGTCCGGTCTCCTTCCGCCACAGGACCGCCGAGGCCGAACACAGGCCCATGGCCTGCCGTGTCGCCAGCACAGCGGCGGGTGCTTCCGTCCGTTCGACGCGGCGGAAGCCGAGCGCCGCGAGGAAGGTCCGTTCCCCTGTCGTGAAGGCGAAGGCGTCGGCCGCGCCTTGCCCGCGGCCGCGCTCCATCAGGTCCGCCGTGATCGCGCCGCCCATGCCGCGCCCGCGATGCTCGGGAACGACGGCGATGGATCGCAGGAGGACGGCGGCGCCGAGGGGTTCGAAGCCGCCGATCCCGACGAACTCGCCGTCCTCGGTGGCGTAGCGCAGGAACACCCGGCCGGGCTCGGCCACGTCCTCGGTCGGCAGCCCTGCCGTGGACAGGAGGCCGACGAGACCGGCCGGATCGTCGACGGGCGTCGCGACGAGCGTCGGGATCATGCCCGGGAGCCTCCGACGGTCTCCCCGTCTTCCTTGGTGAAGGTGGCAACGGGGTTGGCGAGGAGCGGCAGCACCTTCTCCGACGGGCGGCAGAGCGCGGCGCCCTTGTCCGTCACGACGATCGGGCGGTTGATCAGGATCGGGTGCGCCATCATCGCGTCGAGGAGGGCATCGTCGGACAGGGTCTCGTCCCCGAGGCCGAGCTCGGCGTAGGGCGTGCCCTTCTCGCGAAGGAGGTCGCGCGGTCGGATACCCATGGCATCGATCAGTTCGACCAGCCGCTCGCAGCTCGGCGGCTCCTTCAGGTACTCGATAACCTGCGGCTCCTCGCCGGACTGGCGGATCATCTCCAGCGTGTTGCGGGACGTGCCGCAGGCGGGGTTGTGGTAGATCGTGACGGTCACGAGCAGGTCTCCGACGAGCAGGAGGGGGCGAGAAGGTCGGCGCCGAGGTTCCCGCAGATCTCCGGGTTCCCCGAACAGCAGTCCTCCGTCAGGAAGGCGAGAAGCTGGCGCATGTCGTCGTAGCTCGCGGCGTAGAGGATGCGGCGCCCGTCGCGCCACGAGCGCAGGAGCTTGGCGCGTTCGAGCGTCGCGAGGTGGAAGCTCATCCGCGTCGGCGGGATCGACAGCGCCTCGGCGATTTCCCCGGACGGCATGCCGTTCGGGCCGGCGCGGACGAGCATCCGGAAGGCCGCGAGGCGATCGGCGTGAGCAAGGGCGGATAGGGCGGCAACGGCTGAGTCGTCGTTCATCCCTGCGATATTGCAAACATCGTTGTAATGTTCAAGCGTCCATTCGTCCGGCGCGCGCGTCGGCGACGATCCTGCTGACCGTCGGCTGGGACACCCCGTAAAGCCGCGCCATGTCGGCCGCCGTTCGCCGGCCCGAAACGACGCTCTCGACGATCTCGCGACGCTGGGCGGTGGATAGCTTCCGGCGCCGCCCTCCGACGCGCCCCTCGGCTCGGGCCTGACGGAGACCGGCGGCCGTCCTTTCGCGGATCATGGACCGCTCGAACTCGGCGAACGCCCCGAGCATGTGCGCCATCATGCGGCCGGCGGGGCTCGTGGTGTCGACGGCCTCGGTCAGCGAACGGAAGCCTGCGCCGGCTGCCTCGACCCGCTCCATGACCGTCAGGGCGTCCTTGAGGGACCGCGACAGGCGGTCGAGCTTCCAGACGACCAGCGTGTCGCCGGGCCGCAGGTGATCGAGTAGGCGTTGAAGCTCTGGGCGGTCCCAGCGGCCACCGGATGCGACTTCCTCGAACACTCGCTCGCATCCGGCGTCGCGCAGGGCGCGGGCCTGGGCGGTGGTGGACTGGTCGTCGACGGTGGACACGCGAGCGTAGCCGAGGAGCACGGTACGGGGAGCCTTTCGTAAACGGCCGTTTTCAGATTCGATCGGCAGGGTGCGGTCGCGCCGGGCGTTCGGCCTTTCACAATCCTCTTTCGCTGGCGGCGCATCTTGCAAGAGGTTTGCGAAGCCCCTCTTCGATGCGAAGGCAGGCCGTCCTACTCATCATTCGGATGAGCTACTTCTCGGCCACAATCTTCCGGAAGTTCGACACAAGGCGCGACTGGACCTCTTCCCGACTTGCGTTCCAAAGCTGGGCAAGCCCCTCCACGGTTGCCCAGGCATCCCATGGCTTAGTAGGTTGTCCCTGGTACTGCCCGAATGGCCCGTCGGATTCCGTGAGGACCCGATCCCAAGGCATCGCACGCACGGCTGTCCGTCCACGCTCCCCGAGCAGCACGCTTGGGCCGACGGAGAACCAGCAGCCCATTTCAGCGGCACGCTCCACTTGGCGTTTCGTGCCCACGAACCAATGCAGGATCGGGCGGCCGGCGCTTGGCTCGGCCTCCAGGGCGTCAAGCACGCGGTCGATGGCGCCCCTACTGTGCATGGACATCACCCGCCCACCTGCGAGCGAGCACATTCGGAGGATGTCCCGCAACACCCCGAGCTGGGCATCCATCGTGTCGCGGTGCTCCCGCGATCCGTCGAGCCCAATCTCCCCAACGTAGTCCGTTCGGGGCAGCAGGCGCTCGAACAACGGCAACTCCCGGGCTCGCGCGGCGGCGAGTTCCGGATGCAGTCCGAGCGCCGTCTTGATCCTGCTTCCGTCGGGCGCCAGCGCTGCGGTGCCCTCGAACGCGCTGGGAACAGTCGTCACCGACAGGACGTAGAGGCGCCGTGTGATGCACTCCGCGACCATTCCCGACGGATCGGGATACAGGTCGAGATGGCAGTGCAAGTCGATCAAGGCCAGGCGATCGCGTCGAGGAACGCCTTCACCTCCGCGGTGCCCCTGCGCACCACGTCGACATGGCCACGCCGCAAGTCCGGATCCGTCGGGAGCGGGCCTGCCTCGCTTGCCCAACGTGCCACGTCGCGGCGCTCAAGCGTCGCCGCCGCGAACCTCGCCGCCGCCACGTCCTCGTTCGACGCGTGTTCGGAAAGGTCGTTCGCCCAGTAATCCGTACCGTCCCGCATGCCCGCTGCCTCGAAGGAAGCCCGGCGTATAAGGCATGGCACGCAGCGACCGCAATGTTGGTTGAGGCGTTTTCCCTTCCCACACGAATAGGAGCGGTGCGCGAGCTCGTGGATAAGTTCGTCTCGGCATTCGGCAAGCATCTGCCCCTTAGTCTTGAGGGCGTAGGGCGTGCGAATGCGCGCAGGCAGGCCTACTCCGTCGAGGACACGTTGGAGGGACGAGATGAAGTGCGGGTGCGTCGTCCGCGTGCTGAGGCTCGCCATGCGCCGATGCGTCAGCGGCGCGTTGATCGAGATCAGTCCGTTCTCGGGAACGAAGAGGTCGACCGGCGCCCCATCCCGGGCGAGCGACGCCGCCGCCACGGCCCCGTAGCCGAGGAACAGCATGGATCGTGCCCGTGACGACGGTTCGTACGGCTGCCGCCAGCGCTCCGAGGCACGCGCCGAGAAACGTTCAGCGTCCATGCCGATCAGCCCTGCCAAGGTGCGCTGGACCGACCCCTCCTTCGGCGACGCCTGGCTGACGAGGAGGGGCCTCCGGCCTTCCGCGCGTAGGTCGAGCGCGCCAATCAGGCTGTCGAGGCCGCCGGAGAACAGGCATGCGCAATCCCGGTCTGTCGGCCGGTCTGCGACGGCCGGAGGGCGTGCGCCCCCGCCGCGGAACCTGACGCTCCATATATCGCTCGAAAGGAAGCGAAGAGTGTCCTCGATCGCCCCGGCCTGGGCCGCCCACGGCTCGGGATCGGCAAGCTCGACCTCCAGCGCGATCATGCGCGTCCAGGAGTCGGCTGCTTCCTTGCGGATGACGAAACGGTCGGCGGCATGGACCGCCAGGGCGATGGAGAGGAAGTCCCACGCCAGGACCGACGGGGTTCTCGGGAGTGCGGCCGCCGCTTGGTTAAGCGTGCCGCCGAGGCCGGCGAGTTCAGGGCGACCGATGTGATGCAAGGCAACGCCGACGTCGCCGTGGGCGACCGCGGCCGTCGCGCGCATGGCATTCGGCGTGGCGAGCACGCGGGTAGGGATGCGGGTCACCATGTCGAGATCTCCTCGAGCGCGACCTGCACGGTCCGCGCGACCAACGCGGACATCCGCTGTCCGCTAAGGACAGCTCCCGCGGCGACCAGGATCGGAGCGCCGACCAAGTCGACAACCTCTTTCACGAGAGAGCGGATGTCTGCCTCCCGTTGTGCCGCCGCCACGGGGCCGATCGCGGCCAGGGCCTTGCCGGCGTCGCCTGCGACCTGCGTGAACACGAGCTCTGCCACGAAGGCCAGGGTGGCGGTCTGCACCGCCTCGGCGTCGAGCGCGGCGGGATCGAAGGCCCCCGCGTTGCCTAGCGCTTCCGCGACGGCTACCTCCATCGAAAGGCGGGCTGTTACCTCGTCGATGATGCCGGCCGGCATGAACGCGTCGACGATCGCCGCGACTGCCACGTCCAAAGGCTGTCCCGCGAGTTCGCGGATGTCGATCTGGCCGGCCTCGGGCGGTTCTCCCGCGCCGGCGCGCGCGAGGCCCGCCAGCGCGGATCCACCGGTGCGCGCTGCCCGTGCGACGCGCCGGGCTCCGGCTGGACCGCCCCCAACGGACTTGTTTGCCCATCGGCCCAGGGCCGCCCTGGCATCCGCACGATCGTTCGACGCCCCGAACCTACTCAGCGCCATCCGGAAGGGGCGGAACCGAGCAGGCTCGGCAACCTCCTCCACCTCTTCTCCGTCGACGACGTCGTCGGCCAGCGGGCCGGGGTCGTCGTCCTCCGGCTCGGGGACGGGATCTTCCGGAAGAGGATCCGGTAGCGGCGGAGGTGGTGCTGGGTCTTGGTCGGCCCATGGCGGAACGAGGGGAGCCGCCGGAGGAGCGTCAGGCTTAGAGCGCGAGGTTCCCATCACTTGGTCTCCAGCATGCCGGTCTTGCGAAGGAGGAACTGAATCCCCTTGGTCATCTCGCCGGTGTTGAGGCTGCCAATGAAGGCCTTGAGTTCCGTCTTGGTCTCCGGAAGTGCCTCCGCGATCATCAAGGCGCCGTAGAGGCCCGGGACCGCCGAGGTCCAGTCGGCTTCCCGCATGGTCGCCACCAGCCCGGACATGACGGCGCGCTTGTCGTCAGGCGTCAGGCCGGCGACGATCCTCTTTCCGACCGGGGACGCGATGCCGTCGATCTTGAGCAAGGCATCGATGGCGGTTCGGGCCGCTTCGCTGATGTCCGAGCGTGCCCGCGCCGGTGCCATGACGTCGCGGCTGAGGAAGACGGCCGGCCTCAGTCTCTCGGCGTTCTCGAACGGCGGGTCGAGCTTTCGCCACTCCTCGACGAAATCGGCATGCGGCTCCCACTCTTTGGGCAACGGGGACGGCTTGGCCTTATCCTTGCCGCCCGGCAGGAGGACCTTCTCGACGTCCTTTCCATCCATGATGAGCTGGAACAGCGCGAGCGTTGCCGGACCGTCGGTGCAGCGCTCGAAGATGGCGAGCTTCGCCAAGGTCGCGAAGTCGACGTTCATCTGCCGTTTCGCGGCCAGGGTACGCCGGAGCGACACGGCGTTGAGAAGCCGCTTCACGATGCGGGGGTTGCCCTGGATCTTCGGCGCCGACGCCATCATCGGCGCCAGCCTGTCGGCGATGGCGAGGTTGTCCAAGAGGTCGGGAGGGTTTCCCGCGAGTCCTGCGATCTCGGCCTTCTCGAATGTCTCGTTGCGCCATCCTTCTTGCAGTGCGGAAAGGAGCCGCTCTTGCACGGCGGGCAGGCGGTCGGGCGCGGCTAGGCCGACGAAGAGCGAGTACATGTAGGCTCGCAGGTCCTCCGCCCCGACCCTCGGTACGCGCATCGGCACCTGGATGACCTTATCGAGATAGTCGCGCACGTGGGACGCGTTGGGATCGTCGAAGTGCTTCGCGACCGAATGGCGGATCATATCCTCGTCGGCGGCGATGACGAACGCCGTCTGAGGCATGAACAGGAACAGCCGGATCGCCTCAAGCGTGCCGATCGCGACGTCGGGAAGGCATCGGTCAAGGTTGTCGACGAAGACGACCAACGTCGTCTCTAGCCCCTCTAGCAAGGAGCCGAACTCCTCGCGGAAGGCCACGATCTCCTTTGGCGGCGTCCGCTTCTCGGCGGGCTTGATCAGTTCGCCGAGCCCCTTCCGAGCCTCGGCCGCGTCCTCCTTAGCCGTACCGTATTGCTCCTCGGTCAGACCGCCCGCAAGAGCCGAGGACACTGCGGCGCCCGCCCTCGTCAGGAGGCCCGGGGGGATGCCGAGGGCCATTCCGACGCCGAAGTCGGCGATCATCCCCAAACCACGGAAGTAATTGACCCGTCCCGCGAACTCCTTCGCCTTCTCGACAAGGGTCTTCTTCTCCTCCGCCAACGCGAGAAGCTCGGTGGCGACCACCTCCATCAGGGCGGCACGCGCGTCGTCGAATCCTTGGTACATCCAGGCGTCGAACCTGACGACGACGGCAGCCGCGTCCCCGTCTCTCGGGGCGGGCAGGCGTGCCTCGACGAGCTTCAGCACGGTCGACTTTCCCGTGCCCCACGTTCCGAACACGCCGATCGAGATGGGCAACAGGGATGGAGTGGTCGCGAGGGTGGCGATCTGGTCCGCCACCTCGGTAAAGTTCAGGAAGTCCTGCTCGCTCTCGCTGTCGCGCCACATGATTCGGATTGCCGCTCGGGAATCTAGGTTCGATGATTATACACAACCCACACTCGTAAGCAGCGTGTCGTTTGATCCGTTCGATGCCGTTGCGACAATCAGTTCTTTGTGTTGCAGGGAATCGTTGGGTCGTCAGTTGCGACTCAGGGGTGTGGCACCACAAGGAAGTTGCTCCATCCCTCTGACTAGCTGACCCTCAGTTGCGGAAGGCTACGGCCGTCCCCGTTTTCCAGCCCGAACGGGCCGAAGCCGAAGGCGGAGCAGGCGGAGGGGCGCAGCGCCCCTCAACTGGCGCCGAAGGTGCCCCGGAGCCTGTGCGTCAACGGGGGCGACCGGGTCGTCGGTCACCGACCGTTCACCTGATTCCTTGACCCGAAACGAACGGACCACGCGGTAGGCAACTGTCACGAGCAACAACGTGACGGCGAACCAATGCGGGCAATCGATCTCTTCTGCGGTGCCGGGGGCATGTCCCTCGGTCTGACACGGGCTGGCTTCCAGATCGTCCAGGGGTACGACGCGAACGAGAAGGCCCTGAGGGTCCACGGCGCGAACCTCCGCCGGCCGCTCGATCGGCTTTTCAAGCGCGACCGCCACCGGAAGGCGGACCTTGCGGACCTCCTGACGATGGCGCCCACCATCGCCGCCCTGGAGCCCGACATCATCGTCGGCGGCCCGCCGTGCCAGGACTTCTCCTCGGCCGGCAAGCGTCAGGAGGGACGCAACGCGTCCCTGACGCTCGGCTTCGCCGTGGCGATCATCACCGCAAGGCCCGCGTGGTTCGTCATGGAGAACGTTCCCCGCGCCCGGAAAACGAAGACGTACGCGAAGGCGCGCGCCCTGTTCGTCAAGGCCGGCTACGGACTGACGGAAGTCGTACTCGACGGCAGCCGCTACGGCACGCCGCAGATGCGCAAAAGATTCTTCGCCGTGGGAAGGCTCGGGGAGGCCGACGGCTTCCTCACGTCGGCCATCGCCGAGGCCGCCTCTCCCCGTCGCATGTCGATCCGCGATGCCCTCGGCGACGACGTGGGCGTTCACCCGGGCGGGGACCATCCGCCAGAGGCCCGCGCATTCTTCATGCGGCCCTACACAGGGCATTCGGGCGTCCGGTCGATCGACCTCCCGTGCCCAACGCTCCTGCGCAGTGCGCATGAGGGACCGCAGAACTGGTACACGGACCACGAGCGCGACATGGCGCCGTCGGCACTCGTCGACCCGCTGCCGATGGATGTCCTTTCCCGCATCCAGGGCTTCCCCGCGGACTGGGACTGGCTCGACATCCCGGCGACCAGGCAGAGGATGTTGATGATCGCCAACGCGGTCCCCCCTCCGTTGGCGGAGGCAGTCGGGCGGGTAATCCTCGCACGCGAACGGGGCGAGTCGATCCCGACGACGGAGAAGGCATTCGACGCCTGGCTCCAGAAGGGTCGCAGGGGTCTTACCGGGCAGTCCCTTCGGAACCGGCGGCTGCACCTGAAGCAGGCACGGAAGCTGTTGGGCGGTCGAATCCTTGCGGACCTCGACGCCGAGCTGGCGCTCCTGGAGCGCGCCGAAGGTTTCTCGACGCTGTCGACGAACGCGAAGTCGGACCTGCGGCGCGCATTGCGCTCGCATGCCAAGTGGCGCGCGGAGGTTGCCGCGAAGCGCAAGGCTCGGGCCGAGGCAAGGCTTGAGAAGCTGCGCACGCCTGTCCCGCGCCGCCCGCTCGGCGCGCCTGTCCGCGTTCCGGCGTCGGCGGCATTCCTCGAAGCGGCCGAGTAGGGCCCGGGTCGCCGAACCCCCACCCGGTCCTTCGGACCAGCTCCACCCCTCCCCGCGGGGAGGGGTTCACGCCCCTCGCAGGGGCGTTGCCGGGTGCGGGCGGGTCGCGCCGGCTACGCCGACGCTCTCCGCCCGCGCATCTTCGCAAGGGTACGGAGGTTGCGGGTCTCCTCGTCGGGGTCGGGTGTGTCATCCATGCCGACGAACCCGGACGGGTCCGTGTCGTCGTTGAGCCACATCTGCCAAGCCAGCATGTGGCGGGCGCCGACGATCGCGGGCACGTCCTCGGCGGGGACGCCCGGCCGCGGGGTGAGGTACGCGAGCACCCCCAAGTCGGGATCGAATCGAACCTCGGCCACAAGTTGGCGAAGCTGTTCGGCGAGACGCGTCCTGATCGCGTGCCGGTCGTCGCCCTCCGCTTCCTCCATCGCCCGTGACAGGTCCACGGCCTCACCGAGACGGGCGCGTAGGCCGGGGTCGGCGGCGGCCGTCGCGGCGGCCTTCTCGGCCTCGCGGAGCTCGCGCTGGATGGTCTTGGCCTCCTCGCCGAGCGCCCGGTAGCGGTCGGCCGCCCCGTCGTCCCCGTCCTCGACCAGTCCGAGGAGGCGCTTGCGGCGGCCCTCGACCTCGGCGAGGCGAGCGCCGAGGATGGTCACGCGATCGGCCTCGGCGGTGGGCTGCGCGCCGCGGAGGACCGCCCCTGCGTCGAGGTAGGCCAGCCCCCGGAGGAGGCGGCGTTCGATGCGGTCGGCACGCCACCTCGTGCCGTTCTCGCACCCCGCGCCGCGCCGTTGCGTGGCGCACTCGAAGTACGTCCCGCCCTTCGGTGGCGGTCCCTTGTCGATCACGTACATGGACCCGCCGCAGCGGGCGCACTTGCCAAGCCCGAGGAGAAGGTGAGCGACGCCGCGTCCCCGTCGACCGGCTGCGATGCGGCGGCCCTTCGATGCCTGCCGGGCCCGCCAGTAGGTCTCCTCGTCCACGACGGCGGGGTAGTAGCCCCTGATTGGGTTGCCCTCGGGCTGGCGGTTGCCGCCGCGGTGGGTGCCCGAATGCGGCTGGTACTCGCCGAGCGCGAGGCGTCCGCTGAGAATCTTGGCGACGGTGGACGTCTGCCAGCCGATGCCGCCTCGCCATGTCGGGGTTCCGGCCGCGTTGAGCCGAGATACGATCTGCCGTTGCCCGTAGCCCTCGATCGCCATGTGGTAGATGCTGCGCACGATCTCGGCGCGGTCCTCGCGGAGGACGAACTTGCCGTCCTCGATCGCGATCCACTCGGGACAGCGCAGCGTGAGGGGCCGGCCCTCATCGCGTGCCGCGGCCTTCTTCCTTGCCCAGGCGGCCCCAACTCGCTCTCCCTTCGTCCGGGACTCCTCGTGGGCGCGAGCCATCACTGCGATCGACACGATCAGCGGCGTCCAGTCCGTGCGCAGGCGCTCCTCGGAGTAGACCTGACCGTCGGAGAGAGTCACAACAATGACTCCCGCGCGGATCAGGTCGAACAGCCGCGCCGCGGCATCCAGAACAGCCTCTCGGGACAGACGGTCCAAGGACTCGACCACTAAGTACGAGCCGTGCGGGACCTCCCCCGCCTCAACCAAAGCAAGGAATCGCTTGAGGGCGCCGATGTCCCGGTGAGCGCCCTTGTACGCAGATATGCCCAGGTCCCGGAGGCTGTCGTCCAACTCCAGCCCGCGAGCCTGGCACCAGTCCCTCGCCCTAGATAGCTGACGACGGAGTGAGTCGCCGCGTGCCTGCTCCGGCGACGAGAAGCGTATGTAGCTGAAAGCCTTGGGCATCGGTAACCGTCCGTCGGGTTCGATGCTGTTAATGTAGCATACCTTGCTGATGTGCGGGCCGCCCGGCTCGGGCAAGTCGATGCTGGCCGGGCGCCTGCCCTCGATCCTGCCGCCGCTGGTGCCGGCCGAGATCCTCGACGTCTCGCGCATCGCCTCGATCGCCGGCGAGCTGTCGGACGGGCGCCTGTCCGACCGCCGTCCGTTCCGCGCGCCGCACCACTCGGCGTCCATGGCGGCCATGGTGGGGGGCGGTCAGCGCACGCGGCCGGGCGAGGTGTCGCTCGCCCATCGCGGCGTCCTGTTCCTGGACGAGCTGCCCGAGTTCTCGCCGGCGGTGCTCGATTCGCTGCGCCAGCCGGTGGAGAGCGGCGAGAGCGTCATCGCGCGCGCCAACTACCGCGTCACCTATCCCGCGCGCTTCCAGCTCGTGGCGGCGATGAACCCGTGCCGATGCGGCATGGCGGGCGAGCCCGGACACACCTGCGCGCGCGGGCCGCGCTGTGCGTCCGACTACCAGGCCCGCGTGTCCGGCCCGCTGCTCGACCGGATCGACATCCGCGTCGACGTGCCCGCCGTCTCCGCCGCCGACCTCCTGACCCTCGCCCCGTCCGAGACCTCCGCCGCCGTGCGCGCCCGCGTGGAGGCCGCGCGGCGGATCCAGGCGGGCCGGTACGAGGCGCTCGGCCTGCCGAACACGACGCTCAACGCCCATTGCTCCGCCGCCCTGGTGGAGCGCGTCGCCGCGCCCGACGCCGCCGGCACCAAGCTGCTGCGCGAGGCGGCCGAACGCATGGCCTTCTCGGCCCGCGCCTATCACCGCATCCTGAAGGTCGCCCGGACCCTGGCCGACCTCGCGGGCACCGAGACCGTGGGCCGCGCGCATCTCGCCGAGGCGATCGGATACCGCGTGGCCACCGAGCGACCGGTGGCGGTTGGATAGGGCCCCGCGTCCTAGCCGAGGATCGCGCGGATGTCCGGCAGCTCGGCGAGCGGCGTCTGCGGCCGGGGACCGATCTGGCCGATGATGTGGCCTGCGGCGACCGCGCCGAGGCGCGCGCATCGCGCGTGGTCGAGACCGGCGGTGTAGCCGCGCAGGAACCCGGCCGCGAAGAGGTCGCCCGCACCCGTCGTGTCCACGACGTCGGCGACGACCGTGGCGGGAAAGGCCTGCGTCTCGGGTCCCTCCACCACCACGCAGCCCTCCGCGCCGCGCGTCACCACCGCCAGCCGCCTGGCGTCCCGGCCGAGGTGGTGCACCGCCTCCTCGAGCACCTCGGTCTCGTAGAGGGCGAGGGCCTCCGCCTCGTTGGCGAACACGATGTCGACGGTGCCCGAGCGCATGAGGTCGAGGAATTCCGACCGGTAGCGGTGGACGCAGAACGCGTCCGACAGCGTCATGGCGACCTCGCGGCCGGCACCGTGGGCGATGCGGGCGGCGCGCAGGATCGCGTCCTTGGCGCGCGGCGGGTCCCAGAGATAGCCCTCGAAATAGGTCACGCGGGCGCCCGCCACGATCTCCTCCACCACGTCCTCGGGCGACAGCTCGACGCAGGCGCCGAGATAGGTGTTCATCGACCGCTCGCCGTCCGGCGTCACCAGGATCATGGAGCGCGCCGTGGGGGGCGTGCCGGCGAGAGGCGCGGTCTCGTAGCGGATGCCGAGCGAGCGGATGTCGTGGGCGAAGATCCGGCCGAGCTGGTCGTCCGAGACCTTGCCGAAATAGGCACCGGTGCCGCCGAGCGAAACGAGGCCCGCCACCGTGTTGCCCGCGCTGCCGCCGGACATCTCTGTGGCCGGTCCCATGCCCGCATAGAGCGCCTCGGCGCGCTCGGCGTCGATCAGGGTCATGGCGCCCTTCTCGATGCCGGCGTCCCGGAGGAAGGCGTCGTCGGTGCGCGAGATGATGTCGACGATGGCGTTGCCGATCGTCAGGAGGTCGTAGTCGGCCATGCGGGGGAGGAGCCCTCTTGCGATGTTCGGATCAGGCGGCTTGCCAGGCGTTGGGAACGTGCACCGGCCAGCGACGGGGCAGGACGGCGACGATGTCGAAGCGCAGGGACAGGCGGGCGTGGTCGGGCTGCCGCTGAAGCCAGAGCTCCGCCGCGCGCGCGATGCGCGCCTGCGCCACCGGGGCCACGGCGTCCATCGCCGCCTGAAGGGTGGCGCGCGCCTTGACCTCGACGATCGCCACGGTGTCGCCCCGGCGGGCGACGAGGTCGATCTCGCCGAGCCGGGTGCGATGGCGCACGGCCAGGATGCGATAGCCCTTCAGGCGCAGCGCCCAGGCGGCCAGCCGCTCGCCGCGATGACCCTTGGCGAAGCGCGCGCGCCGCTCCGCGAGACGCTCGGCCGGCGCCTTCATTCGTTCTTCAGCGCCAGGGCGCGCCCGTAGAGCTCGCGGCGCGACAGGCCGGTGAGCCGGACCGCCTCCTGCGCCGCCTTTGCCGGCTTCATCTCGGCCAGCAGCCCTCGGAGGATGGCGTCCACGTCGGCCGGCGCCTCGGCGTCCTCGCCCTGCGGGCCGCCGACGCAGACCACGATCTCGCCACGCACCCGCTCCATCGCCGCGAAGTCGGCGGCAAGCTCGGGCAGCGACGCGCGATAGATGGTCTCGAAGGCCTTGGTCAGCTCGCGGCACACGGCGGCGGGACGCGCCCCGAGCACCGCCGCCATGTCGGCGAGGCTGTCGGCGATTCGGTGCGGGGCCTCGAAGAACAGGAGCGTGCCGGGCACGCGCGCGAGGCTTTCGAGCCGTGCCCGACGTCCGCTTTCCTTGGCCGGAAGGAAGCCGGCGAAGAAGAAGGCGTCGGACGGCAGACCCGAGGCCAGAAGCGCGGCGAGCGGAGCGGAGGCGCCCGGCACCGGCACGACCGGCAGCCCGCGCGCGATGGCTTCGCGGCCGAGCCGGTAGCCGGGGTCGGAGACGAGCGGCGTGCCGGCGTCCGACACCAGCGCGACCGAGCGGCCGGCGGCGAGTTCGGCGAGCAGCGCCTCGTCGGCGCCCTCCGCGCTGTGCTCGTGATAGGACCAGGCACGGCGGCGGATGGCGTAGCGCTGGAGGAGCTTCGCCGTCTGGCGCGTGTCCTCGCAGGCGAGGACGTCGGCGCCGGCGATGATCTCCAGCGCCCGGAGCGTGATGTCCGAGAGGTTTCCGATCGGCGTCGCCACGAGATAGAGAGCCGGCTCGGGGCGGGCGGCCGCGAAGGGCGTTCCGCGCAGCGCGAAGCCCGTCCGTCCCTCGTCCGGGACGGCCTCGGCTTCGGGCGCGGATCCGTCCGTGCCGCTCATGCGCCCCTCGGCGCCCAGAGGATCACGCCCGCGCCGCACAGGCAGAGCGCCGCGCCCGCGAGGTCGAACCGGTCGGGCCGCGCCGCTTCCGCGCCCCAGGCCCACAGAAGCGCGGCCAGGATGTAGATGCCGCCGTAGGCCGCATAGGCGCGACCGGCGAACTCGGCCTCGACCCATGTCAGCGCGTAGGCGAAGACCGCCAGCGACAGGAGGCCCGGCGCCAGCCACCACCGCGACGCGTCGAGCCTGAGCACGGCCCAGACCGCGAAGCAGCCGGCGATCTCCGCCGTCGCGGCCAGCGCATAGGCGGCCAGCGTCTGGGCGGCGTGGGCGCTCACGCGAGGTCCGCCACCACGGCGTCGAGCACCAGCATGCCGGCGGGCGTCGCGCGGATGCGATCCGGGCCGAGGCGCTGGAGCATTCCGTGACCGGTCAGCTCGGCCACGGTCTCCGGGTCGATGTCCCGGCCCGCCAGCGCGCGCCACCGCTCCAGGTCCATTCCCTCCGCCAGGCGCAGGCCCATCAGCATCAGCTCGTCCGCCTGCTCCTGCGGATCGAGCGGGACGTCCTCCACCGAGCCGGCATCCCAGTCCTCCACCATGCGCAGCCAGGTCTCGGGATGCTTCTCGTTGGACACGGCGTGGCGCCCGCCGCCCTCGCCGGGCAGGCGGGCATGCGCGCCCGGCCCGACGCCGGCATAGAGGCCGTAGCGCCAGTAGGTGAGGTTGTGGCGCGATTCCGCGCCCGGCACCGCGTGGTTGGAGATCTCGTAGGCGGGCAGGCCGTGCGACCGCGTGATCGCCTGCGTCGCCTCGTAGAGCTCGGCCGACAATTCGCCGTCGGGGACGAGCAGCTTGCCGGCCCGGTGCAGCGCGTGGAAGGCGGTGCCTTCCTCGATGGTGAGCTGGTAGAGCGACAGGTGGTCGGCGGCGAAGCCGATCGCCTGGGCGAGCTCGGCCTCCCAGGCGGCCACGCTCTGGCCGGGGCGGGCATAGATCAGGTCGAAGGACAGGCGCGGGAAGATCTCGCGCGCGAGGCCGATCGCGCCCAGTGCCTGCGATACGTCGTGCAGCCGCCCGAGGCGGCGAAGGTCCGGGTCGTTCAGGGCCTGGACGCCGAGCGAGACGCGGTTCACCCCGGCGGCCCGATAGCCTCGGAACCGCTCCGCCTCGACCGAGGAGGGGTTGGCCTCCAGCGTGATCTCGGCGCCGTCGGCCACGGTCCAGTTGGCGGCCACCGCGTCGAGGATCGCGGCCACCGTGGCCGGCTCCATCAGGCTCGGCGTGCCGCCGCCGAGGAAGACCGAGGTGACGGTCTGGCCGCGCGTGCGCCGCCCCTGCTCGGCGAGTTCGCGGCGAAAGGCGGCGACGAAGCGCGCCTGGTCCACCGGCTCGTGGCGGACATGGCTGTTGAAGTCGCAATAGGGGCACTTGGCCGCGCAAAACGGCCAGTGGACATAGACCCCGAAACCGGGGTCGCCGGCCGGCGGCGTGTAGGGGCGGATCGCCGACAGGGAGCGCAGGGCCACGGTCACGAGACGCCGAGAGACTCGCGGGCGAAGAGGCGGAAGGCGCGGGCGCGGTGCGACAGGGCCGTGTCCTGCCCCGGTACCCAGCCGTGCTTCTCGTCGGACGCCATCTCGCCGAAGGTGCGCGTCTCGCCCTCCGGCAGGAAGCAGGGATCGTAGCCGAAGCCGAGCGCGCCGCGCGGCGGCCAGACGATCGTGCCCTCGATCTCGCCGCGGAACTCGCGCGTCGCCCCGTCGGGGAAGGCGAGGCAGAGCACGGCCACGAAGCGCCCCGTGCGCTGGGCCGGCTCGTGCGCGCCCGCCGCCTGGAGCTTCTCCTCGACCTGGCGCATGGCCATGGCGAAGTCCTTGCCGGGCCCGGCCCAGCGCGCCGAATAGATGCCGGGATCGCCGCCCAGCGCATCCACCGCAAGGCCCGAATCGTCCGACAGCGCCGGCAGGCCCGTGGCCCGCGCCGCCGCCAGCGCCTTGATCCGCGCGTTCTCCTCGAACGTCGCGCCGGTTTCCTCGGGCTCGGGCAGATCCTTCTCGGCCGCCGACACGACGCGGAAGCCGAGCGGTCCCAGGAGCTCGCGGAATTCGGCGATCTTGCCGGCGTTGTGGCTGGCGACGAGCAGCGGGCCCCGGGCCGGGTCGAGGGGCAGGTCCTGGGTCATGGGTTCCAAACGCTTCACCTTTCGCTCGGGGGGCGGGCGCGGCTCAGGCGCCGAGCACCGCCTTCTGCCGGTCCACGAGCTGCGCGATGCCCGCCTCCGCGAGGCCGAGCAGCGCGTCGAGCTCGGCGCGCGAGAAGGGCTCGCCCTCGGCCGTGCCCTGGATCTCCACGATCCCGCCGCGCCCGGTCATCACGAAGTTGGCGTCGGTCTCGGCGGCCGAATCCTCCAGATAGTCGAGGTCCAGAACCGGCTTGCCGGCATGGATGCCGCAGGACACGGCGGCCACGTGGTCCTTCAGAACGGCCGCGCGCTTGACCATGCCGCGCGTCTCCATCCAGGCGAGGCAGTCCGACAGGGCCACGAAGGCGCCGGTGATGGCTGCCGTGCGCGTGCCGCCGTCGGCCTGGATCACGTCGCAGTCCACCGTGATCTGGCGCTCGCCCAGCGCCTGGAGGTCGACGACCGCGCGCAGCGACCGGCCGATCAGGCGCTGGATCTCCTGCGTGCGCCCGGACTGCTTGCCGGCGGCCGCCTCGCGGCGCATGCGCTCGCCCGTGGCGCGCGGCAGCATGCCGTATTCGGCGGTGACCCAGCCCTTGCCGGTGTTCTTCAGCCAGCCGGGCACCCGCTCCTCCAGGCTCGCCGCGCACAGGACGTGCGTGTCGCCGAACTTGACGAGGCACGAGCCCTCGGCGTGGCGCGAAACGCCGCGCTCCAGCGAAACGGGTCGCAATTCGTCGGGCTGGCGTTTGGAAGGCCGCATGGGATGTCCGCTCAACTGGGAATGTGTCGCGGTCTCCTTAACGCATGCGGAGGGGAACCGGAAGCGCCGGCACCGCGATCGCGGGCGGTGGGGACCCGCGCCCCGGAAGGCTCGGCGCGCGCCACATGGTCCTCGGGGGGCTTCAGGCTCCTCGGCGCGCGTCCCGTCTCGTGGATCTTCGCCACCGCCCGGTGCGAGCACTGCGGACGTGCCAGGGAGGAACGGCGAGCCAGACGGTAGGCGCGGGGTGCCGGTCGCCCCCGGCGGAGGCCGATCGGACCCGTTCCGGCGGCCGCGCCGCCCCCGACGTGCCGGCCGCGAGGGGAAGCGGGCGTCAAGGCGTGGATAGCCACGCGGCGCGCCCGCAGCCCGCTTGGCCGCGTCGGCGAGCCTCCATATATTCCCCCCGTGATGAAGCTCGGCCCCACGCTGTCCCTGTCCCGCGATCCGCTCGACCGCCGCCTCGACCTCGGCCAGGCGCTGGACGAGCGTTCGCGCGAGATCTTCCGGCTGATCGTCGACACCTATCTCGATTCCGGCGAGCCGGTCGGCTCGCGCAACCTGTCGCGCCTGCTCACCGCCTCGCTCTCGCCCGCCTCGATCCGCAACGTGATGTCGGACCTCGAGGCGCTCGGCCTGATCTACGCGCCGCACGTCTCGGCCGGCCGGCTGCCGACCGAGGTGGGCCTGCGCTTCTTCGTGGACGCGTTCCTGGAGACCGGCGACCTGCCCGAGCGCGAGCGGCAGGAGATCGAGG
Source organism: Aureimonas flava (assembly GCF_003583935.1). Lineage (GTDB taxonomy): Bacteria > Pseudomonadota > Alphaproteobacteria > Rhizobiales > Rhizobiaceae > Aureimonas > Aureimonas flava. Next base: position 40,858 of record NZ_QYRN01000008.1, on the reverse strand, counting down.
AGCGGGTGCGCGCCGAGGGCGAGCGGCGCCCGGTGGACGCGCTGCTGACCGAGGCCTCGCAGCTCCTTTCCGGCCTGTCGCGCGGGGCGGGCATCGTCCTCGCCTCCAAGGCCGACATCCGCCTCCGCCACATCGAGTTCGTGCGCCTGGACGCCGCGCGTGCCCTGGTGGTCCTGGTGGGCGAGAACGGCGAGGTCGAGAACCGCGTCCTGGAGCTGACGCCGGGCATCACCGCCGCCCAGCTCGTGGAGGCCACCAACTTCCTCAACGCCCATGTCGTCGGGCGCACGCTCGGCGAGGCGCGCGCACGCATCGCCGCCCTCAAGGACGACACCGCCCGGGCCCTGGACCGCCTGTCGCAGGACCTCGTGGAGGCCGGGCTCGCCGTATGGGCGGGCGGCGGGGCGGGCAATCCGTCGCGGCTCATCGTGCGCGGGCGCGCCAACCTCCTCGACAGCGTCACCGCCGCGCCGGACCTCGAGCGGCTGCGCCATCTGTTCGACGACCTCGAATCCAAGAGCTCCATCATGGAGCTGATCGATCTCGCCGAGGCGGGAAACGGGGTCCGCATCTTCATCGGATCGGAGAACAAGCTGTTTTCCATGTCCGGCTCCTCGCTGGTGATCGCCCCCTACAGCGACGGCGACGACCGGGTGATCGGCGCGGTCGGCGTGATCGGGCCGACCCGGCTCAACTACCGGCGCATCGTGCCCATGGTGGATTACACCGCTCGGCTCGTGTCGCGCCTTCTTTCGGGCACCGCGCCGCCCCGCCGGCCTTGATTTTCAGCACCCGGCATTCGATATCCCGCACCGACCAACCCCGGCCTGGGCGCCTGCGGCCGATCGCGGCGGCGGGCCCGGCCCGATTCCCCAAGACCAAGGAGCGCCCTCTTCGATGACGAGCGACACCGACAAGACGCCAAGCGAACGCCAGGGCGAGGCGACGGGGGCCCAAGCCTTCTTCAAGGGCGGCGGCATCGCGGGCGCGGCGCCGGGCGAGACAGTTTCCCCGTCGGCCGAGGCGCCGGGAACGGAGGGCGAGGAGACCGTGTCGACCTGGGGCGGACACGAGGCGGCCGAGGCGGACCGGGCGCGCATCGCCGAGCTCGAGGCCGAGAACGCCGACGTCAAGGACCGGATGCTGCGCCTCGCCGCCGACATGGAGAACCTTCGCCGGCGCACCGAGCGCGAGATCAAGGACGCGCGCCAGTTCGCCGTGGCCAACTTCGCCCGTGACATGCTCTCCGTGTCCGACAATCTCGACCGGGCGCTCCAGGCGTTGCCCGAGGGGGCGCGCGAGGGCGGCGATGCCGGCTTCACCGCCCTGGTGGAGGGCGTCGAGATGACCGGCCGGTCCATGCTGTCGGCCATGGAGCGCCACGGCGTGAAGCGGCTCGAGCCGCTGAACCAGCGCTTCGACCCCAATTTCCATCAGGCCATGTTCGAGGTGCCCAACCCCGAGCTTCCGGCCAACACCGTGGTGCAGGTGGTGCAGGAGGGCTACGCCATCGGCGAGCGCGTGCTGCGCCCGGCGCTGGTGGGCGTGTCGAAGGGCGGTCCGAAGTCCGCCGTCCCCGCGAGCGGCCCCGACACGAAGCCGGGCGTGCCGGACGAAAGCACCAAGGACGCCTGAGGCGCGGCCGGGGATCGCAGGGGCGGCGCCGCCGCGATCCAACGGGAGACGGGATGCCTCCGGGCCGCGGCTCGCCCGCACAGCGTCCACGAGCGAAGGGGGCCGTCGGCCCCCTTTTTTCGCGTCGATCGCCCGATGGCGGCGGGGAGGCGGGCTCGGCGGGCCTCCCGGGACCCGCCCCCCGCGTCAGAACGTCGGCGGCGTCTCGCCGGCGGCGCGGCAGGCGGCAGTGACGGTGTTGGCCATGAGCATGGCGATGGTCATCGGCCCGACGCCGCCCGGCACGGGGGTGATCGCGGCGGCCACCGCGGCGGCCGGCTCGTAGGCGACGTCGCCGACGAGCCGCGTCTTGCCCTCGCCACGCTCGGGCGCGTCGATGCGGTTGATCCCGACGTCGATCACCACGCCGCCGGGTTTCACGCAGTCGGCGCCGAGGGCCTGCGGCCGGCCGATGGCGGCGACCAGGATGTCGGCCTCGCGGCAAAGGGCGGGTAGGTCCCGGGTGCGCGAATGGGCGACGGTGACCGTGGCGTTGGCCAGGAGCAGGAGCTGCGCCATCGGCTTGCCGACGAGGTTCGAACGGCCGACCACCACCGCGCGGCGGCCCGACAGGTCGGCGCCCAGCGCGCGGCGCAGCAGCACCATGCAGCCGGCCGGCGTGCAGGGGACGAAGGCCTCGGCCGGCAGGCCGGATGCGAGGCGCCCGGCGTTGACGACGGTGAGCCCGTCCACGTCCTTGTCCGGGTGGATGCGCCCGACCACGGCGTCGGCATCGAGCCCCTCCGGCAGGGGCAGCTGCTGCAGGATGCCGTGGATCGCCGGGTCGGCGTTGAGCCGGTCGATCAGCGCCAGGAGCTCGTCCTGCGCCACGTCCGCGGGCAGTCGGTGGGTGACGGAATGGAAGCCGCATTCCCCCGCCATGCGGCCCTTGGAGCCGACATAGACCTGGCTGGCGGGGTCCTCGCCGACCAGCACCACGGCGAGCCCCGGCTTGACGCCGCGGCGTGCCTCCAGATCGGCCGCCGCGGCCCTCACCGTCGCCAGCACGTCCTCGGCCGCCTGCTTGCCGTCGATCCTGGTCGCCGCCATCGAAAATCCCCGTTTGCTGCGTCGCACCGCTTATAGGTCGCCGCCGGCCCGCCCGCGAGCGCGAAATCGGCCCCGCGACGGCGGGCGGCCCTGTTCGCCGGGCCCGGACCTTCTATGATTCCCGCACGGGTAGCCGGCAAGGGAAACGGGCTCATGCAACTCGATGGACAGGTCGCGGTGGTGACGGGCGCGGGGTCGGGCATCGGCCGGGCCATCGCGCTGGCCTATGCGCGCGAAGGGGCGAGCGTCGGCATCGCCGACATCGCCGCCGATGCGGCGCGAGCGGTGGCGGCCGAGATCGAGGCCGCCGGCGGCCGGGCCCTCGCGGTGACCATGGACGTGACCGACGAGGCGGCGGTGAACGCCGGGGTCGACGCGGTGGCGGAGCGGTACGGACGGCTGGACGCGATGGTGGCCAATGCCGGCATCCAGATCGTCCACCCGGTGGAGGACTTCCCCTACGAGGAGTTCCGCCGCGTGGTGGACATCCATCTCGGCGGCTCGTTCCTGCTCACCAAGGCCTCGGTGCGCCACATGTATCCGCGCCGCTCCGGCGCCCTGATCTACATGGGCTCGGTCCACAGCCACGAGGCCTCGGCGCTGAAGAGCGCCTATGTCGCCGCCAAGCACGGGATCCTCGGCCTGGCGCGCACCATGGCGAAGGAAGGCGGCAGGCACGGCGTGCGCTCCAACGTCATCTGCCCCGGCTTCGTGCGCACCCCCCTGGTCGAGAAGCAGATCCCCGAACAGGCCCGCGACCTCGGCATCTCCGAAGAGGAGGTCGTGAAGAACGTGATGCTGGGACGCACGGTGGACGGCGAGTTCACCACGCTGGAGGACGTGGCGGCGCTGGCCGTCTTCCTCGCCGGCTTCCGCTCCACCGCTTTGACCGGCCAGTCCATCACCGCCAGCCACGGCTGGTACATGGGCTGACCGGCCCGAACCCGGCGAAGGAGACACATCATGGAAATCATCACCGTGCAGCCGCTGGTGGCGCTGATCGCAGGCGTCCTGATCCTGCTGATGCCGCGCCTCCTGAACTATATCGTCGCGATCTACCTGATCGTGATCGGCATCACCGGACTGATGGGAACCATCTCGCCCTGACGACCTTCGCGTGGGACGACGCGAAGGAGATCGGACCATGGCGGAAGGGGCGACGGGGCAGCGGGTGCTGATCCTCGGCGGCGGGGCGGGCGGCTTGGAGCTCGCCTCTCAACTGGCGGGGGATGGACGCGTCGCGGTGACGCTGGTCGACCGCGAGATGAGCCATCTGTGGAAGCCGCGGCTGCACGAGTTCGCCGCGGGCACCGTGTCCTCGACCCTAGCGGAAATCTCCTTCTACATGCTGGCGCGCATGCGCGGCTTCCATTTCGAGCAGGGCGAGGTCCGCGCGATCGACCGGGCGGGCGGGCGCGTCGAGCTCGGTCCGATGCGCGACGACGAGGGGCGCGAGCTGGCGCCCGCCCGCTTCCTCGCCTACGACCTGTGCGTCGTGGCGCTCGGCGGCGTGACGCCGGACTTCGGCACGGAGGGCGTCGCCGAGAACGCCGTCCGCCTCGACGGGCCGGAGGACGCAGAGGCGTTCCGCACCCGCTTTGCCGGCGCCATGATACGCGCGCGCGCGACGGGCGTGCCGGCCGAGATCGTCATCGTCGGCTCGGGCGCGACGGGCACGGAGCTTGCCGCCCACCTGCGCAATTCGGAAAGCGGCTTCGAGGCGCGCGGCGGCGGCGCGCGGCAGGGCAAGCTCCTCGGCATCACCATCCTGGAGGCGGCGCCCGAGATCATGCCGGGCATCGACCCCGAGCTGCGCCGCAAGCTGGTGGAGCGGCTCAAGGCGATCGACGTCAAGACGGTGACCGACGCCAAGATCGCGGCCGTGGAGCCGGACGCGGTGCGCTCGGTCTCGGGCGAGCGCTGGCCGGCGGACGTCTCGGTCTGGGCTGCGGGGCTGGTCGGCCATCCGGTGCTCCGTCGCCTCGCCGACTTCGAGCTGGACGACAAGGGCCGCATCCGGGTGGACCGCACGCTCCGTTCCACGGTGGACGAGCGGATCTACGTCATGGGCGATGCGGCGAGCCTCGTGCCCAAGGGCGCCGAAGCGCCGCTGCCACCCACCGCCCAGGCCGCCGCGCAGGAGGCGGCCTACCTGTCCGAGACGATCCCGTTTCTCTTGGCCGGGCAGCCGGTGGAGCCCTTCGTGTATCGCAATCGCGGCCGGCTGGTCTCCGTCGGGCGGGCCGGCACGGTGGGGCGCGTCCGCCCCGGGGTGGGCGACGACTTCCTGATCCACGGCCAGTTCGCCACCGCCGCCTACAACGCGCTCCAGCGCCACCATCAGTGGAAGGTGCTCGGACGGCTGCGCGGAACCGTCGCGATCTTCGCCGACATGCTCTCTCCGGCCAAGGGACCGGCGCTCAAGCTGCACGGGTGAGCGCGAGGACGGGGCGCCTCAGGCGAGCGCGGCGACGGCGGCCCGAAGCGTTCGGACCGGCACGGAAGGGGTGCGAAACCGTCGGTCGGCTTCCAATGCGTTCCTCCCACGAAGCGGACGTTCCATGCGGCGCAGGCCAATGCGCGGATACATCCGGCGCAGGGGGTCTGCGCCGGACGCCTGTCACGGGGTCTCCTTCCAAGCCGCGACGACCTGGGGCGCGACCGCCAGGAGAACCAGAAGGAACATGGCGACGGTGCCGAGCAGGATGTGAAGCGCGGCACGGGCGAAAGCGCGACCGCGCCCCGAGCCCCTGTGCCTCACGAACCACCCCGTCAGCGTCGCCTGGTACCAGATCAGACCCGCCACGAAGATCACGGTGCCGACGATGACGGCTCCGTCGGTCGCCAGATGCCCCGTGGTGAGGGCGAGATCCACCGACAGGACGAAGGGCGCCGCCAGGAAGCAGTGGCCATAGAAAGCAGGTCGGAGCGTCGAACGCGTCAGCGGTTGGTTCTTCTGGCGAACCGCCTGCACCGCCAGGATCATCGGAAACAGGCTGAACGCGGTCGCGCGGAACACGAGAAGGTTGCGCGTGTCGGACAGGAGGCCGATGGGCACGTCCTGGTCCGGGGTCAGTGTCGTATCGATCACGTGAGCCAGCGCGATGGACAGAAACAGGAAGATCGGCGGACTGAGCGCGTCGGCGAACTGGTTCTCCGGCGACCCTGTCAGCTCGCGCTGGGCGTAGTCGAACATGGAAAGGGGGCGACGGACGCAGCGCCACAGCGTGATCGGGTAGAACACGAGCCAGGAGACCAGCTCGTAGAGCAGGGCCTCCACCGACTTGAGGAGGTTCATGAAGTCCATGGACGCGATCCCGCATTGTGTTCGAGCCGACGCGACCTGCGATGGGTGCCGGCAAGCCTACCATGCGGAAGGCTTGCGCTACGCCACCTGCGGGATCAGGTCACAGGGACGTTCGGTGAACGTCCGGTTCGAAGCACCGCCCCGACGGACGCGAGCGCTTTGGAACGGCCGACCGCCGGCTGGCTTTCCGCTTGGCCGCGTCCGAAACCCATTCGTTACGTCCGCCGGTGCACTGGACCCGGCCGCTCCGCCTCGCCCGCGTTCAGAACTCGATGCCCCGCTGCGCCTTGATGCCGGAGCGGAACGGGTGCTTCACCATCTCCATCTCGGTGACGAGATCGGCGAACTCGACGAGTTCCTCGCGCGCGTTGCGGCCGGTGATCACCACGTGCTTCATCTCGGGCTTGTGCTCGCGCAGGAAGTCCACCACCTCGGCGACCGGAATGTATTCGTAGCGCAGGACGATGTTGAGCTCGTCCAGCACCACCATCTGGTGCTCCTCGTCCGCGATCAGCGCCTTGGCGCGCTCCCAGGCCTGGCGGGCGGCGGCGATGTCGCGCTGGCGGTCCTGCGTCTCCCAGGTGAAGCCATCGCCCATGGCGGTGATCGTCACCTCGCCGGGAAAGCGTTCCAGGGCCTGGCGCTCGCCGGTCTCCCACCTGCCCTTCACGAACTGGACGATGCCGACCTTCATGCCGTTGCCGAGCGCACGGAACACCAGGCCGAAGGCGGCCGTCGACTTGCCCTTGCCCTTGCCGGTGTGGACGATGACGAGGCCCTTCTCCTGCGTCTTGGTCGCCAGGATCTTGTCGCGCGCCGCCTTCTTCTTGCGCATCTTCTCGGCGTGGCGGGCGTCGAGCTCCTCCTCGCTCATCGCGGCCAGCAGGGGGGATTTCTCGCTCATGGGACGGGGTCCTCCGATTCGGGGGCGAATCTCGCCGAGTTGGAGCGCGGATGCCAGAGCCCGCGCGCGACGGCCTCGGCGAAGCGCGCCTTCATCTCGGCGAGCGCGGCCGGGTTGTTGTGCTCCAGGAACGCGACGACGCGCCGGTCCTCCAGATAGGCGGCGTGCACGAGGTCGAAGTGGCGGTCGGCCACCGCGTCGGTCGTGGCCGCGAAGGCGAACAGGTAGTCCACCGTCGCCGCCATCTCGAAGGCGCCCTTGTAGCCGTGGCGCATGACGCCCGCGATCCACTTGGGGTTCACGGCGCGCGCGCGCACCACGCGGGCGATCTCCTCGTCCAGGGTTCGGATCACCGGCCGCTCGGGGCGCGAATGGTCGGTGTGGTAGGCGCGGGGCGCCTGGCCGGACAGGTGCTGCACGGCCGCGCTCATGCCGCCCTGGAACTGGTAGTAGTCGTCGGAATCCAGAAGGTCGTGCTCGCGGTTGTCCTGGTTCTGGATCACCGCCTCCATCTGCCCGAGGCGGACCTCGAAGGCGGCGCGTTCGGGCAGGCCCTCGGCGTCCGCGCCGTAGGCGTAGGCGCTCCAGTGGAGGAAGGATTCGGCCAGGTCCGCCCGCGTCTCCCAGCCGCCCTCGTCGATCAGCGCCTGCAGCCCCGCGCCGTAGGCGCCGGGTTTCGAGCCGAACACGCGAAAGCCCGCGCGCCGGCGCGCCGCCCCGGCGTCGAGGCCGGCGTCTTCCAGCGCGCGCGCCTCGCGCGCCATGCGCGCGGCGATCGGATTGTCGTCCTCGTCCTCCTCCAGAGCGCCCACGGCGCGCACCGCCCGGTCGAACAGGGCGATCTGTTCGGGAAAGGCGTCGCGGAAGAAGCCCGAGACGCGCAGCGTCACGTCGACGCGCGGCCTCCCGAGCACGGCGGGCGGAACGATCTCGAAGCCCGTCACGCGGCCGGAGGCGCGATCCCAGGTCGGCCGGGCCCCGATCAGCGCGAGGCCCTGGGCGATGTCGTCGCCGCCGGTGCGCATGTTGGCGGTGCCCCAGCAGGTGAGGCCGGCGGCGCGCAGCCATTCGCCCTGGTCCTGGAGGTGGCGGGCGACCAGGAGCTCGGCGGACTTGCGGCCGAGCGCCCAGGCCGCCTCGGTCGGCACGGCGCGCGTGTCGACCGAGAAGAAGTTGCGGCCCGTGGGCAGGACGTCCGGCCGCCCGCGCGTCGGCGCGCCCGAGGGGCCGGGTGGCACGAAGCGCCCGTCGAGGCCGGCGAGGAGACCGGCGATCTCGGCGGGGCCGCAGGCCACCACGGCCGGGCGCAGCCGGTTCTCGATCTCGGCGAGCACGCAGCAGGTGGCGGTCCAGCCGCGCTCGGGCGCGCGGCCGCCGGCGACGAGCCCGGCAGCCAGAAGCTCCAGCCGCTCCACCGTGTCGCCCGCCGTGCGCCACGGGTCCGGCGTCGTTTCCCCGAGACACGGCGGACGCGGCCCGCCCCAGGGCTCGCCCATGGCGCAGTCCAGCGGATCGAACGCGCCGAGGCCGAGATCGGCGGCCAGGGCGCGCAGGAGCGAGGCGTCGGCCGGCTCGTGGCCGCGCGGCAGCCGCGCGAGGGCCACCGTGAGATCGTCCAGGAGCCGTCCTTCCGGTGCCCGGCCGAACACGTGCAGCCCGTCGCGGATCTGCATCTCCTTGAGGTCGCAGAGCCAGGCGTCGAGCCGCCCCAGCGCCGCGTCGTCCACGTCTCCGGGCGCGAGGCCGGCGTCGGCGCCGAGGCTCGTGTCCGCCAGCATGTCCAGGATCTGGCGCTTCAGGAGCGCGGTGCGGCGCGGATCGCCCTGCGCGGCCTCGTAGTACTCGTCCACCAGCCGTTCGAGATCGCGCGCCGGGCCGTGGCTCTCGGCGCGGGTGAGCGGCGGGGTGAGGTGGTCCACGATCACGGCCCCGGCGCGACGCTTGGCCTGCGTGCCCTCGCCGGGATCGTTGACGATGAACGGATAGAGATGGGGCAGGGGGCCGAGCACCGCCTCGGGGAAGCAGGCGTCCGAAAGCGCCAGCGCCTTGCCCGGCAGCCATTCGAGGTTGCCGTGCTTGCCCATGTGGACCACCGCCTGCGCGCCGAACGCCTCGCGCAGGAAGGCGTAGGTGGCGAGGTAGCCGTGCGGCGGCGCCAGGTCCGGCGCGTGATAGGTCTCCTTGGGGTCGATGTTGTAGCCGCGCGCCGGCTGGATGCCGACGATCACGTTGCCGAACCGGGCGAGCGGCAGGGCGAAGCCTCGGGCGGCGTCGAAGAACGGGTCGCGCTCCGGCGCGCCCCAGCGGTCCGTCACGGCGGTTTGCGCGGGGGCGGGCAGCGATTCGAGGAAGCGGAGGTAGCGTTCGAGCGACAGCGTCTCGCGCACCATGCGCCCGGCGCGGCCCGCATTGGTCGGGCCCGCCTGGAGATGGGCGATCAGCGCGTTGCCGTCGGGCGGCAGGGGGCCCGTGCGGTAGCCCGCGGCCTGCAGGGCCCGCAGGACCTCGATCGTGCCGGCCGGGGTGTCGAGGCCGACGCCGTTGGCGAGCCGGCCGTCGCGGTTGGGATAGTTGGCGAGCATGACGGCGACGCGCCGTTCCGCCGCCGGCGTGCGCCGGAGCGCGGCCCAACGCGCGGCGAGCGCGGCGACGAAGGCGACGCGGCCGGGCTCCGGCCGATGGGCCACCACGTCGCTCTGGGTGCGCGCGTGCCATTCGCCCGCCGACTTGAAGGCGAGCGCCCGCGTCGGCACCCGCCCGTCCACCTCGGGCAAGGCGACGTTCATCGCGAGGTCGCGGGCCGAAAGCCCTTGGGCGGAAGCCTCCCAGGCCTCGCGGGTGGTGCCGGCCAGCACGCCCTGGAGCACCACGGCGCCGCCCGCGTCAAGCACCGTCGGGGCGAAGGGGCGGCCGGGCGCGGAGGTGGCGAACCCCGTGAGGTTGACCACCACGTCGGGTGGGCGCGGGGCGAAGAGCGCGCGCAACGTCTCGACGCTGACCGGGTCCTTGAGACCCGAGACGAAGGCCGGCAGCGTGTCGAAGCCCTCGGCCTCCAGCGCCCGTGCCAGCGCCTCCACCGCCTCGGTCTGCCCGCTCTGCACCAGCGCGCGGTAGAACACCACGGCGGCGAGCGGCCGTGCCGGGTCCGGCGGCGGCGCTCCCGGCCGCTCCAGCCGCCCGGCCTTGAGGATCGGGCGGGCGGGCGCCTCGTCCGGCGTCGCGCCGCCCGCCAGCGCCAGCGCCGAGCGCAGGAAGGCGTCGGCATTGGCCGCGCCTCCCTCGCGCAGATAGGCCCAGAGGCGCTCGCGCTCCGGCTCGCGTAGCGTGGAGAAGCGGTCGAGGCCGGGATCGGATCGGTCGTCGCCCGGCAGGACGGCGAGGGCGAAGCCGCGCCGCCGCGCGGCCGCGCTCCAGGCCTCGCAGCCGTGCGGCCAGTAGGCGGCGCCCCCGAGCAGCCGAATCACCACGAGCCGGACGTGCCCCTCCATGCGTTCCACATGGGTGTCGACCGACATCGGATGCCCGAGGCGCAGGAGGTTGGCGAGGCGAAGGTCGCCCTCCGCGAGGCCCAGCCGGTCGGCGGCGAAGGCGAGCGCGGCGAGCTCGGTGTCGGCGGCCGACAGGACCAGGACGCGCCCCGGCGACTGGCCGAGGTCCACCGCCTCGCGCCCGTCGGCGAGCGTGCCGCGCTGGAGGGCGAGGAGGTGCATGCTACTCGGCCGCCGCGCGGGCCGGCAGCGCCAGGGCCGCCACCGCCTCGCGAATGGCCGCCTCGCCGCGATCCATCGCGTCGTGCAGGCCGATCGCGACGAGGCGCGTGCCGCGCGTCTCGCCGGGCGCGAAGGGCCGGTCGAAATAGGTCTCGATCCGCCCGCCCACGGCCTGGACCACGAGGCGCATCGGCTTGCCCCGGATGGCGGCGAAGCCCTTGAGGCGCAGGATGTCGTGGGCCGCGACGATCGTCCGCAGCCCTTCCGTCAGCGCCTCCACCGAGGCGCATTCGCCGCCTTCCACGACGAAGCTCTCGAAGTCGTCGTGGTCGTGCTCGTGGCCGTCCGCGTGGTGGATCTCGTGGTGCGACCGGCGCCCGGCGATCAGGTCCTCCGTGCCCGCGCCGAGGCCGAGCAGCACGTCGGCCGGCAGGCGGCCGTTCTCGGACGAGACCACGGCGAGCCGACGGCCGGCCTCGGCCTCCACCTTGGCGCGCACGCCGGCCAGGGTCTGCGCGTCCACCAGGTCGGCCTTGTTGAGGACCAGGAGGTCGGCGGCCCGGATCTGGTCCTCGAACAGCTCCTCCAGCGGGTTGTCGTGGTCGAGGCTCTCGTCGGCCTCGCGTGCGGCCCGGACCTTCTCCTCGTCGTCGGCGAAGCGCCCGGCGGCCACCGCCGCCGCGTCGATCACGGTGACCACGCCGTCCACCGTGACGCGCGCCTTCACCTCGGGCCAGTTGAAGGCGGCCACCAGCGGCTGGGGCAGGGCGAGGCCCGAGGTCTCGATCACGATGTGGTCGAGCCGGTCGCTCCGCTCCAGGAGCTTCTCCATCGTGGGGATGAAGTCGTCGGCGACGGTGCAGCAGATGCAGCCGTTGGTGAGCTCGACCACGTCCTCCTCGCGGCAGGTCTCGACGCCGCAGCCCTTCAGGATGTCGCCGTCGACGCCGAGGTCGCCGAACTCGTTGATGACGAGCGCGATGCGCCGGCCGCCGGCGTTCTGGAGGAGGTTGCGGATCAGCGTGGTCTTGCCGGCGCCCAGGAAGCCGGTGATCACGGTGGCGGGAATCTTCTGCATGGCGTCAGCCTTTCAGTTTCAGCGGCAGGCCGGCGGCGACGAAGGTGACCTCGCCGGCCAGCGCCGCGACGCGTTGGTGGAGCCGGCCGGCATGGTCGCGGAAGTCGCGCGCCATGCGGTTGTCCGGCACGATGGACAGGCCGACCTCGTTGGAGACGATCACCACGAGGCCGGGAAGCGGAGCCGCGAGGGCCGTGGCGAGGGCCGCGAAGGCGGCGGGAACGTCGTGGTCCTCCAGCATCAGGTTGGTGAGCCAGAGGGTGAGGCAGTCGACCAGGACGGCCCGGTCGCCATGCGCCTCGCGCCGGAGCGCCTCGGCCAGGCGGAGCGGCGCCTCCACCGTTTCCCACGGGGGCGGACGCCGCTCGCGGTGCTCGGCGATGCGCGCCCGCATCTCGGCGTCGAAGGCGCGGCCGGTGGCGAGATACAGGGGGCGGAGGCCGCTGGCCGAGACGAGCGCCTCGGCGAAGGCGCTCTTGCCCGAACGCGCCCCGCCGAGGACGAAATGGAGGCTCACGCCGCCACGGCCGATCCGCGCCGCGCCCGGTCGAGCCCGAGCCCGAGCAGCGCGCCGGCGGCGGTCCAGAACAGGGCCGAAACGAAGAGCGAGGCGACCGCGAACTCGGCCGCCAGCGTCGCCGGCACGGGGCTCGCGATGTCGTCCGGGTGCGGTGCGCCCACCAGATGCGGCAGCGCCAGGGGGGCGAGGCCGCCGAGGATCGCAAGGCCGCCGCGACGGAACACGAGCAGCCACAGCCCGCCCGCCGCCATCGCCACGGTGGCGAGCCACCACGCCTGGCGCGCGGCAAGGTCCGCCGCCGGCATGGCCGGCAGTTCGGGCGGCAGTCCGAGCGCGGGCGCCAGGGTGAGCACGGCAAAGCCCGCCAGCCCCCAGATCGCGCCGTTGGCGGCGGTCAGCGGCCGGTCGACCAGGAGGCTCGCCGCCAGGAGCAGCAGCGAGAAGGCGGCGCCGATCACGACGTTGGCGAGAAGCGTCCCGCCGATCCGCCCGGCGGTGCCGCCCTCGGCGTGCTCGCCGCCGCCATGGGCGTGGGCGGCGGAGACGAGGCCCGGGACGAAGGCGGCGTGGTCGTGCGCCGCGCCTCCGCCCTCATATGTCTCGGCCGCCAGGATCAGCGGCGTGGTCTTGAGATGCTGGACGGGCGTCACGACGACGCCGGCGAGGATGCCGGCCAGGAGCGCGGCGAGGAAGAAGCGTGCGAGCATGGGATATCCCTCCCGGCCCGGCGGAGCGCCGTCGCGATCCGAGCCGTGACCGTGCCGATGGAAAGGCCGTCGCGCCGCGGCGATGGTCCGAGGACCGGGCGCGCGACGCGGAGCCTTACGGATGACGAGACGGGCGGGGCCGGCTCAGTGGCAGGGAAGGCCCATGGCGTGGCGCGCGTCGTGCGCCGTGTCGTGCAGCGCGTCGGCGCCGGCAAACCCCGCGCCCCACAGGAGGAAGGCGCCGGCGGCGAGGGCGAGAAGCGCGGCCGGAAGGCGCGCGGACAGGGGTGTGCTGAGAGCGGATGCGCTCGAACGGGCCATGGTGTTCAACCTCCGTGACGGCGGCCGGAATGGCCGCCTCGAAACGGATGGCAGGTCTCCTGGCTCACGGGTCACCGGCATTCCCCCTGCCTTCCCGGACGAACCCGTCCAGTGGCGTTTCCGGCAGATGCCTGCCGGCGGGGGCGCCTCGCCGTTCTACAGTCGCGGGGTCGGCTGCGATACGGGCCCTTGGGTTAAGTCGGCCCTTCGCATTCCCTCTTAGCTCGCCCGCGCCATTGGCGAGGCGAGACCATCCGCGCGCGAGGATAGACGTGGCGCCGGCGCTGTCAATTGCCTCCCCAAGGCGGGGCGACGAAGACCGGCGGCTCGTAGCGGCAGGGGCGCGCCGCCGCCTCCGCATGCGCCGGCTCCGAAAGGCCGAAGGGCCGGAGATGGCCGACGAGGTGGGGCAGGCCCCGGTCGAAGGGCACGGGCTCCGCGAGCCCGGCCGCCTCGTGCCGGGATCGCTGCTCCCACGCGGGCATCGCTTCCGCGAAGGCCGACCGGTCGCCCGAGGGCGGGGCCCGGCCGCCGACGGCGCTTGGGTCTTGGATCACGGCGCGCCCGCCTCGGGCCTGTGGGGCAGACCCCCGCGCCGGAGACGGTGGATCGGGGGCGTCCTGCCGGAGCCGGGACCGCCGGTGGAGGCCACGCGCCCGTGAGGCATCGCCGGTTCGTCCTTTCGCTTCCCGCACTCCCCATGGGGCGCGAGCCTGCTATGTCCAAGGCGAATCGAAGGCAGCTACCCGAGGATCATTCCGATGCACCATCCCGCCATCGCCCCGCTCCACACCGCCGTCGTGATCGGGGGCGCGGGCGGCATCGGCCTTGCCGCCGCGCGCCGCTTCGCCCGCGCCGGCCTCAAGGTCGCCGTGGTGGACCGGCGGATGGACGATCTGGCCGCCGCGCACGAGGAACTGGTGGCGCTGGCCGACGGCGACGAGACGCGCGTGGTCGCGGCGGCCTGCGACGTCAGCGACCGGGCGGGCCTGGAGAAGACCGCCGGCCACATCGCCGAGCGCCTCGGCAAGGTCCACGTCCTGATGAACAATGCCGGCATCCAGCCGGGTTCCTCGATCTTCGGCGACCAATCCAACTGGGACGCCGTGCTGTCGATCAACCTCGGCGGCGTGATCAACGGAACGCGGGTCTTCGGACCGGCCATGATGGCGCACGGCGAGCCGGCGCTGATCGTCAACACCGGGTCCAAGCAGGGCATCACCACCCCGCCGGGCGATCCGGCCTACAACGTGTCCAAGGCCGGGGTGAAGGTGTTCACCGAGGCGCTCCAGCACGAGCTGCGCGGGACCGAAGGCCACCAGGTCCAGGCGGCGCTGCTGATCCCCGGCTTCGTGTTCACCGGGCTCACGGCGCGGGGCCGCACCGAGAAGCCGGAGGGCGCCTGGACGCCCGACCAGACCGTGGACTTCATGATGGAGCGGCTGGAGGCCGGGGATTTCTACATCCTGTGCCCGGACGGGGAGACGGACCGGCGGACGGACGAGAAGCGCATCCGCTGGGCGGCCGGAGACATCGTCGAGAACCGTCCGCCGCTGTCGCGCTGGCACAAGGACTGGGCCGGCCGCTTCAAGGACTTCGCGACCGAGGACTGAGCGGCGCTCAGACCGAGCGCAGCGAGCGCGGCCCCCGCTCGGGGCCGCGCGTCATGCGGCGCAGCGTCGCGTCGCGCCGCACCAGCCCATGCCAGAGCGCCATGGCGATGTGACCGGCGATGAGCACGAAGAGCGTCCAGCCGAGAAACCCGTGCAGGAGGTTGGCGGGTGCGGTCAGTGCCGGGTTCGCCTCGCCGCCGGGTGCCACGAGCTGGATGCCGTAGACCCGCAAGCCGCGCCCGTTGCCCGCGGCGCGCAGGATGGCGAGCGAGGGCACGATCACCATCAGGAGATAGAGCGCGAGGTGGCCGAGCGTCGCCGCGCGCTGGAGGAGCCGCGACCCCTCGTGCGGGGGGCGATGCTTCAGCTGCGAAAGGCCCCAGACGGCGCGCAGGAGCACCAGCGCCCAGAGCGTGAAGCCGACCGAATAGTGCGTGCCCCAGAAGAACCGCTCCACCGCCGTGTCGTGCGCAAGCGCCGACAGGACCACGGTGGTGAACTGCCACGTGAACAGGAGCGCCATGCTCCAGTGGAGCATGCGCGACACGAGGCCGTAGCCCGTGCGGGAATCGGTCAGGGGCGAGGCGGCCACGGCGTATCTCCTGTTGCACCGCGGCGAACCCTGGAGCGATTCCACATGGATTGCCAATTACGGATTTGACATCTCGCGGCGCGCCGCGAAGTCTCGGACCGCCGCCACGCTCAGCGGGCGCGGGCGATCCGCTCCAGGGCGGCGATGTCGAGGCAGGCCTCGAGCCGGGCGGCGATCGCGTCCAGCGCCCGCTCCACCTCGGCCCGGTGCGAGCGGCCCGCGGGCGCGACGCCGAGGCCGCCGAGATAGGCCTCGCGCCAGCGGTCCCCCGCGAAGAGGCCATGCAGATAAGTGCCCCGCACCCGGCCGTCGGCGCTTGACGCGCCCTCCCGCTCGGCGCCGACATGGGCGAAGGGCCGGTCCCGGTCCGGGCCCTCGCTGCGGCCCATGTGGATCTCGTAGGCCGGGAAGGGGGTTCCGTCGCCGGCCCGGGCCTCGACCTCGCGCAGGGTCTTCGGGCCCGCGATGCGCGTGTCCACGTCCAGGAGGCCGAGCCCCTCGGCCTCGCGCGCCTCGCCCTCGATACCGTCCGGGTCGAGGATGCGCCGCCCCAGCATCTGGTATCCGCCGCACAGTCCGAGCACGTGGCCGCCGCGCGAGCGGTGCGCCAGGATCGCCCGGTCCCACCCTTCGCGGCGCAGGGCGCCGAGATCGGCGATCGTCGCCTTGGAGCCCGGCAGGAGAACCAGCCCCGCCCCGTCGGGCCAGGGCTCGCCCGGCCGCACCAGCGCGAGCGACACGCCCGGCGTCGCCGCGAGCGGGTCGAGGTCGTCGAAATTGGCGATGTGCGGCAGGCGCGGCACCGCGATCAGGAGGTCGCCCCGCCTCGAGTCCGCCGGCGGGCGTCGGTCGAGGGCCACGGAATCCTCGGCGGGCAGCCGGGCGGTCTCGGGCAGCCAGGGCACCAGGCCGAACCCGGGCCAGCCGGTGAAGCGGGTGACGGCGGCCATGCCCTCGCCGAACAGCGCCGGGTCGCCCCGGAACTTGTTGACCAGGAAGCCCGCCACCTGCGCCCGGTCCTCCGGCGGCAGGATCGCGTGGGTGCCGACCAGCGAGGCGATCACGCCGCCGCGGTCGATGTCGCCCACCAGCACCACGGGAACGCCCGCCGCGCGCGCGAAGCCCATGTTCGCGATGTCGCCGGCCCTGAGGTTGATCTCGGCCGGCGAGCCCGCGCCCTCGACCACCACGAGGTCGGCATCCTCGCCGACGCGCGCGAAGCTGTCGAGCACGGCGGGCAGGAGCGTCGCCTTCAGGCGCTGGTAGTCGCGCCCGGCCGCCGTGCCCCGCACCTCGCCCCACACCACCACTTGCGAGCCGGTCTCCGACTGCGGCTTCAGGAGCACGGGGTTCATGTGGACGCTGGGGGCCGTGCGGCAGGCCAGGGCCTGGAGCGCCTGCGCACGGCCGATCTCGCCCCATTCGCCCCGGTCGCCGTTCCAGGCGACGGCCGCGTTGTTGCTCATGTTCTGCGGCTTGAAGGGGCGCACCCGAAGCCCCCGGTCGACGAACAGGCGGCAGAGCCCGGCCACCAGCACGCTCTTGCCGACGTCGGACCCGGTGCCCTGCAGCATCAGGGCGGGCGGGCGCCGCGCGCTCACGACCAGAGAAGGCGCGCCGCGAGCCCGATGCACACCACCACCAGGAGCGGACGGATCAGCCCGGCGCCGAAGCGCATGGCGACGCCGGCCCCGACGCGGGCGCCGAGGAACTGCGCGAGGCCCATCGCCAGCCCGAGCTTCCAGTGGATGGAGCCGACCAGGGCGAACACGCCGAAGCCGCCGAGATTGGAGGTGAAGTTCAGGAGCTTGGTGTGGGCGGTCGCCTTCAGCACGCCGTAGCCGGCCAGCGAAACGAAGGCGAGCATGAAGAACGAGCCCGTGCCCGGCCCGAACAGCCCGTCATAGGCGCCGATCAGCGGGACCAGGAACAGCGCGAAGGCCCGGGGCGAGACGCGTCGCTCGCGG
The DNA here is from genome assembly GCF_003583935.1 of Aureimonas flava. Classification (GTDB taxonomy): domain Bacteria; phylum Pseudomonadota; class Alphaproteobacteria; order Rhizobiales; family Rhizobiaceae; genus Aureimonas; species Aureimonas flava. The sequence goes on along the minus strand of NZ_QYRN01000008.1, from coordinate 23,415 downwards.
TCGACGTCCGACAGGCCGGGCTTCAGGGCGAAATACACGGCGATGGCGATCAGCAGGAACGGCAGGAGCCGGCGCAGGAAGTCCAGCGGAAGCGAGGCGGCGAGGAGGGCGCCGAGGCAGGCGCCGGCGAAGGACAGGGCGGCGGCGGGCAGGAGCGGGGCGAGCCGCACGTGCCCCCTTCGCGCGTAGGAGATCGTCGCCGAGGCCGAGCCGAACAGCGACTGGAGCTTGTTGGTGCCGAGCGCCGAGAGCGGGTCGAGGCCGCCGAGCAGCAGCGCGGGCACGGTGATCATGCCGCCGCCGCCCGCGATCGCGTCGATCATCCCCGCCGCGAAGGCGGCGAGGACCAGAAGCAGGAAGGTTTCGTTGAGGGGCATGTCGGTCTTCGGCATCCGGCGTTCGCGGGGACGGTCACAGGCCATAAGCCCGCCCGGGGCCGGGGCCAAGCGGAAAAGGCCGGGGTTTGACGAAGCCGCCCGCCTGCGGCATGAAGCCGGAGCCTGACGGTGCCCCTCGGGGGCTCTGACACCATGATTTCACGGGCGGCCGACCCAATCCGGGGGCCGACGCGGAAACCGGCGGATCGATTCGCCGCGCGGGGAAAGCCCCGGCGCGACGCCTCCTCCGGCGCGACAAGGACGGAGGACGATCATGAAGGCCTTGATGCTGTGCGGCCACGGCAGCCGCGACCGGGGTGCGGTGGACGAGTTCCGGGGGCTGGCCGAGAAGATGGCGCGCCGCCTGCCCGACTGGGAGGTGGACTACGGCTACCTCGAGTTCGCGACGCCGATCATCCGCGACGGCCTCGACCGGCTGCGGGAAAAGGGGGCGCGCGAGATCCTGGCGCTGCCCGGCATGCTGTTCGCCGCCGGCCACGCCAAGAACGACATCCCCTCCGTCCTCAACACCTATGCCGCGCAGAACGACGTGTCGGTGACCTACGGGCGCGAGCTCGGCATCGACCCGAAGATGATCCGCGCGGCGGGCGAGCGCATCCGCGAGACGCTGCGCGCCGACGGCTGGCGCGACGGCGAGCCGCTGCACGACACGATGCTGGTCGTGGTGGGGCGCGGCGCGTCCGACCCCGACGCCAATTCCAACGTCGCCAAGGTCATGCGGCTCCTGTGGGAGGGGCTCGGTTTCGGCTGGGGCGAGACCGCCTATTCCGGCGTGACCTTTCCCCTGGTGGAGCCGGGGCTGACCCATGCCGCCCGGCTCGGCTACCGGCGCATCGTCGTCTTCCCCTACTTCCTGTTCACCGGCATCCTGGTGGACCGCATCTACGACGCGACGGACCGCGTGGCGGCGGACCACCCCGCCATCCGCTTCCTGAAGGCGAAGTACCTGGGCGCCCACGACCTCGTGGTGGAGACCTTCGTGGACCGGCTGGAGGAGATCCTCGGCGGCACCAACGTGATGAACTGCCAGATGTGCAAGTATCGCGAGCAGGTGCTGGGCTTCGAGGCGGAGGTCGGCCTGCCGCAGGAGAGCCACCACCACCACGTGGAGGGCATCGGCACCGGACCGTCGACGGCCGGCGCGGGCGCGCATCATCACCACGGCGCGGGCGACGACCATTCGCACGGGTCCCACGGCCACGCGCATCCCCATGACCATCACCATCATGGCCACGGGCACGACCATGGCCATGGGCATCACCACGACCACGAGCACCACCACGACCACGACCATGGCCACGGCCACCCCCATCATGCGCCCGGCCACCACCACGGCGAGGGCCATGCCCACACGCATCACCCCTATCCGCATGCCGATCACCCGCTCGGGCCCCGCACGCTGAAGCGGCACTGAGCGGCCGATGCCCGTGCCCGACCACCTGCGCGACCCCGCCGCGATCTACGCGGCGAGTTTCCGCACCATCCGCGAGGAGGCGGCGGACGCGTTGGCGCGCCTGCCCGGCGAGGCGCATGACCTCGCCATCCGCATCGCCCACGCCTGCGGCATGGCGGACGCGATCGACGACCTCCTGGTCTCGCCGGACGCCGTGGCGGCGGGACGGGCGGCGCTGCGCGCCGGCGCGCCGGTGCTGGTGGACGCGCAGATGGTCGCGCACGGCGTGATCGGCGCCCGCCTGCCGGCGGGCAACCGCGTGGTGTGCCGGCTGGGCGATCCGGGCGTCGCCGAGCGCGCCCGCCTCGGGGCGACCACGCGTTCGGCCGCGCAGGTCGATCTCTGGGAGGCCGACCTCGCGGGCGCGGTGGTGGCGATCGGCAACGCGCCCACCGCGCTGTTCCGCCTCCTGGAGCGTCTGGACCGGGGCGTGCCGCGCCCGGCCGTGATCCTCGGCTTTCCCGTGGGCTTCGTGGGCGCCGCCGAATCCAAGGCGGAACTCGCCGGCGATCCGCGCGGGGTGCCGTTCGCGACCCTTCGCGGCCGGCGCGGGGGCAGCGCGATGGCGGCGGCGGCTGTGAACGCGCTCGCCGCCGGTCTCGTGGGGGCGCCGGCATGACGCCCTGGCTCCACCTCGTCGGCATCGGCGACGGCGGCATGGACACGCTCACGCCCGAGGCCGCGCGCATCGTTGCCGGCGCCGAGATCGTGTTCGGCGGTGCCCGGCACCTCGCCCTCCTGCCCGAAACCCATCCGGCCGAGCGGCGGCCCTGGCGCTCGCCCTTCGCCGATTCGGCGCCCGACATCCTCGCCGCGCGCGGGCGCCGCGCCGTGGTGCTGGCGACCGGCGATCCCTCCTGGTTCGGCCCGGCGCGCTGGCTGCGCGGCGTGCTGGGGCCCGGCGAGTTCGCCGTGCTGCCCGCCCCTTCGGCCTTCTCGCTCGCCGCCGCGCGCCTCGGCTGGTCGCTCGAGGACGTGCGCTGCCTGTCGATCCACGGCCGCCCGCCGGAAGCCCTGGTGCCCGAGCTCCGCGACGGCGCGCGCCTCCTGGTGCTGGCGGAGGACGCGCGCTCGCCCGCGCGGCTTGCGGAGCTTCTGCGCGCGCGGGGGTTCGGCGCGAGCCGCCTCCATCTCCTGGAGCACATGGGCGGCGCGGCCGAGCGGCTGCGCGAGACGGTGGCGGACGGGGACGTGCCGGCCGACGTCGCCGCGCTCCACACGATCGGCGTGGACTGCCGCGCCGACGCCGGTGCGCGCCGCTTCTCCGCCGTTCCGGGCCTGCCGGACGACGCCTTCCGGCACGACGGCAAGATGACCAAGCGCACGCTGCGGGCGCTGGCGCTGGCCGCCCTTGAACCGATGCCGGGCGCGCTTCTGTGGGACGTCGGCGCCGGCTGCGGCTCGATCTCGGTGGAGTGGCTGCGTGCCGCCCCAGGCGGCCGCGTGCTCGCCATCGAGCCGGACGCGGCGCGCCGCGCCATGATCGCCGAGAACGCGGCTCGCCTCGCGCCCGCGGGCCTGCGCATCGTCCCCGAGCGCGCCCCGGCCGCCTTCGAGGGCCTGCCCGCGCCCGACGCCGTGTTCCTCGGCGGCGGGCTGACGGACGGCCTGTTTCCCGCCGCCTTCGGGGCCCTGAAGCCCGGCGGCCGGCTCGTCGCCCATGCCGTCACGCTGGAATCGGAGCAGATCCTCCTCGCGCTCCACGAGGTCCATGGCGGCGAACTCCTGCGCGTGTCGGTCGCCGCCGCCGAGCCGGTCGGCCCCTATCGCGGATGGCGCCCCGCCATGCCCGTCACCCATTGGCACGTCACCAGGAAGGGCACGCCATGACAGGCCGGCTCATCGGCATCGGCCTCGGGCCGGGCGACCCGGAGCTCCTGACGCTCAAGGCCGTGCGCCTGATGCGCGCCGCGCCGGTGATCGCCTATCCGCTCGCCGAGGGCGGCGAGAGCCTGGCGCGCGCCATCGCCGCCCCGCACCTGCCGGGCGGGCAGGACGAGATCGCGATCCCGCTCTGCATGTCGGCCGACCGCGCGCCGGGGCAGGGCGCCTACGACCGCGCTGCGCCGCGCATCGCCGCAGCCCTCGAGGCGGGGCGCGACGTGGCCGTCCTGTGCGAGGGCGACCCGCTCTTCTACGGGTCCTTCCTCCAGCTCCTCGCGCGCCTGGGGCCGCGTCATCCGGTCGAGATCGTGCCGGGCGTCTCCTCCGTGATGGCCGCCGCCGCCCGCGCGCGGCACCCCTTGAGCGCGCGCGCCGACCGTTTTGCGGTTCTGCCCGCGACCCTGCCGGACGGTGCGCTCCGCGCCGCGATCGAAGCCGCCGAGAGCGTCGCGATCCTGAAGCTCGGTCGCCATTTCGCGCGGGTGAAGGCGCTGATCGAGGACATGGGTCTGACCGGCCGGGCGACCTATGCCGAGCGCGTCGGCCAGCCGGGCGAGCGGGTGCTGCCGCTCGGCGAGACCGGCGGTGCCGCGCCCTACTTCGCGCTGATCCTCATTTATCGAGGCGCCGAGCCCGCCATCCTCGCCTCGCTCGCCGCCGGAGACGCCCGATGAGCGCGCCCGCGATCCTGTGCCTCGCTCCCGCCGCCCTGCCGCTCGCCCGCAGGCTGGCCGACGCGCTGCGCGGCGAGGTGCACGGGGGGCCGCGCGTCGCGGGTGCCGACGTCGCCTTCGCCGATGCCGCCCCGCATCTGCGGGCCCTGTTCGCGCGGGGCACGCCCATCGTCGCGCTGATGGCGGCGGGCGCGCTGATCCGCGTCCTGGCGCCGCTGCTGGTCGACAAGGGCGCCGAGCCGCCGGTGCTGGCGGTGGCCGAGGACGGGTCCTGCGTGGTGCCGCTCCTCGGCGGCCATCGCGGCGCCAACGACCTCGCGCGCCGCATCGCCTCGATGCTCGGCGTCGCGCCTGCCGTGACCACGGCCGGCGACCTGCGCTTCGGCGTCGCGTTGGACGCGCCGCCGGAAGGCTTCGCGCTGGAGAACCCCGAAGACGCCAAGGCGGTGATGGCCGAGCTCCTCGCCGGCGAACATGCCTGGATCGAGGGCGAGGCGGCGTGGCTGGAAGCGGCGTCGCTGCCGCTTTCGGACGACGGGCGCGTGACGCTGCGCATCGCGGACGAGGCCCGCGCGCCGGCGCCGCTAGAACTGCTCTACCGGCCGAGGACCCTGGTCCTCGGCATCGGCGCCGAGCGCGGCGCCCCGCCGGAGGAGGCCGTGGCGCTGGCCGAGCGCGTGATGGCCGAATCCGGCCTCAGCCCGCTGTCGCTCGCCGCCGTGGCTTCCCTGGACCTCAAGGTGGACGAGCCCGCCGTCCATGCGGTGGCGCGTCGCTTCGGCGTGCCCGCGCGCTTCCTCGACGCCGCGCGGCTGGAGGCGGAAGCGCCGCGCCTTACCGCGCCCTCGGACGTGGTGTTCCGCGAGACCGGCTGCCATGGCGTGTGCGAGGGCGCAGCCCTTGCGGGCGTCGGGTCGGACGGGGCCCTCGCGGTGCCCAAGCGCAAGTCCGCCCGCGCCACGGCGGCGCTCGGCCGCGCCCCCGGGCCCGTCGACCCGGCCGCGATCGGCCGCGCGCGGGGCGCGCTCTTCGTGGTCGGCATCGGCCCGGGCGGGGCGCACTGGCGCTCGCCCGAGGTCTCGGACATGGTCGCGCGGGCCACCGATCTCGTCGGCTATTCGCTGTATCTCGACCTCCTGGGGCCGCTGGCGACGGGCAAGCGTCGCCACGACTTCGACCTCGGCGCGGAGGAGGCGCGCGTCCGTTTCGCGCTGGAACTGGCGGCCGAGGGGCGCGACGTGGCGCTGGTGTGCTCGGGCGACGCCGGCATCTACGCGATGGCGACCCTCGTGTTCGAGCTGGTCGACCGGGGCGACCTGTCCGACGGCGCGCGCCGCGTGGCGCTCGCCGTGTCGCCCGGCATCTCGGCGCTCCAGGCGGCCGCCGCCCGCGCCGGGGCGCCGCTCGGACACGACTTCTGCACCATCTCACTATCCGATCTCCTGACCCCTTGGGAGGACATCCAGCGGCGGGTCAGGGCGGCGGCGGAGGGCGATTTCGTGATCGCCTTCTACAACCCCGTTTCCAAGCGCCGCCGCACCCAGCTCGCCCATGCGCGCGAGGTGCTTCTCGCCCACCGCCCCGCCGACACGCCGGTGGTGCTCGCCACCAATCTCGGACGCGCGGGCGAAAGCGTGCGCATCGTCCCGCTGCAGGACCTCGACGTCGACGAGGTGGACATGCTGACCGTGGTGGTGGTCGGCTCCAGCAACACCCGAGCCTTCGCCAGCGGCGAAGGGCGGACCTATGCCTATACGCCGCGCGGCTACGCCGCCAAGGCCGGATCGGGGATCGGATCGTGACCGTCCATTTCATCGGCGCCGGCCCCGGCGCGCCCGACCTCATCACCGTGCGCGGCCTGCGGCTGATCGAGAGCTGCCCGGTCTGCCTCTATGCCGGATCGCTGGTGCCGGAGGAGATCGTCCGCGCGGCGCCGGCCGGCGCGCGCGTCCTCGACACCGCGCCGATGCATCTCGACCAGATCGTGGCGGAGATGGAGGCGGCGCATCGCGCAGGCCTCGACGTCGCCCGCGTCCATTCGGGCGATCCGTCGATCTACGGGGCGACCGCCGAGCAGATGCGGCGGCTCGACGCGCTCGCCATCCCTTACGACGTGACGCCGGGCGTGCCCGCCTTCGCGGCGGCGGCCGCAGCGCTCCGCCAGGAGCTGACGATCCCCGAGGTCTGCCAGAGCGTGATCGTCACGCGCACGGCGATGAAGTCCTCGGCCATGCCGGAGGGCGAGGATCTCGCGACGCTCGGCCGGAGCGGCGCGACGCTGGCGATCCACCTGTCGATCCGCAACCTCGCCCATATCGAGCGCGAGCTCGGCGCCCTGCCGGCCTACGGGCCGGACTGCCCGGTGGTGGTCGCCTATCGCGTCGGCTGGCCCGACGAGGCCTTCATCCACGCGACGCTCTCCACCGTGGCCCGGCGCGTGCGCGAGGCGAAGCTCACCCGGACCGCCCTGGTGCTGGTGGGGCGGGCGCTGGGCGCCGAGGGCTTCGTCGATTCCAAGCTCTACGATGCCGCCCACCCGCACATCCTGCGCCCCGTGCGCGGCCGCTCAGCCGGCTAGCCAGGCGAGCGCCGCCTCCGTGTCGGCCGCGAGCGGCGGCGGCGGCGGTGGCGGGCGGTCGATCAGCACCACGGGAAGCCCCAGGGCGCGCGCCGCCTCGACCTTGGCGAACGAGGCCCGCCCGCCCGAATCGCGGCACACGAGATGGGTGACGCCCGTCCGCGCCATCAGCGCGACTTCCGCCGCGCGGTCGCCCGGCTTGCCGAGCACGAGGTCGGCCGCGAAGGGCAGGTCGTCCGGCGGGTCCACCATGCGCAGCACGGGCCGGAGGTCGGGCCGGTGGCGGAACGTGGCGAGATGCTGGCGGCCGAGCGCCAGGAACGGGCGCGCCCCGTGCGGCAGGGCGTCGCGGGCACCGGCGAGGCAGGCGACCCGCAGCCAGCGGTCGTCCGGCCCCGCCGTCCAGCCGGGACGGTGGAGCGCGAGGCGCCGGACGCCCGCCGTCGCGGCGGCTTCCGCCGCGTTGCGCGAGATGCCGGCCGCGAAGGGATGCGTCGCGTCGACGAGGTGCGTGATCGCTTGCGAGCCCAGGAAGGCGGCGAGCCCCGCCGCCCCGCCGAAACCGCCGATCCGCGCGTCGATCCCGGCCGGCAGGTCGGGCGCGAGCGTGCGGCCGGCCAGGGACAGCACGAGAGGAAGGCTCGGGCGCTCCGCGGCGAGCCGACGGGCGAGCGCCGTCGCCTCCGCCGTTCCGCCGAGGATCAGGACCCGCCGGGGACGGTCAGCCGGCATGGGCGATCACCCGTCCGGCCCGGTCCGTCACCAGCACCTCGACGCCGACGGCGGCGTCGCCCAGCGCCTCGCGCGCCGTGTCGCGCGCGCGGGCCGCGACGGGTGCCGCCAGGTCGATGCCGCGCGCCCGCGCCAGATCCAGAACCTCCTTGGCCGTGTTGGCGCCGAGTACCGCCGCCTCCAGATCCCCGCCGGCGCCACCCGCGAGGCCGAGCAGGAAGCGGAGGTCCACCTGGCTGCGCCCCGAATGGAGGTCCAGCGCCCCCTGCGCCAGCTTGGTGAACTTGGCGAAGCCCCCGGCCAGCGTCAGGCGCGGCACGGGGTGCCGGCGCAAATATTTGAGGACGCCGCCGGCGAAGTCGCCCATGTCGAGATAGGCGATGTCGGGAAGGTCCGGATAGCGCCGGCGTGCCGCGTCCTCGCTGGCCGAGCCCGTCGCACCGACCACGTGCCCGAGGCCGGAGGCGCGCGCCACGTCGATCCCGCGATGGATCGAGTGGATCCAGGCCGAGCAGGAGAACGGATGCACGATCCCCGTGGTGCCGAGGATCGACAGGCCGCCGAGGATCCCCAGCCGACCGTTCCAGGTCCGTTCGGCCAGGCGCTCGCCGTCCGCCACCTCGATCACGATCTCGACGTCCGGCGACACGCCGTGGGCGGCGCACAGCGCCTCGACCTCGGCCCGCATCAGGGCGCGCGGCACCGGGTTGATCGCCGGTTCGCCGGGCGGGATCGGCAGGCCGGGCCGGGTCACCGTGCCGACGCCCGGCCCCGCGCGGAACACGATGCCGGTGCCCGGCGCCCCCAGCCGCACCCGCGCCCCGACCTCGGCGAGGTGCGTCACGTCGGGGTCGTCGCCGGCGTCCTTGACGATCGCGGCGAAGGCCTCGCCGCCCGCGACATGGGCGCGCGCCAGCGGAAACGCCGGTCGCTCGCCCTTGGGCAGCACGATCTCCACGGGGTCGGGAAATGCGCCGGAGAGCAGCGCGGCGAGCGCCGCCTTGGTGGCGGCGGTGGCGCAGGCGCCCGTGGTCCAGCCGCGCCGCAGCGGCACGCCCTCGCGCGTCGCCGCCGCCGCGTCCGATCCGCCCGCCCGTGTCCGGCGCTGCCCGCCATCGATGCCCATGCGGGGGCTTATAGGCGCCGCGCATCCGTGCGAAAAGCGCCGCAATCATGAGCGCGCATCCGCCCCGTCCCGGTCTCCTCGTCGCCGCGCCGCAATCCGGCAGCGGCAAGACGCTCCTCACGCTCGCGCTCCTGCGCTGGGCGCGCGGGCGCGGGCTCGCGCCGGCACCCGCCAAGGCCGGGCCCGACTATATCGACCCGGCCTTCCACACAGCCGCCGCCGGGCGCGCCTCGGTCAATCTCGACCCCTATGCGATGCGCCCCGCGCTGCTCCGCGACCTCTGCGAGACCGGCGGCGCGCCGCTCGTGGTGGAGGGGATGATGGGCCTGTTCGACGGGGCGGCGGACGGCACCGGCTCGGCGGCGGATCTTGCCGGCGCCATCGGCCTGCCGGTGCTGTTCGTGGTGGACTGCGCGCGGCAGTCGCAATCCGTCGCGGCCCTGGTGCGCGGCTTTCGCGACCACCGGCCGGACCTCCCCTTCTGCGGGCTCGCGCTGAACCGCGTCGCGAGCGCCCGGCACGAGGCGCTCCTGCGCGCGGCGCTGGCGCCGCTGGGGCTGCCGGTGCTCGCCGTCCTGCCGCCGCGCGACGGCCTGCGGATGCCCGAACGCCACCTTGGGCTTGTCCAGGCGGGCGAGACCGCGGGGCTCGACGGGTTCCTGGACGAGGCCGCCGCGTGGTTCGCCGAAGGGGCGGACACGGCAGCCGTCGAGGCGCTGCTCGCGCCCGCGCCCGCGCCTCGTCCCGAACGCGCCCCCGCGCCGCGCCTCGCCCCGCTCGGGGCGCGGGTGGCCGTGGCGCGCGACGAAGCCTTCGCCTTCGCCTATCCGCACCTCCTCGACGGCTGGCGCCTGGCGGGCGCGGAGCTGTCGTTCTTTTCGCCGCTGGCGGACGAGGGGCCGGAGGCGGCCGCGGACGCGGTGTTCCTGCCGGGCGGCTATCCCGAGCTCCATGCCGGGCGCATCGCGGCGGCGGCGGGGTTTCGGGCGGGCATGGCGGCGGCGCGGGCGCGGGGCGCCGCGATCTACGGCGAGTGCGGCGGCTACATGGTTCTGGGAGAGGGGCTGGAGGACGAGGGAGGGGCGCGCCACGCCATGCTGGGCTTCCTGCCGCTCGAGACCAGCTTCGCCCGGCGCCGGCTGCATCTCGGCTACCGCCGGCTCCGCGCGCACGCGGGCGCGCCCTGGGCCGGGGCGCTGACGGGCCACGAGTTCCACTACTCCTCCGTGGTGGCGGAAGGGGCGGGCGATCGCCTGTTCGACGCGGCGGATGCGCTGGGCCGGGATCTCGGTGCCGTCGGCCTTCGGCGCGGCCGCGTCTGCGGCTCCTATATCCATGTGATCGATCGCGCATGAGCGCGCATCTCGTCCATGGCGGGGCGCTGGACGCCGCGCTCGCGCGCTTCGGCGGTCGGCGAGAGGACTGGCTGGACCTCTCTACCGGCATCAACCCCGTGCCGCCGCCCCTGCCGGCGCTGGAGTCCGAACTCTTCGCGCGCCTGCCGGAGGCCGCGTCGGAGGCGCGCGCGCGTGACGCCGCGCGGCGCCATTGCGGCGCGCCGGCCGGTGCGGGCGTGGTGGCGGCGCCGGGCAGCCAGGCGCTGATCTCGCTCCTGCCCCACCTCCTGCCGACGGGTCCCACGGCGATCCTCGATCCCGCCTATGCCGAGCACGCGCGTGCGTTCCAGGCGGCCGGGCACGACGTTCTCCCCCTCGCCGCGCCGGAAGAGTGCCCGCCCGAAACGCGGGTCGCGGTGGTGGTGAATCCCAACAATCCCGACGGGCGCCGCTTCGGCCGCGCCGCGCTGCTCGCTCTGGCGGACGCGCTCGCCGCGCGCGGCGGCTGGCTGCTGGTGGACGAGGCCTTCATGGACGCGGACCCGCGCGAGAGCCTCGCCCCCGACGCCGGCCGGCCGGGACTGGTGGTGCTGCGCTCGTTCGGCAAGTTCTTCGGCCTCGCCGGCCTGCGCCTCGGCTTCGCGCTCACGGTGCCGGACCTTGCCGACCGGCTGGCGGAGCGGCTCGGCCCCTGGGCCGTGTCCGGTCCAGCGCTGGCGGTGGGCGAGCGGCTGATGGACGACGCGGCGCTGGTGCGCGGGCTGCGCGAGGCGATCGCGCGCCGCGCCGCGCTGACGCGCGGGGCGATCCGGTCGTCCGGGTTCGTGCCGACGGGCGACGCCGCGCTGTTCGCCCTGGTGGAGGCACCTCGCGCCCACGCGCTGTTCGAGGCCCTGGCGCGCCGGCATGTGCTCGCGCGCCCCTTCGTGCGGCGGCCCGACTGGCTGCGGCTCGGCCTGGTTCGCGACGAGGCGGAGGCCGCGCGGCTCGCCGACGCCTTGGCCGGCGCGCGGGGGGATGCGGGCGCTTGAACGCCGTCCTCGCCGCCCTCGCCCTGGCGCTCGACCGCATCCTCGGCGATCCGGACGCGGTGTGGCGGCGCGTGCCCCATCCGGTGGCGGGCTTCGGCGCGCTGATCGCCGCCGCCGAGCGCCGGGGCAACCAGGCGCACTGGCCGGCCCGCCGGCGGCGGGCGGCCGGCACGGTGTCGATCCTCGCGCTTCTCGGTCTCGCCGCGCTTCTCGGCCACGGGCTGCACCGTCTCCTGGCTCCGCTCGGCTGGCCGGGCCTCGGCGTGGAGGCGCTGGTCGCCTCCGTGTTCCTGGCGCAGCGAAGCCTTGCCGACCATGTGGGCCGCGTCGCCGGGGCGCTGGACAGGGAAGGCCTCGCCGCTGGCCGGCGCGCGGTGTCCATGATCGTCGGCCGCGACCCGGAGGCGCTGGACGAGGCGGGCGTCGCGCGCGCCGCGATCGAGAGCCTGGCCGAGAACGCCTCGGACGGGGTGGTCGCGCCCTGGCTGTTCCTCCTCGTGTTCGGCCTGCCGGGGCTCCTCGCCTACAAGATGCTGAACACGGCCGATTCGATGATCGGACATCTCGACGATCGCTACCGCGACTACGGCTGGGCCGCGGCGCGGCTCGACGACGTCGCCAACCTCGTTCCGGCGCGGCTGACCGCCGGCCTTCTCGTGCTGGCCGCCGTCCTGACGTCCGGGCGCGGGGCGGGCGTGCGGGCCGCGCGCGCCGCGTGGGCCGACGGGCGGCGCCACCGTTCGCCCAATGCCGGCTGGCCGGAAGCCGCCGCCGCCGGGGCGCTGGCGCTCGCGCTCGGCGGCCCGCGCCGCTACGGCACGCTCGCGGTGGAGGCGCCGCTGCTCCATGCCGCCGGCCGGCGCGTGGCGACGGCGGCCGACATCCGCGCCGCGCTGCGCCTGTTCCGCCGGGTCTGCGACCTCCTTCTCGCGCTGACGCTCGTGGCTCTCGCCTTCACGGGGTGAGGAGCGCGAGGCCGAGGAGCCAGGCGATCTCCACGGTCTGCTGGCAGGCGCCGAGCGTGTCGCCCGTCTGGCCGCCAAGGCGCCGCCGGACCACGCGCCGCAGCGCCTCCCAGGCGAGCGCGGCGAGCGCCAGGGGCAGGAGCGCGGCGCCCCAGCCGAAGAGGGGCTGGGTCAGGAGAACGGCGAGGCCGAACCCGAGGAGGGCGGCCCAGCCGCCTTCCGCCGCCGTGGGGCGACCGGCGCGGTCGGCGAGCCCGCCGGGATCGGCGCTCGGAAGCGCGGCCCAGAAGAGCGCCATCGCGCCGCGGCTCGCCGATGCGGCGCCGGCCAGCGCCAGCGCGGCGGCCGGTGCCGAGCTCCCCGCGACGTCGGCGAGCAGCGTGACGCGCAGAAGCAGCGCGCCGGCCAGCGCCAGCGCGCCGTAGGTTCCGGTGCGGCTGTCCTTCATGATCGCCAGCGCGCGCGCCTTGTCGGCATGGCCGAACAGCCCGTCCGCTGTGTCGCCGAGCCCGTCCTCGTGCAGCGCGCCGGTGAGCGCGACCAGGAGAAGCACCGCGACCGTCGCGGCGGCGAGCGGCGCGAGGCCGGCCTCGCCGAGACCGGCGAGAACCAGAGCGGGCAACGCGGCCACGAGGAGCCCCGCCACCGGAAAGGCCGGCGCGTCCCGCCCCAGCGGCACCGGGGTGCCGGCGAACGCGCCGCCTACCGCCGGCAGGCGCGTCAGGAAGGCGCTGGCGCGCAGCACGGAGCGGACGGGGCGAATCATGCCGCCACCCTACACCAGGCGGGGCGCCGCCGCCGGTGGCGGCGAGGGCGCGGCCGGGTTTGCGGCGGGCGGCCTTTGCGCCTATCACGCGGAGCCCGCCCGCATCGCTTTCGGAGACGCCCGCCCATGTCCGCCACCGGCCTTCCCTTCGACGACATCCGCGCCCTGCTCCGCCAGATGCCGGCGGCCGACGGGGCGGCGCGGCACGCGGCCCGCCACCGGCAGGAGGAGCTGACGAAGCCGTCCGGCAGCCTCGGCCGGCTGGAGGAGATCGCCGAGTGGATGGCGGCCTGGCAGGGCCGAGCGCCCACCGTGGATCGGCCGGTGGTCGCCGTGTTCGCCGGCAACCACGGCGTGGCCCGCAAGGGCGTCTCGGCCTTTCCGCCCACGGTCACCCAGTCCATGGTGGAGAATTTCGCGGCGGGCGGGGCGGCGATCAACCAGATCTGCGCCACGTTCGATCTTGGGCTCAAGATCTTCGACCTGGCGCTCGACTACCCCACCGCCGACATCACGGAGGAGGCGGCGCTCGGCGAGCGCGACTGCGCGGCCACCATGGCCTTCGGCATGGAGTGTCTGGCGGGCGAGCCCGACCTCCTCGTCCTCGGCGAGATGGGCATCGGCAACACGGCCGTCGCCGCCGCGATCTTCGCCGCCCTGTTCGGCGGCACGGCGGCCGACTGGGTCGGCCCCGGCACCGGGCAGGACGCGGCCGGCATGGCGCGCAAGGCGGCGGCGGTGGACGAGGCGCTGGCGCTGCACCGCGCGCACTTCGCCGATCCGCTGGAGGTGCTGCGACGGCTTGGCGGCCGCGAGATCGCGGCCATCGCGGGCGCCATCCTCGCCGCCCGCATGCAGCGCGTGCCGGTGATCGTGGACGGCTTCGTCGCCACCGCCGCCGCCGCCGTGCTCCATGCCATGGATCCGCGCGCGCTCGACCATTGCCTGTTCGGCCACGTCTCCGCCGAGCCCGGCCATCAGAAGGCGCTCGCGATCATGGACAAGGTGCCGGTGCTGGCGCTCGGCATGCGGCTCGGCGAGGGCACGGGCGCGGCGCTGGCGGCCGCCGTGGTGAAGGCGGCCGTGGCCTGTCACAACGGCATGGCGACCTTCGCGCAGGCCGGCGTCGCCAACCGCGACTGAAAGCCCGTCCGAAGGGGCCGCCGGGCCGGCCGGGCGATGCTTTCCGCCACTCGTCTCGCTGCCGATCCTCCGCTGGCGGCTTCCCGGGCGGAGCCGTGAGGGTCAGGCGGCCGGCGGCGGTCCCGGCTCGCCGGGCGCCTCGGCGGCCTCCGGCGGCGGCTTGTAGGCCACGAGGAACGTATAGGCGGCATAGGCTCCGATCGCGCCCGTCATGATGCCCCAGGTCGGGTCGCCCATGACGAACTCCACCACCGACCAGGCGGCGCAGACCGCCACCACCGCGACGCGGCGCCAGAGCGGGCGGAAGAAGGGATGGCTTGCATCCTTCAAGGGGCGATCCTCCTGCCGGCCGATCCGGCTCCGGTCTTATAGCGGGCCCGGCGGCCGGAGGCACGAGGGGGGCGACCCCACGATCCCGCGAGGTGGCCACCGAGCGCGGGAACCGGAGCGAACCGGCGAAGGGGCGTCAGGCGCGCGCGCCCGCGCCGACCTTCTCCTGCGGGCGCTCGGGCACGGCGAGGGCCGGCTGCGTCGGCGCGTTCACCGCCCGCCACCAGTCCAGGAACAGCGCCAGCGCGAAATGCACGCCGAGCCCCAGCACGATCAGCCCCGTGTCGAAGGCCAGCGACGGCTCGCGGTTGAGCCGCAGGAGCTGGAACAGGAGCGACAGCACGGTGCCGACCGCGAAAACGGGCAGCGAGTGGCGCCCCAGCAGCGCGAACGGGTTCTCGCGCCCGATCCGCTGCAGCGGCGAATGGGCCGGCGCGTGGGCGAACACGTAGATCAGCGCCAGGACGTGCAGGAGACGCGGCAGCGAGACGTAGGTCTTGTCGAATCCGCGCAGGAAGCCGGGCAGCGGCAGGGCGTTCTCCCAACCCCAGAGCGAGCAGGACACGAACACGAAGCTCACCGCGAGATAGGCGAGACACGCGAGGTAGAGCGGGCGCGAATAGGCCACCAGCGCGGCGCCTCCCGCCTTGGCGAGGCCGGTGGCGAGGCCGATGGCGAAGATGAGTTGCCAGGCGAAGGGGTTGAACTGCCAGCCGCCGGGATTGGGGTGGTTCGGCAGGTTGAAGCGCCATAGGCCGCAGGCGAGCCAGAGCGCGGCGGACGCGGCCAGCAGCCCCGGCAGCCCGACCCGGCGGACCACCGCCAGCATGGCCGGCAGCATCAGGAGCAGCACGGCGTACATCGGCAGGATGTTCAGATAGGCGAACTGGTGCCCGAGCGTCGCGATGCCGGCCAGCGTGTCCACCGGCCGCGACAGGAAATAGCCGAAGCCGAGCTGCATGAGGTAGCGCCCGTCGCCGGTCGCCAGCGCGGCGAAGGCGTAGAGGCTCGCCACGATCATCGTGAGCGCGATGTGGTTGAGATAGAGCACGCCCGCGCGGCGGAAGGCGCGGATCGAGGCGACGAGGCCCGAACGCTCGAGGAAGTTGCGGCCATAGGCGAGGGCGCAGGACACGCCGGCCAGGAACACGAACAGCTCGGCCGAATCGGAGAAGCCGAAATTGCGCGAGGTGAAATGCTCCCAGAGAACCCCGGGGACGTGGTTCACGAAGATCATCAGAAGCGCGACGCCGCGATAGAAGTCGATGCGATGGTCGCGCGGCGGGGGGAGGCGCCGGGATGGTGCTGTCATGAAAAACCCTGGTCGAGCCTTCGCTCGTTCGTCCGGCACGCCCTCGCGGGCGAATCGGTCGTCATGTCCCTGGGAGGGATATCGCGCTCGGATGGGGCGTCGGCAAGGCGCCCGGCCGGCGGCCGGACGGCGGCTTGGAGGCGCGGGCGGAAGACGGCGCCGGGCGGCCCCGTCGATCGCGGACGCGGATCGGCGCCGGCGGCGCCGGCCTCAGCGCATGTCGTCGTCGGTGCGCGTCATGTGCTCGCGCAGGATCGGGCGGACCGGCATGGACAGGGGCGAGCGCGGCGGCGGTAGGAGAAGCTTGCGCAGAAAGGCCAGCGCCTTGCGCTTGCCGAGCCGGGCCGCCTCGATCACCACCTGCGGCTCGGGGCCCGTGCGCCCCTCGAACACGAGCCGCTCGGCGATGGCCGCCAGGAGGTCGTCCTCCGAGAGGTCCGGACGGTCCACCAGCATGCCGGCCGGGCGCGCGTCGAAGAAGCGCTCGTGCGTCTCGTGCGGCGCCGCCGGCGCGGGCCCGGCGAGGGTTGCGGTGGGCATCCTCACGGCCGGCCCGTCCACTGGTAGAGCCAGGTTTCGGAGATGATGCGCTGGTTGTAGGAGAGCTTGGCACGCAGCTCGACGGGCGAGGCGTCGAGCTTCTCCAGCTCGATCGACAGGCGCCATCCGCCGCCCGGCAGGCGGCTGACGCCGCTATGGACGAGGCGGGCCGTGTCGGGGACTTCCAGGATCGGCACCACCACCGCGTCGCCCGGCAGGTTCTGCGCCGTGCCGGCCACGAAATTGATCTCGAAGCGGCGCAGGTTGGTCTCGCCCGTGTCGGCGGCGTTGCCGCCGAGCCCGGCATAGGTTCCGGCCACCATCGCCTGATGGCTTTCCATCTGGTCGTTGAAGCCCCAGTGCATCCGGTAGCGGAACTCGAACTGCGAGCCGGCCGCCGGCTTCTCCTCGGGCACCCAGAACGCGACGATGTTGTCGTTGATCTCGGAATCGGTCGGGATCTCGACGAGCTGGATGATGCCGCGGCCCCAGTCGCCCATCGGCTCGATCAGCAGCGAGGGGCGCAGCTCGTAATGCGCCTCCACGTCCTCGTAGTGCGAGAAGTCGCGGTCGCGCTGGAGCAGGCCGAAGAGCTTGGGCGAAGTTTCGCCGAAATAGGAGAGGGCGAGCTCCTCGGGGTTCTTCAGCGGGCGCCACAGGCGCTCGCCGCTCGGCCGTAGGATGAACAGGCCGTCGCTGTCGTGCACCTCGGGGCGGAAGTCCTCCCGCTCGTTGTGGTCGTTCTCGCCGAAATGGTACATCGAGGTCAGCGGCGCGACGCCGAGCCGCTCCACCTCGCCACGGAAGAACAGACGCGCGGTGACGTCGATCTGCGTCTCGACGCCCGGCCGCACTTGGAAAGCGTAGGCGCCGGCCATGCTGGGCCCTTCCAGCTCGGCGAAGATCTGGATCCCTTCCTGCCCCGGCTGCGGCTTCACGATGTAGAAGGCGGTGAAGCGCGGGAACTCTTCGGCCACCGCCGTCGCCGTGTTGATGGCGAGGCCGCGGGCCGACAGGCCGTAGCGGTTGTTCATGCCGAGCGCGCGGAAGTAGCTGGCGCCCAGGAACGAGACCAGCTCGTCGTAGAGGTCCGGCCGGTCGAGCGGGTAGTTCAGGCGGAAGCCCGCCACGCCCGGAAGCTGGATGTTCTGGAAGGTGGACGGGTCGAGCGGGGCGAGGAACTCGAAGTTGGCGCCCGAGAAGATCTGCGGCTGGAACCGGGTCCCGTCGCCGACGAACAGGCGCGTCGTGTCCTTGTAGAGGAAGCCGGGAAAATAGGCCTGGAGGTGGAAGTTCAGCGGCTCGTTCGCCCAGACCGTCTGGTCGCGCCGGTAGAGGATGCGCCGATAGCTGTCGTAGTCGAGGTCGGCGATCGGCTGCGGCAGGTCGCGCGCCGGCTCGCTCCAGGGCGCGGCGGCTCGGGCGCGCATCGCGTTGGACAGGGCGTCGAAGGAGAAGGCGTTGAGGTCCACCACGGTGGGCGGGGGCGCGGCGGGTGCGGCGGCGGGAGGCTGGACCACCGGAGCCGCCGGGTCGGCGGGCTGCTGGGCGCCGGCGCGATGCGCCCACAGGAGGGCGAGCGTTCCGCCCAGGCCGTATTTCAGGGCCGTGCGGCGGG
Source organism: Aureimonas flava (assembly GCF_003583935.1). Lineage (GTDB taxonomy): Bacteria > Pseudomonadota > Alphaproteobacteria > Rhizobiales > Rhizobiaceae > Aureimonas > Aureimonas flava. The sequence goes on along the minus strand of NZ_QYRN01000008.1, from coordinate 5,528 downwards.
AGGGGAGGGAAGAACTCGTCACGGAAATGGGAGGCTTCTTTCGGAAACGCGACAACGCCCTCAGCATAAGCAAAAAGCCGCCCCCTGCCTAGCGCGCCGTCCCGAAGCCGTCCTTTCCCTGCGTCAGCGCAGCCGGCGCAACTTGGCGGTGAGAAGCTCGTCCGCCTCGCGCAGGGATCCCAGGAGGTTCTCCCGTCGCTCGGGCGCCACGGCCGAGGCGAGGTCGGCTTCCAGCTTCTCCCACAGCGTCGCGACGCGCCCGCGCAACGCCCGGCCCGCCGGCGTCAGCATCACCATCGTGCGCCGCGCGTCGTGGCTGTGGGCCGTTCGCTCCACGAGGTTCTTCTCCATCAGCCGGTCCAGCATCTTGGACACGGTGGACGGTCGCACCGAAAGCTGGTCGGCCAGGGCCGAAACGCTGACCGGCACGCCCGGCTCCACCCGAGCCAGGAGCTGGTCCTGTCCGGGATGGAGGTCGAGTTCCATCAGAAGCAGGGAAAGGAAGGCGCGGGTCGATTTCGAGATCGACAGGAGGTGCTGCACCATCCCGTCGTCGGCCTGTGCGGATGGCACCGATGCGAGGGCGGCGCCGTGCGTGGATTGGGGCTGGCTCATGATCCCTTTGTGGGGTGGCGAACGACTTCGTGCATTTAACTGCTTGTAAGTCTGGCGAAGAAACTCAAGCATGAATGCCATCGCATTGCCACAACCCTGAATGGCGTTTTTCACCTTTTCGGTGTGATCGCGACGAACGCTTCATCCTGCTCGCCCAAGGCGCCGAAGGGGAAACCGGGGCGAAACCAGCCGCGCGGCGCTCTGCCGGACGGGACGCGGGACTGCGCAGCCACCGCATGCGCATCGGGCATCCGGCATCCGGCATCGGGCATCGAGCGCAACGGTCGCGACGGCGCGCGTGCCGGAGCGTCCGGGGATGCGGCGCTTCGCGATGAAGCGAACCGACGATCCTCGCTGCCCGCCCCGACGCAGGGCTGGAGGGGGAGATGCGCCTTCCCGGCGGGGCCGCATCACGCGCAGCTGCGGCGCGGGACCTGATGCGGCGCCGCTGCGCCCGTGGCTCGCCGCTACTTCTCCTTGATCGCCTCCATCGCGACGTTGGTGGACGTGCTGGCGACATGGGGCAGGTTGGAGATCGCCTCGCCCAGCACCTGGCGATAGCGCCGGATATCGCGGGTGCGCACCTTCAGGAGGTAGTCGAAGCGCCCGGCGATCAGGTGGCATTCCTCCACCTCGCGGATCCGTTTCACCGCCGCGTTGAAGGCGCGCAGCGCGTCCTCGCTCGTGGAAGCGAGCTTGACCTCGGTGAAGGCGACATGGTCGAGGCCGATCCGCCCCGGATTGATCACCGCCTTGAACCCATCCACCACGCCGCGCTCGACCAGCCGGCGGAAGCGGATCTGGCACGGGGTCTTGGACAGGCCGACGCGCGCGGCGAGTTCCGTCACCGAGATGCGCCCGTTCTCCGCCAGGATGTCGAGCATCCTGCGGTCGAAGGCGTCCAGATCGTCCATGCGAGGCTCGTCCATGGGTCGTTCGTCCTGAACAGAGGCGTCCGATCGATCCATACGGCCTGCGGAAGGGTGGACACAAGTCGGACGGCCGAGGCGCGAGCGGCTATCATGGCGCGACGCTTCCTCCCCTTCGGAGCCTCCCGATGTCCGAGACCTTCGATCGCCCCGCCACGGCCGACGCCGGCCCGGCGCGCCCCTTCTCGCGCTTCGCCCCGCCCCTCGGCGAGCCGACGCCCCTTCGCGCGGCGATCACCGCGGCCGCCCGTCGCCCGGAGACCGAATGCGTGCCGCCGCTGGTGGAGGCCGCGCGGCTGCCGCCCGAGATGCGCGAGCCCGTGGCCCGCACCGCCCGGCGGCTGATCGAGGCGCTGCGCGCCAAGCACAAGGGCACGGGGGTCGAGGGACTGGTGCGGGAATACTCGCTGTCGAGCCAGGAGGGCGTCGCCCTGATGTGCCTCGCCGAGGCGCTGCTGCGCATTCCCGATGCGGCGACGCGCGACGCGCTGATCCGCGACAAGATCGCCGACGGGGATTGGAAGTCGCATGTCGGCGCCGGGCGCTCGCTCTTCGTCAACGCCGCGACCTGGGGCCTCGTGGTTACCGGCCGGCTGACCACCACGGTCAGCGACCGCTCGCTGTCGGCCGCCCTGACGCGGCTGATCGCGCGCGCCGGCGAGCCCGTGATCCGGCGCGGCGTCGATATGGCGATGCGCATGATGGGCGAGCAGTTCGTCACCGGCGAGACCATCGCCGAGGCGCTGAAGCGCTCCAAGCCGCTGGAGGCCCGCGGCTTCCGCTATTCCTACGACATGCTGGGCGAGGCGGCGACCACGGCGGCCGACGCGGAACGCTACCGCCGCGACTACGAGACCGCGATCCACGCCATCGGCAAGGCCTCGGGCGGGCGCGGCGTCGTGGACGGGCCGGGCATCTCGATCAAGCTCTCGGCCCTCCATCCGCGCTACGGGCGAGCCCAGGCCGGCCGCGTGATGGACGAGCTGCTGCCGCGCGTGCGCGCGCTCGCCGTCCTCGCCAAGCGATACGATATCGGGCTCAACATCGATGCCGAGGAGGCCGACCGGCTGGAGCTTTCGCTCGACCTTCTGGAGGCGCTGAGCTTCGATCCGGCGCTGGAGGGGTGGCAGGGCCTCGGCTTCGTGGTCCAGGCCTACGGCAAGCGATGCCCCTTCGTGATCGACTGGATCGTCGACCTCGCCCGGCGCGCCGGGCGCCGCATCATGGTGCGGCTGGTGAAGGGCGCCTATTGGGACGCCGAGATCAAGCGGGCGCAGGTGGACGGCCTGCCGGGCTTCCCGGTCTACACCCGCAAGCTCCACACCGACGTCGCCTATGTCGCCTGCGCCCGCAAGCTGCTGGCGGCGACCGACGCCGTGTTCCCCCAGTTCGCCACCCACAACGCGCAGACGCTGGCCGCGATCTACCATCTGGCCGGCCCCGACTTCGGGCCCGGCCGATACGAGTTCCAGTGCCTCCACGGTATGGGCGAGCCGCTCTACGACGAGGTCGTCGGCCGCGCGAAGCTCGACCGGCCGGCGCGCATCTACGCGCCCGTCGGCACGCACGAGACGCTGCTCGCCTATCTGGTGCGCCGCCTCCTGGAGAACGGCGCCAACTCCTCCTTCGTCAATCGGATCTCCGACCCCAAGGTGTCCATCGAGACGCTGGTCGCAGATCCGGCCGAGCTGGTCGCCGCTGAGCCGGTGGTCGGCGCCCCGCACGAGGCGATCGCCGCGCCCGGGGATCTGTTCGCGCCCGTTCGCGCCAACTCGCGCGGGCTCGACCTGGCGGACGAGAGCGTGCTCGCCCGTCTGTCGGAGGAGCTGGCCGCCTCGGCGCGCACGCCGGTGGAGGCGTCCCCGCTGGTGGTGGATGGCGGGCGGGGCGGCGCGCCCCGCACGGTCCTCAACCCCTCCGACCGGCGCGACGCGGTGGGGCGGGTCGCCGAGCTGCCCGTGGAGGCGGCGGGCGCGGTGCTCGCGGCCGCCGCCGCGGGGGCCGCCGCCTGGGCGGGCGTGCCCACCGCCGAACGCGCGGCGTGCCTGGAGCGCGCGGCCGACCTCATGGAGGCGCGGATCGGCGCGCTGATGGGCGTGGTGATGCGCGAGGCGGGTAAGACGGCGACCAACGCCGTGGGCGAGGTGCGCGAGGCGGTGGACTTCCTGCGCTACTACGCCGCCGAGGCGCGCGCCGGCCTGGGGCCGGCCCACGAGCCCCTCGGCCCGGTGGTCTGCATCAGCCCGTGGAACTTCCCGCTTGCGATCTTCACCGGTCAGGTCGCCGCCGCGCTGGTGGCGGGCAACCCGGTGGTCGCAAAGCCCGCCGAGGAAACGCCGCTGATTGCCCACGAGGCGGTGCGCATCCTCTACGAGGGCGGCGTGTCGGCGGCCGCGCTCCAGTTCGCCCCGGGCGATGGGCGGCTCGGCGCCGCGCTGGTCGCCGCGCCCGAAACGGCGGGCGTGATGTTCACCGGGTCCACCGAGGTCGCCCGGCTGATCCAGGCCCAGCTCGCCGAGCGCGTCTCGTCCGACGGGCGGCCGATCCCGCTGATCGCCGAAACGGGCGGGCAGAACGCGATGATCGTGGATTCCTCCGCGCTCGCCGAGCAGGTCGTCTCCGACGTGATGGCCTCGGCCTTCGATTCGGCCGGCCAGCGCTGTTCGGCGCTGCGCGTCCTGTGCCTGCAGGACGACATCGCCGACCGGACGCTCGCCATGCTCAAGGGCGCGATGCGGGAGCTGACCCTCGGCCGGCCGGACCGCCTGGCCGTGGACGTCGGCCCGGTGATCGGCGAGGAGGCGCGCGCCGGGATCGAGGCGCATGTGGAGCGCATGCGCGGCCTCGGTCTGGCCGTGGAATGCCTGGCCCTGCCGGAGGAGGCGCGCCACGGCACCTTCGTCGCGCCCACCCTGATCGAGATCGACGACCTCGGGCAGCTCCGCCGCGAGGTCTTCGGCCCGGTGCTGCATGTCCTGCGCTACCGGCGCGATGAGCTCGACCGGCTGGTGGAGGCGGTCAACGCCACCGGCTACGGCCTGACGTTCGGCCTCCACACCCGGCTCGACGAGACCGTGGCGCACGTGACGGGCCGGGTCCGCGCGGGCAACGTCTACGTCAACCGCAACGTGATCGGCGCGGTGGTGGGCGTGCAGCCCTTCGGGGGACGGGGCCTGTCGGGCACCGGGCCCAAGGCCGGCGGGCCGCTCTATCTCGGCCGCCTCGTGTCGCGCGCGCCGGTGCCGGTTCGCGAGGGCATGCCGCACACCGACGAGGCGCTGCTCGACTATGTGCGCTGGCTCGACCGGGCGGGGCACGCCGAGGACGCGGCCGCCGCGCGCGAGATGGCGGAGCGCTCCGGCCTCGGCCTCGTGCGCGAGCTGCCCGGTCCGGTGGGCGAGACCAACCTCTACGCTCTGCATCCGCGTGGCCGGGTGCTGCTCGTGCCCGAGACGGCGACCGGGCTGCGCCGCCTGCTGGCCGCCGCGCTCGCCACCGGCAACGGCGTGGTGGTGGACGGGGCGGCCGGCCTCGAAGGCGCGCTGCGCGACCTGCCGGCGGCGGTCGGGGCCCGCGTCTCGCACGCGGCGGACTGGGCGGCGAGCGGCCCCTTCGCGGGCGCCCTGGTGGAGGGCGACGGCGCGCGCGTGCAGGCCGTCTGCGCCCGCATCGCCGCGCTCGACGGGCCGCTGGTGCTGGTGCAGGCGGCCACCGGCGCGGCGCTGCGCGAGGATCCCGAAGCGATCTGTCTGAACTGGCTGGTGGAGGAGGTCTCGACCTCGATCAACACGGCGGCGGCCGGCGGCAACGCCAGCCTCATGGCGATCGGCTGAGGCGAGGGGCCGGCTCCGGCCCCTAGCCCATTTTGGTGGAGGCGTATCCGCCTGGGGATGCGGGAAAGACGACGGTTCGCTCGCCGTTGGGGAAGGTGCGGTGGTGGATGTGGGCGTGGATGGCGCGCGACAGGACCTGGGCCTCGACGTC
>NZ_QYRN01000007.1 GCF_003583935.1 Aureimonas flava | reverse complement strand
CCGGGTTCTCCTCGCGGACCCCGTACGCCTTCTCCACCGTCCGGTTACCCAGAGCCACCGTGAAACCGCCGTTGTCGGCAAAGTTCAGCGCAAGGCTCGCTCCCATCGTCCCCATGCCCAGTACGCCCAGGTCGGCGCGGCGTGCGGTCATCATGAAACTCCTGTCGTGTGTGTCCCGGGCCGGGCTTCAGCCGCGCCCGACGAAAGGCATGTCGGTCGCCATGACCGTCACTTGGAAGATGTTGGCGTCGAGCGGCAGCGCAGCCATGTGGGTCAGCGTCCGCGCCACGTTCTCGATCGCCATCACGGGTTCGGGCGCGATCGCGCCGTGCGCCTGGAGCACGCCCCCGCTCATGCGGCTGGTCATGTCGGACGCGACGTTGCCGATGTCGATCTGGCCGACCGCGATCCCGAACGCGCGACCGTCGAGCGATCCGCTCTTGGTCAGGCCGGTGACGCCGTGCTTGGCGGCGGTGTAGGGCGCCGAGTGCGGTCGCGGCACGTGGGCGGAGATGGAGCCGTTGTTGACGATGCGCCCGCCCTGCGGCTGCTGGCGCTTCATGACGCGGAACGCCTCGCGCATGCAGAGGAACACGCCGGTCAGGTTGGCCGAGACGACGCGCGTCCACTCGCCGACCGGCAATTCGTCGATCGGCGTCGCGGCCGTGTTGGTGCCCGCGTTGTTGAACACGAAGTCGACGCGGCCGAAGCGGGCCACGGCGGCATCGAACAACGCCGCGACATCCGCCTCGACGGTCACGTCGGTCGGCACCACCAGCATCTCGGCGCCCGCCGCCAGCGCTGCCGTCTCCTCGAGCGCCTCGCGACGCCGGCCGGCGAGCACGACCCGCCAGCCCTCGCCCGCCAGCGCCAGCGCGCAGGCGCGCCCGATGCCGCTGCCCGCTCCCGTGACCACTGCGACGCCCGGGATGCGCGAGGCCCCGGCCATCATCGCGCCGTTCCGAAATCGAACATCTTCATGTAGGCGGCACTGTCCTCGCCGCCGATGCCAGCGGCCACCATGATCCGGTGCAGCTCGGCCACGAGGCCGGTCAGCGGCATCGGCGTGCGCAGCGCCATGGCGAAGCGCTGCGTCGCCTCCAGGTCCTTCAGCATGTTGTCGATGCGGCCCGTCGGCGTCAGGTCGCGCCGGGCCATCTTGCCCATGAACTCCTGCAGGATGCGGCTGTCGGCCCGCCCGCCCGCCAGCGCGGCGGGGATGCGCTCGGCGTCGACGCCGGCGTCCTGCGCCAGCCGGGTCGCCTCGGCGATGGCCAGGAAGTTGCAGGCGCACAGCACCTGGTTGATCAGCTTGGTGGTCTGGCCCGCGCCGGCGGGCCCCATATGGGTCATGTTGGCCGCCACCGCCCGAAGGACTTCCCGGGCGCGCTCGACCTCGGGCGCCTCGCCCCCCATCATCAGCGTCAGGCGCCCCACCGCGGCGGCCGGCGCGCCGCCCGAGAGCGGCGCATCCACCCAGCCCATGCCGGTCTCGGCCCTCAGCCGCGCGGCCATGGCGGCCGTGGCGCCGGGATCGATCGAGGACATGTCGATCAGGAGAAGCCCCGGCCGGGCGTGCGCCGCGAGCCCCTCCGCCCCGAACACCACCGCCTCCACGATCTCGGCCGTGTTGAGGCTGAGGATCACGACGTCGCTCGCCGCCATCAGGGCCTCGGCGGTATCGGCGACCGCCGCGCCCTCGGCGGCCAGCGGCGCGGTCTTTCCGGGGTCCCGGTCGCGAAGGGTGACGGCGTGCCCGGTCCGGAGGAAGCGGCCCGCGATGGCGCTGCCCATCACCCCCACTCCGACGACGCCGATCCGCGTTTGGCTCATGGTTCCGACCCTTGCATTGCCTGGTTTGAAACGGAGGCGCGGCACGGCAGCGCCGTGGTGCCGCGCGGCACGACCTCGATCCCGAGGTCGATGGACTGGGGCGCGCCGGCGTCCCTGCCGTCGATCAGATCGCGCAGGAGCTGCCCGGTCTTCATCCCGATGCCCTTGGCGTCGACGCGGATCGTGGAGATCGCCGGCTCGCACTCGCGCCCCACCTCGAAGTCGCCGAAGCCCATGAGGCTGATGCGGCCCGGCACGTCGATGCCCTGGCGACGGCACTCCATCAGCGCCCCGAAGGCCGAGCCGTCCGACACGGCGAAGACGCCCTCGACGTCCGGCATGTCGCGCAGCAGCAGCTTCATCGCCGCCGCGCCGTGGGCGTAGGAGACCGGCGCCGGGCCGTGGCGCAGGATGAGGCCGGTCTCCACCCCCTCCTCCCGCAGCACGGCGGCGAACCCCTGCAGGCGCGCCTCGCCGCGCGCGTCGCGCCGATCACCGTCCGCTTCCGAGCCGATGGCCACGATGCGCCGATGCCCCAGTGACAGGAGATGGCGGGCCGCGGCCCGGCCGGCCTCGAAGTTCGAGAACCCGACCGCCCGGTCGAGCGGCGCGCCGGGCGCGTCCCAGATCTCCACCACGGGAATGCCGGCGGCCAGGAGCATGCGCCGCGTCGAGGCCGTGTGCAGCGTGCCCGCCACGACGATCCCCTGCGGGCGCCGCGCCAGGAGCGAGCGCACGAGCCGCTCCTCCTCGCCGGCGCGATAGAGCGTGTAGCCGATCAGGAGCTGGTAGCTCTGACCGAGCGCTTCGGCGAGCCCCTGCGCCGTGTCGGCGAAGTTGGAGTTGGTCAGCGTCGGCAGGATCAGGCCGACGAAGTTCGTGCGCCGCGACGACAGCGAGCCCGCCACGAGGTCGGGCACGTAGCCGAGCTGGTCCACCGCCCGCATCACCCGCTCGCGCGTGTCGGGCGCCACGATGGAGGGATCGGCCAGAACCCGGCTCACCGTCATCGTCGAGACGCCCGCGAGCTTGGACACGTCGCGCATCGTGGGCTTCGCCTGGGCGTCGGGCATCGAGCCGGCCTTCTTCTGTCGAGCCATCGGTCGTTCTCCCCCGCCGGGTCGGCGCTTTCGCTCTCTTCAGGCCAGACGGCGGTAGACCACGTGCCGCAGCGTGCCGTCGAAGAGCGTCATGAGCCGCGCCACGACCGGCGCGCCCCGCGCACGCACGGGCGAGGCCTCCGCCTCGGCCACCGCCTCGAGCGAGGGGTAGTCGATCTCCTGCACCAGGACCAGCGCCGGCGCCCCCGGCTCGGCACGCTCCGTGCGCAGCACCCGAACGGCCAGGGCGTTGGGCATCGCCTGCCAGATCGGCATCAGCTCGCTCATCACGACGCGGACGAACTCCTCTTCGCAACCGGGACGGATCGTCCCCTCGAACAGCGCGCTACGGGTGTGGATGGCCATGTCAGAAATGCAGGTGGACCTTGATCGCACGCTTGCGATCGGCGGCCAGTTCGAAAGCCTGCGACAGGTCGCTCATCGGCATCTCGGCCGACATGACGGCGGACACGTCGATGCGGTCGTTGGCCAACCAGTCCACCGCCGTGTGGAACTCCTCGCAGAAGCGGAAGGCCCCCACGAGGTCGATCTCCTGGGCCATCAACGTGTTGACGAGGACGCCGACCTCGCCCGGCGGCATCATGCCGAGCTGCACGATGCGCCCGCCCGGGCGGACGGCACGCACCAGCGAGGCCAGCGCGGGCGGCGCGCCCGTCGCCTCGAAGCCGACGTCGAACGAGCCCTTGCGGGCCTCGAATTCGGCGAGCCCCTCCGGCGCGCTCGCCACGTTGATCGCCCGATCCGCGCCCGCGCGCGCGGCCAGGGCCAGCGGCTCGTCCACGAGGTCGGTGACCGCGACGAAGCTCGCGCCGGCACGCCGCACGGCGAGCGTCAGCAACATGCCGATCGGCCCGGCGCCAGTCACGAGCACGCGCTTGCCGAGAAGGTCGCCCGCGCGGGCAAGGCCATGGATCGCGACCGAGAGCGGCTCGGCCAGCGCGGCGCGGGCGAGCGGCATGTCGGACGGCACCGGAACGGCCTGGTCGGCGCGGCAGGTGAAGCGTTCGGCAAAACCGCCCTGCACGTGCGGAAACATCGCCGCCGAGCCGAAGAAGCGCATGTCGCGGCACAGATTGGAGCGTCCCGCGCGGCAGAAGTCGCAACGCAGGCAGGGGCGGCTCGGATTGATCGCGACCCGCTGACCGACGGCCAGGCCCGAAACGCCCCGCCCGAGCGCCTCGATCTCGCCCGCGACCTCGTGGCCGAGCACCAGCGGCTCTCGCAGGGCGAAGTCGCCGACCCGGCCCTTGCCCCAGTAGGACAGGTCCGAACCGCAGATCCCGCCGGCGCCGAAGCGCACCAGGACGTCGCCCGGCGCGACCTCGGGTTCGGGACGCTCGTCGAGACGCAGATCCTTGGCGGCGTGAATCACGGCGGCGCGCATGGCGATGATCTCCTCCGGGGCCGAACGAGCGACCCCGTTTTTTGTTACCGATAACAGTAGTGGTTGAATTTGGGAAGGACCACTTCGTCCCGTTGCAATCAGTCCCGCCACCCGCTCCCATGGGCGTTGACGTAGATCGCGTAGAGCGAGGTCTGCGCGGTGATGAAGAGGCGATTGCGCCTCGGGCCGCCGAAGCAGAGGTTGGAGACCATCTCCGGCACGGGAATGGATCCGATATGGGTGCCGTCCGGCGCATAGACGCAGACCGCGTCGGCATTGGAGGCCCAGATGTTGCCGGCGGTGTCGGCCCGGAACCCGTCGAAGAAGCCGTTCGGGGAGCGCGCGAACAGACGCCCCGCCCCGATCGCTCCCGTCCGGTCCACCGGGTAGGCGCGGATCGCGGGCTCGCACGCCGGATCGTGGGTGCGCCCCGTCTCCGAGACGTAGAGCGTCGTCTCGTCGGGCGAGAAGCAGAGCCCGTTCGGCCGCAGCATGTCGGTCACGACGGCCCGCAGATCTCCGGTGGCGGGGTCCAGGCGGTAGACGTCGCAGGACGCGAGCTCGGCGTCGGCACGATGTCCCTCGTAGTGAGAATCGATGCCGTAGGTCGGGTCCGAGAACCAGATCGTGCCGTCCGACTTCACCACGACGTCGTTGGGCGAGTTGAGGCGCCTGTCGCCGACATGCGAGACGAGGCTGCGCTGGACGCCGTCGTGGTCGAGGCGCGAGATGCGCCGTCCGCCGTGCTCGCAGGCGACCACGCGCCCCTCGCCGTCCAGCGCGTGGCCGTTCTGGTAGCCGCAGGGGCTCTCGAACGTCGAGACCGAGCCGTCGCACTCGTCCCAGCGCAGAAGGCTGTCGTTGGGAATGTCGGACCAGAGCAGGGACCTGGCCGCCGGAACGTAGACCGGCCCCTCCACCCAGCGCCCGCCGGTCCACAGGCGCTCCAGCTTGGCGTGCCCGATCACCAGGACGCCGAAGCGGGGATCGTGGTGGAGGTAGGTCTCGCTCATCGCCGTTCAGTCCGTCGGCAGGGCGTGGTCGTCGGCGCGGAACACGGTGTGGAAGATGTCGCCCTCGTAGAGCTCGAGGAGCCCTTTCGTCACCTCGCGCGACTCGTAACGGACATCGGAGGCGAGCGCCGTCTCGATCGCCTCGCGCGAGGGGTAGCGCACCTGGAGCACCATCTCGAAACGCGGCTCGGCCACGTCCGCCTCCTCCTGGCGCAGGACGCGCACCTCCTCGGCGCCCGGAAAGCGCGTCCAGAGCGGGACGAGCCGTTCGCGCACGTAGCGGGTGAACTGATCCTCGCAGCCGGGCTTGGCGCGGCCGCGAAAGAAGGCACAGCGGATGAGCATGGGCGATCCGTTCGGTTCGGGGAAGGAGGACCCGGCGCCGATCGCGCCGGGTCGCGGACGGGCGGCGGGGACTACTGGACGCCCCAGATCCTGCGGTAGGCGTCGCGATAGCCGTTGTCGGGATCGAAGGCGTTGTTCGGCCCGCCGTCGAAATCGATGTTCGCCTTGGTGACGATGTGAAGCGGCGAGACGTAGCCCGACCACTTCTCGCCCGCGAAGGCGCGGTTCAGCTCGTCCACCAGCTGCCAGCCCTGGAGCTTCAGCGGCTCGGCGACAGTGACGGCCTGGAACTGCCCGGCGCGGATTCGCTGGTAGGCGGACTCCGAGCCGTCGCCGGCCGCCACGTTCACCGGCCGGCCGTCGCCCGCGATGCCGGCGGCGGCCAGCGAGGGGCCCATGAAGTCGAAGTAGAGATCGTTGATCGCGAGGCTGTGCGTCCAGGCATCCCCATGGCGCTGGAGGAGCGAGGTCGTCAGCTGCGGCATGCGGCTCGAGGTTTCGGCGATCGGGGTGTCGACATACTCGACCACCGCGCCGCCGAGCCGCTCGATCTCCTGCTTCATCGCGTCGGCCTTCGCGATCGCGACCGTATAGGTGGAATCGGTGAAGATCACGACGCCGGGCTTGCCTGCTGCCTCGCCGGGGATAGCCGTTGGCGATGGCGACGTTCTCGGCGATCGTCATCCATTCGATGAGGCCGAGATCCTGATGGACGAAGGCGACCTCGCGTCGCACCGCCGCGCCGCCTTCGCCCTCGTGCCGATACGGCACGCCGTCGATCGCGATCCGCCCGGCATCCGCCTTGTGGATCCCGCCCAGAAGCTTGATGATCGTCGACTTGCCCGCGCCGTTCTCGCCGAGAAGCGCGACCACCTCGCCCGAGCGCACGTGGAAGCTGACGCCCTTCAGCGCCTGGGTCCCACCGAACCGCTTCGTCACACCCTCGAACCGAAGCTCGCGCACGACAACCTCCCAATCGCCACATGTGATGTTATCGATAACTATTTTCCTGTCAAGCAATCATCTCGGGGGTCTGTGCCGTGAAATCGCATGGCGTCTCACCGGAAACGCCGACGTCCGCCGAACTGGCGGGAAATCAGCGCAGCTTCGCCTCGATGTTGCACCAAACTGGACGGATCGCCACTCGCCTTCCGAAAGCTGCGGGCCCATGCATCCCCGTAAACAATGCTTCGTTATCGACAACATCGCTCCTAGGGACAACGTCCCGTCCGACGGGGGAAGCTTGGCAACCTCTGGAACAATCATGGACGCGTCGTCGCGGCGATCCCTTGCCCCCGCATGGCCCGCCAGAGGCGGTTGGCGGCCCCCCCCCCCCCCCGCGAGTTCACGCGAAGGCTCGACGCGATCGGAGGCGAGGCTGGCCCCAAGGAGACCGAGTTCCATCCAGGATAGACGACGCGTGCGGAACCGGAGCGCGCAGCGCCACTTTCGGCATCTTGGGATGACACGGCGCGACTCGCATGCGGCCGAGATGCGGCCGGCGGCATCCGCGATGCGCCTCGCCGGGCTTGGACCGGATCAGGGCTACCCCCGCGCCGCTCGCCTCACCGGGAGCCGTCCGCCGATCGTCGGCCCGTGCCGTCCGTCGCGGGCAGAACGGCGCTCCCTCGCGGGGCCGATGGCGGCGCGGGGGGTGCGGCGGTCAGTCCTCGTCCTGGAACGCCTCCTGGCGCGTCCTGCGGATGGTCGGGAGGACCACGATCGCCAGGAGAACCATCGCCAGCGCGAGCATGACGGCGCTGATCGGATGGGTGACGAAGACCGTGGCGTCGCCCCCCGAGATCAGCAGGGCACGGCGCAGGTACTCCTCGACCATCGGTCCGAGGATGAAGCCGAGAAGCAGCGGCGCGGGTTCGCAGTCCAGCTTGCGCAGAAGGTATCCGGCGGCGCCGAATAGGGCCATCAGATAGACGTTGAAGGTCGAGTTCGACAGCGAGAACACCCCGATCGCGCAGAACAGCAGGATCGCCGGATAGAGGTAGTGGTACGGCACGGAGATCATCTTCACCCAGACGCCGACGAGCGGCAGGTTGAGGACGAGCAGCATCAGGTTGCCGATCCACATCGAGGCGACGATGCCCCAGAACAGGGCCGGCTGCTCGGTGATCACGGAGGGTCCGGGCTGGATGCCCTGGATGATCAACGCCCCGATCATCAGCGCCATGACCGAGTTGGAGGGGATCCCGAGCGTCAGCATGGGGATGAACGAGGTCTGTGCGCCCGCGTTGTTGGCGCTTTCCGGCCCGGCGACGCCCTCGATCGCGCCCTTGCCGAATTCGGACCCGTATCGCGAGACCTTCTTCTCGAGGGCGTAGGATGCGAAGGAGGCCAGCATGGCGCCGCCGCCGGGCAGGATGCCAAGGACCGAGCCGAGCGCGGTTCCGCGCAGCACGGGGGCCCACATGCGCCGGAAGTCCTCGCGCGTCGGGAACAGGCCCGTCACCTTCGCCATCATCGCCGAGCGCCCGTTCTCGTTCTCGAGATTGGAGATGATCTCGCCGAGGCCGAACATGCCCATGGCGACCACCACGAAGTCGATGCCCTCGATGAGGTCGGGGATGCCGAAGTCGTAGCGCGCGGCCCCCGAATTGACGTCGATGCCGACGAGGCCGAGCACGATGCCCATGACGATCATGCCGATCGCATGCAGCAGCGAGCCGCTGGCCAGGACGATCGAGGCGACGAGGCCGAGCACCATCAGGGAGAAGTACTCCGCCGGCCCGAAGGACAGGGCGACGCTCGCCAGCGCGGGCGCGAACAGCGCGATCAGCACCGTCGATACCGTTCCGGCGAAGAACGAGCCGAGGGCAGCGGTGGCCAGGGCACGCCCGGCCTTGCCCTGCCGGGCCATCTGATACCCGTCGAGCGCCGTGACGATCGACGAGGATTCGCCCGGCAAGTTCACGAGGATGGCCGTGGTCGAACCGCCGTACTGGGCACCGTAGAAGATGCCGGCGAGCATGATCAGCGACGATTCGGGCGACAGGCCGAACGTCAGCGGCAGGAGCATCGCGATGGTGGCGGTGGGCCCCAGTCCCGGCAGGACGCCGATGGCCGTGCCGAGCAGCGTGCCGACGAGGCAGTACAGGAGATTGTGGAGCGTGCCGGCGGTGGAGAAGCCGAGTTCCAGGTTGGCGAGGAAATCCATGGATCTCAACCGTCGAAATACGTGCCGAGGAGCGGCATCGGGATCCCCAGGCCGCGGATGAAGATCAGAACCGCCGCGGCGACGAGGCCGCCGAGGACCGCGACGGTGAGCGCGTTCAACCGGAACTGGCGGCTCGCGGCGGCACTGGCGAACAGGAGCAGGAGCAGCGCGATCGGCGCGCCGAGGCGTGGAACGGCCCAGGCGAACAGGCAGGTCGAGCCCACGACGAAGGCGAGCGGCTTCAGCGCGATCGCACCGATGGGCTCCCCCTCGACCAGGAACGAGCGCACGGTGCTGATCAGACCGACGACGATCAAGACGAGGCCCATCATCACCGGGAAGTAGGACGGCCCCATGTCGTCCGCGGTTCCGATCGGATTGCCGTGCGCCAGCCAGATGGCGGCCGCGCCGAAGGCGAGATAGAGAATCCCCGCCCCGAGATCCTTCGGGTTCGAGCGTGTGTTCATCAGACTGGCCCATGACTTCAGACGGAAGGTGGTCGGCCGCGCCGCGGCGGCCGACGGTTCGATCAGCGACCGGGCCGGATCAGTTCGTCTTGATGTTTCCGCTTTCGACCACGGCCTTCCAGCGCTCGAGTTCCTGAGCCTGCAGGGCGTCGAATTCGTCCGGCGTGCCGGCGACCACTTCGAGGCCGATATCGTTGAGCCGCTTGGTCACGCCGGGATCGTTCAGCGCCTTGACCAACCCGGACGCGAGGCGCGCCTTGACCTCGGCGGGCAGGCCCTTCGGCGCGGCGAAGCCCTGCCAGGAATACACGACGCCGTCGGCCACGCCGATCTCGGTCAGGGTCGGCACGTCGGGAAACTGGGGAAGCCGCTGCTCGGAGGTCGTGGCAAGGAGCTTGAGCTGGCCCTGCTTGATCTGCGAGTACACCTCGCCGAGGTTGCGGAACGAGACCTGGGCATGGCCGCCGAGAAGATCCGTGATGGCGGGGCCGCTGCCCTTGTAGGTGACGTCGATGCCCTGGGTGCCGGTCTTCTGCCAGAACAGATGCGTGGTGAGGTGGTCGGACGCCCCGGCATTCGACGCGAAGATCGTCTTCTTGGTGTGCTCCTTCATGTAGGCGATCAGCTCTTCCGCTGTGTCGGCGGGAAAGGACGGATGGGCCACGAGCACGTTGGGGTAGCGTACGGCCAGGGTCAGCAGGTCGAAGTCCTCGGCGGGGTCGTAGGCGAGGTTCTTGAAGAGCCAGGGGTTGATCGCCAGGACGCCGATCGAGCCGACCATGAACGTGTAGCCGTCCGGCTTGGAGCGGGCGGTCTGGGCCGCCCCGATCGCGCCGCTGGCACCGGCCTTGTTCTCGACCACCACCGTCTGCCCGAGATCGAGGGCCAGCTTCTCCGATACGGAGCGGCCGACGATGTCGGACGAGCCGCCCGGCGGGAACGGGACGACGAGGGTCAGCGGCTTGTCGGGATATGGCTGGGCGAGGGCGCCGGTCGCGGCGAACAGGCTCGCGGCCAGGGCGAGTGCGGTGCGTTTCAGGTAGGTCATGATCCCTCCTCGGATCCGATGAACGGCGACCCGGCGGCGCTCTTCGATCGCCACGGGCGGCATCAGCGACGCCGGGACCGCCACCTCCATCAACGGCGATCCCGAACTCGGCTTGAAGCTGGCGGAAGCCTACGCAAATCCGATAGTCAGTCCATGACTGATTATCAATCGATTGATATCTGATACATATCGATAGCTCGGCATGGTGGATTCGTCGCCGGGCGCGAGCGGGAGAGGTGGATCGTGGAACTGCGCCAACTCAGGCATTTCATCGCCGTTGCCGAGACCCTCAATTTCCACCGGGCGGCCAAGCGGCTGAACATGGCGCAGCCGCCCCTCTCGGTGTCCATCCGCAAGCTCGAAAGCGAGATCGGCGTGAGGCTGTTCGACCGGAGCAGCCGGGTCACGCGCCTGACCGCGTCCGGGCACGCGGCGTTGGCCGAGGCGCGCGAGGCGATCCGGCACGCGGCCGAACTCGGGCGCGTGGCGCGGGCGGCGGCGAGCGGCGAGATCGGCCGCATCCGTCTGGCCTTCGCGGCCTCGGCGACCTACAGGCTGCTGCCCAACCTCCTGCTGGCCTACGGCGTTCGCTTCCCCCAGGTCCGGCTGGAGCTGCGCGAGGGCACCAACACCCAGATCCTCAACATGTTCGAGGCCGGCGACATCGACCTTGCGCTCGTCCGCGTGCCGACGACCTTTCCCTCCGGCATCGAGTTGCAGATGATCGAGGAGGACACGCTGTGGGCCGCCCTGCCGGCCAGCAGCCCGCTGTCCCTGAAGCCGATGCTGTCGATGCGGGACTTCGCGGACCAGCAGTTCATCAGCCTGATCGCGTCGGGGCGCGCGGCGGGGCTGAACGCGGTGACGCGGCGGGTGTTCGAGGAAGCCGGCATCTCGCCGCCGATCACCCAGGAGGCTCTCCAGGTGCATACGATCGTGAGCCTCGTGGAGAGCGGGCTCGGCGTCGCGTTCCTTCCGTCGGTCTGCTCGAACCAGCCCTCCGCCAGGGTGGTCTTCCGCAAGATCGAGGACATGCCGCCGGCGGGCTCCACCGGCATCGCGCTTGCCTATCGAAGCGACGTCGCGGATCCGGCGGCCTTGAGCTTCTGCAACGTCGCGCTCGGACGCGAGGTCCGGCAACCGGGCTGAGGCGGGGACCGGACGCCTCGGCGCGCCCGGGCCTGCGGGATCGGCCTCAAACCGGCGGCAAGTCCTGGAAGGCCAGCCGGAGGCCCGGTTCGGCCCAGCGCGTGGTGGCGAGCAGGCCTTGATGCGCCAGCGTCACATAGGCCGTGCGCATGTCGTGGCCGCCGAAGCAGATGTTCGTCACCGACGTGTCGGGGAACACGTGGTCGGTGAACAGCCCGGTCGCCGGATCGATCTCGGCGACGCTCCCACGGTGCAGGGCGGCGACGCAGACCCGGCCCGACGCGGTCACGGCGAGGCTGTCCAGCCGGTTGAAGCCGCCCATCCCGCAGACCAGCCGTCCGCCGTGCGGCGAGGGAAACGGCAGCATGTCGACGCGGCCAGGGGCGACGACTTCCCAGGCCCAGAGCCTCGCCGTCTCCGTCTCGGCCACGTAGAGCGTGCGCCCGTCCGGCGACAGGCCGATGCCGTTGGGCGACAGCATCGGGCCGATCACCTGCCGGATCTCGCTGCCGTCGGCCCTCGCCCAGTAGACGAAGCCGCGATCCATGTCGCGATCGCGCTTCTTGCCGTAGTCGGTGAACCAGAAGTTGCCGTCCGCGTCGAAGACGAGATCGTTGGGCGCGCGCAACGCATGGCCGTCGCACCGGTCGTAGAGCCGCTCGGGCTTGCCGCCCTCGGGGCCGATCACCTCGATCCGCCCGGTTTCGTAAGCCGCCGGCTGTCCGAGCGGCATCAGCCGGCCCGGCTGGCGCTTCCAGGCGAGGCCGCCGTTGTTGCACAGGAAGAGCTGGCCGTCCGGTCCGACGCCGAGGCCGTTGGGCGCGCCGGGAACCGTGGCGAACAGGCTCACCGTTCCATTCGGCGCCACGCGCCGGATCGCCTCCCCCGCGACCTCGACGACAAGGACGCTGCCGTCGGGCAAGGCGACCGGCCCCTCGGGGAACAGCAGGCCTTCGGCTAGAATATGCATCGCGGTCCGCCCGAATCTCGCCGGCCGATCCATGTGTCGGCCGCACGCGCGTGCCCTTGATAGACGGGTGGGGTAGACCCGTCTAATACCGCCAAGCGCATCTCTCATATCGCGATGGTATGCATTTGACCGTCAAGCTCCAGCAACTGCGCCACTTCGTGACCCTGGCCGACGCGGGAAGCTTCACGCTGGCCGCCGAACGCCTGCATATGGCGCAACCGCCCCTGTCGGTTTCCATCCGCAAGCTCGAGGAGGAACTGGGGACCGAGCTGTTCACGCGCTACGCCCGGGGGGTCGCGCTGACCCCGTCCGGCGCGGCCGCGCTCATGGAGGCGCGCCGCGCGCTGTTCCACTCGGCGGAAGCGGTGCGGGCGGCGCGGGCGGCGTCCTCCGGCGTCAAGGGTCGCTTCAAGCTCGGCTTTGCCTCCTCCTCGGCGCTGGTCGTGCTGCCCAAGCTCCTGCGCGCGTATCGCCAGCAGTTTCCCGAGGTGCAGATCGCGCTTCGCGAGCGCGACAACACGACCCTCGTCGAGGCGCTGCTGAGCGGCGAACTGGATGTGGGGATCATCCGATCCCCGTCGATCCTGCCGCCCGAAGTGTCCCTGGTGGAAATCGAGCGCGACACGCTCAGCCTCGTGGTGAGCCGCGAAGCGCCCCTCGCCTACAAGAAGTCGATCGTGATGGCGGACCTGGCGAACGAGGAGTTCGTCAACTACACCGCGTCCGGGCGGATCCCCGGGCTGAACGCCATCGTGCAGAACGTCTTCCTCAGCGCGGGCATCGCGCCCCGGGTCGTACAGGAGGCGCTGCAGATCAACACGCTGATCGGCCTCGTCGCGGCGGGGATCGGCTGCGCCCTGATCCCCTCCAAGTGCCGGGTCGCGGCGCTGCCCGACGTGATCTTCCGACAGATCGACGACCTGCCCGCCGCCGGCGGCGTCGGGTCGTCCTTCTGCCACCTGGCCGATCTCGACAACAAGGCGGCCCTCGCCCTCAAGGACCTCGCCATCCAGCAGTCGATCGCCTGAACGCGGATGACGACGCGGCTTTACGATCCGATACGAAAGATGCTTTGACCGCCGAACGCCCGGTGGGCACGCGAGCATGACGGGATCGGTCGGAATGGAAGACGGTGCGCAGAACCAGGCTCGGGACCGGGGCGGCCTGCACGGCCGCGCCTCGCTCGGGGAAGAGATCTACGAGGTCATGCTGACCCAGTTGATCACCCTGAAGATCCCGCCCGGCGAACGGCTGTCGATCGATGCCCTCGTGCGCGAGTTCGGCGTGTCGCAGACGCCGATCCGCGCTGCGCTGATCCGCCTGGAAGCCGAAGGGCTGGTGGTGCGGAAGCACAACTCGGGCTACAGCGCGGCGTCGATCCCGAACGGCCACCGTTTCGGGGAGATCTACGATTTCCGCCTGATCCTCGAGCCGGCCGCCGCCGCCAAGGCGACCGGCCGGCTCACCCCGGCGCAGCAGGCGGAGCTGATCGACACAAGCGCGGAGATGAACCGCCTGGTCGGCGACGGGTCCGAGGTGACCTACGGCAGGTTCGCGGTGCTCGACGCGCGCTTCCACCAGCTCATCGCGCAGGCCTGCGGCAACCAGCTTGTCATCGAGGCGCTGGACCGGCTCTACGCCCACATGCACCTCTTCCGACTGCGCTTCCACTCGACCGTCACCGAGGAGGCGGTGGTGGAGCACAAGCTCGTGGTGGACGCGATGCTCGCCGGGCACGAGGCCGCCGCGGCCGCCGCCATGCGTCGGCACATCGAATCGTCGCGTCAACGCATGGAGCCCTTCTACCGGACGCTCGCCTGAGGATCGACCGGGGGTGCGCGGCGGGCATGATCCCGCCGCCCCCCGAGGCCTCCCGAGGTCGGCGAAACGGGTTGCGGGCTAGGCCGACCGCTCTACGCTGCCCCGAAACGCTTCCGGCCGATCGGCAATGCCCGAGCCGCGGACCGATCCGCCGCTCCACGCCCGTGCGCTGCGAGGGCGGCGTCGCGTCGGCGGCCGGGGGACGGCGCCGTCCTCCATTCCACGGCATCGCGGCGGTTCCAGCATGCCCCGTGAGCGTCGGGCGGGCGGTGTCCTGTCGCGCTTCCGCATCGGAAACCACGAAAGTTCGCCCATCCGGGTTGTGCTGCGGCGACCACAGCGACTAAACAGAAAATATCGTATCGGAAATATGATCCGCTAGGCTGCCGTCTCCGTAGGGGGCTCGGTATCGACCGGATCGAGCGGGGGCCTTGTGATCGTGACCATGCATCGAGAATGCCGGCGAGCCGGCATCCGCCCGCGTGCCCGGACGGCGGAAGCGCGGGCGGGCCGCGTCGGATCCCCTGCATCGGCGATGCCCCATGCCGTCGGTTGACGAGATCCGCGCGGCGGGGCTGGCGGCGCTCGTCCGTGCCGGCGTTCCGCAGGGCGACGCCGAGATCCAGCTCTCGCTCCTGCTGGATGCCGAGCTTCGGGGCGTCGCGTCGCACGGGCTGCTGCGCCTGCCGCGAGTGCTGGAGCGCATCGCCAACGGCGTGACGGACCCGAGGAGCCGTGCCGCCTTCGACTGGCAGGCCGGCGCGCTTCTGAGCGTCGACGGCCGGCAGGGTCTCGGCCCGGTCGTGGCCATGCAGGCGCTGGAGAAGGTCTGCGAGCGGGCGCGCGAGACGGGGGTCGCCACGGCCGTCATCCGCAACTGCGATCACCTCGGCATGCTGGCCTGGTACGGCGAGCACGTCGCGCGGCACGGGCAGATCCTGATCGCGCTCACCGTGAGCGAGGCCCTCGTCCACCCTTGGGGCGGGCGTCGCGCGATGCTGGGGACGAACCCCATCGCCATCGGAATTCCGACCGCGTCGGACCCGTTCGTGTTCGACATGGCGACCAGCCTCGTTTCCATGGGAAAGATCCACGACCACGCCAATCGGGGGATGCCCATTCCCGAAGGCTGGGCGCTCGACGCCGACGGCGACCCGACCACCGACGCGTCGGCCGCCAAGCGGGGCGCGATCGCTCCGTTCGGCGGGGCGAAGGGCTACGGCCTCGCCCTCGCCTTCGAACTGCTGGTGACCAGCCTGACGGGCGCGGCCATCGGCACGGCCGTCAAGGGCACGCTGGATTCCGACGCGCCCTGCAACAAGGGCGACGTGTTCATCGTGCTCGAGCCGCATCACGGCACGGCGGCCGCGATCTCGGCCTTCATCGAGGACCTGCGGGCCTCGCCGCCGATCGATCCCGCCGTTCCGGTGCGCATCCCGGGCGACCGGGCGCGCTCGGCGCGAAGCGCGCGGGCGGCGGCGCGGATCGACCTGCCGGCCGATATCTGGAACCGTATCAGGGACCGTGCCGGATCGGCGCACGGGTCCGAAACACGGGGAGACCATCATGAGGCCTGACTACGGCGTGACGCGCGCCCCGGCGCGGCTCATCTTCGGCGCCGGCCAGCGCAAGGCCCTCGGCCGGGCCGCGGCCGATCTCGGCAAGCGGGTCCTGGTCTGCACCGACGAGCGGTTCGCCGCGCTGCCGGTCATGGCCGAGATCCTGGCCGATCTGGCCGCCCACGGCGTCGAGGCCGAGGTCTTCGACGGCACGCAGGCCGAGCTTCCCCTCGCCGGCATCCTGGATTGCGTCGCGCGTTGCACGGCGTTCGATCCGCATGTCGTCGTTGGGCTCGGCGGCGGCAGTTGCATGGACCTCGCCAAGCTCGTCAGCCTGTCGCTCTCCCATCCGGGACCGCTCTCGAACCACTACGGCGAGTTCAAGGTCCCCGGTCCGGTCCGGCCCGTGATCGCCGTGCCGACCACCTCGGGCACCGGCTCCGAAGTCACGCCGGTCGCGGTTCTGGCCGACCCGGAGCGGACCATGAAGGTCGGCATCTCGAGCCCCGAACTCATTCCCCACACGGCGATCTGCGATCCCGAGCTGACGCTGAGCTGCCCGCCGGGACTGACGGCCATTTCCGGGGCGGACGCGCTCGCGCACGCGATCGAATCCTTCGCCGCCGTGCCGCGCGCCGCATCGCCGGACATGGCGATGAGCCGCGTCTTCGTCGGCAAGAACACGCTGAGCGATCACTACGCCCTGGCGTCGATCAAGCTGCTCTTCGCCCATCTCGAACGCGCCGTGGCGGCGGGCGACGATCTGGCGGCGCGCTCGCAGGTGATGCTGGGCTCGACCTATGCCGGTCTCGCCTTCGGCAGCGGCGGCACCGGGGCGGCGCACGCCATCCAGTATCCGGTCGGCGCCGAGACCCATACGGCGCACGGGTTGGGGATCGGGATCCTGCTTCCCTACACGATGGACTTCAACAAGAGCGCGGCCGCCCGCGACTATGCCGAGATTGCCCGCGCCATCGGGGCCGCCGGCCCCGGCGACGGGGAAGCCGAGGCCTGCGAGGCGGCGATCGCGGCGGTGCGCGGCCTGTTCCAGCGGATCGGCATTCCCTCGAGCCTGCAGGACATCGGCGTTCGGGAGGAACGGCTCGACGCGCTGGCCGAGCTCTCCATGAGCGCCGCGCGCCTCGTTGAGAACAACCCTGCCCCGCTCGACCCCGCCGGGGTCCGGTCCATCCTCTCCAGCGCCCTCCGCGGCGCGCCCCAGCCGGACGTGGCCTGACATGATCGATATCGAGACCGTACCGACCGACCTCTTCATCGCCGGCCGGTGGCGCGGCGGCAGCCGCGATCGCCGGATCGACGTCCTCAACCCCTCGGACGGCCAGGTGCTCGCCGCCGTCGCCGACGCGAGCGTCGAGGACGCGCTTGCCGCCGTGGACGCCGCGTCCGAGGCCGCGAAGGGCTGGGCGTCGACGCCTGCGCGCCAGCGCTCGGAGATCCTGCGCCGGTGCTTCGAGCTGATGATCCGCGACGCGGAACCGCTGGCGCGGCTGATCTCGCTGGAGAACGGCAAGGCGCTGAAGGACGCGCGCGGCGAAGTCGCCTACGCCGCCGAGTTCTTTCGCTGGTTCGCCGAGGAGGCCGTCCGCATCAACGGCGATCTGTCGATCGCCCCCTCGGGCGCCAACCGGATCCTGGTCCAGCACCAGCCGATCGGCGTCTCGCTGCTGATCACCCCGTGGAACTTCCCGGCCGCCATGGCCACGCGCAAGATCGCGCCGGCGCTGGCGGCGGGATGCACCTGCATCCTGAAGCCCGCGACCGAAACGCCGCTCACCGCCTATGCCGTCGCCAAGATCCTGGCCGAGGCCGGCGTGCCGGACGGGGTGGTCAACGTGCTCACGAGTTCCACCACCTCCCAGGTCGTCAACGCGATGCTGGACGATCCGCGCGTGCGCAAGCTGTCCTTCACCGGGTCGACGGAGGTCGGCCGGATCCTGCTGCGCAAGGCCGCCGATCAGGTCATCCACTGCTCGATGGAGCTCGGGGGCAACGCGCCCTTCGTGGTCTTCGACGATGCCGACATCGACAAGGCGATCGAGGGCGCGATGGTCGCCAAGATGCGCAACGGCGGCGAGGCCTGCACGGCGGCGAACCGCTTCTACGTCCAGCGCGGCATCGCCGACGAGTTCTCGCAGCGCCTCAGCCGGCGCATGTCGTCGATGAAGGTCGGGCACGGCGTCCTGGAGGACACCGAGTGCGGGCCGCTGGTGAACGCCGCCGCGGTGGGCAAGGTCGGCGAGCTGGTGGACGACGCCGTCGGGCGGGGCGCCAGGGTCCTGTGCGGCGGAAAGGCCGAAGCGGGCTCCGGGTGCTTCTTCCCTCCCACCGTTCTGGTGGACGTGCCCAGGGATGCGTCGATCTCGCAGGAGGAAATCTTCGGCCCCGTCGCCCCGATCTACGTGTTCGACACGGAGGACGAAGCCGTCGGCCTCGCCAACCGCACCGAATACGGGCTCGTCGCCTATGTCTACACGCGCGACCTCGCGCGCGGCCTGCGCGTATCGGAGCGCATCGAGGCCGGCATGGTGGCCCTCAACCGTGGGCTGGTTTCCGATCCGGCGGCGCCGTTCGGCGGTGTGAAGCAGAGCGGCCTCGGCCGCGAGGGCGCCCATCACGGCATGCTGGAGTTCACGGAAGCGAAGTATATCGCGACCGACTGGTAACGCCTGCCGGCACCTCGTCCGGCATCTCCGGGATGCCGGCCCGTCCGGCGAGGGTTCGGTCTCCTCGCCGGAGCATCGCGCGGTTCCCTCGCCGGGCACGCTTCACGCCCGTCGGCAAGCCGAGACCACCCCCCTTGCGAAGCCCGATCGCGGCCCGCCGAGCTATCCGTGCGACGGTCGTGCCGCACCGCGCCGCGCCCGCGGAGCGCCGGCTTCTCATCGTCGCATCCCGAGACCCGCCGCCGCGCAGCTTCGATCTCGCACCTGCCCGATCATACCGAAAAGGTATCAGGCGTTACGAAACTGATATTTGAAACGGAATGGACGAAGTGCCATGCATGGCACCGAATTGACCTTTTGGGAGGAGGTTACTTTGCTGAGACAATCCGTTTACGCGGCTGCGGCCGCAGCTTCGCTGCTGGCAGGTCCGGTCGGTGCGCAGACCCTGAAGGTCGCGGTGGGCAAGGCCGAGGGCGGACCAGAATACTTCGCGCTCGACAACTTCGCGACCCGCGTCACGGATGCGACCGGGCTGAAGACGCGCGTGTTTCCGATGTCGCTCCTCAGCCTGTCCGAGATCCCGCCCGGCGTCACCGACGGCATCGCCGACGTCGGCTATGTGATCACGCCCTACTACGCCAAGGAGTTCGCCGAGGTGAACATGGTCGCCGAGACGGCCATGCTGGTCTCGGCCGGCACCCCGGCGGATTATCCGGGCGCGGCCATGGCCGGCGCGATCACGGAATACATCATGGGCTGCACCGACTGCGGTCGCGGCTACGCCGCCCAGAACCAGGTCTACCTCGGCAGTGCGGCGAGCGGCGACTACCTGCTCCTGTGCACCTCGCCGCTGTCGACGCTCGCCGACCTGTCCGGCACGAAGCTGCGCGCGGGTTCGGGCAACTACAGCCGGTGGGCCGAGACGTTCGGCGCGACGCCGGTCTCGATGCCCGGCAACGAGATGTACGAGGCGCTTTCGCAGAAGGTCGTCGACTGCACGATCGCCTCGGCCGCCGAACTGACGGCCGGCGGCCTCTTCGACGTCGTGCGCGGGATCACCGTCGGCGCGCCGGGCGGCGTCTACGCGGGCCTCAACACCGTGAACATGAACCGCGGAACGTGGGAGGGGCTCGACACGAAGCAGAAGACGGCGGTGCTCCATGCCGCGGCCGAGGCGCAGGCCGACTTCGTCTGGAAGACCTCGAAGGACAGCGCCGACAATCTGGCGGCCGCTCCAGGCAAGGGCATCGAGGTGATGGATGCCGCGCCCGAGGTGACGGCGAAGACCTCGGAGTTCGTGAAGGCGGACATGGCGACCATCGCGGCGCAATACACCGAGAAATACGGCATCAAGGACGCCGAGGCGAAGCTCGCACGGATGCCCGCGCTGGTCGAGAAGTGGAAGGGCCTGACGGCGGGGATGCGCGACGACCGCGACGCGCTCGCCAAGCTCTACTGGGACGAGATCTTCTCGAAGATCGATCCGGAAACCTATCCCGCCGTCTCGAACTGAGCTGGGGCCGGCGCTCGCGCCGGCGCCCGTCCCCCGTCCGAAAGGCGACCGATGTCCGTCCTGGCCAACCTGTTGCGGCGCCTGATCGCCGTGTACCGCGCGATCGCCGGCGCCGCGGTGATCCTGATGATGCTCCACATCACCCTCGACGTGGTGCTGGCGTATGTTTGGGGCGCCGCGCCGCCCGGGACCATCGCCATCGTCTCCGCCTACTACATGGTGATCGTCGCCTTCCTGCCGCTCGCGATGGTGGAGGCGGAGGACGGCCATATCAGCGTCGAGGTGGTCGCCGACCTCCTCCCGCCGCCCCTTCAGCGCGTCGCGCAGGCGGTCTCGCTCGTGGTCTCGTTCGCCGTTTTCGCCTTCCTGACCGCCGGGTCCTGGAGCATCGCGGTCGAGAAGTGGCGGATCGGTGCCTTCATCATCGAGCGCGACACGGCGGTCCCCGTCTGGCCCTCCTACTTCCTGCTGCCGATGGGCACGGCGCTCATGCTGCTGGCGCTCGCGATGCGCTTCGCGGCGCTGCTCGGCGGACGGTTGCCCGGCCCCGGCGACGCGCGCCCCGCCGAACTCCAAGCCATCGAGGGCGAGACGCAATGAGCGACATCCAGATCGGCAATCTCGGCCTCGCCGGCCTGCTGGCGCTGCTCGCGCTGCGGGTTCCGATCGGGGTCTCGCTGATGGCGGTTTCCATCGGCGGCATCTGGGCCATCATGGGCTGGGACGTGACCTGGGGCATCCTTCGGGTCGTGCCCTACGGCTTTGCGGCGAACTGGCCGCTGTCGTCGATCCCGATGTTCCTGCTGATGGGCTTCCTGTGCTACCACGCGGGCCTCACGAAGGGCCTGTTCGAGGCGGCGAGGCTCTGGCTCTCGCGGCTGCCGGGCGGGCTCGCCGTCGCCTCCATCTTCGGCGCATCGGGCTTTGCCGCCGTCACCGGCTCGTCGCTGGCCTGCGCGGCCGCCATGGGCCGGATCGCGGTTCCCGAGATGGTGCGCCAGGGCTACGACATCCGCCTGGCCACGGGCACCGTCGCCGCGGCGGGAACGATCGGCGCGCTGATCCCGCCCTCGATCCTCTTCATCCTCTACGGCATCATCGCGCAGGTGCCGATCTCGAACCTCTTCCTGGGAGGCGTCTCGGTCGGGCTGCTGACGACCCTCGCCTATGTCGGCACCGTCGTGGTGTGGACCTGGTTCCAGCCGCAGGTCGCGCCGCGCATCACCGAGACATCGACCCTGTCGCAGCGCATGCGCGCCCTCGTCTCGATCTGGCCGGTGCTGCTGCTGATCGTGGGCGTCTTCGGCGGCCTCTTCGCCGGCCTGTTCACCCCGACCGAGGCGGGCGGTGTCGGCGCGTTCATGTCCCTCCTGATCGCGCTCGGCAAGCGGGCGCTGACGTGGGACGCGCTGAAGAGATCGATCCTCGAGACGCTCCAGATTTCGGCTTCGCTCTTCATCATCGCCATCGGCGCGTCGATGCTGACCCGCTTCCTCGCCCTGTCGGGCGCGGGCGAAGCCCTGTCGGAAGGCATCCTCGGCATGGGTCTCGACCCGACGGTGCTGATCCTCAGCATCATCGGCATCTATCTCGTGCTCGGCATGTTCCTGGAGCCGATGGGCGCGATGCTCCTGACGCTTCCGATCCTCCTGCCGATCACGGCCGAGGCCGGCTTCAACAGCCTGTGGTTCGGCGTCGTGGTCGCCAAGCTCCTGGAGATCGGGATGATCACGCCGCCGATCGGGATGAACGTCTTCGTCATCAAGGGCGTGGTCGGCAAGATGGCCTCCACGGCGCAGATCTTCCGGGGCGTGACCTGGTTCCTGGTGGCGGACGCGGTGGTGGTGGCGCTCGTGATCGGCTTCCCGAGGCTCGTGCTCTGGCTGCCCGACCTGATGGCGCGCTGACGCTCCGCCATCAGCGAAACCATATCAAAATAGTATCTCGAAATCAGAAATCGATATTAGATCGATAATCGACGATTTCGTAGCCTGGCGCCGGACAAGACAGGGAGGACATCGTGCCGAGTGAGCCGTTCACGAACCGCATGCTGAAGGATATGCGCGAGGGAAGACTGAGCCTGGGTCTCGGGCTGCACCATCTGCGCACCGCGGCAGCGCCGCTCCTGGCACGGGCCACCGACCACGACTGGCTGTTCATCGACGCCGAGCACGGCGCGTTCGGACAGGACGATTTGGCGCAGATGTGCCTCGCCTCGCTGATGACCGGCGTGACGCCGGTCGTCCGGGTCTGCCGGACCGCGCTCGACCAGGGCGTGCGCGCGCTCGACAACGGCGCCCAGGGCATCGTGATCCCGCATGTCGACACGCTCGCCGACGCCCGTCTCGTGGCCGAAACGTTCCGTTACCCGCCCGTCGGGCACCGGAGCTGGGGCGGGCCGCCGGCGCTCTTCGGCTACCAGGCCGGCCCGCTGGGCGAGGCGCAGCGGGCGGCCAACCGCGAGATCCTCGTCGTCTGCATGATCGAATCGGAAGCCGGCGTCGCGGCGGCGGGGGAGATCGCGGCCGTGGGCGGCGTCGACGCCCTGATGGTCGGAACATCCGATCTGTCCACCGAGATGGGCATTCCGGGGCAGATCGGGCACCAGCGCGTCCGCGACGCGGTCGCCACGGTCGCCGAGGCCTGCGAGCGCGCCGGCAAGATCATGGGCGTGGGCGTCGTGCCCGACCACGACCTGGCCGCCGAATACATCGCCCGCGGCGCCCGGTTCATCGTGGCCGGCACGGACCACTCCTACCTCGCATCGGCCGCGACGGCGCGCGCCGCCTTGCTGCGGGGCGCGGCGCCCGCCCGCAACGGCTGACGCACCTCCCATCGAAACGATCGCCAGACGAATGACCCACGCCATGACCGACAGAGCCCCCATGACCGTCCTGTGCACCAATCCCGTCGACGACTACTGCGCGGCCACGCTCGCCGCCTACGGCCCGGTCAGGGTCGCGAGCGGTCAGTCCGAGGACGTCGTCTCGGCGGAGATCGCCGACGCCGTCGCCCTGGTCGTCCGGGGCTCCACGGCGATCACCGACCGTATCCTCTCCGCCGCCCCGAACCTCAAGGTCATCGGCCGGACGGGCGTCGGCTACGATTCCATCGACATCGACGCCTGCACCGCGCGCGGCATTCCCGTCGTCTACACACCGGGCGCCGGCGCGCGCGCGGTCTCGGAAGCGACCATGGCGCTGTTCCTCGCCATGTGCAAAAAGGTCGGCTTCTGGGACCAGCAGCTCAAGGCCGGCAACTGGAAGTCGCGCTACGACCACCAGAACGAGGACCTCGACGAGACCACGGTCGGCATCGTCGGCTTCGGACGCATCGGCCAGATGACCGCCAGCATGGCGCGCCCGTTCAACGTCCGCATCCTGGCGTTCGACCCGGGGCTTTCCGACGACGCCATCCGCGCGGCCGGCGCCGAACCCGCGACGCTCGAGGACCTGTTCGCGCGCTCCGACTTCATCGCGCTCCACTGTCCGCTGATCGAGGCGACGCGCGGCATCGTCAACACCGAACTCCTGAAGGGCGTGAAGCGGGGCGCCTATCTCGTGAACCTGGCGCGCGGCGGCGTGATCGACGGCTTCGACTGCCTTGCGGACGCCCTGGACGACGGCCGGCTGGCGGGCGTCGCTCTGGATGTGTTCGACCCGGCGCCGCCGGACGTCTCGCACCGCATATTCTCCGACCCGCGCCTCCTGTCCTCGCCCCATTCCGCCGCGACGTCGCGGGGCGGCATGACCCGCATCTTCCGCTCGATGACGGACGACATGGTGGCGATCCTCGAGGGCCGGAAGCCGGAATTCGTGGTCAACCCGGAAGTCCTCTAGGGGCCGTCGCCGGCCGGCTCAGATGTCCTTGAGCAGCCGAAGCGCGTCGTAGATCGCCGCGTGGGTGTTGCGGGCCGAGACGGCGTCGCCGATGCGCAAGAGCTGGAAGGCGCCGTCCGGGTTGCGCTCGACCCGCTGCGGGCGGCCGGAGACCAGCGCGTCGTGGGCGATTTCGCCGAGATTGCGCGAGCGGGGCTTCAGGTCGAAGTAGAGCTCGTCCAGCGGCCGCGTGCCGTGGTTGACGACGACCTGGTCCACGAGCCGCGTTCGCGCCGCGCCGCCGTAGTCGCTGCCCAGATGGGCGAGCAGGCGGTTGCCCTGGCGCTCGACGGACCGGAGGCGCCAGGTGACGGTGAACGTCGCGTCGGCTGCCTGCAGCGCGCGCATGTAGGGGACGAGGTTCATGCCCATGACCTCGGGCGCGAAGGCGCGGTCCGGCGTCATCACCTCCACCCTGGCCCCCGCCTGCGCGAGCACCTCCGCCGCCTGGAGGCCGACATGGTCGCCGGCGTCGTCGAAGACCAACGCCTCGGCGCCCGGCTTCGCATCGCCCGACAGGATGTCCCAGGCCGACACCACGAGCTCGTTTCCGCCCGCGAGGACTTCGGTGTGCGGCAGCCCGCCCGTGGCCACCACCACGACGTCCGGCGCCTCGTCCTCCACCGTTCCCGCCTCCGCGAAGGTGTTGAAGTGGAACCGGACGCCCCGCTTCCCGCACTGGTCCATGCGCCAGTCCACGATGCCGATCATCTCGCGGCGGCGGGGGCTGCGCGCGGAAAGGCGGATCTGGCCGCCCGGCCGGTCGGCCGCCTCGAAGACGACGACGTCGTGGCCCCGCTCGCTCGCGACCCGAGCCGCCTCCAGCCCGCCGGGCCCCGCGCCGACCACGGCCACCCTCCGGCGCTTCCCCGCCGGGGCGATCACCTGCGGCATCGACAGCTCGCGCCCCGTCGCCGCGTTGTGGATACAGAAGGCCGCGCCGCCCTGGTAGATGCGGTCGAGGCAGTAGTTGGCGCCGACGCAGGGGCGGATGTCGTCCTCGCGCCCGGCGGCGATCTTTCGCACGATGTGCGGGTCGGTCATGTGCGCGCGCGTCATGCCCACCATGTCGACCATGCCGGTCGCCACCGCATGGCGCGCCGTGGCGACGTCCGGGATCCTGGCCGCATGGAAGACGGGAAAGCGCGTCGCGGCGCGCACCTCGGCGGCGTGGTCGAGAAACGGCGCGCTCGCCATGCCCTGGATCGGTATGAGGTCGGTGAGCCCGGCGTCCGTGTCGATGTGGCCGACCACGACGTTCAGGAAATCCACGAGGCCGCTGTCCTTCAGGCGGCGCGAGATGTCGAGTCCCTCCTCGCGATTGGTGCCGCCCGGCAGCCGTTCGTCCAGCGTGTAGCGCACGCCGAGGATGTAGTCCGGCCCGACGCGGTCGCGGATCGCCCGCAGCACCTCGAAGCCGAAGCGCATGCGCGCGTCGAGCGAGCCGCCGTAGGGCGCGTCGAGGTCGTTGGTCAGCGGCGACCAGAATTGGTCGATCAGGTGGCCGTAGGCCTCGAGCTCGATGCCGTCCATGCCGCCGGCCTTCATCCGCTCGGCGGCGTCCGCGTAGTCCACGACGATGCGCGCGACGTCCCAGTCCTCCATCCGCTTCGGGAAGGCGCGATGGGCCGCCTCGCGCTCGTGCGAAGGCGCCACGACGGGCAGCCAGTCTCCGTTGTCCCAGCGCGTGCGCCGGCCGAGATGGGTGATCTGGATCATCGCCGCGGCGCCCTCCTCGTGCACCGCGTCGGTCAGCTCGCGCAGCCAGGGCACCACCTCGTCCTTGTAGGCGAGGATGTTGTTGAACGCGGGCGGCGAGTCCCTCGACACCGACGCCGAGCCCGCCGTCATCGTCAGCGCCGCACCGCCGCGCGCCCGTTCGGCGTGATACGCCCGGTATCGCGCCTTCGGCATGCCGTCCTCCGCATAGGCCGGCTCGTGCGCGGTCACGACGATGCGGTTGCGCAGCGTCAGGTGCTTGAGGCGGTAGGGCTGGAGAAGCGGATCGTTCGACATCGGCGCGGGCTCCCGTCCGGTTTCATCCGATTGCAGCCGCAATGTTCACTAGTGTCAACAGACGTGACATTCATGTCGTCGGAGGTGCCGGCCGTGCGGCCTGCATCGGACGCGCGGCGACGCGGCGTGGGCGGGCAAGAGGGGCGGCGATGGATAAGGTAGGCAACGCGGGGGGGCCACGCGGCTCGGGCGAGGCGTGGCTGGACGCGGCCTACGCGCTCCTGCTGGAATCCGGCGTCGATGCGGTGAAGATCCTGCTGCTGGCCAACCGGCTGCGCATCGCGCGCACGAGCTTCTACTGGCACTTCAAGGACCGCGAGGCGCTGCTGTCGGCGCTGATCGAACGGTGGCGGGACACCAACACCGGCGGCCTGGTGCGGCGGTCGGAGGCCTATGCCGACACGCTCGCCGAGGCGATGCTGAACGTCTTCGACTGCTGGCTGGACCGACGCCTGTTCGATTCGCCCTTCGAGTTCGCGGTCCGAAGCTGGGCGCTCCAGTCCACACGCATCCTGGCCGAGGTCCGCGCGGCGGACGAGCGGCGGCTGGAGGCGCTGTCGCGGATGTTCGTGCGCTTCGGCGTCGACCGGGACACGGCGGACGTGCGGGCCCGCACGACCTACCTGGTCCAGATCGGCTACATCTCGATGCAGGCGGACGAGACGTTGGACACGCGCCTGCAGCGCATACCCGGCTACGTCGAAATCTTCACGGGCGAGGCGCCCCAGCCGCGCGAGTTGGATCGCTTCCGGTCACGGCACGCTCTCCCGCCCGCCTGAGCGACGGGTCCTTGGCGGAAGGCGCCGCTTCGACGCGACGCGACCCTTCCTGTTCAGGGGAACACGGCCGAGAGCGCGCCGTCCATCGCCGCCGTGATGGCGTCGATCTCGGCGGCGCTCGCGACCAGGGCGGGCGCCAGGCAGAGAACGTTGTTGAGACCCGGCACGGAGCGGTTGGAGGCGCCGATCATCACGCCGCGCGCCGCCGTCTCGGCGACCACGCGGGCGATGCTCGGCTCGTCCACCGGCTCACGCGTGGCGCGGTCCTTCACGAGCTCGGCCCCCTGGAACAGGCCCATGCCGCGCACGTCGCCGATCACGGCGTGCTTCTCCTTCAGCGCCTCGAGGTTGGCGCGAAGGCGCGCGCCCATCGCCAGGCAATTGTCGAGAAGCCCTTCGTCCTCGATGATGCGCATGGTCTCCAGCGCCGCCGCCGGCCCGCCCGCGCAGCCGCCGAAGGTCGAGATGTCCCGGAAGTGGGCCATCGGGTCGGCGCCGTCCTTGAACCGCTCGAACACCGCCTCCGTGGTCACCGTGCAGGAGATCGCGGCGTAGCCCGAGGCGACGCCCTTGGCCATGGTCACGAAATCGGGCCGGATGCCGAAGTTCTGGTAGCCGAACCAGGTGCCGGTGCGCCCGAGGCCGCAGACCACCTCGTCGATATGGAGGAGGATCTCGTACCTCGCGCAGATCTCCTGCACGCGCTCCCAGTATCCCGCCGGCGGCACGATCACGCCGCCCCCCGCCGTGATCGGCTCCAGGCACAGGAGACCGACCGTCTCGGGCCCCTCGCGCAGGATGACCTCCTCGATGGCGTCGGCCGCGCGCTCGCCGTAGCTCCCGTCGTCCCACTGCCGGCGGTATTCGAGGCAATGCGGGACCATCACGAAGCCGTCGGGATAGGGCCCGTACATGGCCGCGCGCTCCGGCTGACCGCCGGCGGCGAGCGTGGCGATCGTGGTGCCGTGGTAGTCGCGCTCGCGGTAGAGGATCTTCCACTTGCCGCCGCCGTGATGCCGGTGCGCGATCTGGCGCACCATCTTGAAGACCTTCTCGTTGGCCTCCGAGCCGGAATTGTTGAAGTAGACGCGCGACAGGCCGGGCATCTTCTCCAGGAGCTTCTCGGCGAAGCGCGCGGCGGGGATCGAGCCGGCCGACTGGGCGAAGTAGTTCATGCGCACGAGCTGGTCGCGGACGGCGTCGGCGATCGAGGTGCGGCCGTAGCCGACGTTCACGGTCCAGACGCCGCCCGACAGCGCGTCGATGTATTCGCGCCCCGCCGCGTCCCAGACCTTGAGCCCCTTGCCTTCCACGATGATGCGCGGATCGCCGGTCTCCAGCGGCTTGTGCTGGAGCATGTGGTGCCAGACGTGTCGGCGGTCGGCCTCGATCACGGGGCGCAGGTCGTTGGGCTGGGGCGCGACGGTCATGGCGGAGCCTTCTGGAACGGGGAAAGCGCTCGCCGGCCAGGGGCGGCCGGCGTCGGGATCGGAGACGGACGGGTGCCGGGCCGTTGCCCGGCGGCGGTCAGACGCGGTCCATGGACCGCGCCAGGAGTTCGACCCCCTTGGGGATGCGTTCGGCCTCGATGGCGCTGAAGCCGAGGCGCATGAAGTGTGTCGGGGCCGTGCCCCGGAAGAAGAACTGCTCGCCGTATTCGAAGACGACGCCCTGGCGGGCGGCGGCCCAGGCGAGCTTGCGCGTGTCGACCGCGCCCGGCGCGGCGAGCCAGACGGCGCTGGCCGTGGGCGAGCCGATCCGCCGGCAGGCGCCGAGATCGCGCGCCAGGGCCTCGTCCAGGCGGTCGCGCCGGCGGGCGTGCTCGGCGCGGAAGGCGCGCAGATGCGCGTCGTAGTAGCCCTGGGCCAGGAACTCGGCCATCATGCGCTGGTTGTTGAGCGGCGGGTGGCGGTACATCAGCCGCCGGAGCGAGCGAAGCTCGTCCACCAGCTCCGCGTCGGCCACCAGATAGCCGAGCCGCAGGCCCGGCGAGAAGGGCTTGGACAGGCTGCTGAGATAGATCACGCGCCCGCCGGCGTCGCCCGCCTTGACCGCCGGCAGGGCGTCGCGGTCGAGATTGAGCTCGGCGTCGTAGTCGTCCTCGATCAGGATCTGGTCGCTACGACGGATCATCTCGGCCAGCCCCGCGCGGCGCGCGGCGCTCATCACGATGCCGGTCGGCACCTGGTGGCTCGGCGTGAGATAGACGTAGTCGCTCTCCGCGAGGCCGGGCGCGAGGACGATGCCCTCCCCGTCGATCGGGTGGAGCTGCACGTTTGCGCCGTGCAGCTCGAAGATCGACAGGGCGTCCCGGAAGCCGGGGCTTTCCATCGCCACGCGCGTCGACCCGTTCATCAGAAGCGCGGCGATGAGATAGAGCGCGTTCTGCGAGCCGAGCGTGACCAGGATCTCGCTCGGCTTGGCCCAGATGCCCCGCTTGGGCAGAACGCGGGTGCGGAGCTGCTCCACCAGCATCTCGTCGTCGCGGTCGAACCGGTCGTGCAGCCAGGACGGCGCGCTTTCCCGGCGCAGCGCCTTGCGCGAGGCCTCGCGCCAGCGCTCCAGCGGAAACAGGTCGCGCATCGGCTGGCCGTAGACGAAGGGGTAGGGAAAGCGCGCCCAGTCCTGCGGGCGGAAGACGCCGGCGGTCATGCCCGGCCGCAGCTTGAAGCGCCGATCCCAGTCCGGCGCGTCCGCCCCGGACCCGTCTCCTTCCCGGCCGTTCGGGCGCAGCGCCGCGTCCGGGGACGGATCGCCGGCGGGGCCGCCGGCATAGGCGTCGTGGAGGAAGAAGCCGCGGCGCGGCCGGCTCACGATGTAGCCGCTGTCGAGCAGGCTCTCGTAGACGAGGTTCACCGTGTTGCGCGACACCCGGAGCTGCCCGGCGAGCTTGCGGCAGGACGGCAGCGGCTCGTCGGCCGGAAAGCCGCCGCCCAGGATGGCGGACACGAGCGCCTCCCTGATCTGCTCCTGCAGACCGCGCCCCTTGTCGAACCGGACCGGGAGGAAGTGGTCGATCATCCGTGTCTCCGCATCGCCTGCGGGAAATTTGGAGGCAAATTTCGCGCCATTCTCCGTCGCGCCGCGCCGCATGCCCGGCCGGAACCGGCGGCAGAAGGGTCGAGGGAGCATGGGCGCCCCCGTTCGAGGCGCGCCCATGCTGCCCACGAGTTGGGCAGGGCGCATGGCGATGGTCCCTTCGCTGAGAGGCGAGGCTCGGCGGAACGGTGCGCGCGCTGGGCTCGGGGCGCCTTCCGACCTGGATCGACCGCGATCGTAGAAGCGGCGTCCGGCGGCGCGATAGGACCAGTTTGGTGGATCTGTCGAGCCAGATCGCCCCCCGTCGCGGCGACGAACGGCCTGACACGAGCGCACTGCAAAACTGGTCCTATCGGCGCGGGATTGGGCATTTCTATGATCAGCCTATTCCAGCGGCATTCGACACTTGGCCGCCGTCACGATCACCGCCCGATCCGAAGGAGCAGCGACATGCCGAGGATGACGATGGCCAAGGCCGCACGACCGACCACCCTTCTGCGCGGCCTCGCGCTCGCCGCGGCCCTTCTGTCGCCGCTTTCGGCCGCGGAGGCCGACATGGCCGACATCAAGTCGAAGGGCGTGATGACGGTCGCGACGGAGGACGACTACGCCCCGTTCAACTACATCGTCGACGGCCGTCCGGAAGGCTTCCACAAGGAGCTTCTGGAAGACCTCCAGGCGTTCGCCAAGGCCCGCGGGTTCGAGGTGAAGCAGGAGATCCTGCCCTGGACCGGGCTTCTCGCCTCGGTCTCGTCCGGCCAGTACGACATGGCCTTCACCGGGGCGCTGGTCACCGACGACCGGCTGCGCGTCTTCAACTTCGCGCCGCCCTTCGCCTCGGCCCAGCACTTCTACGTCAAGCGCAAGGGCGACGACCGGCTCGGCGACATCGCCAGCCTGTGCGGCAAGACCGCGGGGCTCCAGGCCGGCAGCGCGCTCCTCGCCCGCCTGCCCGAGCTCAAGAAGATGATGGCGGACAAGGGCTGCGAGATCGGCGAGGTGGTGGAGTACCAGTCCTATCCGGAAGCCTATGCCGATCTCGCCAACCAGCGCCTGGACTACGTCATCAACGCGCTGATCTCGATCAACGACCTCGTCAAGAACCGCGGCGACGTGTTCGAGAAGGGCATCGCCGTGTCCGGCGCGGGCTTCGCCGCCTGGCCGATCCCGAAGGAAAGCCCCGAACTCCTGGAGTTCGCCGGCGCCTTCATGAAGGAGGCCCGCGACAACGGGCGCCTGGCCGCGCTCCAGGCGAAGTGGTTCGGCGAGGCCTTCCCGGACCTTCCCGCCGGTCCGATCAAGGACGTCGAACAGTTCCACAAGCTGGCCGGCCTGGACTGAGGCCGCCGCCGCCCGGCACCCCTCGCACGATCCGCCGGGCGCTTCGGCGCCCGGCCTCGAACCCCACCGGCCACGAGCGGACATGACGCAAACAGCCTGGCTACTGCTTCTGGACGGAGCGCGGGTCACGCTCTGGATCTCGGGCGTCTCCATCGCGCTCGGCCTCGTCGCCGGCCTCGGCATCGCGCTGCTGCGCGCCGCGCGCATCCCGGTCCTCGACCAGGTGCTCGCGGTCTACACGAGCCTCGCGCGCGCCACCCCGCTGGTCACGCTGGTGCTGTTCCTGTTCTTGGCGGCGCCCCGCTTCGGCATGCCGCTCGACCGGACCGCGGCGGCGATCCTGGCGCTCACGCTCAACACCACCGC
Source organism: Aureimonas flava (assembly GCF_003583935.1). Classification (GTDB taxonomy): domain Bacteria; phylum Pseudomonadota; class Alphaproteobacteria; order Rhizobiales; family Rhizobiaceae; genus Aureimonas; species Aureimonas flava. Next base: position 267,619 of record NZ_QYRN01000007.1, on the reverse strand, counting down.
CTTCAACGCCGAGATCTGGCGCACCGCCTTCCTGAACTTCTCGCGCGACCAGCGCGAGGCGGCGCTCGCCTGCGGCATGCGGCCCGCCACCTTCTTCCGCCACATCATGCTGCCGCAGATGATCACGACCAGCCTGCCGGGCCTCGTCAACGAGATGTCCTTCCTGATCAAGAGCAGCCCCGCCATCGCCATCATCGGCCTGGTCGACCTGACGCGCGTCACCAACCGCATCAGCGCCGTGACCTACCAGCCGCTGCCGCCCATCCTGGCGGCCGGGCTTCTCTACATGGCGATCATCGGCGTCCTCATCAAACTCCAGTCGTTGGCCGAGCGGAAGGCCAACCGGCTGGCGATGTGAGGCCCGTGCGATGACCGAATGGACCATCCTCTGGGAAGGGCGCGGCCTGATCCTCTCCGGCCTCTGGCTGACGCTCTGGATCTTCGCGCTGTCCAGCGTCGGCGCCTTCCTCGTCGGCTGCCTGCTCCTCTACGGCATGGAGAGCGGCGGCCTGCCGGCCCGGCTGCTGCGCGGCTTCGTCGACGGCATGCGCGCCCTGCCCTTCCTGATCCTCGCCTATCTTCTCTACTACGGCCTGCCGCAGCTCGGGCTTCGCCTCTCGGCCGTGAGCGCCGGCCTCCTCGCCATGACGATCTACCATGGCGCCTACTTCGCCGAGATCCTGCGCGGCGCGCGCCTGGTGCTGCCGTCCGGCACGGTGGAGGCGGCCAAGGCCTACGGGTTCCTGCCGCGCACCACCTTCCTGCGCATCGTGCTGCCGCAGCTCCTCCTGCGCACGCGGCCGATGATCGGCAATCAGCTCATCTACGCGCTCAAGGACACGTCCTTCCTCGCCATCATCACCGTGCAGGAGCTGACCGCCGCCGCCAACGCGCTCCAGGCGCAGTACTTCATTCCCACGCAGGCCTTCGTGGTCGTCATCGCCCTCTACTGGGCCATCACCGTCTGCCTCGAACTCGCCGTGCGGAAGGCGGGCGCGTTCGGCATCCAGCGAGGCTTCGAGAATGTCTGAGCATCCGGCCGTCGAGATCGGCAAACTCTGCAAGAGCTTCTCGGGCTTCGAGGTGCTGCGCGACATCGACCTGACGGTGGCCAAGGGCGAGGTGGTCAGCGTCCTCGGTTCTTCGGGCTCCGGCAAGTCCACCATGCTGCGCTGCATCAACTGGCTGGAGGAGCCCGACAGCGGCACGATCCGCATCGCCGGCCAGCGCATCGGCTTCAACGAGGCCCGCAACCGGAAGATGACCAACCGCGAGATGGCCGCCATCCGCGCCCGCGCCGGCATGGTGTTCCAGAGCTTCAACCTCTGGCCGCATCTCAACGTGGTCGAGAACGTCATGATCTCGCCGGTCCAGGTGAAGGGCGTGCCCAAGGCGGAGGCGCGCGGGGCCGCGATGCGCCTGCTGGAGAAGGTCGGCCTGCGGGAGAAGGCCGAGGTCTATCCGTTCACCCTGTCGGGCGGGCAGAAGCAGCGCGTGGCCATCGCCCGCGCGCTCGCCATGAGCCCGGAGGTGATCCTGTTCGACGAGCCGACCTCGGCGCTCGATCCCGAGCGCGTCGGCGAGGTGCTACAGGTCATGCGCGACCTCTCGGCCGAGGGCTACACGATGATCGTCGTCACCCACGAGATGGACTTCGCGCGCGCCGTCTCCAGCCAGGTCGTGTTTCTCGACAAGGGCCTCATCATCGAGAAGGCGCCGCCGGAGAAATTCTTCAACAACCCCGATTCCGAGCGCGTGCGCCGGTTTCTGGAACGGGTGGACTGACGGACCGCCCCGCCGCGCCGCCCGCCACCGGCCGCCCGCCCCCTCGATCCGAAGGACCCCCGCCATGACCAACGTCGCCTTCATCACGGGCGCGACCTCCGGCTTCGGCCGTGCGGCCGCCCGCCGCTTCGCCCGCGAGGGCTGGGCGCTGGTGCTCGCCGGCCGCCGCCTCGAGCGGCTGGAGGAGCTCGCGCGCGAACTGGAGGGGACGGTGCCGGTCCACGTCGCCGCGCTCGACGTGCGCGACGCGGCCGCCGTGCGCGCCGTGGTGGACGCCCTTCCGCCCGCCTTCCGCGCGGTCACGACGCTGGTCAACAACGCGGGCCTCGCCCTTGCGCCGGAACCCGCGCCCCGCGTGGCGCTGGAGGACTGGCACACGATGATCGACACCAACGTCACCGGCCTCGTCAACGTCACCCACGCGGTGCTGCCGCTGCTGATCGAGACGGGGGCGGGCGCCAGCATCGTCAACATCGGCTCGGTGGCCGGCGAATGGCCCTATCCCGGCAGCCACGTCTACGGCGCCACCAAGGCCTTCGTGAAGCAGTTCAGCCTGAACCTGCGCTGCGACCTCCTGAAGACCGGCGTGCGCGTCACCGACATCGCGCCGGGCGCGGCGGAGACCGAGTTCGCGCTGGTGCGCACGCGCGGCGACCGGGCCGCCTCCGACGCGGTGTATCGCGGCACCACGCCGCTGACGGCCGAGGACGTGGCCGACCAGATCGTCTACGTCGCCACCCTGCCCCCGCACGTCGCGGTCAACCGGCTGGAGATCATGGCCCAGCGCCAGGCCTGGTCGCCCTTCGCCGTGGACCGGGACGCCTGAGGCGCGAGGAGCGCGGAACCAGGGTCCGGCCATGGACATCGTCGGCACGGTCATGGCCGCCGGCCGGGCGGCGGTGGAGCTGTCGCTCTTCACCCTCCTCCCCGTCATGGTAGTGATGCTCTCCATCATGCGGCTGGCGGAGGCGGCGGGCATCCTGGACCGGCTGACGCGCCTCCTGGCGCCGGTGCTGCGCCCGTTCGGCCTGGTCGGGCTCAGCGTCTTCGCGCTTCTGCAGGTGAGCTTCGTCAGCTTCGCCGCGCCGGTCGCGACGCTGGCCACCATGGACCGGCGCGGCGTGTCGGACCGCCATCTGGCGGCGACGTTCGCGATGGTCCTGGCGATGGGCCAGGCCAACGTCGCCTTTCCCATGGCCGCGCTCGGGCTCGACGTCGGACGCTTCCTCGCGGTTTCCACGCTGGGCGGCCTGGTGGCGGCGACAGCCGCCTTCCACCTCTTCGGGCGGGGCCTGCCCGTCGGAGGACCGGCCGACGAGGTTGCGGCGGACCATGCGGCGACGACGGAGGACGGACGCGGCGTCCTGGGTATCATCAACCGGGCGGGCGGCGAGGCGTTTCGGATCGCGGTCGGGTCGATCCCGATCATGGCGCTGTGCTTGAGCGCCGTCGCCGCGCTGCGGGCGGCGGGCGCCCTCGACGCGTTGAACGGGCTGCTCGCGCCGGTTCTCGACGGGTTCGGGGTGGATGCGCGGCTCGTGACCCCGACCCTCGGCAAGGCCCTCGGCGGCGGGGTGGCCGCGCTCGGCGTCCTGGCCGACCAGACCGCCGCGGGCACGGTCGACGCCCGCTTCGTGAACGCGGCCGCCGGCTGGCTCGTCCACCCGCTCGATCTGCCCGGCGTCGCCGTCCTCGCCGCCGCCGGACCCCGGGTCGCGCGGCTATGGGGGGTCGCCGCGCTCGGCGCCGCGACGGGCATTCTGGTCAGGACCATGCTCCACGCCGCGCTTGCGGGCGCTTGACGCAACGTCAGGGACAAGCCGGGCTGGCAAGGCGGCGCCGTCCCTCTCGATGCGGGGTCTTTAGCCAAATGTAAGTCCGGCCGGGTAGCGTCGCGGCGACCGGCCGGGCAGCTGTCCGGTGGAAATGCAGCAGGCGTGTCTTCCGATTCGGAGCATCGCGACACGGAAGGAAGCGACGATGACGAACGGCATGCGAGAAAGACCTCATCTCGGCCCCGCCTTGTTGGGCGCCGCCTATTTCGCCCTCGCCGCCGCGTCGATCCTCCTGACCCGCTGGGGTGCGCAGATCGCCACCATGTGGCCGGCCGGGGGCCTCGCGGTCGCCGTCCTGACCTCGGCGGACCGGGCGCACCTGCGGCGCTATGCGCTCGCCGTCGCGACGGGAAGCCTGACCGCCAACGTGGTCTGCGGCGTGCCGATCGGGAGCAGCGCGCTCTACACCGCCGCGAACGTCACGGAGACGCTTCTGGCCGTGCTCCTCCTGTCGCGCGGCCCGTTCGGCGGACCGTCCTTCGTGGATGCGCGACAGGTCGCGCGCTTCTGCGCGATCGCCGCGTTCGCCTGCCTGGTCAGCACCGCCGTCGCCAGCGCCGACACGGCCTGGAGCGACTGGCGCTTTTCCGCCTCCTGGTTCGCCGCCGACCTCCTGGGCATGGTCCTCGCGGCGCCGCTCGTGTTCCTGTGGCTGGAGCGGGATGGGGGCGATACGACCTCCGCGCTCACGCGCAACGGGGCGGGGATGTTCGCCCTGGCCATGGGAGGGGTGGCGATCGTGACCTCCACGGTCTTCGCCCAGTCGTCGCTGGCACTCCTGTTCCTGCCCTCCGCCGCGCTGATCGCGGCGGCGCATGCGACCGGGCCGCTGGGCGCGACAGCCGGAACGCTGGTGATCGCGGTGATCGGCTCGGCCGCCATCGCCTCCGGCCAGGGCCCCACCATGTTCATCCACAGCGGACCGAGCGAGCAGACATACTTCCTCCAGTTCTATCTCGCCGTCCTGATGGGATGCGGCCTGTCGATGGCCGCGCTCCAGACCGCGCGCGACCGGCTGATGGCGGACCTTCGGAACCAGACGCGCCTCCTGTCCATGGCCGAGCGCGTCGCCAAGATCGGCCATTGGCACCTCGAACTGGCGACCGGCGCCGTCACCTGGTCGGAGGAGGTGTTCCGCCTCCACGGCATGGACGAAGGCCACGAACCCAGCCTGGCCACCGGACTTGCGGCCTATCATCCGGACGACCGGGAGCAACTGGGCGCCGCGATCGCCCTCGCCACCCGCACCGGCGACGCGTTCCGGATGCGTGCCCGCCTCATCCGGCCGGACGGGGAGATGCGCTATGTCGACGTGTCCGGCGAGGCGATCGTCGCGGACGGGGTCGTCCGGTCGCTGTTCGGCGTGCTGCAGGACATCACCCGTCAGGTCGAGATCGAACGGGGGCTGGAAGCCTCCCGCGAGGAGGCGTTGGCGCTGGCGTCGGAGGCGACGATCCGTGCCGAGACGGACGCCCTGACCGGGATCGCGAACCGCCGGCGCATCCTCGAGGCGATCGACGCCGCGGTTCGGGACGCGGCCGCCTCGCGCGAGCCGCTGTCGCTCGCCATGTTCGACATCGACCACTTCAAGCGGGTCAACGACCGGCACGGCCACGCGACGGGAGACGCCGTGCTGCAAGGCGTGGCCTCCGCGGCCAAGGCCGCCGTGCGCGGGTCGGACCTCGTCGGTCGCCTGGGAGGCGAGGAGTTCCTGGTCGTTCTTCCGGGTGCGAGCCAGGCGGTCGCGATGGCGATCGCCGAGCGCATCCGCCAGGAGGTCCGGGGTGACGGCCGCGAGCGCGAGGGTCGGCCGCCGGTGACCGTCAGCCTCGGCGTGGCGACGCTGGAGGGCGGGGAGGACGGCGCGGCGCTGATGCGTCGCGCGGACCTCGCGCTCTACCGCGCCAAGGCCGAAGGGCGGAACGTCGCCCGCTTGGCGGCCTGAAAAAGGCCCCTTCGGCGGGACGAGCGATGTCGCGGCGTCGCGGTCATCCCGCCGGCGCGGCCGCACCCGTCCCAGCATCGTCGCGCCATCGGCGAAGAATTTCCCGACCGGCATCGTCGTGCGGTCTTCGCGCCAAGTTCGTGGACCATCGCGCGTAAGGTCTCGGCCAGAGGATTTCGGTCCCGTGGCCCGGGTTCAGCTGGCGTTCAGGTTGCGACACGTATCGTCCCCCTCGACGGCTCACGAGAAGCGCCTGTCCGTTCCCGTCCCTTCACGGGCAGGTGCCTATGGCTGGACGTCCCGACCGGGACGTCCAGCTATGCCGCATTCGTCGGGGAAGACCGTTCCGCTCGCCGGGCGGCACGCGCGCTCGACGCGGTTGCGACCCAACCGGAAGCCCGTTGACCTCCGGTTGGGCTTGCTGCGCCCTTCAGGTTGCCCTTCCGCAGCGCCGCATCCTCGCATGCCGTACCATCGCTTCCAATCGGGAAACGGACGACGGCGCGGGAGCCGCGCGGCGCCGGTCAGGCGTCGGCCGAACCCTCGTCCTCGTCCGCGATGTCGAAGCGCACGCCCTGCGCCAGGGGCATCGCGTAGCCGTAGTTGATGGCGTTGGTCTGGCGGCGCATGTAGGCCTTCCAAGCGTCGGAGCCGCTCTCGCGCCCGCCGCCGGTCTCCTTCTCGCCGCCGAAGGCCCCGCCGATCTCCGCGCCCGAGGAGCCCATGTTGACGTTGGCGATGCCGCAGTCGGAGCCGAGCGCCGACAGGAACCGGTCCGCCTCGCGCATGTCGGTGGTGAAGATCGACGACGACAGGCCGGCGGCGACGCCGTTCTGGAGCGCGATCGCCTCGTCGAGCTCGCGATACGTCACGACGTAGAGGATCGGCGCGAAGGTCTCGACCAGCATGGGCCCGGCCTGCCGGGGCATCTCCACCAGCGCGGGACGGACGTAGAAGGCCGCCTCGGGAAGGCCCTCGGTCACGCGGGCACCCTCGTGGACGGTGCCGCCCGCCGCGCGCGCCGCCTCCAGCGCCGCTTCCATCGCCCGGAAGCCGGCCTCCTCGAACAGGGGGCCGACCAGCACGTCGCCGTCCAGCGGATTGCCGATCGACACGGTGGAGTAGACGCGCTTCAGGCGCGGCAGAAGCGTGTCGTAGACGCTCTCGTGCACGAACAGGCGGCGCAGCGTGGTGCAGCGCTGGCCGGCGGTGCCCACCGCGCCGAAGGCGATGGCGCGCAGCGCGAGGTCGAGATCGGCCGAGGGCGTTACGATCGAGGCGTTGTTGCCGCCGAGCTCGAGGATGGCCCGGCCGAACCGAGCGGCGACGCGCTGGCCCACCGCGCGCCCCATGGCCGTCGAGCCCGTCGCCGAAAGGACCGGAACGCGGCCGTCGTCCACCAGCGCCTCGCCTGTGGCGCGGTCGCCGAGAAGCAGCACCGACAGGTGCTCGGGCGCCTCCTCGAAACGCTCGATCACCCGCCGCGTCAGCGCCTGCACCGCGAGCGCGGTGAGCGGCGTCTTCTCGGACGGCTTCCACACCACGGCGTCGCCGCTTACGAAGGCCAGCGCCGCGTTCCAGCTCCACACCGCCACGGGGAAGTTGAAGGCCGAGATCACGCCCACGACGCCCGCCGGGTGCCATTGCTCCTGCATGCGGTGGTCGGCGCGCTCCGAGCCCATGGTGAGACCGTAGAGCTGGCGCGACAGGCCCACGGCGAAGTCGCAGATGTCGATCATCTCCTGGACCTCGCCCAGCCCCTCGGAGGGAACCTTGCCCACCTCGATCGTGACGAGGCGGCCGAGGTCGTCCTTGACGGCGCGCAGCTCCTCGCCGAGGAGGCGCACGAATTCGCCCCGGCGCGGGGCCGGAACCCGGCGCCACTGGAGAAACGCCTCGTGCGCCTTGCGGATGAGATCGCGCGCCTCCTCGGCCGAGGCGTCGCGCACCCGGCCGATCGTCTCGCCGGTCAAGGGCGTCCGCACGGCCCGCTCCCCTTCGCCGTAGAGCGCGGCGTCGACCCCGAGCCTGGCGAGAAGGCGGGCGGCTTCGTCTTGGAGGCGCGTGGGCTGCTGCATGTCTGAAATCCCATGGCGATGACGGTTCGGGGGGATGTCGTCCACCGGGACCGCCGTTGCAAGGGACCCTGCGTTGTGACCCTATGCCGAAATGGAATGGGACGGAGGGCCCGATGCCGCTGGCACGCAGCCTGATGCCGTCGCTTCAGGAACTGACGACGTTCGAGGCGGCGGCCCGCCACGGCAACTTCACCATGGCGGCCGCGGAGCTGGCGCTGACCCAGAGCGCGGTGTCGAAGCAGGTCCGCCAGCTCGAGGAGACGCTCGGCGTCGTCCTGTTCGACCGCACGCGGGGGCGGATCACGCTGACGCGGCTCGGCGAGCGCTACATGCGCTCGGCCCGTCGGATCCTGCGCCAGTACGAGACCGAGACGCACGGCATCATCAGCGCGGCGGGCGCCGAGTCGGCGCTGCGTCTGGCCGTCCTGCCGACCTTCGCCTCGCGCTGGCTCATCCCGCGTCTGCCGGAGTTCCTGGCGCTCCACCCCGACGTCACGATCAGCATGACGACCGAGCCCGAGCCGTTCGACTTCGGCGACAAGGCGGTGGACGTCGCCATTCACTACGGCGCGCCGAACTGGCCTCACGGCGAGCCCGTGTTCCTGTGCCGCGAAAGCATCGTGGCGGTCGCCAGCCCCCGCTACGTCCGCGAGTTCGCGATCGCCACGGCGGCCGACCTCGCCGGCGCCACCCTCCTCCAGCAGGCGTCCCGGCCGAGCCTCTGGCACGAATGGTTCCAGGCGCGCGGCGCGGCGCACCCCCACCCCTATCGCGGCCCGCTGTTCGACCAGTTCGCCATGACGAGCCAGGCGGCGGTGGCCGGCATGGGCGTCGCTCTGGTGCCGACCTTCCTGGTGGAGACCGAACTCGCCAGCGGCCAGCTCGCCGTGCTGGACGAGCCGCCGCTGCCGGGCAGCGGCGCATACTACGTGGTCACGCCGCTGCGGCTGCAGCACACGCCCCTGATCGCGGCCTTCGTGGACTGGCTCATCGGCAAGACCGCGCTTCGCTAGCGGGCCCGGCGCCTTGCCCCCCTCGGCGGCGGGGCGCGTCCCGCCTCAGGCGACCGCGCTTCGGCGGAGCGAGGCCAGGGTGTCCGTCCGCGAGCGCGCATCCATGGCCTCGTAGAGCGCGATCTCGTCGGCCACCTCGGTGCCCAGGTCGCGCACGAAGGCCGCGCGGTTGGCCTGGGCGGCGAAGTTGCGCTGCGTCTCGTCGCCGAGATTGGACTGGAAGATCCCGGCCGCGCTGACAGGCAGGAAGTCCTCGTAGGTGATCGGCTCGGCCGCGACGAAACCCGCGGCGATCAGCCGGTCCAGGTCGAGGGTGGCGGGCGCGCCCGGCTTGCCGGTCGCCCGATACCGGAAATAGGCCAGCCCCGCGCGGCGCAGCGTGTCCTCGTCGTCGGGAAACGCGGCGAAGACGCGCGCGAGCGCGGCCATGTAGTCCTCGGCGTTGCTGCCGTCGGCCTTGACCTGAACCTCGCCGCGCACCGTGTCGAGCAGCCGGTCGTAGAGCGCCCGCCCCTCGGGCGTCAGGGCGACGCCGCGCTGCTCGATCTCGCCGAACCGGGCGGTATGGGTGCCGTCGGTTGCCGCGTCGCCCGTCCCGGCACCCGTCCCGCCCTTGAAGGCGATCCCCTCCTGAAGCGCCTTGAAGCTCGTCTGGCGCAGGAGGATCGGCACGCGGCGCGGCGGCGGCCCTTCGATCACCGCCTTGGGCGCGATGCCGCGTTCGGGCATTCCGGCCTGGGCGGCGTCGATGTCGAGGGTGCGGGGCGTCAGGTGGTTGATGTGCGGCCCCTTGAAGCACACGACGTCGGCCACCAGCGGGTGGGCGGCCCGCAGGCGCTGGTAGGCCTCCGCCGCGACCGTCGCCTCGCCGTGCCAGCGGAACGTCTCGAGCGCCTCGCGCACGAAGCGGTCGGCCTCCTCGTCGTCCAGGCCGCCCCGGCGCTCGGCGGCCTCGATCAGCGCGAGGCAGCCGTCGGTGAAGATCCGGCGCCGGGCGAGGATCGCGGCGGCCTCCTCGCGCAACGCCTCGTCCCGCACGAGGTCGAGGCGCAGCAGCGAGGTGAAGACGCGGAACGGATTGCGCCGGAGGGCCTCCGGCTCGACGGGGCGGAAGGCGGTGGAGTGCACCGGCACGCCGGCCACCGACAGGTCGTAGTAGCCGACCGGCACCATGCCCATCACGGCGAAGAGCCGGCGCATGGTGAAGAGCTCCTCGGCGGTGCCCAGCCGGATCGCCCCATGGCGCTCCAGGTCGAGCCGCTCGATCTCGCGGTTGTCGGCGAGGCGCCGGTCGAGCGCCGGGTCTGCCCTTCGCGCCGCGGCGTTGACGTCCGCCACCAGCGCCATCAGCGTCCCGTACTGCGGCACCTCGGCCCGGTACATCTCGGACATCGCCCGGGAGAAGCGGGTGCGGATCGCGTCCGGCGAGGCGAAGGAACTGGACGTCATGGGGCGGCTCCGTTGAGATCGGCGCGGAGCCTAGCGCGCCGGGCGCCGCGCTAGAAGCCATCACTGCTCATCGGGGCATTCCGGTTTGGAATGCCGGCGTCAGCGCGCGATGCGGGTCGACAGGATGATCGAGGACTGGGTGCGCTCGACGCCGTCGATCGAGCCGATCTCGTCGATCCGCCGGTCGAGCTCGGCGATCGAAGGCGACGCGACCATCGCGATCAGGTCGAACGCGCCGCTGACCGAGTGAAGCGCCGTCACCGCCTCCACACGCCCGATCGCCGCCGTCACCTGCGCGAGCGACTTCGGTGCGATGGTCACGAGGACATGGGCTCGCACGAGGCCCGAGACGTAGGCTTCCGACAGGCGCACGCCGTAGCCGGTGATGACGCCGAGCCGCTCCAGCCGCTCCAGCCGCGCCTGGGCCGTGGTGCGCGAGACGCCCAGCCGCTTGGCGAGGGTGGCGACCGGCACGCGCGCGTTCTCGCCCAGAAGCGCGATGAGTTGCCTGTCCTTGGACGTGATCTCCAACCGATCCACCCATCTTGCCGAAATCGCCCGTCGATCTGTCTAGAAGAGCTCGGCGATCCGAGCAATGCGCAGCTTTGATCGGCCCGAGCCGCCCTTACGATGCGACCGTCGGGGCCGAGCGAGGGAACGGGATATGAAGGACGTCGTGGTGATCGGGGCCGGCAAGATCGGCGGGGCCATGGCGCTGATGCTGGCGGCGACGGGCGACTGGCGCGTCACGGTGGCCGACCGCAGCGCGGAGCAGCTCGCCGAGGTGGAGCGCCATCCGGCGATCCACACGCGGCCGCTCGACATCCTCGACCACGGCGACGTGGTGGAGGCGCTGCGCGGACGCTTCGCGGTTCTGTCGGCAGCGCCCTTCCATCTCACGGGCCGGATCGCGCAGGCCGCGCGCGAGGCCGGCACGCACTATCTCGACCTGACCGAGGACGTGGCGACGACCCGCATCGTGGAGGCGCTGGCCGAGGGCGCGTCCAGCGCCTTCATTCCCCAGTGCGGCCTCGCGCCCGGCTTCGTCTCGATCGTCGCGAACGACCTGGCGGCCCGCTTCGACACGCTCGACAGCGTGCGCATGCGCGTCGGCGCCCTGCCGCGATATCCGTCCAACGCCCTGAACTACAACCTGACCTGGAGCACGGACGGGCTGATCAACGAGTATATCGAGCCCTGCGAGGCGATCGTGGAGGGACGGCTCGTCACGGTCCCCGCCATGGAAGAGCGCGAGGAATTCTCGCTGGACGGGGTGACCTACGAGGCCTTCAATACGTCGGGCGGCCTCGGCACGCTGGCGAAGACGCTGGCGGGTCGGGTGCGGACCATGAACTACCGCACGATCCGCTATCCGGGCCACCAGACCATCATCAAGGCGCTGCTCAACGACCTCAATCTGAAGAACCGCCGCGAGGTCCTGAAGGACCTGTTCGAGAACGCCCTTCCGGCCACCATGCAGGACGTGGTGGTGGTGTTCGTGACAGTGTGCGGCTGGCGCGAGGGGCGCTACCTGCAGGAGACCTACGCCAACAAGATCTACGCGGGCGTGGTGGCGGGGCGCCGCATGAGCGCGATCCAAATCACCACCGCGGCCGGCATCGCCGGCGTCCTCGATCTCCTGGCCGAGGGGCGTTTGCCGACCCGAGGCTTCGTGCGCCAGGAGGAGATCGCCCTCGGCGACCTGCTCGCCAACCGGTTCGGCCGCGCCTACGACCCCGAAGCGTCGCGGCTGGGCCTCGCCGGCTGAAGGCAAGCCGGCGGCGGCCCTAGTGAGCCGCTTCCGCGCCATGGGGTGGCGGTCCGTCGGCATTCTTCGCGGCGGCAGGGAAACGGGAGCCGTCCGCCATTCGCCTCAATGGGAAACGCCGCGCGGGAAGCGTCGCCCTTCTTCGAGCGAACAAGGGTGGGCCAAGCCCGGAGCGCGACGACGAGAACGAGGGTGGTGACGAAGATCGCAAGGGCCAGCATGGGATGTCCATGCGGTGGCGGCTCAAGGAGAGATTCGGCCCAACGCACCAGCGCGGTCAGCGTTGCGGGATGCCGACGCTGACCACCCCGCCGGCCTCGTTGGCGAAGCGGGGGATGGGGTGGTCGAGCAGGCGCAGCACGGTTTCGGACGGCCGGCACAGGCGACACGCCGGGGCGTGACCACGATGGGGCAGTTGATGAGGATCGGATGCGCGAGCATCGCGTCGAGGATCGCCTCGTCGGTCAGCGTCGGGTCGTCGGGGCGAAGCTCGGAATAGGGCGTGCCCTTCTCGCGCAGGAGATGGCGCGGGCAGGCCTCCGTTGCGCGGATCCGCGCCGTGAGCGTCTCGCGGCTCGGCGGGATCTTCGGGTAATCGACCACCTCGGGCGCTTGGTCGGAGCGGCGGATCATCTCCGAGTCAATGCGCGAGGTGCCGCAGGCGGAATCATGGAAGACCGTGACGGTTACGGGCGGGCTCCGGCGGATAGGTGCGCGGGGCCGGGTCGCCGAACGGTCCGCAGATCTCAGGCATGCCCGTGCAGCAGTCCTCGGTCAGGAAGGCGAGGAGCCGGCGCATGCGCTCGTGGTGTGCGGCGTAGAGGACATGGCGTCCGTCGCGCCACGAGCGCAGGAGGCCAGCGCGCTCCAGCGCCGAGAGGTGGACGCTCCTGTGCGTCGGCGGCACGGCCGGCGCCTGCGCGATCTCGCCGGACGACATGCCGTCCGCGCCCGCACACACCAGCGGACGAGAGGCGGCTAGGCGGTCGGCATGGGCAAGGGTGGAGGGGGCGGCAACGGCCGTGTCGTCGTTCATCCCTTCGACACTGCAAACATGCTCGTAAGATCAGGGCGACGCGTCGCGGCTTCGATATAGGCATGGTCGGGCCGATGGCTCGCCGCTCCCCTCCTGCCAACTGACCCCGTGCCTCCCGCCATCGTCCGAAAACTCGCGCGCGCCTTCCCAGCGGCGCCGGCACGGCACGCGAGCGGAGGCCTTCCGCGGCATCGCCTGTACCGATATCGGCATATCCCATGCCGGCGTGAAGGCGGCTAGGCTCCGGGGACTGCGATGCAACATGCCCCTTCCAGCCGGAACCGCCCCATGCCGTCCTCATCGACCCTTTCGCTCGGCGACGCTCCGCTGACGCTCCGCGACGTCGCGGCCATCGCAGCCGGCACGGCGCGGTTCGACCTGTCGGAGGCGGCCCGCGAGCGGGTCGCGGCGGCGCGCCGGGTGGTGGACCGGCTGGTGGACGAGGCGGTCCCGGCCTACGGCATCACCACCGGCGTCGGCAGCCAGAAGGACTTCGCCGTGGATCGGGCGGCGATCGCCTGCTACAACGACATGATGATCACCGGGCATGCGACGCTGGCGCCGGGGCCGGACGCGCCGAAGGCGGTGGTGCGGATCGCCCTGGCCATCCAGCTCTCGCTGTTCGCGCGGGGGCGCTCGGGCGTCCGACCGGTGCTGGTCGAGAGCCTCCTGGAGCGACTGCGCGCCGACGATCTGCCGGGGGCACGGCTCGGATCCTCGGTGGGCGCCTCCGACATCGTCGCCATGAGCCAGCTCGCCGCGCCGCTGATCGGCCGCGCGGGGCTCGGACCCGGCGGACGCGGCCCGCGGCCGCTGGACGGGCTCGCCGCCAAGGAGGCGGTCTCGCTCCTCAATTCCAACAGCCTGATGCTGGCGGAAGGGTGCCTTGCCCTTCTGGAGGCGCGCGCGCTGCTCGACGCGGCCAATCTCGCCGCCGCCTTGTCCATGGAAGGGTTCCGGGGCAACCTGCGCTCGTGGCGCGAGGAGGTCGACCTCGGGCGCGGCCAGCCCGGCCAGATCCGCACCGGACAGGCGCTGAGGGCGGCCCTGCGGGGAAGCCGGCTCCTGCGGGAGGGCGAGGCGCGCTTCCTCCAGGACCCGTTGAGCTTCCGCTGCGTTCCGCAGATCCACGGCGCGGCCGAGGCGGCCTACGCCTTCGCCGAATCGATCTTCACCGCGGAGCTTTCGGCGCTGTGCGACAACCCGATGATCGACGCGGAGACGGGCGAGTTCCTGTCGCACGGCAACATGGAGAGCAGCGCCTGCTGCCTCGCCATGGACACGCTCCGCCTGGCGCTCGCCAAGGTGATCGAGGCGTCCGGCCAGCGCATCCACAAGATCCAGTGGCCGAGCTTCACCGGCCTGCCGACCAGCCTCGCCGCCGAGCCGGGCGCGATCGGCGGCGTCCAATTCCTGAACTTCGGCCATATCGCCGGCGCCAAGGTGAGCGCCGTGCGGCAGGCCGCCGGGCCGGCCCTCCTGAACTATTCCGGCCAGCTCGACGACGGCGTCGAGGATGTCGGCGGCAACGCGCCGCAGTCGATCGCCGAGACCGTGCGCAGCTTCGAGTCCGCCTGGACCGTGGTGGCGCTGGAGACCGCCTGCGCGGTCTGGGCCGTGCATCGCCGCGACGTTCCCGTGGGCGAGATCGGCGAGGGCCTGCGCGCGCTCGCGCAGGGCGTGCGGGACACGCTTCCGATCGGGCGGGAGGGCCAGGCGATCTTCGACCTCGGCCCCGTGGTGGACCTCGTGAAGGCCGCCGGCGGCCATATGCAGCAGGAGGCGTTCTGATGGCCGACCAGAGCTTTCGCGGGGTGCTGGAGCGCCTGGAGGCGGAGGGCGACCTCCACACCGTCCGGCGCACCGTGGATCCCCGCTTCGAGATCGGCGCCGTGCTGGGCCTGCGCCAGTTCGACCGCCCGCAGCTCTTCGCCGATGTTCGCGGCGGCGCGATGCCGATCGTCGGCAATCTCCTGAACACCCGCGAGCGCATCGCCCGGCTCCTCGGCATGGACCGCGCGTCCCTCCCCGACGGCATCCTCCAGGCCCTGCGGCGGCCGATCGCCCCGGTGATGGTGGAGAACGCCCCGGTCCAGGAAGTGGTGCACCGGGGCCCCATCGAGCTCGCCGACATCCTGCCCGTGCCGACCTGGTTCGAGCGCGAGAGCGGCGCCTACGTGACGGCCGGCGTGATCGTCGCCAAGGATCCCGAGACCGGGCGGCGCAACGTCTCCATCGCGCGGATCCGGCTCGACGGCGGCGGCCGGGTCATGCTCGGCATCGCCAAGAACCACCATCTCAACATCATCGCCGAGAAGGCCGCCGCGCGCGGCGAGCGGCTCCCGATCGCGGTGGCGATCGGCACGCATCCGGCCGTGCTGATCGGCAGCCAGATGTATCTCGGCCTCGGCGACGACGAGTACGACGTGGTGGGCGGGCTGCTCGGCGAGCCGCTGGAGCTCGTGCGCTGCCTCACGGTGCCGCTGGAAGTGCCCGCCGGCTCGGAGATCGTGCTGGAGGGCTCGATCGCGGCGAACGAGACCGTCGCCGAAGGGCCGGTGTCCGAGTTCCACGGCTTCTACGTCGACTACGGCCCCGGCACGGGCGGCGTCGTCACCTGCGTCACGCATCGGCGCGAGGCCGTCTACCAGGCCATCCTGCCGGGCTATTTCGCCGAGCACTGCCTGCTGGGCGCCGTCGCCATCGAGGCCACGTGCTGCGACGCGCTGCGGCGCGTCGTCCCGTCGGTGCGGCGCGTGGTGGTCACCGAGGGCGGGATGGGCCGCCTCCACGCGGTGATCGCGATGCACCGGCCGCGCCTCGGCGAGGGCAAGCGCGCCGCGATCCTGGCGATGGGGCAGGTGAACCTCTTCAAGCAGGTGATCGTGGTCGAGGACGACGTCGACCCGGAGGACCCGCGGCAAGTCGAGTGGTCCCTGGCCGCGCGCTTCCGGGGCGACGAGGACCTTCTTGTCCTGCCCGGCGTCAAGGCCGACCGCTGCGATCCGGTCCACCGGGACCTCACGGTCGCCAAGATCGCCATGATCGCCACCACGCGACCCGGCGACGGCGAGCGGGGCAGCCGGTCGGAGCTCCTGGACGCGCCCGCCGAGATCAGCGCCCGCGTGCGGGCCGAGATCGACACCTACTGACAGGAGCCCACGTGCGTCGCCCCCATCGTCTCATCGTCGGCATCAGCGGCGCCTCCGGCTTCGACTACGGCGTGCGCATCCTGGAGATGCTGCGCGCGGCCGGCATCGAGACCCATCTCGTGGTGTCGCGCGGCGCGATCACCGCGATGAAGCACGAGGGCGACCTGACGCTCGGTGCCCTGAAGGAACTGGCCGACCACACGCACGACAACCGCGACATGGCCGCCGCCATCGCCAGCGGCTCCTTCCGCACCGAGGGCATGGTCGTCGCGCCGTGCTCGGCCAAGAGCCTCGCCGAGATCTCGATGGGCCTCGGCGGCACGCTGATCGCCCGCGCCGCCGACGTGGTGCTGAAGGAGCGGCGCCGGCTGGTGGTGCTGTTCCGCGAGACGCCGCTGCATCTCGGCCATTGCCGCAACATGACGCGGCTGACGGAAATGGGCGGCATCGTCATGCCGCCGGTGCCCGCCTTCTATCCGCGCCCGCGCAGCATCGACGAGATCGTCGGCCACACCGCCGCCCGGGTGCTCGACCTCTTCGACATCGACACCGAGCTCGACGGTCGTTGGAAGGGTGGCTGACCACCGAGATGCTTGGCAACGAGGCAGCTTATGTGCCTGAATTATTTTGCGGCAACACCTTGAGGCACGCCGCCATCCGTGGAATTGTATAGACAACGGGTCGGACGAGGTCGAGGCATGATGGATCGTCGAACACGCGCGCCGGGCGCCGTAGGGGGCGCTTCGATGGAAGCGGTGCGGTCATGATCGTCTTCGACGACGTGACCAAGCGCTATCCCGGGGCGGCGGTGGCGGTCGAGGGGCTCTCGCTGGAAGCGCCCAACGGCAAGCTGACGGTGTTCGTCGGCCCCTCGGGCTGCGGCAAGACGACCTCGCTGCGCATGATCAACCGCCTGATCGCGCCGACCTCGGGCTCGATCCTCCTCGACGGGGAGCCGACGGAGCGGATGGACGTGGCGCTGCTGCGCCGGCGCATCGGCTACGTGATCCAGCATGCCGGCCTGTTCCCGCACCGGACCGTGGTGCAGAACATCGCCTCCACGGCGCGTCTCAACGGCGTCGCCAAGGACAAGGCGCTGCGCACCGCGCACGAGCTCCTGGAACGCGTGGGACTGACGCAGGCCTTCGCGCACCGCTATCCCTGGCAGCTCTCGGGTGGCCAGCAGCAGCGCGTCGGCGTCGCGCGGGCGCTCGCCTCCGACCCCAAGTTCATGCTGATGGACGAGCCGTTCAGCGCGGTGGACCCGGTGGTGCGCGGCCAGCTCCAGGACGAGTTCCTGCGGCTCCAGCGCGAGATCGGCAAGACCATCATCATGGTCACCCACGACATCGACGAGGCGCTCAAGCTCGGCGACCAGGTGGCGGTGCTGCGCACGGGCGGCAAGCTCGCCCAGATCGCGAGCCCGCGCGAGCTGCTGGCCCGTCCCGCCGACGCCTTCGTGGCCGACTTCATCGGCCGCGATCGCGGCTACCGCTTCCTGTCCTTCGCTGGTCTCGGCCCCTCGCTGCCGCTGCGCCGCGAGCCGGTGGTGGCGCTCGGCACGCTGCCGGAGGCCGCACGCCAGGTGGCGCTGGACCGCTGGATCCTGGTCGCGGACGCCGCCGGGCGCCCGATCGGCTGGGCCGACCTCGACGCGCAGACCGGCCCCTTGCGCGAAGGCGACCTCAACCTGTCCGGCACGCTCGCCCCGCGCGACGGCACGCTGCGCCACGTGCTCGACGCCGCGCTCAGCGCGCCCTCCGGCCGGGGCGTCGTGGTGGACGCGGCCGACGGCTCGCTGCTCGGCACGATCGGCCTCGGCGAGATCGTGCGCGAGGTGGAGGCCGGGCGCAACGGCACCGGAGGCGTCGCATGAGGTTCGACTGGCTCTGGCGAGAGTCCGGCCGCATCTTCGACCTCTTCCTGTGGCATCTCGGCCTGTCGGTGCTGCCGGTCGCGATTGGCCTGGCGCTGGCGCTGCCGCTGGGCTGGCTCGCCCATCGAGCGGGTCTCTTCCGCGCGGCGCTGCTCGGCCTCTCGGGCCTCCTCTACACGATCCCCTCGCTCGCCCTGTTCGTGCTGCTGCCGCTCGTGCTCGGCACCAAGATCCTCGATCCGCTCAACGTCGTGGTGGCGCTCACGGTCTACTCGCTCGCCCTCCTGGTGCGCACCGTCAGCGACGGGCTGGAATCGGTGCCGCCCGACGTGCTCCAGGCCGCCAGCGCCATGGGCTATCGCGCGCTGCCGCGCTTCGCGCTGGTGGAGCTGCCGCTCGCCGTTCCGGTGATCGCCGCCGGCCTGCGGGTGGCGGTGGTGTCCAACGTGAGCATCGTGTCGGTGGCCGCGCTGGTCGGCACGCCGCAGCTCGGCATGCTGTTCACCCAGGGTCTGCAGCTCCGCTTCCTGACGCCGATCATCGCCGGCATCGTCCTGTGCGTGGTTCTGGCGGCGATCCTGGACGGGCTGGTGCTCCTGGGTGCCCGCCGCCTGACGCCCTGGCAGCCGAGGGAGCGCCGCGCATGATCGCCTGGTTCTCCAATCCAGAGCACTGGCAGGGGCAGCGGGGCGTGCCGACCCTCCTCCTCCAGCACCTCGGCTACAGCGCGACGGCGCTCATCCTCGCCTGCCTGATCGCGCTGCCGGTGGGCCTCTATGTCGGCCACACGCGGCGCGGCGTGGTGGCCGTGGCGGGCCTCGCCAACGCGCTGCGCGCCCTGCCGAGCCTCGGCCTCATCGTGCTTCTGGTGATCCTGTTCGGCCCGGTCTTCGCCTCCGACCTCGCCTTCGTGGTGCCGAGCCTCATCGTGCTGGTGCTGCTGGCGGTGCCGCCGATCATGACCTCGACCTATGCCGGCATCGCCGCCGTGGACCCGGCGGCGGTGGACGCGGCGCGCGGCATGGGCCATCGCCCGCTCGGAATCCTTCTGCGCGTCGAACTGCCCTGCGCCCTGCCGCTGATCTTCTCGGGCCTGCGCAGCGCGACGCTGCAGATCGTCTCCACCGCCACCATCGCCGCCTATGTATCGCTGGGCGGGCTGGGACGCCTCATCATCGACGGCCGCGCCCAGAACGACTACTACCAGATGGCGGCCGGCGCGGTGCTGGTCGGCCTTCTGGCCCTGTGCGTCGATCTCCTGATCGCGCTCGCTTCCCGGCTCGCCGTGTCGCCGGGCCTCACGCGCCGCGAACCCCGGCGCGCGCCCGCCTGACGCATCCGCCTTCCTTTCCACCCCCCACGCGACGGAGACGACAAAATGGCAGTCCGCATGATCCGAACGGCCGGAACCCTGGCGCTTCTGGCGCTGTCCGCGCTTCCCGCGCTCGCCAACGATCCGCTGGCGGCGGACACGCCCGCGCGCACCGACGCGTCGGCGATCATCGTCGGTTCGGCCGACTTCCCCGAAAGCCAGCTCCTGGCGACGATCTACGCCAAGGCGCTGTCCGCCAAGGGCATCGAGACCTCGACCAAGCTGAACATCGGCAGCCGCGAGGTCTACATGCCCGCCCTGCGCGACGGCTCGATCGATCTCCTGCCCGAATATGCCGGCGCCGCGCTGGCCTATCTCGACAAGGACTCGACCGCCCATGCCCCGGACGACGTCGCCGCGGCGCTCAAGGCGGCGCTGCCCGAGGGCGTGTCCATGCTGACCCCGTCGAAGGCGCAGAACTCGGACACGATGGCCGTGACCCGCGCGACGGCCGACAAGTACACGCTCAAGACCATCAGCGACCTGAAGCCGCACGCGGCCGAGATCGTGGTCGGCGGCTCGCCCGAGTGGCAGGCCCGCAAGGAGGGAATGCTGGGTCTGAAGGAGGTCTACGGCCTGGAGTTCAAGTCGTTCAAGCCGCTCGACGTCGGCGGTCCGCTGACCGTCTCGGCGCTGGCGAACGGCCAGGTCCAGGCGGCCGACCTGTTCTCCACCGATCCGGCCATCGCGGCCAACGACTTCGTGACGCTGGTGGACGACAAGAACCTCTTCGCCGCGCAGAACATCGTGCCGATCATGGCGAGCGCCAAGGAGAGCGAGACGGCGACGCAGGTCCTGGACGCCGTGTCCGCCGAGCTCACCACCGAAGACCTCATCCACATGAACGGCCGCCTCGCCGATCACGACAGCATCGACCAGGTGGCCGAGGACTGGCTGGCCGAGCACAAGCTGAACTGACGCGGGCGCGACAAGCGGCTCGGACGACGAAGGGGCGGCTCGCGGGCCGCCCCTTTTTTTGCGTCGCGCGCCCCGCGACCGATCGGCGCATCGCCCGTTCCCGATTTGGGATATGCCGGCCTCGGCTCGCCCCCGCTAGGCTTCCGGGCGTCGCGGCCGCCCGCCGCCCGCCCCCCATCGAATGCGCAGGCTTCCATGACCATCCCCATTCCGCTCGACGGGTCGGTGCTCGGCTTCTCTCACCTCGGACGGATCGGCGCGGGCTGCGCCGTGGCGCCGAGCGCGGAGGGAATGGACAGGGTGCGGCACGGCCGCGCCATCCTGGAGCGCGGCCTCGCCTCCGGCCAGCCGATCTACGGCACCAACACGGGCGTCGGCGGCATGAAGGACAAGGACTGGCGCGACGACGAACTGGCCGAATTCAACCTCGGCCTCGTTCGATCGCACCATTTCGGCACCGGAGCGCCGTTCCCGAACGCCACCGTGCGCAAGGCCATCGCCATCCGCATCAACACGGCGCTCACCGGCACCGTGGGCTGCAGCCCGCAGCTCGTGGACGCCTTCGTGGACCTCCTGAACGCCGACATCATCCCGATCGTCCGCCGCACCGGATCGATCGGCTGCGCTGACATCGGGCTGATGGGCCAGATCGGCGCGGTGCTGACGGGCGTCGGCGAGGTCAGCCATCGCGGCGCGCGGCGCGACGCGGCCGAGGTGCTGGCCGAGCTCGGCCGCGCCCCGCTGGTCTTCGCCCCGCGCGACGCGCTGGCCGCGCTGGCCGTGAACGCGATCGGCTACGCCGCCGCCGCCGTGGCGCTGCGCAGCGCGGCGCGGGCGGTCCGCGTCCTGATGGCGGTCGGCCTGTTCTCGTCGGCGACGTTGGGCGCCTCGCGCGCGCCGTGGCGCTCGGCCGCCCATATCGGCACGCGGATGCAGACCGACGTCGGCCGCTGGCTGTGCGAGGCCTCGCGGGACTGGCCCTGGCACGACGCCTCCAACGTGCAGGATCCGCTGAGCCTGCGCATGATGCCGCAGATCTTCGGCACCACGCTGTCGACCCTGATGCATGCCGGCCAGGCCGTCCTGAACATGACGGCGCGCAGCGACGACAACCCGGTCGTGGTGGAGGACGAGGTCCTGACGTCGGGCGGCTCGCTGCCGGCGGACGTGGCCATCGTGGTGCAGTCCTGCCAGCTCACCCTGGCCCACATCGCCCGCAACGTCTTCAACCGATGCGTGATCCTGGTCAGCGGCGGCCGGCGCGGGCTGCCGGTCAACCTCGTGCCCGAGGGCGTCGTCGCCACGGGCTTCGGGCCGGCGCTGAAGCTGATGGGCGACCTCTACATGCGCGTCCTGTCGATGACCGCGCCGCTCTCGCCGCAGTCTCTGGTGGTGGCCAACGGCGCCGAGGACGAGGCGGCCTTCCTGCCGCTGATCGTCGAGCGCCTGGAGCGCCAGGTCCGCGCGCTCTGGCGCATGGCGGCGCTGGAGGCCCTTCTCGCCGCGCAGGCGGCCGACGTGCTGGACGACGGGTCGGAGGGGCTCGCCCTCCAAATCCGCGGCCTCGTGCGCCGGCATTCCGCCTTCTACCGCGCCGACCGCCCGCTGTCCTCCGAGGTCGAAGAGATCGAGACCGAGATCAGCTCGTCCGGCTTCATCCTCCAGCTCGTGGACCTCGCCTCGGTGGAGGAGTTCGACCGCTTCTTCGCGATCTCGTCCGACGTGGCCGGCGGATCATGAGGCCGGGGCGCGCGGCGAGGGCTCCGCTTCGATGAGCCGGTGCGCCTCCAGGATGGCGAGCGCGGTGCGCATGGCGCCGTCCGCGACGCCCGACCGGCTCTGCACCAGCGACAGGAACATGTCGTAGCCCTCGTCCAGGACGGTGGAGGACACGTGGGGCTCCAGCCCCGCCAGCGAGGACACGGGCAGGACCGAGACGTGCGCGTGCTCGGCCACGAGGCTGGCGATCACCGGCAGCATGTCCACCTCGGTCACCGCGACGCGCCGGCGGGGGGCCCCGGCTCCGGCCAGCGCGTTCTCCACCAGCATGTCGATCCTCTGGCGCAACCCGTTGCGCAGGCTGGGCGCGGCGACCGGCGCGTTGGCCAGGAGATCGGCGAGGCCGCCCGCGTGGCGCGCCGCCAGCTCGAACGAGCTGACCACCGCGAGCGGCGAGCGCGACACCACCGTGCCCTGCATCTCCTCCGGCACCGCCTGCGTGTCGAGCAGCGCCAGGTCGTACTGTCCGGTGCGCAGGCCCGCGATCAGCTCCTCGGCCGTGCCCGCCGAAACGAAGAGCTGGAGTCCCGGCCGCCGCTTCGGCCATTCCGCCACCAGGAGCGCCAGCATCCGGGACAGGCGGCTCTCGAAGCCGAGCGCGTTCACGGCGCCGAGGCGGATGCGCGTGCTGTCGCGCCGGAAACGCTCGGACGAGCCGTTGTTGACGGCGAGCCACTGCGCCTCGATCTCCTCGGCGAGCGGCAGGAGCCGTCGTCCGAGCACCGTCGGCTCGACGCCCGTGCGCCGCCGTGTGAACAGCGCACCGCCCACCGCCGCCTCGAACTGCTTCATCTGCCGCGTGAGCTGCGGTTGCCCGAGGCCGGTGGCGATCGCGGCGCTGCGGATGCTGCCGTGCCGGCAGATGGCGAGGAAGCGCAGCACCATCGACACGGACACCGCCGGGCGGAGGGGCTTCGCCTCGTTCCCCGTCCCGGTCGCCCCGTCCGTGCCGTTGCTGTCGCCGCCCAGCGTTTCGACCGCCGCGCCGAGCTCGGCGAGCCGGCCGAGCGGCCCGACCAGCCGGCGCCCCTCCAGCGTGAGCAGCAGGCGCGTGCCCGAGAACGACACGAGCTCCGTGGCGATGCGCGACTGGAACCGGTTCAGGGCGGCGGCCACCGTCGAGGCCGGGCAGCCGAGGTCCTGT
The DNA here is from genome assembly GCF_003583935.1 of Aureimonas flava. GTDB lineage: Bacteria > Pseudomonadota > Alphaproteobacteria > Rhizobiales > Rhizobiaceae > Aureimonas > Aureimonas flava. Next base: position 244,469 of record NZ_QYRN01000007.1, on the reverse strand, counting down.
GCCGCCGCGCGGATGCCGCCCGAGGTCAGGACACGATGCACGAGGGCGAAGTTGTCGATGTTCATCCCGCCCCTCCTCCCATTGCCTCGAGCCTTGAGCCTCTCGCCGCTACCGGGCGGCATGGCGCGTCCAAGAAATGAGATATCCCAGGCGATCGCCGATTTACATAGGCTTTCGCGAGCCCACCGGGACCGCCTCGGCCCCGACGTCAGCCGCCGCCGGCCTTCCCTGTCCTCCTGGGACCGAAGCCGGCGGCCTTGCGCAGGAGAGCCCGTCCTTGTCCGATTTCGATCTCGTTCTTCGCGGCCGCCTCGTGCTGCCCGACCGGGTGGTCCCCTCCGGTTTCGTGGCGGTGCGCGACGGCCTCGTCGCCCTTCTCGGCCAGGGCGCGATGCCCGCGGCCCGCGAGCGCCACGACCTCGGCGAGGCGCTGATCATGCCCGGAGCGGTGGATGCGCAGGTGCATTCGCTCAGCCAGAAGGATCAGGAGGACTTCGACTGGTCCACCCGCGCGGCCGCGGCCGGCGGCGTCACCACCATCGTCGACATGCCCTACGACGAGGGTCATCTCGTCGCCTCCGCCGGGGCGGTTCGCGCCAAGGCCGAGCACGCCGGGCGGCTGGCCCGCGTCGACTTCGCGCTCTACGGCACGATCGACCCCACGGAAGGGGCGGCACGGATCGCCGAGCAGGCCGAGGCCGGCGTCGCCGCCTTCAAGTTCTCCACCTTCGGGACCGACCCCAAGCGGTTCCCGCGTATTCCTCCGGCCCTGATGGCCGAGTGCTTCGCGGCCGTGGCCCGCACCGGGCTGGCGGCCGGCGTGCACAACGAGAGCGACGAATACGTGCGCGCCGCGATGGAGGAGGTCCGGCGCGCCGGCATCACCGACTATCGCGCCCACGGCCTGTCGCGCCCGCCGCTCAGCGAGCTACTGGCGATGCTCGAGATCTTCGAGATCGGCGCGGCGACGGGCTGCCCGGCGCATGTGGTGCACTGCTCGCTGGCGCGCGGCTACGAGATCGCCGAGGCCTATCGCGCCCAGGGACACGCCGCCAGCGTGGAATGCCTGATCCACTACCTGACGCTGGACGAGGAGAACGACGCGCGGCGCCTCGGCGGGCGCTCCAAGTGCAACCCGCCCCTGCGCCCGCGCGCCGAGGTCGAGGCCCTATGGCGCGCCCTGGCCGCCGGCCGGGTCACGCTCCTCTCCACCGACCACGTGAGCTGGTCGCTGGACCGCAAGAGCGACCCGGACATGCTGGCCAACGCGTCGGGCCTGCCGGGCCTCGAAACCATGATGCCGCTCTTCGTCAAGGGCGCCCTGGAACGGGGCATCTCCTTGAGCTGGGGCGCCCGGCTCATGGCCGCCAACCCGGCCCGCCACTTCCGCATCGACCACGTCAAGGGCGCGCTGACGCCCGGCCGGCACGCCGACATCGCGGTGCTGACGCCCGAGCCCTTCGTGTTCGAGGCCGCCAGGACCGGGCACAGCGTGTCGGGATGGTCGCCCTACGACGGCATGACCCTTCCCTACCGCGTCGCGGCCACCTATGCCCGGGGCCGGCTGGCCTTCGACGGCGCCACGGTGCTGGCCGAGCCCGGCCGGGGCGCCTTCGTCCGGCCGGAACCGGCCGTGCCGCTCCAGCCTTCCGAAGGGAGCCACGCATGAAGAGCCTCGGCAATCTCGGCGTCTCCGCCGCCCGCATCGAGGACGACATCGCGGCGCTCGCGGCGATCACGGATCCGGACCGCCCCTACACCCGCCGAGCCTTCACGCCGCGCCACGCCGAGGGTCGCGACTACCTGCGACGCCGCTTCGAGGCGGCCGGCCTCGCCACCACGATCGACGCCTCGGGCAACCTGATCGGGCGCCGCCCCGGCGCCAGCCCCGGCCGGGGGACGATCATGCTCGGCTCGCATTCCGACACCGTGCCGGACGGCGGCCGCTTCGACGGCATCGCCGGCGTGATCGCGGCGCTGGAGGTGGCCCGCGCGCTGCACGACGGCGGCATCGCGCTGGACCACGACCTCGAGGTGGTCGACTTCCTGGCCGAGGAGGTCTCGATCTTCGGCGTCTCCTGCGTCGGCAGCCGGGGCATGGCCGGCGTGCGGCCGCCCGAATGGCTGTCGCGGCGCCAGGGCGACCAGACGCTGGAACAGGGCATCGCCGAGGCCGGCGGCGACCCGCACCAAGTCGCCCGGCGCGAGGACGTGGCGGCCTTCCTGGAGCTGCACATCGAGCAGGGAACCGTGCTGGAGGCCGCCGGCCTCGACATCGGCGTGGTGACCGCCATCACCGGCATCGCGCGGATCGAGATCGTCCTCGAAGGCCGAGCCGACCACGCGGGCACGACGCCCATGGGGCGGCGCCGCGACGCGCTGGTCGCCGCCGCGCGGCTCGTCACCGCGATCGAGGCGGAGGCGACGCGCCTGGCCGCGGGCCCGCGCTACTTCGCGGCCACGGTGGGCGAGTTCGAGATGCTGCCGAACGCGGCCAACGTGGTGCCCTCTCACGTGCGCCTGCTGATCGACGCGCGCTCGCAGGACGCCGGCGACCTTGCCGACTTCTCGGCGGCGATCGAGGCCCATGCGGACGCGCTCGCCGAGGCGACGCAGGTCTCGATCGCGAGCCGTCGCATCTCCGACGCGGGCGCCGTGCCGATGGACGCGGGCGTCGTGTCGGCGCTCGACGACGCCGTGGGGGCGATCGGGGCGACCGGGTGCCGCCTCGCGTCCGGCGCCGGCCACGACGCCGCGTTCCTGGCGCGCATCAGCCGCGCCGGCATGGTCTTCGTGCCATGCCGGGACGGGCGCAGCCACGCGCCGGAGGAGTGGGCGGAGACGGACGCCATCGCCCTCGGGGCGGCGGTTCTCCTGAAGACGGTGCAGACCCTGGACACGCAAGGGAAGGGACAGGCCGATGGGTCGCATTCTGGTTGAACGGGACGTCGAGGCCGCCGTGCGCGGCGGCTCGGTCTATGCCGCCGGCGGCGGCGGCTGGGCGGACCACGGCCGCATGCTGGGGCGCGCCGCCGTCTCGATCGGGCGGCCCGAGCTGGTGGACGTGTCGGAGCTCTCGCCGGACGACTGGGTGGCCACTGCCGCCGCGATCGGCGCCCCGGCCTCCACCACGCCCTGGGAGATGCGCGGCGTCGACTACGTGCGCGCGGTGGAGCTCCTGCAGGACGCGCTGGGCGAGAAGGTCGCCGCGCTGATGGTCGGGCAGAACGGCAAGTCCTCGACGCTGAACGGCTGGCTCCCCTCCGCGATCCTCGGCCTCAAGGTGCTCGACGCGGTGGGCGACATACGCGCCCACCCCACCGGCGACATGGGCTCGATCGGCATGGCCGGCTCGCCCGAGCCGATGATCCAGACGGCGGCGGGCGGCAACCGCGCCGAGAACCGCTACATCGAGCTGGTGACGCGCGGCGCGACCGCCAAGGTCTCGCCCATCCTGCGCACCGCGGCCGACCAGTCGGGCGGCTTCATCGCCTCGTGCCGCAACCCGCTGCGCGCCTCCTACGTGGCGGCCAACGCGGCGCTGGGCGGCATCGGCCGGGCCCTGGCCCTCGGCGAGGCGATGCTGGCGGCCGAGGCGCGCGGCGGGCACGCCGTTCTCGATGCCATCGCCGCCGCCACCGGCGGCACGTTCCTGGCCGAGGCCGAGGTCAGCGAGAAGTCGGTGGTCTACACCGCCGAGGCGTTCGACGTCGGCACCGTGCGGCTCGGGCGCGGCGCGGGCGCGCTGACCCTTCATGTGATGAACGAGTACATGGCGGTGGACGACGCGGACGGGCGACGCGTCGCGACGTTCCCCGACGTCCTCACCACCCTGTCGCCGGACGGCGAGGCGCTCAGCGTCGGCCAGCTCGAGGTGGGCATGCCGGTGTTCCTGCTCCACGTGCCGAAGGCGCTGCTGCCGCTGTCCTCCAGCGTCAAGGATCCGGCGGTCTATCCCGTGGTGGAGGCCGCCCTCGGCATCCCCATCGCCGCCCACGCGCTCGCCCCCTGACCGGGCCGCGCACGAGCCACCCCCCGAGACCGTCCGACCCGAGCGAGCCGCCCATGCCCCGAGACAATCCACGCCACCCGCGCTTTCCCATTCCGGGCGGTCCCGAGCTGCGGGCCCGGGGCTGGCGCCAGGAGGCGCTGCTGCGCCTCCTGGAGAACGTCCTGTCGGTGGGCGAGGACCCCGACAACCTCGTGGTCTACGCCGCGCTCGGCAAGGCCGCGCGCAACTGGGACGCCCATGCCGCGATCGTGCGCACGCTGACCGAGATGGACGAGGACCAGACGCTGGTGATCCAGTCGGGCAAGCCGGTGGCGCTGCTGCGCACCCATGCCGAGGCCCCGCTCGTGATCATGGCGAACTGCAACCTCGTCGGGCAGTGGGCGCGGGCCGAGGTGTTCTACGAGCTGGAGCGCAAGGGGCTGATCTGCTGGGGCGGGCTCACGGCCGGGGCCTGGCAGTACATCGGCAGCCAGGGCGTGATCCAGGGCACCTACGAGATCTTCATGCGCATCGCGGAGGCGCGCTTCGGCGGCTCGCTCGCCGGGCGCTTCGTGCTGACCGCCGGGCTCGGCGGCATGGGCGGCGCGCAGCCGCTGGCCGGGCGCATGGCCGGCGCGGCGATCCTGGTGGTGGACGTCGACCCCGACCGCGTGGAGACGCGCCGCGCCATCGGCTTCCTCGACACGGTCGCCCCCGATCTCGACTCCGCCCTCCAGCTGATCGGAGAGGCCCAGGCGCAGGACCGCGCCCTCTCGGTCGGCCTCGTCGGCAACGCGGCCGACGTCTATCCGGCGATCGCCGCGCGCGGCGTCGTGCCCGACATCGTCACCGACCAGACCTCGGCGCACGACCTCGTCTACGGCTACGTGCCGAGCGGCATGAGCCCCGCCGACGTGCGCCGGCTGCGAGTCGAGGGGCAGGGCCAGCTCATGGCGGCGGGTCGTGCCTCGATCGGCCGCCAGGTGCGCGCCATGCTGGAGTTCCGGGCCGCGGGCGCGGAGGTGTTCGACAACGGAAACCTGATCCGCACCCAGGCCCGCGAGGCGGGCGTCGCCGACGCCTTCGACATCCCGGTGTTCACCGAGGCCTATCTGCGACCGCTCTTCTGCCAGGGCATAGGGCCGTTCCGCTGGATGGCGCTGTCGGGCGAGGAGAGCGACATCGCGCGGATCGACGACCTGGTTCTGGAGCTGTTCCCCGACAACCGGATCGTCAGCAACTGGATCCGCCTCGCGCGGGCCCAGGTCCCCTTCGAGGGCCTTCCCGCGCGCATCGCCTGGCTCGGCCACGGCGAGCGCACGCGTCTCGCCCTCGCCGTCAACGACCTCGTGCGCGACGGCGCGTTGAAGGGACCGGTCGCCTTCTCGCGCGACCATCTCGACGCCGGCGCGATGGCCCATCCCAACATCATGACGGAGAACCTGCGCGACGGGTCCGACGCGATCGCCGACTGGCCGCTCCTCGACGCCATGGTGCTCTGCGCCTCCAAGGCCGATCTCGTGGCGCTCCATTCGGGCGGCGGCGGATATGCCGGCTACATGACCAGCGCCGGGGTCACGGTGGTGGCCGACGGCACGCCCGCCGCCGCCGACCGGCTGGACCGGTCGATCACCAACGACACCTCGCTCGGCATCGTGCGCTATGCCGACGCCGGCTACGAGGACGCGCGGGACGCGGCCGACCGGGCGGGCCTCCTGCGGCCCTGAAGCGGGCGATCCCGGCGCCCGGAAGGGCGCCGGGGGCCGCGGTCAGCCGAAGTGCTTGTCGACGTAGTGCTGGATGCGCTCGCGCATGAAGCGGCCCGAGGCGTCGGCGCGCTCCTCCCAGCCGAAGACGCAGGCCGTGACGATGCCGTCGAAGCCGACCGCCGCCAGCGAGCCGAAGAACACGTCCCAGTCGATCTCGCCGTTGCCGATGTCCATGTGCTGGTGGACCGTCACCTTCGCGCCCGGCGGGTTGACGATGTAGCGCAGGCCCGACGAGGCCTTGTGGTTGTAGGTGTCGGCGACGTGGACATGGGCGATCAGGTTGCCCGCCTCGCGGATCATCTTGGCCATGTCGTCGCCGAAGTAGAAGGTGTGCGGCGCGCAGTAGAGGAACTTGACGTTCGGCGAGCCGATCGTCTTCAGCATGTCGATCGCCGGATGGAGCGTCTCGCACCAGTCCTCCGGGTGCGGCTCCATGTTGAGGGTGACGCCTTCCTTCTCGAAGACCGGCACCAGCTCCTCCATCGAGCGCCACCAGGCGGACTCGGAGTGCTCGTGCGTGAAATGGCCGCCGCAGCAGTTGGAGCGGTGCGAACGGTCCGGCGACGGACCGCGCCCGAACTCCGAGTTCATCGTGTCGCAGCCCATCTCGACGGTGGCGCGGATGGCCTCCTTCCAGTAGCCGACGGCCGCCTGCCGCTCGTCCTCGTGCGGGCTCGCCCAGCGGTACATCGGCAGCACCGAGGCGAGCTTCACGTCGTGGTCGGACAGCGCCTTCTTGAACTCCGCGATCCGCTCCTTGTGGGCGCGCGGGCGCACCCACCACGGGATGAAGTCGTCGCGCGGGCTGAGCTCGATATACTCGTAGCCGAGCTCGGCCGCCTTGCGGCAGAGGTCCGTCAGCGGCAGGTGGCGGTGCATGTACGGGTCGAGGGCGATCTTCATGGAATGAATTCCCGTCCGGTCGTCAGTTGATGGCGCGCTGGAAGGCGCGGTTCGTCTCGTAGCGCTCGCGCGCCGGGGCGATCTCGGGGCGCTCGGAGGTCTCGGGCACCACCACGTCCCACCAGTGGCCGCCGGCCTCGGTGACCGTCAGCGGATGCGTGTCGATCAGGATCACGGTGGACCGGGCGTTCGCCTTGGTGCGAGCCAGGGCCTCCTCCAGTTCGGCGATCGAGGCGACCTTCTCGGCCTGCGCGCCCATGGCGCGGGCATGGGCGACGAAGTCGATCTCGGGGAACACCTCGTAGCGGCAGTCCTCCAGGAGATTGTTGAAGTTCGCCCCGCCGCATTCCATCTGCAGCCGGTTGATGCAGCCGTAGCCCCGGTTGTCGAGCAGCACGACCGTGATCTTGTGGCCGAGCATGACGGAGGTGGCGAGCTCCGAGTTCAGCATCATGTAGGAGCCGTCGCCCACCATCACGATCACGTCGCGGTCGGGCTGCGCCATCTTGGCGCCGAGCCCGCCGGCGATCTCGTAGCCCATGCAGGAGAAGCCGTATTCCATGTGGTAGCCGCCCGGCCGGGTCGGCGCCCAGAGCTTCTCCAGTTCGCCCGGGAGGCCGCCGGCCGCGCAGACCACGATCGTGTCCTGCGTGCCCCGCGCGCGCGCCACGGCGCCGATCACCTGCGCGTCGGAGGGCAGCTCGGCGTTGGTGGCGGCGAGCGCCTCGTCCGCCGCCTCGAACCAGCGGGCGCGCTCCGCCTTGGCCCGGTCCGCCTGCCCCGCCGCGCGCCAGTCCCCCAGCGCCTCCGACAGGAGACCCAGGCCGACCTTGGCATCCGCCACCAGCGGCACGCCGCCGTGCTTCACCGCGTCGTAGGGCGTGACGTTGAGGCCGATCACGGCGAGCGTCTCGGCCCGGAACAGCGCCCAGGAGCCGGTGGTGAAGTCCTGGAGGCGGGTGCCCACGGCGAGAACGAGGTCCGCGTCGCTCGCCAGCGCGTTGGCCGCGCTGGTGCCGGTCACGCCGATGGCGCCGAGCGCGAGGTCGTGGCGCTCATCGACCGAGGACTTGCCGGCCTGCGTCACGGCCACGGGAACGCCGTGCCGCTCGGCGAAGGCGAGAAGCTCGGCCGTCGCGTCCGAATAGAGCACGCCGCCGCCCGACACGATCACCGGCTTGCGCGCGGCGCGGATCAGCTCGGCGGCGCGCGCCAACTCGTCCTCGTCCGGCCGGGGTCGGCGCGTGGTCCAGACCTTCTCGTCGAACAGGGCGGCGGGAAAGTCGTAGGCTTCCGCCTGCACGTCCTGGCAGAGCGAAAGCGTCACCGGGCCGCAGTCCACGGGGTCGGTCAGCACCTGCATGGTGCGCTGGAGCGCCGGGATGAGCTGCTCCGGGCGCTGGATGCGGTCGAAATACCTGGACACGGGGCGGAAGCAGTCGGAGGCCGACACGGTGCCGTCGCCAAAGTCCTCGACCTGCTGGAGAACCGGGTCCGGCAGGCGGTTGGCGAACACGTCGCCCGGCAGGAACAGGACCGGGAGCCGGTTCACGTGCGCCACGCCGGCCGCGGTCACGAGGTTGAGCGCGCCCGGCCCGATCGAGGTCGTGCAGGCCATGAAGCGGCGGCGGAAGCTCGCCTTGGCGAAGGCGATGGCGGCGTGCGCCATGCCCTGCTCGTTGTGGGCGCGGTAGGTCGGGAACTCGTCCTTCACCGCGTGGAGGGCCTCGCCGATGCCCGCCACGTTGCCGTGGCCGAAGATCGCCCAGCAACCGGCGAAGATGGGCAGGGTCTCCCCGTCCACCACCGTCTTCTGCGCCATCATGAAGCGCACCAGGGCCTGCGACACCGTCAGCCGGATCGTCTTCGCCGTCATCGTCTCTTCTCCTCCGTCCCTGTTCCGCCGCCGCCCGTGGTCAGCGGTAGAAGTCCGGCTTGTCCATAGTGGTGATCGGCACGATCTGGCCAGTGCGCTTGGCCTCGACGCAGGCGTCCGAGGTCACCGCGGCGAAGTAGCCGTCCCAGGCCGTGGGGCCGGTGACCTTGCCCTCCGTGGTGGCCTGCACCCATTCCTGAAGCTCGACGTCGTAGGAATCGATGAAGCGCAGCTTCCAGTCCATCAGGAGCGCGCGGCCGGCCTGCGAGGCCTGGCGCATGGGCACGGTGGCCGGCTCCGGCAGGCTCGCCGTGCCGTCCTCGCCCACGACCTGGCACTGGATGTCGTAGCCGAACTGGCAGTTCACGAAGACCTCGGTGTCGATCACGACGCCCGAGCGGGTCTTCAGGACGATCATGTAGGGATCGCTGAGGTCGTTCAGCGCGTGGCGCGACTTCTTGCCCTCGATCACCTGAGCCGACACGTAGTCGTCGTCCACCAGCCAGCGCAGCACGTCGATCTCGTGGATGAACGTGTCGGTGATGCCCATGTCGCCGACGTAGTGGGCCGGCACGCTCGGGTTGCGGTGGGCGCAGTGGAGAAGGAGCGGCGCGCCGATCCGGCCCGAGGCGACCACCTCCTTGAGCTGGCGGTAGCCCGCGTCGTAGCGGCGCATGAAGCCGACCTGCACGAGCTGGCGGCCGGCGGCGATCTCGGCCTCCACGATCCGCTGGCAGGCCTCGGCGGTGGTGGCCAGCGGCTTCTCGCAGAACACCGGCTTGCCGGCGGCGATGGAGGCCAGCACGAACTCCTCGTGGCTCGGACCCCAGGAGGTCACCACCACCGCGTCGACCTCGGGCGAATCGATCAGCGCCTGGCCGGTCGCGTGCACGCTCGCCGAAGGGCACAGGCGCTCGGCCACGACCCGGGCGTTCTCGAGGTTGATGTCGTTGACGGCGACCACCGTGGAGCCGACCAGCTTGCCGTGGAGGCGGCCGATATGTTCCTGGCCGATCGCGCCCGTGCCGATCACACCGATCTTGAGAGTCATGGAAGGTCTTTCGTGCGTGGGAATGTTGCGGTTTGGCGAAAGGTCAGGCGGCGGATGGACCGACGTCCACCCATCGCCCGAGTTGGTGCGAGCGGGCCATCGCGTGGACCGTCTCCTCGATGGCGAACCCGATCTCGAAGTCGACGATCCGCGCCGGCCGCCCCTCTATGGCGGCCAGGACCTCGTGCGCCTCGATCACCTTGAGGTCGTTGAAGCCGAGCCCGTGGCCGGGCGCCGGGACGAAGGCGCCGTAGGGCGCGTGCGCCGGCGCGCTCAGCACCGTGCGGAACCCTTGCGTGCGCCCGTCGCCTTCGCGGGTGAAGAGCTGGAACTCGTTCATCCGCTCCTGATCGTAGAGCAGCGTGCCCCGCGATCCGAAGACCTGCACCGCGATCCGCCCCTTGCGGCCCCAGGCCGCCCGGTTGGCGGTGAGGAGCCCGGAGGCGCCGCTCCGCAGCCGCAGGAGCGAGGTGGCGATCTCGTGCGTCTCCACCGCTCGGCCGCCGCGTGAGGCATAGGGCTTGGCCTGATCCGTCATCGCGCTCGCCACCGGCCCGGCGAGCCGCCAGAGGATCGACAGCGGGTGGACGGCGAAGTCGTCCAGCGCCCCAAGGCCCGATTCCGCCCCGTTCTTGAAGGCGAAGGGCGCGTCCGGGTCGGCCATGAAGTCCTCGTCCATCTCGAGGCGCACATGGTTGACGGTGCCGACGGCGCCGTCCCGGATCAGCTCTTCCATCTGCCGCAGGGCGGGGTTCTGGACGTAGTTGTAGCCGAGTGCGGCGACCCGTCCGGAGCGGCGCCAGGCCTCCAGCATCGAGCGCGCGTCCTCGCGCGTCGTCGCCATCGGCTTCTCGCACCAGACGTGCTTGCCCGCCTCGAGGGCCGCGCGCGCCATGTCGGCGTGGAACGGGTTCGGCGCGGCGATCGAGACGACCTCCACCTCGGGATCGGCGACGAGCGCGCGCCAGTCGTCCGTCCAGCGCGCGAAGCCGAAGGCCTCGGCCCGCTCCGCGGCGAGGTCGCCGCGCGCCTCGGCGAGGTGGACGAGGCGCGGTCGCCGCGTCTCGCCGAAGGTGGCGGCCACCGCGTTCCAGGCGAGCGCGTGGCACTTCCCCATGAAGCCGGTGCCCACCAGCCCGATGCCGATCGTGTCCGATGCCATGGTGCCGCCCGCCGTCATGCCGCTCGTCCGTCCGCCGCGCTCAGGCCCGGGCCCGCTTGCGCTGGCGGTACTGGTCGACCACCACGGCGGCCACGATCACGGCGCCCTTCACGATCTCCTGGTAGTAGGCGTCGATGCGCAGGAAGGTGAAGCCCGAGGTCATCACGCCGAGGATCACCACGCCGATCACCGTGCCGGTGATGCGCCCGACGCCGCCCACCAGCGAGGTACCGCCGATCACCACGGCCGCGATCGCGTCGAGCTCGTAGGACACGCCCATGCCGGCCTGGCCGGACACGGCGCGCGCCGAGGTCACGATGCCGGCCAGGCCCGCCAGCGTGCCGGCGATGGCGTAGACCACGACGAGGTGCCGGTTGACGTTGATGCCCGAGACGACGGCCGCCTGCCGGTTGGCGCCGATCGCGTAGGTGAACTTGCCGTAGCGGGTGTAGCGCAGGGCGATGTGGAACACCGCCGCCACCGCGAGGAAGATCAGGACGGGCGTCGCGCCCGCGCCGATCGCGGCGTAGCTGTCGGACAGCATGGAGACCGGCTGGCCGCCGGTGTACCACTTGGCGGCGCCGCGCGCGGCCACCATCATGCCGAGCGTGGCGATGAAGGGCGGGATGCCGGTATAGGCGATCAGCGCGCCGTTCACGACGCCAGCCGCCAGGCCCACCAGGAGACCCGCCGCCACCGGCACGATCACCGGGAGGCCGGTGAGCGAGGGGTACACGGCCCGGGCGAAGTCGGGGTTCTGCGCGAGGCTCGCCGCCACCATCGCCGTCAGCGCCACCACGGAACCGGAGGACAGGTCGATGCCGCCGGTGATGATGGCCTGCGTGACGCCCACCGCGATGATGCCGATCACCGACACCTGCAGGATCATCACGATCAGGCGCTGCTGGTTGCCCAGGAAGCTCTGGCCGATCAGGATCCAGCCGAGCAGCTCGAAGATCAGCGCGATGCCGACCAGCACGAGGAGGATGGAGATCTCGGTCGGCAGCTTGCGTCGGCGCCGCGCCGGCTTGTCCACGGCCGGGGCGGGCGGCACGCCGCCATGCGTCGCTTCGTCGAGGGTCATGGGTTCACTCCCGGTTCGGGGTCTGCCGTCGCGCCGTCGGTCCTCCCGGCCGGGCTCGGCGACCCTTGTTCGTTTTCGCCCGCCTCAGGCGGAGGCGAGGTCCATCACGCGCTCCTGCGTGGCTTCGGCGCGATCGAGGATGCCCGTGACGCGCCCGGCGTGGACGACCATCACGCGGTCGCTCATGCCCAGGACCTCGGGCAGCTCGGACGAGATCATGATCACGGCGAGCCCCTGCCCCGCGAGCTGCGACACGAGGCGGTGGATCTCGGCCTTGGCGCCCACGTCGATGCCGCGCGTCGGCTCGTCCAGGATCAGGATCTTCGGGTTGGTGAGCAGCCAGCGGCCGATCAGCACCTTCTGCTGGTTGCCGCCCGACAGGTTCTCGATGCGCTCGTCGAGGTCCGGCGTCTTGACGCGCATGGTCTTGGCCATCTCGTCGCAGCGCCGGTCCACCTCGGCCTGGCGCACGAAGCCGCCGGCCGTGTAGCGGTCCTGGAGCACCGCCATCTGCATGTTCTCGGTGATCGAGAGCGGCAGGAAGCAGCCCGTGTCCTTGCGGTCCTCGGTGAGGAAGGCCATCCCGTGGCGCATCGCCACGGCGGGGTTGGCGATCCGAACCTCCTGGCCGAACAGCGAGATGGTGCCCGAGGTCGCGGGCGTCACGCCGAACAGCGTCTCGGCGATGTTGGAGCGGCCCGAGCCGACGAGGCCGGCAAGCCCCAGGATCTCGCCGGCGCGCAGGTCGAACGACACGTCCTGGAAGACGCGGCCGAGCGAGAGGCCGCGCACGGACATGACGACCTCGCCGATCTTCGGCTCCTCCTTCGGGAACATCTGGGTGACCTCGCGGCCCACCATCATGCGGATGATGTCGTCGCGGGTGACGGTCTTGGCGTCCTCCGTGCCGATGTACTTGCCGTCGCGGAAGATCGAGACCTCGTCGGCGATCTGCGCGAGCTCGTCCATCTTGTGCGTGATGTAGACGATGCCCTTCCCCTCGTCGCGCAGCTGCCGGACGATGCGGAACAGGTGCTCCACCTCGCGGTCGGTGAGCGCGGAGGTCGGCTCGTCCATGATCAGGACGTCGGAATCGTAGGACACCGCCTTGGCGATCTCCACCATCTGGCGCGAGGCGATCGAGAGCGTCTGCGTCTCGACCTCCGGGTCGATGTCGATGGAGAGCTGCGCGAACAGCTTCTCCGTGCGCCGGCGCAGCTCGGCGTGGTCCACGAAGCCGAGCCGGGTCATCGGCTCGCGGCGGATCCAGATGTTCTCGGCCACCGTCATGAACGGCATCAGGTTGAGCTCCTGATGGATCATGGCGATGCCGTTCTCCAGCGCGTCGAGCGGCCCCTTGAGACGGATTGGCTGGCCGCGGAGGCGGAACTCGCCGCCGTCCGGCGTGTAGACGCCGGCGATGATCTTCATCAGCGTCGACTTGCCGGCCCCGTTCTCGCCCATCAGCGCGTGCACCGTGCCGCGCCGGACGCGGAACTGGACGTCGTCGAGCGCGACGACGCCCGGAAACACCTTGCGCACGCCGCTCACGTCGAGAAGATATTCCGCGCCCGGCACCGCGCCGCTTTGGCGCACGGCCTTCATGGTTCTCGGGCTGATTGGCTGGTTCGACATCCCGTGCCTCCCGGACGATCGGCGAACGGCCACCTCCCGGCCGGACGCGCGCGTCATCAGTTGCTCTTGGCGTAGTCCTGCATGGTCTTCGGCGTCACCAGCTCGAACGGCACCCAGATGCGCCGGTCGACCGCTTCGCCGCGCGTCAGGCCGAGCGCCGCATCCACCGATGCCGCCCCTTGCGCCGTGGCGTTCTGGAACACGGTGACGTCGAGGTCGCCCGCCTTCATCGCCGCGAGCCCGTCGGGCGTGGCGTCGATGCCGGCGATCACGACGCTTCCCGCGTCGCGGCCCACGGCCTTCAGGGCCTGGATCGCGCCGATCGCCATCTCGTCGTTGTTGGCGATCACCGCGTCGAACTCGGCCGAGGACGACAGCCAGTTGGTCATCACGTTCTGCGCCTCGATCCGGTCCCAGTTGGCGACCTGCCGATCGACGATCCGGATGCCGGAGCAGGCCGGCGTGGCGAGGACGTCCTCGATGTCCTGCGTGCGGACCATCGAGGCGTGGTTGTTGAGGGGCCCCATCAGGACGTAGGCGGCGCCGTTGCCGCCGAGCAGGCGGCAGACCTCCTCGGTCTGCATCGTGCCCGACTGCTTCTCGTCGGACCCCACGAAGGCGCTGCCCTCGGGCAGCGTGTCGAGATCGGCCGGCGGATGCACGGCGTAGACGATCGGAATGCCCGCCTCCTCGGCCGCCCGCGTCATGGCGGGCGTGCCGTCTCCATCGACGGCGGCCACGATCAGCGCGTCGACGCCGGCGGCGATGAGGTTGCGGACCTGGTCGAGCTGGCGCTGCGGATCGTTCTGGGCGTCCTCCACCTGGAGGGTGACGCCTTCCGTCTCGGCGGCCCGGCCTTCCATGCCCTGGCGCAGGATGGTGAGGAACACCGAATCGGCCCGCGCCATCGACACGCCGATGGTCTCGGCCATCGCGGTCTGGGCGGTCAGGGCAAGGAGGCCGGCGGCGAGCGCGGCGCGCGCGAAGGGTTTGTTCATGGGGCGGATCCCGCTTCGGATGATGAGGTGGGGCGCCGCCGGAGCGGCGCCCCACCGAGACACGTCAGTTGCGGGTTTCGTACTCGGCCATGTTGTCGGGCGTCACGAGCTCGAAGGGGACGTAGGTCACCTTCTCGATCGAGCCGCCGTCGATCATCTTCATGATCGTGTCGATGGCGCCCGAGCCCTGGCCAGCCGCGTTCTGGAACACGGTGACCTTGAGGTCGCCCGCCCGCATGGAGGCGAGCGCGTCCTGGGTGCCGTCGATGCCGGCCACGATCACGTCGCCGACGCCGGAGGCCTTCAGGGCCTGGATCGCGCCGATCGCCATCTCGTCGTTGTTGGACACGACCGCGGCGGGCTTCAGGCCGGCCGAGATCCAGTTGGTCATCAGGTCGGTCGCCTGGGTGCGGCTCCAGTTCGCGGTCTGGCGCTGCAGGACCGTGATCCCGTTGCAGGGCTCCTTGGCGATCACGTCGTCGATGTCCTGCGTGCGCTGGCGCGCCGCCTGGTTGGAGAGCTCGCCCATCATGATGACGATCTCGCCCTGGCCGTTCATCAGCTTGCAGACCTCCTGCATCTGAAGCGTGCCGGACTCCTTCTCGTCGGATCCGACGAAGCCGACCTTCTCGGGCAGGTTCTCGATGTCGGCCGGCAGGCGGTTGACGTAGACCAGCGGGATGCCCGCGTCGGCGGCGAGCTTCGTCATCTGCGGGGTGGCGTCGGTGTCCACCGGGTTGACGATGATCCCGTCGACGCCCTGCGCGATGAAGTTCTGGATCTGGTTGAGCTGCTTGCCGATGTCGTTGGTGGCGTCCTCCACCTGGAGGTCGACGCCCTTCTCCTTGGCCGTGTCCTGCATGCCGTTGCGCAGCACGGTCAGGAAGTTGTCGTCGAACAGCGCCATGGAGACGCCGACATTGGCGGCCAGGGCCGATCCGGTCAGCGCGACGGTCGCGGCGAGCGTCAAGAGAACGCGTTTCATGTCAGGTCATTCCTCCCGTTGCCAAGGGCGGCCGCGGCTGCGGACGCCTCCCGATTCCCTCCGGCCGGCGGCCGGCATGCCCTCTAGGCGTCGGCCCCCTCCAGGGCCGACGCGACGTGCGTCATGCTGGCCCGCAGGTCGCGGACCGGATCGTCGCTCTCGGCGACCTCGCGGGCGAAGGGCTCGAACGAGAAGGCGCCCCGATAGCCGCCCTCGACGAGGGCGCGCATCTGCCCGGTGTTGTCGAGACGGTCACCCGGCCCGACCAGCACCCGGTGGGGGTCGCGCATCGCGTCCACCGGGACGGCGCCGTCCTCGACGCCCGAAATATGCACGAGACCCGTGCGCGCCGGGAAGATCTCCCGCTCGCCCGCGACAACATGGTGGAACGTGTCGTGCACCAGCTTGAACCGGTCGGCCGCGCCCGCCTCGTCGATCGCCGCCACCGCGTCGGCCTTGCGGCGCAGCGAGCACTCGGCAAAGCCCAGCGGCTCCACCAGGCCGATCAGCCCGGCCTCGCGCAGGATCGGCGACAGGCCCCGCAGCGCCTCCACCAGCGATTCGTGACGCCGGCTGCCCTCGGCGCGCCAGCCTTCCTCGTTGACCGGGCACAGGACCAGCGCCTCGGCCCCGACCTCGGCGGCCTGCCGCGCCAGCGCGCGGGCCTCGGCCTCGCGCTCGGGCGTCCACTCGTTGAACCGCTGCAGCGCGTTGATCGACAGGACGCGCATGCCGCTCCTGGAGACCGCCGCGCGCACCTCGGCGGTCGGCGCGCCGTCCGCCAGGGCGATGCCCGGCAGGTCGTTGCGCAGCTCCACCGCCTCGACGCCGAGCTCGCCAGCCGCCCGCAGGAACTCCTCCAGCGGCAGGCTGGGGGTCGCCATGTGATTCAGAGCGAAATCCACCACGCTTCACCATCCTCCCGGACCCGGGCACCCTGCCCCCGATCCGCCACCCGTAATGAAATTGTTAGACGCTTTTTCAGCGCAAGAGAATTGCTATTCCATTATTTGCTCGGGTGTCAAGCCGGCTACGATCGCGTAGTGTGCTGCGGCGCGAACGGCCTTCGGGCCGTTCGGGCAATCACGATGAGGTCGCACGCATGCCTTTGTCCGAAGAAAGGGCCGACACGCCCGGCGAGCCGCCGGCCACCTTCGCCGAACTGCGCGAGCGCCTGGCCGGGGGCTCGGTGCGCCTGCCCAAGCGGCTGAAGCAGGTCGCCGCCTTCGCGCTCGCCCATCCCGACGAGATCGCGCTCGGCACGGTGGCCCGCATCGCCGAGGACGCCGGCGTCCAGCCCTCTGCCCTGATCCGCTTCGGCCAGGCGCTCGGGTTCACCGGCTTCACCGACCTGCAGGCGGTGTTCCGGGAGCGTCTGCGCAAGCAGGTCACCAACTACGACGAGCGCCTCCTGTCGCTGCGCACGGGCAACGGCGACACGTCCCGCACGGCGGTCCTCCTGGACGGCCTGTGCAAGAGCGCCACCCATTCGATCGCGACGCTGCACGACCGGATCGACGTCGAGCAGGTGGACGCCGCCGCCGCCCTCCTGGCGCGGGCCGAGACCATCTATCTCGTGGCGCAGCGGCGGTCCTTTCCGATCACCTCCTATCTCAGCTACGCGCTCGGCAAGCTGGGCATCCGCAACGTCCTGATCGGCTCGGCCGTCGGCACCGATTCCGAAACCGTGTCCTTCGCCACGCAGCGCGACGCCGCGCTCGCCATCTCCTTCACACCCTACGCCTCGGCGACCGTGGCGCATGCCCGCCAGCTCAGCGAGGCGGGCGTGCCGCTGGTGGTGATCACCGACAGCCCGTTCAGCCCGCTCTGCTCGGACGCCCGCATCTGGTTCGAGGTCGTGGAGGCGGACTTCCAGGGGTTCCGCTCCCTGTCCGCCAGCATGGCTTTGGCGATGACCATCGCGCTCGGCGTCGCCGACCGCCGACAAAGTGGGGAGACGGGAACGGATCCGGGCTGATCCGAGCCATCGAGCTGTTCAATATTGGAACCTGAATTCCATATTGACGCTTGGTGGATATCGTGCTTCAACCTCCGGCAGGTCGAGCCCCACGCGCCGACGATGCGGTCCGCAGCGTGACCAGCCCTTCCACAGGGCGGGCGACCCAACAAAATGGAGGAGACATGACCAGGACGCTCGATGTCGTCACCATCGGACGCTGTTCGGTGGATCTCTACGGCCAGCAGATCGGTTCGCGGCTGGAGGACATCGCCTCCTTCGCCAAGTCGGTCGGCGGCTGCCCCGCCAACATCGCGATCGGCACCGCCCGCCTGGGCCTCCGCTCGGCCCTGCTCACGCGCGTCGGCGCCGAGCAGATGGGCGGCTTCGTGCGCGAGCAGCTCGCCCGCGAGGGGGTCGAGACGTCGGGCGTGGCCGTGGATCCCGAGCGCCTCACCGCACTGGTCCTCCTCGCCGTCGAGGACGAGGGCGTCTCGCCCATGATCTTCTACCGCTCGGACTGCGCCGACATGGCGCTGTGCGAGGACGACGTGTCCGAGGCGCTGATCGCCTCCTCCGCGTCGATCGTGGTGACCGGCACGCACTTCTCCCAGCCCAACACCGAGGCCGCCCAGCGCAAGGCGATCCGTCTCGCCAAGGCGCACGGCGGCAAGGTGGTGTTCGACGTCGACTACCGGCCCAACCTGTGGGGCCTCGGCGGCCACGCGGCGGGCTTCGAGCGCTACGTCGCCTCCGACGCCGTGTCCGCCAAGCTCCAGACGATCCTGCCGGACTGCGACCTCGTGGTGGGCACGGAGGAGGAGATGATGATCGCCGGCGGCGTCGGCGATCCGCTGGAGGCGCTGAAGGCGATCCGTGCGGTGTCCGACGCGACGCTGGTGCTCAAGCGCGGCGCCATGGGCTGCATCATCTTCGACGGGCCGATCGCCAGCCTCGACGACGGCATCGCCGGGCGGGGCTTCCCGATCGAGGTGTTCAACGTACTGGGCGCGGGCGACGCGTTCATGTCCGGGCTGCTCGCCGGTTGGCTGCGCGGCCGCAGCCATGCCGAATCGGCGACCATGGCCAACGCCTGCGGCGCCTTCGCCGTGTCGCGCCTCCTGTGCTCGCCGGAATATCCGACGGTGGCCGAGCTCGACGCCTTCCTGGCCAAGGACACGATCAAGCGCCGCCTGCGCAAGGACGAGGAGCTGAACCACGTCCACTGGGCGACCACGCGCCGGCCCGGCCCCGAGCGGCTGATGGCGCTCGCCTGCGACCATCGGATGCAGATCGAGGAGATGGCCGACGCCGCGGGCGCCCCGCGCGAGCGCATCGAGGACTTCAAGGTCCTGACCGTGGAGGCGGCGGCGCGCGTGGCGGGCGACGAGCCCGGATTCGGCATGCTGCTCGACGGGATCTACGGCCAGAAGGCGCTCTACCGCGCCAGCGCCAAGGGCTTCTGGATCGGACGGCCGGTGGAGCAGCCCGGTTCGCGGCCGCTCGACTTCGACCACATGCCCGATCTCGGCAGCCACCTCGTGGAATGGCCGGTGGATCAGGTCGTCAAATGCCTGTGCTTCTACCATCCGGACGATCCGGCCGAGCTGCGGGCGCGACAGGAGCGCGAACTCCTGCGCCTGGCCGACGCGGCGCGCACGGTGGGCCGCGAGTATCTGGTGGAGATCATCGCCGGCAAGCACGGGGCACTCGGCGAGGACACGGTCGCCAGCGTGGTGCGCCGTCTCTACGATCTCGGCATCCGGCCGGACTGGTGGAAGCTCGAGCCGCAGCGCAACGTCGCGGCCTGGTCGCGGATCGAGGCGGCGATCGCCCAGAACGATCCCTACTGCCGCGGCATCGTGCTGCTCGGCCTCGATGCGCCGGAGGCCGAGCTCGTCGACGCCTTCCGGGCCGTGTCCGGCGTTCCCATGGTCAAGGGTTTCGCGGTCGGCCGCACCATCTTCGCCGACGCCGCCCGGCGCTGGCTGAACAACGAGATCGACGACGAGGCCGCGGTCGCCGACATGGCGCGGCGCTTCGGCACCCTGGTCGCGGCCTGGAAGGACGCGGGCCGGGCGGTCGCCGCCTGACCCCACAGACTGACTTCATCGGGAGGAATGGAATGATCCGCATCGGCGCGAACCCGATCTGCTGGACCAACGACGACCGCCAGGACATCGGCGGCCACATCAGCCTCGAGCAGTGCCTGTCCGAGGCGAGCTCGATCGGCATCCAGGGCATGGAGCTCGGCCACAAGTTCCCGCGGGAGCCGGACGCGCTGCGCGCCAAGCTCGCCGAATACGGCATGGGCTTCGTGGGCGGCTGGTACTCGACCTTCCTCCTGGAGCGCGACGCGGAGGCCGAGTTCGAGGCGGCCCGGGAGCATATCGCCCTGGTCAAGGGCGCGGGCACCGACATCTTCATCGTCTGCGAGTGCACCGGCACCGTGCATCCCGACGAGGCCGTCCCGCTCGGCGAACGCCCGGTGCTGACCGACGAGGAGTGGGAGACCTTCCTGCCGCGCCTCACGCGCTTCGCCGAGCTTCTGCGGGCGGAGGGGCTGCGCATCGCCTACCACCATCACATGGGCACGGTGGTGCAGACCGGCGAGGAGATCGACCGGATGATGGCGGGCACGGGAGAGGCCTTCACGCTGCTTCTCGACACCGGCCACGCGACCTGGGCCGGCGCCGACCCGGCCGACCTCGCGCGCCGCTATCGCGACCGCATCGTCCATTTCCACGCCAAGGACGTGCGCCCCGACATCGCGCGCCGGGCGACGGCCGAGAACTGGAGCTTCCTCACCTCCGTGCTGGCCGGCGTCTACACCGTGCCGGGCGACGGATCGGTGGACTACGTCCGCGTGCTCCGGGAACTGCCGGACTATTCCGGCTGGATCGTGATCGAGGCCGAACAGGACCCGGACAAGGCCCATCCCGCGACCTATGTGAAGCTCGGCCACGAGAACCTCGTCCGCTTCGTCGCGGACGCCGGTCTGAATCGCTGAAGGAGGCCTCCCCTGTGTCCAAGCTCCTCGTCAAGCCCGCGGGCGCGGCCGGCAAGGTCGTCGACGTCACGCCCGCCAGC
The DNA here is from genome assembly GCF_003583935.1 of Aureimonas flava. GTDB lineage: Bacteria > Pseudomonadota > Alphaproteobacteria > Rhizobiales > Rhizobiaceae > Aureimonas > Aureimonas flava. Next base: position 223,968 of record NZ_QYRN01000007.1, on the reverse strand, counting down.
GCCGGCTGGACCTATGTCGGCTTCGCGCTGCACCGGCTGAAGCCCGGCGAAAGCGTCTCGGGCGGCGAGGCCGACCGGGAGGCCTGCCTGGTGCTGGTGTCCGGCAAGGCCTCGATCCGCGCCGGCAGCGAGGATTTCGGCACGGTGGGTCGGCGCATGTCGCCCTTCGACGGCAAGCCGAGCTCCGTCTACGTGCCCGCCGGCATGGAGTGGAGCGCGACGGCGGAAAGCGAGGTCGAGCTCGCCGTGTGCACCGCGCCAGGCCGACCGGGCGCTCGCCCGCCCCGGCTGATCGCCGAGGCGGACATGACGCAGGAGGTGCGCGGCAAGGGCTCCAACGTGCGCCACGTCGTCAACATCCTGCCCGAGACGGCGGACGCCGACGGGCTCCTGGTGGTGGAGGTCGTCACCCCGGCCGGCAACACGTCGAGCTACCCGCCCCACCGCCACGACGAGGACGACCTGCCGCGGCAGACCTTCCTCGAGGAGACCTACTACCACCGCCTGAACCCGCCGCAGGGCTTCGCCTTCCAGCGGGTCTACACGGACGACCGCTCGCTGGACGAGGCGATGGCGGTGGAGGACGGGGACGTCACGCTGGTGCCCAAGGGCTATCACCCCTGCGCCACGATCCACGGCTACGACCTCTACTATCTCAACGTCATGGCGGGCCCGAAGCGGCAGTGGACGTTCCACAACGCCCCCGAGCACGAGTGGCTGCTGAAGACCGGCGACGCCTGACCCCGTCCCGCCCCGCCCGTGACACGCGCGGGGGATGCTCCCGCGCGCCCGTGCCCGTCAGGCCTCGCGCATGGCGAGCGCGGCGGCGGCGGTGCGGCTCTCCACACCGAGCTTGCGGAAGACGGTCTCCCGGTTCTTCTCGATCGTCCGGTGGCCGAGGCCGAGGATGTCGGCGATGTCCCGGTTGGACTTGCCGCGCATCGGCCAAGTCACGATCTCGGTCTCGCGCGCGGGTCAGCCCGTGCCGATCCTGGAAGACTGCCCGCGAACGCACGCCGCCCTCGGCGGCCTGCGAGACGCGCGGCAGGACGTCGCCCGAGGAGAGCTGCGCCGGCGTGGCGAAGCGCAGGCCGCCGAGGTCCACTGCGCGACGCGCCGCCTGTCCCTCGCGCGAGGCGCGGGCCAGCGCCGAGACCTCGGGCAGCCGCTCCGCGACGGTCGATTCGTCCAGGAGCCGCCGCGCCTGCGGCGTCGCCCAGCGGATCCCGCCGTCGGCGCCCAGGCTCAGAGGGTCCGTTCCGTCCGTTCCGTTCGTGTCAAGCACGCCGTGGGCTGCCCGTGTTCGCCCGCTCGAACGGCTCGAACGGCTCGAAGACGCGCTCCAGGTCCTCGGCGGCCATGCCAGGGCCCCGTGTCGCTGACGTGGAATTCCGCGACCTGGCTGCGGTAGCGCACGGTGAGGTCCACGGACGTTCGGTTTGGTGAACTTCACCGCGTCGGGCAGGAGGTTGATGAGCACCTGCCGCAGCCGCGTCTCGTCGCCGCGCACAGGGTCCGGCAGCGCGCCGTCGGCGTGGAACGAGACGCCGATGCCCGCGCCTTCGACCTGGAGCCGGAACAGGCCGGCGATCTCCGCCAGGCCCTTCGCCGCAGCGAGCCCACCCCCTGCCGAAGCACCCCGCTCGCGGTCCTGCACATCTCGCGGCACCGTGCCTCGATCGAGCAGCACAGGTAAGAGATCGCCCCCGAACAGGTGGGGCGAGGCCATGTCCTCCGGCTCGAACGTGCGCTCACAGACCACGCAGCGGCTATCGGACCGGCCCCGGCCAGGTCTCGCGGCTCTGGCGGGCGATGCGGTAGCGGCCGCCGGTCGCCCCCGCCTTGCTAGGCGACTCCAGATCAGGCCTCGGCCGTGCGTGCCGTGGCCGCGACGTGTTCGAACAGCCGCGCCACGGCCTCGGCGCCGGGATCGACATGCCCCGCGAGCTGCGTCTCGTTCAGATAGGCCGCGCGTCCGGCCTTGGCGCGCCGCAGCGTCGCCGTGTGGTCGGCGCCGGCGCGCGCCGCCTCGGCCGCCGGCCGCAGGCCGTGCGCCAGCGCTTCGAGGGCGGGCGCGAGCGCGTCCACCATCGTGCGGTCGCCGAGGCGCGCCCCGCCGACCTCCTGCATGCGCGCCAGGCCCGCCTGCAGCGCCTCGCGCATCGGCAGGCCGCCGGAGGCCGCATCGCCCGCCGCCGCGAACAGGATCGCCAGGAGCACGCCGGAGGAGCCGCCCACGGTCTGGCCGAGCTCCAGGCCGATGGCACGCAGGAGTTGCGCGGGGTCGGCCAGCGGCAGCCGGTCCACCGCCTCCGCCAGCGCGCGTGCCGCGTTGGCGAGCGTCGATCCGGTGTCGCCGTCGCCGGACTTGGCGTCCAGCGCGTTGAGATCGGCCTCCATCGCGATCAACGCCCGGCAGCAGCCCAGCACGAAGCCCCGGGTGGCCTCGTCATGGGAAGGAGCGGGCGTCTGCGGCGTCAGCCCGTCCGGCAGGGGCTGCACCGCCACCGGTCCGAGAGCCGACAGGCCCGGCCAGGCCGGCATGGGCACCGGGGCCGCCAGCGCATCGAGATCGGCGGTCTCGGCCGGAAACACGGTGAGCGAGAAGCCATGCATGTCGAGCGAGGTCATCAGCGAGGCCGGACCGACCAGATGCGTGAGGCGCTCGCCGATCGCGCAGGCGCGCAGGTCGTGCGCCAGGATCGACATCTCCAGCATGGAGGTTCCGCCGAGATTGTTGAGAAGCGCGACATGCGGCCCCTCCCCCATCACCGCGGCCAGCTTTCCGGCGGCGGTCTCCACCGCCGAGCGCGCGTCCGAGAAGCGGATCTGCTCGACCCCGGCCTCGCCGTGGATGCCGAGCCCCAGCTCGGCCATGCCCGCCGGCACGCGGTCCTCCTTGGGCGAACCGGGCACCGTGCACGTGTCGAGCGACATGCCGATGCTCTTGGCGGTGGCGGCCACGCGGCGGGCGGTGCGGGCCACGACCTCCAGCGTCGAGCCCGCCTCGGCCAGCGCGCCCGCGATCTTGTGCACCAGCAGCGTTCCGGCGAGGCCGCGCGCCTGGGGCAGGTCCGGCAGGGCGACGTCGTCGCCGACGATCACCATCTCGACGTCGAGGCCGAAGGCGCGCGCCCGCTCGGCCGCGAGGCCGAAGTTGAGGCGGTCGCCCGTGTAGTTCTTGACGGTCAGGAGGCACCCTGCCCGGCCCGTCACCGCCAGAATTCCGGCCAGCACCGCGTCGACGCCGGGCGAGGCGAAGACGTCGCCGCACACGGCGGCGGTCAGCATGCCCGGTCCGACGAAGCCGGCATGGGCCGGCTCGTGGCCGGAGCCGCCGCCCGACACCAGGGCGACCTTGGAGCGGTCCCAATCCGCCCGGTGGACCACGCGGATGTGCGGATAGCCGTCGAGGCGGGCGAGCGCCCCGCCGCTCGCGGCGATCAGGCCGTCCAGCGCCTCGGTCACCACGTCCGTACGCTTGTTGATGAACTGTGCCATTCGATCGATATCCTTATGCCGCGCGCAGCCTGTCGGCGTCGAAATGCAAGCGACGCTTCCGGCGGGTCGTCAAGCGGTCGCCCACGACAGGGGACGTGTGCGGGGCGGCTGGGCCGACAAGGGTGTCGCTCACGAGGGAAGACGAGGGCGCGGACCTCGTCGCCGCATTCATCGCACGCACCGCGCCATGCGGCTTCATCCGACCCCGCGGCGGGCCCGAGCCCTTTCCGATTTCGATCCGTCCGGCGCCTTGCAGGCGCGGCGGATCGCCTTAGAATGCCGGGAGATGGGGATGGGGTTCCCCCGAAACCGCCCGTTCGCGGGCTGATGACTCCTATCGGCACGACGGTGCGTCCGGGGCGATCTCCGGCGGGCGCCAACCCCATCGATAGGAGTCTCCATGTCCCTCACAAGCTGCGCGATCGTGATGATGGGCGGTGCGCTCGGCACGCTGCTGCGCTACGCGCTGTCGCTCGTCTCCCTTCCGATCAGCCGCGACCTGCCCTGGGGCACGATCCTCATCAACATGGCGGGTTCGTTCGCGATCGGGCTGTTCGGAACCCTCACCCTCGCCTCCGGGCGCTTTCCCGCCTCCGAGAACCTGCGCCTGTTCGTGATGATCGGTGTCTGCGGCGGCTTCACCACCTTCTCGTCTTTCAGCCTCCAGACGCTGGATCTCATGCGCGCGGGCGCGCTGCCGCGTGCGGCGCTCAACGTCGCGCTGTCGGTGGTCCTGTGCGTGGCCGCCGTGGCGGTCGGCCATCTGGTGGCCTCCCGCCTCAACGACGGGGCGCATCAGATCGCGCAGATCGATATCGAGGAGGACGCCTGAGGCAGGCGCCCCCGGTTCGGGCCGCGCCGCCCTCCGGCGGGCGCGGTTGGCTCCCCGGCCCGCGGCCGGGGAGCCGGGGCCGCTACTTGATGTAGCCGGCGCGCGTCATGTCGCGGGTGGCCTGGGCCTGCGCCGCCGACAGGGCCTGGTCCACGCTGGTGGTGCCCGCCAGGGCCGAGGCGATCAACTGACCGACCGCGGTGCCGATGCCCGCGAACTCCGGGATCGCGGCGAACTGGAGCCCGACATAGGGCTTGTCCGGGCCCTTGGAGGGATCGGCGGCGTTGATCGCGCGCAGCGTCTCGGCCGCGAACGGCGTCGTGCTCATGTACTTCTCGTTCTGGTAGAGCGAGGTCCGAGAGCCCGGCGGAACGTTGCTCCAGCCGTCGCGGCTGGCGACGAGCTCCTGGTACTTCTTGTCGGTGGCCCAGGCGATGAACTTCTCCGCCGCGTCCTTCTTCTGCGAGGAGGCCGGGATGGCGAGCGACCAGGACCAGAGCCAGTTGGCGCCGCCGTTCGGGCAGTTCTCGATGCCGCAGGGCGCCTGGGTGAAGCCGACCTTGTCAGCCACCGTGCTCTCCTTCGGGTTGGCCACGAACGAGCCGTTGGCCGTCGCGTCGACCCACAGGCCGCACTTGCCCTGGGCGAACAGGGCGAGGTTCTCGGTGAAGCCGTTGCCGGCCGCGCCCGGCGGTCCGTAGGCCTGCATCACCTTGACGTAGTTCCCGACCGCCGTCTTCCAGGCGTCGGAATCGAACTGCGGCTTCCAGTTCGCGTCGAAGTAGTTGCCGCCGTAGGAGCGGGCGAGGTCGCCGATGAAGGCCATGTTCTCGCCCCAGCCCGGCTTGCCGCGCAGGCAGATGCCGTAGACGCCGGTCGAGGGGTCGTTGAGCTTGGCGGCCGCCTCCATCAGGAAGTCGAAGGTCGGCTGCTCGGGCATCGTCAGCCCGGCCTTCTCCATCAGGTCCTTGCGGTAGATCGTGAACACGCTCTCGCCGTAGAAGGGCGCCGCGTAGAGCTTGCCGTCCGTGGACAGGGCGTTGCGGATCGGCGGCAGGAGATCGTCGACGTCGTAGTCCGCGCCGAGGTTCTCGAGCGGGGCCAGCCACTCCTTCTGCGACCAGATCGGAACCTCGTAGTTGCCGATCGTCATGATGTCGAACTGGCCGCCCTTGGTGGCGATGTCGGTGGTGATGCGCTGGCGCAGGATGTTCTCCTCCAGCGTCACCCAGGTCACCTTGATGTCGGGATTGGCCTTCTCGAACTCGGGCGTGAGCCGCTGCATGCGGATCATGTCCTGGTTGTTGACCGTGCCGATGGTCAGCGTCGTCTGCTGCGCCTGCGCGCCGCCGACGCCCGCCAGAAGGCAGGCCGCGCCGATGGCGAGCAGCGGGCCCCGTGTTGCGTTACGCGTTGTCATCTCGCTTTCCTCCCATGGGGCCGTTCCGCCTTCTGCCCGCGCGCGCCCCGACGCCCTTGTCCTGCGGCAGAAGTCTTGCAGATCGAGGCGCCGGAGCGCCCGTGCCTCCGTCCGGAGGCCTCTCCTCCGCCGCGGGCGCCCCGGCTGAGGGCAGCCGAGCCTCGCGGCGTCTCGTGCCTTCGCGTCAGGGCAGCCGGCTGCGCTCGGCGGCCTGCCGTTCGGCCTCCTGCGCGGATTTCAGCATGGCCTTCGTGTACATCAGCGCGTGCGAGGCGAGGTCGTGGCTGTCCTCCCAGAGGTTGCGCCACACGCCCAGGATGCCCTCCAGCGGCTGGCCGACGACGCGCGAGGAGAAGCTCTCGAAGGTGATCGGACCCTGGTACTTCGCCCGCGCCAGCGCGCGGAACACCGCCGTCAGGTCGACCGAGCCGGAGCCCATGTAGCCGCGGTGCGAGTCGCCGGTGTGGAAGTAGCCGATATGGGGCCCGGCATCGACGATCGCCTGCCCGATGTCGGATTCCTCGATGTTCATGTGGTAGACGTCGAGATGCACCTTGACGTTGGGCGCGCCCACCAGCTTCGCCATCTCCACGCCCTGCGCGGCCGTGTTGCAGATGTTGGTCTCGTAGCGGTTCACCACTTCCAGGCAGAGCGTGATGTTGCTGCGGGCGGCGATCTCGGCGACCTCCGAGAGCGTCTCGGCCGACTGCCGGATGCCCTCGCGCGTCGGCGGCTCGTAGTACTTGCCGAAGGCCGAATACAGGATGCCGCCGATCTCGGTGCCGCCGCAATCGCGGCACACCCGGATCGCGTCCTCCAGCTTCTGCTTGCCGCGGGCGCGCTTCTGCGCGTCGCCCGACGAGATGTCGCTGTCGAAGTCGAGGCCGAGCGAGAAGGCGATGCCGATGCCGGCCTTCTCCAGTTCGCGGCGCGTCACGTCGACGTCGATCAGGCTCGGATCGAGCGCCGGCGCCTCGATGAAGTCGTAGCCGACCTCGGCGGTCTTGCCGATGGCGCGGGCGCATTCCTCGTGGCTCCAGCCGGCTTCCCATACGAGGGCGTGGACACCGAGCTTGTTCATCTTTGCGTTCCTTGGATCGGGCTTCGGGAAACGGAAGGGGCGGCGCGGGTCACCAGCACGTGAACCCCGCGTCCACGCTGACGACGGTCCCCGTCACCAGGCTCGCGGCGTCGGACGCCAGGAACTGGACGACGCTCGCCACCTCGTGCGGTTGGCCGAAGCGGCCCATCGGCGTGTCGCGCCGCCACGCGTCGGCCCAGCCGAGCGCCTCGGCATGGGCGATCAGCGGGGTCTCGATGTAGGTCGGCGCCACGGCGTTGACGCGCACGCCGCGCCCGGCCCATTCGGCGGCGAGCGAGCGCGTGAGGTGATGCACCGCCGCTTTGGAGGAGTTGTAGTGCGCCTGGCCCTGCGGCCGGTTGACGATCAGGCCGGACATCGAGCCGAGATTGACGATCGAGCCCGACCCCTTGGCGAGCATCGCGCGGCCGAACGCGCGGTTGCACCAGAACACGCCGTTCAGGTTGACGTCGTGCACCGCCAGCCAGTCCTCGTCCGAGACGTCCTCGGCGGCGGCCGACGGGCGGCCGATGCCGGCGTTGGCGACCAGGATGTCGACCGCCCCTTCGTCGCGGGCGACGGCCTCCGCCGCTTCGTTGGTGGCGGCGGAGTCGGTCACGTCGAGCACGCGGACCGCGGCCTCGAGGCCCTTCGCCCGCAGCGCGTCGCGCCCCTCTTCCAGCACGGCCGGGTCGCGGTCCAGGAGCACCAGCCGGGCCCCCGCCTCGCCGAGCGCCTCGGCGATCGCAAGGCCGATGCCCCGCCCTCCGCCGGTGACGACGGCCAGACGCCCGTCCAGACGCAGCTTCTCCATGTACATCGGCGACCTCCCCTATCTCCCTTCGGCCTGCGCACGCTCCCCGATGCCGGGCGATCCTGGCCCGGCCCGACGCGGCCTCAAGCCGCCCGCTCGCACCCGAGCGGCTTCCCGAACGCCGCCGTGGAGGCGCGCGGGACGAATTCGCATTCCAGTCTCACGCGCTCGAAGGGCCCGTCCGCCCCGTCGATGCGCGCGCGCAGCCGCGCCCAGGCCGCCTGGCCCATCGCCTCCACCGGCTGGCGCACGGCCGAAAGCGGAGGCGAGACCGCCCGCATCCAGGCGTAGTCGTCGAAGCCGATCACCGACACGTCGTCGGGCACCCGCAGCCCGCGCCGGCGCAAGGTCGACAGGACCCCGAGAGTGCCGAAATTCGTGAGCGCGATGAAGGCGCTCGTCCGGCACTCGTCGCGCACGAAGGCGTCGAGGCGGTCCGTGGCGGTTTCGAGGTCCAGCCCGACCTCGATATGCCGGGGCGCCGGCAGGCCGCGCGACAGGAACGCGCCCTCGATCCCGGCGTAGCGCTCCCGAATGTTGCGCAGGGCCATGGTCGAGGCCGCCACCACGACATCGCGATGCCCGAGCCCCAGAACGTGCTCCGCGCTCGCCGCCCCGGCCGCCCGGTTGTCGACCGTCACCTGGTCGGCGTCGATCCCGTCCGCCACGCGGTCGGCGACGACGAAGGGCACCCCGCTCCGCCGGATCACGGCTGCGGAGGCGAAGGCGTCGTCGCAGGGCACAACGACCAGCCCGCCAGGCCGCCACGCCAGAAGGGTCGCGAGCCGGGCCGCCTCCTCGGCGGGACCGCCGTTGGAGGTGCCGACGATGATGTCGTAGCCGTCGCCGCGGACCGCGGCTTCCAGCGCGGCGACCAGCGAGGCGAAGAACGGGTTGGTGAGATCGGGGACCATCACCGCCACCACCCGGCCCCGCCCGCCCCGCAGCCGCGAGGCGGAGCGATCCGGCTCGTAGCCGAGCTCGGCCACGGCACCGCGAACGCGAACCTGAAGCTCGGCCTTCACCGCGCGCTTGCCGGTCAGGACGTTGGACACCGTGCCGATGGAAACACCGGCGAGGCTCGCGACGTCCTTGATGGAGACGACCGGCTTCCTCACCCTCGCCCGCTCCCGTAAAACGTTTTTTCTGAAAAACGTTTTACGGGAGCGGGCGGATCGATCGCAAGCGGATTCGGCGGAGCGGCGCGGCAATTCGATGCTGCGTCGCACCGACGCCCGGCCAACGGGATGCTGCGTCAGCGCGTGCGGATCGCGGCTCGGCGAGCCTTCGCTGAGTGTCCGGGAACCGACGAACGCCGGGCCCCGCGAGCGACAAGGGAGGGGTGCGGCGCGCCCGGGCGGCGAACGCCCTCAGACGGCCAGCCCGTAGAACCGCGCCGCGTTGCCGCCGAACACCTTGGCCATGTCGTCCACGCCGAAACGGCGTCCCAGAAGAACGCGCGCCGCATGGGCGACCTCGCCGTAGGAGGCGGCCAGGGTCGCCACTGGCCAGTCGGATCCGAACAGGAGGCGATCCGCGCCGAAGCAGGCGGCCACGTGGTCGACATAGGGTTCGAGATCGGCCAGCGCCCAGTCGGCCTTCGCCTCCGTCACCATGCCGGACACCTTGCAGCACACGTTCGGGAAGGCGGCGATCGCCGCGATGTCGGCGCGCCATGGGTCGAGCGCGCCCGAGGCGATCGACGGCTTGGACAGGTGGTCGACGACGGCCCGCAGCCCCGGCACCCTCTCCAGGGCCTCGGCGACGTGCGGCAGGTGCCGCGGAAAGGTCAGGATGTCGAAGGCGAGGCCGGTGTCGGCGACGCGGCGCAGGTTGTCGAGCACGCGCGGACGCAGGATGAAGGCGTCGTCGTCGAGGCCCTGGAGCATCGGGCGCAGGCCGACGAGATGCGGGTTCGCGCGGTGGTGCGCGAGCCGCTCGGGAAAGCCGTCCGAATCCATGTCGAGCCAACCGACGACGCCCGCGACGAAGGGCGTGCGGGCGGCGATGTCGAGCAGGAATTCGGTTTCCGCCTCCGTCGCGGCCGCCTGCACCAGGACCGTCCGGTCGATGCCGGCGCGGCGCAGCAGCGGCTCGAGGTCCTCAGGCATGAAGTCGCGCACCAGCGGCTTCACGCTGTCGTCCAGCCAGCCGTAGTCGCCGCGCGACAGGCGCCAGAAATGCTGATGGCTGTCGATGGTCGTCACCCGTGGGGCGGAAGTCATCGGTGCGGCACTCCCCTTCGCGAAACGCCCCTCTGCCGGCGGCAGGCGGCATGCGCCGGCACGCCATAGGCCTTTCGCGCCCGCCGCGCAAAGCCGGCCGACGATCCGCGCCTCTCCCGGGAGACGCCCGGTAGGGTTAACAGAAGGTTACGTTTGTTCCGCGCCGGTGCCCACGCGATATCTTCGGAAACGCGAAGGGAGTTCCGCCATGCTGCCCCTGATGCCCGGACCGGACCCGAGCGCCTTCGGCGCGTTGGCGGCCATTCTGCTCGTGGGAGCGGGAGGAGCGCTCGTGGCAATCGCCGCGCTCGTCGGATGGACCGCGCTGGAGTTCGTCTGCCTGCTCGAAGGCTACGGCGAGACCTGAAAGGGCAAGGTCACCCGGCCGGCGGGCGGGCCACGAAACGAGCGCCCGCCAGAAGCGCCTCGGCGAGGCGGCACGCGGCCCCCGCGGCTTCCGCCATCTGCGGAAGGACCAGCCATTCCAGCGTCCAGGCGGCGCCCGACCGCTCGTTCTCGTGAACCATCGACTGCGACAGGATCCCCAGAAGACCGGCATCGAAGCGAGCGAGCGACACGAGCGCCTCCGCGCCCACCGGGTTCTTCTTGTGCGCCATGGCCGAGGAGCCCCCGCCGCCGGAGAGCTCGATAGCGGCCATCCCGGTCTGCGCCATCAGGGCCACGTCTTGGCCGATCTTGCCGAGCGTGCCTGTGAGGAGCGCCAGGGCATGGGCGATGTCGAGGACGGCCGTGCGGTCGGCGTGCCAGGGCGGGCTGTCGCGCAAGGCGAGGCGGCGGGCGAGATCGGCCCGCAGGGCGGGATAGAGGGGGCCGAAGCCGTCGCCGTTGCCCACCGGGCCGCCGAGCTGCACGGGAAGGTCGGCGGCCAGCGCGGCGAGCCGGGCGCGGTGCGCCTCCAGCGGGCGCCGCCAGGTCGCGAGTTTGTCGGCGGCGCGAAACGGCAGCGCCGCCTGCATGCGCGTCCAGGCCATGAGATCGAGGCCGCCTTGCGCCTCCGCCATGCCGTCGAGCCGGGCCAGAAGCGCCTCGACGCGCCCGCCGAGAAGCGCGAGCACCGCCCGCATCCGCAGCATCAGCCCGGTGTCCACCACGTCCTGACTGGTGGCCCCGCGGTGGACATGGGCGCCGTGCGGCGCGCCGACCCGTTCGCGCAGCGCCTTCACCAGGGCCGGCACCGGCACGCCGTCGCGCCCCATGCCGGCGCGCACGGCGTCGAGTTCCCCGAACGGCGCCGCGCAGACGTCGCGGATCGCGCCGGCGGCCTCGGCCGGAACGATGCCGAGCGCGGCCTGCGCCTCGGCCAACGCCGCCTCGAAGCGCAGCATCGCCGCGATCTCGGCCTCGGCGGCGAAGTGCGCGCGGATCTCGCGGTCGCCCGTCAGACCTTCCACCAGCGGCATCGCTCCCGCCGCGCTCACGCCCGCTCCAGCGCGACGGCGATGCCCTGGCCGACGCCGATGCACATGGTGGCGAGGGCTCGGCGCTTGCCCGTGAGGGAGAGCTCCAGCGCAGCCGTGCCGGCGATGCGCGCCCCCGACATGCCGAGCGGATGGCCGAGCGCGATCGCGCCGCCGTTCGGGTTCACCCGCGCGTCGTCGTCCGCGATCCCGAGGTCGCGCAAGGTGGCGAGCCCTTGGCTGGCGAACGCCTCGTTCAGCTCGATCACGTCGAAGTCGGTCTGCGTCAGCCCCAGGCGGACCATCAGCTTCTTCGAGGCCGGGGCCGGGCCGAAGCCCATGATGCGCGGCGCGACGCCCGCCGTCGCGCCTCCGAGGACGCGCGCGATCGGCGTCAGGCCGTGGCGGCGCGCGGCGTCCTCCGACGCCACGATCAGCGCCGCCGCCCCGTCGTTCACCCCGGACGCGTTGCCCGCCGTCACCGTGCCGCCCTTGCGGAACGGGGTCGGGAGCTTGGCCAGCGCCTCAATGGTGGTGGCTCGGGGATGCTCGTCGCGATCAACGACGACGGGGTCGCCCTTGCGCTGAGGAATGGTGACGGGGACGATCTCTTGCGCCAGTCGGCCGTTCGCCTGCGCCGCCGCCGCCTTGTCCTGCGAGCGCACGGCGAAGGCGTCCTGATCCTCTCGGCTGACCTGAAAATCCTCGGCGACGTTCTCTCCGGTCTCCGGCATCGAATCGACGCCGTACTGCTGCTTCATTCGCGGATTGACGAAGCGCCAGCCGATCGTCGTGTCGTGGATCTCGGCATGGCGGGAGAAGGCCGTTTCCGCCTTCGGCATGACGAAGGGCGCGCGGGACATGGACTCGACGCCGCCCGCGATCACCAGCTCCGCCTCGCCCGCCTTGATGGCGCGCGCGGCCGTGATCACGGCGTCCATGCCGGACCCGCAGAGGCGGTTCATCGTCGTGCCCGGCACGGTCTCGGGCAAGCCCGCCAAGAGCAGCGACATGCGGGCGACGTTGCGGTTGTCCTCGCCGGCCTGGTTGGCGCAGCCGAAGATCACCTCGTCCACGGCACCGAAGTCCATGGACGCATGGCGCTCCATCAGCGCCTTGAGCGGCACGGCGCCGAGGTCGTCGGCGCGCACGGAGGACAGAGCCCCGCCGAAGCGGCCGATAGGCGTGCGAAGGTAGGCGCAGATGAAGGCCTCGGCCATGCTCAAAGCTCCGGGGTCACGAGGTCGGCGACGGTCGATGGCACCACGAGTTCGGCGCCGGTCCGGGCCTGCAGGTCGTCCACCGACAGCGACGGCAGCTTCTCGCGCAAGACGAAGCGCCCGCCCTCGATGTCGATCACCGCGAGGCTCGTGTAGACGCGGGTGACGCAGGCGACGCCCGTCAGCGGCAGCGAGCACCGTTTCACGAGCTTCGGCTTGCCGTCCTTCGTCACATGGTCGGTGATGACGGCGACGCGTTTTGCGCCGTGCACGAGGTCCATCGCCCCGCCGACCGCCGGCACGCCCTTGGGGCCGGTCGACCAGTTGGCGAGATCGCCCGTCTCGGCCACCTCGTAGGCGCCGAGGATCGCGACGTCGAGGTGTCCGCCGCGCACCATGGCGAAACTGTCGGCATGGTGGAAGAAGGCGGTACCGGGCTTCAGGGTCACGGCCTTCTTGCCGGCGTTGATGAGGTCCCAGTCCTCCTCGCCGGGCTTCGGCGCCTCGCCGAAGCCGAGGATGCCGTTCTCGGTATGGAAGATCGCCTCGCGACCGGGCGGCTGGAACCGCGCCACCATCTCGGGGAAGCCGATGCCGAGGTTGACGTAGGCGCCGTCCTGGATGTCCTGCGCGGCGCGCCAGGCGATCTGGGTGGAAGACAGCTTGGCACTCATGCGGCCCGCTCCGGGTAGACCGCGTCGGCGCGGTTGAGCTCTTCTTCCTGCGCGGGGTTCGCGACCTCGACCACGCCTTGCACGAAGATGCCGGGGGTCACGACGCTCTCGGGGTCGATCGCGCCTGGCTCGACGATCTCCGACACCTGCGCGATCGTCGTCGTGGCGGCGGTCGCCATCAGCGGGTTGAAGTTGCGCGCGGCCTTGTTGAAGACGAGGTTGCCGAGCCGGTCGCCCTTGTAGGCCTTGATCAGCGCGACGTCGGCCTTCAGCCAGAGCTCGCGCACATAGGGACGCCCGTCGAACTCCTCGACGGGCTTCCCCTTGGCGAGGTCCGTGCCGTAGCTCGTCGGCGTGTAGAAGGCCGGAATGCCCGCCCCGCCCGCGCGGATGCGCTCGGCGAGCGTGCCCTGCGGCACCAGCTCCAGCTCGATCTCGCCGGCGAGACACTTCTCGGTGAAGACGCGCGGATCGGCCGAGCGCGGGAAGGAACAGACGAGCTTGGCGACCATGCCCTGCTCGATCAGCGCCGCGAGGCCGACATGACCGTTGCCCGCGTTGTTGTTGACGACGGTGAGGTTCCTTGGCGAGCCCGTGGCCAAGAAGCGGTCGATCAGCGCGTGGATCAGCTCGATCGGCGCGCCCGAGCCGCCGAAGCCGCCGATCATCACCACCGCGCCGTCGGCGATGCCGGCCACCGCCTCGGCGAGGCTGGGAAGGGTCTTGTCCATGGTGGTCCTCACATGTCCAGGAAGACGGTCTCGCGCTCGCCCTGCAGGCGGATGTCGAAGCGGAAGACCGGGACGCCGTCGCGCTCGGTGCGCGGGGCGATCAGCGTCGCGCGACGGGCCGGCTCGGGAATGCGCGCCAGCAGCGGATCCTGCGCGTTGGCCGCCGCCTCGTCGCCGAAATAGAGCCGGGTGTGGAGGCCGAGATTGATGCCGCGCGCGACGATCCACACCGTCACGTGCGGCGCCTGGAGACGCCCGTCCGGCCAGGGAACCCGGCCGGGGCGGATCGTCTCGAAGCGGAACGACCCGTCCGCGTCGGAGACCGGTTGGCGGCCCCAGCCGGCAAAGGCCGCATCGGCCTTTCCCCGCGTCTCGGCGGGCGAATTGTGCAGGCCCTCGGCGTCCGCCTGCCAGATCTCGATCAGCGCGTCCCGCACGAGGGCGCCCGCCCCGTCCGTCAGCGTGCCCTCGACGATCACGCGCTCGCCTCGAGTGTCCGGCCCTACCAGCACGAGGCCGAGATCGGCCTTCCAGACGCCGGTGATCTCGACCCAGTTCGGGTTGGTGCCGATATGCACATAGGGGCCGGCGGTCTGCGACGGCGATTCCTTCAGGTGGTCGAGGCGCTGCACCATCAGTTGCCCTCCATCCGGTTCTCGAACAGGGTCGAGCGCCGGCCGCGCAGAACGATGTCGAACTTGTAGGCGAGGCTGTCCATGGGGATGGTGGCGTTGCGGTCGAGCGCGGCGACGAGCTGCTCGATCGCCGCCCGGTCGGGAATGGTGCGCACGATCGGACATTGGCAGATCATCGGGTCGCCCTCGAAATACATCTGGGTGACGAGGCGCTGGGCGAAGGCGTGGCCGAACACGGAGAAGTGAATATGCGCCGGGCGCCAGTCGTTGACGCCGTTGGGCCAGGGATAGGCGCCGGGCTTGATCGTGCGGAACTCGTAGCGCCCTTCCCCGTCGGTGATCGCGCGCCCGCAGCCGCCGAAGTTCGGATCCAGCGCGGCGACGTAGCCTTCCTTTCGGTGGCGGTAGCGCCCGCCCGCGTTCGCCTGCCAGAACTCCACCAGCACCCCGCGCACCGGCCGGGCGTTCTCGTCCAAAACACGCCCGTAGACCACGATCCGCTGGCCGATCGCCTCGGCCCCGTCCTTGGCGAAGTTGCGGATCAGGTCGTTGTCGAGCGGCCCCAGCATGTCGTGGCCGAAGACCGGGCCGGTCTCCTCCGACAGGCTGGTCGGCAGCGACAGGAGCGCCTGGCTCGGCGAGCGCAGGATCGAGGTCTTGTAGGACGGCGTGAGGGCCGGCGGATGCCAGGTCCGGTCGCGCTGGAAGTAGGAACCGCTCATCGAACCGTCTCCTCCATGTCGGCCAGGGTCTTCTTGGCGATCTTGATGGCGTGGTTGGCCGCCGGCACGCCCGCATAGACCGCGACGTGCAGCATGGCCTCGGCGATGTCGTCGGCGGAAGCCCCGGTGTTGTGCGTCGCGCGCACGTGCATGGCCACCTCCTCGTCCTGGCCGAGCGCGGCCAGGAGCGCCAGGGTGACGATGGACCGTTCGCGCCGGGTGAAATGCGGGCGCGACCAGACCGAGCCCCAGGCGCCTTCGGTGATGAACCGCTGGAACGGCGCGTCGAACGGGGTCGTCGCGGCGGAGGCGCGGTCCACGTGGGCGTCGCCCAGAACGCTGCGGCGCACCGCCATGCCGGCGGCGAGGCGGTCGACCGGGCCGTCCCCGGCGCCGGCGGCACCTCCGACGTGGTCCGCGATCAACGCTGCGAGTTCGGCGGGACGCTCCAGACAGGGCAGATGGGCGGCACCAGCGATCACCGCGAAGCGCGCGCCCGGAATGCGCTCGGCCGTGGCGCGGACGAGGTCCGGCGTGGTGGACCGGTCGTCCTCGCCCGCGATCGCAAGGGTCGGGGCGGCGATGCGGGACACGAGCGCGGTGTGGTCGGCCTCGCGAAGCGCGGCGCAGGCGGCGATGTAGCCCTCGGGCGGCGTCGCCTCCATCATCGCGCGCCAGCCGGCGAGGCGCGCCGGATGCGCGCCCAGAAAGGCCTGCGAGACCCAGCCGCGCAGCACCGTCTCTCCGATCGCGGCCAGCCCGCCCGCTCGCACCGCCTCGATCCGGGCGGACCAGCTCTCCGCCGTGCCGATCCGCGCGGCGGTGTCGAGGAGCACGAGGCGTTCGACGCGCTCCGGCGCGTGGATCGCCGCGTGCTGGGCGATCAGCCCGCCGATGGAGAGCCCGACCAGCGAGGCCGAGCGCCAGCCGAACGCGTCCATGAGACCGAGGAGGTCGTCCGCCAGCCCCGCGATCGTATAGGGCCCCGGCGTCACCTCGCTGAGCCCGTGGCCGCGCATGTCGAAGGTCAGGATCTCGAAGCGGTCGGCCAGATGCGCGACGACCTCCTCCCAGATCCGCAGGTCCGAGCCGAGCGAGTTCAGGAACACGAGGCGGTCGGCGCCCCGCCGGCCGTCGAGCCGATGATGGATCGCGATCGCGTTGGCGCCGACGAATGCCATGAAGGACCTCCCTGTCGATCCCGCAGTAGACCCGGCGAACGGTCATGTAAAATGAGCACGCATGCCGATTTCATAACCAGAAGGTTATTTGCCTTCGGGATGCTGTCGATGCCGCGCCGCCCCCTGGCTGCGGACCGCATTGCCCGGCGCCCGGCCGGATCATAGAACCGGCCTATGATCGACCGCTATCATCTGCGCTACTTCCTCGCCGTGGTGGACACGGGCAACTTCTCGCGTGCGGCGGCCGCCTGCAACGTGTCGCAGCCGACCCTGTCGGTGGGCATCGCCAAGCTGGAGCGCGGGCTGGGGCGGGCGCTGTTCCACCGCACCAACCGGCGCGTCGAGTTGACCGAGGCCGGCGCCGGCCTCCTCGCCCATGCGCGCGCCATCGAGGCCGGCTTCGCGGCAGCCGAGCGCGAGGCGGCCGGCACGGTGCCGGTGCGCACGACGCGCCTCGGCGTGCTCGCCACCACGCCGCGCCGCTGGATCGAGGCGTTCCTGGCGCGCCGGCGCACGGATCCGGGCGCCGAGCGCGTGGAGATCGTGGAAGGCAGCGAGCGCGATCTTCGGGCGCGCCTCTCGCGCGGGCGGATCGACATGGCGCTGACGATCCTGCGCGACCCGGCCGAGCGCGCGGCGGCCCGACCGCTCCTGTCCGAAGGCTACTCGCTGGCGCTCGGCGCCTCGCATCCGTTGGCCGGGCGCGGCGCGCTGACGGCCGAGGACCTCGTGCACGAGCCGATGATCGTGCGCCGGCACTGCGAGCTCCTGTCCGAGACCAGCCGCTTCTTCACCGCGCGGGGCATCCGGCCGTTCTTTCCCGCGCGCACCACGAGCGACGACATGGCGCTGGCCTACGTGCGCGCCGGCCTCGGGATCACCGTGATGCCGGACGGGTTCCGCGAGGCGGGCGTCGCGCGCGTGCCGCTGGCGGACTTCGCGTTCCGGCGCGAGCTCGGCCTGGTCTTCGCGCCGCATGCGGACGCACGCGCGCTAGGCACTGATCCGGTCGCCGACGCGCTGGCGGAGGCGATCCCCGCGCCTGGCGGCGAGCCCCTGTCATAGACAAAGTCTATGGCTTGCCGGCACATCTTTCAATTTTGCGGGGCGTCCCGACACGCCTAGTGTTTCCGGAAGGCAGCTTGGGAGGGCGCGATGGCGGACCTGGACTTCGGCCTCGGCGACATGGCGGACGCGATCCGCGACACGACGCGGCGCTTCGCGCTGGACCGGATCGAGCCCATCGCGGCCGCGGTGGACCGCGAGGACCGCTTCCCGCGCGAGCTCTGGCCCGCCATGGGGGCGCTCGGCCTCCATGGGATCACGGTGGAGGAGGAGCACGGCGGGCTCGGGCTCGGCTATCTCGAGCACCTGGTCGCCTGCGAGGAGGTGAGCCGTTCGTCGGCCGCGGTCGGCCTCAGCTACGGCGCCCATTCCAACCTCTGCGCCAACCAGATCCGCCGTTGGGCGAACCCCGAGCAGAAGGCGAAGTACCTGACCGGGCTCGTCTCGGGCGAGCACGTCGGCAGCCTGGCCATGTCGGAGGCGGGCGCCGGCTCCGACGTCGTCTCGATGAAGCTGCGGGCCGACAGGGTGGACGGCGGCTGGCGCCTCAACGGCACCAAGTTCTGGATCACCAACGCCTCGCACGCCGATACGCTGGTGGTCTACGCCAAGACCGCGCCCGAGGCCGGCTCGCGGGGCATCTCCACCTTCCTGATCGAGAGGGACATGCCCGGCTTCCGGATCGGCCAGCGAATCGACAAGCTCGGCATGCGCGGCTCGCCCACGGCCGAGCTGGTGTTCGACGACTGCTTCGTCGCCGAAACGCAGCTCATGGGCCCGCTGAACGGCGGCGTCGAGGTGCTGATGTCGGGGCTGGACTACGAGCGCGTGGTCCTGTCGGGCATCCAGATCGGCATCATGCAGGCCTGCCTCGACGTGGTGCTGCCCTATGTGCGCGAGCGCCGGCAGTTCGGCCGTCCGATCGGCGAGTTCCAGCTGATGCAGGCCAAGGTCGCCGACATGTATGTCGCGCTGAACGCCGCGCGCTCCTACGTCTACGCGGTCGCGCGGGCCTGCGACACGGGGCGCGTCACGCGCTTCGACGCGGCCGGCTGCATCCTGTTCGCCTCCGAGAGCGCGGTGCGGGTCGCCGGCGAGGCGATCCAGGCGCTCGGCGGCGCGGGCTACACCCGGGACTGGCCGGTGGAGCGGTATTGGCGCGACGCCAAGCTGCTCGACATCGGCGCGGGCACCAACGAGATGCGACGCATGCTGGTCGGCCGCGAGCTGATCCGCCACGACGCGCCCACCATTCAGTAGAGGCGCCATGCCGATTCTCCGATCCCTGACCGACACCAGCTCGCAGAGCTTCGCCGAGCGCGCCGCGCACAACCGGGCGCTGGCCGAGACGCTGCGCGAGCGGACCGCGAGAAGCGCGCTCGGCGGCCCGCCCGAGCACCGCGCCCGCCACGTCGCCCGCGGCAAGCTCCTGCCGCGCGAGCGCGTGGCGCGCCTCCTCGACCCCGCCTCCCCGTTCCTGGAGATCGGCGCCCTGGCGGCCAACGGGCTCTACGGCGACACGGCGCCCGGCGCCGGCATGATCGCCGGCATCGGCCGCGTCGCGGGGCGCGACTGCATGATCGTCGCCCACGACCCGACGGTGAAGGGCGGCGCCTACTTCCCGATGACGGTGAAGAAGCACCTGCGGGCGCAGGAGATCGCGCTCGAGAACCGGCTGCCCTGCCTCTATCTCGTGGATTCGGGCGGCGCGAACCTGCCGCACCAGGCCGAGGTCTTCCCGGACCGCGACCATTTCGGCCGCATCTTCTTCAACCAGGCGCAGATGTCGGCGGCCGGCATTGCGCAGATCGCCTGCGTCATGGGCTCCTGCACGGCGGGCGGCGCCTATGTGCCGGCGATGTGCGACGAGACGGTGATCGTGCGCGACCAGGGCACGATCTTCCTAGCCGGGCCGCCGCTGGTGAAGGCGGCGACCGGCGAGATCGTGTCGGCCGAGGAGTTGGGCGGCGCCGACACGCACGGCCGCCGCTCGGGCGTCGTGGACCACGTGGCGCGCGACGACGAGCACGCGCTCGACATCGTGCGCGACATCGTGGCCTCGCTGAACCGCGTGAAGGAGGTCGGGGTCGAGCTCGCGCCGCCGCGCCCGCCCCTCCACGACCCGGCCGAGCTCTACGGCATCGTGCCGACGGACCTGCGCACCACCTACGACGTGCGCGAGGTGATCGCCCGGCTGGTGGACGGGTCCGAGCTGCACGAGTTCAAGGCGCTCTACGGCACCACGCTCGTGTGCGGCTTCGCCCGGCTCTGGGGCATGCCGGTGGCGATCCTCGCCAACAACGGCGTCCTGTTCTCCGAGAGCGCGCTGAAGGGCGCCCATTTCATCGAGCTCGCCTGCCAGCGCCGCGTGCC
The DNA here is from genome assembly GCF_003583935.1 of Aureimonas flava. Lineage (GTDB taxonomy): Bacteria > Pseudomonadota > Alphaproteobacteria > Rhizobiales > Rhizobiaceae > Aureimonas > Aureimonas flava. Next base: position 204,076 of record NZ_QYRN01000007.1, on the reverse strand, counting down.
GCTTCTGTTCCTCCAGAACATCTCGGGCTTCATGGTGGGCGCGCGATACGAGGGCGAGGGTATCGCCAAGAACGGCGCCAAGCTGGTGACGGCGGTGGCCACCGCCACCGTGCCGAAGATCACCGTCCTGATCGGCGGCAGCTTCGGGGCGGGCAACTACGGCATGTGCGGCCGGGCCTACTCGCCGCGCTTCCTGTTCACCTGGCCCAACGCGCGCATCTCGGTGATGGGCGGCGAGCAGGCGGCGAGCGTGCTGGCCACCGTGCATCGCGACGCGGCCACCTGGACGCCGGAGGACGCCGAACGCTTCAAGGCGCCGATCCGCCAGACCTACGAGGACGAGGGAAACCCCTACTACGCCACGGCCCGGCTCTGGGACGACGGCATCGTCGATCCCGCCCAGACGCGCGACGTCCTCGGCCTTGCCTTCTCCGCCACGCTGAACGCGCCGATCCCCGAGCGCCCGCGTGCCGGCCTGTTCCGAATGTGACGCCGATGATCCCCAGCCTCCTGATCGCCAACCGGGGCGAGATCGCCCGCCGCATCGCCCGCACGGCCCGGCGCCTCGGCATCCGAACCGTGGCCGTGCATTCCGACGTCGACGCCGCCATGCCCTTCGTGCGCGAGGCGGACGAGGCGGTGTGCATCGGCACGGCCGCGGCCGCCGACAGCTACCTCCGGCAGGACCGCATCCTGGACGCGGCGCGGCGCACGGGCGCCGCCGCCGTCCATCCCGGCTACGGCTTCCTGTCGGAGAACGCCACCTTCGCCGAGGCGGTGGAGGCGGCCGGCCTCGTCTGGGTCGGCGCGCCGGCCGCCGCGATCCGCGCCATGGGGCTGAAGGATGCCGCCAAGGCGCGGATGATCGAGGCGGGCGTGCCGGTGACGCCGGGCTATCTCGGCGCCGACCAGTCGCCCGAGCGGCTGGCGCGCGAGGCCGAGGCGATCGGCTATCCGCTGCTCGTCAAGGCGGTGGCCGGCGGCGGCGGCAAGGGCATGCGCCGGGTGGACCGGCCGGCGGACTTCGCCGCCATGCTCGAAAGCTGCCGTCGCGAGGCGGCCGCCGCGTTCGGCGACGACCGCGTCCTCCTGGAACGCTACGTCACCGCTCCCCGGCACATCGAGGTGCAGGTGTTCGGCGACCGGCACGGCAACGTCGTCCACCTGTTCGAGCGCGACTGCTCGCTCCAGCGCCGCCACCAGAAGGTGATCGAGGAGGCGCCCGCCCCCGGCATGACCGACGCGGTGCGCACCGCCGTGTGCGAGGCGGCCGTGCGCGCGGCCCAGGCCGTCCGCTACGTGGGCGCCGGCACGATCGAGTTCATCGCGGACGGGTCCGATGGCCTTCGCGCCGATCGCATCTGGTTCATGGAGATGAACACGAGGCTTCAGGTCGAGCATCCGGTGACCGAGGCGATCACCGGGCAGGACCTCGTGGAATGGCAGCTTCGCGTGGCCGCCGGCGAGCCGCTGCCGCTCACGCAGGACCAACTCACGATCCGGGGCTGGGCGATGGAGGCGCGGCTCTACGCCGAGAACCCGGCGACCGGCTTCCTGCCCTCCACCGGGCGGATCGGGCGGCTGCGCTTCCCGGCGGGCGTGCGCGTCGACAGCGGCGTCGAGGAAGGGGGAACGATCACGCCCTTCTACGACCCGATGATCGCCAAGCTGATCGTGCGGGGCACGACGCGCGGGGAGGCCGCGCTGCGCCTCGCCGAGGCGGCGCGCGAGACGCAGGTCTGGCCGCTGCGCACCAATGCCGGCTTCCTCGCCCGTGCGGCCGCCCATCCCGACTTCGTCGCCGGGCGGGTGGACACCGGCTTCATCGCACGCCACGGCGAAGGGCTGATCCCCTCCGGCGAGCCGCCCGACGAGGCGGTGGCCGCCGCCGCCGCCGCCATGCTGCCGGTCCGGACCGGCGATCCCTGGGACGACCTGGCGGGTTTCCGCCTCAACGCCGCGTCCGAGACGGCGGTGGATCTCGAGGTGGGGGGCCAGCCGCGCCGCGCCGTGCCGCGCGCCGACACCCGCGCCACCATCGCCGACGGCGTCGTGTTCCTGGACGGCGAGGCCTTCGCCTTCGGCGCCCGCCGTGCGGAAGCGGACGGGGCGGCCGGCGAAGGCGACGGGGCGATCCTGTCGCCCATGCCGGGCGCCGTGACCAGCGTCCTGGTGGCGGAGGGGCAGCGGGTCGCCAAGGGCGAGACACTCCTGGTGCTGGAAGCGATGAAGATGGAGCAGGCGTTGCTGGCGCCCTTCGACGGGACGGTGGCGGAGCTGCGCGCCGCGCGGGGCGCGCAGGTGCCCGAGGGCGCCCTGATGATCCGCATCGAGCGGGGAGAGGACTGATGGCCGGGCGCTGCTTCGAGGACTGGACGGTGGGCGAGCGCATCGTCCACGAGATCCGCCGCACGGTGACGGAGACCGACAACCTCCTGTTCACGGTGATGACCCACAACCCGCAGCCGCTGCATCTCGACGCCGAGGCGGCGCGCGCCAGCGAGTTCGGGCAGATTCTCGTCAACGGCACCTTCACCTTCTCGCTGATGGTGGGACTGTCGGTCGCCGACACGACGCTGGGAACGCTGGTGGCCAATCTCGGCTACGACAAGCTCGCGATGCCCGCCCCCGTCTTCATCGGCGACACGCTGCGCGCCGAGACCGAGGTCCACGCCCTGAAGGCCAGCCGCTCGCGGCCCGAGGCTGGCATCGTGACCTTCGCCCACCGGATGCTGAACCAGCGCGACGAGACCGTGTGCGAGTGCCTGCGCACGGCGCTGGTCCGGCGGCGGGAGGCGGCATGAGGCTGCGCTCGCTCCTGTTCGTTCCGGGCGACCGGCCGGACCGTTTCGCCAGGGCCGAGGCCAGCGGCGCGGACGCGCTGATCCTCGATCTCGAGGACGCCGTGGCCGCCCCCGCCAAGGACGCCGCGCGCAGGGCCGTCGCCGAACGGCTGTCGGCCGGGCGCGGCGGCGCGCAACTTCTGGTGCGCGTCAATCCGCTCGGCACCGCGCTCTTCGACGCCGACCTCGAGGCGCTGGCCGGCCTTGCGCCCGACGCCGTGATGCTGCCGAAGGCGGAGGGCGCGGCGAGCGTCAGGGCCTGCGCCGGGCGGCTCGCCCGGGCCGGGATCGATACGCCGGTGCTGCCGATCGCCACCGAGACGCCCGCGGCGATCTTCCAGCTCGGCAGCTATCGCGAGGCGTCCGCGCATCTGTTCGGCCTCACCTGGGGCGCGGAGGACCTGCCGGCCGCGATCGGCGCGGCGGCGAGCCGCGACGAGGCGGGCCGCTTCACGCCGCCCTACGAGATGGCCCGGTCGCTCGCCCTGTTCGCCGCCCACGCGGCGGGCGTCGCGGCGATCGAGACGGTGTACCCGGCGCTGCGCGACCCGCAGGGGCTCGACGCCTTCGCGCGGCGCGCGGCGCGCGACGGGTTCACCGGCATGATGGCGATCCATCCGGCGCAGGTCGCCGCGATCAACGCGGCCTTCACCCCGGACGCCGAAGCCGTGGCGGCCGCCCGGCGCATCGTCGATGCCTTCGCCGCCGCGCCGGACGCCGGGGCGCTGCAGGTCGACGGGCGCATGGTGGACGCACCGCACCTCGCGCAGGCCCGAACACTCCTCAACCGTGCGGGAGACGACGCATGACCACGCCCGAGCCCGCCTGCTTCTTCGAGCGCGAGAGTGCGGACGCGTTTCGCGCCACCCGCCTCGTGGGTGGCGCCTGGAACCCGGACGAGCAGCACATCGCGCCGGCGCTCGGACTGATCGGCCATGCGATCGAGACCGACCTCCGACGCCGGCGCGGCGACGAACCGCTGCGCCTGGCGCGCGTGTCCTACGACATCCTGGGCGTGATCCCGATCGGCGTCGTGACGCTGGAGGTCGGCGTGCTCCGGCCGGGGCGGACGATCGAGCTCGTGGAGGCGCGCCTCTCGCACGAGGGCCGGCCGGCGGTCCTGGCGCGCGCCTGGCTGCTGAAGGACTACGACACGCGCGCCATCGCCGGCACGGCGCTTTCGCCCATGCCCGGACCCGACGCGATGCCCGCCCACACGTTCGACGGCACCTGGGGCGGCGCCTGCATCTCGACGCTGGAGACGCGGCGCGAGCCGATCGCCCAGGGGCGCGCGCGCGGCTGGCTGCGCACGGACGTGGCGCTGGTCGGCGGAGAGGTCGTCAGCCCGACCGCCCGCACGCTCGGCCGGGTCGATTTCGCCAACGGCATCGTCCCCCGCCTCGGGCCGGAAGCCGCCCTGTTCCCGAACGTCGACCTGACGGTGCATCTCCTGCGCGAGCCGGCCGGCGAGTGGCTGGGCTTCGACACGGCGGCGAGCTTCGGCCCCGGCGGGATCGGCCTGACCCATTCGATCCTCCATGACGAGGCCGGCCCGCTCGGCTCGCTCGCCCAGAGCCTGACGGTGCGCCCGCGCTGAGGCGCGGCCGAACCCCGAACCGTCAGGCGCCCCGCCGCGCCTCCACCAGCCGCCGGAGGAAGCGCGCGACCCCGTCCGCCTCGTTGGTCTCGGTGACGAAGCCGGCGGCCGCGCGCACCGCCTCGCCCGCCTGCCCCATGGCGACGCCGAGCCCGGCGCGCTCCAGCATGGGAATGTCGTTCGGCATGTCGCCCACCGCAGCCGTCTGCGACAGGTGCACGCCGTGCGCCTCGGCCAGGAAGCGCGCGCCGTCGCCCTTGTTGGCGACCCTGGCCGTGACATCCAGGAAGTAGAGCTGGGAGCGCACGACGTTGGCGCCGTCCCCGAGCGCCGCCGCGATCTCGCGCTCCATGCGCTCCAGCAGCGGGTGGTCGTCCGACACGCCGACGACCTTGTCGGCGCGATCGAGCCAGGGCGAGAGGTCCTCGACGATCGTCGGCTCCACGGCGGCCGCCTTGCGCTCGCGCGCCCCATGATGGGGGTCCTCGCCCTGGGCGAGCCAGAGCCCGTCGGCGAAGACCCAGACCGGGACGCCCGCCGCGTCCAGCCGCCGCACCGCCTCGCGCGCGTTTGCCGGGTCCAGTCGGTGCGCCTCGATCACTTCGCCGCCGGCCTCGAACAGGGTGCCGCCGTTGAAGGCGCCGACCGCGCCCCGGATCCCCAGCTCGCGCACGAGGTCCCCGAGGCCGCTGGCCGGCCGGGCGCTGATGAGGGTCACCGCGATGCCCGCCTCGCGGGCCGCGGCGACGGCCTCCACTGTCTCGCGCGACAGGGACTTGTCGTCGCGCACGATCGTGCCGTCGATGTCGCAGATCACGAGGCGGATCGTTTCGGCGAGGGCGATGTCGAGCGGCGCGTCCATCCTATTGCGGGATCTCGACATGGCCGCCGAAGCCGTAGCGCATCGCCGACAGCAGCTTGTCGCCGAACGTGGCGTCCTGGCGCGAGCGGTAGCGCGCGTAGAGCGCGGCGGACAGGACGTTGACCGGCACCGCCTCCTCCATCGCCGCCTCCAGCGTCCAGCGCCCCTCGCCCGAATCGGCGACGTTGCCGGAGAAGTGTTGAAGGTTCCGGTCGCCGGCCAGCGCGATGGCGGTGAGGTCGAGGAGCCAGGACGAGATCACCGAGCCGCGCCGCCAGACCTCGGCGATGTCGGGAAGGTTGAGGTCGAACCGCTCCTCCGCCGGCAGGTGCTCGGAGTTCTTGGTCTTCAGGATGTCGAAGCCCTCGGCATAGGCCTGCATCAGCCCGTATTCGATGCCGTTGTGGACCATCTTCACGAAGTGGCCGGCGCCTGCCGGGCCGGCGTGGATGTAGCCGCGCTCGGCACGGTCGTCGGGCGCGTCGCGGCCCGTGGTGCGCTCGATGTCGCCGTAGCCGGGCGCCAGCGCGTCGAACACCGGGTCGAGCTCGCGCACCGTGTCCTCCGGCCCGCCGATCATCATGCAGTAGCCGCGCTCCAGGCCCCAGACGCCGCCCGACGTGCCGACGTCGACATAGTGGATCCCCCGGGGCTCCAGTTCGCGCGCCCGGCGGATGTCGTCCTTGTAGAACGTGTTGCCGCCGTCGATCACGACGTCGCCCGGCGCGGCGATGCCGGCCAGCTCGCGGATCGTCGCCTCCGTCGGCTCGCCGGCCGGCAGCATCACCCAGAACACCCGGCGGCCCGCGAAGAGGCCCGCGAGTTCCTGCAAGGACGAGGCACCCCTGGCCCCTTCGCCCTGGAGCCCGGAGACGGCCTCCCGGTTGCGGTCGAAGACGAGGCATTCGTGGCCGTGCGCCATGAGGCGGCGGGCGATGTTGCCGCCCATGCGGCCAAGGCCGATGATCGCGATCTGCATGTGGAACCTGCGGGTTTTGCGAGATGGTGGAAAGCGGCGGACGGCGCGACCGGCGCGCCGCCCGTTCGGCGGCGGGAGAACTCAGCGCCCGGCGGCCGCCTGTTCCCGCGCGAGCTTGACGACGTTGTCGACCGTGAAGCCGAACTTCTCCTGGAGCTTGGCGATCGGGGCCGAGGCGCCGAAGGTCCTCATCACGATCTTGGCGCCCTTGGCGCCGGCATACTGGTCCCAGCCGAGCGAGCCGCCCTGCTCCACCGCGACGCGCGCCATCACGTCCGGCGGCAGGACCTCGTCGCGATAGGCCTCGTCCTGGCGCTCGAACAGATACCAGGAGGGCATGGAGACGACCCGCGCCCGGATGCCCTCGGCTTCGAGCCGCTCGCGCGCCTCGATGCAGAGCGAGACCTCCGATCCGGTGGCGAGCAGGATCACGTCCGGCCGCCCCCCGTCCGCCTCGGCCAGGACGTAGGCGCCGCGCCGAAGCCCCGAGGCGGCGGCGAGCTTCGAGCGGTCGAGCGTCGGCAGCGGCTGGCGCGACAGCACCAGCGCCGTGGGCTCGTGCGTCTGCTCCATCGCCACGCGCCAGGCCTCCGCCGTCTCGTTGGCGTCGCAGGGGCGGATCGTGTTGAGGCCGGGAATGGCGCGCAGCGAGGCGAGATGCTCCACCGGCTGGTGGGTCGGCCCGTCCTCGCCGACGCCGATGGAATCGTGCGTGTAGACCCAGACCACGGGGATCTCCATGATCGCCGACAGGCGCACGGGCGCCCGCATGTAGTCGGAGAAGACCAGGAACGTCGCGGCGTAGGGCCGGACGTAGGACAGGGCCATGCCGTTGGCGATCGCGCCCATCCCGTGCTCGCGCACGCCGAAATGCAGGTTGCGCCCGCCGTACTCGTCGGCCGAGAAGCTTCCCGCCCCCTCGAAGCCGAGCTTGGACTTGTTGGACGGGGCGAGGTCCGCCGAGCCGCCGACCAGGAACGGCACGCGCTCGGCGATGGCGTTCAGCACCTTGCCCGACGCATCGCGCGAGGCCATGCCCTTGGCGTCGGCCGGAAAGTCCGGAATGCCGGCGTCCCAACCGTCCGGCAGGCGGCCCTGGCGCATCGCGTCGATCTCGGCCGCGAGCTCGGGATGGGCCGAACGGTAGCGCGCGAAATCGGCCTCCCAGGCCTCGCGCGCCGCACGGCCCCGCCCTTCGACGCGCCCGCGGAAGTCCGCCGCGACACCGTCCGGGACGTAGAACTCGCGGTCCACCGGCCAGCCGTAGCCGCGCTTGGCGCCCTTCACGTCCTCGGCGTCGAAGGCCTCGCCGTGGGCGGCCGCCGTGCCCTGCTGCTTGGCGAGGCCGTAGCCGATCACGCTGTCCACAACCACGAGCGTCGGCCGGTCGTCGGTGCGGCGGAACGCCTCGACCGCCTCGCGGATCGCGCCGAGGTCGTTGGCGTCGGAGACGTGGAGCGTCTTCCAGCCGTAGCCCCGAAACCGCTCGGCGACGTCCTCGGAGAAGGCGAGGCTGGTGTAGCCCTCGATCGACACCTTGTTGTTGTCGTAGATCCACAGGAGGTTCGAGAGCTTCAGGTGGCCGGCCAGCGAGGCGGCCTCGGAGGACACGCCCTCCATCATGTCGCCGTCGCCGCACAGGACGATCACGTCGTGGTCGAAGACCTTCGCCTCGGGCCGGTTGTACCGGGCGGCGAGCCAGCGCTCGGCGATCGCCATGCCGACCGAGTTGCCGCAGCCCTGGCCGAGCGGCCCCGTGGTGGTCTCGACGCCCGTCGTCATCCGGTACTCGGGATGGCCCGGCGTCTTGGAGGAGAGCTGCCGGAACGCCTTGATGTCGTCCAGCGAGACGGCGGGCTTGCCGGTCTTGCGCCCCTCGGCGTCGATCTCCTCGACGCCGGCGAGATGCAGCACCGAATAGAGCAGCATCGAGCCGTGGCCGACCGACAGCACGAAGCGGTCCCGGTTCGGCCAGTCCGGACAGCCGGGGTCGTAGCGCATGAACTCGGTCCACAGCGCGTAGGCGACGGGCGCAAGGCCGAGCGGCGCGCCGACATGGCCGGAATGGGCCTTCAGCACCGCGTCCATCGACAGGGTGCGGATCGTGTCGATGGCCGCCTGCTCGGGCGAGCCGCCCGTCATGGAGCCGTGATCGGGTGTGGCGGGGTTCGCGCTCATGCGGCGTTCCTTTCGCGGGGTCCGACGCGGCGCGGCACCCAAGCTGGCGGCGCGGCGTCTCGTGTCTGCGAGCTATGGTGGGGCACGCCCGGGCCATGTCGATGGGGCGGACCGCGAAGCGGGTGCCGATCGCCGCTGCGCCCGGCCGGCCGGGGAGAAACCGTGCGGGGGCTTGTGCGACCGCGACCCGGTGCGTATGGAAAACCTGACTTCACTGTTCATGTATTGCCAGCAAGCGACCGGCTCCCGCCGGTTCGCACAGCGGCACGGGCGACGCCTCGCCCGATCGGCGAAAAAGGTCGACAATGGCAAAGCACACGCTTTCTCTCGCAGGACGCATCCGGGCCCGCACGGGGCGCGCGGCCCTCGGCGCCGTTCTCGCCCTGCCGCTTCTGGCGACCGGTGTGGGCGCGCAGGAGCCGCCCGCCACCCCCGCCACCAACCAGACCGCACCCGCCACGCCCCCGGCCGCCCCCGCCGAGGCCCCGGCGCCCGGCACGGCGACCGACACGGCTCCGGCTCCCGGCGCGCCGAGCCTCCTGCCGCCCTCGCCCTCGGCGGCGACGCCCGGCACCGCCTTCCCGTCGGGAATGCCCGACGCGATCGCCCCGCTCGGCCAGCCGTCCGAGGCGGCCGACGAGCCCGCACCGGCTGCCGGCGAGCCGGCGCTCGGGCCTTCCGCGGTCGGTGGGACCGGGGACGGCGCGGCCGTGCCGGAGGCCGCCGCGGCCGCCACCCTGCCGCACGACCTGTCCCCCTGGGGCATGTTCATGGCTGCCGACTACGTGGTGAAGGCAGTGATGGTCGGCCTGGCCTTCGCTTCCGTCGTCACCTGGACGATCTGGCTCGCCAAGGTGCTGGAGCTCGTGGCGGCCAAGACCCGCGCCGGATCCGGCGTCCGGCGGCTCGGCCGGGCCGAGGGCCTGCCGTCCGCGGACGCCGTGGCCGCCGACGGCTGGAAGCGCGGGCCCGTGGCCGCCATGGTGCGCACCGCCGCCGAGGAGCGCGCCCGCTCCGCCGGCCTGCCCGCCGAGGGCGTCAAGGAGCGCGTGGCCGCCGCGCTCCAGCGCATCGAGGCGCGGGCGGGACGGCGCATGGCGCGCGGCACCGGGCTTCTCGCCACGATCGGCTCCACGGCGCCCTTCGTCGGCCTGTTCGGCACGGTCTGGGGCATCATGAACTCGTTCATCGGCATCAGCCAGGCCAACACCACCAACCTCGCCGTGGTCGCGCCCGGCATCGCCGAGGCGCTGCTCGCCACCGCCATCGGCCTCGTGGCCGCCATCCCCGCCGTGATCATCTACAACGTCTTCGCGCGCGCCATCTCCGGCTACCGGGCGGTTCTGTCCGACGCCTCGGCCGCCGTGCTCCAGCACCTGTCGCGCGATCTCGACCGGGCCAAGTCCGCCGGCGTATCGGGCCGCGCGCCCTACCCGCGCTCGGCGGCGGCGGAGTAGGCGCGATGGGTGTCAGCCTGAAGAGCTCCGACGACGACGATTCGGGCGAGGTCTCCGAGATCAACGTCACGCCGTTCATCGACGTCGTCCTCGTGCTTCTCATCATCTTCATGGTGGCCGCGCCGCTCTCGACGGTGGACGTGCCGGTGGATCTCCCGGTCTCCAACGCCCAGCCGCAGCAGCGCACCGACGAGCCGATCTACCTCACCGTGCAGGACGACCTGAACCTCGTGCTCGGCGAAGAGGCCATCGCACGCGAGGCGCTGCGCGCGGTGCTCGACCGGCGCACCGACGGCAACCGCGAGGAGCGCATCTTCCTTCGCGCGGACTCGGCCGTGGCCTACGGCGACCTGATGGAGGTCATGAACAGCCTGCGCGACGCCGGCTACCTCAAGATCGCCCTGGTGGGCCTGGAGAACACGGGGGCCGCCCCTGCGGCCGGGGCCGCCGCGCAGCCATGACGCTGGCCCGCCCCGAAGATCTCGAGCGCGGCTCGGCCTTCGCGAGCGCCGCACGCTGGGGTGCGGCGATGCTGGCCATCGCCACCGCCCATGCGGCGGCCGCCTGGTTCTTCGTCCACATGCCGCCCGTGGCGACCGCCCCCGCCGGCGCGCCCGAGGCCCCGATCCTGATCGAGCTCGCGCCGCCGGCGGCCGAACCGCCCGCCGCCCCTTCCGTCGAGGCCCCCGAGCCCGCCGTGGAGCCGGAGGCGACGCCGCCCGAGCCGGTGCCGCCGGAGCCTGCGCCGCCCGAGCCGCAGCCCGAACCCGAACCGCCGCCGCCGGAGCCCGTGCCGCCCCCGCCGGAGCCGGAGCCCCCGCCCCCGGTCGAGGAGCCCCCTCCGCCCGTCGAGGAGCCGCCGCCCGTCGAGGAGCCGGAACCCGAGCCGCTGCCCGAGCCCGAACCGCCGCCCGTGGTCGAGCAGCAGGCCGAGGCCGTGATCAACGCGCCGATCCCGCGCGCGCGGCCGCGCCCGCCCGAGCCGAGGCGCGAGGTCGCAGAGAAGCGTCCCGAGCGTACGCAGAGGGTCGAGCGCGAGCGTCCCCGGCCGGTGCGCCGCCAGCCCGCCGCTCCGGCGTCCAGCGCCTCGCGCGCCGCTCCCGACGCGTCGCAGGGACAGCGTGCGCGCCCCAGCGTGTCCCCCGCTCGCTGGCAGTCGCAGGTCCAGGCTCGGCTGAACCGCTTCAAGCGCACGCCGCGCGGAGGCGGCACGGGCACGGTGCGCGTGTCCTTCACCATCACGGGCAGCGGTTCCGCCAGCGGCATCCGCCTGTCGGGATCGTCCGGCAACCCCGTGCTGGACGAGGCCGCGCTCTCGCTGGTGCGCCGCGCCAGCCCCTTCCCCGCGCCGCCCGACGGCGGCAGCATCTCGCTGACCGTGCCGATCGCCTACACGCGCTAGCGCGTCAGGCGACCTGCCCCACGAACCGCTCGTCCGCCGCGTCCAGCGCGCGGCGGACCCGGGTGATCTCCAGCGTCCCGTCCGGCTCCGCGTTGGCGTAGGTGATCCGTTCGCCCGCCTTGACCGGCGCCGTCACCCGCGCGCCCTCGGCAAGCCCCAGCGGCAGGCCGCCGGCCGCGCGCGCCTCGCCCCAGGTCATCGCGAAACCGCGATACTGCGTCTCGCCGATGCGCCCGAGCACCTCGCCGGGCGCGAGGTCTCGCTTGGCCACGGCGACGCATTCGGCCACGGGCCGCTCCAGCGGCTCCATGTGCGGGCGGCGATGGACGGCGGCGTGGATCGCCGAGAGCGGCACCTCGATCGAGGTGAGATGGAACGGACGGAACAGGGCGAAGCAGGGACCGGGGCCGACCTTAAGGTCGGCGATGCGCTCGGTGACGCGCGGATGGCGGCCCCGCACCACGCAGAAGACGCCCGGCGCGACGCCCCGGCCGATCGTGTAGTCGACGCAGCCCATGCGCGACAGGATGCCGCCGTCCTCGCGCGTGCACAAGACCTGCGCCAGGTCCTCGGCCGTCGCGTTCGGCCCGTGCATGCCCGGCACGTCGGGCACGAGCCCGGTGGCGTTGGCGATCGCCACCATCTCCACCATGGTCTTGGAGCCGTCCACGAACTCCACCAGCATGCGCGCGTTCATGTTGCGGCGGGCGGCCTCCGCCTCGTAGTCGGCGGGCACGGCGTTGAAGTCGAGCGGGTTGTTCTTGCCCTTGCCGGCGCACACGATGTCGAGCCCGAGCGATTGGGCGAGGCCGATCAGCTCGATCGTCGCGTGCGGCTCGTCGCCCGCCGCGCCGGTATAGACGACGCCCGCCGCCTTGGCCGCCGCGTTGAGGTGGCGCCCCACGGCGATGTCCGCCTCGACGTTCAGCATCACCACGTGCTTTCCGGACGCGAAGGCCCGGAGCGCCAGCGCGGTGCCGAAGCTCGGGCTGCCCGTGGCGTCCACCACCACGTCGATCCGCCCCGCCTCGCACAGGAGCGCGGCGTCCGGCACGATCGCCGCGCGCCCCGCCTCGATCGCCGCGTCCACGGCCGAGGCCGTCTCGGCGCGCGCGCACGCCTCCGGCGCATGTCCGGCATAGACGAGCGCGGACTGCGTCTCGGCGGGGCGCGAGGTCGACACGGCGCCGAGCCGCACGCCGGGCATCAGCCGGAGCTGGACCAGGAGGTCGATGCCCATCTGCCCCGCCCCGGCGACCCCCACCGTCACCGGCCCGTGCCGCTCCGCATGGGCCATGAGTTCGGCGGCGAGGCCGACGCGCGCGATGGAGTGCATGGGCGGGAAGCCTTCTCGTTCGCGCCGCGACGGCGGGCGCCTGCGCGCGAGCGATAGCGGCAGCGGGCGGCACGGCGCAACCGTTCCTGGTGTCACATCGCCGCCATGGTTCCCAACCGGCGCCCCAAACCCTATGGTCGGCGCTTTCCGACCGATCGGCGAGACCGGCTTCCCATGCGCATGCTCCTGGTGGAGGACAACGAGGGCCTCGGCGACGCGGTGAACCGCCATCTGCGCGGGGCGGGCCACGCGGTGGAATGGGTCAAGACCGCCGAGGACGCGGTGGAGGCCTTGGGGCTCGACACGTTCGACGCCGTGATCCTCGACCTCACCCTGCCGGCCCGCGACGGGCTCTGGGTCATCTCGCAACTTCGCCGCGCGCGCTCGGCCGTGCCCGTCCTCGTCATGACGGCGCGTTCGGAGATCGACGACAAGGTCAGCCTTCTCGACCAGGGGGCGGACGACTACCTCGTGAAGCCCTTCGACCTGCGCGAGCTCGACGCGCGGCTGCGCGCCCTTCTGCGCCGCCCGGCGGGCCAGACCTCCAGCGTCTCGGCCTTCGGCGACCTGACGGTGGACCTCGCGGGCCACGCGGTGAGCCGGGGCGGCGAGAGGCTGGACATCGGCCGGCGCGAGTTCCGCCTCCTGGAGATCCTCCTGTCGCGGCCCGGCGTCGTGGTGGGCAAGGAACAGCTCATGGCCCAGCTCTTCTCCTTCGACGAAGCGGTCTCGATCAACGCGCTGGAGCTCTACGTCTCGCGCCTGCGCCGCAAGCTCGAGGGCTCGGCGCTGGAGATCGGCACCGTGCGGGGCCTCGGCTACGTCGCCCGGGTGCGCGATGGCGCCTAGGCCGATCTCCATCCGGCGGCGCGTGCTGGTGGCGGCGACGCTGCTGCTCGTGCTCGCCGCCCTGGTTCTCGTCGCCTTCGTCCGCGACTATGCCGAGCGCGCGTCCGAGCGGGCCTTCGACCGCCTGCTCGGCGCCTCGGCGCTGACCATCGCCGGCGCGGTGCAGCTCCAGGAGGGCGCGGTCACGGTGGAACTGCCGCTCGCCTCCTTCGCCATGTTCTCCGGCAGCGACCGCATCTTCTACGCCGTGGAGGCCCCGGACGGGACCAACGTCACCGGCTATGGCGACCTGTCGAAGGGCCTGCCGCCCGAGGACGACAGCGAGCCCACCTTCGCGGACGCGGTGTATCGCGGCCAGCCGGTGCGGGTGGCGAGCGCCGGGCGCCTCGTGTCCACCGCCTCGGGCACCGGCTGGGCCACGGTGCGGGTCGCCGAGACGCTGGGGGAGCGGCAGGCGCTGGCACGCGAGATCTTCGGCAACGCGCTGCTGCCGGTGGTGGCGCTCCTCTTCCTGGCGCTCGCGATCCTTTGGTTCGGCATCGGGCGCGCCTTCCGCCCGCTCCTGTCGCTGGAGCGGCACCTGCGCGCCCGCGCGCCGGAGAACCTCGCCCCGGTGGACCTGCCCGTGCCGCAGGAGGCCGCCCAGCTCGTGGGCGCGCTCAACGACTTCATGGCCCGGCTGCGCTCGGCGCGCGAACGGCTGGAGGCGCTGGTGGCCGAGGCCGCCCACGAGGTGCGCACCCCCCTCGCGTCCCTGCGCCTCCAGGCGGAGGTGGCCCGCGGCGAACGCGACCCGGAGGCGCTCAAGGCGCAGGTCGCGCGCATCCACGAAGGGGCGGTGCAGGCGAGCCAGCTCGTCTCGCAGCTCCTGATGGACGCCACGATCTCCCATCGCCTCGACACGGCGCCCGCCGGCGCGACGCCGGTGGGCGCCGTGGTGGCCGAGGTGGTCCGCCGCCTCGATCCCGACACCGCCGGCCGGGTCGGGGTGCGCATCGAGCCCGGCCTTGCCGAGGCGGCGCTCGGCGCCGACCGCGTGGTGCTGCGCGAGATGCTGCGCAACCTCGTGGACAACGCCCTCACCTACAGCGCCGGGCCGGTGGAGATCTCGGTCGCCGCGCTGCCCGGCGGCGCGATCGGCATCGACGTCGCCGACCGGGGGCCCGGCATTCCGGCGGACGAGCGCGAGGCGGTGTTCCGGCGCTTCCGCCGGGGCGCCGCCGCGGCCGGCACCAACGGATCGGGCCTTGGCCTGGCGATCGTGCGCCGCGCGGTGGAGGCGCAGCGCGGCCGCATCGCGCTGGAGGACAGGCCGGGCGGCGGGCTCCTGGCGCGCCTCGCCCTGCCGCGCGCGGACGGAACGGCCGGGCCCGCCGGCGCGGCCGTCGGCGGCGGGACCCGCGCGCTCGCCTCGGTGGCGCTTGTCCTGCTCCTGGCGCTGCCCGTCGGCGCCGCGGGCGCGGCCGAGACCGTGTATCCCGCGCCCGACGGCTCGCGCGAGACGCGGCTGAGCGTCCTCGGCGCCACGGACACCGGCCTTTTCGCCCATCTCGTGCGCGGCTTCCAGGACCACCGGCCCGACGTCACCGTGGTCTACCAGGAAGGCGAGACGCTGCCGATCTTCGACGCCTTCGCCAAGGGCCTCTCGCCGCCGCCCGACCTGATGGTGAGCTCGGCCTCCGACCTCCAGGTCAAGCTCGTGAACGACGGCTACGCGCGCGCGCTCGACGTGCCGGGCGCGGCGGCGCTGCCCGGCTGGGCGCAGTGGCGCTCCGAGCTGTTCGGCTTCACCTTCGAGCCGGCGGTGATCGTCTACGATCCCGACGCGCTGGCCCCCGAGGAGGTGCCCCGCAGCCACCTGGAGCTCGCCGAGCTCCTGGAGCGGCAGGCGGTGCGGCTCGCCGGCCGGATCGCCACCTACGACGTCGCGCGCTCGGGCGTCGGCTACATGCTGGCGAGCCAGGACCAGTCGGTGTCGTCCTACTTCTGGCGCCTGGCGAGCGCCTTCGGGCGCGCGGGCGTGCGCCTGTCGGGCGCCAGCCCCGCGATCCTCGACGGCATCGAGCGCGGCGAACTCGCGCTTGGCTACAACGTGCTCGGCTCCTACGCCTTCGCGCGCCAGGCGGCGGGCGCGCGGATCGGCATCGTGGTGCCGGACGACTACGTGCTGGTGGTCACGCGCTCGATGTTCGTGCCCGTGGGCGCCCGGCGGCCCGATCTCGGCGAGGCGTTCCTGGAGTTCGCCCTGTCCACGGAGGGGCAGTCGATCCTGGCGGGACCGGCCGCGCTGGGCGCCGTGGTGCTGGGCGCGCAGGGCATGTGGACCGCCGAGCACATCGCCGCCCTCGGTCGCGGGGCCGTGCAGCCGGTGCCGCTCGGGCCTTCGCTCCTGGTCGGGCTGGACCGGCAGCGGCGTGCCCGTTTTCTGGACACGTGGATGGAGATCGTCGCACCGCAATAAGGCAGGCGCGGCCGGTGACAGGTTTTTGACAGGAACCCTTTGTTAGGATGTTTCCAGACGGCCGGGGAGGCTGGATGCGACCGTGGGCGGGCCTCGAGGGCTGCGCGCCATCGACCGGACGGCCTGGAGGGGCGGAACGGTCGTCCGAGACCGCCGTGCCGGTCGCCGCCGTCCTTCCCGCGACCATCGGCCGTTTCCAAGGACGCTCGACGTCGCCATTCGGGAGGATCATTCCATGAAGTCCATGCTGCTGGGCGCGTTCGCCGCCCTTCTCGTTTCCACCAGCGCCTTCGCCCAGGCGCCCGCCTACGAGATCGTGGCGCCCGCCTCGCCCGGCGGCGGCTGGGACCAGACCGCTCGCGCCATGCAGAACGTCCTGCAGGAGACCAAGCTCGCCAGCAACGTGCAGGTGGTCAACGTTCCGGGCGCCGGCGGCACGATCGGTCTCGCCCAGTTCGTGTCCACCAAGTCGGGCAACCCGGACGCGCTGCTGGTCGGCGGCTACGTGATGGTGGGCGCGATCCTGACCAACAAGTCGCCGGTCACGCTCGACCAGGTGACGCCGATCGCCCGCCTCACCGGCGAGGACGAGGCCATCGTGGTGCCCGCCGCCTCGCCCTACCAGACCATCGACGACCTCGTGGCGGCGATGAAGGAGAACCCGGGCGCCGTGGCGATCGCCGGCGGCTCGGCGGGCGGCACCGACCACATCGCGGCCGGCCTCCTCGCGCAGGCCGTGGGCGCCGATCCCAAGGCCATCAACTACATCGCCTTCTCGGGCGGCGGCGAGGCGCTGGCCGCCATCCTCGGCCAGCAGGTCGCGGCCGGCATCTCGGGCTACGGCGAGTTCGAATCCCAGGTGAAGGCCGGCACGCTGCGCCTCCTCGCCACCACCGGCGCCGAGCGCGTCACCGGCTCCGAGGCCCCGACGCTCAAGGAGTCGGGCATCGACATGGAGCTGCAGAACTGGCGCATGGTGGTCGGTGCGCCGGGCATCTCCGCCGAGCAGACGGCCGCCCTCACCGCCAACATGGAGAAGATGGTCCAGACCCCCGAATGGAAGGCGGTGCTGGAGCGCAACAACTGGGTCGACACGTTCCTGGCCGGCGACGCCTTCAAGGCCGAGCTCGCCAAGAACATCGAGGACACGCGCAAGGTCCTCACGGCGATCGGCCTCGTCCAGTAATGAGCGCGCCGTCGGACCATGCGCCGACCGGACGCCGCCCCGACCGGGCGGCGTTCGCCATCGGCATCGGGCTCGCGGTGCTCGGGCTCCTCGTGCTTCTGGACGCCAGCCAGATCGGCGGCGGCGCCTATGCCCGCATCGGGCCGGCGACCTTCCCGATCCTGATCGGCTGCGCCCTCGTGGTCCTGGCCGGCTGGACCATGGTGGAGGCCTGGCGCGGCGAGTTTCCCGAGCGTGACCACGACGAGTTCGCGCCCATCGTCTGGATCGTCGGCGGGCTGGCGGCGCAGCTCCTGCTGCTCACCACCGCCGGCTTCTCGATCGCCACCGGCCTTCTGTTCGCGGCGACCGCTCGGGCCTTCGGCAAGCGTCGGCTGTACATGTCGATCCCCGTCGGCATCCTGCTCAGCCTCGCCATCTGGCTGATGTTCACGAAGATCCTGAACCTGGCGCTGCCGGCCGGCCCGCTGGAACGCCTCTTCGGCTGAGCCCCCGCCTCCGGCCCGGTGCCGGAGGCCCGCCCCCTTCGGCGCCCGCCGCCCGCGCGGCCGGTCGCGCCCGCTCGAAACACGGGTCCCCAAGCGATGGATACCTTCGCCCTTCTCGGTCAAGGCCTGGCGACGGCCGCCCAGCCGATGAACCTCCTCTACGCGCTGATCGGCGTGACGCTCGGCACCGCCGTCGGCGTGCTGCCGGGCATCGGCCCGGCGCTCACCGTCGCGCTGCTCCTGCCCGTCACCTACCAGCTCGACGCCGCCGGTTCGCTGATCATGTTCGCCGGCATCTACTACGGCGGCATGTACGGCGGATCGACCACCTCGATCCTCCTGAACACGCCGGGCGAGAGCGCCTCGATCATCACCGCGCTCGAGGGCAACAAGATGGCCCGCAAGGGGCGCGGCGGACCGGCGCTCGCCACCGCCGCGATCGGCTCCTTCGTGGCCGGCCTGATCGCGACGCTCGGCCTCGCCTTCCTGGCTCCGGTGATCGTCTCCTTCGCGCTGTCCTTCGGGCCGGCCGAGTACTTCGCGCTGATGCTACTCGCCTTCGTCACCGTGTCGGCGGCGTTCGGCGACTCGGCCCTGCGCGGCCTCACCGCGCTGGCCCTCGGCCTCACCTTCGGCCTCGTGGGCATCGATCTCCAGACCGGCCAGGCGCGCCTGACGCTCACCCCGGTCGCGCAGTACTTCCAGGGCATGGCCGCCGACCCGGCCGCCTCGCTGCACGGGCTCTGGGCCGCGCTGGCGAGCCTGTTCGGCGGCATCTCGGCCAATCTCCTGGACGGGATCGAGGTGACCACGCTCGCCGTCGCGCTCTTCGCCATCGGCGAGTGCCTCGTGGTGGCCGCCGCCGCGAGCCGCACGCCCGACACGATCGAGGCGGTGACCGGCTCGCTCTGGATGACCAAGGAGGACTGGAAACGGTCCTGGAAGCCCTGGCTGCGCGGCACCGCCGTCGGCTTCCCGATCGGCGCCATGCCGGCCGGCGGCGCCGAGATCGGCACGTTCCTGTCCTACTCGATGGAGAAGAACCTCACCAAGCACCCGGAGGAGTTCGGCAACGGCGCGATCGAGGGCGTCGCCGGCCCCGAGGCCGCCAACAACGCCTCGGCCGCCGGCACGCTGGTGCCGCTGCTGACGCTCGGCCTGCCGACCTCGGCCACCGCCGCGATCATGCTGGCCGCCTTCCAGCAGTTCGGTCTCCAGCCGGGCCCGCTGCTGTTCATCACCTCGCCGCAGATCGTCTGGGGCCTGGTCGCCAGCCTCCTGATCGCCAACCTCATGCTGGTGATCCTGAACCTGCCGCTGATCGGGCTCTGGGTGCGCCTGCTCACCATCCCGCGCCCCTGGCTCTACGCCGGCATCCTGGTCTTCGCCACGCTCGGCTGCATCGGAGCCAACCCCTCGCCGGTGGAGCTCGGCATGCTGCTTCTGTTCGGCCTGATCGGCTACATGCTGCGCCGCTTCGGCTATCCGATCGCCCCGGTCGTGGTCGGGCTGATCCTCGGCCCGATGGCCGAGCAGCAGCTCCGCCGGGCGCTCGCCATCAGCCAGGGCGACCCGACGATCCTGGTCCATTCCTGGCTCGCCGTCGCGCTGCTCACGCTGGCCGTGCTGGCGCTGGTGGTGCCGATGATCCTGCGCTCGCGCGGGCGCGGCCAGATCCTCTCGCAGATGGCGGCCGACGAAGACTGAGACGTCTCCTCGGACAGACCAACGAAAAGGGCGGCTCCCGCGAGGGAGCCGCCCTTTTCATGCATAGGTCGCCTCGACCGTCCGAGGCTCAGCCGAACTTGACGTCGTCGAAGGCGTCAGGCGCGATGCCGGCGGCTTCCAGCGCCGCGCGCGGCGGGCGCTTGCCGGCCTCGGCCGCCGCCGCGCAAGCCGCGATGCCGCCGAAGGCGTCGGTCATGCTGCGGATCCGCTGGCCGAGGGAGCGCGTGCGGGAGGTGCGGGCGTTCATCGAGGTCGTCCTTTCGGGTGTCCGTTCCGTCGTGTCGACCGGAAGATGGGGCCTTTCCCGAACGCTTTGAAGCGATGATTCGGCGCGGCAGCCATGCCTTCGGCGCATACCGAGCCACCGAGCCGCGCGTGAAAGGCCTTCACGGATCGCGGAACCGGCGCGCGGCCCGTGCGTTTGCCACCGTTCGCGCTGTGGGATGTTCCGGCGCGCCGGGGAGACGCCGAGCGTTGGATATCATCACTTCGCAGATGCTGCGCCGCGCGCTTCCCTTGTTCACGGCGCTGGCGATCGGCGTCCTGACGCTGTCGATCGCTGCGATCCTCACCCTGGGCCGCGAGATCTTCGTGCCCTTCGCCCTCGGCATCCTCCTCGCCTTCATCCTCGCCCCGATCGTGATCGGCCTCCAGCGCATGCGCGTGCCGCGCATGCTGGCGATCAGCGGAGCGATCCTGGCGGCCACCGTGGTGATCGTGGCGCTCGGCTTCGTGATCGCGACGCAGATCACCTCGCTGGTCGGCGAGATCCCGTCCTATCGCCTCACCGTGCAGCGGAAGCTCCAGTCGCTGTCGGCCTCGGCGCAGGCGACCGGCGACGGCCCGTTCAGCCGCGCGGCGCTGGCGCTGGAGGAGATGGCGGCCGACATCCAGTCCATGGCCGCGCCGTCCGAGACGGGAGATGACGCCCCTGCCCGCCGGCCGATCCCGGTGACGGTGGAGAACCAGGGCTCGGTGCTGGAGACCATCAGCGCCATCGCCCTGCCGCTGCTCCAGCCCCTGGCGACCTTCGGCGTCGTGATCATCTTCGCGATCTTCATCCTCCTTCAGCGCGAGGACCTGCGCAACCGCTTCATCCGCCTCGCCGGCACCGACGACCTGCAGCAGACCACGGCGGCCATCGACGACGCGGCCAAGCGCCTGTCCAAGCTCCTCCTCTTCCAGCTCGGCGTGAACGCCGCCTTCGGCACCGTCACCGCGCTGGGCCTCTGGTTGCTGGGCGTCCCCAGCCCCGCGCTGTGGGGCATTCTCGGGGGCGTCCTGCGCTTCATCCCCTATGTCGGCGGCATCGTCGGCGCGGGCCTGCCGATGCTGCTCGCCTTCGCCGTGGATCCGGGCTGGTCGATCGTGATCTGGACGGCCGTCCTCTATCTCGGCGCCGAGGCGATCCTGTCCAACGTGGTGGAGCCGGTGCTCTACGGGCATTCCACCGGCCTCTCGCCGGTGGCGATCCTCCTGGCTGCCACTATCTGGGCCTTCCTCTGGGGGCCGGTCGGCCTGATCCTCGCGACGCCCCTGACGATCTGCCTCGTGGTGATGGGCCGCCATGTGCCGCGCCTCGCCTTCATCGACGTGATGTTCGGCGACCGGCCGGCGCTCTCGCCGGCGCAGATCTTCTACCAGCGCATGCTGGCCGGCGCCCCGGGCGAGGCGATCGATCAGGCACGCGAGTTCCTGCGCGAGCGGGAGCTCGCGACCTACTACGACGAGGTGGCCCTGGAGGGCCTGCGCATCGCCCACGAGGACGTCGCGCGCTTCGCCGTGGAGGGGGAGCGACTGGGGACCCTCCAGCGGTCGACGCTGGAACTCGTGGACGGCCTCGGGGGCGTGCGCACCTCCTCCCGGACGGGCCGCCGCGGCAAGAACCTCACGGCGGAAGCCGCCGCGGCCGTGGACGCGGCCGGGCCCGACCAGGAGGTGACGCGCGTCGTGCAGCGCCGCCAGGACCTTCTTCCGGACTGGCGTGGCGAGCGGCCCGTCGTGTGCATCGCCGGCTTCAATGCGCTGGACGGGGCCGTGACAGCGATGCTCGCCCAGGTGCTGACGCGGCACGGTCTGCGGGCCGAAGCGGTGGATCTCGCCGCGTTGCAGCGCGATCCGCCCGATCCGGCGCAGGCCGAGGGTGTCGCCCTGGTCTGCCTGTCCTTCGTGGAACCCTTGTCCACCGTCCATCTGCGGCAGGCCGTGCGCCGCGTCCATCGCATCGCGCCGAAGGCCCGCATCCTGATCGGCATCTGGCGGCAGCGCGACCCGGCCATGCTGCGGGACCTGAAGCGCCGCGTCCATGCCGACGCCCTGGTGACGACGCTCAACGGCGCGCTTGCCGCCGCGCTCGACATGTCGGGGCTGAAGACCGCGGCGCCGGAGCCTGCCGCGCCATCGCCCGCCGCCGCCGGCGACGGCACCAAGGTGGAACCGGCCGTCGCCACCGCCTGAGCCGTCGCCCCACCGCCCG
Organism: Aureimonas flava; assembly: GCF_003583935.1. GTDB lineage: Bacteria > Pseudomonadota > Alphaproteobacteria > Rhizobiales > Rhizobiaceae > Aureimonas > Aureimonas flava. The sequence continues at coordinate 182,234 of NZ_QYRN01000007.1, read as the reverse complement.
ACCGGGCGCCGGACGCGGCACGCCGCGCCCGGCACGCCGCCGTCCCGTTCCACGTCCACGTTCGAGCGCGCGGCGCCCGACCCCAAAGCGAAAGGGCCGCTCCGGATGGAGCGGCCCCTTCTTCGTTGCGACGATGGGTCGGCGGGTCTCGCCTCAGCCCGCCTCGGCCCGCACGATGTGGACCCGTTCCGCCGCCGCGCGCTGGAAGGCCTCCGAGACATGGGCGAAGGCCAGGTGCGCCTCGTCCGACAGGGAGTAGCCGTCCTCCGGCTCCAGGATGAAGGCGAGCATCGATCGCCCGGTGGCCATGTAGTCGGTGTCGAACTCGAAAGGCACGAGTTCGTCGCGGTTCGGCATGTTGGTGTCGATGATGCAGTGCCAGCGGCGCCCGCCCGGCGCGGACGGCAGCCGGAAGTTCACGACGTCGTAGTGCGCGTTGAGGATCAGCAGCATGGTCGCGTCGGAACCGACGCGCTTGATGCCCTCCGACTGCGCCCGGCCGTCGAGGAGCACGCCGAAGCAGCGCGCCCCGGCGTCGTCCCATTCCGACTGACCCATCTCGCCGCCCGAGGGCGACATCCAGGTCACGTCCTTGGCGCCGATCTCCTCGTCGTAGCGCCCCTGGAGGAAGCGGCCGCGCCGCAGCATCGGCAGCGCCTGGCGCAGCATGATGAGCTTCTGCACGAACTCGGCCAGGTCCTCGCCGTCCGGCGAGACGTTCCAGTCGACCCAGCCGATCTCGTTGTCCTGCGCGTAGGCGTTGTTGTTGCCGCCCTGCGTGCGGGCGAACTCGTCGCCCGCCAGGATCATCGGCGTGCCGCGCGAGAGGAGCAGCGTGGCGAAGAAGTTGCGAAGCTGCCGGAAGCGGACGTTGTTGATCTCGGCGTCCTCGGTCGGCCCCTCGACGCCGTAGTTGTTGGAGAGGTTGTGCGAATGGCCGTCGCGATTGTCCTCGCCGTTCGCCTCGTTGTGCTTGTCGTTGTAGCAGACGAGGTCGTGCAGCGTGAAACCGTCATGGGCGGTGATGAAGTTGACGCTCGCCCAGGGCTGGCGGCCACGATGGTCGAAGAGGTCCGCCGAAGCCGAGATCTTGCCGGCCACGGCTGGCACCTTGCCCTCGTCCCCGCGCCAGTAGCCGCGCACCGTGTCGCGGTAGCCGTCGTTCCACTCGGCCCAGCCCGGCGGGAAGCGCCCGACCTGGTAGCCGCCCGGACCGCAGTCCCAGGGCTCGGCGATCAGCTTGACCTGGCTCAGCAGCGGGTCCTGCATCGTGGCGTGGAGGAAGGAGGACTCCTCCGAGAAGCCGGTCGGCTCGCGCGCCAGGATGGTGGCGAGGTCGAAGCGGAACCCGTCCACCCGCATCTCGCCCGCCCAGTAGCGCAGGCTGTCCATCACGAGCTGCATCACGCGCGGATGCGACGTGTTGACGGTGTTCCCGGTACCGGTGTCGTTGATGTAGTAGCGCTTGTTGTCCGGCAGCAGCCGGTAGTAGGTCGCGTTGTCGATGCCCTTGAACGACAGGGTCGGCCCGTTCTCGTTGCCTTCGGCCGTATGGTTGTAGACCACGTCGAGGATGACCTCGAGCCCATGGTGGTGGAAGGTCGAGACGAGCTCCTTGAACTCGTTGACGAAGGGCGTCGCCATGTAGCGCGGGTCGGGCGCGAAGAAGCCGAGCGTGTTGTAGCCCCAGAAGTTGCGAAGCCCCTTCTCGACCAGGTAACTGTCGTCCACGTAGGCGTGGATCGGCAGGAGTTCGACGGAGGTCACGCCGAGGCTCTTGATGTACTCGACGACGTCGTGGTGCGCGAGGCCGGAGAACTTGCCCCGGTCGCGCTCGGCGACGCTCGGATGGCGCTGGGTGAAGCCCTTGACGTGGGTCTCGTAGAAGATCGTGCGCTCCCAGGGCACGTTCGGTCGACGCTCGTTGCCCCAGGTGAAGGCGGGATCGACGATCTGCGACTTCGGCACGAAGGCCGCCGAGTCCCGCTCGTCGAACGAGAGGTCGCCGTCGGCATGCCCGATCGTATAGCCGAACAGGGCGTGGTCCCATTTCAGCTCGCCCACGTGCTGGCGCGCATAGGGGTCGAGCAGCAGCTTGTTGGGATTGAAGCGGTGCCCCGCGTCGGGCTCGTAGGGCCCATGGACGCGGTAGCCGTAGACGAGGCCGGGGCGCGCGTCGGGCAGATAGCCGTGAAACACCTCGTTGGTGTACTCTGGCAGCACGATGCGCTCGATCTCGGTGGTGCCCGTCTCGTCGAACAGGCAGAGCTCCACCTTGGTGGCGTTGGCCGAGAACAGCGCGAAGTTGACGCCCAGCCCGTCCCAGGTGGCGCCGCGCGGGAACGGACGTCCGGCCGTGACGCGCGACCGGCGCAAGCCCGGCTTCGCGAGGTTGGACGCGAAGTCGGAGGCATTCGAAAGAATGTTCAAGGGATCGATCCCGTCAGAAGAGGAAACACGCCGGAGGGAAGAAGGCGACAACCGGCTTTTGGTTCCCGGCACGGCGAACCCTTCGGGGGCTGGCGCGTTCCCGTCGCATCTTCCCCGACATGACCGAGGACCCGACCCCTTGAAGATCCAGGACGTGATGAACCGGCACGTGGAGTTCGCCTCCCCCGACGAGCCGGTCACCGAACTCGCCGTGACCATGGGCGATCTCGATGTCGGCTCGCTGCCGATCGGCACCCCGGAGGACCCCAAGGGCGTCGTCACCGACCGCGACATCCTCTATCGCGTCGTGGCGCGCGGGCTCGACGCCTCGCAGGTCCGCGCCTGCGACGTGATGTCCTCGCCGCTGATCTCGTGCCGGGCCGAGGACAGTTTCCAGACCGCGATGGACATGATGACGGCGCACCGCGTCCGCCGCCTCGCCGTCACGCAGGGCGGCGGCGGCGCGGTGGTCGGCTGGGTCACTCTCGCCGACCTCGCGCGCACGCTTCTTCTGGAATCGGGAACGGTTCAGTCGGCGGTGCGCGAGATCACCCGCGAAACCGCCGGTTGAGGCTGCCGACCACGTTGGCGGTCAGCCCGAGCCGGGCGGCGAGATAGGCGAGATAGCTCTGCGCCAGAACTGAGCGACGGCCGAGCACCAGCAGCGACACGGCATAGGCGTGCGCCGCCCGGTCGAGCCGCTGCGCCTCGCGCACCATCTCGCCGAGCGACTGCGCGGGTTCCTCCGGCCGGCCGAGCGGCTCGAGGTCGGCCGGCGCCGCGCCGAGCCGCGCCAGCGTCTCGGCGGCACGCCGGCGCCGCGCACCGTCCGCCCAGCCGCCCTCGTCCGCTTCCACGGCCAGCGCCGCGGCGTTCACCGCCGCGCGCGTCTCGTCCGCCGAGAAGGAGCGGAAGTCCAGGGTCAACGGAAAGGACACCTGCCGGAAGTTCGCCAGATGGGCCAACAGGACCTTGAGAGCCAGCGCGGCCTCCACGCCGTCGCGGCGCGGCGCGTCGGTCGCCGGCAGGACCGGCGCGGCGGCGGCGAGATCCGGTATGTCGATGTTCAACCCCTGCCCGTCCCGCGGGCCCGCCTGGCGTCCGGCCAGGCGCCAAAGCCATTCGAAGCTCAAGCGCGTGGCCCCGCTTACTGCGCCGCCGCGGCCTGCGGCAGCAGCGCCTCGATCTGGCCGAGCAGGCGCGAGAAGTCCACCGGCTTGGCGTGATAGTCGTCGCAGCCGGCCGCCAGCGTCTTCTCCTTGTCGCCCGACATCGCGTGCGCGGTCAGGGCGATGATCGGGATGCGCGGGATCGAGGCGTCGGCGCGCATGGTGCGCGCGGCGGTCCAGCCGTCCAGCACCGGCAGGTTCATGTCGAGCAGGATGACGTCGGGCGCGGTGCCCCGCGCCTTCTCGATCCCGTCCTGCCCGTCGTGGGCCAGAACCACCTCGTAGCCGCGCCTCTGGAGGCGGCGGGACAGGAAGTCCCAGATTTCCTCGTGGTCCTCGACCAGCAGGATGCGTGTCATGATGTCGGCTCCGATCCGGAATGGCCCGTCTGCGCAAGGTCCCGGGCCCCGCAGGCGGCGCCTTGCCCCACCATAACGCGGATCTGGGCCGCAAGGTCCCTGAGATTCACGTCTCCCTTGGAGAAGATATCCTCCGCCTTGCCGTGGAGGAAGCGCATCTCCTCGGCGGAGAGATCCTTGGAGGTGAGGACCACGACCGGGATGTCGCGCCAGTCCTCGCGCCCCCGCATCGCCCGCAGGAATCCGAACCCGTCCATCTCCGGCATCACGAGATCGAGGAGGATCAGGCTCGGCCGCGCCTCCTCCATGCGCGCCAGCGCCTCGCGACCATTCAGCGCGGTAATCACGGAAAGCCCCTCGCGCTCCAGCATGGTGGCGGTGCGGTGGAGACCGTCCTGGTCGTCGTCCACCGCCAGGATGACCCCGTTGTCGGTGGTGCGGAAGCGGTCGAGCACCGCCTTGAGGCGGTTCCACTCGACGGGTTTCAACAGGTAGTCGGCCGCGCCCAGCGCGTAGCCGAGGCTGTGCTCGTCGATGATCGTGATCATCACCACGGGGATGTCGGACACGTCCGGATCGCCCTTCAGCTCGGTGAGCACCGCCCAGCCGTCCATCTTGGGCATGGTCACGTCGAGCAGGATCACGTCGGGCTTCAGAAGTCGCGCCATCTCCAGGCCGCTGAGCCCGTCGGCCGCCGTGCGCACCGAGAATCCCTCGCGAAGCAGGAAACGGGTCACGAGCTCGCGGGCGTGCGGATCGTCGTCGATCGCGAGCACGAGCCCCGCCCCGCCGTCGGAAGCGTTCGGCTCGCCGGCCGCGGGCAGCGCCTCCTCGGCGGGCTGCTCGACCTCGGCGGGGATGCGGATGGTGAAGGTCGTGCCGTGCCCCGCCTCGCTCGTGACGCCGATGTCGCCACCGAGCAGGCGGCAGAAGGCTCGGGTGATGGCGAGCCCGAGGCCCGTGCCGCCGAACTTGCGCGTGGTGGATTCGTCGGCCTGGGCGAAGCGCTCGAACAGGCGTTCGACCTGTTCGGGCGTCATGCCGATGCCCGTGTCGGTCACCTCGAACCGGATCCAGTCGCCCCCGTCCTGCGGCTCGCGGCTGGCCGAGAGGGTGATCGTTCCGTTCTCGGTGAACTTGGCCGCGTTGGACAGGAGATTGATGAGGCACTGACGCAGCTTGACCTGGTCGGTGTGCATCTCGCCGAGCTCGCCGTCCTTCTCCACCGCCAGCCGGTTCTCCTTCTTGGCGATCAGCGAGCCGACCGTGGAGGCCACCTCGTCCAGGACGTCCGACAGGGCGAAGCTTTCGGCATAGACGTCCATGCGCTCGGCCTCGATCTTGGACAGGTCGAGCACGTCGTTGATCAGGCTGAGAAGGTGGCGCGCGTTCTGCTCGATCTTCTTGAGGTCGGTGAGGAGATGGGCCTCGCCGAGGTCCTCGACCTCCTCCTCGAGCATTTCGGCATAGCCGATCACGGCCGAGAGCGGGGTGCGCAGCTCGTGGCTCATGTTGGCGATGAACTGCGACTTCGCCCGGTTGGCGTTCTCGGCGGCCTCCTTGGCGGCGGCGAGCTCCTGCTCGGCGGCGCGCTGCGAGGTGATGTCGGTGTTGGTGCCGAACCAGCGGACGATCCGCCCCGTCTCGTCGCGGATCGGGATCGCCTGGGACAGGAACCAGCGATAGTGGCCGTCCGCTCCGCGCAGCGGGAACGTGTCTTCCCACTGCACCCCTTCGGCGAAGCGTCGCGACAGCTCCTCGCGCACCCGGTCGATATGGTCGGGATGGTGGACCTTGGTCCATCCGTGCCCGCGCATCTCCTCCATGGTGGTGCCGGTGTAGTCGAACCAGCGCTGATTGTACCAGTCGATGTCGCCGCCCGTGTCGGCGATCCAGGCGAACTGGGGGATGTTGTCGGCGATGATGCGGAACTGCTCGTTGGAATGGCCGAGCTCGGCGGCGATCCGCTTCTGGTCGGTGATGTCGGTGTGGGTGCCGACCCATTCGGCGATCGTCCCGTCCGTGCCCCGGATCGGCACGGCGCGCCCGATCATGTCGCGCCACTCGCCGTCGGCCCGTCGCACCCGGTGCTCGATCTTGTAGGTGCCCTCGCTGGCGACCGTCTCGGCCCAGGCGTCGGCGCTGCGCCGGCGGTCCTCGGGGTGGACCGCGTCCGTCCAGCCGAAGCCCGAATACTGCTCCTCCGTCTGCCCGGTGAAGGCGGCCCAGCCGGGCTGCGCGCCGCTGAAGCGGCCCGAGCTCGGCACCGACCACACGATCGCGGAGGTCGCCTCGATCAGCGAACGGAAGCGGCTTTCCGAATAGGCGAGCTGGCGCTCGGTGCGCAGCCGCTTGGTGGCGTTGGCGAGCACCACGCCCGCGCCCACCGTCTCGTGCGCGATGCGCCCTTCGGTGCGCAGCGGGTAGATGCTGGCGAGGTAGATCTGCTCGCTCTCCCCGTCGCCCGCCCGCAGCTCCACCCCGTTGTGGATGCGGCCCCAGCGCAGCGTCTCGTCCAGCATGCGCTCCAGCATCACCCGGTCGTGCGGGAAGAGGTCGAGAAGCCGGTCCGACGGCACGACCTCGCGCCCGAGGCTCGCGCCCGCCTGGGCGAAGGCCGGATTGATGCGTCCGAGCCGCCCGTCCGGTCCGACGAAGCCGATCGCCACCGGCGAGTTCTCCATCACGGCCGACAGGATCCCGGAGGCGCGCCGGCTCTCCACATGGCGGCGGAAGGCGACGAAGGCGAGCGCGGCGGCCGACAGGATCGCCGCCAGGAAGGCCACGTTGGAGACGGTGTCGTTGCGCCGGGCGGCGACTTCGGCGAGGTCGACCCGTTTCTGCGCATTGGCCTGCGCCGTGCCGATCTCGACCCGAATGTCGTCCATCAGCCGCTTGCCGGCGCCCGAGCGCACCAGTTCGGCCGCCGCCTCCATGCCGCGCTCGGTGCGCACGCGCACCGTCTCGCTCTCGATGGCGACCTTCGCGTCCGACAGCTCGCGCAGGCGCGCGAGCCGCGCGGGGTCGCCCACGCCCTCCTGCCACACGCCCTCCATCCGCACGAGCTGGGCGGGCAGGTCGGCGACATTCTGGCGGAAGGGCGCGAGGAAGTCCTCCGAGCCGGCGATCACGAAGCCGCGGGTGGCGGTCTCGACGCTGGTCATCATCGACAGGAAGCGCTCGGCCTCGGCGATGATCGCGCCGTTGCCGCTGGTGGCGGCCTCGCGCCGCGTGTCCTGCCAGACGGTCCAGCCGAAAGCCGCCACGGCCAGCGCGAGCAGCGCCCCGGCCAGGAAAGCCATGCGCCCGAGCACCGACTGTCCGCTCGCCGCGCTCGTATTGCCGGACGCGATCCCGGCGCCACCTTGTGTCATGCGAAAAGGCCCCCCGAACACGGACCACGGCGCCGCGTCGCAGCGATAACGGCGCGGGCCGGTTTTCGTTCGACGCGCACCGGCCGCCGTGTGCCGATTTGCGACCGCCGCCCCGTCGTCCCTCTCCCGTGAGCGCCATGACCCTCGACCAAGCTCTCGCCTTCGGCCTCGTCGGCCTCACCGTCGCCGGCTTCGTCTGGGGGCGTCTGCCCTACGACCTGATCGCCCTTCTCGGTCTCCTGGCGGGCGTGATCACCGGCATCGTGCCGGTGAAGGCCGCCTTTTCCGGCTTTTCCGACGACGTGGTGGTGATCGTCGTGGCCGCGCTCCTCGTCAGCGCGGCGATCGCGCGTTCGGGCGTCGTCGAGGACATCATGCGCCCCCTCATGCCGCACATGCGCACCGCGCGCCGGCAGGTGTTCGTTCTCGTCGGGGCGGTGACGCTGCTCTCCATGGTGACCAAGAACGTCGGCGCGCTCGCCATGTTCATGCCGATCGCCTCGCAGGTCTCGCGCAAGAACGGCACCTCGATCTCGCAGCTCCTGATGCCGATGGCCTTCGGCTCGCTGATCGGCGGCCTCGTGACGCTCGTCGGCACCTCGCCCAACATCATCGTCTCGAAGATCCGCCAGGACATGACGGGCCAGCCCTTCGCCATGTTCGACTACGCGCCTGTCGGGCTCGGCGTCGTCATCTGCGGCTTCCTGTTCCTGTCGCTCGCCTCCGGGCTCATCCCGAAGCGCAAGCCCGCCGGCGGCATGGGCGAGGCCTTCGCCCTCGACGCCTACACGGCGGAGGTCGAGATCCCGGAGAACTCGGCGATCGCGGGCCGGACCGTGGCCGAACTCGAATCGGCGGCCGACAACGACATCGCCGTGCGCCTGGTGATCCGCGAGCGGTTCCGCCGCCACGAGCCGACGCCCGGCATGGTGCTCAAGGCGGGCGACCTCCTGCTCCTCGGCGGCGAGCCGGAGGGCATCGAGCGCGCCGTGGCGCGCGCCGGCCTGCGGCTCTCGGGCGACCTGCCGACACGCGGCGACATCGAGACCGAGAGCGTGGTGGAGGGCGTGGTCACGCCGCAGTCGCCGATCATCGGCTCGCGCCTCGGATCGCTCGCGCTGGAATCGGCGCAAGGGGTGGCGGTGCTGGCGGTGAGCCGGTCGGGGCGTCCGATCGAGCAGCGCCTCGCCTCGCTGCGGCTGCGCGAGGGCGACGTCCTGGTGCTCAAGGGAACCAGCGAGAGCGTGCCGGCGGCGCTCGCCGAGCTGCGCATCCTGCCGCTCGCCGAGCGCTCGATCGTGCTCGGGCGCTCGCGCCGCTCGTTCATCCCGCTCGGCGTCCTGGCCGCCGCGATGGTGCTGACGGCGACGGGATACGTGCCAGCCGTGGCCGCCTTCTTCGGCGCGGCGGTGGTGCTGCTCCTCCTGCGGGTCATGAGCATGCACGAGGCCTACGGCACGGTGGAGGCCTCGGTGATCGTGCTCCTGGCCGCGCTGATCCCCCTGTCGGAGGCGATCCAGACCACCGGCGGCACGGACCTCATCGCCGGCTGGCTGTCCGTGGCGCTGCACGGGCTCTCGCCGCTCGCCTCGCTGTTCATGGTCACGCTGCTCGCCATGGCCGTGACGCCCTTCCTGAACAACGCGGCCACGGTGCTGATGCTGGGGCCGATCGCCGGCAGCCTCGCGATGCGGCTCGGGCTCAACCCCGACCCGTTCCTGATGGCGGTGGCGCTGGGAGCGGCCTGCGACTTCCTGACGCCGATCGGCCACCAGTGCAACACGATCGTCATGGCGCCGGGCGGCTACCGGTTCGGCGACTACTGGCGTCTCGGCCTGCCGCTCTCGGCCATCGTCCTTCTCGTCGGGGTGCCGCTGATCGCCCTGTTCTGGCCGGTCGGCGGCTGAGCGGCCCTCAGAGCCCGAGTTCGGGCGTGCGGCCGGACTCCTCAAGCTCCCAGGCCGCCGTCCACTGCCCGGCGCGCCGGCGCAGCACCAGGTAGTTGCGCTCGGCCGTGTAGACCGCCCCCTGCCCCGGCAGCCGCTTCAGCCGGATCGGGCGGCCGGGCAGCGGCGAATGGCCGAGGCGCGACAGCAGGCCGAGGCCGAGGCCGAGCGCCGCCGGCGGCTTGGGATGGGTGATGCCGGAGGCGACGAGCTGGTGCATCGCCGAGCCGTCCGACAGGCGCATCTCGCCGCGCGTCGCCAGGTGGATCTCGCCCGACACCACCGTCACCGGCCCACCGCGATCGACGGCCTCCGCCTCCAGCGCCCGCAGGAACCGCACCCATTCGGCGCGGTGGCCACGGCTCTGCCACTGGTCGCGCAGGTCGTCCTCGTACTGCTGCTGGCCGGGATAGAGGTCGAGCAGCGCCTCCAGGAGCGACAGGCGCGGCCCGAGCGCCGGCACGGAGGAGACCACGAGGCGCCGATCGCCGTCCGGCGCGTCCGCGAGCCCCGCCTCGAACGCCGCCCAGCCCTCCTCCCCCATGACGCGTCGAGGCGTGCGCTCGGAACGCAGGTCCGGCAGGAGCACCGAGAAGCCGGGGAAGCGCGCGTCCTGCGCGAAGCTCGCCCCGGTCCGGTCGCGGCAGGTGGCGGGCAGGTCGGCGGGGTCGGCGCCGAGCTGGAACAGGACGAACATCTCGCGCGCCGCCCGGAAGAGACCGAGCGCGACCGGGCTTTCCTGGAGGCCGGCCGGATGGCTGCCCCAGCCATCGAAGATGTCGTGGTCGTCCCAGATCATCATGGAAGGCACGCAGGCGGCGAGTTCGGCGAAGGCGGGCTGGCGCATCAGCGCCAGATATCGGCGGAAGAAGTAGCCGCGCACCGCCTCCTCCACTTCGGGGCCCCAGGCGACCTCCGGCTTGCGGTCGATCGGCAGCTCGGCCCAGCGGCGCGTCTCAGGATGGGCCTGCACCGCCTCGTCGGCATAGAGCTGGTCGCCACCGTGCAGCAGCAAGGCGAAGGGACGGGCGCGATGCTCGGCCGCCAGGCGCCGCCACATCACGTCGCGGTCCTCGTGGCTGCGCGTCTCGTCGCCGTTCTCCTGGCCGTTGCAGGACACGAAACCCACCGCCACGTCGCCGGAGAGGTCGCTCCGGACGCGGAAGCGCCGCCCGTCCAGCCGATAGCCCGCGTCGGGCCCGGCGGGCAGCGCGAAGTCGGCACCCCAGACCCTGTGGCCGAACAGGCGCGCGCGCTCGGACAGCGCCACGGGCTCGGCGCCGTCCGCCTCCAGGCGAGGCGGCCCGGCGCCCTCGCGGGTGACGGCGACCAAGCCGAGCCGCAGCCCCGCCGCGTCCGCGCCGCGCGCATAGAGGGCGGGGCCGGCGACCAGCGCCGGCTCGTGGTTCTCGGTGATACTCAACGCGTTCGGTTTCCCCGGCTCGGAGCCCCTTCAACGGCGCTCATGTCGTGCACGGGGCGGCCGAGACAAGATGCGCAGCCGTCTAAACCTCGGCCGCGATCGGCGTGCGCAGGCCCGGCGGCGTGGCGGAGGCGCGGCTCGCGGCGCCCGGCCCGCCGGGCTCCGCGCCCAGGCACAGGACGTCGGCGGGCGAGAAATGCACGGCCACCGCCGCGCCATGGCCCGGCGGCGGCGCCGCCGGATCGTTGAACGTGTCGATCAGGAGCTCGTCGCGGCCGAAGCGGGCGCGAAGGCGCACCACCGAGCCCAGGAAGGCGACGGAGGTGATTTCGCCGCGCAGCGCGTTGGAGCGTTCGCGGCTGGCTTGGAGCGAGAGTGCCTCGGGGCGCAGCGCCAGCGTCACCGTCTCGCCCGGCCGCGCGGCGCCGGCGTCGGCCTCGATCTCCTGCCCGTCGATGATCACCCGCCCCCCGTGCGCCACCTCGCCCTTGAGGAGGCCGAGCGTTCCGACGAAGGACGCGACGAAGCGGGTGCGCGGGTGGTTGTAGATCTCGAACGGGATGCCGACCTGCTCGATGCGCCCGTCCGACATGACCACGATCCGGTCCGACATGGACAGGGCCTCCTCCTGGTCGTGCGTCACGAAGATCGTGGTGATGCCGAGCTCGCGCTGGAGGTCGCGGATCTCGGTGCGCAGCGAGACGCGGATCTTGGCGTCGAGCGCGGACAGCGGCTCGTCGAGCAGGAGGACGCGGGGACGGGGCGCGATGGCGCGGGCCAGCGCCACGCGCTGCTGCTGGCCGCCCGAGAGCTGGTAGGGGTAGCGGTCGGCGATGCGCGGCAGGCCGATCAGGCGCAGCATGTCCTCCACCCGCGTCCGGCGCTCCGCCTTGGGCACCCCCGCGACCTTGAGGCCGAAGGCCACGTTGTCGGCCACCGTCATGTTGGGAAACAGCGCATAGGCCTGGAACACCATGCCGATGCGCCGGGCGTTGGGGGCGAGGCCGGTGACGTCCTGCCCGTCGATGCGAACCGTGCCCCGGCTCGCCGTCTCGAAGCCGGCGACGATGCGCAGCATGGTCGTCTTGCCGCAGCCGGAGGGTCCGAGGAAGGTGACGAACTCGCCCTTCTCCACCGCCAGGTCGAACCCGTGCAGCACCGTGTTCGGGCCAAAGCTCTTGGAGACGCCCGCGATCTCGAGAAAGCTCATGGAACCGCCTTCGCCTTGGGTTTGAGGAAGGAGCGGGCCCGGCCGGGGCCCGCCCCGCCGAGGAGATGCAGCAGCACCATGCAGCCCCAGGTGACCGCGAAGGCGATCATGGCGAGCGCGGCCGGCTCGTAGGCGCGGTTGGCGCCGACGTTCTGGAGGTAGGGGCCGAACGCAGGACGGTTGAGCAGGCTCGCCAGCACGAACTCGCCGATCACGATCGCGAAGGTCAGGAAGGCGCCCGACAGCACCGCCGCCCGGACGTTGGGCAGGATCACGCTGGCGAGGATGGTCCGGCGCCTGGCCCCGAGGCTCTCAGCGGCCTCCGTCAGGGTGCGGATGTCGATCGCCTGGAGGCCGGTGTCCACCGCGCGGTACATGTAGGGTAGCGACAGCACCGTGTAGCCGAAGACCAGGATAACGTTGGTGCCCGCCACCGATCCGGTGAACGGCAGCCAGGACGAGGAGTTGTAGAGCCGCAGATAGCCGAACACGAGCACGATCGGCGGGATCACCAGCGGCAGGAGCGTGACGAACTCCACATAGGGGCGCAGGCGCGGCAGGCACAGGCGAACCCAGTAGGCCGTGGGCACCACCAGAAGCGCGCCGATCACGATCGTGGCCAGCGCGCACACGCCGGAGAACAGGAACGTGTCGCGGAACCGGTCGTCGGCGAACACGACGCGATAGGCCTCGAAGCTCCACTGGCCGCGCAGCATCGACAGCGAGAACTGGAAGGTCGCGTAGAGCGGCAGCAGGAAATACAGCGCGGCCAGCGCCACCGCGATCCAGGCGAGGACGCGCGGCGCCCTCATCGCAGCCACCGCTCGGCGCGCGCGCGCAGCCAGATGTAGAGGAGGTTGGAGCAGCCGGTGATGACGATCATGCCGAAGGCCAGCGCATAGCCGAGATTGGGATTGTAGAGCACGTCGCCGCGGATCTGCGCGTAGAGCAGGATCGGCACGATGTTGAGCGAGGAGCCGGTCAGCGCGTAGGCCGTGGCGATGGCGCCGAAGGCGTTGGCGAACAGGAGCAGGAAGCAGCCCATGAGGCTGGGAAACAGGACGGGCAGCGCCACGAGGCGCCAGTACTGCCAGTTGGAGGCGCCCAGGATCGAGGAGGCCTCGCGCCATTCCCGCTTCAGCCCGTCCAGCGCCGGCGTGATGATGAGAACCATCAGCGGGATCTGGAAGTAGAGGTAGGTGATGGTCAGCCCCCAGAAGCTCAGGAGGTTGAAGCCGAGCCGGTAGATGTTGAGGCCGAAGGCCTCGTTCAGGAGCCAGGTGACGAGGCCGATGCGCCCGAGGGTCGCCAGGAAGGCGAAGGCGAGTGGAATGCCCGCGAAGTTGGAGGCGACGCCCGAGAAGGTGACCACGGAGGAGCGGATCCACGACGGCAGTCCGCCGTGCACGATCGCGTAGGCGAGGAAGAAGCCGAGCAGCGCCCCCAGCGCCGCCGAGGCGAGGCTGATGCGGATCGAGATCCAGTAGGCCGAGAGGATCTGCGACTGGAACAGGCCGGCGATGTTGTCGAGGGTGAAGGCGCCCGCCGGGTTCTGGAAGGCGCCGACCACCAGGTAGAAGGTCGGCGCGACCAGGAACAGGAGGGCGAAGGCGAAGAAGGGAACGACGCCGAGCCAAGCCAGCGGGAGCCGTCGCGCGCGCTGCGTCGGCGGGCCGTCGGCGGCCGCCGCCATGCCGGGTTCGAGGGCCTGGACACTCAACGCATGAGCCCTTTCGCTGAAGCCGGGGGAGGACCGCCGCGATGGGCGGCGATCCTCGAAGCTCGCACCCGCCCTACTGGACGTTGGCGCCCACGACACCGTCCCACTTGGTGGTGATCTCGGCCTTGGCCGCGTTCTGGTCGTCCAGCGAGGGGAACTTGGCGATCTCGTAGCTGGCGGCCGGCGGCAGGCGGTCCAAGAGGTCCTGCGGGATCTTGCCGGCCTTGGCCATCTCGTTGAAGCGGATCGGGTGGCAGTAGCCCTTGAGGTAGGTGAGCTGCCCTTCGTCGGAATAGATGTACTCCATCCAGAGCTTGGCGGCGTTGGGATGCGGCGCGTAGGCGCTGATCGCCTGGACGTAGACGCCGGCGAGGACGCCCGACTTCGGCACCACGACCTCGACCTCCGGGTTGCCGTTCAGCGTGTCGCGGCTCGACAGGGCGTTGTAGTCCCAGCGGATCATGATCGGCGTCGTGCCCTGCGCCAGCGAGGCGGGCTTCCCGATCACCGGCACGAAGTTGCCGGTCGCGTTGAGCTGCTTGAAGAAGTCGAGGCCGGCATCGGCGATCTGCGTGGCCGAGCCGTCCGGCATCTTGGACAGGCCGGCGGCGTAGACGGCCTGGATCGCCTGCGCCGAGGCGCGCGGGTCGCCAGCGAGCGCCACCGAGTTGGCGTAGTCGGACTTCAGGAGGTCGGGCCAATCCTGCGGCACCTCAGACACGATGTCCTTGTTCACCTCGAAGGTGAGCACGCCGTAGTAGTCGCCGTACCAGTAGCCCTCGGCATCCTTGGCGTCGGCGGGGATCTCGTCCCAGGTCGCGACCTTGTAGGGCTGGATCAGCTTGTCGGTCTTGGCCTGCGGGCCGAACGAGAGGCCGACGTCGATCACGTCGGGCGCCTGCGGCCCGGTGTTGCCCTGGTTGGCCTTGATCGCCTCGATCTCGTCGGCCGAGCCGGCGTCCGGGTTCAGCTCGTTGACGGCGATGCCGTACTTCGCCTTGAAGCCGGAGATCATCTCGCCGTAGTTGCACCAGTCGTGCGGCAGGGCGATCGTGGTGAGCTGGCCCTCCTTCTTGGCGGCCTCCACCAGCGCGTCCATGCCCTGCGCGCTCGCGCCGGCCGTGGCCGCGCCCAAGGCGACGCTCGCCAGAACCGCCAGCGACACGCCCCGTTTCATTGTCCCGATCATCCCGCTCTCCTGAGGTTTTCCTGCGATGGCGTGTCGCGCAGCCGCACCCCCCATCGGCCGAGCGGGACTATCACCGTGGCGTGACAGTTGCGTGTCGCTCGCGCCGCGGCCGGCGTCTCCTGCGTTCGGCGCCTATGTGAGCGGGAAACCGGCGGCGGGGCAAGGGGCAAGACGCCCCGTCCCCAGACGGGCGCCGCACGAAAAAGGCCGGCCCCGAAGGGCCGGCCTCGCGATCACCGCAGGTTGTGCGCCGTTGCGGGCCTCAACCCGCCTTGCGGGCGTCCGACCGGCTCTTCAGGAGGCTGGCCACCGTGGTCACCACCAGGATGCCGATGATGACCATGAGCGACTGCTCGATCTCGACATGCATCCAGGACGGGACGGCGACCGGCTGGCCGTCGTTGAGGAAGGGCAGCGTGTTGGCCTCCACGGCGTGGACGATCAGCTTGAGGCCGATGAAGGCGAGGATCAGCGACAGCCCGATGCCCAGATACACGAGGCGATCCAGCAGCCCGCCGATCAGGAAGTAGAGCTGAAGGAGGCCCAGGAGCGCGAAGGCGTTGGCCGTGAACACGATGTAGGGCGCGTCCGTCAGGCCGTAGATCGCCGGGATCGAGTCCAGCGCGAACAGGAGGTCGGTCATGCCGAGCGCCAGGATCACGATGAACATCGGGGTGAAGAAGCGCTTGCCGTTCTCGATCACCCAGAGCTGGTTGCCGCGGAAGTCGTCCGTGGTGCTCAGGTGCCGCTGGAAATACTTCACGATGGCGTTGGGCTCGTATTCCTCGTCGGTCGACTTCTGGTGCTTCAGGCTCTCGACGATGAGCTTCCACGCCGTCCACAGGAGGAACAGGCCGAAGATGTAGAACACCCAGGAGAAGCGCTCGATGGCCGCCGCGCCCAGCGCGATGAAGATGCCGCGCATCACCAGGGCGATCACGATGCCGATCAGCAGCGCCTTCTGCTGGTAGGCGCGCGGCACCAGGAAGCTCTTCATGATGATGACGAAGACGAAGAGGTTGTCGACCGAGAGCGACTTCTCGGTGACGAAGCCGGCGAAGTACTCGATGCCGTGCTGGCGGTCCCAGAACTCCCACACGCCCCAGCCGAACAGGAGCGCCAGCGCGACGTAGAAGGTCGACCAGAGGGCCGATTCCTTGAAGGTCGGCTCGTGCGGCTTGCGGACGTGGGTGAGGAAGTCGAAGACGAACAGCGCGGCGATGCCCGCGATGGTGGCCAGCCAGACCCAGGTCGGCACCACGTCGGGCGAGACCCCCGTCACCGCCGTCTGTGCCGCCGCCTCCGATAACGATTGCTCCAACGATCCCTCCTTCGCCGTCCAGACCCCGGATGCGGCTTCGATACTGACAAGGCCCCGGACGGCCGCGACTGACGTTCCGCGCCGGGGAGGCCGCCGTCCGGCGGCGTTCCCGCCCGGCACGCGGCCGCTTAGGTGTGTCCTCCACGCCGCGATGCAACATCCCCCGCGCACAAATCTTGGCGAAGGGCGCCGCGCGAGGCAACGGCGCGGCTCGGAATCGGCGAAGAAACGTTTGAAATCAGAGAATACGGCTTCGTTACTTGCCGAGCATCACGCTTTGTTGACCGAGGCCGAGCGACGGAGCGCGTCGATATTGTTGCGGTAGTTGTCTTCCGTACCGCCCCGGTAGACCGCCGAACCGGCCACGAACGTGTCGGCGCCGGCCTGGCGGATGGCGCCGATCGTCTCTGGCGCCACGCCCCCGTCGACCTGGAGGCGGATCGGCCTCGCTCCGATCATGGCGCGCAGGCGGCGCACCTTCTCCAGCGTCGCGGGGATGAAGCTCTGGCCGCCGAAGCCCGGGTTCACGGTCATCACCAGCACGAGGTCGACCCGGTCCAGGACGTATTCGATCGCCGTCTCGGGCGTGGCGGGATTGATCGCGACGCCCGCCCGGCAGTCCAGCGCGCGGATCGCCTGGAGCGTGCGGTCGAGATGGGTGCAGGCCTCCGCATGCACCGTGATCCCGTCGCAGCCCGCCTTGGCGAAGCCCTCGAGATAGGCGTCGGGGGAGGCGATCATCAGATGCGCGTCGAAGAACCGGGCGGAGGCTCCGCGCACGGCCGCCACCACGGGCGGACCGAAGGTGATGTTGGGCACGAAGCGTCCGTCCATCACGTCGAGATGGATCCAGTCCGCCCCGGCGCGGTCCACCGCCGCGATCTCCTCGCCCAGCCGCGAGAAGTCGGAGGACAGGATGGAGGGCGCGATCAGGATGTCGCCGTCCATGTCAGATGCCCCCGATCGGACGCTGGCCGAACAGCGGCGAGACTTCCGAAAGGCTCGCCGGGTCGGTCATCACGGCGGCGAAGGCGAGCACCTCCTCGCGCGAGCCGAAGACCACGGGCGTGCGCTGGTGCAGCCCCTCGGGCACGAGGTCGAGGATCGGCCGGACGCCGTCGCTCGCCGCGCCGCCCGCCTGCTCGGCGCAGAAGCCCACCGGATTGGCCTCGTAGACGAGGCGGATGCGCCCCTTGTCGTAGCCCTTCCGGCGGTCGCCCGTGTAGATGTAGATGCCGCCGCGCACGAAGATGCGGTAGGCGTCCGCCACCATGGACGCCACCCAGCGCATGTTGAAGTCGCGCCCGCGCGGGCCGTCCGCCCCCTCCTGGCACTGCTCCACGTAGAGCCGCACCGGGTCCTCCCAGTGGCGGGCGTTGGAGGCGTTGATCGAGTATTCCTTGGCGACCGGCGGGATGTGGAGCGGGCCCATGCGCGTGAACGCGCCGGTCTCGGGCGACCAGCCGAAGGCGTGCGTGCCCTGGCCGAGGGTGAGCACCAGCATCAGCCGGGGGCCGTAGACGAAGAAGCCGGCCGCGAGCTGGGCCCGGCCGGGCTGGCGGAACACGCCGGCGGGGTCGGCCCGGTGCGCGTCGGTGACGGGCAGCACCGAGAAGATCGTGCCGATCGACACGTTGGTCTCGATATTGGAGGAGCCGTCCAGCGGGTCGATCGCCATGGCGAGGCTCGCGCCCTCGCGGAGCGGCACCGCCTCGTCCTGCTCCTCCGAGCCGTAGAAGGCGACGGGCGCCGCCCTTGCGGCGGCCAGGAACAGCCGGTCGGCCTCGCGGTCCAGCACCTTCTGGATGTCGCCGCCCCCGTTGGGATCGCCGTCCGCGCCCGTGGCGGCGCCCGCGTCTCCCGTGGCCCCGGTTGAGATCAGGCGCTGGAGCGCACCGGCCGCCTCGGCCAGCCGCTCGATCAGCGCGGCGACGTCGCGCCGCTCGGAGCCCTCGCCCGCATGGGCCTCGAGATACTGGGTCAGCGTCGTCATGCGTCCTCCGAGGAAACCGTGGCCCGCAGGGATTAGCGGATCGGGCGCACCGGCGGCAAACGGAAAGCGACGCCCCGCGCCCGGCTCAGACCTGCGCGGGGAGAAGGCGCGCGCGGCGCAGGGCGGCGAGGTCGGCCGAACCCGTGCAGAAGCAGGCGATCCGCAGCTCCGCGATCACCTGCTCGAAATGCGCCACCACCGCCTCGGTGGACCGATCGGCCGCCGGGAGCCCCGCCGCCGCCTGGCCGACGAGGTCGGCCCCAAGGCGAATCGCGCGCGCCGCGTCGAGCCCGTGGCGCACGCCCCCGGAGCCGATCACCACGGCCTCGGGACAGGCCGCCCGCACGGCGGCGATCGCCTCCGCCGTGGGAATGCCCCAGTCGGAGAACAGGAGCGCGGCGGCGCGAGCGCGCGGATCGCCCGTGCGCTCGGCCTCGATCGCCGCCCAGCTCGTGCCGCCCGCCCCCGCGACGTCGATCGCCGCCACGCCCGCCTCGGCGAGCCGCCGCGCCACGGGGCCGGAGATGCCGGCCCCGACCTCCTTGACCACGACGGGAAACTCCGCCGCCCCCACCAGGGCGGCGATCGCGGCGAACACGCCGCGCCAGTGCCGGTCGCCGCCCGGCTGCAGCGCCTCCTGCAAGGGGTTGAGGTGGACGATCAGGGCGTCGGCGCCGATCATCTCCACGGCGCGCCGCGCCTCCTTGACGCCCCAGCCGGCCACGAGCTGGGCGGCGCCGATATTGGCGAGCAGCGGGACGCTGGGGGCGCGGCGGCGCAACGCCCGATCGAGGCCGTCCGAGCCGCGCCCCTCCAGCGCGATGCGCTGCGACCCGACGGCGAGCGCCAGCCCGAGATGCTCGGCCGCCTCGGCGAGCCGGGCGTTGATCGCGCCGGCGCGCTCCGGCCCCCCGGTCATGGACGAGATCAGGAGCGGCGCGCGCATGGTGCGGCCGAGGAACCGGGCGCCGAGGTCGATCGCGTCGAGGTCGATCTCGGGCAGCGCGACGTGCTCGAACCGCACGGCGTCGAAGCCCGTGTCGGCACGCCGCCCGGCGGCGTGCGGCGACAGGACGATGTCGAGATGGTCTCCCTTGCGCCCGGCGATGCCGCCGTCTCCCTCGTCCATCCGCCTAGAATCTCCTGCCGCCGTCATGCCCGTGTCCTTCCCGCATGCCATTCCGGGACGCGGTTCGGCGCTACGTCGATTCGTCGCATTCCCGCGCCCCGCGGGCCGCGGCGCTTCCAGCGGCGCCCGCCCGTGCTACAACCTCGTAACGAACTTCAGCCTCTGGTGACATCAGGCATGTCCCCGCGCCGGAAAGTGATCAAGACGCGATGAGCCCTTCGCCCGACGGCCCGAATTCCGACCTCCTCGTCCGTATCGAAGCGCGTCTGGCGGATCTGGTTCCCGTGGTTCTGGCGGGCCAGCAGGGGCTGGAGGCGGCCATGCGCGACAGCCTGCTGGCTCCCGGCAAGCGCCTGCGCCCGCTGATCGCGGCGATCGTAGCGCAGGACCTCGGCGGCCCGCTGGAGGCGGCGCTCGACGCCGGCTGCGCGGTGGAGATGGTCCATGCCGCCTCGCTGATCCTGGACGACCTGCCCTGCATGGACGACGCCGCCCTGCGGCGCGGCCGCCCGGCGATCCATCGCGGGCACGGCGAGGACGTCGCGGTGCTGGCCTCGATCGCCCTCCTGACGGAAGCCTTCGCGGTGCTGGCCCGCATCGAGGGTCTGGCGCCCGAGCGACGCAGCGCGGCGGTGGGCGTGCTCGCCTCGGCCGTGGGCTCGCTCGGCCTCGTGGGCGGCCAATACCAGGACCTGCGCGGCGGGCGCGGGGCACGCTCGGCGCAGGACATGGCCGACGCCAACGGCCGCAAGACGGGCGCCCTGTTCCTGTCGGCGGTGGAGCTCGGCGCCATCGTGGCGGGCGCGACGCCCGGCCAGCGCGCCAACCTGTGCGCCTTCGCGGGCGAGCTCGGCCTCGCCTTCCAGCTTCTCGACGACCTCCTCGACCTGTCCGCCGATCCCGCCGCGATCGGCAAGGACGTCGGGCGCGACGCGGGCAAGTCGACCGTGGTGGCCCTGGTGGGCGTGGAGCGCACGCAACGCCTGGTGGAGCGCCACATCGGGTCGGCCCGCGCGCATCTGGAGACGGTGTTCGGCGCCGGCTCGCGCCTCGACGCACTGATCGAGGCCCTCGCCGTGTCGGGCCGCGCGCTGGCGGACGCGGCCGCCCGGCCCCTGGAGCAGGAAGGCGCGCGGCGCTAGGGCGAGCCAGTCCGGAATCGTTCCAAACCTTTGATTTTCCTCGGCGTCCCGCCCGCCATGCGGGCTTTTTCGCAAGCCCGCGATCCTGTATGGATGCCATGTTCCGAACGGAAGGGATCGCTCGACCCATGGACAGTTGGCCCGCCCTGATCGCCATCGCGATCGCCGTCTTCTTCGTCATGGAATGGGTGGCCTGGGCCGCGCACAAGTACATCATGCACGGCTGGGGCTGGGGCTGGCACGAGAGCCATCACGAGCCGCACGACGACCTGTTCGAGAAGAACGACCTCTACGCCGTGGTCTTCGCGGTCTTCGCGGTGGCGCTGTTCGCGCTGGGCACCTTCGCCGACCTGCCGGTGGTCACGGCGGTGGCCAGCGGCATCACGCTCTACGGCCTGTTCTACTTCATCGTCCACGACGGGCTGGTGCACCAGCGCTGGCCGTTCCGGCACATCCCGCATCGGGGCTACGCCAAGCGTCTGGTGCAGGCGCACAGGCTGCACCACGCGGTGAAGGGCAAGGACGACTGCGTGTCCTTCGGCTTCCTCTACGCGCCGCCCGTGGAAACGCTCTCGGCCCAGCTCCGGGCCTCGGGAAAGGTCGCGGCCGAGGCGCAGGAGCGCCGAGCGGCACCGTAGCGCGGCGGCTTCCCGGCGATCGCCTTGCGTCAGCGCGGCCGGGTCCACAGGAGCGGCGGTCGCGGCGCCCCGGCGCGGCGCCCGAGCGCCATCGCCGCCCCCCGCCCGATCTCGGCGAACTTCTCCCCCCGCGAGGTGGACACCCGTTCGGGCACGGGCTCCGGCCCGCGCGCCACGAGCTTCAGCCCGATGCGCCGGTACACGCCGAAGGCGGTGCCGACCGCCCAGGCCGAGCGAGGCGGCAGGGCGCCGACGCCGATCCGCGCCGAGGCATAGTAGGGCTCGGCGGCCTGCACCAGGCGCCGGCGCAGTCGGAACACCGCCTCGGCCCGGCGCGGGTCCGCGAGCTCGCCCGACGCCAATCCCTCCTGCGCCAGCCATTCCGCCGGCAGGTAGACGCGGCCCGCCACGGCGTCGTCCACCACGTCGCGCGCGATGTTGGTGAGCTGGAAGGCGAGGCCGAGATCGCTGGCGCGATCCAGCACCCCCGGCTCGCGCACGCCCATGATGCGCGCCATCATCACCCCGACGACGCCCGCCACCCGCCAGCAGTAGAGAAAGAGCTCGTCCAGCGTGCGGAAGGCTTCCCCGTCGGCGTCCATGGCGAACCCGGCCAGATGCTCCGCGGCGTCCTCGCGGGGCAGGTCGTGGCGCCGCACCACCTCGGCGAGCGCGGCGAAGGCGGGATGCAGCCCCTCGGTGTCGCCCTGGAAGGCGGCGTCCGTGTCGCGCCGCAGCGCCGCGATGCGCTCGGCCGGAGGCCGCCCGTCGACGTGGCGCAGCGCCGAGCCCGCGTCCTGCCCGTCCACCACGTCGTCGCAGTGCCGGCACCAGGCGTAGAGCATCACGACGCTCTCGCGCGTGCGCTTCGGGAACAGGCGCGAGGCGGCGGCGAAGCTCTTGGACCCCCTGGCGATCGACGCGGCCGAGATGGCCGCGATGTCAGGCCCGCTCATGCCCGAGGATCAGCCCGGCGGTCGCCTTGGCCGAGCCCACGACGCCCGGCACGCCCGCCCCCGGATGCGTGCCCGCGCCGACCAGGTAGAGGTTCGGGATCCAGTCGTCGCGGTTGTGCGCGCGGAACCAGGCGGACTGCGTCAGCACCGGATCGAGCGAGAAGGCCGAGCCGTGATGGGCGTTCAGCTCGGACCGGAAGTCGTTCGGCGTGAAGATGCGGTGGGTGACGAGATCGGCCCGGAGCCCCGGCATGTAGCGCGCCTCCAGGTAGTCGAAGATGCGCTCCGCGTAGCGCGGTCCTTCCACCGACCAGTCGATCGGCGCGTTGCCGAGATGGGGCACGGGCGACAGCACGTAGTAGCTGCCCATGCCGGGCGGCGCGAGCGAGGGATCGGTGGCGCAGGGGCTGTGGAGATAGAGCGAGAAGTCGCCCGACAGCGTCTTGGCGCGGAAGATCTCGTCGATCAGCGCGCGGTAGCGCGCGCCGAACAGGACGGTGTGGTGCTGGAGCTGCGGCTGATGCCGCTTCAGGCCGAAATACAGGACGAAGAGCGACATGGAGAAGCGCTTGCGCTTCAGCCGCGCCGCCTCCGAGGCGCCGCGCGTCGTGCCGCGCAGCAGCGCGTCGTAGGTGTGGACGACGTCGGCGTTGGAGGCCACGAGGTCGGCCTCGAAGACGCGCCCGTCATGGGTCACGACGCCCGTCGCGCGCCGACCGTCCACCGTGATGCGCGCGACCTCGGCGCCGAGCTCGACGCGTCCGCCGATGTCGGCGAAGAGCTTCGCCATGCCGGCGATCAGCGCCCCGGTGCCCCCCTTCGGGAACCACACGCCCCATTCGCGCTCCAGCGCGTGGATCAGCGCGTAGATCGAGGAGGTGGCGAACGGGTTGCCGCCGACCAGCAGCGAGTGGAACGAGAAGGCCTGCCGGAGCTGGTCGTCCTCGATGAACTCCGAGACCTTGGCGTAGACCGAGCGCCAGGCCTGGAGCCGGGCGAGCTGCGGTCCGGCGCGCACCATGTCGCGGAACTGCAGGAAGGGCACGGTGCCGAGCTTGAGATAGCCCTCCTCGAACACGGCGCGCGAATAGGCGAGGAAGCGGCGATAGCCCTCGACGTCCTTCGGGTTCTTGGCGCCGATCTGGCGGTCCAGCTCGGCCTGGTCGTTGGCGTAGTCGAACTGGTACCCGTCCTCCCAGCACAGGCGGTAGAACGGGCTGACCGGCAGCAGCGTGACATAGTCGGCGAGCCGGCGACCGGCCACCTCGAACAGCTCCTCCAGCGACGAGGGGTCGGTGATCACCGTGGGCCCGGCGTCGAACACGAAGCCCCCGTCCTCGTAGACGTAGGCCCGGCCGCCCGGCTTGTCGCGCTTCTCCAGGAGCACGGTGGCGACGCCCGCCGCCTGCAGCCGGATCGCCAGGGCCAGCCCGCCGAAGCCCGAGCCGACCACCACGGCCGTCTTTGGGGGCGCGGAGCCGGCGGGCGGGGTCACGTGCTTCATGCGGAGTCCTTGCGCGAACGGGAGGCGGCCAGAACCCGGACGGCGCTGAGCACGGAGACCGGGGGCCTGCCGGCGAGAATGCGCAGCTTGTCCGCAAAGTCCAGCCGTGCGGCATAGAACCGCGCCACGAGCGGTTCGGGCAGGCGATGGAAGTGTTCCAGGATACGGTAGCGCTCCTCCGGCCGTCCGGCGCCGAACAGAAGGCGGTTGAGGAGGCGGAAGTAGCTGCGGTCGGCCCAGATGTTGCGCGCATGGGCGTCGAGCAGGCGCGCCAGCCCATCCGGCGACACGTCCGGCGCGCGCGACACGAGATCGGCCACATGCACCGCGTCGGGCAGCGAATAGCCGGTGGTGGGGTGGAACAGCGCGTGGGCGAGGCCGACGGTCGGCATGCCGTCCGCCGCGGCGATCAGCGCGTCGATGTCGCCGCCGAGCGCGATCGGCAGGACGCCGTGCTCCTCGCGCAGGAGCCGCCCCTCCCCCCAGCCGGCGGCGCGCGCGTAGTCGGCGAGATGGGCGCGCAGAATCTCGACGTCGAGCGCGCCCCGGTCGGCGTAGTAGGTGTCCTCCACCAGGAGGCGCGTCGGCGAGAAGGGCAGGACGTAGACGAATCGGTAGCCGTCGCGCTGGGGCACGGTGGCGTCCATGATCACCGGGCGCCGGACCCCGTGCGGGCGGTCGAACTCCCATTCCTGGCCGAGGAACTTCTGGAAGCCGAGGTCGAGATGCGGGCTCGGGCGGGCGCCGCGCCCGTCGATCACGGCCCGCGCGGCAAGGACGGTCCCGTCGGCCAGGGTGACGCCGGTGCGCGTCGCTGCCACGGCGGGAACGCCGCAGCGCACGCCGCCGCCGAGCTGCGCGGCGAGGATCTCGCGGAAGCGTTCGGAGGAAACCGAGGCGTATCCGGTGGCGAACCGACGCCGGCGGTTGGGAAAGCGCACGTCGTAGTCCGGCCAGCGCGCGACCACGAACGGGGCGATCCAGTCCTGCTCGGCGGCGCTGAGATCGCCGTCGTGGAAGCTCCAGGTGTGGTTGCCGCCGAGCGCCTCGCCGCCCTCCACCACGATCACCGAAAGCTCGCGGCGGCGCGTGGCGAGCCGATGCGCGATCAGCCCGTTGGCAAGGCCCCCGCCCAGGAGGATCACATCGGCGTCGAGGCTCATGCGGGCTCCGCCATGCACGGGCGGGAGCGGGCGTGGAGGGTCTCGGCGACCCAGGCCTCCGCCGCCTCCGCCGCGCGGCGCGCGCCCCCGGCCCGCCCGATCGCCGCGCCGATCGCTCCCGCGCGCTCCCGGAAGCGGGGCTCGCCCAGGAGCCGTTCCAGCGCGGCCTCCACGGCATCCGGCGCCAGGCGGCGGCGCGCGAGCCGAAGGCCCGCGCCGTGATGCACCAGCCGTGCGGCGACGCCCGGTTGGTCGTAGGCGATCGGGATGGCGAGCGTCGGCACGCCGGCCTCCATCGCGTCGAGCACCGTGTTGAGCCCGGCATGGGTGACGCAGGCGGCGGCGACCCGCAGCATCGCGCGCTGGGGCAGGAAGTCGGTCACGACGCGCGCGTCGATCGTGGCCGCCTCCGCCGCCGACAGGCGCCCGCAATGGGCCACGGCGAGGTCCAGCCCGAGCCGCCGGCAGGCTCGAGCCACCGCGCGGAAGAGCCCGAGCCGATGGCCCTGCAGCGTGCCGAGCGAGGCGAACACGAGCGGGCGGACGGGATCGGGCCGGAACGGCAGCGGCGCCTCGCCCTCGCCCGGCGCGCGCAAGGGGCCGACACGCAGGATGCGCCGCCGCCCGGCATAGGGGAAGTCGAACTCGGGCGGGGTCTGCGACAGCGTTCCGAGCGGCGCCAGCCAGTCCTCCATGCCTCCGCGCGGCGGCAGGCCCAGCGAGAGGGCCGAACGGCGGATCGCCTCGGCCTGCCGGCGTAGGAGCAGGCCGGCCACGCGCCGTCCGCCCCGGTTGCGCCGCAGCCCCTCGGCGCTGTCGTCGAAGGGCCAGTCCAGGAAGGGCGGCGGCGTCGCCGGGTCGGGATCGATCGGCAGCGCCGAGGCGACCGAGACGAAGGGCAGGCCGAGATGGGCGGCCAGAAGGCCGGAGGCCGGCTCCATCTGATCGCCCAGCAGCGCGTCGACGCCCGCCGCGGCCAAGACGGCACCGCCGCCGGCCGCCAGCCCCTCCGTGCGCCGGGCGGCGTCGGCCACCGTGCGCAGGATGCCGAACAGGCCGGTGGAGCCCGCACCGGCGGTGCGCGCCGGGCTGCCGAGGCCGACCTCGCGCACGCTCCAGGGCCCGGGGCGCACGAGGCCGCCGGCGCCCGCGTTCATCACGAAGGTCGCGCGGTGGCCGCGCTCGGCCAGGGCCGTGGCCAGCGCCTCGAAGGCGCGCGCATGGCTCGGAAACGGGGGGCAGACGAGGCCGAAATGCAAGGGGATGCCGAAGGTTGGTGCGGGCGACGCCGCGTTAGATAGCGTGGATCGCGCGCCCGGCGACGCATAAGATTGTGGACGACGCCGGGGACCGCAACCGGGAGCGGGCGCTTCGCGTTCAGCCGTCATGACAGACATGGCCCCCCGCCCCCTGGTCCGCGCGCAAAACGCCCTTCTCGCCGGTCCGGGAGGCCAGGTCCTGGTCGGCACGGCGATCGTCCTCGTCATGGCGGCCGCGCTGGACCTGATGGGCCGGCCGCTCGTCTGCGACTGCGGCGCGATCCGCCTCTGGGACGGCGACCCGCACTCGCCCGGCTCCTCGCAGCAGTTCGCCGACTGGTACTCGGCGCTGCACGTGATCTACGGCGTCGGCCTGTTCCTGGCGCTCGTCCGCGCCCGCCCGCACTGGCCGACGAGCTGGCTCCTTCTGACCGCCCTCGCCTCCAGCGCGGTGTGGGAGCTGATGGAGAACACGCCCTGGATCATCGCCCTCTTCGGGCAGGCCGTGGGGGCGCCGGACTACCACGGCGACAGCGTGCTCAACGCCGTCGGCGACACCGTGTTCGTGGCGGCCGGCTTCCTGGTCGCACGCGCCCTGCCGCTCCGGTGGACGATCGCTCTCGTTCTCGTGCTGGAGCTCGCCATCGCCTTCGCGATCCGCGACGGGTTCGTGCTCGGCACGCTGCGCCTCCTCGGCGTCTCCGTGCCGCCGGTCTGACCGCCGGGCAGGGCGGGAGGTCGCCGATGCGCGCCGGCCGGGGCTAGCGGGCCCTGGCGAAGATCCAGCAGTCGCGCGGCGTGTCCTCGACGTTGGGATGCACCATCCAGCGTTTCAGGAGCCCCTCGCGCAGGAGGCCCGCCTTCTCCATGACGCGGGCCGAGGCGACGTTGTCGACGTCGCAGGTGGCGCCTACGCGCCAGACGTCGCGCTGCTTCATCGACCAGGCGACGACCTCGGTCAGCGCCTCGCTCATCAGTCCCTGGTTCCAGGATCGGCGCGACAGGACGTAGCCGAAGCCGATGCGGCCCGGCACGTCGCGCCGGATGGTCAGCGCGCCGCGCAACTGCCGGTCGCGTCGCCCCAGCAGCGTGTAGGTGCGCGAGGTCTCGCTCGCCATGCACCGGGAGATGTAGTCCTCGGTCTCGCGCACGGAGGTGTGCGGCGCCCAGGTCAGGTAGCGCGTGACCTCGGGGTCCTGCGCGTACTCGTCGAAGATCGCGCCCGTGTCGCCGAGGGCGATGGGTCGCAGGATCAGGTCTTCGGTCCAGAGCGTCTCGGGAAACATGCAGCCCTTCTGGCATGGATCGGCGTCCGGTACGAGCCCCGCCCGGACGCGCCGGGCCTCACGTGGCGCGGCGAAGCCGGGGGGCTCCGGCGGCCCCGCGCGGCTTGGCGCTGCCCGCGCCCGTGCGCCAGTTGTTGCCGGCGATCGTGACCACGCGATTGCCCCGGAAATCGGTCTCGGCGGCGATGTAGCCGCGCTCCGCCATCCAGGTGAGGAGGAAGCGCCCGCGCGACGGCGAGTGGCTGCCGTAGGCGCGCGCCAGCGCCTCGTCGCCCGGGCAGGGCTCGGCGTCGCGCGCCGCCTTGGCGAGCATCAGGTAGACGCCCTGCATGTCCTCCGGCAGCTCCTCCGAGCGCGCCACGACCTCGGTCCAGGCCTCGTCCTCGCCGTCCGAGCCGACGCCCGCGCGCGCCAGCGCCAGCTTGCGGCGGAACATGCCGAGATCGAGCGCGCCGGGCGACAGGCGCTTCAGCCGGCAATGGGTGAGGAAGTCCTGATACAGCGTCTGCACCGGACGGAAGGCGGCCTCGGGGTCGGCCATCAGGTCGGTGAAGATCGCGTCGAGCCGCGCCTGCCGCTCGGCGATCGTCTCCTCGTCCTCCTCGATCGGCTCTTCCGCCGCCGGGGCCGGGGCCGCGAAACGGGGGGCCGACACGCGCTCCAGGAGCTCGCGCGTCGCCACCGCCGGCTCGCGGCGCACGGGGGCGGGCAGCGGCTCGGGCTCGTCCGCCCCGGCGGTGAAGATGAGATCGGCCATCTCCGCCGGGCTCGCCTCGGGCAGCGCCATCAGGACGGGACGCCCGGAGCGCCCGGCGGTCTCCACCGGCCCGATCCGCAACGGGATCGGCCGGCGCGACAGGGCGGGCCCGAGCGCCACGAAATGGCCGGGCTCCAGGTCGCGGAACCGCTCGGCCTGCCGCCGGTCGAGGCCGAGGAGATCGGCCGCGCGCGCCATGTCGATGTCGAGGAAGGTGCGGCCCATCAGGAAGTTCGACGCCTCGGCGGCGACGTTCTTGGCGAGCTTGGCGAGCCGCTGGGTCGCGATCATGCCCGCCAGCCCGCGCTTGCGGCCGCGGCACATGAGGTTGGTCATGGCGCCCAGCGAGACGCGCCGCGCCTCGTCGCCCACCTCGCCCGCGATGGCGGGCGCGAAGATCTGCGCCTCGTCCACCGCGATCAGCATCGGGAACCAGTGGTGCCGGTCGGCGTCGAACAGGCCGTTCAGGAAGGCGGCGGCGCAGCTCATCTGCACCTCGGCGTCGAGCCCCTCGAGGTTGAGCACCACCGAGGCGCGGTGCTGTCGGATACGCGTCGCGATGCGCGCGAGCTCGGCCGGCGTCCGGTCGGCATCCACCACGACATGGCCGAAACGGTCGGAGAAGGACACGAAGTCCCCTTCCGGATCGATGATCGCCTGCTGCACCCAGCCCGCGCTCTGCTCCAGGATCCGGCGGAAGAGATGCGACTTGCCCGAGCCCGAATTGCCCTGGACCAGGAGGCGCGTGGACAGGAGCTCCTCCAGGTCCATCTCCGCCGGCTCGCCCGTGGCGGTCGTTCCGAGATCGACGGCGACCTTGGTCAAACGGCTGTCTCCGCAATGCGAACGGCCCCGCGCGCCGGAAGCGCGAGCCCGAATGGTTCAAGGTCGAGGAAGGCCCAGCCTAGCGGAGCGGGCGCCCGATCTGGAGTCCCGCCGCGCCCGGCGTCCACAGTTATCGGCCCTCGCCCAGCCACTTGTCGTAGTCGGAGACGAGAAGGTGCAGCGGCTCCTCGTCCTCCTCGATCTCGGAGAACCGTCCGATGGGTTCCGCGAAGACGTTGTCGGTCAGATCGTCGTTGACGGTCGAGACCTCGCCGATCAGGACGTCCCCGCCCTCGCCCCAGAAGGCGTGCCAGTCGACGCCCGGCATCAGCGTCACGCTCTCGCCGGGGACGAGGCGCAGGATGTCGCCGCCCCGCATCTGGCGGCGCATGCCGTCGGTCACGACGTTGACGGGCAGCGACGTGTCGATCTCGCCGTCCGGCCCGGCGGTGTAGAGCTTCAGCGCCAGCGTCGCCCCGCCCCGGTTGATGATGTCCTCGGCCTTCAGGTCGTGCCGGTGCATCGGCGAGAGCTGGTCCTTGCGCGAGATCATGATCTTTTCGGCATAGAGCATGCCGCGCCCCGCCTTCAGGTCGGCGTTGTCGCCGTTGCGCGTGGTGAACAGGAACAGGCCGAGGCCATCGAAGTCGCCGCGCCCGTAGTCGGTGATGTCCCAGCCGAGGCGCCGGTCGACCACCGCCGCAAGGTCCGCCCGCCGCGCCCGCATCTCGGCAGGCCGCAGGTAGGCGAAGGGCGGCATGACGTAGCCGAACGAGCGGATGAACGCATCGCTCTCCCGGATGATCTCGTTGACCCGCGATCTCTTCATGCCGCCTCCTCCAAGCCATGCCTCGTCGCCCGAGCCCTAGCACGAGATGGTGCCGGCTTGGGAGGGCGGGTGGTTGATGGCAGGGGCGCTGCCCCTGCCCCCCCGCCAGGGGACATGATGTCCCCCGGACCCCTTCCTCACTCGAGGCGTGTCCGAGACCGGGAGGAGCCGGCGGGGCCCCTCCCGGTCTCGGAAAAGTCTCGAAAGAAAGCGGGGGCTCCGGGGCGTCGGGCCCCGGGCGGGGACCGGGGCGGCAGCCCCGCCACCACCCCCCGCGCCCTCAAGTCAGCGCGATCTCGGGCACGTAGGCCTTGGCGCGGTCCATGTCGGCATGGAAAGCCTCGCGCTCGCGGGCCTGCGCCTCGGGGTCCGGCAGGCGCAGGATATAGGCGGGGTGGACGGTGACGAGGAGCTTGGCGTCGCCGCCCGGCAGGTCGATGAGCTTGGAGCGCGTGTCGCGGATCGTGACCGTCTTGCCGAGCACGGACGCGGCGGCGGTGGCGCCCAGCGCCACGATGAGCTTCGGCTTGATCAGCTCGCGCTCCTGCTCCAGCCACCAGCGGCAGACCTTGACCTCGCCCATGTTCGGCTTCTGGTGGATGCGCCGCTTGCCGCGCGGCTCGAACTTGAAGTGCTTGACCGCATTGGTGACGTAGGCCTGGCTCCGGTCGATGCCGGCGGCCGCCAGCGCCTCGTCGAACACCTTGCCGGCGGGGCCGATGAAGGGCTCGCCCGCCAGATCCTCCTGGTCGCCCGGCTGCTCGCCCACGAAGATCACGGGCGCGTCGGCCGGGCCCTTGCCGAAGACGGTCTGGGTGGCGGGCTCCCAGAGCGGGCAGGCCCGGCAGTGCCGCGCCTGGTCGCGCGCCTCCTCGATGTCCTCGGGCGGCCTGTTGAAGCCGTTGAAGGCCGGAACCGCGGATGCCGCGCGTGCCATGTCGTTTCGCTCCGCCTGCTTCTCGTGGCGGAAACTCGGGAGCGTCGGCTGGGTTTCGATCATGCGGCGCTGCGCCGCCTCGGCGCCCCGGATCAGCGGCTCGATTAAGGTCGCCTCCGGCAGGTTGTGCCAGTATTTCTTGGGCATCTCGGCCTGCATCGCCTTCACCTTCAGCCGGGCCGGATTGAAGATCGAGGCGTAGTAGGTGAGCCAGAGCGCCTCCATGTCGTCGTCGGCCGGCTTCTGCGACGGGTCGGCGCCCGGCGCGAAGACCATGTCGACGCCGTCCCAGTGGACGGATCGCTTGGGCGTCAGGATGCTCCAGACCATGCCGGGAAAGCGGCGCATGAAGAACGGGGCGGTGAGCTCCACCACATGGTGGAAGGGCTCGAACCAGGCGACGTAGTGCCGGTCGCCCGCCTCGTCCTCGATCTCGCGAAAGCGCACGAAGGCCTTCATCTTGTGGCTGTCGCGATAGACGGCCTTCTGCATCTCCACCGCCCGCCGCGTGTCGGGGTCGGAGACGATCTCGAGAAGCTTCTTCTCCGTCTGTATCCGCCACAGGAGGCGATAGGCGAACACGAAACGCTCGGGGTCGGCGTGGCAGATCAGCTTGCGCGCGACGTCCGGGAAGGCCTTCGGCACCGTGAAGGGCGGCGCGTCCGCCGGGCGTTCGGGCAGGGTCTGCGCAAACAGCGAAGCCGCCTCCTCGCCCACCGCGAAGGCCATCTCCTCGGGCGGCACGCCGAGCGCCAGCGCCGTGCGGGCCGCCTCGCGCCAGCCGTCGAAGTCCGCCGGATGGTCGAGGCGCGCGAGATACATCAGAACAGGCTCAACTGCTCGGCCTTGGGCGCCAGGAGGCCGCGCAGGTTCTCCCTGTCGGTGAGGCCGCCCGGCGTCCAGTCCAGCGCCTGGACGAAGGGCCGAACCTTCTCCACCGAATGGCAGAGGCGCGCGACGTCGTCGAGGCGCAGCGTCCGGTGGCGGCGCGTGGAGAGGATGCGGTCCACCGCCTTGGTGCCGAAACCCGGCACGCGCAGGAGCGCCTCCCGGTCGGCCCGGTTGACGTCCACGGGAAAGCGGTCGCGGTTCTTGAGCGCCCAGGCGAGCTTCGGGTCGATCGCCAGATCCAGCATCCCGTCCGAGCCGCCCGAGACGATCTCGTCGCGGCCGAACCCGTAGAAGCGCATCAGCCAGTCGGCCTGGTAGAGCCGGTGCTCGCGCATCAGTGGCGGCCGGGACACGGGCAGGCGCGAGGAGCTGTCGGGGATCGGCGAGAAGGCCGAATAGTAGACGCGCCGCAGCCGGTAGTTGCCGTAGAGGTTCTCCGAGCGGCCGAGGATCAGGTCGTCGCTGGCTCCGTCGGCGCCCACGATCATCTGCGTCGACTGCCCGCCCGGCGCGAACTTCGCCGGCTTGGCGCGGTCCTTGGCCTGCGGCTTGTGCTCGTCGATCTTGAGCCGAAGGTGCCCCATCGAGCGTTTGATGTCGCGCGGCTTCTTCTCGGGCGCCAGCGTCTCCAGCGCGATGTCGGTCGGCAGCTCGATGTTGATCGACAGGCGGTCGGCGAAGAGGCCGGCCTCCTCGATCAGCTTCGGCGAGGCGTCGGGAATGGTCTTGAGATGGATGTACCCGGAGAAGTTCTCCTCCATCCGCAGCTTGCGCGCGATGCGGACCATCTCCTCCATCGTGTAGTCGGAGCTGCGGATGATGCCCGAGGAGAGGAACAGGCCCTCGATGTAGTTCCGCTTGTAGAACGCCATCGTCAGCTTCACGACCTCCTCCACCGTGAAGCGCGCCCGGGCCACGTTGGAGGACGAGCGGTTCACGCAGTAGACGCAGTCGTAGATGCAGAAGTTGGTCATCAGGATCTTGAGCAACGAGATGCACCGACCGTCCGGCGCATAGGCGTGGCAGATGCCCGAGCCTTCGGTGGAGCCGATGCCCCCGGTCTTAACCGAATCGCGCTTGGACGTCCCGCTGGAGGCACAGGATGCGTCGTACTTGGCGGCGTCGCTGAGGATCGCCAGCTTCTGCATCAGGGTCGGCTTGCTCATCGCACCGATATAGTGTTCGCGCTTCGTTCGGGCCATGCGCGTGCCCGAGTTTTCCACCTCCGCGCACGGGCCGCTGCGTCTTGTCGCACCCGTTCACGCCCGGTTCAGCTTGCAAAGCCCAGCTTACGATCATTGGGGAACCGGACGCGAGCTGGCCGGTTCCTGCGGTCCGCCGTTTGCGCCCCCCGGGCGTTTGCTGCGACCCGAACTCATGGGAGCCCCATACATGCGCAGACTGTTCCAGTCCTTCATGGCCGCCGCCGTTCTTGCCACCGGCATGGTCACCTTCTCCCCGCCGCAGGCCGAGGCCCAGGGCATGCGCGAGCGGCAGCGGTTCGTGGAGCGCTTCTGCGCCCACAATCCCGGTGCGCGCGACTGCCGCGACTTCCGCCGCGACCATCGTCGCTGGGACGAGCGCCGCTACAATCGCTGGTATCGCGACAACTACCGCCAGCGGAACCGGGGCGATGCCGCCGCGGCCGCGATCTTCGGCTTCGCGGCCGGCGCGGCGGTCGGGGCCGCCGCCAACGCCAACCGCGCTCCGGCCTATTCGGGCAGCGTGAGCCGCGCCAAGATCGCCCGCTGCTCGGCGCGCTACCGGACCTACGATCCGGCTACCAACACCTATGTCGCCAACAGCGCCGGCGAGCGCCGCTACTGCAACCTCTGACCGCGTCGTCCAGGAGATCGTAAGGAAGGCGCCGGGTTTCACGCCCGGCGCCTTTTTCGCACCTCGACGCCCTCCGCAGGCAACCCGGCGCATTCAGCTCGCGTTCAGGTGAAATCGTGCTTCATCACCGTCGACAAGCGGGCGGGTGCCCGCTGCGGAACGCACCGGCGGTGCCGGATGGGAGTGCTTTCATGCGTAGGACGCTTCTTGCTCTCGTGACCTCGGCGGTGGCCCTGACGGCCGCCGTGCCCGCTGCCCAGGCCGACCCCTGGCGCCACCGCAACCGCGTGGACGCGGGCGACGTGCTGCTCGGCGGCGCCGTGGGCCTGGCTGCCGGCGCGCTTCTCGGCTCGGCCCTGTCGCAGCCGCAGCAGCCGCGCTACTACGAACCCGCGCCCCGCTACTACGAGCCGCCGCCGCGCCCGGTCTACGTCGCGCCGCCGAGCTACGAGGACACGATCCCCGCGCCGCCGCGCTACCGCCAGCCGCGTCAGGCGCGCTACTACGACGACTACGGCAGCTACACGCGCAACGGCCATGTCGAGCGGTGCCTCGCCCGCTACCGGTCCTACGACCCGCGCACCGACACGTTCGTCGGCTACGACGGCTACGAGCGCCGCTGCGATCTCTGACGGGTGCACCCGTCGGGCATGGAGGGGGCGGGTCGCGACGGCCCGCCCTTCTCGATTATGAGCCGGCTGCCGCGTCAGCCGCCGGCCGAGCGCACCGCCCGCTTGGCCACCACGGGCACCAGCGCCGCACGATAGGCCGAGGAGCCGTGCAGGTCGCCGAGCATCCCGCCCTCGTCGACGCGCGCGCCGTCCAGCGCCTCGGGCGCGAAACGGCTCCGAAGGGCGGCCTCGCCCTCCGGCCAGCGGAAGGCACCATCCGCCCCCGCCCCCGTGACCGCCAGACGCACCTCGCCGCCGCGCCGGGCCACGAAGACGCCGCACATGGCATAGCGCGAGGCCGGGTTGCGGAACTTCTCCCAGCCCGCCGCCTCCGGCACCTCGAACGACACGGCGGTGACGATCTCGTTCTCCTCCAGCGCCGTCTCGAACAGGCCGAGGAAGAAGTCGTCCGCCGCGATCTCGCGCCGGTCGGTGTGGATCGTGGCGCCGAGCGCCAGGAGCGCCGCCGGATAGTCCGCCGCCGGGTCGAAATTGGCGACCACGCCGCCGATCGTGCCCATGTGGCGCACGGCCGGGTCTCCGATCAGGTTGGCGAGCTCGCAGAAGGTCGGGCACACCGCCGCGATCTCGCGCGAGGCCGCGACCTCGGCATGGGTCACGCCGCCGCCGATCCGCACGCGGCGGCCCTCCACCGAGATGCCCTTGAGCGCCTCGACATGGCGCAGGTCGATCAGCGCGGACGGAGCCGCCAGACGCGCCTTCATGGTCGGGATCAGCGTCATGCCGCCCGACAGGTACTTGCCCTCTCCCGCCGTGGCGCCGATGGCTTCGGCGGCTTCCGCCAGCGAGGTCGGGCGCCGGTATTGCGTCTGGTACATGCGTCCCTCCTCAGGCCCGGGCCGACACGGCGCGCAGCGCGCGCCAGACCTTCTCGGGCGTTGCCGGCATGGTCAGTTCGTTGTTGCCGATCGCGTCGGTGATCGCGTTGATCACGGCCGGCGGCGAGCCGATCGCCCCGGCCTCGCCGCAACCCTTGATGCCGAGCGGGTTGGTGGTGCAGGGCGTCTCGGTGGTGAGTACGCGGAACATCGGCAGGTCCCAGGCGCGCGGCATGGCGTAGTCGTTGTAGGAGGCGGTGACGAGCTGTCCGGCGTCGTCGTAGTGCACGCCCTCCAGCAGCGCCTGCCCGATCCCCTGCGCCAGCCCGCCATGGACCTGGCCCTCCACGATCATCGGGTTCACCACGGTGCCGAAGTCGTCGGCCGCCACGAACTGCACGATGTCGGTCTTGCCGGTCTCCGGGTCCACCTCGACCTCGCAGATGTAGCATCCGGCGGGGAAGGTGAAGTTCTGCGGGTCGTAGAACGCGCCCTCCTTGAGGCCGGGCTCCATCCCGTCGGGCAGGTTGTGGCCCGTGTAGGCGCCCAGCGCCACCTCGTGCCAGGCGAGCTTGCGGTCGGTGCCGGCCACCTTCACCTCGCCGCCCTCGATCACGATGTCCTCGTCGGCCGCCTCCAGGAGATGGGCGGCGATCTTCTTGGCCTTGGCCTCGACCTTGTCCAGCGCCTTGGCGATGGCGCTCATGCCCACCGCGCCGGAGCGCGAGCCGTAGGTGCCCATGCCGAACTGCACCTTGTCGGTGTCGCCGTGGATCACCTGCACGTTGTCCACCGGCAGGCCGAAGCGCTGCGAGACGAGCTGGGCGAAGGTGGTCTCGTGACCCTGGCCGTGGCTGTGCGAACCGGTGAGGATCTCGATCGTACCCACGGGGTTCACCCGAACCTCGGCCGATTCCCACAGCCCGACGCCCGCGCCGAGCGAGCCCACCGCCTTGGACGGGGCGATGCCGCAGGCCTCGATGTAGCAGCTCATGCCGAGGCCCCGGAGCTTGCCACGGCTTTCGGCCTCGGCGCGGCGCGCCTCGAAGCCCGCCACGTCCGCCGCCTTCATGCCGGCGTCGAGCGAGGCCGGGAAGTCGCCCGTGTCGTAGTTCATGATCACGGGCGTCTGGTGCGGGAAGGCGGTGATGAAATTCCGGCGGCGGAATTCTGCCGGAGACTGCCGGAGCTCGCGTGCGGCGGTCTCCATCAGCCGCTCCACCACGTAGGTCGCCTCCGGCCGTCCCGCGCCGCGATAGGCGTCCACCGGAACGGTGTTGGTGTAGACCGCCCGGACGTTGGCGTAGATCGCCGGGATGTCGTACTGGCCCGACAGCAGCGTCGCGTAGAGATAGGTCGGCGTCGCGGACGAGAACAGCGACATGTAGGCGCCGAGGTTGGCGATCGTGTCGACGCGCAGCGCGAGGATCCTGCCGCTCTCGTCGGTGGCGAGCTCCGCCACCGTTCGGTGGTCGCGCCCGTGAGCGTCCGTCAGGAACGCCTCCGAGCGATCCGAGGTCCACTTCACGGGAACGCCGGTGCGCTTGGACGCCCAAAGGCAGACGATCTCCTCCGGGTAGATGTAGATCTTGGAGCCGAAGCCGCCGCCGACGTCGGGTGCGATCACGCGCAGCTTGTGCTCGGGCGCCACGTTGTAGAAGGCGCTCATCACGAGGCGCGCCACGTGCGGGTTCTGCGAGGTCGTCCAGACCGTGTAGTGGTCGTCCGCCGGGTCGTAGACGCCGAGCGCGGCGCGCGGCTCCATGGCGTTGGGCACGAGCCGGTTGTTGACGATGTCGAGCCGGGTGACGTGCGCGGCGCCAGCGAAGGCGGCCTCGGTCGCCGCCTTGTCGCCGAGCTCCCAGTCGAAGCAGAGGTTGCCCTCGGCCTCCGGGTGAAGCTGCGGCGCCCCCGCCTCCAGCGCCTTGGCCCCGTCCACCATGGCTGGAAGCGTCTCGTAGTCGACCTCCACGGCTTCCGCCGCGTCGCGCGCCTCCATCCGCGTCTCGGCCACCACCACGGCGACCGCCTGGCCGACATGGCGCACGGTGCCCACGGCCAGCGCCGGCCAGGCGCCCATCTTCATGCCCGTGCCGTCGCGCGAGGTGACGGCCCAGCCGCAGATCAGGTTGCCGATGCCGTCGCCGGTGAGCTGCTCGCCGTCGAGCACGTCGATGACGCCCGGCATCCCGCGCGCGGCCGCCGCGTCGATGCCCCGGATCCGCGCATGCGCGTGCGGCGAGCGGACGAAGGCGGCGAACTTCATGCCGGGGACGACCATGTCGTCCGTGTAGCGGCCCCGCCCGGTGATGAAGCGGCGGTCCTCCTTGCGCAGGACGCGCGCGCCGATGCCCTCGACACCCATGAGATCCTCCCGAGATCGAAACTGTTCTGGCCGGCGCGGACGGGCGCGCCGGAACGGCCGGGCGGAAGGCCCGGCCCTATTCGGCGGCGACGCGCTGCGGGTCGGCGGATGCGCCCATGCCTTGAGCGGCCGAAAGGATCGCCTTCACGATGTTGTGGTAGCCGGTGCAGCGACAGATGTTGCCGTCGAGCTCGTCGCGCACCGTCTTCTCGTCCAGCTCCGCGCCGTGGCGCCGGATCATGTCCGTGGCGGTCATGATCATGCCGGGCGTGCAGAAGCCGCACTGGAGGCCGTGGTGCTCGCGGAACGCCGCCTGCACCGGATGGAGGTCCTGCCCGCCCGCGATCCCCTCGATCGTGGTCACCGCAGACCCCGAGGCCTGCACCGCCAGGATCGAGCAGGACTTCACCGCCCGCCCGTCCACGTGCACCACGCAGGCTCCGCACTGCGACGTGTCGCAGCCGACATGGGTGCCCGTGAGGCCGAGGGTCTCGCGCAGGAACTGGACGAGAAGCGTGCGGTCCTCGACCGCGCCCGTCCTCCTGCGTCCGTTCACCACCATGGAGACTTCGGTCATGCGCTCCCTCCCGAGACGACCTTCGCCATGCGCCCGCGACGGGGCGCCGCCCGCGGCGCGGCCTGTCGGCGCCGGGACGCCGCCGCGTTCTTCTGTCGGGCAAAACGGAGACTGCAACGGCGGACGGGGGCCCCGCAAGCGAATTCTGGAACCGTTCCAGGAGCGGCCCGCGAGCCGCTCGCGCGGCCGTGTCCGCCGCCCGTCCGACCACCGGCGCGACGCATGGTCGCGGCCGGGGTCGGCACGCTCGGCATGCGGCCGTGGGGGGTGTGGCGGAACTCCCACAAGATCGGCCGCGAATCTTGCGCCAGGCCGACCAAGCGGTTGTTATTTGAGCGCGGTCCGGCATTTTGAGGCCTAGTCGCTCGGGGAGGGCGGCCGGGTTTTTCCCGCCGTGGCGGTGGGCCGCGCCACCGGAGAACGGGTGCGGAACCGGCGTCGTCCCCGACCTCGGAACGTCGCCAGGCGAAGAGAGCATCCGCGTTGATTTCTGGACTGAAGCGCCTCGTTCGCCGCCCGGCGACCACCGCCTCGCTCGCACTTGCCCTCGCCCTGGCGCAGGGCGCGCCGGCCGCCCGCGCGCTCGACCTCGGCATCCTCGATCCGTTCAACCTGTTCGGCCCGTCCGAGGAGGAGAAGGCCGCCGCCGAGCTGCCCGATCCCGTGCGCTACGAGGTG
The DNA here is from genome assembly GCF_003583935.1 of Aureimonas flava. Taxonomy (GTDB): domain Bacteria; phylum Pseudomonadota; class Alphaproteobacteria; order Rhizobiales; family Rhizobiaceae; genus Aureimonas; species Aureimonas flava. The sequence goes on along the minus strand of NZ_QYRN01000007.1, from coordinate 143,818 downwards.
ACGATCAACGTGTCGCCGGACGAGGCGGGGCTGCAGGACACGATGGAGGCCGCCTCCTCGCTCAAGGCCGACGAGGACGATCCCGTGTCGGGCTCGCTCGGGCTTCTGGCCAAGGCCCGGAACGACCGCCGCCGCCTGGTCGGCACGCTCTACGAGAATGCCCGCTACGACGGGCTGGTGACGATCCGCATCGAGGGGCGCGACATCGCCGACCTCGCCCCGGACGCCACGTTCGACACCTCGCGCCCCGTGCCGGTGACGATCGACGTCACGCCCGGCCCGCTGTTCCAGATCGGCACCGTGCGGCTCGATGCCAACGGCGTGCCGCTGGACCCGGCGACCTACGAGCTGACGCCCGGTTCGTCGGCGGAATCGGTGCGCATCCTGCAGATCGAGAACCGCATCGTGCAGGACCTGCGCAACGAGGGTCGCCCCTTCGTGGCCGTGACCCGGCGGGACGTCGTGGCCGATTCCGCCACGCGGCGGATCGACATCGCCATCGACCTCTCGCCCGGCGACACGATCCCGTTCGGCCAGACCTTCGTGACCGGCAACGAGCGGATGGACCCCGGCTTCGTCGCCTACATGACCGGCATCCGGCCGGGCGACACCTATTCGCCGGCCGCACTGGACAAGGCGCGCGAGCGGCTGCGCAAGCTCAACGTCTTCTCCACCGCCACGATCCGCGAGGCCGACGCGCAGGCCGCCGACGGCACGCTGCCGATCCAGGTGACGGTGGCCGAGCGGCCCCGGCGCGTGTTCGGCGCCGGCGCCACCTTCTCCAACACCGACGGGGCGGGCGCCAACGCCTACTGGGAGCACCGCAACCTGTTCGGCCGCGCCGAGAGCCTGCGCCTGGAGGGCTCGGTCTCGCGCATCGGCGCCAACACCTTGTCCGATACGGGGCGCGAGACCGACGGTTTCGACTACAAGGCTTCGGCGGTGTTCCGCAAACCCGGCGTCCTCGGGCCCGACTCGGTCTATGTCGGATCGATCACCGGCCTGTCGGAGCAGCCGCTCGCCTACGACCGGCAGTCGATCGCGGTGAGCAACGGCGTGGAATACCGGATCGACGAGCGGCAGCAGGTCGTGGTCAACGTGGTCGCCGAATACGAGACGGTCGGCAACTACCTCGGCGAGGACGAGTTCCTGCTCGCCTCCGTGCCCGTGACCTACACCTACGACGCGCGCGACAACCAGTTGAACCCGACCTCGGGCTTCCTGGCCAAGCTCTACGCCGAGCCGACCTACGAGATCGAGGACGGCATCCCCTTCATCAAGGCGCGCGGCGACGTGTCGGCCTATCTCGCCCTGGACGAGCGCGACCGCTTCGTGCTCGCGGGCCGCGTCGGCTACGGCGTGATCGCCGGCGCCGACCTCGGCGACGTGCCCACCGACCGGCGCTTCTTCGCCGGCGGCGGCGGCTCGGTGCGCGGCTACGTGTTCCAGTCGATCGGCCCCTACTATCCGCCGATCGCCCTGCCCGGCACCGATCCCGACTTCGTCAACACGCCGATCGGCGGCCTGTCGGTGTTCGAGGCCTCGGCCGAGCTGCGGTTCAACGTCACCGACAAGATCCAGATCGTGCCCTTCGTGGACGCCGGCACCGTGGGCGACGACTTCGCGCCCGACTTCGGCGCGCTGAAGATCGGCGCGGGCATCGGCGCCCGCTACCTGACCAGCTTCGGGCCGATCCGGGTCGATGTCGGCATTCCGCTCGACCCCGGGCCGCGCGACGGCTCCTTCCAGATCTATGCCGGCATCGGACAGGCTTTCTGAATGATCGCGATGCGCCTCCTTTCCGCCCTCCTTCTCAAGCTCCGCCTCGCCGCTCTCCTGGCGGCCGCGCTCCTGTGCGCCCAGCCGGCGCATGCGCAGTTCCTGGCCGGGCAGCTCGAGAACCTCCTGTCCACCGAGGACCGGCAGGTGAAGATCCAGGGCCTCAGCGGCGCCTTCAGCGGCGAGGTGCGCATCGAGGAGGTCACGGTCGCCGACCGCGACGGCGTCTGGCTGACGCTGCGCAACCTCGCGCTCGACTGGTCGCCCCTGGCGCTGGTGCGCAAGACGGTGGACGTGCAGACCCTGTCGGCCGGCCAGATCGTGATGGACCGCCTGCCGCGCGCCGCGCCCCCGCAGACGACCGAGGAGGAGAGCGGCCCCTTCTCGCTCCCCTCGATCACCGCCAACATCGGACGCATCGCGATCGACGAGTTCGTGCTGGGCGAGGCCGTGGCCGGAATTCCGGCGCGTCTGGCGGCCGAGGCCTCGCTGAACCTCCAGCCCGACCCGGCCCGGCTCGACGCCAGCGCCACGATCCGCCGGCTCGACCAGGGCGGCGACATCGCGCTCAAGCTCGGCTTCCAGCCGGACGCCAACCGGCTGGAGATCGCGATCAACGCGAGCGAGCCGGCGGGCGGCATCGTCGCGGGGCTCCTGAAGCTGCCCGGCGCGCCGCCCGTGCGCCTTGCCGTGAACGGCACCGGCCCGTTCGACGACTTCGCCGCCGACGGCACGCTGGACCTCGGCTCCGAACGCGCCGCGACGCTGCGGGCGACGGTCCGCAACGGCGCGGAAGGCCGGCGCATCGGCGTCGATCTCACCGCCCTGTCCGCCCCCTTCGTGCCGCTGGCCTACCAGGGCATCGTGGGCGAGAACCTGACCCTTGCCGCCAACGTCCTCCTGCGCCCGGACGGCGTGATCGGCATCGATGCCGGCCGCCTCCAGTCCGGCCCGCTCGACCTTTCGGCCTCCGGCACCTTCGACCGGACGGGCCCGAACAACGACCTCGCCGTCGCGCTGCGCACGGACGCCGCCAACCCGGTGCCCCTCGCCTTCGGCTCGGACGGCGCGCGCACCGCGCTGGAGCTGTCCTCGGTGGACGCCTCGCTGCGCGGCAGCCTGTCCGCCTCCGCGCTCCGGTTCGCCGCCGCCGCCCGCACCGCCGGCTTCGAGGACTACGTCGCCAACGCGGTGACGCTGAACGCCTCCAGCACCGGCTTCGACCTCAACAACCTCGTCGGCCCCGTGGTGGTGGACCTCGACGCGCAGTCCGCCTCCGTGCCGGACGGGATCGCGACGCGCGTCCTGGAAGGCCCGCTGGCGCTCGACGCCGACGGCGCGCTCACGGCCGACGGCCTGACCTTCAACACGGCGCGCCTCACCACGGGCGCGGCCAACCTCGCCCTGTCGGGCAGCGCCGCGCTCGACTTCTCCACCTTCCAGCTTCGCCTCGACAGCGACCTCGAGACGGCGGCCCTGTCCACCGACGCCGTGCCCTACGTGGGCGAGCGCGTCGCGGTCTCGGGCCTCGTACGGCGGGCCGCGGACGGCTCGTTCGGGGTGGACGACCTGCGGGTCGACGGCGACGCGCTGGACCTTGCGGGTTCGGCCAGCCTCACCGGCGACGAGGTCGCCGCCGCGATCACCGGCCAGCTCAACCAGGCGGCGATCGCCGATTCCGCACTGAACGGGCAGGCCCGGTTCGACCTCAAGGCCTCGGGCACCACGTCCGCGCCCGTGATCGACCTCACCGCCACCGCGTCCGACCTCGAAGTGGTGGGACGGCAGCTCACCGACCTCCAGGCCCGCATCCAGGGCACCTTCGCGCCGGACGCGCCGAGCGGCACGGTGGCGATCTCCGGGACGTTCGGCGGCGAGCCGCTGACGCTGTCGGCCGATCTCGCCACCGAGGGCGCGGTGCGCCGCCTGTCGAACCTTCTCCTTCGCCAGGGCGAGAACCGGGTCGAGGGCGAGGTGTCGTTGGACGGCGAGAACCGCCCGAGCGGCGCGATCCGCCTCGCCATCCAGGACGCCACGACCCTTCTGTCGCTCGCCGGCCAGACCGGCTCGGGCGACCTCGACGGCACGGTCGCGCTCGCGGTCGGCAACGGGGGCACGCCGGTCGCCGACCTCGACCTCACCAGCAACGCCCTGACGCTGACGCGCGACGACAGCGAGACGGCCCTGCGCGGCGCGCGCATCCGGCTGCGCGCCACCGACTACCTCACCGCGCCGCGCGCCGCCGGCACGGTGGCGGCCGCCTCGCTGCAAGCCGGGGGCATCGCGGTGGAGGCGTTGGACGCGACGCTGGAGGAAATCAACGACGCCACCGCGCTGAACGCCTCCGCGCGCGTCAACGACGTCCCCGTCGAGCTGGCGGGCGACCTCGCCTTCACCGACGCGGGCACGGTGATCGCGCTGCGCCGGCTCCAGGCCGCGATCCCGGACGCCGCGCTCTCGCTCGCCGCTCCGGCCACGGTGACGCTCGGCTCGCTGCGCACCACGCTGAGCGAGATCCGGCTCGACGCCGGGTCGGGCTCGCTCACCCTTTCCGGCTCGGCGGGCGACCGGCTCGATCTCGACCTCGCGCTGGACCGGTTCCCGCTCGCCATCGCCAACCCGTTCGTGGCGGGCCTCGAGGCGGCCGGCACCGCCAGCGGCACGGTCGCTGTGGGGGGCCTTGCGGCCGCGCCCGACCTCGACTTCGACCTGCGCGCCGAAGGCGTGGCGACCTCTCAGACCCGCGCCGCGAACCTCGACGCGGTGGACGCGGCCCTCGCCGGACAGTACCGCGACGGCACGGCGACGCTGACCGCGGCGCGCGTCGATCTCGGCAGCGGTTCGGTCGAGGCGACCGGCACGGTGGGCAAGGCGCTCGACCTCGACCTCGCGATCACCGACCTGCCCGTGGCGCTCGCCAACGGCTTCGTGGACGGGCTAGGCGCCGAGGGCACGATCAACGGCACCGCGACGGCCACGGGCTCGCTGGAGAACCCGGCGGTCACCTTCGACCTCGCCGGACGTGGCATCACAGCCGCCGAGGTGCGCCGCGCCGGCGTCGAGCCGGTGTCGCTCGACCTTGCGGGCCTCTATCGCGGCGGCACGGCCCGGCTCGACCGGGCGGTGCTGACCGCCGGCTCGGGGCGTGTCGAGGCCACCGGCACGGTCGGGCGCGCGCTGGACCTGCGGCTTCGCATCGCCGACCTGCCGCTGGCGCTCGCCAACGGGCTGCGACCCGGCCTCGACGCACGCGGAACCCTGAACGGCGAGGCCACGGCCACCGGCACCCTCGCCGATCCCAACGCCACCTTCTCGCTCTCCGGCGCCGGCCTGTCCGCCGCGCCGCTGCGCGGGGGCGGCGTGGACACGGTGACGCTCGACGTCGCGGGCACCTACGCGCAGGGCACCGCACGCTTCGAGCGGGCGCGGATCGACACCGGCGCGGGCTCGCTGGAAGCCTCCGGCTCGGTGGGCCGCGCGCTGGACCTTCGCGTGGTGCTCGACCAGCTTCCCGTAGCGCTCGCCAACGCCGTCCAGCCGAGCCTCGACGCACGCGGAACCCTGTCGGGCAACCTCGCCGCCACCGGCACGCTGCAGAAGCCCGCCGCCACCTTCGACCTGCGGGCCGCAGACGTTTCCGTGGCGCAGACCCGCGCCGCCGGCGCGCCCGCCATCGACGCCACGGCGGCCGGCGCCTATGCCGACGGCAGCGTCCGGCTCCAGACCGCGCGCCTCGATCTCGGCTCCGGCTCGGTGACGGCCAGCGGCACGGTCGGCCAGCGGCTCGACCTCGACGTCGCGCTCGACAACGTGCCCGCCTCGCTGGCGGCGGCTGCGGCCTCCGGCATCGACCCGCAGGGCACGCTGAACGGCTCCGCGCGCGCCACCGGCACCCTGTCGGCCCCGCGCGCCGAATACGACCTCCGGCTCGCCGGCTTCTCGGTCACGCAGACGCGCGAGGCGGGCGTCGGCCCGCTCGACATCGCCGCGCGCGGCGCCTTCGCCGACAACCGCGTGACGGTGGACGGGTCGCTCTCGGGCAGCGGGCTCGCCTTCACCGCCAACGGCTCGGTGGGCGTCGCCGGCACGCCGACCTTCGACCTCGCGCTGAACGGCACCGCGCCGCTCTCGCTCGCCAACCGCATCCTGGCCGAGGGCGGACGCTCCGTTCAGGGCACGGTGGCGGTGGACGCGCGGGTGCGCGGCAGCGCCGCCGCGCCCGACGTGACCGGCACCATCTCCACCGCCGGCGCCTCGTTCGTGGACACGGGCGCCAACCTCGCGGTCAACAACATCAACGCGCAGATCGCCCTGAACGGACAGACCGCGACGCTGACGAGCGTCACCGCGCAGCTTGGGGCCGGCGGCACCGTGAGCGTCTCGGGCACGATCGGCCTCGGCGCCGGCTTCCCGGCGGACCTTCGCATCCAGGTCGCGGACGGGCGCTATGCCGACGGCGAACTGGTGACCGTGCGCCTCGACGCCGGCCTGACCCTCACCGGCCCGCTGGCTGGCGGCGCCCTCCTGGCCGGCACCGTGAACGCGCGCGAAATCGCCATCCTGGTGCCCGACAACCTGCCGAGCTCGGTGGCGCAGATCGACCTAAAGCGACGCAACACGCCGGCCGCCGTCCTGCAGCAGATCCGCGAGATCGACCCGCAGGGATCGGCCGGCGGCGGGGGCGCCGGCGGCGGCATCCGCCTGGACGTGACGCTGAACGCGCCGAACCGCGTCTTCGTGCGCGGCCGGGGTCTCGACCTGGAGCTCGGCGGAACCATCCGCATCACCGGGCCGTCGTCCAATCTCGGCATCGCCGGCGCCTTCGAGCTGCAGCGCGGCCGTTTCCAGCTCCTGTCGCGCCGGCTCGACTTCCAGCGCGCGACCCTCACCTTCGACGGCAACCTCGTGCCGACGCTGGACCTCCTGGCCGCGTCCGACACGGGCGAGGTGACGGTCTACATCGCCATCACCGGCCCGGCCAACAATCCGAGCTTCACCTTCACCTCCTCCCCGGCCCTGCCGCAGGACGAGGTGCTGGCGCGCCTGATCTTCGGCCAGGGCACGGCCGACCTGTCGCCGCTGCAGATCGCCCAGCTCGCCTCGGCGGCCGCGCAGCTCGCGGGCGTCGGCGGCTCCACCGGGCTTCTCGACAACCTGCGCTCGCAGCTCGGCGTGGACGACATCGACATCCGCACCACGGCCGACGGTCAGGCCGCCGTGGGCGTCGGTCGCTACCTCAACGAGAACACCTATGTCGGCGTCGACAGCACCGGACGCGTCTCCATCGACCTCGACCTCGGCGCCGACATCAAGGCGCGCGCGGCGGTGACGGCGAACGGCGGGGGCGAGGTCGGCGTGTTCTACGAAAAGGAATATTGAGGGGCGCAACCGGCGCCGCGGCTCGCACGTTTCGACGCACGTCCCCCGACGAGGGGACGTCTGTCAGGAGTCCAAGCCATGAGCACCGAAGCCCTCAAGCACGCCCGGTTCGACCGCGAGGACGGCACGTCGTTCGATACGCCGATGGCCGTGGTCGAGGACGGGTTCCTGGACGACCACGAGAAGCGATCGATCCTCGGCGAATGGAAGCGCCGCGTCGACGCGGAGAACCGGGCCGACGGGATCGATCCGATGTCGCAGACGCTGGACCACGCGATCGAGAAGCTGGCCGGCCTTCGGACCTGAGGCGCCGCGGGGGTCGCCTCCCCCCTCCCCGGTCCGCCATAGGCGAATTCGTAATGGCTTTCCGATACGGATCGTCCCGGCGGCGCGCGGCCGGGGCGGCATGGCGGGGGCCCGACGGGAAACTGTTGGGCACTGCGGCAAAACGCTCTATCCTTCGGCGTCCGAGCGCGGGCCTGTCGGCTCGCCGACGAAGCCATGGACCGATCGCGTGACCGACCAGATCTCGAACGACGTATCCCTCGACCAGCTCAAGGCGCGGGGCGCGACCGCCGCGAAGACGGGCATCAAGGCGCTCTTCGCCGCCGACGCGGATCGGTTCCGCCACTTCTCGTTCCGGCACGACGACCTCCTGCTCGACGTGTCGAAATGCGCGCTGGCGGCCGACGACCTCGCCGCGCTGCACGCCTTCGCCCGCCTCGCCGGCGTCCTGGAGCGCCGCGACGCGATGTTCTCCGGCGCGCGCATCAACACCACCGAGAACCGTGCGGTGCTCCACGTGGCGCTGCGCGCCGAGCCCGGCGACGGGTTCGCCGTGGAAGGACAGGCGGTGGGCGCCGAGGTGGAGGGCGTCCTCGCCGCCATGTCGCGTTTCGCGAAAGGCCTTCGCGACGGCACGATCCGGGGCGCCACGGGCCAGCGGATCACCGACATCGTCAACATCGGCATCGGCGGCTCGGACCTCGGACCGGTCATGGCCTGCCTCGCGCTCGCGCCCTACCATGACGGCCCGCGCGCCCATTTCGTGTCCAACATCGACGGCGCCCACATGGCGGACACGCTGCGGGGCCTCGATCCAGAGACCACGCTCTTCATCGTCGCCTCCAAGACCTTCACCACGATCGAGACCATGACCAACGCGCAGACGGCGCGGGCCTGGGTCGCGGGCCGTCTCGGCGAGGCCGCGGTGGGCGCGCATTTCGCCGCCGTCTCCACCGCGCTCGACAAGGTCGGCGCCTTCGGCATCGGCGAGGACCGCACCTTCGGCTTCTGGGACTGGGTGGGCGGCCGCTACTCCGTGTGGTCGGCGATCGGCCTGCCGCTGATGATCGCGATCGGGCCGGAGCGCTTCCGCGAGTTCCTGGCGGGCGCGCGCGACATGGACCGCCATTTCAAGGACGCGCCGGCGGACGCCAACCTGCCGCTGATCCTCGGCCTCGTCGGCTGGTGGCATCGGGTCGCGCAGGGCCATCCCTCGCGCGCCGTGATCCCCTACGACCAGCGCCTCGCCCGGCTGCCGGCCTACCTCCAGCAGCTCGACATGGAATCCAACGGCAAGCATGTCGGCCTGGACGGCCGCCGCGTCGAGACGCCGACGGGACCGGTGGTCTGGGGCGAGCCCGGCACCAACGGCCAGCACGCCTTCTTCCAGCTCCTGCACCAGGGCACCGACATCGTGCCGGTGGAGTTCATCGTGGGCGCCAACGCGCACGAGAGGGGCCAGGACATGCGGATCCACCAGGACCTGCTTCTGGCCAACTGCCTCGCCCAGTCGGAGGCGCTGATGAAGGGCCGCACGCTGGAGGAGGCCCGCCGGCAGCTTCTGGACGCCGGCCGCCCGGCGGACGAGGCCGAGCGCATCGCGCCGCACCGCGAGTTCTCCGGCGACCGGCCCTCGATCACCATCCTGCACGACAAGCTCACGCCCTTCGCCTTCGGCCGCCTCGTCGCGCTCTACGAGCACCGTGTCTTCGTGGAGGCGCAGCTCTTCGGCATCAACGCCTTCGACCAGTGGGGCGTCGAGCTCGGCAAGGAACTGGCCACCGGCCTCCTGCCCGTCGTGCGCGGCGAAGCCTCCGCCGAGAGCCGTGACTCCTCCACGGCGGGCCTCGTCTCCGCCATCGCCCACCTGAGGACGTGAGATCCGACATGACCGCATCCAGCCTCGCCGTCCGCCCCTCGCTCCTCGAGCCCGGCGACAAGTCGCAGCCCCGGCTCAACGACACCGACACGATCGCCAAGGAGATCGTGGAGAAGCTGACCTATTCGATCGGCAAGACCACGGGCGCCGCGCGCCTGCACGACTGGCTCGAAGCCACCACGCTGGTGGTGCGCGACCGGGTGATCGACAACTGGTTCAACTCCACGATCGAGACGCGCCGGAGCCAGGCCAAGCGCGTCTGCTACCTGTCGATGGAGTTCCTGATCGGACGCCTCCTGCGCGACGCGATCTCCAATCTCGGCCTGACCGATCCGATTCGCGAGGCGCTGGCGCGCTACGACGTCGAACTGGACCTGGTCGAGCTCCTGGAGCCCGACGCCGCGCTCGGCAACGGCGGCCTGGGGCGCCTCGCGGCCTGCTTCATGGAATCCATGGCCTCGGTCGGCGTGCCCGGCTACGGCTACGGCATCCGCTACGTCCACGGATTCTTTCGCCAGGAGATCGTCGACGGCGCGCAGGTCGAGCTGCCCGAGACCTGGCTGAAGCACGGCAATCCATGGGAGTTCGAGCGCCGCGAGAGCTCCTACGAGATCGGCTTCGGGGGCAAGGTGACCTCGATCGAGGAGGGCGGGCGCACGCGCTTCGTCTGGCGCCCGGCCGAGCGCGTGCTGGCCGTCGCCTACGACACGCCGGCCGTCGGCTGGCGCGGCGCCCACGTCAACACGCTGCGCCTGTGGAGCGCGCAGTCGCTCGACCCGATCCTGCTCGACGCCTTCAACGCCGGCGACCACATCGGCGCGCTGCTCGAATCCAACAAGGCCGAGGCGATCACCCGCGTCCTCTACCCGGCCGATTCGCACCAGGCCGGCCAGGAGCTGCGCCTGCGCCAGGAGTTCTTCTTCTCCTCGGCCTCGCTGCAGGACATCATCCGCCACCACCTCGCCCAGTACGACGACCTGACCAACCTCGCCGACAAGGTCGCGATCCAGCTCAACGACACCCATCCGGCCGTGTCGGTCGCCGAGCTGATGCGCCTCCTGGTGGACGTGCACGGCATGGAATGGGACGAGGCCTGGACGATCACCCGGGCGACCTTCTCCTACACCAACCACACGCTTCTTCCGGAGGCGCTGGAGACCTGGCCGATCCATCTCTTCGAGCGGCTGCTGCCGCGCCAGATGCAGATCATCTACCAGATCAACGCCGGCGTCCTGCGCGAGGCGACGCAGGGCCAGGGCTTCGACGACCGGACCATCTCGGCGATCTCGCTGATCGACGAGGGCAACGGGCGGCGCGTGCGCATGGGCCAGCTGGCGTTCGTGGGCAGCCACGCGGTGAACGGCGTCTCGGCGCTGCACACGGAGCTGATGAAGCAGACCGTGTTCCACGACCTGCACAAGCTCTATCCCTCGCGCATCGAGAACAAGACCAACGGCGTGACCCCGCGCCGCTGGCTCCATCAGGCCAATCCCGGCCTGTCGAAGCTGATCGATGAGACGATCGGGCCCGGCTTCCGCGACGACATCGACGAAATCGCCAAGCTCGACCGCCACGCCGACGACGCCGCCTTCCAGGAACGCTTCGCGGCGGTGAAGCGCGAGGCCAAGCAGCGGCTCGCGACCCTGGTGCAGGAGCGGCTGGCCATCGGCCTCGACCCGGCCGCCATCTTCGACATCCAGGTCAAGCGCATCCACGAGTACAAGCGCCAGCTCCTCAACATCCTGGAGACGGTGGCGCTCTACGAGCAGATCCGCTCCCTGCCCCATCTCGACTGGACGCCGCGCGTCAAGATCTTCGCCGGCAAGGCGGCGCCCTCCTACGTGCAGGCCAAGGAGATCATCCACCTGGCGGGCGACGTGGCGCGCGTCGTCAACTCCGACCCGACGGTGCGCGGCCTCCTGAAGGTCGTGTTCCTCCCGAACTACAACGTCTCGCTCGCCGAGATCATCATGCCGGCGGCCGACCTCTCGGAGCAGATCTCGACGGCCGGCCTCGAGGCGTCGGGCACCGGCAACATGAAGTTCGCCCTCAACGGCGCGCTCACCATCGGCACGCTGGACGGCGCCAATGTCGAGATGCTGGAGCATATCGGCGAGGACAACATCTTCATCTTCGGCCTCAAGGCCGACGAGGTGGCGAAGATGCGCGCCGAGGGCCACGGTGGTCAGGCGGTGATCAACGGCCAGCCGCTGCTGCGCTCGGCGATCGATTCGATCTCGTCCGGCGTGTTCAGCCAGGGCGACCCCGGCCGCTACGCCAACCTGATGAACTCCATCCGCGACCGCGACTGGTGGATGATCGCCGCCGACTTCCGGGCCTACTGGGACACGCAACGCCGGCTCGACGTCCTCTGGAAGGACCGGGCGGCCTGGAACGCGATCGCCGCGCGCAACACCGCGCGCATGTCGTGGTTCTCGTCCGACCGCTCGATCCGCGAATACGCGCGCGACATCTGGAAGGCCGGCCCCGGCGCCTGAGCCGGCCCCCGATCGCTCAAAAACTCTGTGCAAACCGGCCCCCGGGCCGGTTGCCGCCGGGTCATCGGCCCTATCTTTCCGCTGTGGAAACACAGAACAGTGGCGACCGGCAGGCCCCCGGCGGGTGCTCGCGGGAACGGCGCAGGAGGAGACGATATGGCAGATCACCGGCGCGCGGGGCCGATCGCGCGTGACACGATGGCCTATGTGCTGGCCGGGGGGCGCGGCTCCCGCCTGATGGAGCTCACTGACGACCGCGCCAAGCCCGCGGTCTATTTCGGCGGCAAGTCGCGCATCATCGACTTCGCCCTGTCCAACGCGATCAACTCGGGCATCCGCCGCATCGGCGTCGCCACGCAGTACAAGGCCCACTCGCTGATCCGCCACCTCAACCGGGGCTGGAACTTCCTGCGGCCGGGACGCAACGAGAGCTTCGACGTCCTGCCTGCCTCGCAGCGCGTGTCGGAGGACCAGTGGTATGCCGGCACGGCCGACGCCGTGTACCAGAACATCGACATCATCGAGGCCTACGCGCCCGAATACATCGTCATTCTGGCAGGCGACCACGTCTACAAGATGGACTACGAGATCATGCTCCAGCAGCATGTGGACACGGGCGCGGACGTGACCATCGGCTGCCTGGAGGTGCCGCGCATGGAGGCCGTGGCCTTCGGCGTGATGCACGTGGACGACAAGAACCAGATCACCGCCTTCGTGGAGAAGCCGGCCGATCCGCCGGCGATTCCCGGCCGCCCGGACACGGCGCTGGCCTCCATGGGCATCTACGTCTTCAACACGAGGTTCCTGGCCGCCCAGCTCCGCCGCGACGCGGCCGACCCCGGCTCCAGCCGCGACTTCGGCCACGACATCGTGCCCTACGTGGTCAAGCACGGCACGGCCTACGCCCACACGTTCTCGTCCTCCGTGGTGCGCTCGGAGGCCGAGTACGGCTCGTACTGGCGCGACGTCGGCACGGTGGACGCCTACTGGCAGGCCAATATCGACCTCACCGACGTGGTGCCCCAGCTCGACATCTACGACCGCGACTGGCCGATCTGGACCTATGCCGACGTGACGCCGCCGGCCAAGTTCGTCCATGACGAGGACGGGCGCCGCGGCATGGCGATCTCCTCGCTGGTGTCGGGCGACTGCATCATCTCCGGCGGCTCGCTGCACCGCTCGCTGCTGTTCACCGGGGTGCGCCAGAACTCCTATTCCGTGCTCAACGAAGCCGTGGTCCTGCCCCATTGCCACATCGGCCGGGGCTCGCGCGTCACCCGGGCGATCCTCGACCGGGGCGTCCACATCCCCGACGGGCTGGTGATCGGCGAGGACCCCGAGCTCGACGCCCGGCGCTTCCGCCGCTCGGCCGGAGGCGTGTGCCTCGTCACCCAGTCCATGATCGACCGGCTCGGCCAGGGATGACCAGCGTTCTCTCCGTCGCGTCGGAGGTCTTTCCGCTGATCAAGACGGGTGGGCTTGCGGACGTGGCCGGCGCGCTGCCGCTGGCGCTCGGCCAGGTCGGCGTCGAGGTGACGACCCTCCTGCCGGCCTACCCGTCGGTGCTGTCCGGGCTCGAGGGCGCGTCCGCCGTCGCCGCGATCGACGATCTCTTCGGCGGCCCGGCGCGCGTCCTGCGGGCGGAGGTCGCGGGCCTCGCGCTGCTGCTCCTCGACGCGCCCCACCTCTTCGACCGGCCGGGCGGCCCCTATGTGGGCGCGAACGGCTACGACCACCCGGACAACTGGGCGCGCTTCGCCGCGCTCGGGCGCGTCGGCGCCCTGGTGGGCACCGGCCTCGTGCCGGGCTACCGGCCCGACATCGTGCATGCCCACGACTGGCAGGCGGCGCTCGCCCCGGTGTATCTGGAGCATCTGGGCGCCGACCGTCCCCGCACGGCCATCACCATCCACAACCTCGCCTTCCAGGGCGCCTTTCCGCAGACGATCTTCGCCGGGCTCGGCCTGCCGCCGGAGGCCTGGGGCGTCGACGGCGTCGAATACTACGGCTCGGTCGGCTTCCTGAAGGGCGGGCTTCGCGCCAGCGACCGGATCACCACGGTGAGCCCCAACTACGCGCGCGAGATCCTCACCGCCGAGGGCGGCATGGGCCTCGACGGCCTCCTGCGCGGGCGCGAGGACCGGCTGTCGGGCATCGTCAACGGCATCGACGTGGCGACCTGGGACCCGGACCGCGACCCGCACGTGGCCGCGACCTTCGACAGAGACACGCTGTTCCGCCGCGTCCTCAACAAGCGGGCGCTAGAGGCCGAGTTCGCGCTGGAGGAGGACGACACGCCGCTTCTCGCCGTGGTCAGCCGCCTGACCTGGCAGAAGGGGCTCGATATCCTGGCCGAGAGCTGCGACGAGATCGTCGCCAGCGGCTGCCGGTTGGCCGTGGTGGGCTCGGGCGACCGGCTGCTGGAGGGCGCCTTCCTGTCGGCGGCCGCCCGGCACTCCGGGCGCATGGGCGTTCGCATCGGCTACGACGAGGTCCTGTCGCACAAGGTGCAGGCGGGCGCCGACGCGCTGCTGGTCCCGTCGCGCTTCGAGCCCTGCGGCCTGACCCAGCTCTATGCGCTGCGCTACGGCTGCATGCCGGTCGTGTCGCGCGTCGGCGGCCTTGCCGACACGGTGATCGACGCCAACTTCGCCGCGCAGACCGCGGGCGTGGCGACCGGCATCATCTTCGCCCCCGTCACGCGCGAGGCGCTGATGGAGGGCGTGCAGCGCCTTCTCACGCTCTATGCCGACGCGCCGCTGTGGCGCGACATGCAGCGCACCGCCATGGCGAGCGACGTGTCCTGGACCGCCAGCGCCCGCCGCTACGCAGACCTCTACCAGAGCCTCGTCGAGGAACGACCCTGATGATCCGCACCGTCGCGACCAAGCCCTTCGACGACCAGAAGCCCGGCACGTCCGGCCTGCGCAAGAAGGTCCCGCATTTCGCGCAGGAGAACTACGCCGAGAACTTCCTCCAGGCGATCTTCGACGCCACCGAGCGCCCCGCCGGCTCGGCCATCGTGATCGGCGGCGACGGGCGCTTTCTCAACGCCACCGTGATCCGCAAGGCGATCCGCATGGCGGCCGCCAACGGCGTCGCCAAGGTGATCGTCGGGCAGAACGGCCTCCTGTCGACGCCCGCCGCCTCCAACCTCATCCGCCAGCGCAAGGCGGCCGGCGGCATCGTCCTGTCCGCCTCCCACAATCCCGGCGGGCCGGACGGCGACTTCGGCATCAAGTACAACATCGCCAACGGCGGCCCGGCGCCCGAGGGCGTGACCGACGCGATCTACCGCCGCACCCGCGAGATCGCGGACTACCGCATCTGGAACGGCGAGGCGCCGGACCTCTCGGTGGTCGGCACCAGCCGCCTCGGCGACATGGATGTCGAGATCGTCGACCCCGTCGTCGACTACGCCGCGCTGATGGAGACCCTGTTCGACTTCGCGCGGATCCGCGAGGCGATCGCCGGCGGCCTGACGCTGCGCTTCGACGCCATGCACGCGGTCACCGGGCCCTACGCCCGCGAGATCCTGGAGCGGCGGCTGGGCGCGCCGCAGGGCACGGTGCTGAACGGGGTGCCCTCCGAGGACTTCGGCGGCGGCCACCCCGACCCCAACGTGGTCTGGGCCGCGCCGCTGGTGGACCTGATGATGGGGCCGACCGCACCCGACTTCGGCGCCGCCTCCGACGGCGACGGCGACCGCAACATGATCCTCGGGCGCGGCATCGTCGTCACCCCGTCGGATTCGCTCGCGGTCCTCGCCGCCAACGCGCATCTGGCGCCCGGCTACGCCAAGGGCATCGCGGGCATCGCCCGTTCGATGCCGACCAGCGGCGCCGCGGACCGCGTGGCGAAGGCGCGGGGCGTCGGCATCTACGAGACGCCCACCGGCTGGAAGTTCTTCGGCAACCTGCTCGACGCCGGCAAGGTGACGATCTGCGGCGAGGAGAGCGCGGGCACGGGGTCGGACCACGTGCGCGAGAAGGACGGGCTCTGGGCCGTGCTCCTTTGGCTCAACATCCTCGCCGTGCGGGGCCAGTCGGTGGCCGACATCGTGGCGGCACACTGGGCCGAGTTCGGCCGCAACTACTACCAGCGCCACGACTACGAGGAGGTCGACAAGCCCGCCGCCGAGGAGCTGATGAACAGCTTGCGCGGGCGCCTCGCCTCCATGGCGGGCCAGCGGTTCGGCACGCTCGTGGTCTCGGAGGCCGACGACTTCTCCTACAAGGATCCGGTCGACGGCTCGGTGTCGACCGGCCAGGGCGTGCGCATCGTCTTCTCCGGCGGCTCGCGCATCGTGTTCCGCCTGTCGGGCACCGGCACGGTGGGCGCGACGCTGCGCGTCTACCTCGAGCGTTTCGAGCCCGATCCGGCGCGCCACGCCCTGCCGGTCGAGGAGGCGCTGAAGGAGCTGGTCGACACGGCCGATGCGATCGGCGAGATCCGGGCCCGCACGGGCCGTGCCGAGCCGGACGTTCGCACCTGAGCGCCGCATCCGCACCCGGCGCACGGCACGTCTCGCCGCGCGCCGCCATCCTCGTCGCCGCGATCGTCGCGGCGACGGCGGCGATCCTCCTCGCCATGGGCCGCGTGCCGATCTGCGAATGCGGATACGTGAAGCTCTGGCACGGCGAGGTGGCGAGTTCGCAGAACTCGCAGCACCTGTCGGACTGGTACTCCCCGTCCCACCTCATCCACGGCTTCCTGTTCTACGGCCTCCTGCACCTCCTCGCCCGGCGCTGGTCGCTCGGGCATCGGCTGGTGCTGGCGACGCTGATGGAGGCCGCCTGGGAGATCGCGGAGAACACCGACGCGGTGATCGACCGCTACCGCGAGGCGACGATCGCGCTCGACTATTTCGGCGACAGCGTGGTGAATTCGGTGGCCGACATCGGCTTCATGGCGGCGGGTTTCCTGCTCGCCGCACGCCTGCCGGTCTGGGCGACGGTCGCGATCGCCCTCGGCTTCGAGCTCCTGACCGGCTGGCTGATCCGCGATAACCTCACCTTGAACGTCCTGATGCTTCTCTATCCGCTGGACGCCGTGCGCGACTGGCAGGGCGCCTTGTAGGGACGGGCAGCATGACGACGATCACGGCGGAGCACGGGGCGCCCGAGCGGCTGGGGGCGAGCCCCGGCGCGGACGGCACGCATTTCGCGGTGTTCTCGGCCCATGCGAGCCGCATCGAGCTCTGCCTGTTCGATCCGGCCGGCATCCGGGAGCGCGAGCGCCTCGCCCTGCCCGGCCGGGCGGGCGACGTGCATTTCGGCTTCGTGCCGGGGCTGGCGGAGGGGGCGCTCTACGGGCTTCGCGCCCATGGGCCCTTCGATCTCGCCCGGGGCCACCGCTTCGACCCGTCGAAGCTCCTGGTCGACCCCTATGCGCTGCGCCTCGACCGGCCCTTCGTCTACCACGCGGCGCTGGGAAGCCCGCCCGGGCGCCGGCTCGACACAGCCCCGCTGATGCCGCGCGCGGTGGTCTGCCGTCCGGCGGGCGGCGCGCCGGTGCTGCCACGCCGGGCGCCCGGCTTCACCTACGAGCTTCTGGTGCGCGCCTACACGCAGGCCCATCCCGGCGTGCCCGCCGCGCTGCGCGGCACGCTGGGCGCGCTCGCCGAGCCCGCGGTCCTCGACCATCTCCAGCGCCTCGGCGTCGAGACGGTGGAGCTGATGCCGCTCACCGCGGCGATCGACGAGCGGCACCTCGTCCATCTCGGCCTCGGCAACGCCTGGGGCTACAACCCGGTGTGCCAGATGGCGCCCGACCCGCGCCTCGTGCCCGGCGGCTGGCCGGAGGTGCGCCGGGTGAGCGACGCGCTGCACGCGCGCGGCATCCGCGTGCTGCTCGACATGGTGCTGAACCATTCGGGCGAGAGCGACCACGGCGGGCCGACGCTCTGCTATCGCGGGCTCGACAACGCCACCTACTACGCCGCCGACGCGGCCGAGCCCGACCGGCTCGCCAACGACACCGGCACGGGCAACACCTTCGCCTTCTGGCGCGAGCCGGTGATGCGGCTCGGGATCGACGCGCTCCGGGCCTGGGTGGAATACGGCGGGGTCGACGGCTTCCGCTACGACCTCGGCACGGTGCTCGGCCGCACGCCGCAAGGCTTCCGGCCGGACGCGCCGTTCCTCCGGCGCCTGGCGGCCGACCCGGTCCTGCGGGACCGTCTCCATGTGATGGAGCCCTGGGACGTCGGCCCCGGCGGATACCAGGTCGGCGCCTTCCCCGCACCCTTCCTGGAATGGCAGGACCGGTTCCGCGACGACGTGCGCCGCTTCTGGCGCGGCGAGGGCGGCCTCCTGTCGGCGCTCGCCACGCGCCTGGCGGGCTCGCCCGACCTCTTCGCCGGGCCGGGCCGCGACGCCGCGTCAGGCGTCAACTTCGTCACCGCCCACGACGGGTTCACGCTCCACGACCTCGTCGCCTACGAGGCCAAGCACAACGAGGCCAACGGCGAGAACAACCGCGACGGCCACGGCGAGAACCATTCCTGGAACAACGGGACGGAGGGCGCGACGCCCGATCCCGCCATCCTGGCCGCGCGGCAGCGCGACATGCGCGCGCTCCTCGCCACGCTGTTCGTCGCGCGGGGCAACCCGATGATCGTCGCCGGCGACGAGCTGGGCCGCAGCCAGGGCGGCAACAACAACGCCTATGCGCAGGACAACGAGACCGTCTGGCTCGACTGGGCGGGCGCCGACGGGGCGCTCGCCGCGTTCACCGCCCGGCTCGCCCGGCTGCGCGCGGCGGTGCCCGCCCTCCGCGCCCCCGCCTTCCTGACCGGCGCGTTGGTGGACGGGGCGCCCGACGTCGTCTGGCTGGGCGCCGGCGGCGAGGCGATGGCACCCGGCGAGTGGCGGGACGATGCGCGGCGCTGGCTCGGCGCGCGGCTGGCGGCGCGGGGCTCGGCGGCGCTCGTCTATCTCCATGCCGGCCGCGAGCCGCTGGCGCTCCGCCTGCCCGCGCCGGCGCCCGGCCGCACGCACCGGCTCGTGCTCCAGACCGACCGGCCGGAGGCGGGCGAGCGGCCGCTCCGGCCCGGCGAGCCCTTCACGCTGGCGCCCCGCTCCGTCGCGGTGATCCTCGAGGCGGCGGCGTGAGAGCGCCCCGGTCCGCGATCCGCGCCCGTTTGCTCCGGCGCCCGGACGGGCCTATGTGACGGCGAGCCCCAGCCGCCGAAAGCCGCCCATGCCGATCCGCCAGCTCACCGAGACCCTGATCGACCAGATCGCCGCCGGCGAGGTGGTGGAGCGGCCGGCCAGCGTCGTGAAGGAACTGGTGGAGAACGCGCTGGACGCCGGCGCCCGGCGCATCGAGATCGTCACGGCGGGTGGCGGCAAGAGCCTGATCCGCATCACCGACGACGGGTGCGGCATTCCCTTGGCCGAGCTGCCGCTGGCGGTGCGCCGCCACTGCACCTCCAAGATGGAGGGCGGACTGCAGGGCATCGAGACGCTCGGCTTCCGGGGCGAGGCGCTTCCCTCGATCGGCTCGGTGGCGCGGCTGTCGCTGCGCTCGCGGGCGCGCGGGGCCGACGGGGCGCACGAGATCCTGGTCCATGGCGGGCGGCAGGACGGCCCGCGTCCGGCGGCGCTCTCGGGCGGCACCGCGATCGAGGTGCGCGACCTGTTCCACGCCGTGCCCGCCCGGCTGAAGTTCCTGAAGAGCGACCGGGCGGAATCGGCGGCGATCACCGAGGTGGTGCGCCGCATCGCGATCGCCTTTCCGGGCGTGCGCTTCGAGCTGACCGGCGAGGACCGGAGCCCGCTCGTGCTGCCCGCCGTGGAGGAGGCACAGGCGCTGGAGCGCGTCTCCGCCATCGTCGGCGACAGCTTCGCCGACAACGCCTTCGCGCTGGACGCGGGGCGCGAGGGCGTGTTCCTCGCCGGCCACGCCGGCCTGCCGAGCTTCCATCGCGGCACGGCGCAGCACCAGTATGTCTACGTCAACGGCCGCCCGGTGCGCGACCGGCTGATCCTGTCGGCGATCCGCGGCGCCTATGCCGACGTCATGCCGCGCGACCGCCATCCGGTCTGCGTCCTGTTCCTCCAGGTCGACCCGCGCGACGTCGACGTCAACGTCCACCCGGCCAAGGCCGACGTGCGCTTCCGCGACCCCGGCCTCGTGCGCGGGCTCGTGGTGGGCGCGATCCGCGCGGAGCTGGCGCGCCTGTCCCTGCGCGGCTCGACGGAAGGGGCGGAGGGGCTGATGGCGCGCTTCCGGACGGGCGTGGTGGCCGAGCCGGCACCGGTCCGGCATGAGGGCGCCCCGGCCCTGGCCCCGGCCCCGGCCATGCGCTCCTCGTTCGCCTTCGGCGAGCGCCCCGTCGCGCCCTACGATCCGGCCCGTTCCCCGTCGCGCCCCCTGGACGCGCCGCCCGCACGCTTCGGCGGCTTCCAGCCGTCGGCCCGCGCCGACGGGCTCGAGGAGGCGCCCGCAGCGCCCGCGCGGGGCGAGTTTCCGCTGGGCGCCGCGCGCGCCCAGATCGGCCGGGCCTTCATCGTCGCCGAGACCGACGACAGCCTGGTGCTGATCGACCAGCACGCCGCGCACGAGCGGCTCGTCTACGAGGCGCTCAAGGAGGCGATGCACGCCCGCCCCCTCCCCTCGCAGATGCTGCTGATCCCCGAGGTCGTGGACCTCACGGAGGCCGAGGTGGAGCGGCTGGTGGCGGAGGAGGCGGTGCTGCGGCGCTTCGGGCTCCACCTGGAGCGCTTCGGGCCCGGCGCGGTGATGGTGCGCGAGACACCCGCCCTCCTCGGCGAGGTGGACGCGCCCGCCTTGGTGCGCGAGATCGCCGACGAACTGACCGAGGCCGGCGGCGCGGCGGGCCTCGGGCTGCGCGTCGACCACGTCGCGGCCACCATGGCCTGCCATGGCTCGGTGCGCGCCGGACGCCGCCTCCAGGCGCCCGAGATGAACGCGCTGCTGCGCCGCATGGAGCAGGTGCCGGCGTCCGCCACCTGCAACCACGGCCGCCCGACCTTCATCGAGCTGAAGCTCGCCGACATCGAGCGCCTGTTCGGGCGCCGTTGACAAGACGGGCCCTTTGCGCCGAACAACGGGCAGACCTGTTGGAAAGACGACCTACGATGATGAACCGGATGGACGGCGGCGGCGAGGCCAGGCTGCGCTACGGCGACGGCGACTTCGAGGTGCTGCGCCCTGGCGCCTTCGTGCGCTGCGCGGTGAGCGGCGAGGCGATCCCGCTGGATCTCCTGAAATACTGGAGCGTGGAGCGGCAGGAGCCCTATGCCGACGCCGCCGCCGCGCTGGCGCGCGAGCTGGAGGTCGGCGGGCGCGGCTGAGTCGTCCCCTCTCTAGCGCGCCCCGAACGAGCGCAGCGCCGCCGCGATCAGCGCGTCCGGCGCGCCGGCGTCGCCGAAGCGCAAGGCCACGCGCAGGACGCGCGACGCCTCGGCCAGCGCGCGGGCGCGCGGGCCGCCGCCCGCGAGCCGCACATGGTCTTTGGCGGTGGTCACGGGCACGAGGCCCTTCGCCTCCGCCTCCGCCAGAAGCGCCCCGGCGTCGGCCTCGCCGAACGGGTGATGGTCGGGGAAGTCGCGCCGCGCCTCCACCACGGCGCCGGCCTCCGCGAGCGAGCGATGGAACTTGCCGGGATCGGCGATGCCGGCGAAGGCGAGGCAGCGGGCGCCGCGCAAGGATGCCGCGTCCAGCACCGCGAGACGGGCGCGGTGCACCGGGCGGCCCTCCGCGGCCGCGCGGCGCGCCACCGCGTCGCCGGCCTCCCCCTCGCCCACCACCAGGATCGCGTCGGCCAGCGGCCATTGCGCTTCGAGCGGCGCGCGCAAGGGGCCGGCGGGAAACACCCGGCCGTTTCCGAGCCCGCGCGCCCCGTCCACCACCAGGAGCGCCACGTCGGCGCGGAGCTGCGCGCTCTGGAAGCCGTCGTCCATCAGGAACAGGTCGCAGCCGGCATGGCGCAAGAGGATCGCGCCGGCCGCCCGGTCGGGCGAGACGGCGGTGGGCGCCGCCTCGGCCAGAAGCAGCGCCTCGTCGCCCACCAGTCCCGCGCCGTGGCGGTCCGGGTCGACCAGGAGCGGCAGCCGGGCTGCGCCGCCGTGGCCGCGTGTCAGGAAACCGGGCCGCAGACCGCGCGCGCGCGCCGCCTCGGCCAGCGCCAGCGCGGCGGGCGTCTTGCCGCCGCCGCCCAGGGTGAAGTTGCCGACGCAGATCAGCGGCGCCGTGGCCGGGCGTCGCGGCGCGCGTTCCATGCGCCGGGCGGCGACGCGGCCGTAGACCAGCGCGGCGGGCGAGAGGAGCGACGCCTGCCAGCCGGCGGGGGCGAACCAGAAGGCCGGGGCGCGCGCGCCGATCACCGCCCCTCGCCCCGCCGGTCCATCGAGACCGCCAGCCGCAGGGGCAGGAGATAGGGGTCCAGCGCGTTCAGCGTCCGGCGAAGCGCCCCGCCCATCTCCTCGACGCTCTCGCGCGCGGCCCCGGCCATGGCGCGGCGCGTTTCGGGATGGGCGAAGAGCTCGGCCACCGCCGCCTCCAGCGCCGCCGCGTCCGGCACGATGCGCGCGCCGCCCCGCTCGATCAGGCGGCCGTAGATGTCGCGGAAGTTCTGCACCAGCCGGCCCGACAGGATCGCGGTGTTGAGCCGGGCCGCCTCCAGCGGGTTCTGCCCGCCCTCGGCATGGATCGACTTGCCGATGAAGGCGATGTCGGTGAGGCGCAGGTAGAAGCCCATGTCGCCGATCGTGTCGCCGAGCAGCACGTCGGCGGTCGGGTCGGGCAGCTCGCCCCGGCTCCAGCGCGCGACGTTGAGCCCCTTGGCCGCCAGCATCCGGTGCAGCGCCTCGGCGCGCTCCACGTGGCGCGGCACCACCACGGTGAGAAGGCGCGGCCGGTCCTCGCGCAGGGAGAGGTGGATGTCGGCCGCCATCGCCTCCTCGCCCTCGTGGGTCGACACGGCGGCCCAGACCGGACGCAGGCCGATCATGCGCCGGGCCTCGTCGAGGTCCTCGCGGTTCACCGGCGGGGCGGCGATGTCGGCCTTGAGATTGCCCACGGTGCTGACCGAGCGCGCGCCCAGCAGATGGTACCGCTCCGCGTCCACCTCCGACTGGGCCGCGACATGGGCGAAGCACTCCATGATGGATTCGGCGAGCCGGGGCGCGGCGCGCCAGCGCCGGAACGAGCGGTCCGACAGGCGGGCGTTGACGAGCACCTGGGGAACGCGGCGGCGGGCGAGCTCGCCCAGCGTCACCGGCCAGATCTCGCTCTCGGCCACCAGCGCGAGGTCGGGCTGCCAATGGTCCAGGAAGCGCGCCACGCAGGGGCGCAGGTCGAGCGGCACGTATTGGTGGATCATGCCGGGAACCAGCCGCTCGGCGATCATCGCGGCCGAGGTCACGGTGCCCGTGGTGACGAGGATGCCGATGCCCTCCGCCGCCAGCGTATGGGCGAGCGGCATCACGGCGAGGCTCTCGCCGACGCTCGCCGCATGGATCCAGACCAGCGGCCGGTCGTCCGGGCGCGGCTCGGAGGCGAAGCCGTAGCGCTCGCGACGGCGCGAGCGCTCCTCCTTGCCCTTGGAGGCGCGCCAGGCGACGTAGGGTCCGATCACCGGATAGGCGAGCGAGCCGGCGATGCGATAGGCGCCGAGCGCCCGGCGGGCCCAGAAGTCGCTCATGGACGGCCTCCGTCGGCGAGCCGCAGCGCCTCGGCGTTCGCCGCCTCGATCGCGCGGGTGAGTTCGGCGCGCAGGCGTTCCATCTCCTCCGGCCCGGCATCGGCCGGCACGTGGATCGGCTCGCCCATCACCACGGCGATCCGTCCGAACGGGAGCGGCAGGGTGGTCCTGTCCCAGCTCCGGCGCACCACGTGGCGCCGGCTGGTGACGGCCGCGCTCGGAACGATCGGCCGGCCGGACAGGCGGGCGAGCGTGACGATGCCGAGCCCGGCCTCGCGCGGGGTGCCCTTCGGCACGTCGGCGATCATGCACACGCCGATCCCCTCGGCGAGGCTGCGGCGCAGCGCGATCAGCGCCCGCGCGCCGCCCTTCCGGGCCGCCGCCTCGCGCACGCGCCCGCCCGAGCCCCGCACCGTTCCGATGCCGAAACGCTCCACGACCGCGGCGTTCATCTCGGCGTCGGCGCTGCGCGACAGGAGCGCGACATAGGGCAGTTCGACCGGGCGGAAGAAGGGGGCGAGCAGATGCTGCCCGTGCCACAGGCCGACGATCGCCGGGTGATGCCGCGTCAGGATGGCGCGGTGGTCGCTGGAGCCGGCGGCGGTGCGCTGGGTGCGGCAGATGAAGCGCAGCGCGCCGTGCACCAGCGCGGCGCCGACGCCGATCACGGCCGGCGAGCGCAGCCAGGCCTTGGAGCGCCGCTGGAGGCGCACGCGCAGCCGCTTGCGGGTCGCCTTGCCGCCTCCCCCTGTTGAACCCGCGATCTCGTCCACGCCCGCCGCAGCCCTCGGCCCGTCAGGCCGACTCGGGATCGAGCAGGCGATGCAGGTGGACGATGAAGTAGCGCATGGAGGCGTTGTCCACCGTGGCCTGGGCCTTGCCGCGCCAGGCGGCGAGCGCCGAGGCGTAGTCCGGGAAGATGCCCACCACGTCGAGCGCCGAGAGGTCGCGGAAGTCGACGCCCTCGAGGGTGGAAAGCTCGCCGCCGAACACGAGATGGAGGCGCTGGCGGGGCTCGGCTTCGCTGACCATGGGCGGGATCCGATCGTTGCGGCGGGCATGCGTCCCGCCGGGTGGAGCTGTCAGGCCGCCTGGGCGGCGAAGGAGCGCAGGCGCTCCACGATGTCCGGCGCGCCGGCGACCAGAACGCCATGCCTCGCGGGGACGGGATTGTAAAGGTGGTGGCCGGTCTCGAGCCCGGCAAGACGCCCGCCGGCCCGCTCCAGGATGAGGTCGGCCGCCGCGATGTCCCAGTCGTTGGCCCGCGCGCCCACCAGCGTCCCGTCCAGCGCGCCCGAGGCGACCATGGCGAGGCGCAGCGCCAGCGAGGGGACGTTGGGCGAGAAGGCGATGCGCGCGTCCGCCCGCTCGGACAGCCGGCGGCGCATCGGCTCGGGCATGGCGAGGCGCAGCGTCTCCTCGGGCCCGTGCCCGGTGCGCGCTGCGATCGGCGCGCCGTTCAGCGTCGCCGGCGTATCGGCGCCGGCCAGGAACACCTCGTCCCGCGCGGGAGCGTCGAGGACGCCGGCCACCGGGCGCCCCCCGGCCACCACGGCGACCGAGACGCACCAGTCGGGCTCGCCGCGCAGGAAGGCGCGCGTGCCGTCGATCGGGTCCACCACGAAGAAGCGCGCCTCCTCGCCGGCGGCCGGGCGCGCGGCGGTCTCCTCCGAGACCCAGCCGTAGCCGGGCCGGGCGCCGAGCAGCGCCGAGGCGAGATACTGGTCCACCGCGAGATCGGCTTCCGAGACGGGCGACTGCCCCTTCCACCAGACGCGCGGGTCCTTGCGCCAGAAGCGCAGCGCGATGCGCCCCGCCTCCGCCGCGACCTCCGCGAGGAGGGCGAGATCGTCCCGGTCGTGCGCCACGCTCAGCGGCCCGCCACCGTCATCTCGCCGATCCGGAGCGTCGGCACGACCACGGAGAAGCGCTCGTCCATGTCGTCGGCGGGCTCGATCGCGAGCAGCATGTCGGCGAGGTTGCCCGCCACCGTGAACTCCGACACCGGCTCGGCGAGCGCGCCGTCCCGGATCCGGAAGCCGGACGCCCCGCGCGAATAGTCGCCGGTGACGAGGTTGGCGCCCGATCCGATCATCTCGGTGACGTAGATGCCCTCGTGCGTGTCGCGCAGCAGCGCCTCGGGCGACAGCGCGCCCGGCGTCAGCGAGACGTTGGTGGCCGAGGGCGAGACGCCGGCGGACGAGCGCGAGGCGCGCCCGTTGGTGGCGAGGCCGAGCTCGCGCGCGGTGGCGCTGTCGAGCAGCCAGTGCCGCAAGACGCCGTCCTCCACCAGCGCCAGCCGTTCGCCCGCCACGCCCTCGCCGTCGAAGGGGCGCGAGCCGGCCCGGCGCGGGAGGCGCGGCTCGTCCACGAGGTCGAGCCCGGCGGGCAGCACGCGCCGGCCCATCCGGTCCTTCAGGAAGCTCGTGCCGCGCGCGATGGCCGCGCCGTTGACGGCGCCCAGGAGGCTGCCGATCAGCCCGCGCGAGACGCGCGGATCGAGCACGATCGCGTAGCGGCCGGTGGCAAGCTTGCCGGGGTCGAGGCGCCGCGCCGCCCGCTCGCCCGCCCGGCGGCCGATCGCGGCGGCGCCCTCGAGGTCGGCGGCGTGGATGCGCGAATCGAAGTCGTAGTCGCGCTCCATTCCGGTGCCCTCGCCCGCCACCGCGCTCACCGAGCGCGAGAAGCCGGAGCGCCGGCGCCAGCCGGAAAAACCGGTGGAGGTGACGAGCACGAGCCCGGTGGCGCCGAAGCCGGCCGAGGCGCTGCCCGAACGGGTGACGCCCGGCACGCCGAGCGCGGCCTCCTCCAGCGCGCGCGCCGTCTCGACCAGGCCTTCGCCGGAGATCTCGGTCGGGTCGAACAGGTCGAGGTCGGGCCGGTCCGCGGCCAGGAGCGCGGGGTCGGCGAGGCCGGCATACGGATCCTCGGGCGAAACGCGCGCCATGGCGACCGCGCGCTCCGCCAGGCGGTCCATGTCGGCGCGCGGATCGGCCGAGACGGTGGCGACGCGCCGGCCCACGAAGACGCGCAGGGAGAGGTCGTCGCTTTCCGACGATTCCAGCCCCTCCACCTTGCCCAGGCGCACCTGCGCGCTCTGCGAGCGGGAGCGGACCACGGCGGCGTCCGCGGCATGCGCGCCGGCGCGCCGCGCCGCCTCGATCAGCCGCTGCCCGGTCTCCTCCAGCCGTCCGATGTCGTCATTCATGGGGAAACCGCCGAACCTTTTGCATCCGCACCATCTATTATGCCATTGGCTGCCTTCAAGCCGACGTCAAGCCGCCCCGCCCGAGGACTTGCGTGCGCCGGCGTGCCCCCGGAGAAGGCCATGGCAGAGACCGCGCCGCTGTTTCTCGAGATCCTGCTGATCCTCGGCGGCGGCATCGTGGCCGGCACCCTGTTCAAGCGCATCGGCCTGGGCACCATTCTCGGCTACCTGTTCGCCGGCATCGTGATGGGCCCGATCCTGCGCCTGGTGCAGCACGGGCAGGCCGAGATCCTCCATATCGGCGAGCTCGGCGTGGTGTTCCTGCTCTTCATCATCGGGCTGGAGCTGAAGCTCTCGCGCCTGTGGGCGCTGCGCCGTCAGATCTTCGGCCTCGGGCTCGCCCAGGTCATGGTCACCGGCGGCGTCCTGACGCTGGGGCTGGCGCTGGTGCTGCCGGGCTGGAACGCGGCCGTGGTGATCGGCTTCGGGCTCGCCCTCTCCTCCACCGCCTTCGCGCTGCAACTCCTAGAGGAATCGGGAGAGATCAACCTGCGCTTCGGCCAGACCTCGTTCTCGATCCTCCTGTTCCAGGACCTCGCCATCGTGCCGCTCCTGGCGCTCCTGCCGGTCCTGGCGCCGGGCGGGAAGGACGCGGCGGCCTTCGACCCGCTCGCGATGGCGCGCTCGCTCGGCGCGCTGGTGGCGCTGGTGGCGGCCGGGCGCTACCTCCTCAACCCGCTGTTCCGTGTGCTGGCGAACGCGGGCGCGCGCGAGGTGATGATCGCCGCGGCGCTGTTCGTGGTGCTGGCCTCGGCGCTGCTGATGGGCCTTGCCGGCTTCTCCATGGCGATGGGCGCCTTCATCGCCGGCGTGCTGCTGGCCGAATCCTCCTATCGCCACGAGCTCGAGGCCAATATCGACCCGTTCCGCGGGCTGCTGCTCGGCCTCTTCTTCATCGGCGTCGGCCTGACGCTCGACCTGTCGGTGATCGCCGACAACGCCTGGATCGTGCTCCTCGGCGCTCCCGGGCTGATGGCCGTCAAGGCGGCGATCCTCTATCCGCTCTGCCGGGCGTTCGGCGAGACGCATCCGGTCGCCCTGCGCACCTCGCTGGTGCTGCCGCAGGGCGGCGAGTTCGCCTTCGTCCTGTTCTCGGCCGCCACCGCCTCGGCGATCCTCGACGGCGCCACCGGCTCGCTCCTCGTGTCGATCGTCACGCTCTCCATGGCGCTGACGCCGCTGGCCGACCGGCTGGCCCGGCGCATGGCGCCCGACGAGGACCGGCCCGACGAGATGGAGGAGGACTTCTCCGGCGCCGGGCAGTCGGACGTCCTGATGATCGGCTTCTCGCGCTTCGGCCAGATCGCCGCGCAGGTGATGCTGTCGAGCGGGCTGGAGATGACGATCATCGATTCCTCGGCCGAGCGCATCCGCGCGGCCGGCCGCTTCGGCTTCCGCATCTATTTCGGCTCGGGGCTGCGCCGCAGCGTCCTGGAGGCGGCCGGCATCCGGCAGGTCAAGGTGGTGGCGGTCTGCACCAACAAGCCGGAGACCACCAACGCGATCGTCGACCTAATTCATTCGGAATTTCCGAACGTGCCGATCTTCGCGCGCTCCTACGACCGCAACCACTCGCTGACGCTGCGCGAGCGGGGCGTTGCCTTCGAGCTGCGCGAGACGCTGGAATCGGCGCTGCGCTTCGGGGGCAAGACCCTGGAGACGCTGGGGGTCGCCCACGACGAGGCGCGGCGCATCGTCGAGGACGTGCGCCGGCGCGACGCCGAGCGGCTGGCGCTGCAGCAGGCGCGCACCGCCGGCACGGGCTCGTCGGTGCTGGGCCGCGGGCGCGTCACCCCCGAGCCCCTGGTCAAGCCGAAGGGCGGCGAAGGCGCGCGCGCGCGCCAGCCGCGCGGCGCGGCGCCCGCCTATCTCTCCGGCGCGCCGGAGGACCGACCGCCGTCCTGACGGGCGCCGACGCCGGCCGGGCGCGCCGCGCTCAGTGCGCGGCCTTCTTGTGCACCTCGCTGTCGCTCTTCAGCGCCTTGCCGCCGTTCGTCGACTTCACGAGATAGGCGGGCTCGTCCTTGGAGGCGTTGCGGGTGATCGACTTGCCCTTGATCTTGCGCGTCACCTTGTCGGTGAAGCGCTGCTCGACCTTGCCCTCGGCCTTGCCCTTGCCCCAGGACCATTCGACCTTGTCGCCCTTGGAAACCGTGCTCATCACCGGTTCTCCCCGATACGTTTCGATGGCGGCCCAACGGCGGGGCGGCCCCCGCGTTCCGCGTCGCGGCGGCCCGTCCACGGGCATTCGGCCGCACCCCACCCTGCCGGAACCGGCGCGCGCGGGCCGGCGTTTCCACGGCCCGACGCCAGTGGTGAACCCCGGTCCATGAACAAGCGCCTCGACTTCCACGCCGAACGGTTCGGACTGACCATCGTCGATCCGGCGGAGTTCGGCGTGGAGCTGCACCCGCACGGGCGCGGCCAGCGCATCTGCTTCACCAACGGCGAGACGATCACCGACAAGGTGCTGAAGGCGCGGGTCAAGGCGTTGGTGCTGCCGCCCGCCTGGCGCGACGTGAAGATCTGCGTCGAGGAGAACGGACACATCCAGGCGACGGGCCGCGACGAGAAGGGCCGCCTCCAGTATCGCTACCACGACGACTGGGTGAACGTGCGCAACGCGGTGAAGACCGAGCGCCTGCTGCGCTTCGGGCGGGCGCTGCCCAAGCTGCGGCGGCGTATCGCGCGCGACCTCAAGCGCCAGGGCACCGACCGGCGCGGAACCGCCGCCGTGGCCGCCCGGCTGATCGACGTCGCCGCCATGCGCCCCGGCCACGAGAAATACGCCAAGGACGGCGGGCGCGGGGTCGCGTCGCTACGGCGCGAGAACCTGAAGATCGCCAAGAAGCGCGCGGTGCTCAAGTTCGTGGGCAAGTCCAACAAGGCCCATGTCATCGAGGTCGTGGAGCCGGCGCTGGTGCGCTCGCTCGACCGGATGCGCCGCGAGCGCGGCGCCAAGCGCCTGTTCCGCTTCCGCGAGAAGGGCGAGCCTCCCCGGGACCTGACGGCCAACCTCCTCAACGAGTACCTGAGGGACTCGTCGGGCAAGAAGGTGTCGGCCAAGGACTTCCGCACCTTCCACGGCTCCGCCGAGGCGCTGCGCTTCCTGCTGGAGGAGGTGCCGGCCGAGAAGGCGGACACGCAGGCCAAGCGCAAGCGCGCGGTAGCCAAGGCGATGAAGGCGGTGTCCGTGCTCCTGCGCAACACGCCCACGGTGGCGCGCGCGTCCTATGTGCACCCGGAGATCGTCGCCGCCTTCGAGGGGGAGCGCCTGCCCGCCGACCTGATGCGCGGGCGCACGCGCGAGGGTCTGACGCGGGTCGAGACCGGGCTCATGCGGTTTCTGGAGGAAACCGCGACCCACTAGCCGCGCGGCCCTCCAGCGCCTCGCCGAGCCGCCGCTTCACCTCCTCGCGCACGCCATGCGTCTCGCGCAGGATCGTGCGCGCCCGCAGGAAATCGAGCACCCGGTAGGACGAGACCGGCGGCCGGATCAGGACGTCGGGCGTCGCGCAGGCGAGCTTGGCGCGCACCACCGCGCCCATCATCAGCTGCGAGGCGCCCAGCATCGTCTCGACCGGCGTCGGCAGCGGCAGGGCTCCGCGCTCTGGGCCGCCCGTGACGTCGGAGGCGACCACCACCGCGCAGGACGGGTCGAACACGTCGAAGGGCAGAGGGTTGGTGATGCCCCCGTCCACCAGCACCAGCCCGTCGCGGCGCACGGGGCGGAAGATCGCCGGCAGGGCGGCTGAGGCGCCGAGCGCGCTCGCCAGGTCGCCGCTGCGGATCGGCCATTCGCGCCCGCCGTAGAAGTCGGTCGCGATCACGGCGAGCGGGACGCCGAGATCCTCGAAGCGGGCCGGCATGCCGGGCGGCAGGAAGGCGGCGACGACCCGCTCGGCGTTGAGCTGGCCGAGCCGGAAGCCGCCTTCGGCGCGGAACTCGGCGAGCGTCGGCGGGCGGGTGCGCCACAGGGTGCCGAAGGCGCCGCGCGGGCTGGCCAGGACGGCGAGCACGTGGTCCTCGATCGCCGCGGCGCCGAGGCCGCTGGCGGCGCCCGCGCCCACGATCGCCCCGATCGAGGTGCCGGCGATGCGGGCGGGCCGCAGGCCCAGATCCTCGAAGGCGGCGAGCACGTGGAGATGGGCGAGCCCGCGCGCGCCCCCGCCGCCGAGCGCCAGCCCGATCGACGCTTCGGGCGCCGAGGACGCGGGCGCCGGGTCGCGCGGGATCACCCCTCGTCCTCAGGCGTCGGCGGGGCCCACCGTGATGACGGTCGGGTCCACCGACATCAGCCGCTTGGCCACGGCCTTCACCTCGTCCAGCGTCACCGCGTCGATCAGGCCCTGGCGCCGCTCGATATAGTCGGTGCCGAGGTCGTCGAGCTGGATGCCCACCAGGGTCGAGGCGATCGACAGGGAGGACGACAGGTTCTGCACCGCGTAGGAGCCTTTGACGAAGGCCTTGGCACGGTCGAGCTCCTCCTGCGTCGGCCCCTGGTCGGCCATGCGCTTCAGCTCGGCGCGGATGATGTCGATGCTCTCCTTGGCCTTGTCGGCGCGCGTCGCGGTGGCGCCCGCCAGCATGGCGGCGTGGTCGTAGTTGGTCAGGTACGAGCCGGCGCCGTAGGCGAGACCCCGCTTCTCGCGGATCTCCTTGTAGAGGCGCGAATCGAACGTGCCGCCCCCCAGGATGTGGTTGGCGAGATAGGCGGCGAAGAAGTCGGGGCTGTCGCGCTTGACGCCCGGCAGGGCGAACTGGATCTGCGTCTGCGGCAGGGCGAGCGCCACGTCGTCGCGCTGGCCCGTCACCGGTTGCACGTCGGGCACCGGCACGAGGTCCGCCTTCTCGCGCAGCGGGAGGAAGATCTCGTCCAGCCGCGTCTTCAGCGTCGCCTCGTCGATCGCGCCGACGACGCCCACCACGAGGTTGTCGCGCCCGAAGGTCTTCCCCCGGAACGCGCGCAGGTCGTCGGCCGTCACCGTGCGCAGCGTGTCCACCGTGCCATCCGCGGGCCGCGAATAGGGGTGGCCGGGAAACACGGTGCTCCGGAAGGCCTTGGCCGCCAGCGTGCCGGGGTCCTGCTCGTTGCCGACGATGCCGGCTGCGATCTGGCCGCGGATGCGCTCCACGGGCTCCTGGTCGAAGCGCGGCTCGTTGACGGCCAGGCGCAGGAGGTCGAAGGCCGCGTCCTCGTTCTCCACGATGGTGCGGAAGTTGCCCGAGAAGTTGTCGTAGCTGGAATCGAACGAGAGCGAGACGCCGAGCTCGTCCAGCTTGGACTGGAAGGCGGCGCTGTCGATGTCGCCCGCCCCCTCGTCCAGGAGGCCGGACAGGAGGTTGGCGGTTCCTTCCTTGCCGGCGGGGTCCTGCGTCGAGCCGGCGCCCTTGAAGGCGAAGCGCATGGCGATCAGCGGGTTGGTGTAGTCCTCCACCAGGAGGGCGTGGATGCCGCCGGGGCTGGTGACCTCCTTGATCTCCACCGCCTGGGCGGTGGCGGCGAGGCCGAGGGACAGGCCGGCGACGAGGCCGAACACGGCGGTGGCGCGGCGGAAGGGCGTGGAGAGCGCGTTCATGGGTGCGGATCCGTGTTCGCGGGAGGTCAGGAGCGGGTGTCGCCGGGGACGGGCGCGCCGTCGGCGGGGCCGACCGCGCCCGCCGCCTCGGGCGATCCGGCCGGGGCCTTGGCCTCGGCGCTGCTCTCGGCGCCCGCCGGCAGGAGGTAGCCGGTGACCGACCGTTTCGGCTGGAGATACTTCTTGGCCGCCGCGTCGACCTCGGCCACCGTGACCGCCTCGATCCGCTGTGGCCAGGCTTCCACGTCCTCGATCGTGCGGCCGGTGGACAGAGCCGCGCCGTAGCGCCGGGCCATGGAGGTCTGGTTGTCGCGCTGGTAGATCAGCGCCTTGCGCACCCGGTTCTTGGCGGCCTCGAGCTCGGCCTCGGTCACCCCGTCGCGGGCGATCCGCTCGACCTCGGCGTTCACCGCCTTCTCGACCTGGTCGAGCGTGGCGTCGCCCCGCGGCGTGCCGTAGGTCATGAACTGGCCGTCGTCCAGCGCCGTGCCCTGGTAGTAGGCGCCGGTGCCGGCGGCGATCCCCTGATCCACGACCAGCGCGCGGTAGAGCCGGCTCGTGGTGCCGCCGCCCAGGATGTCGGCCAGGAGGTCGAGCGCCTCGGACTCGCCCGGCTGGCCGTCGTTGTCGGAGGGCACGAGCCAGGTGGTCTGGACGCTCGGCTGGGTGACGCGCGCGTCGGTGAGGGTCACCGTGCGGGCGGCCAGGGGCTCGGGCTCCTGCGGGCGCACGCGCGGACCGGGATCGGCGCGGCGCGGCACCTTGCCGAAGGTCTCCTCGGCATAGGCCTTGACCTGGTCCAGCGTCACGTCGCCGGCGATCAGGAGGGTGGCGTTGTTGGGCGTGTAGAAGCGGTCGTAGAAGGCGATGGCGTCCTGCCTCGACAGCTTCTCCATCTCGTTGCGCCAGCCGATCACCGGCGTGCCGTAGGGATGGTTCTGGAACAGGGCGGCGTCCACGGCCTCCGAGAGCTGGGCCCCCGGCTCGTTGTCGATCCGCATGCGGCGCTCCTCGAGGATCACGTCGCGCTCGGGCAGCACCACCTCGTCGGTCAGAACGAGGTTCTCCATGCGGTCGGCCTCGAAGCCCATCATCTCCTTCAGGGCCTCCACCGGCACCTGCTGGTAGTAGGCGGTGTAGTCGTAGGAGGTGAAGGCGTTCTCCTCGCCCCCGATCGCGGCGACGGCGGCCGAGAACTCGCCCTGCGCGTGCGTCTTGGTGCCCTTGAACATCAGGTGCTCGAGGAAGTGGGCGATGCCGGACACGCCCTTGGGCTCGTCGGCCGAGCCCACCTTGTACCAGATCATCTGCGTGGCGATCGGCGCCCGGTGATCGGGCAGGACCACCACCTGCAGCCCGTTGTCGAGCGTGAAGCTCTCGATCGCGGGGCGCAGCGCCTCGGCCTTGGCGGCGGCCGCCTCGCCGGCGGGGCTCGCGGCGGCGGCGCCCGCCGGGGCGGTGGGCTGCGCGGCGGATTGCGGGGCGGACTGCGCGAGGGCGGGGGCGGACAGCGCGATCGCCAGGGCGATCGCCGATACGCCGGCACGTCGGATCGGGAATCTCATCGAGGCGGGTGTCCTTGGGCTCGGATGTCCGGTTCGTCCCGGGATATGGCGGAGCGCGAGGAAAGGCACCAATTACGATTTTGTAAGGGCCGACCTCAGGGCGCGCGCCGCAGGAAGCGCAGCCGCGTCTCCCCCATCGCGCGCTCCTCCACGAGGTCCAGGCCGCCGACGGGCTCGAACGGCGCCTCCAGCGCCTCCTCCAGCACCACTAGCGCGCCCGGCGCCAGCCAGCCGCCGGCCAGCGCGCCGCACAAGGCGGCCTCGCCCAGCCGCCGCCCGTAGGGCGGATCGGCGAGCACGAGGTCGAAGGGCTCGATCGTCCCGGCCGCGCCGAGGCGCGTGGCGTCGCGACGCAGGATCTTGGTGCGCCCGCCGAGGCCGAAGGCCTCGATATTGGTGCGGATCAGCCCGCGCCCCTCGACGCTCTCCTCCACGAACACCCCGTAGCGGCAGCCGCGCGACATCGCCTCCAGCCCCAGCGCGCCGGTGCCGGCGAAGAGGTCGAGCACGCGCGCCTCCGCGAGCCGAGCGCCGAGCCCGTGGGCCAGGATGTCGAACAGAGCGCCGCGATGGCGCTCGGAGGTCGGGCGGATCGCGCTGCCCGTGGGTGTGGCGAGCGGGCGCCCCTTGAGGGCGCCCGCCACGATGCGCATGGCCACGCGCGCTCAGCCCTTGCGCGGGCCGGAGCGGGGACCGGAACGAGGGCCTGGGCGTGGGCCGTCGCCCTTCGGCCGGAACGGCCGGTCGCCCGAGCGCGGGCGCTCCTCGCCCGGCCCGCGTCCCTCCGAACGGGGCGGGCGCGCGCCCTCCTCCTCGCGCCGCCGGGCGCGCTCCTCGCGCGCGGCCTTGGTCTTCTCGCCCACCGCCCGCGCGCCGGGCGCCATCCAGACGTTGGCGGTGCGCTTGGGCGCGGAGGCCGGGCGACGCGCCGGACGCTCCGCCCCGTCCGCGCCCTCGCGGGGGGGCTTGTCGCCGAAGGCGCGCGGCTTGCGGTCCGCGAACGGCTTGTCGCCGCGCTTCTCGAAGGACCGGCCCTCGCGCTCGCCGCGCGGGGCGCGGGTGTCGAGCCGGCCGAGCGCCTCGTCGCGCTTGGCCATGCCGAACTTCTTGCGGTTGGGGCGGGCGGCCTCGGGGGAGTTGCTGACCCAGTCGCTCTTGCCCGCGCCGGCGGTCCGGGGCGCGTCCTCGCCCTCGTCCGCCCGCTGGCGGCCCGCCACCACCGGCTTGTTGGAGAACGGGTTGACGATCGGCGCGTCGAAGTCGGCGCCCGCCTCCTCGATCAGGGAGGGCCCGAGCTGGTCGCGCAGCATGCGGCCCTTGATCTCCTGCACGGCGCCCTCGGCCAGCTCGCCGAGCTGGAACGGCCCGAAGGAGAGGCGGATCAACCGGTTCACGTCGAGCCCGAGATGGCCGAGAACGCGCTTCACCTCGCGGTTCTTGCCCTCGCGCAGGCCGACCGTCAGCCAGACGTTGGAGCCTTGCGTCCGGTCCAGCGAGGCCTCGATGGCACCGTAGAAGACGCCCTCGATCGCGATGCCCTGGCGCAGCTCGTCGAGCTTCTCCTGCGTGACCTCGCCGTGGGCGCGCACGCGGTAGCGCCGCAGCCAGCCGGTGGAGGGCAGCTCCAGGATGCGCGCGAGCCCGCCGTCGTTGGTGAGGAGCAGGAGGCCCTCGGTGTTGATGTCGAGACGGCCCACCGTCAGCACGCGCGGCATGTCGCCGGGCAGGCGGTCGAACACGGTGGGGCGCCCTTCCGGGTCGCGGTTGGTGGTCACGAGGCCGGCCGGCTTGTGGAACAGCCAGAGCCGCGTGCGCTCGATCGGCGGCAGCGGCTTGCCGTCGATCTCGATCCGGTCGGCGGTGGTGACGTCCACGGCCGGGCTGTCGAGGCGCTTGCCGTTGAGGCTCACGCGCCCATCGGCGATCATGCCCTCCGCGTCGCGGCGCGAGGCGATGCCGGCGCGCGCGAGGCGCTTGGCGATGCGCATCGTGCCGGGCGCGCCGTCCTCGCCCTCCGCTTCGGGCCGATCCGCGCGGGGCCGGGCCGGCCGGTCGCCCGCAGCGCGGGTCCGGCGTTCGGCGCCCGTATCGTCGTGGCTGAGGCGGCCATAGGAACGCGGACGCTCGGTGCCCTCGCCCTCGCCCCTGGCGCCGGCATGCGAGACCATCCCCCGCGAGCGCGGCGTGAAGGTCTTGTCGCCGTCGCCGCGCGGCGGACGCTCGCCCCCTTCGGCGCGCTCGGCGCGGGGCTTGAAGGCGCGAGGCGCCCGCTCGCCACCCTCGTTGCGGTCGCGGAAGGGCCGGTCGCCGCGCGGCGGACGCTCGCTCCCTTCGCCGCGTTCGGCGCGGGGCTTGAAGGAACGCGTGGGGCGCTCGCCGCCCTCCTGCCGCTCGCCGCCTTCGGCCCGGTCGCGGAAGGGCTTGAAGCCGCGGGCGGGACGCTCGCCACCCTCGTTGCGGTCGGCCCGGGGCTTGAAGGCGCGCGCCGGGCGATCGCCCTGCGGGCCGCCTTCCGCGCGCGGGCGGAACGGCTTGGCGCCGAAGCGCTTGGGCGCGCCTGAGCGCTCCGTGCGCGCCTCGCCCTCGGCGCCTTCCGTGCGCTCGCCACGCGGCCGGAAGGGGCGCTCCGGGCGATCGCCGCCCGAGCCGCCGGGCCGCTTGCCCTTGAAGCCGGGCTTGCCGCCGCGCGGGCCGGAGCCGCTCTTGGGGCCGCCCCTGGTGCCGCCCGGACCGCGGCCCGCGCCGCCACGGCCCGAACGGCCGCCCTGGTTCTCGTCGCTCATCTTTTCGCTATGCCTTGTGTTCCTGGGCACGCATACCAAACTCCCGCCGATCAAACGAGGGGAAGCCTGTGTCGCGCTTGAATTCCATGGACGACGCGCTCGCCGAGGCGCGGGCCGCCGCCGCGCGGGGCGAGACGCCGGTGGGCGCGGTGGTGGTGCTGGACGGCGCGGTGATCGGCCGGGGCGGCAACGAGACGCGCGCGCTCCGCGACCCGACGGCCCATGCCGAGATCCTGGCGATCCGGCGCGCCTGCGAGGCGGTCGGCTCGGAACGGCTGGTGGGGGCGGACCTCTACGTGACGCTGGAGCCCTGCGCCATGTGCGCGGCGGCGATCTCCTTCGCCCGCATCCGCCGGCTGTATTTCGGGGCCGGCGACCCCAAGGGCGGCGCCGTGGAGAACGGCGGGCGCTTCTACGGGCAGGCCACCTGCCACCATGCGCCGGAGGTGTATTCGGGGATCGGCGAGCGAGACGCGGCCGCGCTCCTGCGCGACTTCTTCCGCGCCCGCCGCGACTGAGCCGGGATCAGAACGGCCAGAGGTTCTTGAGCTTGGAGCCGACCGTGGTGGTGCCGCCG
The DNA here is from genome assembly GCF_003583935.1 of Aureimonas flava. Lineage (GTDB taxonomy): Bacteria > Pseudomonadota > Alphaproteobacteria > Rhizobiales > Rhizobiaceae > Aureimonas > Aureimonas flava. The sequence goes on along the minus strand of NZ_QYRN01000007.1, from coordinate 106,552 downwards.
GCGCGGCGCTGCTTGACGTCCTCGTCGACGCCCTGGTCGCCCACGGGCGCCGTGGCGGCCGGCTGGCGATAGGTCAGCGGCGGCTCGGACAGGTAGCGGCGCTGGTTCGGGTCGCCCTGCCGCCCGATGCGGGAGCGCTCGTTGGCGGCCACGCGCTGGCCCGCCATCGCCTTGGCGGAGATCCAGCTTCCCTCCAGCTCGGTCCGCCGGCCCACGGTGGAGCCGACGCTGGCCGTCTCGCGCTCCATGCCCTCCTTGTCGGCGGTCATGAAACCGACCGGAAGGGCGCTGTCGCTGCCGTCGGGCGCGGCGGCCCGGAGGCGGGCGCGGCGCTGCTCGGGCGATTCGGGCCAGTTCGCGTCCGCCACGGCGGTCGCGCCGTCGCGCGGGGGCGGCAACGCGTCGCGCTTGGGCGACTTCACGAGTTCGGGACGAGGCGAATAATCGACGCGGGTCCGGTTGGTGGAGCCGAGCGTCAGGATGCCGTCGAGGTCGTTGAAGAGCTGCTGGCCCTGGCTGGTCCCCGTGCCGTAGGTGGGCCCCATGCAGCCGGTCAGCGCCGCGGCGGCGGCGCCGATGGCCAGCAGTCGCAGGCCTGCGCGAACGGTGGTGTGTGTCATGCCGGGCCAATCCCCTTTCGTGCGACCGCGCGTTCCGAACCGGTCGCGCGGGACCCCTCCCCCGCGCCTTTACCCAGCACATTCCGGCGAATTTACGAAGAGCTTCTAGGCGAGAGCGCCACGCGAGTCCAGAAAGGTGACGATCCGGTTGACGCGGGGCGCCCTTTCCCCACCGATCAGGCGGCCATCGCCTCCGCCTTGAGCTCGCGCAGCGCGTCGGCGTCGCGCGGGGTCACGTCCGGGTAGTCCGGGTCGGAGCCCACCAGCGGCGAAACCTTCCATGAGCGGGCGCACTTCGCGCCGGCGGCCCGCGCCGGCACCACGGCGACGCCCGGCGTGTCGGCGAGCGCGAAGGCACCCTCCGGCGCCGGCTCGCCCGACAGGGCGATGTCGCTGGTGATGGCGATCTCGGCGAGGTCGATCCCGCCCAGCAGCGCGCGCAGCGCGGCGTCGGCCACGTGCACCACCGGCGCGGCCTCCAGCGAGGAGCCGATACGCTTGGCCCGCCGCTCCTCCTCCAGCGCCCCGGTGACCACGCGGCGCACGCGCCGGATCTGCCGCCAGCGATCGGCCAGGGCCTCGTCGGTCCAGGCCGGGTCGCAGGCGCGGAACTGTTCCAGATGCACGGAGCGGGCCTCGGGATGGCGGCTCAGCCAGGCCTCCTCCATGGTGAAGGGCAGGAGCGGCGCCAGCCAGGTCACCAGCCGGTCGAACAGGAGGCGCACCACCTGGAGCGCCGCGCGGCGGCGCACCGAGGACGGCGCGTCGCAATAGAGCGCGTCCTTGCGGATGTCGAAGTAGAAGGCCGAGAGCTCCACCACCATGAAGTCGAGCAGCGTACGGGCGATGCGCTTGAAGTCGAAGGCGTCGTAGCTCTTCAGCACCACGGCCTCGATCTCGGCCAGCCGGTGCAGCATCAGCCGCTCCAGCTCGGGCATCTGCGCGAGCGGCACCTCCTCGCCCCGGTCGTGGTGCAGCGTGCCCAGCATCCAGCGGATCGTGTTGCGCAGCTTGCGATAGGCGTCGACATTGGTCTGGAGGATCGTCTTGCCGAGGCGCAGGTCCTCCGAATAGTCGGACGACACGACCCACAGGCGCAGGATGTCGGCGCCCGACTGCGCGATCACCTCCTGCGGCGTGACGACGTTGCCGAGGGACTTCGACATCTTGCGCCCCTCCTCGTCCATCACGAAGCCGTGCGTCAGCACCGCGTCGTAGGGCGCGCGGCCGCGCGTACCGCACGATTCCAGGAGCGAGGAGTGGAACCAGCCGCGATGCTGGTCGGAGCCCTCGAGGTAGAGGTCGGCCGGCCATTTCAGGTCGGGCCGCCGCTCCAGGCAGAAGGCGTGGGTGCAGCCGGAATCGAACCACACGTCGAGGATGTCGCGCACCATGGTCCAGCGCAACGCGTCGTGGCCGTTGCCCAGGAACCGCTCCTTGGCGCCGGCCGCGAACCAAGCGTCGGCGCCCTCCTTCGCGAAGGCCTCGGTGATGCGCGCGTTGACCGCCTCGTCCTTCAGCACCTCGCCGTTCTCGTCCACGAAGACGCAGATCGGCACGCCCCAGGCGCGCTGGCGCGAGAGCACCCAGTCCGGCCGGTCGGCGATCATGCCGCGCAGCCGGTTCTGCCCGGAGGCCGGCACGAAGCGCGTCTCGTCGATCGCGCGGAGCGCGCGATCGCGAAGCGTGTCGCCGCCCGTGGTCGCCGCGCCGTCGAGCCCGTAGCCGTCGAGGTCCTTGTCCATGTGGACGAACCATTGCGGCGTGTTGCGGAAGATCACCGGCTTCTTGGAACGCCAGGAATGGGGGTAGGAATGCTTGAGGCGGCCGCGCGCCAGGAGCCGGCCGGCCGCCACCAGCGCGTCGATCACGCGCTTGTTCGCGTCGCCCTTCTTGCCCTTGTCGTCGATGACCCGCGCGGCTCCCCCGTCGGCGTCCGGCCCGAAGCCCGGCGCGTCGCGGGTGTAGAAGCCGTCGTCGTCCACCGGGAAGGGGATCGCGGTGTCGAGGCCGCGCGCCTCCAGCTCGCGGCGCGCGTCGATCCAGGCGTCGAAGTCCTCGCGGCCATGGCTCGGCGCGGTATGGACGAAGCCGGTGCCGGCGTCGTCGGTCACATGGTCGCCCGCCAGGAGCGGCACGGCGAAGTCGTAGCCGCCGCCCAGACCTTTCAGCGGATGGGCGCAGGTCGCGCCGGCCAGATCGGCCTCGGACACGTCGCGCAGGCGGCGGAAGCCGCCCTCCGGCACGCGCGCCTTGGCGAAGGCGTCGGCGGCCAACGCGTCGGCCAGCACCAGGCGCTCGCCCTGCCCCGCCCAGCGCGGATTGTCCGCGTCGTCGGGCGCCGTCACCTCGTAGAGCCCGTAGGCGACGCGAGCGGAATAGGCCACCGCCCGGTTGCCCGGGATCGTCCAGGGCGTGGTGGTCCAGATCACGACGCTGGCGCCGTCCAGCGGCCCGACGTCGGGCGCGCCGGCCTTCGGGAAGCCCGAGACGCCCCCGCTGAAGGCCGGCGTGAAGCCGCCGGCGGAGCGCAGCGGGAACTTCACCCAGATCGTGTCGGACTCGTAGTCCTGGTACTCGACCTCGGCCTCGGCCAGCGCGGTCTTCTCCACCACCGACCACATCACCGGCTTCGAGCCGCGATAGAGCTGGCCGCTCATGGCGAACTTCAGCAGCTCTCCCGCGATCACCGCCTCGGCCTCGTAGGCCATCGTCAGATACGGGTCCTTGAAGTCGCCCTCGACGCCCAGGCGCCGGAACTCGCGGGACTGCTCCCCGACCCAGTGCGCGGCGTAGTCGCGGCACTCGCGACGGAAGGCGATCATCGCCGAGGAGTCCAGGAGGTCGGGTTTCGTCCGGCCCTTGGCGCGGTAGTTCTCCTCCTCGATCTTCCACTCGATCGGCAGGCCGTGGCAGTCCCAGCCGGGCACGTAGTTGGAATCGTATCCGCGCATCTGGAACGAGCGGGTGATGACGTCCTTCAGCACCTTGTTCAGCGCGTGGCCGATGTGGAGATGGCCGTTGGCGTAGGGCGGGCCGTCGTGGAGCACGTATTTCGGCCGGCCGGCCGATTCGGCGCGCAGCGTGCCGTAGAGGTCCATCTCGTCCCAGCGCGCGATCCACTTCGGCTCGGCGTCGGGAAGCCCGGCGCGCATCGGAAACGCCGTTTCGGGCAGGAACAGGGTCTTGGAATAGTCGGTCTCGGGGCGATCGGTCATGGCGGCGAAACTCTTCGGGTCTGCGCAGCGGCGCGGGCGCCTCCGCGGGGAGGCCGGGCGCGCGGCGGCAAGAAAGGGGCAAGGGGCTCCGGACCGGCGGCGGTCCGTGCGCGGCATGTCGTCCCGGCTCCGGCGGCGCCTGTCAGCGCCGGCGCGGAACCGGGCGGCTAATTCGCGCCGGGGCCCGCGCAGGGGCGCCGCGCGGCGGAGCGGCCGTTCTGTCCATGGCCGCTCTCTACCAAACGGACCGTCCGGCTTCCAAGGACTTTTCGCGACGCCCTCAAAACGCGACGGCGGCGTCCAGCGGCGACAGGGGGCGAGCGCCGGCCAGGAGCGCCCGCGCCTCGCGGGCGTCGACGTCCATGCGCGCCACCAGCGCCTCGGCCGAATCGAAGCGTTCCTCGCCGCGCACGAAGCCGAACAGCGAGACCGACACCGGCTCGCCGTAGAGATCGCCCGAGAAGTCGAACAGGAAGGTCTCGAACAGGGCCGCGCCGTTGTCGAAGGTCGGGCGGCGGCCGTAGCTCGCCACGCCGTCGTGCAGCGAGCCGTCGGCGCGGCGCAGGCGCACGGCATAGATGCCGTGGGCGAGCAGCCCGTCGTCGGGCAGCGCCATGTTGGCCGTCGGGTAGCCGAGCGTGCGCCCGAGCTTGGCGCCGTGGCCGATCGCGCCCTCCACCGTCCATCGGTAGCCGAGGAGCGCGGCGGCGGCGGCCACGTCCCCGTTCATCAGGTCCTCTCGCACGCGGCTGGAGGAGACGACGTTGCCGCCCTCGTCCAGGAACGGCGCCACGCAGGTGACCGCGATGCCGAGTTCGGCGCCGCGCGCGCGCAGGAAGTCGACGTCGCCCTGCCGCCGGGCGCCGAAGCGGAAGTCGTGGCCCACCACGAGATGGCGCGCGCCCAGATCGCGGTGCAGCGTGTCGGCCACGAAGGCCTCGGCGGGATGGGCGGCGAAGGCGGTGTCGAAGGGCTGCTCCACCACCGCGTCGACGCCCAGGTTCGCGAAGAGGCGCGCCTTGAGCGGCGCCGGCGTGAGGCGCGGCACGGGGTGCTGCGGGCGGAACACGGTGCGCGGATGCGGCTCGAAGGTCAGCACGAGGCGCGGCACGCCGTCCCCGGCCAGCTCGGACAGGGTCTCCACCACCGCCTGGTGCCCCCGGTGGACGCCGTCGAAATTGCCGATCGCGACCACGCCGCCGCGCAGCGCCGGCTGCAGGGCGCCGGCGCCCGGCACGCGCGTTCCCGTCCCCGTCCCCGTCCCCGTCCCCGTCATCGCAGCGCGGGCATGACGAAGCGCGCGCCGACGCCCCGGCGCTCGAGCTCGTCGCCCAGGCGCCCGGCGTCGCCCACCACGCCCGCGAGCTCGTCGCGGTGGATGCCGTGCGAGACGAACAGGCAGTCGGCCCCGTGGTCGTTGGCGCCGCGCACGTCGGTCATCAGCCCGTCGCCGATGCACAGGACGCGCGCGTCCTCGGCCACCGCGCGCCGGGCGACGGCGTAGATCGGCGCGTGCGGCTTGCCGGCAAGATGCACCGTGCCGCCCATCTCGGCGTAGAGGGCGGCCACGGCGCCGGCGCAGGGAACGAGCCGGTCGCCGATATGCACCACGATGTCCGGGTTGGCGCAGATCATCGGCAGGCCGCGCGCCCGGAGACGCTCCAGGAGCGGGCGATAGGTTTCCGGATCCTCCGCGCGGTCGTCGAAGAGGCCGGTGCACACGATCGCCTCGGCCGCGGTCTCGCCCTCCAGCACCAGGCCGAGCCCGGCGAAGATGTCGAGGTCGCGCTCCGGTCCGATGTGGAGCACGTGGCGCGAGCCGGCTTCGATCATGGCGCGCGTCGCGTCGCCCGAGGTCACGATGGCGTCGAAGGCCTCGCGGGTGACGCCGAGCGCCGCGATCTGGCGCTCCACGCCGTCCGCCAGGCGCGGCGAGTTGGTCAGGAGCACCACACGGAGGCCCGCGGCGCGCGCGCGCGCCAGCGCCGCCACGGCCGGCGCGTAGGCCGCCACGCCGTCGTGGACCACGCCCCACACGTCGCAGAACAGCGCGTCGTAGCCGGGCAGGACCTCGTCGAGGCGATCGATCGCGCGCAGGGCGCCCTGGGTCATCCGGTAGCTCCGACTGGTGTCCGACAGGCCCCCGCGATACTGGAGCGCGTGGGGCGCGGTCAAGCGAGCGGCGGGACCGGACGGTCGGGGCCCGGAACGCGCCGGAGCTTGCGCGGGGCTGGCGCCGCCCTTGACATCCACGGGGCCGTTCGCCTATCTCACCGCCCGTTAGCACTCGGCCAGATCGAGTGCCAGAAATCCGGAACGGGTGCGCCCCGGCGGCCCGTTTCCCCATCAAGCCTTTGAGAAGGTTCGACTGAGATGGCCAATGTGAACTTCCGCCCCCTGCATGACCGCGTCGTCGTGCGGCGCGTCGAGTCCGAGAGCAAGACCGCCGGCGGGATCATCATTCCGGACACCGCCAAGGAGAAGCCGCAGGAAGGCGAGATCGTGGCGGTCGGCGCCGGCGCGCGCGACGAGACCGGCAAGGTCAACCCGCTGGAGGTGAAGGCCGGCGACCGCATCCTGTTCGGCAAGTGGTCCGGCACCGAGATCAAGCTCGGCGGCGAGGACCTCCTGATCATGAAGGAATCCGACATCCTCGGGATCGTCGGCTGACCTGATCGCCCCACCCCTTTCCTTTCTTCCATTGATACGGCGCGAGGCTCCCCGAGCCGCGCCGAGGAGACGAGACCATGGCACCCAAGGACGTGAAGTTCGGTCGTGACGCCCGCGAGCGCATGCTGCGCGGCGTCGACATCCTCGCCGACGCGGTGAAGGTCACGCTCGGCCCCAAGGGCCGCAACGTCGTGATCGACAAGTCGTTCGGCGCCCCGCGGATCACCAAGGACGGCGTGTCCGTCGCCAAGGAGATCGAGCTGGAGGACAAGTTCGAGAACATGGGCGCCCAGATGGTGCGCGAAGTGGCCTCGAAGACCAACGACAAGGCCGGCGACGGCACCACCACCGCGACCGTGCTCGCCCAGGCGATCGTCCGCGAGGGCGCCAAGGCGGTGGCCGCCGGCATGAACCCGATGGACGTCAAGCGCGGCATCGACCAGGCGGTGGCCAAGGTCGTCGAGTCGCTGGTCGCCTCGGCCCGCAAGATCGAGACCTCCGACGAGGTCGCCCAGGTCGGCACCATCTCCGCCAACGGCGAGAAGGAAATCGGCCAGATGATCGCCTCGGCGATGCAGAAGGTCGGCAACGAGGGTGTGATCACCGTCGAGGAAGCCAAGACCGCCGAGACCGAGCTCGAGGTCGTCGAGGGCATGCAGTTCGACCGCGGCTACCTGTCGCCGTACTTCGTGACCAACGCCGAGAAGATGGTGGCCGACCTCGAGGACGCCTACATCCTCCTGCACGAGAAGAAGCTCTCCAACCTTCAGGCGATGCTCCCGGTCCTCGAGGCCGTGGTGCAGTCGAGCCGTCCGCTCGTGATCATCGCCGAGGACGTCGAGGGCGAGGCGCTCGCCACGCTGGTGGTCAACAAGCTGCGCGGCGGCCTGAAGATCGCCGCCGTCAAGGCGCCGGGCTTCGGCGATCGCCGCAAGGCGATGCTCGAGGACATCGCGATCCTCACCGGCGGCCAGGTGATCTCCGAGGACCTCGGCATCAAGCTCGAGAACGTCACGCTCGACATGCTCGGCCGCGCCAAGAAGGTCTCCATCACCAAGGAGAACACCACCATCGTCGACGGCTCGGGCGAGGGTGAGGGCATCAAGGCCCGCGTCTCGCAGATCAAGCAGCAGATCGAGGAGACCACCTCGGACTACGACCGCGAGAAGCTCCAGGAGCGCCTGGCCAAGCTCGCGGGCGGCGTCGCGGTGATCCGCGTCGGCGGCTCGACCGAGGTCGAGGTCAAGGAGAAGAAGGACCGCGTGGACGACGCGCTCAACGCGACCCGCGCGGCCGTGGAAGAGGGCATCGTGGCCGGCGGCGGCGTGGCTCTGCTGCGCGCCTCCAACGCCGTGGACCTCAAGGGCGAGAACGCCGACCAGGACGCCGGCATCGCCATCGTGCGCCGCGCGCTCCAGGCCCCGATCCGTCAGATCGTCCAGAACGCGGGCGGCGAAGGCTCGATCGTGGTGGGCAAGCTGCTCGAGAACGGCTCGGCCACCTTCGGCTACAACGCCCAGACCGCCGAGTACGGCGACATGATCCAGGCCGGCATCGTCGACCCGGTCAAGGTCGTGCGCTCCGCGCTGCAGGACGCGGCGTCGGTCGCGGGTCTCCTGGTCACCACCGAAGCCATGATCTCCGAGGCCCCCAAGAAGGACTCGGGCGCGCCGGCGATGCCGGGCGGCGGCATGGGCGGCATGGGCGGCATGGACTTCTAAGTCCGGCCCGCTCTCCAGAGCGAACCGACAAGGGCCCGGCGGAGCGATCCGCCGGGCCTTTTCGCGTGCGCCCGCGGGACGGCTCGGGGATCGCCCCTTCCCGCACCGGGGTCCGTCGCGCCGGTTTCCCGCCCGCGCGGCGACGATTTGCACGGGCCTGTGCATTGCCACCCGCCTGCCGGGGCCCCAATAAGCCAGGACGAGACGGGGCGGGCGAGAGCCTGCCCCCGTCGCAGACGAGGTCGCGGGGGCGGTTCTTGAGCGAGTTCTTCATCTTCTTCTTCGTGGGGGCGCTGGCCCAGCTCGTGGACGGTGCTCTGGGCATGGCCTACGGCGTGATCTCCTCCACGGTGCTGCTCGGCTTCGGCGTGCCGCCCTCGGTGGCCTCGGCGTCGGTGCACACGGCCGAGCTCTTCACCACGGCGGCCTCCGGCACCGCGCACATCGCCAACCGCAACATCGACTGGCGGCTGTTCTGGCGCCTCGTGCCGTTCGGCGTCCTGGGCGGGGTTCTGGGCACCTACGTCCTCACCTCGGTGGACGGCTCCACCATCCGTCCCTTCGTGGCGGCCTATCTCGGGATCATCGGCGTGATGCTGACCTTGCGCTCGTTCCGCAAGATGCCGCGCGCGCAGACGCCGATCCGCCTCGTGCCCCCGCTCGGCGCGGCGGGCGGGTTCCTCGACGCGGTGGGCGGCGGCGGCTGGGGGCCGATCGTCACCTCGGGCCTGCTCGGCGCCGGCGGCCAGCCGCGCTACGTGATCGGCACGGTGAACTCGGCCGAGTTCCTGGTCACCCTCGCGGTCTCGCTGTCGTTCCTGTTCGCGCTGGTCACCGGCCACTGGGAGGAGGCGGGCGACCTGTCGGACCACGCCCTGTCGGTGCTCGGCCTAATCGCGGGCGGCGTGCTCGCCGCGCCGCTGGCGGGCTACGCGGTGCGCCGGATCCCCGAGCGGCTGCTTCTGCGCCTCGTCGGCCTGCTGATCTGCGTCCTGTGCGTGCAGCAGATCGTCGCGCTTCTTACATAATTGTAATCCGGCCCCAGGAACCGATTTCGACGCGCCCCGTTTTTCAGCCGACGTCAGCGAACGCTGACCCATCAACGAGCGGAGCGAACACCATGGTCGACAAGAATCAGGTTCAGGGCGGCGCGAAGGAAATCGGCGGCAAGATCAAGGAGACGGCCGGCAAGGTGGTCGGCAACGAGCGTCTCCAGGCGGAAGGCATGGCGGACCAGGCCGAGGGCAAGACCCAGAAGAACTACGGCAAGGTCAAGGACGCCATGAAGGACGAGATCGGCCTGAAGAAGCACTGACGGCGATACAATCGTTTGAGTGGGAGAAGCCGGCCGCCAGGCCGGCTTTTTCGTGCGCGCAGCGGTTTCTCGCGCCCGCGCGGCATGGTAACCGCGCCCCTGACGGCCCGGCGTTGCGCGGGCGGCTTCGAGGGGAATGCGATGACCAGCACCAGGCGCGAGACCGATTCCATCGGCGCGATCGACGTGGCCACCGACCGCTACTGGGGCGCCCAGACCGAGCGCTCGCTCCACAACTTCCGCATCGGCACCGACCGGCAGCCGATCGCCGTGATCCACGCGCTGGCGACCGTCAAGAAGGCCGCCGCCCGCGTCAACCAGGGCTACGGCAAGCTCGACGCCCGGATCGCCGACGCGATCGTGGCGGCGGCCGACGAGGTGATCTCCGGCCGGCTCGACGAGCATTTCCCGCTGGTGGTCTACCAGACCGGCTCGGGCACCCAGACCAACATGAACGTCAACGAGGTGATCTCCAACCGGGCGATCGAGCAGCTCGGCGGCGAGATGGGGTCCAAGAAGCCGGTCCACCCCAACGACCACGTCAACATGGGCCAGTCGTCCAACGACGTGTTCCCGACCGCGATCCACGTCGCCGTCGCGATCGAGGCGACGGCCCGCGTCCTGCCGGCGATCGACAAGCTCCACGACGCGCTCGACGCCAAGGCCAAGGCCTTCGACCACATCATCAAGATCGGCCGCACCCACACCCAGGACGCGACGCCGATCACCCTCGGCCAGGAGTTCTCGGGCTACGCCGCAGCCTTGAAGCTGGGCAAGCGGCGCATCGAGCAGGCCATCGAGGACGTCTACGCCCTGGCGCAGGGCGGCACGGCGGTCGGCACCGGGCTCAACGCACCGGTCGGCTTCGACCGGAAGATCGCCGACGAGATCGCCGGGCTCACCGGCCTGCCCTTCCGCACGGCGGAGAACAAGTTCGAGGCGCTCGCCTCGCACGGGGCCCTCGCCTTCTTCCACGGCAGCCTCAACGCGCTGGCGACCGACCTGTTCAAGATCGCCAACGACATCCGCTTCCTCGGCTCGGGCCCGCGCTCGGGCCTCGGCGAGCTGTCGCTGCCCGAGAACGAGCCCGGGTCCTCGATCATGCCGGGCAAGGTGAACCCGACCCAGGCCGAGGCCCTCACCATGGTGGCCGCCGAGGTGTTCGGCCACGAGACCACCGTGACGGTGGCCGCCTCGCAGGGCCATTTCGAGCTCAACGTCTTCAAGCCGGTGATCGCCAACGCCGTCCTGTCCTCGATCCGGCTCCTCGCCGACGGCATGGATTCGTTCCGCGAGCATTGCGTGGAGGGCATCAAGGCCAACGAGGACCGCATCCGCTCGCTAATGGAGCAGTCGCTGATGCTGGTCACGGCGCTGGCGCCGACCATCGGCTACGACAACGCCGCGACGATCGCCAAGACCGCCCACAAGAAGGGGACGACCCTGCGCGAGGAGGCCCTCGCCTCCGGCCTGGTGTCGGGCGAGGACTACGACCGGATCGTGGATCCGGCGGCGATGACCCGTCCCGGCTGAGCGGAACGGGGACCGACGAACGAGAAAGGGGCCGCCCTCATGCGGCCCCTTTCTCGTTCCGGGCACGACCGGCCGGGGCGAAGCCGCCCCGGCCGGTCGCTCGCTCAGACGCGCGGCTCGGGCGCGGCGGTGAAGAGCTGCGTGCTCTGCGCCTGCGTCAGGAGCTGGTAGCGCTCGAACTGCGCCAGGACGTCCGCAAGGAGGTCGGCCTTGGTGAAGCCCATCACGTCGTAGCCGCGGCTGCCGTCCGAGAAGGTCGTGCGCGCCGACCAGACCATGCGGCGCCGGTCGCGCGAGGCGCGCGTGTCGGCGGCCGAGAAGGCCATGGCGGGCTGCGAGGCGGGCTCGACGCCGTAGACGAAGTTGCGCGTTCCCTCGGCCGGCACGGTAAGCGCGACCTGTCCCGTCTCGCCCGTCTCGAACTCGGCCGCAAGACCCCGACGCAGCAGCTCGTCGCGCACCTCCTCCAGCGCGGGACGCGCCGTCTGGTCGAGGAAGCGCCGGACGTCGCCCCGGTCCGGCTCGTGCAGGATCGCGCCGAGCCGAGCCTGCCAGCTCGTGCCGCGCACGGCCACGGCCGGCTGGGCCTGCCGGTGCTCGGTCAGCCGGGCGACATCCGCCCGCATGCCCCGAAGCAGGCCGAAGGCGAGCAGCAGCAGGATCACCGCGAAGGGCAGCGCCGCGATCAGGGTCATGGTCTGGAGCCCGACCAGCCCGCCCGCGAGCAGCAAGAGCGCGGCCGTCCCGCCCTGCACCACGCACCAGTAGATGCGCTGCCAGACCGGCGTGTCGTCGCCCCCGCCCGAGGCGAGCGAATCCACCACCAGCGAGCCCGAATCGGCCGAGGTGACGAAGAACACGGCGACCAGCAACACGGCGAGCGTCGAGGTCACGCCACTCAGCGGCAGGTATTCCAGGAACTGGAACAGGGCGACGGACAGGTTCTCCTGCACCTCGCGCGAGATTTTGCCGGCCGCCGCCCCCATGTCGAGCGCGATCGCCGAGTTGCCGAACACCGTCATCCAGAAGAACGTGAAGGTGGAGGGCACGAACAGGACGCCCAGCACGAACTCCCGCACCGTGCGCCCGCGCGAGATGCGCGCGATGAACATGCCGACGAACGGCGACCAGGAGATCCACCACGCCCAGTAGAACAGCGTCCAGTCGCTGATCCAGGCGCGCGGCTCGTAGGCGTAGAGCGTGAAGGTGCGCGGCAGGAGGTCGTCGAGATAGGCGCCGATGTTCTGGACGAACGCCTTGAATAGGAAGATCGTCGGCCCCACCGCCAGCACGAACAGCATGAGGAGGATGGCGATCACCAGATTGCCCTCCGACAGGCGCCGCACGCCCACGTCGAGCCCGGTCACCACCGACACGGTGGCCGCGCCCATCACGGCGACGATCAGAAGGATCTGCACCCAGGGCGCCTCGGGAACGCCGAGGAGGTGGTGGAGCCCGGCGTTCATCTGCAGGACGCCGAGGCCGAGCGAGGTGGCGATGCCGAACACCGTTCCGCAGATGGCGAACACGTCCACCGCATGGCCGATCGGCCCGTCGATCCGCTCGCGGATCAGCGGATAGAAGCCCGATCGGATCGTCAGCGGCAGGTTGTAGCGGAACGAGAAGTAGGCGAGCGACAGGCCCACCACGGCATACACGGCCCAGGCGTGCAGCCCCCAGTGGAAATAGGTGAACTCCATCGCCTGCCGGGCGGCCACGATCGTGCGCGGCTCCGCCTCGGGCGGCACCGAATAGTGCAGAACCGGCTCGGCCACGGCATAGAACATCAGGCCGATGCCCATGCCGGCGGCGAACAGCATGGCGAGCCACGAGGCGTAGGGATAGTCGGGCTCGGCGTCGTCCGGACCGAGCTTCAGCCGGCCGAAGCGGCTCAGCGCGAAGAACAGAACGGCGAACAGGAGGATGCCCACCGTCAGGAGGTAGAACCAGCCGAACGTGTCAAGCACGAAGGCCTGGACGGCGCCGAAGATGCGTTCGGCGTCGGCGGGAAACAGCACTCCGACCAGAACCAGGGCGGCAATGATGCCGCTGGCCGGAAAGAACACGAGCGGACGAATTTGGGTGGTCATGAAGTCCTGGAAGTCTTTGATTTGCATACGGTTGCGCGGAGCGCCGACCGGTGCGGGCCCGCACCGGTCGGCGCTCCGGCTCGACCCGACCACAACCTAGGGCAACGGGCGCCCGATCCAACCCGCGAGACCGTCCCGAGGGGTCGATTGTCGCATATCTTCTGCCCAATCGGCTCGATTGGTCTGCTCCACGTTGACGATCAGTCGTGCGTGGCAGGCCTATGCCTGCGTGCGCGGTTCGGTCACAACAGGGCCATCGCGACAACCCCATCCGCAACGGAGCCTTCCATGAACCCCGCAGTGCTTCTCGTCGGCCGCGCCCTCCTGGCGATCCTCTTCATCGTGTCCGGCTTCGGCAAGCTCACCGGCGCGGCCGGCTTCGCCGGCTATCTCGGCAGCCTCGGCATTCCGGGCGGCGTCGCCATGGCCTACCTCGTGGGCGCGCTGGAGTTCTTCGGCGGCCTCGCCGTCCTGGTCGGCTTCCAGACCCGGATCGTCGCCTACGTCCTGGCCGTGTTCACGGTCGGCACGATCCTCACCGCGCACATGGGCGACGCCACCGCGGCGATGAAGAACCTGTCCATCGTCGGCGGTTTCCTGATCCTCGGCGCGGTGGGCGCCGGTGCCTATTCGGTGGACGCGCGCGCGGGCACGGGCACGCCGGCGCGCGCCTGAGCGACGCGGCACCCGGACGGACATCGCGGCGGCCGCCCCTCGGGGCGGCCGTTTTCGCGTTTCAGGACGGCGTCTCGAAGCGCGCGAGCAGCCGCTGCGCCAGGGCCTCGTCGGCGCGCGGGCGGTGAGCCAGCGCGAGGCACGCCTCCGAGCGCAGGATCACCCCGTCGCGGAGCACGCGCAGCCGGTTGGCGGTCAGCGTCGAGCCGGTGGAGGTGATGTCCACGATGATGTCGGCCGAGCCGGCCGCCGGCGCGCCCTCGGTGGCGCCGAGGCTCTCCACGATGCGGTAGCTCTGGATGCCGTGGCTCCTGGTGAAGAACCCTTGCGTCAGGCGCCAGTACTTGGTGGCGATGCGCAGGCGCCGCCCGTGGCGGGCGCGGAAGGCGGCGGCCACGTCGCCGAGATCCTCCATGGTCTCGACGTCGATCCAGCTGTCGGGCACGGCCACCACCACGTCGGCGTGGCCGAAGCCGAGGCGCGAGACGATGCGACCGCGCCGGTCGAAGTCGGGCATGGTCTCGCGCAGGAGATCCTCGCCGGTGACGCCGAGGTCGATCGCCCCGTCGCGCAGCTCGCGCGCGATCTCGGAGGCCGACAGGAGCAGGACCTCCAGCCCGTCCGCCCCCTCCACCCGCGTGCGGTAGGAGCGCGCGTCGGCGCTCGGGTGGACGGTGATGCCGGCACGGGCCAGGGCGTCGACGCACTGGTCCTTGAGGCGGCCCTTGGAGGGGATGGCGAGGGTCAGCGTCACGGCTTGGGCTCCAGGGCGGCCGCGATCCGATCGAGCCAGAGCGAGAAGCCGACCGCGGGGATCGGCTCGGGCGCGCCGAGATAGGACACGAGCCGGTCGTAGCGCCCGCCCGCCACCAGCGGCTCGCCCGTCGCCGCGCCGATCTCGAACACGAGGCCGGTATAGTAGTCGATCGGGCGGCCGAAGGCGGCGCGGTAGCGGAACGGGGCGAGGTCGACGCCCGACGCCAGGAGGGCCGCGTTGCGGGCGCGCAGCAGCGCCAGCGCGGCGCCGAACTCGACGCCCGAGCTCGCCTCCAGCGCCTCCAGCCGGGCCGGCGCCTCGGCGAGCGGGCAGTCCAGCGCCAGGAACGCGCCCAGACGGTCCAGATAGGCCGAGCGCAGGCGCGTGCTGGCGAGCGCCATCTTCTCGATCAGCCGTTCGGCGATCTCATCCGGGCTGCGACCGCGGTTGGGAGGCAGGCCGCCCTCCTCCATCATGGTCCGCACATGGTCCGACAGCGGCGCCACCGCGCCGTCGCGCACCAGCGCGCGCACCGTGGGATCGAGGTCCAGCGGATCGCTCGTCGCCTCGCGCGACAGGGCGGCGAGCGCCCCCCGGAGCAGGTCGTCGCGCCCGAAGCAGCGAACGAGGCGGCGCTGCCAGCCGGCCGGCAGGTCGAGCGCGGTGAGAAAGGCCTCGAACAGCGCCTGGTCGCCGACCACGACCTCCACCGGCGCCTCGAACCCGCAGGCCCGCAGGGCGGCCAGCGCCTCGGCCAGGGCCCTCGCGTCGGCCGCGGCGCGGTCGGTCTCGCCGAGGTTCTCGATGCCGGCCTGGCGGAACTCGGCCGCCTCGTCCCGGCGCTGGCGGAACACCGGACCGTTGTAGGCGTAGCGGCGCGGCAGGCCGGCGGCGCCCTCGATATGGGCGAGGCATACGGGGATCGTGAAGTCGGGGCGCAGGCACAGCGTCTCGCCGCCCTCGCCGCGCGTCAGGAAGATGCGCCGGCGCAGGTCCTCGCCCGCCGTGTCGAGATAGGGCTCGGCGCGCTGGAGGAGCGGCGTCTCCACCAGCACCGCACCGAGCCGGGCGAACAGCGCCGAGAGGCCCGAATCGAAGGGCGCGGGCCCGCCGCCCGGACGCGCCGCGCCGGAACCGGAAAGAAGGCTCATCCCTCAGCCCGCCGCGCCGGTGCGCCGGTGCGCCGGAGGATGGCCTCCACGGCGGCCACGAGGTCCGCCTCGTCCACCAGCTCCTGCCCGGCGCGCATCTCGCGCCATTCGGCATTGTCGCGGGCATCGGCGGAAAGCTCCTTGCCGAGCGCGAGATCCTTGACCTGCACCTTGCCGGCCGCCTTCTCGTCGCCGCCCTGGATGACGACCACGGGGGCGCCGCGCCGGTTGGCGTACTGGAGCTGCTTGCCGAACTGCTTCGGGTTGCCCTGGAACACCTCCACCGGCACCGGGGGCCTGCCCGGCCCGTTCAGCGCGGCGCGCAGCTTCGTCGCCATCGCCTGGTAGTCGGCCATCCGGTCGCGGTCCATCACGGTCACGACGACCGGGCCCGACCGCGCGCCGCCCTCCAGCCGACCGAGGTTCTTGAGCGCGCTCTGGAGGCGCGAGACGCCGATCGAGAAGCCGGTGGCGGGCACCGGCGTGGCGAGGAAGCGCGAGACGAGCCCGTCGTAGCGCCCGCCGCCGCCGACCGAGCCGAACTGCACCTTCTGGCCCTTCTCGTTGACCACGTCGAACAGGAGCTCGGCCTCGAACACGGGGCCGGTGTAGTATTCGAGGCCGCGCACCACGGACGGGTCGATGCGGATGCGGTCGGCCTCGTAGCCGGCGGTGCGCGCGAAGCGCTCGATCTGCGACAGTTCTTCGAGGCCCGCGTCGACCCCGGCATGGCCGCCGAAGGCCGCGCCGACGCCCGCGAGCCCGTCCGCGTCGAAGATCCGCAGGACGCGCGCGATCACGTCGTCGGCGAGTTCGGCGCCCTTGGTGAAGTCGCCCTTGCCGCCGCTCTCGTCGAGCCGGCCCGCGCCGAGCAGGAGGCGCACCCCGTCCGCGCCGAACTTGTCGAACTTGTCGAGCGCGCGCAGCACCGTGAGGCGCCGGCCCTGGTCGCCCTCGAGGCCGATCGCGTCGAGGATGCCGTCCAGCACCTTCCGGTTGTTGACCCGGATCACGTACTGCCCGCGCGCGATGCCGAGCGCCTCCATCGTGTCCGCCATCATCATCGCCATCTCGGCGTCGGCCGAGACGTTGGGCGCGCCCACGATGTCGGCGTCGAACTGCATGAACTGGCGGAAGCGGCCGGGTCCCGGCTTCTCGTTGCGGAACACGTAGCCAGCGCGATAGGAGCGATAGGGCTTGGGCAGGTCCTCGAAGTTCTCGGCCACGTGCCGCGCCAGCGGCGCGGTCAGGTCGTAGCGGAGCGACAGCCATTCCTCGTCGTCGTCCTGGAGCGAGAACACGCCCTCGTTGGGCCGGTCCGAGTCGGGCAGGAACTTGCCGAGCGCGTCGGTGTATTCGAAGAAGGGCGTCTCCACCGGCTCGAAGCCCCAGGTCTCGTAGACGTGGCGGATCGTCGCCAGCATGCGGTCCTGGGCGTAGAGGTCGGCGGCGCTGCGATCCACGAAGCCGCGCGGCTGGCGGGCCTTGACGCGGGCGGGCTTCTTCGGGGCCATGGGTGTTCCAGACGTGGCGAGGCGGGGCCGGCGGCGGACCCTCGCGGGGAAACGGACGTGAATTGCACGCCTCCTAGCCCATCCCCGCCCCGAGCGGCAAGGTTTGCCGCCCCTCAGCGCGGCCGGACGAAGCCCGCGCGGGCCCGCTCGCAGGCGCCCCGCGCGCAGCAGCCCTCCATGTGGTCGTTCACGAAGCCCATGGACTGGAGGAAGGCATAGGCCGTGGTCGGCCCGAAGAAGGTGAAGCCCCGGCCCTTGAGCGCCTTGGCGAGCCGCTCGGAGGCGGGCGTGCGCGGGTGGGCGCGCAGCCAGTCCGGCGTCATCCGCGCCGGCCGCTCCTCCGCCGGCGGCTCGAAGCGCCACAGGAACGCGGCGAGCGAAGCGCCGGTGTCGTCGCGCAGGCGCCGGGCCGCGCGGGCGTTGTTGAGGGTCGAGGCGATCTTGGCGCGGTGACGCACCACGCCGGGGTCGAGAAGGATGCTCTCGACGTCGGCCTCGCCCATCTCGGCCACCGCCTCGATGCGGAAGCCGGCGAAGCGGTGCCGGAAGCTCTCGCGCTTGCGCAGGATCGTGATCCACGACAGGCCCGACTGGAAGCCCTCCAGGCAGATCTTCTCGAACAGTCGGTCGTCGTCCGCCGAGGGGCGGCCCCATTCCGCGTCGTGATAGGCGACGTAGTCCGCCCCCGTTCCGGCCCAGGCGCAGCGCGCCGCCCCGTCCGCTCCGGCGAGCAGCCCGTCGATTCCCGCGTCCGCGCCCATCCCGGCCTCCTTCACACTTCCACGAGGCGACGTTTTTGCCGTGGACTGTCGCCGCCCTCCGCTTGCGCGCCGGGCACCCTGTCCGCCAACTGCGGGCACGGGACGCGGGGCGGGCATGCGGGCGATGGTTTGGGGCAAACGCGACGCGGGGGCAATGGGGGGCAGGCGCGGCCGGCTCGTCCTGCTGGCGGCCGCGCTTCTCCTCGCCGGACCGGCCGCGGCCCAGCGCCTCCCTTCCGACGCGGCGCTGATCGACGGGTTCGAGAGGGTCGTGTTCGGCGCCGAGTTCACCGGCGCGCTCAGCGATTCGACCTACCTGAAGCGGTTCGCCGGCCCGGTGCGCTTCCGGATCGAGAACCCCGCCGCGATCGACCGAGGGCCGCCGGTGCGCGCCTTCCTGCGCCAGATCCGGCGGCAGATCGGCGGGCTGGACGCGGCCGAGGCGCGCGCCGGCGAGGCGGCGAACTTCGTGATCCACGTGGTGGACCGGCGCGACTACCAGCGCACCGGGCGCGAGGTCTATCGCAACCCGTTCATGCGCGTGCCCGGCAACTGCGTGGTGCGCGCCAGCTACGGGCGCGCCGGCATCACGCGCTCGGACGCGATCATCGTCTCGGACGAGGGCGACACCCTGTTCCGCCGCTGCCTGATCGAGGAGGTGCTCCAGGGGCTCGGGCCGCTGAACGACAATGCGGACGCGCCCGACAGCGTGTTCAACGACACCTCGAAGCTGGTCAACTTCACGCCCTACGACCGTGTTCTGATGAACATGCTCTACGACGCGCGGCTGCGGCCGGGCATGAGCCAGGCCGAGGCCGCGCCGCTGCTGCCGGCGGTGCTGCGCGACGCGCGGCGTCGGGCGCGAGGCTAGCGCTCAACGCCGCCCGGCATGGCGGGGATCGGCGGCGAACCGAGGGAGAGCGACCTGGACACCACGCGGCGACGCCTTCTCCTCAGCCTCGGCGCGGCCGCCGGAGCGATCGTCGCGGCCGGGACCGCCGGCGCAGGACGCCGCGCCGCGCCGGACGAGCGCGCCGCGCTCCGCCTCGGCCTGGTGACCGCCACGGCGGACGGCTCGGTGGGACAGACCTACTCCGGTCCGGCCTGGACGGGCATCCAGTGGTATCGCGAGACGCTGGCGAGCCCGAAGGCGCGCACCGCGATCGCGGGCGCCCATGCCAGGACCCATGTCGCCACCGCCGCCGACAACGGCTTCCGCCTCGTGATGGCGGGCATGGACGCCGGCGCACCGCGGCGCGCTCCGGCCTATGGGGTGGTGCTCGCCGCGCCGATCGTGTTGTGGGACTTCGACGCGCTCGCGGACCCGTCCGAGGCGACCGCGGCCAACCTCGCGCTGACGAGGGACCCGGCCGGCACCGTGCGGGGTGTCGGCTCGGTGGTGGCGACGGGGCGGGGCTCGGGCAGCCGGCTGGTGGGCCGGCTGGGCCCCTTGAGCGAGATCGCCGGGGTGGGCGACCTTGCCGGGCTCGGTACCCTCGCCTGGCTCAAGCAGGAACTGAACCCCTACGCCTCGGCGTCGCTCGACGGCTCGATCCGCCTGGACCAGACCGCCGGGCGACCGAGCAGCCGCGGGGGGATGCAGGGTGCCCGGATCGCGAACGCGCACAAGGGCAGGATCTGGAACAGCGTCCGGCCGGATCAGCTCTCCTCCCTTCGAGACAAGGATCCCGCCAAGCCCTGGGCGGTGTCGTTCGACCGCTCCTCCGCCTCGAACGCGCCGCATGCCCAGCGCACACGCTACGGCGCGCTGTTGGCCAAGGCCGGCTGCCGCCCCGCCCTGATCCTCGGCTTCGACGACGCGATCCGCACCCAGCGCATGGCCGCGGTGCCGGAGCTCGTCGCGCGCGGCCTCCTCGCGACGTTCTACCTGCCCACGGCGCTCGTCGAAGACAGCAACGGCACGGGACGCCTGACCTGGGCGGACGTCCGGTATCTCGCCGGGCTCGGCATGGACCTGCAGCTCGACGGCACCGCCGACGACACGGCGATGACGTCGCGGCCGGACCCGGCGGCGGCGCTCGCCGAGCTGCGGTCGATGCGCGATCTCGTCATGGCGCGCGTGCCGGGCAGCGACCCGCGCCATTTCTGCTACCCGAACGGCTTCACCGACAGCCTGCTGGCGGCGAAGAACGCCCACGACCATCGCGCCTATGCGGGCGCGGCCACCGGTGCCGCCGGCTCGGCGGTGCTCGCCGGGCTGGCGCGCACGTCCACCCTGTCGGCGGGCATGGCGGTGTCGGGCTTCGGCGTTCCCGCCGGCACCCGGATCGCCTCGGTGGACGGCGCGGCCGAGGTGACGCTGACCCGTGCCCTGACGGCCGACACGGCGTCGATCGCCGTCTGGGACGACCGCTCGCCCTTCTTCCTGGACAAGCTCCAGGACGCCTTGCGTTCGGACGGGACGTTCCGAACCGGGCGCACCACGGGTTTCGACACGTTCCACTCGCGCTTCGGCATCGCCGACCGCGCCTTTCTGCTGCCCGCCTATTCGATGTCGAACGGCTCGACGGGGAGCGACGACGACGCGCAGCTCGCCGCCCGCATCCTCGCCCGCATCGACCACGCCGTCGCCCGCCGGGAGAATATCGAGTTCTACGTCCACGGCGTCCAGGCGCAGGCGACGTTCATCACCACGCCGCTGGCGACCTGGATCGCGGTGCTCGACGGCATCGCGGCGCGGCGGGACGCCGGCGTGCTCGACGTCCTTACCAAGGCGCAGTGGTGGGCCCGCGACGGCTCGGCGAGCTGCCCGGTCTGACGCGTTCGGCCGCCGTGATCGAGGGGTCAGGGTGCGACTGTGCGCGCAAGTTGCATATCCACCCTTGAATTCACTTGTGAGTTATGTGTGGATTTGACGCTCGGGTGCTCGACATGGTGCCGCGCAAGGCACAGCCTGTCGGACGCATCGTATTGGGAGGCACGGATGCGCAACTCAAGGAAGAAGGGCATGGAACGCCGATTGATCCGCCGTATCGTCCAGGCCCAGCGCGAGGCCATGACGCTGCGGCTGGAGCCGGTGATGGCTTGCCTCGACATCGCATTGATCGCAAGCGAGCGGGCCGCCGCGGACCGGACACCCGATCCCACCTCCTGACATGCCGTCGCCGTTTCTAGACCAGGCCGCCCTTCGGGGCGGCCTTTTTCTATGCCGAACCCCCACGAGCGGGCGCCGATGCGCCGCCGATCGAATATACTATAGGCCTAAAATAATATGCTTGAAGACCGGGCAGGAGGGTGCCATGCTCACGATATGGACGCTCCCTGGCCGGGAGCCTGGATCGGGAGCATGGAGCGATGAGCATGCTGGGACCGAGCGGTCACTCCGACACCTTCGCGCGGGACAACCTTCCCGACCCCGCCGACTGGCCCGTGATGCGCGCCGGCTCCCACCGCTACCCGGACTGGCTGAACGCCGCCGTGGAACTCACCGACCGGATGGTGGAGCGCGGCTTCGGCGAGCGCCCCGCGCTGATCGGCAACGGCCGCACGCGGACCTATCGCGAGCTCGCCGACTGGACCAACCGTCTCGCCCACGCGCTGGTGGACGACCTCGGCGTGCGGCCGGGCAACCGCGTCCTGATCCGTTCGGGCAACAACCCGGCCATGGTCGCGGCCTGGCTCGCGGTCACCAAGGTCGGCGCCGTGGCCGTCAACACGATGCCGATGCTGCGGGCGGGCGAACTCGCCAAGATCGTGGACAAGGCCGAGATCGCCTTCGCGCTGTGCGACGCGCGGCTGCTCGGCGAGATCGAGGCGGTGGCGGCCGAGAGCCGGTTCCTCGCCCGCGTCGTCGCCTTCGACGGGACCGCCGCGCACGACGCGGAGCTGGACCGCCTGGCGGTCGGCAAGTCCTGCGACTTCGATCCGCCGCCGGTCGGGCGCGACGACGTCGCCCTCCTCGGCTTCACGTCGGGCTCGACCGGCGTGCCCAAGGCGACCATGCACTTCCACCGCGACCTCCTGATCGTCGCGGACGCCTATGCGAGGGAGGTGCTGGACGTGCGGCCGGCGGACGTCTTCGCCGGCTCGCCGCCGCTGGCCTTCACCTTCGGCCTCGGCGGTCTGGCGATCTTCCCGCTGCGCTTCGGCGCGGCGGCCGTGCTGGTCGAGGACGCCTCGCCGCCCCGTCTGGTGGAGGTCATCCGCGAGCGCGGCGTCACCGTCTGCTTCACCGCGCCGACCGCCTACCGCGCGATGCTGGCCGCCTCGCGGGACCCGTCCGACTTCGCCTCGCTGCGCGTCGCCGTGTCGGCGGGCGAGACGCTGCCGGCGCCGATCTTCGAGGAATGGACGGCGCGCACGGGCCGCCCCATCCTGGACGGGATCGGCGGCACGGAGATGCTGCACATCTTCATCTCCAACCGGCTCGGCGACGCACGAGCCGGCTCCACCGGCCGGCCGCTCGCCGGCTACGAGGCGCGGATCGTCGACGAGGCGATGCGCGAGGTGCCGCGCGGCACGGTCGGCCGGCTCGCCGTGCGCGGCCCGCTCGGCTGCCGCTACCTCGCCGACGCGCGCCAGCGCGACTTCGTGCGCGACGGCTGGAACCTCACCGGCGACGCCTTCGTCCAGGACGCGGACGGCCGCTTCCGTTTCTGCGCGAGAACCGACGACATGATCGTCTCGGCCGGCTACAACATCGCGGGCCCCGAGGTGGAGGCGGCGCTTCTGAAGCATCCGGCCGTGCGCGAATGCGCGGTGATCGGCCAGGACGACGCGGAGCGCGGCTGCATCGTCGAGGCGCATGTGGTGCTCGGCGACGGGATGGCGGGGGACGAGGCGATGGCGAAGCGTCTGCAGGATCACGTGAAGGCGACCATCGCCCCCTACAAGTATCCCCGCTCCGTGGTGTTCCTGGACGCCCTTCCCAAGACCGAATCGGGCAAGGTGCAGCGTTTCCGGCTACGCCGTCCCGCCTTCCCCGTCGCGGAAGCCGCGACGGTGCCCGCCAGCCCTTCCTGACCCGCCCTTCCCCGTTCCCGCCGCCCGGCGCTCGCGACAGACCAGAGGACGAACCGATGAAGACGAAGACCGCAGCCCTGACGGCTCTGGCCCTCCTGACCGGCCTCGGCGCCGCGTCCGCCGAGCCGCTGAAGATCGGCATGATCACCACCCTTTCCGGCCCCGGCGCCGGGCTCGGCATCGACACGCGCGACGGCTTCATGCTGGCGGTCAAGCAGTCGGGCGCGAGCGACGTCGAGGTGCTGGTGGAGGACGACGGCCAGAAGCCCGAGCTCGCGGTCCAGATCGCCGACAAGATGATCCAGAGCGAGGATGTCGGCGTGCTCACCGGCATCGTCTTCTCCAACATCCTGATGGCGGTGGCGCCGTCCGTCACCGCGCAGGACAAGTTCTACGTCTCGACCAACGCGGCCCCCGCCGCGCTCGCCGGCAAGGGCTGCAACCCGCTCTACTTCAACGCCGCCTACCAGAACGACAATCTTCACGAGGCGATGGGCGAGTACGCCAACCGCGACCACAAGAAGATGTTCATCATGGCGCCCAACTACCCGGCGGGTAAGGACTCGCTGACCGGCTTCAAGCGCTACTACAAGGGCGAGATCGCGGGCGAGATATACACCCAGGTCGGCCAGACCGACTATGCCGCCGAGATCGCCCAGATCCGCGCCTCGGGCGCCGACGGGGCCTTCGTGTTCCTGCCCGGCGGCATGGGCATCGCCTTCATGAAGCAGTACGCCCAGTCCGGCTCCGACGTGCCGCTGATGGGCCCGGGCTTCTCGTTCAGCCAGGACGTGCTGGGCGCCATCGGCCAGGCGGCCCTCGGCGTGAAGAATTCCGGCCAGTGGGCCAAGGACCTCGACAATCCGGCCAGCAAGCGGTTCCTGGAGGCGTTCCAGGCCGAGTACAAGCGCCTGCCCTCGATCTACGCGGTGCAGGCCTTCGACGCCGCGCAGCTCATCCTCTCCGCCCACAGGACGGCCGAGCCCTCCGACACGGAGGCCTTCCGCGCCGCGCTGCTCAAGGCCGACATCCAGTCGCCGCGCGGCAAGTTCGCCTTCAACACCAACCAGCACCCGATCCAGGACATCTACCTGACCGAGGTGGTGGACGAGAACGGCACGCTCACCAACCACATCGTGGAGAAGATCTTCGCCGATCACGGCGACGCCTACGCCGCCGAATGCCAGATGTGACGGGGCGGCTCGCTTGTCCGCCACGCTCCTGGCCGAGCAGGTCCTGAACGGGCTGCAGCTCGGCGTGATGCTCTTCCTGATGTCGGCCGGGCTGACGCTGATCTTCGGCGTCATGGGCCTCATCAACCTGGCGCACGGCTCCTTCTACATGGTGGGAGCCTTCGCCTGCGCCGCCGTGGCGGCGGCCACCGGGTCGTTCTGGCTGGGGCTTGCCGCGAGCCTCGCCGGCGCGGCGGCCGCCGGCACGCTGGTGGAGGCCGCCGTGATCCGCCGGCTCTACGCGCGCGACCATCTCGACCAGGTGCTCGCCACCTTCGCGCTGATCCTGGTCTTCTCCGAGGGCACGCGCTGGCTGTTCGGCTCGTTCCCGCTCTATCTCGACATTCCGCCGGTGCTCCAGGGCGCGGCGACCCTGCCGGGCGGGGTGCAGTACCCGGTCTATCGCCTCGCGGTGATCGGCCTCGGCGTCGCGGTGGCGCTCGGGCTCTATCTCCTGATCTCCCGCACGCGGCTCGGCATGCGCATCCGCGCCGGCGAGAACGACCGGGAGATGATCGCCGCGCTGGGCGTCGACATCGGCCGCCTCAACACGATCGTCTTCGCGCTCGGCGCCGCGCTGGCGGGCCTGGCGGGCGCCACCGTCGGCGCGCTCCAGTCGGTGCAGGTCGGCATGGGCGAACCGGTGCTGATCCTCGCCTTCGTGGTGATCGTCATCGGCGGGATCGGCTCGGTGCGCGGGGCGCTGCTCGGCGCGCTGCTGGTCGGCCTGGTGGACACGGCCGGCCGGTTCTTCCTGCCCCGCATCGCCGGCCTGTTCGTCCCGCCCGCCGAGGCCGGCCTCGTGGGCAGCGGCCTCGCCTCCATGCTGATCTACGTGGTGATGGCCGTGATCCTCGCCCTGCGTCCGAGAGGGCTCTTCGCGTCCCATGCCTGACCGTTCGCCCGCATCCGCGCGCGCGCTCCTCGCGAGCCTCGCGGTGATCGCCCTGCCGCTCGCCCTCGCCCTCTGGGCGAGCCTCGCCGGCGAGACCTTCTACCTCACGCTCGCCGCGCGCATCGCGATCCTCGGCCTCGCCGCCACGGGGCTCAATCTCGCGCTGGGGCTCGGCGGGCTGGTCTCGCTCGGCCATGCCGCCTTCTTCGGGATCGGCGGCTACATGGCCGGCATCGTCGCCTCGCACGCGATGGAGGGCGTCCCGCTCCTGCCCGGCGTGCCGGCCCTCGCCGAGATGGGCTACGTGTGGCTGCTGTCGCTCTCCGCCGCCGGGCTCTTCGCGCTGTTCGTCGGGGCGATCAGCCTGCGCACCAGCGGCGTCGCCTTCATCATGATCACGCTCGCCTTCGCGCAGATGGTCTACTACCTCGCCGTCGCCTGGCCCGGATACGGCGGCGAGGACGGGCTGCCGATCGCGGTGCGCAACGGCTTCCTCGGCCTGCGCACGATGCGACCCATGCCCTTCTTCCTGATCGCCTTCGGCGCGCTGGTGGCGGGCCTTGCGGCCTTCGCGCTGGTTAAGGCGTCGCGCTTCGGCGCGGCGCTCCAGGCGGCGCGCCAGAGCGGCGTGCGCCTCGCCTCGCTGGGCGTCGAGCCCCGGCGGGTCCAGCTCGTGGCATTCGTCCTGTCGGGGATGATGACGGCGCTGGCGGGGGCGCTCTACGCCGAGCTCAACCGCTTCGTCAGCCCCTCCATGATGTCCTGGCACATGTCGGGCGAGCTGATCGTGCTCGTGGTGCTGGGCGGCGTCGGCCGCCTGGCCGGTCCGCTGGCGGGCGCCGCGCTCTACGTCCTGCTCGAGCATGCGCTCGGCGGGCTCACCGAACGCTGGCAGTTCTTTCTCGGGCTCGCGCTTCTGGCCGTCGTCCTGGTCGGGCGCGGCGGGCTGATGAGCCTCCTGGCACCGAGGGGCGCCTCTCATGGCTGAGCCGATCCTGCGCATCGCGAACCTGCGCAAGAGCTTCGGCGCGCTCAAGGTCACCGACGACGTCAGCCTCGATCTGCGCCCCGGCGAGATCCATGCGCTGATCGGGCCGAACGGGGCGGGCAAGTCGACGCTGATCCACCAGATCTGCGGCTCGGTGGCGCCCGATACCGGCCGCGTCTTCTTCGACGGCGGCGACATCACCGGCCTGTCGCCGGCCGAGCGGGCTCGCGCCGGACTCGGCCGCACCTTCCAGGTCTCCACCGTGGTGCCCGAGTTCACGGCGCTCGCCCATGCCATGCTCGCCGTCCAGGCGCGCCAGGGCACCAGCTTCCGCTTCTTCCGGCCCGTCGCGCTCGACCGCTCGCTGCGCGAGCCGGCCCTCGCCGCGCTGGCGCGGGTCGGCCTGGAGGGGCGGGCGGGCGTTCCCGCCGCCGCGCTCTCGCACGGCGAGCGGCGACGGCTGGAGGTCGCGCTGGTGCTGGCGCTCGGCTCGCGCGCCCTGCTGATGGACGAGCCGATGGCGGGCATGGGGTCGGAGGGCTCGCGCGAGCTCACCGCCCTCCTGTCCGAGCTGCGGCGCGAGGCGCCGATCCTGATGGTGGAGCACGACATGGACGCCGTGTTCGCGCTGGCCGACCGGATCTCGGTGCTGGTGTACGGGCGTATCGTGGCGACCGGCACGCCGGACGAGATCCGCGGCGACCCGATCGTGCGGGAAGCCTATCTCGGGGAGGACGCGGCGTGACCCCGCTTCTGGACGTGCGCGACCTGTCGGCCTTCTACGGCGCGAGCCAGGCGCTGTTCGGCGTCGACCTCGCGGTGGGCGAGGGCGAGGTCGTGGCGCTGGCCGGGCGCAACGGCATGGGCAAGACCACGACCATACGCTCCGTGTGCGGCCTGGCGACGGCGCGCGCGAAAACCCTGCGCTTCGCCGGCCGGAGCATCGCCGGCACGCCGCCGCACCGCATCGCCCGGCTCGGCATCGGCCTCGTGCCGGAGGGACGGCGCTGCTTCCGCTCGCTCAGCGTGCGCGAGAACCTTCTGGTGGCGGCCCGCAAGGGGCCGTGGACGCTGGCCCGCGTCGAGGCGCTGTTTCCGCGCCTCGCCGAGCGGCGCGATCAGCCGGCCGGGCTCCTGTCGGGCGGCGAGCAGCAGATGGTGGCGATCGGCCGCGCCCTGATGACCAATCCGCGCCTTCTGGTGCTGGACGAGGCGACCGAGGGCCTCGCGCCGCTGATCCGCCAGGAGATCTGGGCGGCGATCCGGTCCCTCCGGGGCGAGGCGCTGTCGATCGTGGTGGTCGACAAGACCCTGTCGGAACTCCTGCCCGTGGCCGACCGCTGCGTGGTGCTGGCCAACGGGCGGAGCGTCTGGACCGGCGCGCCGGCCGCGCTCGACCGCAAGATGCAGGACCGCTGGCTCGGCGTGTGATCGCGGCCCGAGCGCCCCGCCCGCGGCTCAGTCCGCGCCGGACCCGTCCGCCGGGGGCAGGAAGTCGGCCCGGAACGGCGTGAACGTGTCCACGAGGCGCCCCTTCTCCAGGGCCTTCACCCCGTGCCGGAGCCCGGAGGGCACCACGAAGGCGTCGCCCGCCTCGAGGCGCTCGGTGCGTCCGTCGATCGTCACCTCGAACGCGCCCTCGGCGACGTAGCTCGACTGGACGTGCGGATGCTCGTGCAGCCAGCCGACGCCGCCGGCCTCGAAGCGGAACTCCACCATCATCAGCTCGGACGTCCAGCAGACGATGCGCCGCTCGTTGCCGTCGGGCGTCGCCTCCCACGCGCCGTCGCCGGCGCGCGCGAAGATGTCGGGTGCTGCGGTCATCGACGTCACCTCGCCAGCCAGCCGCCGTCGACCGGCAGGACCGTCCCGTGGACGTAGCGCGAGGCCTCGGCGAGCAGGAACACCGTGGCCGCGCCGATATCCTCGGCGACGCCCCACCGCCCGGCCGGGATGCGCTCGAGGATCGCGCGAGACCGGTCGGGGTCGGCGCGAAGCGCCACCGTGTTGTTGGTCTCGATGTAGCCCGGCGCGATGGCGTTGACGTTGATGCCACGCGCCGCCCATTCGTTGGCGAGGATCCTGGTGACGCCCGCGACGCCGTGCTTGGCGGCGGTGTAGGCCGGCACGCGGATGCCGCCCTGGAACGACAGGAGCGAGGCGATGTTGACGATCCGTCCCGGCCGCCCGGCGGACAGGCAGCTGCGCGCGAAGGCCTGCGACAGGAAGAAGACCGACTTGAGGTTGACGTCCATGACGGCGTCCCAGTCGGCTTCGGAGAAGTCGATCGAGTCCGCGCGCCGGATGATGCCGGCATTGTTGACGAGACCGTCGAGCGGAGCGTCCGCGGCGATCCTCTCCAGCGCCCCCGTGCCGGCCGCGATATCCGACAGGTCGACGAGGCAGGGCGTGAACGCGCCGCCGGCCGCCTCCACGCGCGCGGCCGTCTCGTCCATGGCGGATCGGCCGATGCCGACCACGGCGCCGCCGGCCTCGGCGACGGCGATGGCGATTCCCTGCCCGATGCCGGTGTTGGCGCCGGTCACCGCGATGCGCCGGCCCTGCAGGCTGAACGGGTCGGGGCTCATCAGCGCATGTCCTTGAGCGGCGCCGGGTCCATGTCGGTGTAGTCCACGTTGTCGCCGGCCATCGCCCAGACGAAGGAATAGGCCGAGGTGCCGCAGCCCGAATGGATCGACCAGGGGGGCGAGACGACCGCCTCCCCCTCGGCCATCACGATGTGGCGCGTCTGCGCCGGCTCGCCCATCAGGTGGAAGACGCGCGCCTCCTCGGCGAGTTCGAAATACAGGTAGGCCTCCATGCGCCGGTCGTGCACGTGGGCCGGCATCGTGTTCCAGACCGAGCCCTCGGCGAGCCGCGTGAGGCCCACCACGATCTGGCAGGTCTCGATCGTCGTCGTGTACTGGAAGATCGAGCGCTCGTTGGCGGTGGCACGCGATCCGAGATCGAGCCGCTTGGCGGCCGCGTGCGGGATCGGCCGCGTCGGCAGCGGCTTGTGGGCGGGCGCCGACAGGAGGTAGAACCGCGCCGGGTCCGCCGCGTCGAGCGAGCGCAGCGCGACCTCCTGACCCAGGCCCACATAGAGCATGTCGCGCGCCTCGAGCGCATGGGTCTCGGCGCCGACGCGCACCTGCCCGGTGCCGCCGCCCACATGGACCAGCACCAGCTCGCGCCGCTCCAGGAAGCTCGGCGTGCCGTTCGGCCGGATCGCCTCCAGCGCGAGCTCCTCGGCGGTCGGCACCGCGCCGCCGACGATCATCCGGTCGTAGTGCGTGTAGCACAGGCGGATGCGGCCCGGATGGAACAGGTCCTGGATCAGGAAGTGGCGCCGCAGTTCCTCGGTGTCCATGGCGGCGGCGGCGGCGGGATGGACGGCGAAACGTGTCTCGTGGTCGATCGTCATGACGGTCCTGGTAAGGTATCGGAAGGAAGGCGGGCGTCGGTGGCGGCCGCGTAGGATTCCTGCTGGCAGGTCAGCCGGCGCCGGTAGCGCTGCTGGGCGGCGAAGAGGTGTCGGCGCATCGCGTCGCGCGCGCCCTGCGGATCGCGCGCCGAGATCGCCTGGAGCACGGCCAGGTGCTCGCGCTGCAGCCCCATCAGGTACTGGGGCGAGAGCACCTCCACCGAATACCAGGGCGAGGTGCGGTCGCAGGGAATGGTCCGGTCGCCCAGGGCGTCCAGGATGTCGACGTAGAACGGATTGTTGGTGGCGGCCGCGATCTCGCGGTGGAAGGCGAAGTCGGCCTTGCCGGTCTGCTCGCCGCGATGCAGCAGCCGGTCGAACTCGAAGAAGGCCTCCTGGATCCGCGCCTCCTGCGAGGGGTTGCGGCGTTCGGCGGCCAGGCCCGCGCTCTCGATCTCGATGCCCATGCGCACCTCCAGGACGTTGATCGCCTGGCTGATGCGATCGCCGACGTCGGCGGCGATCGAGGCGATCTTGCGCTGCGGGTTCATCCGCACGAAGACGCCGGCGCCGTGCCGGGGCTCCACCAGCCCGTCGGCCGAGAGGATCGCGACCGCCTCGCGCACCACCGTGCGGCTGACCCCGAAGAGCTCCGACATGCGCGTCTCGGTCGGCAGCTTCTCGCCGACGGGGAAGTCGCCCGCGATGATCTGCGCGCGCAGCGCCTGGACGACGGTCTCGGACAGCTTCGCCTTGCGTTCGATCCGCATCTCCCCGGACGTTTCGGACATCGAAAGAACCCCCTATCGGAACACGGCCGGCAGCCACAGCGACAGGGCGGGAATGTAGGTCACCAGGAGCAGCACCACGACGCCCGCCCCGTAGAACGGCCAGACGGAGCGCATCGCCTCCCATACGCTGATCCGGCCCACGGCGCACGCCACGAACTGCACCCCGCCGACCGGCGGCGTGTTCAGCCCGATCCCGTAGTTCAGGATCATGATCACCCCGAAATGCACCGGGTCGATGCCGTAGGCGGTGGCGATCGGCAGGAAGATCGGCGTGGTGATGATGATCGTCGGCCCCATGTCCATGAACGTGCCGAGCAGCAGCATCAGGACGTTGAGGAGAAGCAGGATCATGATCGGGTTGTCGGACAGCGACTGCATCCACATCACCAGCGTGGCGGGAACGCGCAGGAACGCCATCAGCCAGGAGAAGGCGGCGGCGGTGCCGATGATCAGGAGCACCATGGCGGTGGTGCGCACGGCGCCCATCGTGGCGTGGACGAAGTCGGCCCAGGTGAGCTGCCGATAGACGAAGACGGTGACGAGCAGCGCGTAGAGGACCGCGATGCAGGAGCTCTCGGTCGCCGTGAAGATGCCGGAGCGCACGCCGCCGAAGATGATGGCGATGAGAAGGAGGCCGGGGATCGCGGCCGCCAGGAGGTGGCCGATCACCAGGAAGCCCTGGAACGGCTCGGTCGGATAGCCGCGCCTGCGCGCCACGATGTAGGCCGTGGTCATCAGCGCCAGGGCGAGCAGCAGGCCCGGGATGATGCCGGCGGTGAAGAGGTCGGCGATCGAGATGCGCCCGCCCGCCGAGATCGAATAGATGATCATGTTGTGCGAGGGTGGCAGCAGCAGCGCGATCAGCGCCGCCATCGAGGTGACGTTGACGGCGTAGTCCGCGCCGTAGCCGCGCGCCTTCATCTGCGGGATCATGATGCCGCCGACGGCCGCGGCCTCGGCCACCGCCGAGCCCGAGATGCCGCCGAACAGCGTCGAGGTCAGGATGTTGACCTGGCCGAGGCCGCCGCGCACGTGGCCGATCACGGCGGCCGCGAAGGCGACGATGCGCCCGGCGATGCCGCCGCGCACCATGAGGTCGCCGGCATAGATGAAGAAGGGGATCGCGAGCATCGAGAAGACGCTCATGCCCGAGTTCAGCCGCTGGAACACGACCAGCGGCGGCAGGCCCATGTAGGCGACCGTCGCAAGGCTCGAGATGCCGAGGCAGAAGGCGATCGGCGTGCCGATCAGCATGAGCGCGGCGAAGGTGCCGAACAGGATCGTCAGTTCCATTGCGGTCAGCCCTTTCGCGCCAGATCGGCGGCGTCCCTGCGCACGTCGGCGACGCTCCCGAGTTCCACCGCCACCTCGGCCGGCACGTCGTCGATCGTCTCGTCCACCGGCGCCCCGCCAAGGCGAAGAACGATGCGCTCCAGCGCGAACAGGCAGATCAGCACGCCGCCCCCGACGATCGGGAAGTAGTCCCAGGCGCCCGACAGGCCGAGCGCGGGAAGCGTGGTGTTCCAGGTCAGCTTCACGAGCCCCGCGCCGAACCAGACCATGCCCGCCCCGAACACGAGGATCGCCACGTCCGAGATCATCCGCAGCCACTTCTTGGCGCCGGGCGGCACGACGTAGAGCAGCACGTCGAAGCCGAGATGGTTGTTCTCGCGAACGCCCACCGCCGCGCCGAGGAAGATGAACCAGCTCATCAGCATCACGGCGCCCGGCTCGGTCCAGCTCGGCGAATCGTTGAGCACGTAGCGGCAGAAGACCTGCCAGCCGACGATGCCCGTCATCAGGACGAGCCCGCCCCCTGCGAGATAGAGGGCGGCGAGGTTGAAGCGGGTCAGGAGCGGGACGCCGGGGCTTGGCTGTGCGGACATCGGATCATCCGTTGCGGATCGGGAGCGGCCACCGGGCGCGGCGGGGCGGCGCGTGGCCGCCCGCGAGACCGGGTGGGGAGGAAGGCCCCGGCGGCGGTCCGCCGCCGGGGATCGCGGGGCGCCCCTACTGCGTCGCGCGCACGTCCTCGACGAGCTTGCGCAGCACGTCGTCGGTGACGTGCTTGTCGTAGACGGGCTTCATGGCGTCGATGAAGCCCTGCTTGTCGACGTCGTTGATCTGGGCGCCCGCCTCCTCGACCTTCTTGCGCGAGTTCTCGGTCATCTCGGTCCACAGCTCGCGCTGACGCCCGACGCTGTCGGCGCCCGCCTTGCGGAAGATCTCCTGGTCCTCGGGCGTCATCGCGTCGAAGGCCGCCTTGTTCATCACGAAGACCTCCGGGAGGATCGTGTGCTGGTCCAGCGAGTAGTACTTGGCGACCTCGACGTGGCGGGCGGTGTCGTAGCTCGGATAGTTGTTCTCGGCGCCGTCGATGACGCCAGTCTCGATCGAGGAATACACCTCGCCGTAGGGCATGGGCGTCGCGTTCGCGCCGAGCGCGGCCGTCATGTCGACGAAGATGTCGGACTGGATCACGCGGAACTTCAGGCCGGCCATGTCGGCCACCGTGCGGATCGGCTTCTTGGAGTTGTAGAAGGAGCGCGAGCCCGCGTCGTAGAAGGCCAGCACCACGAGGCCCACCGGCTCGAACGCGGCCTTGATCTGGTCGCCGACCGGGCCGTCCATCACCTTGTGCATGTGCTCCTCGTCGCGGAACACGTAGGGAAGCGCCGGGACGATGGTCTCCTTCACCGTGCCGTTGAAGGGCGCCATGGAGACGCGGTTGAGCTGGATCACGCCCGAGCGCACCTGCTCGATCGTGTCCTTCTCCTCGCCGAGCTGGGCGGAATGGTACACCTCCACCTCGTAGCGCCCGTCCGTGCGCTCCTTCACGAGCTCGCCGAAATACTTGACGCCCTCCACCGTCGGGTAGCCGTCCGGGTGGGTGTCGGACGAGCGGAGCACGGTCTGCGCGCCGGCCGCGCCGACGCCCATGAGCGAGGCGAGCGCGACACCCGCCAGAAGTCTCATCATGCGCATGTGGTGGTTCCTCCGGTGTTCCGGGCTTGGCGCCCCGTTTTGGCCGATCACAGTCGGTAGGCCTTCTTGGCGAGGCCGTAGGCGAGGTCGTGAGCGAGCTCGTGCGCCTCGTCCTCGCGCAGGCGGTGCTCGGTGACGAGCCGCGCCAGAAAGGTGCAGTCCACCCGCCGCGCCACGTCGTGTCGGGCGGGGATGGAGGGAAAGGCGCGCGTGTCGTCGTTGAAGCCCACCGTGTTGTAGAAGCCGGCGGTCTCCGTGGTCGCCTCGCGGAAGCGTCGCATGCCCTCCGGGCTGTCGTGGAACCACCAGGCCGGCCCGAGCCGCAGCGCCGGATAGACGCCGGCCAGCGGCGCCAGCTCGCGGGCGTAGCTCGTCTCGTCCAGGGTGAACACGACCACGGTGGCGGCGGGGTCGGTGCCCACCGCGTCGAGCAGCGGCTGGAGGGCACGCACGTAGTCGGTGCGGGTCGGGATGTCGAAGCCCTTGTCCCGGCCGAAGCGGGCGAACATGGGCGCCGAATGGTTGCGCAGGGAGCCCGGATGGATCTGCATCACCATCCCGTCCTCGGCGCTCATGCGGGCCATCTCGGTCAGCATCTGGGCGCGGAACAGGGCTCGCTCGCCGGGCTCGGCACGCCCCGCGCGGACCCGGTCGAACAGCCGCGACGCCTCGGCGGCACCGAGATTGGCGGTGTCGGCGGTGGGGTGGCCGTGGTCGGTCGCCGTGGCCCCGAGCGCGCGGAACGCCGCGCGACGGCGCCGGTGCGCCTCGAGATAGCCGCTCCAGGTGCCCGTGTCGGTCCCCGCCACCTCGCCGAGCCGGTCGAGATTCTCCGCAAAGCCCTCGAAGTCCGGGTCCACCACCGCGTCCGGGCGGTAGGTCGGCAGCACGCGGCCGCGCCAGCCGCTCGCCCGGATCGCCTCGTGCGAGCCGAGGTCGTCCAGCGCGCCGTCGGTGGTGGCGATCGCCTCGATGTTGAACCGCTCGTAGAGCGCGCGCGGCCGGAACGCCTCGCTGGCCAGGCATTCGGCGATCCGGTCGTACTGCCCGTCGGCGTTGTCCGGGGTGAGCGGCTCCGCGAGGCCGAACAGGGTCTGGAGCGTGTAGTCCAGCCAGGCGCGGGTCGGCGTTCCACGGAAGAGATAATACGACTTTGCGAAGCGCCGCCAGATCCGCCGCCCGTCGGTCTCGACCGGTGTCCCGTCCAGCGTCGGCACGCCGAAATCCTCCAGCCGATGGCCCTGGCTGAACAGCATCCGAAAGATGTAGTGGTCGGGAACGATCAGGAGTTGCGCCGGATCGGGAAACGGCGCGTTCTCCGCGTACCAGCGCGGATCCGTGTGCCCGTGGGGGCTGATGATCGGCAGACCGCCCACCGCGTCGTAGAGTTCGCGCGCCACGGTGCGCACGCTCGGATCGGCCGGAAACAGGTAGTTCGGGTCGACGAATGCCATCTGCGTGCGGCCCCTCCCAAGGCACGCGAACGGTAGCGACAAGCGAGAAATCATGTCAACATACAAATTCTGAAGTCATGCTATGAATTTTGTGGGTCGCGCCGGTCGCGCCCCTCGCCCCTTTCCGTCACGCTCGTCCGGAGGATTCCAGATGCGGATCGCCATCATCGGTCTCGGCATGGCCGCCGCCCCCCACGTCGCCGCGCTCCGGGCGCTCGGGGACCGGGCGGAGGTCGCCGCCGCGTTCAGCCCGTCGCCGGAGCGACGCGCCGCCTTCGCGCGGGCGCACGGGCTTCCGGCGGCCGAACGGCTGGACGACGTCCTCGATGATCCGTCGGTGGCCGCCGTGCTCGTGCTGACCCCGCCCTCGACGCATCTCGACCTCGTCCGGCGCGCCGCGGCGGCCGGCAAGCACGTGCTCCTGGAGAAGCCGCTCGAGATCGACCTCGACCGCGCCCGCGCGCTGGTCGAGGCCGCCGACGAAGCGGGCGTGCGGCTCGGCGTGGTGCTTCAGAACCGCTTCCGCGCCTCGATCGAGGAGGGCGTGCGCCTCGTCGGAGAGGGGACGCTCGGCGCGGTCGTCAGCGTGTCGGCGCGCCTCAGCAACTGGCGCCCGCAAAGCTACTACGACGAGGCGGGACGCGGCACCCGCGCGCGAGACGGCGGCGGCGTCCTGCTCACACAAGGCATCCACACGCTCGACGCCATGATCGCCCTGGCAGGCCTGCCGGACGAGGTGACGGGCTATGCCACCACGAGCCGCGCGCACCGGATGGAGACGGAGGACGTCGCCCACGCGGCGATGCGCTTCGCCGACGGGGCGCTCGGCGCCGTCAGCGCCACCACCGCCGCCTATCCCGGTTTCCCGGACGCGATCGAGCTGTTCGGCACGCACGGGTCGCTGCGGATCGATTCGTCCGGTGCGGACGTGGTTCTGGCGGACGGGCGCGCCTGGCGGACGGAGGACGGGGCGGCGGGCAACGGCACGGGCGCCGATCCGATGGCGTTTTCCAGCCTCCACCACCAGCGCGTGCTGGCCGACTTCCTGGATGCCGTGGCGCAAGGGCGCGCTCCGCGTGTGTCCGGCCGGGAGGCGCTCAAGGTCCATGCGCTGATCGAGGCGATCCTGGCCTCGTCGGATGCCTCGGGCGCTCCGAGGCGGGTGGGGGCCTGACGCCCGTCGCAGCGCGTCGCCCGGCGGGTGGTCGGTCCGGCGAAGGCGTTCCGACGGCATGGCGTCGGCGGGATGCGAGGTGGCGGGAGCCCGGTCGATCCTTAGGCCAGCCACACCAGGCCGAGCACGATCAGGGCCCAGAGCAGCAGCGACAGCACGAAGCCCACCATCAGTCCGCGCGCGGGGGCGAGCGGATCGTTTCGCGGGCGTCGGACGGGGGCGGAACGGCGGCGGGTGCCGTCGCGGCTCCGATAGGCGGTGCGCAGGCGGTCGAACATGGCGATGCTCATCGGGCTGACTCCGGTTCCAGCGCGCTCAGCGCTCCAGGAAGGCGCGGCTCATGCTGTCGCGCACGGGCTTGACGACGTAGTCGACGAAGGTGCGGTGGGCGGTCTCGATGTAGATGTCGGCGGGCATGCCGGGGGTGACCTTGAGATCGTGGAGACGCGCGGCCTCGGCCTCGTCCAGGCGGACCCGCACGAGGTACACGTCGCCCGTCCGGCTGGGCCGGGGGTCCGGCACCGTGTCGGCCGACACGTAGACGATATGCCCCCGGAGCTGGGGCGTGGTGCGCTGGTTGAAGCTCGTCAGGCGCACGCCGGCGGTCTGCCCGTTGTGGACCTGGCTGATGTCGGAAGGGTTGATCAGCGCCTCGATCACCAGCGCCTCGTCGCGCGGGAGGATCTCGGCGATCTGCCGCCCGCTCTCGATCACGCCGCCGGGGGTGTGGTAGGCGAGGCGCACCAGGGTGCCGGCGACCGGCGCGCGGATCTCGGTGCGGCCCAGCACGCTGCGCGCGGCGAAGAGCTGCTCGCGCATGTCGTCGAGATCGACCTGTGCCGCCTGCAGCTCTTCCGTCGCGCCTTGCACCACTTCCTGCCTCGCCTGTTCGATCTGGCCGCCCAGCCGCGCGATCTGGCTTTCCATGTCGCCGATCTCGCCCTCGATGCGTCCCAGTGCTCCTTCTGCTTCCGCCGCGGCTCGCTCGATGGTGAAGAGGTCTGAACGGCGATAAAGTCCTTTCTCAAAAAGACTTCGTTTGGCCGCAAGTTCCTGAGCGATCAACGCTTGTTGACGCTGCACCGCGGCACGTTGGGCGCGCGAGCCGGTGGCGCGGCGCTCCAGCGACTGCCGGTTGCGGTCGATCACGTCGATCCGGCTGGACAGCGCGAGCCGCGCGGCGCGAAACACGTTGCGCTGCCCGGCGAAGATGCGCTGCACCTCGGCCTCGTCCTCCGCGTCGACGCGGATCGCGGAGAAATCCAGCTCGTCGCCGCCCGAGATCAGCGCCTGGAACCGGATCGTGCGCGCCTCGACGCTCGCCAGGCGCAGCATCAGCCGCCGCGCGTTGGTGCGCGCGACGGTCTCGTCGAGCACGATCAGCGTCTGGTCCTTGTCGACCTGGTCGCCCTCCTCCACCATGATGGCGCGGATGATGCCGCCCTCGTAGTGCTGGACGAGCTTGTTCTGGCCGGTGGCCACGAAGGTTCCGTGCGAGACCACGGCGGCCGCGAGCGGCGCCGTGGCGGCCCAGGTCCCGAAGCCGACGAAGATCAGCACGCCGACCACGAAGCCGATCAGCAGCGACCGGCGGATGGAGCGCGGGACGTCGGCGTACCAGGGCTCGATGACGTCGTGCGGGACGAGGCTCATGCCGCCCCTCCCGTGGCGGCCGGACGCGGCGCCGGCGCGCTGCCCTGGCCTTGGCCCTGACCCTGGCCCTGGCCCTGGCCCTGGCCCTGGCCCGTGATCAGCGCCATGATCTGGTTGCGCTCGCCGATGGCCGAGATCGCGCCCTTGTCCATCACCATGATGCGGTCGACGCAGCGCAGCAGCGAATGGCGCTGCGTGATCGCGACCACGGTGATGCCGTTCTCCTTGGCCTTGCGCAGCGCCAGCGCCAGCGCCTTCTCGCCGTCCGTGTCGAGGTTGGAGTTGGGCTCGTCCAGCACCACGAGGCGCGGATTGCCGAAGAAGGCGCGCGCGAGGCCGATGCGCTGCTTCTGGCCGCCCGACAACGGCGCGCCGTCGCTCGCGATCACGGTCTCGTAGCCCTGCGGGAAGGAGGCGACCAGTTCGTGGATGTCGGCCAGCATGGCGGCCGCGAACACGTCCTCGTCGGCGGCGTCCTCGCGCATGCGCGCGATGTTGAGCTTGATCGAGGCGGGAAAGAGCTGCACGTCCTGCGGCAGGTAGCCGATGCTCTCGCCGAGCTGGCGCGGGTCCCAGTTCTTGAGGTCCATCAGGTCGAGCCGGATGTTGCCGGCGGTGGGGATGATGGAGCCGACCAGCATACGCCCCACGGTGGACTTGCCGGCGCCCGACGAGCCGATGATGCCCAGCGCCTCGCCGGGCTGGAGCGAGAAGGACAGGCCGTTGAGGATCACCTTCTTCGTGGGCGGCGGCACGAACAGCACCCGGTCGACGTCGAGACGGCCCTGCGGCGCGGGCAGGCGCAGCCGCTCCACGTTGAGCGGCGAGTTCAGGAGGAGGTGCGAGATCCGGCCGTAGGCCGTCCGGCATTGCAGATAGGAGCGCCAGCCCTCGATCGTGCCCTCCACCGGCGCCAGGGCGCGGCTGGCGATGATCGAGGAGGCGATCACCATGCCGCCCGTGAGATGTCCCTCCAGCGCGAGGAAGGCACCCCAGCCGAGCATCCCGATCTGGACGAACAGGCGCAGGGCCTTGGACAGGGAGGAGAAGGCGACGTTGCGGTCCTGCGCCGCCACCTGGGCCCGGAGCGAGGACGCGTTGTCCTTTCCCCAGATCCGCACCGCCTCGGGGATCATGCCGAGCGCGTTGATGATCTGGGCGTTGCGCGACAGCGCGTCGAGCGTGACGTTGCCGCGCGCGTTGAACAGGCTCGCCTCGGCGAAGGCGTCGGCCGTGGCGCGCTTGTTGAGGTAGGCGACCACCAGCAGGGCCGCCACGGCTCCGACCACGATCCAGCCGAGGTCCGGATGCACCATCCAGACCGCTACCACGAAGATCGGCGCGAGCGGCGCGTCGAGCATGGCGAGCAGCGTGCCGCCGGTGAGGAAGGAGCGGATGTGCTGGAGGTCGGCCAGGACCTGGTAGTCCTTGCCCGAGCCCGACAGCGCCGAACGCGAGGCGGCCGCCAGGATCGGCGATCCGAGCCGCGCCTCCACCTCCACGGCGGTGCGCATCAGGATGGTGCGGCGCGCCAGGTCCAGCATGACCTGCCCGAGGATCGCCCCGCCCACGATGATCGTCAGCATCACCAGCGTGTCCAGCGAGCGCGAGGTCAGGACGCGGTCGGAGAGCTGGAAGAGGTAGATCGGGATCGCCAGGACCAGGATGTTGGTCAGGATGGTGAAGCCGAAGACCCACAGGAGGTTGCGCCGGACCCGGGCCTTGGTCTGGTCCAGCGAGAGCCGGAAGTTGACCGCGCGCTGGCGCTGATGCAGCGCGGAGGCGGGCCGGTCGTTCGCGGGCCGGGGAATGCGGCTCCGGGGCGCGGCGCCGGCGGGCGCGCCGGAGGCGGCGGAGGGGCCAGCCGGCGCCTCCGCCGAACGGGGCGTCGGCAGCACCGGGCCGCCCGCCTCGCCCTCGATCACCGCCGACTGGAGCGGCGGCCGCGCCGGGCCCTCGGGCATCGGGCGCGGCGTCTCCACGGGCTCGGCGGCGACCACCTCCTCGTCGGCGGCCCGGGCGGAGCGGACCGCCGCGTCGATCGACGCGAAGATCTCCTTCTCGCGCGCGTGCCGCGCCGAGCGGTCCGTCTGCTCGCCCTTGCCGTCGTCGCGTTCCATGTCGTTCCCCCGTTGTCGGCGCGCCGGCTGCCCGGCGATGTCAGGTCAGGATGCCGGCGACGCCGTCGGCCGTTCCGTGGGCGTCGTGGAACGGCAGGCTCGCGCTCGCGTGATGGGCGTCGTCGGCATGGACGTTGCCGATGAAGGCGATGATCTCGGGGGCGAGCACCGACACGTCGAAGGTCTGGACGCCGCCGTCGTGGGCGCCCACGAGGTCGGTCTGCGCCAGCATGGACTGCGAATAGTATTCGCCGCCGAGGAAGCGGTGGTGCGCCGCGTCGTCGAGGTCGAGGATCGTGGCCTTGTTGACCTGCGCGTTGTGGCCGGTCGACACGGACCAGCCGCCGCCCTTGCCGGCCTGCAGGTCGGCGACGAGCGAGGCGGCCGGCGCGCGGACCGTGTCGCTGTCCTCCAGGATGTTGATCTGCGAGACGACGTTGAGCTCCAGGACGTCGCCCTTGACGTAGAGGACGCGGATATCGCGGCCGGCGATGAAGGCGAGGTCGGCGCCCAGATGCAGGGCGCCGCTGCCCTCGCCGGCCGAGAAGCGCGCGACCAGCGCGCTCATCTCCGGCGACAGCGGCTTGAAGTCGGCGACCGAGCCGACGTTGACGATCGAGGCGGTGTTGGCGGCGAAGTTGCCGGCCGTGGCCACCGAGCCGACCCGGCCGCCCTCGGACAGGACATGGTCGCTGTCGGACAGGACGTTGATCTGCTGGATGAAGTTGCCTTCGTAGACGCTGCCGCCGATGACCACGAGGTCGTAGGCGCCGAAGAGCTTGGACAGGGTCGCGAGATCCACCGTCTCGTTGCCGCCGGTCAGGAGGCGGGCCCACTGCTCCTGGGCGCTGAGCACGACGCGGTCGCCGTCGCGCATGAAGGCGATCTGCCGCAGGACGTTGGTGATCTGGATGTCGCCCTCGATCACGTCGACCCTGTAGTTCACCGGAAAGCTGCCGACGCCGGGCGGCGGGGCGGCGCCCGGCGTCGCGTCCATCCGGTGGAACCGGGCGACGTTCCAGAGCTCGGCCTCGGCGAACTGGATGCGGGAGGCTTCCACGCCCTCCACCACGTCCCGCTCCGCCACGACGTTGAGCTGGTAGATGGCGTTGGTCTCGTGCCAGTCGCCGAGCACCGCCGAGACCTTGCCGAGATAGCCTTCGCTGACGAGGCGCGCCTCGTTGAGCTGGGCGTTGTCGCCGGCGCGCAGCACCATGCCGCTCCAGTCGGCGTCCACCGGCGGCAGATCCTGCGCCAGGCGGTGGGCCTCCAGCCGGTCGGCGAGCGAGGGGCCCGTCTCGACCTGCGCGCCGTTCCACCACGTGCCCTCGTGTTCGGCGGGACCGACCGCATTCCCCGCTCCGTCCGCGCCGCCGTCCGGCGCGTCGTGGCGCAGAAGCTGGCGCAGCCCGTCGGCGTCGGCGGGAACGGCGGGCAGGCGGGTGCTCGCCTCGGCGAGGCGCACCATGTCCACGAAGGTCTTGGCGATGGCGTCCACCGCGTCGAGCGGCGCCGCGTCGGGGTCGAGGATCACCGTGTCGCGGTCGTCCATCACCGAGAGCTGCGTAACGCGGGCGGACAGGGAATCGCCGTGGATCTCGTCGTAGACGTAGACCGGAACGGGTGACGGGGCGACCGGGCTGCGGGCGGGATCGTCGAGCTGCAGCGGCAGCCCCACCGCCTCGTGATGGGAGAACCGGATCGCATGCGGGCCGACGTCGACGTCGTGGGCGGCCAGGCGATGCGTGCCGGCCGGCTCGATCGCCAGCGTGTCGTTGCCGAAGGCGATGCGGGGGTTGAAGCCGGGGGCCGCGTAGCCGGGGACGCCGCTGGCGTCGGGGGTCGCGTCCTCGTCCGGCAGGTGGACGCCGCTCTTCTCGGCGTTGGTCTCGGTGACGGGCTTTCGCAGGCGCGGATCGACTTCCAGGAGGTCGAAATAGCCGATGAAGCGGGCGATCGTCTCTTGTGCTTCGGTGACGAGCATGGCGGACCGCAGCCCTTCTCTGCCGGAACGGTCGTCGCGGGCCGGAACCGGTTCGCCGGGTCCCGGGCGGCGACGGCATCGGGCTCATCCGTTCGGGGGGCTTGAACGCATGAGCCCTGTCGCCGGCGGCCGGGATCGACCCGGCCGCCTCACGTTCGCCTCGCGGTCAGGCGTCGCCGAAGTCCGCGGTCATCGCATCGCCGCCCACGACGTTCATGTCGACGCTCGTGAACTGGATGTTGGCACCCATGGCGATGTCCATGGTCAGGGCCTCGTGGCTGGCCGTGATGCCGGCCGCCGCGCTGGTCCCGGCCGCGATCTCGGAGCTGTCGCCCGCCATGTGTCCGCCGCTGTTCGACGCGCTGGCCGTGCCGCCGTCGAGGTCGTTGGCGGTCATCGAGAAGCTGCCGTTGCTGAGGCCGGTGCTCGGCTGGTTCAGCCAGTCGCCGTCGTTCAGCGTCGCCGTCTGGTGGATGGAGAAGACGTTGCCGTCGCCCAGGAGGGCCTGGCCGCCGGCCGCGCTCAGCGCGTCCTGCCCGGCGCCGATGATGTCGTCGATGTGGCCGCAGACGCTGCCGATGTCGATCAGGTCGTCGTCCGAGTTGAACGAGTCCGTCCAGGCGTTGCTGTTGTCGTTGAAGGAGTCCGTCACCGTCGCCTGGAAGCTCGTGTTGCCGGAATTGTCGGACGAGCTGTCCGTGTTGTGGGCGTTGCTGACGGAGTTGTCGTTGCCCGAGTCGGACGTGTTCACCGAGTTGTCGTTGTTCGAGTCGGTCGTCGAGTTGTCCGAATTGTCGTTGCCCGAGTCGGCGATGGCGACATTGGTCGAGTTGTCGTTGCCCGAGTCGGTCGTCGAGTTGTCGGAGTTGTCGTTGCCCGAATCCGTGGTGTGGACCGAGTTGTCGGAGTTGTCGTTGTTCGAGTCGGTCTGGCTCTTGTCGTTGGCGACGTCGCTGACGTTCAGCGTGTTGCCGTCCGTGCTCGACGAGTTGTCGCTGTAGTCGTTGCCCTGGTTCGAATTCTGGGACTGGTTGTTGCCCTGGTTCGAGTTGTCGGACTGGTCGTTCGCGACGTTGTTGCCGTCGTAGGACTGGTCGTTGCCCTGGTTGTCGATGTCGGGCGAGTTGACGTAGGCCTCGGCCATCGAGCCGGTGGCGGCATGGGCGGTGGCGTTGCGATCATAGGCGGTCATGGGACGTCTCCTGCGTTGAGGCGGTCACCCATGCTCCTCATCTACGGGAGACGCTGGCGCGACCGGCGTTGCTTGAAGATTTCGGCAAGATCCTGCCCTCGTCCGAGCCGATACGATTGCGGCGAGACGGCTCTTCGGCGGAACAGGTATCGGGAAAGAACCGCCGGACACGCGGCCATGGCGGATCTGTTTCTTCTACGGGCGAACACTGCCCTCGTCTCCCGCTCGACTGCCGGGGAAGACGGGATTAACTTTTCATTAATGGATTGCACTGTCTTGAAGGGATGAATCCCACACCTGTCGGGATATTTCCGTAGGGAGACATCGAGGCCGGCCGGCCCCTCCGGCGGACGGGCGGACGACGGGCGGGATGGCGCCGGCGGAGGCCGGGGGACCGCACGCTCGCCTCGGCTGCCGCGAGGCGCTATGGATGGGCGCAGGACGGAGGTGCGACATGGCGCGGGGTTCGAAGCTTCCCGAAATCCCGGACTTCGATTCCCTGGAGACGGCGGCGGCCGGATCACACGGCCAGCGGACCGAACTGTTCGGGCTGATCGGCAACCTCGTCTACACCTGGTCCAACAACGAGAGCCTTCTCGTCTATCTGGTGATGCTGCTGCTGCAGACCGACCGGCCTTCCGCGCTGATCGTCTTCGGGACCTTGAACACGACGCGGGCGCGCGTCGACCTCGTCCAGCGCCTGGCGCGCGTGAAGGTTCAGGATCGGGAGCTGCAGCAGCGGCTGAAGGGGCTGATGGCGCGCTTCGACGCCGGAACGCGTCTGCGCAACGAGTATCTCCATGCCATGTTCAGCGTGGACGAGGCGGGCCGCATCACCCACACGCACGCGATGCGCATCGAGGAGCGCGGACGC
Source organism: Aureimonas flava (assembly GCF_003583935.1). Classification (GTDB taxonomy): domain Bacteria; phylum Pseudomonadota; class Alphaproteobacteria; order Rhizobiales; family Rhizobiaceae; genus Aureimonas; species Aureimonas flava. The sequence goes on along the minus strand of NZ_QYRN01000007.1, from coordinate 62,778 downwards.
ACGATCCGCTTCGGGACGCAGCGGGCGATGGACGAGGAGAGGCTGGAGGCGCTGCGGACCGAGATCCGCTCCATGAACCGGCTGAACCGCGAGTTCTGGCTGTTTCTGTCGGCCTTGGAGGCCCATCTCGACGGTGGCGCAAAGGGCGAGGATCCGAAGACCCGCTGAGGGCGCTCAGCCGCGAAGGGGCGGCCCGTCGCCGCCCGGAGGCGGGGCGCCGCGCGGGCTCCGCAGCCCTTCGTCCAGCAGCGCGGAGAACCAGCCGGTGCGAAGCGCGTAGCGGATGATGTCGGCGCGCGACACGAGGCCGAGTTTCGCCGTCGCCCTCGCCTTGTAGGTCTCCACGGACTTCTGGCTGATCGCCAGTTCGCGCGCGATCTCCTTGGCGCTGTAGCCGAACGCCGTGCGCTTCAGCACCATCATCTCGCGGGCGCTGACCCGATGCACCATGCGCGGCAGCGGATCGGCGCGGCGCTCGGGCCCGACGCCGTGCGGCAGGACGCAGGGCGCCGCCGCCTCGTCCTCGATGATCTCGGCGATCGCCGAGATGATCGCCTGGCCGTCCGAAGTCTTGTGGATGTAGCGCCTCACGCCCGACGCCAGGATCTCGCCCAGCCCCTCGTCGTCCTGGCGCGCGCCGATCACCAGGACGCTCGCGGTGCCCGCGACCTCGGCCGCCAGTCCGGCCAGGGCGCCGAGACGCCCCCGCGCGACCGCCAGATCGACCACCACGATGTCCACATGGAGATCGCGGCAGGCGGCGCGCCCGGCCTCCAGCGTCTCCGCATGGCCGGCGACGACGAGGTCATGGCGGCTCTGCCGGGACGCGAACCCGACGAAACCTTCCCGGAAGAACGGCTCGTCGGTAATCAACAAGATGTTGCACAAAGCCATTGCTCCCCCATCGATAACTATGGTCGCGATATGAAGGTCAGGGTTTCCCTGACAGACAACTATGCGAATACGTCTCACAGTTGCGTCAACACCCACAGATTGCACATCAATCATTTTGTCTTGCAAATGTTTTATGCGACGTTTGCACAAGTATCGGGCGAAATGTCGGAAAATGACATTACGAGACTTGGGCGAGGTGCCGCCGACCGCAACCATGAGCTGCATCCGGGCGACGCATTCCGGCACCGCTTGATTCCGCGTGGGGGACATGGTGACATGCGGCCGGATCGCCCCTCGGCTTCTTCGCCGGCCGGCGGTTCGTCATTCCTTTCGATCTGGGGGGTCCGGCATCGAAGCGCCTTGCCCGGTCACCGACCGGGCCGGCCGAGCCGTGCACCGGAGCTTCCGGTCCCATGTCCGCATCCCCCATGCTTCTCCTGGTCGCGCTTCTGGGCGCGACTCCGGCCGCGACCGCGGCCGCCCCGCCCTGCGGCGATCTCCCGCTCGAGGCCTGCGCCAAGGCCCGGCCCGCCGCCGCGCGGCTCCAGCTCCAGGGCATCCTGGCGGCCGGGCCCGACGGCTACGCCGCGCGCCTCCTGGGCGATCTCACGCCGGCGGACCAGCCGGCCGAGGCCGCGGCCCTGTATCGCCTCTCCTACGAGAGCGGCGACCTGTGGGGCGGCATCGCCTATGCGAAGCGCCTCGGCAGCGGCCAGGGCGTCTCCGCCGATCCGTCCGCGGCGATCGCCATCCTGGAACGGGCGGCGGACGCCTCCAGCGACGCCGCGCCCTTCGTGCTCTACGACGCCGCCATGCTGCGGAGCGCGCGCGCCGCGCCCGGCGACGAGGCGGCCGCCGACGCGCTGCACGTGCGGGCCGCGCGCCTCGGCAATGTCTGGTCCACCATCCCCCTGGCGCACCGGCTGGCCGGCGGCACGGCGGTGGGCATCGGCGCGGGCGAGCTCGCGGAGCGGATGGAAGCGGGGCTGCGCGCCGGCGATCTGGGCTTCGCGCGGCATGGCCGCGTGGCGCTGGCGCGCCTGCGCCTGCGCCTGGAAACCCGCGAGGCCGAAGACCGGCCGCGCGGACTCGCGCTGCTGGCCGAGGTGGAGGCGATGGGCGGCGAGGAGGGTCGGCGCGCCGGCGTGGAGCGCGCCGTGCGGCTTCTCGAATCCGGCTCGCGGACGCAGAAGGCGGAGGCGCGACGCCGCCTCGAGGCCTGGGCCGGCGAGGGTCTGGCGCCGGCGCTCTTCGCGCTCGGCCGGATCGAGGCGCAGCGGCCGGACGGCGAGCGGGGCCGCATGCGCGCCGTGCGCCGCCTGGAGGCCGCCATGGCCAAGGACCCGTCGCTCCAGGCCTATGGCTGGTATCTCGTGGGCGACGCGTGGCGCGAGAGCCGGCGCGCCGACGGGGCCGCGCGCGCCCGCCGGGCCTATGTGCGCGCGGCCGAGAACGGCAACGGCTGGGCCGAGATGCGCCTCGCCGAGGGCCGCGCCTTCGGATCGCTCGGCGGGACGTCGCCGCGCCTGGCCCGGCTCCACGCCGAGCGTGCGGCCCGCTCGGCGACCCCGGAGGCCGGGCTCGCCGCCCTGCTCATGCTCCAGGGCACGCCCCACGACGCGTCCGGCCGCCGCCTCCTGGATCAGGCGGCCGCCACGCTGCGCGCCGTGCCGGCCGAACGGGTGGCCGAGATCGTCGCGTCCGCTTCGGACAACGGGCGCGTGCGCTTCGCCCAGGCCGTGTGGCAGGAGCGCGGGCTCTACGACGGGCCGGTGGACGGGCTCGCCACCCGGCGGACCATGCGCGTCTTCGCCTCCGAGTGCCGCCGCCTGCGGATCGCGCAGTGCCGCGACGGGCTGATGCCGGCCGAACTCGTCGCCGCGCTGGTGGCGTCGATACCCGAGCCCGGTCCCGCCTCCTCGCAGGCCTCTGCGCCCGACCATAAATCGTGACCCGGAAAAGCTTGCGCGAAGCTTGTCGGCACAACTTTTTTATGTATTCTTGAAATTACCGATTGCGGCGTAGAGAGATGGCTGACCCGTTCTTCACGGGATCATCCGTCGTTCCTTCAACAGAACGTCAGGAATGACCTGACGTTCGCTCTAACGTCGGCGGATTCCTATCATGATATTTCTAGCGCAGCCGGATGCTCCGGCGAGCGGTACCGACTTGCGTGCGCGCAAGTCGATCGCGGTGACGGGCGGAGCCGGGTTCCTCGGCTCCCATCTCTGCCGCGCCCTGGTGGACCGGGGCCACGACGTCGTGTGCCTCGACAACTTCCACACGGGCAGCGCCTCCAATGTCGAGGACCTGTGCGCGCGGGCGAACTTCACGCTCTTCGCGCACGATGCGACGCTGCCCTTTCCCGACACCTTGCCCCGGTTCGACGAGATCTGGAACCTCGCCTGCCCGGCCTCGCCGGTGCACTACCAGTCCGACCGGGTGCGCACGCTCCTGGTCTGCTGCGACGGCGCGCGCCGCGTGATCGAGCGGGCGCGCACGGACGGCGCCGCGGTGTTCCACGCCTCCACGTCCGAGGTCTACGGCGATCCCGAGGTCCATCCGCAGCGCGAGGACTATGTCGGCCACGTCAACCCGATCGGCCCCCGCGCCTGCTACGACGAGGGCAAGCGCTTCGTGGAAGCGCTGCTGACCGACGCGGCCGAGCAATACGGCATCCGCCTGCGCATGGCGCGCATCTTCAACACCTACGGCCCACGCATGCACCCGGACGACGGGCGCGTGGTCTCGAACTTCGTGGTCCAGGCCCTGCGCGGCGAGGACCTGACGGTCTACGGCGACGGCACGCAGACGCGCTCGTTCTGCTATGTCGACGATCTCGTGGCGGGCTTCCTGGCCCTGATGGCGGCCGAAACGGTGAGCGGGCCGGTGAACCTCGGCAACCCCGCCGAGATCCCGGTGGAACACCTGGCCGAAACCGTGGTCGAGATGACCGGCTCGCGGTCGGCGATCGTCCATCGCCCCCTGCCGGTGCACGATCCGCGCCGCCGACGCCCGGACATCGGGCGCGCGCTCGCCGAGCTCGGCTGGCGGCCCCGCATCGGGCTGCGCGAGGGGCTCGAGCGGACGATCCACGACTTCGAGACGCGGCTCGCGCCCCGCACCCCCGCCGATCCCGTCGCCCTCCTGGCGGGCCTGCGCCCCGCATTCGCTCTGGCCGAAGCGAGGGTGTCATGAGGATCACGGTTGTCGGAACCGGCTATGTCGGCCTGGTGTCGGGCGCATGCCTCGCCGAACTCGGCCACGAGGTCACCTGCGTCGACAAGGACAAGGCCAAGATCGCGCGGCTGCTGCGCGGCGAGCTGCCGATCCACGAGGACGGGCTGCCGGCGATGGTGGCGCGCCAGGCCGCCGCCGGACGGCTGCGCTTCAGCGTGCGGCTGCCGCGCGAGCCCGCGGACCTCGCTCTGATCGCGGTGGGCACGCCCCCCGCCGCGCACGACCACTCGGCCGACCTGTCGGCCGTCCACGCGGCAGCGGAGGCGGTGGCGGCCCATCAGCCGCGCGGCCGGCCGCTCGTGCTGGCGGTGAAGTCCACCGTGCCGGTCGGCACGGGGGACGTGGTGGAGCGCCTCGTCCGGCGCCTGCGCCCGGACGGGTCGGTCACGGTGGTCTCCAACCCCGAGTTCCTGCGCGAGGGGAGCGCGATCGCGGACTTCTTGGAGCCGGACCGCATCGTGGTCGGCACCGCCTGCGCCCGCGCGCGCGCCCTGATGCGGGAGGTGTACCGACCGCTGATCGAGCGCGGCTCCGCCTTCGTGGCCACGGAACGCTGCTCGGCGGAGATGATCAAATACGCGGCCAACGCCTTCCTGGCCGTCAAGATCGCCTTCATCAACGAGATGGCCGACCTGTGCGAGGCCGCCGACGCCGACATCGCGGAGGTCTCGCAGGGCATGGGCATGGACCGCCGCATCGGCTCGGCCTTCCTGCGGCCGGGCCCCGGCTACGGCGGCTCCTGCTTCCCGAAGGACACGGAGGCGCTGCTCGCCACCGCCCACCAGCACGGCGTCCAGCTTCGCCTCGTGGAGGGCACGGTGGCCGCCAACGAGGGACGCAAGCGGGGCCTGGGTCGCCGGGTCCTGGCGGCGGCCGGCAACGTCCACGACCGGCCGGTGGCGGTCCTCGGCGCGACCTTCAAGCCGGGCACCGACGACGTGCGGGAGTCACCCGCCCTCAGCGTCATCGCCGCGCTGCGACGCGCGGGCGCCCAGGTGCGGGTGTTCGACCCCGTGGGCCTGGCCCAGGCGCGCCAGGTGCTCGACGGCGTCGCCTTCGCGCGCGGGCCCTACGACTGCGTGCGCGGGGCCCATTGCGTGGTGGTGGCGACCGAATGGCCGGAATTCCTCCGGCTCGACTTCCGGCGGATCGCGGCGCTGATGTCCGGCCGCACGGTGGTGGACCTTCGCAACTGCCTGCCGGACGCCAAGCTCGAGGCCGCCGGGCTCCGGCTCGTGGGCATCGGCCGCCGGGAGCGGACGGGCGCGCCCCCCCCGCTGGCGCCGTCGCTGCCGGTGGCGGGCCTCGCGCTGGAGCCGTCGGTCTCGATCGGGGCGATCCCCGTTTCGGTCGCCGCCGTCGCCCGCAAGACGATGCGCCCGCTCGCCAACGGCCACGCCGGCTGAGCCCGCGGGAGGCCGGCACGCCCGGCCTCCCCTCGCCCGCTCCCCAGGAACGAAGCCCATGGTCCCCGCCGCGTCCCTTCCCGATCTCGACCCGTTCACGCTCCTCTTCCTGGCGGTGCAGGGCCTCTACGCCCTGTCGCTCGGACTGGTGTTCTTCTTCCTGCTCCTGCCCGTGAACCGGGCGGCGGCGCCCCCGATGGGGTGCGAGCCGTCCGACGCGGACTGCCCGCCCATCGTGCTGTTCTACCCGGTCCTGCGCGAGCTCGAGGCGACCATGCGCACGACCTTCCTGTCGTTGTCGAACCTGCGCTATCCGGCCGACCGCTACTGCGTCACCGCCATCCCCAACGCCAACGACCTCGAGACGGTGGCCAGCCTGCGCCGCCTGGCGCTGGAGTTCCCGTTCCTGCGGATCGTCGAGGTGCCGCCGACCTCCGACCCGGGCTGGAACGCCGTCTGGTCGGCCTGGGACGCCTGCCCCCACGCCTACTGGTGGCATCGCGGCCGGCGCGCGGGCAACCGCGACCTGCCCCCCAAGAAGACCCGCCAGCTCGTCTACGCCTTTTACACGCTGGCCGCCGAGCGCGCCGGCGGCGAGGACTTCCTGGTCAACTACATCGACGCCGACAGTTGCCCGCCCTCCGACCACTTCATGGCCGCCGCCGAGGGGATGCGGCACTTCGACGTGCTCCAGGCCCAGAACATCGCCGGCAACCTCAACGGGGGCATGGCCGCCGCGCTGCACGCCTTCGACCACATGGCCTGGGACGGGTTCGTGTATCCGCACCTGTCGGCGGACGGCGCCCATCCCTACTGGGTCCTCGGCAAGGGCCTGTTCTTCCGCGGCTCCGACCTCGTGGAACTCGGGGGCTTCCACCCCTGGATCACCATCGAGGACCCGGAAGTGGGCATGCGCTTCTGGACCCACGGCCGGCGACTCGGCGTCATCGAGAACCCGCTGATCGAGGAGGTGCCCTCGACGTTCGCGCACGGCGTCACGCAGCGCAAGCGCTGGATCTGCGGCTTCCTCCAGAGCCTCGGCCGGCCGCTGGCGGACATGGGCATGACCTGGCGCCAGCGCATGCGCGCCCGGCTCAACGTCCTGCCCTGCCTGTCGCTCGTCACCAACACGTTCGGCCTGCCGATCGGCGCCTGGACGCTGTTCGCGTGGCTGGACGGGCGCGGCACGCAGCCGGGCTGGAGCGTCTGGCTCGCCGTGCTGAACCTCTCCCTCTTCGCGATCCTGATGAGCGCGCTTTACCGCTCGACCTGGCGCCGGTCCGCGCTGGTGCTCGCCTCGCGCCGCGCGCGGGTGCTCTACCTCCTGCGGGTCAACCCGCTGGTCCTGCTCGGCTGGTGGCTGTTCTGGACGGTGCCGATCGCCATCGGGACCTGGATGTTCATCCGCGACCACGGGCTGGTCTGGGAGCGCACGGTCAAGATCGACGCCAACCACAGCCTGGTGCGCAGCGCCGTGGTGCAGCCCGCCGTGCTGCGCCTCGGCGCCCCGGCCGACCCTCCGCTCCATGCCAACGTCAACGACCAGTCCGACGCCGGCCGCCCCGGCCTCGCCCTCTGACCCTCACCCGACAGGAGATTCCCATGACCCGCAAGCATGCCCTGGTGACCGGCGGCGCCGGCTTCATCGGCTCCCACCTCGTCGACGTCCTCCTGGAACGCGGCTTCCAGGTGAGCGTGCTCGATTGCCTCAAGCCCCAGGTCCACGCCGACGCGCAGGTGGACGAGGACGGCTGGCCCATCTATCTCGACGCCCGCGCCCGCCGCATCCGGGGCGACCTACTGACCGACGGCGTGTTCGAGGGCGCGCTCGTCGGCGTCACCCACCTTGCCCATCTCGCCGCCTCCGTGGGCGTCGGACAGTCGATGACCGACATCGTCGACTACACCCGCAACAACACGCTGACCGCCGCGATGATGCTGGAGGCCCTGGCGCGCGGCGGCCACACGGTGGAACGGATCGCCGTCGCCTCCTCCATGTCGATCTACGGCGAGGGCGCCTACGTGTCCGAGGCCGGGCCCGCCGCGCCTCCGCTGCGCGGGCATGCGCAGCTCGCCGAGCGCCGCTGGGAGGTCGAGGACGAGGCCGGGCGCGCGCTGGTTCCCATCCCGACCGACGAGACCAAGCTGCTCCAGCCCGCCTCGATCTACGCCGTCAACAAGCGCGACCACGAGGAGATGTTCCTGGCGGTCGGGCGGGCGCTCGCGATCCCCACCGTGGCGCTGCGCCTGTTCAACGCCTACGGCTCGCGCCAGGCGCTGTCGAACCCCTACACGGGCGTCGCCGCGATCTTCATCTCCCGCCTCCTGAACGACCGGCCGCCGCTGGTGTTCGAGGACGGCGAGCAGATGCGCGACTTCGTGCACGTGCGCGACGTGGCGCGCGCCTTCGCCACCGTCCTGGAGAGCGAGCGCACGGTCTACGACTACTACAATGTCGGCAGCGGCCGGCCGATCGGCGTCAACGGCATCGCCGCCGTGCTGGCCCGCCTCCTGCACAAGAACATCGCGCCCGAGGTGCTCGGCCGTTACCGCGTGGGCGACATCCGCCACTGCTTCGCCGACATCGGCAAGATCGGGCGCGACTTCGGCTGGCGGCCGGAGCACCGGTTCGAGACGGGCATGCCCGAACTCGTCGAGTGGGTCGCCACCGCGAGCCCGCCGGTGGATCGCGGCGCGGCCTCGCTGGACGAACTCGCCGCCCGCCGGCTGGTGGTCTGAGAGGCGGTCCGGACGGTCCCCGGCGAAAGGATCGGCGACGAGACGGGTGGCGGAATCCACCGCCGATCCGACCCGCCGTCCCGGACGGGCTCCGGGGGTCAGACGCGCAGCGGCCGGCGCTCCAGCGCCGCGAGGATCGCCTCGCGCATGGGCGTCGGCCGCATGTCGCTGTCGAAGGGCAGGCCCCGGTTGAAGCCGGGCCCCGGTCCCTGCCCGGCGCTGACGCGCCAGTAGAAGTCGAGCGCCGCCGGTTCGATCTCCAGCCACGAATGCCGGGACGAGAGACCCCATGTCGTGACGCCGCGCACCGCCGGACAGTCCAGGGCGACGTCGAGATAGCGCTTCACGTGGTCGGCGATCAGCCGGTCGCGCAGCGGGGCGGGCGCGAGGTAGTCCTGCTCGCGCACGTCGAGCTCGGTGATGCGCAGCTCGAGGCCCAACGCCGCGAGATCGGCCAGGAAGCCGGCGAACGCGCGCTCGTCGAACGGGCCCTTGGCGAGGTCGAGATGGGCCTGGATTCCCACCCCGTGCAGCGGCACGCCCGCCGCGCGCAGCCGCTCCGCGAGCTTGAGCAGGAGATAGCGGCGGTCCTTCTCGACGGGGATCTCGTAGTCGAGGCCGTAATCGTTGAGGAACAGCCGGGCGGCCGGCGCAGCCTCGCCCGCCGCCTCCAGCGCCCGGCGGATGTAGTCCGGCCCGAAGGCCGAAAGGAGGACGCCCTCGCGCAGCCCGTCCATCCGGCGGCCGGTGTCGATCGGCTCGTTGACGACGTCCCAGCTCGCGACCGTGTCGCGATAGCGGCCGACCGTCGCCGCGATGTGGCGGGCGACGACGCCCCAGTCGCCGTCGGTGCTGAGGGCGTCGGCGGCCCAGGCGGGGATCGAGCGGTGCCAGAGCAGCGTGTGCCCGTGGACCGCCATGGCGTTCTCGCGCGCGAAGCGCACCAGCGCGTCGGCCGATGCGTAGTTCGCCTCGCCGTTATGAAAGGCGATGGCCTCCCACTTCATCGAGAGTTCGGGCGTGAGCTGCGAGCACTCCGCCACGGTCGCCGCCCCGAGGTCCGGTTCGGCGGCCAGGAACTCGGCGCGCATGGCGGTTCCGAAGTGACGGCCGCTGCGTGCCGCCGCCTCGCGCAGCGAGGTGTCGGCGGGCGCCGCGCGCGCCGGGCGTGCGGGCTGGCCGAGCGCGAGCGCCAGTGCGCCGCCCAGGACGCGCCGGCGATCGAGCCTCACCGCATGGCGGCCAAGTCCCGCCGCGCCTCCCGGTTGCCGCTGGCCGCAGCCTCGTCGAGCAGGCGCATGGCCCGCGCCGGGTCGCTGCGCCGGATCAGCTTGGCGAGCCGCCATTTCGCCCAGTCGTCCCCCGTCTCGCGCACGGAGATCTCGAGGTAGCGCGCGGCCAGGCGCTCGTCGCGCGGCACGCCCTTGCCCTCGGCCAGCATGAAGCCCAGCATGTGGTAGCCCCAGGGATTGCCCTGCCGCGCGGCGCGCTCGTACCAGCGCGCGGCCTCCGCCAGGTTTCGCCGCGTGCCGCGGCCGTTCTCCAGGAACTCGCCGACCTTGAACTCGGCGTAGCGGTCCCCGGTCTCGGCCGCCGTGCGGTACCAGCGATAGGCCTCGCGGTACGAGCGGGGGACGCCGATGCCCTTCTCGTAATGCTCGCCGAGCTTGTACTGGGCGGACGGGTTGCCCGCCTCCGCCGCCTTGCGGAAGTAGCGCGTCGAGAGCTCCGGGCTCGGCGTGCGATAGGCGAGGTAGACCTCGCCGGCCTTGTACCAGTCCCAGCTCACGTCGGGAAACCTCGCCGCCCCGGCGGCCGTGCCGCACAGGGACAGGAGAAGCAGCGGGACGACGACAAGGCGAGGGCGCATCCGATCTTCCTCCCCGGTCCGGGAGCCTCGCCGCGCCTCGCGCGGCGCGCCCGCCGGCCATTGCCCGGCGATAGTGCGCGCTCGCGCCCATCCCGAAAAGCCGGGAGATTTCCCGACACGACCACCGCCGACGGGAAACCGCGCCGCCCCCCGCGCACGCCCGAGCGCCCCTCGATGAGCATCCTGCATCCCAAAACGCCGTCGGCCTGCATGCACGTCGAGCGCGACATCCGCCGCGCCTTCGTTCTCGCCGCTTCTGCGCGGCGGCGCGGGATGCTAGATCGGGTGTCGGGGGCGGGACGAAAGGTTCACCGGGTGAGAAGCGAAGACGTCGCAGAGGACCAGACCAAGGCTGCGGATCGGGCATCGGCGATCTGCCGCGCCATCCGCATGGCGATCCTCGAGCGGGCCCTTGCTCCCGGCGACAAGCTGCCGGAGGACCAGCTCGGCGAGCGGTTCGGCGCGAGCCGCACCCTGGCGCGCCACGCCCTGGGGCAGCTCGCCTCCGAGGGTCTGGTGGAGCTGCGCCGCAACCGCATCGCCGTGGTCGCGACGCCGTCCTTCGAGGACGCGCGCGACGAGTTCGACATCCGCATCGAGCTGGAGCGGCTGGTGGTCAAGCGCCTCGCCGGCCGCCTGTCGGCTCGCCAGCTCGCCGAGCTCGCGGCCCATGTCGATGCCGAGGAGGCCGCCAGGAACGGGCCGGAGGCCGCCTCGCTGCGGCTGGCGACCGAGTTCCACGTGCGCCTCGCCGAGATGACGGGTCGTTCGACGCTGTCGCGCTACGTCCGCGAGACGGCCTACCGGTCCTGCCTGTCGCTCGCCGCCTTCGGCCGCCCGCATTCCACCGATTGCGCGATCTCGGAGCACCGCGACGTCCTGGCGGCGCTGGAAGCGGGCGACGAGGCCCGCGCCGCGGCGCGGATGGCGCACCATCTCGACCAGGTCGCCCAGCGCGCGCTCCTCAAAGCGCCCGAGACCCGCGGCGACCTCATGGACATCCTGGCGCCCTATGCCGCGATGGAGCCCGCCGTCGCGCCCCGCCGCCGGCGTCCCGCGTCCCTGGAGGACTGACGGCGGGCTCCCGCGGCCCCGCTTCGGCCGCAGCCTTCCCTTTTCGCGACCCTCGACCCGCTCTCGGCCGTCCAGAAGGCGACGTCGGCGGAGCGGCCACGCGTGCGCACCGCACGGGACGCCGTCACCGTGCACCGAGGCCGGCCGACGTTCGCCCCACGCACGGACACCCGCCCGCGCGCACGACCGTCGCGCTCCAACGCCGGCCCGCGCAAACTGCATACGATTTATCGGCCTTCTGTTTTTTCCTCTTCACAAACGCCTGCGCAGTCCATACCAATTGACCATCGGAGGGCACCTCCCTCCGAATGTCTATTTTTTGAACAGCGGCAGCGCCGCGCCCGAGCCCCGTTTCCCCTCACCCAGGAGCCGACATGACCCGCATCCACCTGGCCGCCCTCGCCGCCGTGATCGCCGCGGCCAGCCCTGCCGCCGCCAAGTCGCTGACGGTCGGCGCCAATGTCGGCAACGTCCCCTGGGAGTTCCAGAACGAAAAGTCCGAGATCGTCGGCTTCGAGGTCGATCTCGTGCGCGAGGCGGCCAAGCGCATGGGCTACGACGACGTCCAGTTCGAGAACATCCCTTTCAACGGCCTGTTCTCGGCCGTCCAGTCCGGCCGCATCGACGCCGCCGTCTCGTCCATCACCATCACCAAGAAGCGCCTCGAATCGGTGTCCTTCGCCCAGCCCTACTACGACAGCGACCAGTCGCTCTCGGTCCTGAAGACGTCCGGGATCGAGGGGCTCTCGGGCCTCAAGGGCAAGGTGGTGGGCGTGGACACCGGCTCCACGGGCGACATCTACGCCTCCGAGCACCAGGGCGAGCTCGGCCTCTCCGAGATCCGCCGCTTCGAGGGCCTCGCCCCGGCCATGCTCGACCTCGCGGCCGGCCGCATCGACGGCTACATCTCCGACATCCCGGCGGTGGCCTACTACATCCGCGACAAGCCGCAGTATGCGGTGGTGGAGCGCATCCCGACCGGCGAGCAGTACTCGATCATGTTCGCCAAGGACTCGCCGCTGGTGCCCGAGGCCACCCAGGCGATCACCGCGATGAAGCAGGACGGCTTCCTGGCCAAGCTGCACGAGACCTGGTTCGGCACCCAGCCCGATCCCAAGACCTCGACCGTGATGGTCGCCGACACGCCCAAGCCCTGAGCCCGGCGGCGCGCGGCGCCGCATCCCCGAAGCCGGAGGCGGACGACGCGCCCGCCTCCGCACCCCGTCGCATCGCAGGGCCCGCATGGACATCGTCTCCACCTTCTTCAACCTCGACGTGCTCTGGCGCTCCATGCCCCAGCTCCTCCAGGGCCTGTGGCGCACGATCCTGCTCGGCGGCCTGTCGATCGTGCTCGGCCTCCTCGGCGGCCTCGCGCTGGCGCTGGTGCGCCTCTATGCCCCGCGTCCCGCGCGCTGGCTCGCCATCGCCTATATCGACGTGTTCCGGGCCCTGCCGGTCCTGGTCTGGCTGGTGATCGTCTACTACGCCTTTCCCTTCATCGGCATCCGCCTGTCGCCCTTCGCCTCGGCCTGCCTTGCCCTCACCACGGTTTCCTCCGCCTACACGGCCGAGATCTACCGCGCCGGGATCGAGGCGATCCCGCGCGGCCAGTTCGAGGCCGCCCAGTCGATCGGGCTCAACGCGTTCGACGTGATGCGCGACGTGGTGCTGCCGCAGGCCGTGCGCATCGTGATCCCGCCGCTCACCAACAATTCGATCAACGTCATGAAGGACACCGCGCTCGCCTCCGTGGTGGCGCTGCCCGACCTCCTGAAGCAGGCGACGCAGGCCCAGGCGCTCGCCGCCAACCCGACGCCGCTGATCGGCGCCGCGCTGCTCTACCTCCTGCTGCTGCTGCCGCTGGTGCGCCTCGTCGCGCGCTTCGAGACGCGATACTCGGCCCGGGAGGCCCGCTGAGATGACCGCCCCCGCCGAACCGATCATCCGCATGCGCGGCGTGTCCAAGCACTACGGCCAGTTCACCGCGCTGCGACGGGTCGATCTCGACGTCGCGGCCGGCGAGGTGGTGGTGCTTCTCGGGCCGTCCGGCTCGGGCAAGTCGACCCTCATCCGCTGCATCAACCATCTCGAGGTCCACGACGCGGGCGAGGTGTTCGTGGGCGGCGTGCGGGTGGAGCGGGGCCGGAACCTGCTCAAGGTCCGCCAGCAGACCGGCATGGTGTTCCAGGCCTTCAACCTCTTCCCCAACCTGTCGGTGCTCGACAACGTGGCGCTCGGCCCGGTGCGGGTGCGCAAGCTGTCCTGGGAGGACAGCCGCACGCGGGCGCGCGCGCTTCTCGCGCGCGTCGGCATCGCGGCCCAGGCGGAGAAGTTCCCGACCCAGCTCTCCGGCGGCCAGCAGCAGCGCGTCGGCATCGCCCGCGCGCTCGCCATGGAGCCGCGCATCCTCCTGTTCGACGAGCCGACCTCGGCGCTCGACCCCGAAATGGTCGGCGAGGTGCTCGACGTCATCAAGGGCCTCGCCCATTCCGGCGTCACGCTGGTGCTCGTGACCCACGAGATGGGGTTCGCGCGCCAGGTCGCCGACCGCATCGTCTTCATGGAGGACGGCGAGATCCGCGAGGTGTCGACGCCCGACGCCTTCTTCTCCGCCCCCCGCAACGAGCGGGCCCGCGCCTTCCTGGACGCGGTCCTCAACCACTGATCCCACCAGACAGGCGCGGGGAGAGACGCGCCGGCAAGGCCAGGCATCCATGACCCTCGATCTCGATTTCGTCCGCGCCCAGTTCCCCGCCCTCGCAGGCGAATGGGCCTTCATGGACAACGCCGGCGGCAGCCAGGTGCTGCGCCGCGTCGCGGAGCGCGTGTCCGACTATCTCCTGACCACCAACGTCCAGACCGGGGCGAGCTACGAGCCAAGCCGCATCTCCACGGCGCGCGTCGCGCAGTCGCGCGAGGCCTTCGCCCGCTTCATGAACTGCGACGCCGGCGAGATCGTCATGGGCGCGTCCACCACCGTGCTCCTGCGCTTCCTGTCGGAGGCGATGACGAGCCGTCTGGGGCCGGGCGACGAGATCGTCCTCACCAACGTGGACCACGAAGCCAATATCGGCCCCTGGCTCAAGCACGCGGCGCGCGGGGTGACCATCCGCTGGTGGCGCTGCGACCCGGAGACGTTCGAGCTCGACCTCGCGGACCTCGAGGGGCTGATGAACGAGCGCACCAGGCTGGTCTGCGTGACCCACGCCTCCAACATCCTCGGCACGATCAACCCGATCCGCGCCATCGCCGACATCGTGCACGCGGCCGGCGCCGAGCTCTGCGTGGACGCGGTCGCCTACGCGCCGCACCGCGCGATCGACGTGCGGGCGCTCGACGCCGACTACTACGTGTTCAGCGTCTACAAGGTGTTCGGGCCGCACCACGCGGTGATGTTCGGCAAGCGCGACAAGCTGCTGGAGCTCGACAACATCTACCACTACTTCTTCGACAAGAGCCGCGTGCCGCACAAGCTGGAGCCCGGCAACGTCAACTACGAGTGCGCCTACGGCTCGATCGGCGCGGTGGACTATGTCGAGGAGCTCGGCACCCGGAGCGGCGCCGCCCCCGGCCGCGCCGCCCTGGAGGCGGGCTTCGGCCTCGTGGCCGAGCAGGAGCGCGCCCTCACCGCGCAGCTCGTCGACTTCCTCGCATCGCGCAACTCGGTGCGGGTGATCGGGCGCGCCTCGACGGACATCGCCGAGCGCGTCTCCACCGTGTCCTTCACCGTGGGCGACACCAGCTCGCGCGCCGTGGTGGAGGCCGTGGACCGCGCCAAGGTCGGCATTCGCTTCGGCGACTTTTACGCCAAGCGCGTCGTCGAGGAGCACGGGCTCTCGAAGACCGACGGCGTGGTGCGCGTGTCGATGGTGCACTACAACACGCCCGCCGAGGTGGACCGGCTGATCGCCGCGCTGGAGCCGGCGCTGTGAGCGCCCCCTTCGACCTCGTGATCCGCGGCGGGACGGTGGCGACGGCCTCGGACGTGTTCGCCGCCGACGTCGGCGTGCGCGCCGGGCGCATCGTGCAGATCGGCGAGAGGCTGGAGCGCGGGGCGCAGGAGATCGACGCCGCCGGCCGCCTCGTTCTGCCGGGCGGCATCGACAGCCATGTCCACCTGTCCCAGCCGTCGGGCGAGGGCATCGTCATGGCCGACGATTTCGAGAGCGGCACGCGCTCGGCGCTGTTCGGCGGCAACACCACCGTCCTGCCCTTCTGCCTGCAGGAGCGGGGCCAGTCGCTGCGCGAGGCGCTGACGGGCTACCACGCGCTGGCCGAGGGCAACTGCTACACCGACCATTCCTTCCACCTGATCGTCTCCGACCCGAGCCCGTCGGTGCTCGGCCAGGAGCTGCCCGCGCTGGTCGCCGACGGCTACACCTCGTTCAAGGTCTTCATGACCTACGAGGGCCTGCGGCTGAACGACGGGCAGATCCTGGAGACGATGGACGTCGCCCGGCGCACGGGCGCGCTGGTGATGGTCCACTGCGAGAACGAGGACGCGATCCGCTACCTGATCGGCCGGCACGAGGCGGACGGCGACCTCGCCCCGCGCGCCCATGCGACCACCCGGCCGATCGTGGTGGAGCGCGAGGCGACGCACCGCGCTCTGTCGCTGGCCGAGGTGGTGGACGTGCCGGTGGTCATCGTCCACGTCTCCAACGGCCCGGCGATCGACGAGATCCGCGCCGCGCGCGCCCGGGGCCGCAAGGTGATCGGCGAGACCTGCCCGCAATACCTCGTGCTCACCGCCGCCGACCTCGACGGCATGGACTGGGAGGGCGCGAAGTTCGTGTGCTCGCCGCCGCCGCGCGACAAGGCCTCGCAGGACGCCTGCTGGAACGGGCTGGAGACGGGCGTCTTCGACCTCTTCTCCTCCGACCATTGCCCGTTCCGCTACGACGACCCGGCGGGCAAGCTGAACCCCAAGGGCCGGACGAGCTTCCGCCACATCCCGAACGGCATTCCCGGCGTCGAGACGCGCCTGCCGATCTTGTTCTCGGAAGGGGTGATGAAGGGCCGCATCGACTTGGCGCGCTTCGTGGCGCTGACCGCCACCAACCATGCCAAGGTCTACGGGCTGACCGCCAAGGGGCGCATCGCCGTCGGCATGGACGCCGACATCGCGATCTGGGACCCGGAGGCGCGCCGCACCATCCGCCATGCCGACCTGCACGACGGGGCCGACTACAGCCCCTACGAGGGGCTGGAGATCCGCGGCTGGCCGACCACGGTCGTGCTCGGCGGCAAGGTCATGGTGCGCGAGGGCGAGCTCGTCGGGCAGAAGGGCGACGGACGCTACCGCGCCCGGACGCTCGCGAGCCTCTAGACACCGCCCGCGCCCGGCAGGCCCTCGAACAGCTCGCGCTGCGCCGTGTCGGCCCGGAAGAACACCGCGGGCCGGCCGAACGGCGCCTCGACGCAGGCCTCCGCGCCGCCGGGATGGAGCCGGCCGGTCCAGACATGGACCCAATCGACGCCCTGGGGCAGATACGCCCGCCGCACGCTCTCGCCCGCCTGCCAGACCGGAGCGACAAGGAGGTCGGGGCCGAACAGGTAGCTGTCCTGGATGGCGAAGGTGCGCGCGTCGTCCGGAAAGTGGAGGAACAGCGCCCGCTGCACCGGCAGGCCCCGCGCGGCGGCCTCGTCCCTCAGCGTGCGCAGGTAGGGCGCAAGATGCGCGTAAATCCGCGTCATCCGAGCGAAATGCGCCAGCACCTCCGGGTCGCCGTCGATCTGGAGGTTCTCCGCCGGCCGGTTGCCCTCGTGGGTGCGCATCACCGGCGTGAAGGCGGCCATCTCGGCCCAGCGCATGAGGAGCTCGGGCGTCCGGACGTTGCCGAAGAGGCTCGTGTAGCCGCCGATGTCGGAATGGTGGTAGGCGTTGCCGAGGAGGCCGGACGACAGCGCGCCGCAGATCGCCGTCACCAGCCCGTCGTGGCGCGAGAAGTCGACCGACTGGTCGCCGCCCCACAGAAGCGGACAATGCGCCTGAACGCCGGTGAAGCCGGCGCGCATGAAGAACAGGGCGTCGCCCGTGCGCCCCCGGCTCCGCACCGCCCGCGCGTTGACCTCGGCCCAGAGCACTGGCCAGGGATTGTGCATCAGCTTGGCGTCGACGCCGCTCGCCAGGTGCACGTCGATCGGCAGGTACTCGCCGAAATCCGCCATCCAGCCGGACAGGCCGTAATCCAGCATGTTGCGCCCGATCACCGCCTCGGCGAACCAGTCGGCCGCCGCCGGGTTGGTGAAGTCGACCACGCCGCAGTCGAACTCACCGAAATCCACCAGCGCCGTCGCGCCCCGCCCGTCTCGCGCGAGGTATCCCGCCGCCTCGGCCTCCGGGTAGAGCGAGCCGTCGACGCACAGGTAGGGGTTCACGTAGCCGAGGAAGCGAGTCCCCTCTTCGCTCAGTTCGGCGATGCGCTGGCGCAGGCCCGGATAGCGGGTCTCGTCGGCCCGCCAGTCCCAGAACAGGCGCGCCCCGAACGAGGTGTGGCGCAGCCCGACCCAGTCCTCGCACCACAGGCCCGACACCTTCGCGCCCGCCTCGCGGATCGCCCCGAGCCGCTCGAACGAGCGCGCCCCGTCCTTGAGCCCGACGATCGCCCCGCCCATCACCCAGTCGGGCAGCGGCGGCTGGCGGCCGAAGCGCGCGGACAGCGTCTCCACGAGGCCGAGGAAGTCGGCGGCCTCGAACAGCTCGATCCGCTCGGGAACCGCCCAGACCTCGATCTCGTGGAAGTCCGGGTGGCGGAAGTCGAACACCGAGTAGGCGTCGGTCTCGACGTGCAGCGCGTAGCGGCGCGAGGAGAGGAAGGTCGGCTGCGGGTAGTTGGTGTGGTAGTAGTCGCCGCCCGCCCGGCCGGCCACGTCGGCCCGGAAGGTGATCTCGCTGGTCTTGTCGCGCCCGACGCCGGGCTCCGAGGTCCAGAGCGGAAAGCGGCGGCCTCGCAGGTCGAGATACGACATCTGCTCGCCGCCGCCCCAGACGTGCTCGTCCGGTTCGGCCGGGACGCGCAGCCAGAGGCGGTTCACGCAGGGGTCGAGCGCCTCGAAGCGCAGCGCCCCGCCCTCCAGCCGGAGGCGCAGGCGCGGCGCCTCGCCCGGCCCGGCGGCGAGCTCGACCGTCTCGCCGGTCATGCTGGCGTGGCGGAGCGCGACGCGCTCCACCACGTAGTCCTCAATGTCGAAATTGCCGCGATACATCTCCATCCGCTCCTCGCCCCGGCCGACGAAGAGGCAGGGCGCGTCGGCGGCGTGGCGAAGGACGCGCTTGCCGGCGACGAGCAGCGAGAAGCCGTCGGGCTCGTGCGCGAGCACGGCGGCCCCGTGCGAAGCGGCGGGATGGCGGGTCATGAGGGTCCTGCGGGAACGAGGGACGGGCCGGGGCCGCGCGGCGGCTAGCCCTTGATCGAGCCGGCGGTGAGGCCGGAGACGACGCGCTCCTGGAAGATCACGATCAGCACGGCCACCGGCACGATGCCGACCACGAGCGCGGCCGAGATGACCGGCCAGGGGAAGGCGAACTCGCCCTGGTAGAGCTGGATGCCGACCGGCAGCGTGCGCAAGCTCGGGTTGGAGTTGAACGACAGCGCCAGCAGGAACTCGTCCCAGGCGTTGACGAAGGCGAGGATGCCGGCGGTGAACACGCCGGGCGCGCAGATCGGCACCACCACCTTGAAGAGCGCCCCGAGCCGCGTGCAGCCGTCGATCATCGCCGCGTTCTCGAGATCCTGCGGGATGCCCTCGAAGAAGGACACGAGGATCAGCGTGCACACGGGCAGCGACAGGACGGTGTAGGGCAGGATCAGCGCAACCCAGGTGTTGAGGAGGTTCAGGGCGCGCATGATCTCGAACAGCGGCACCAGGAGCGTGACCAGCGGAAAGGTCGAGACCGCGATGATCAGCGACAGGATCACGCCGCGATAGGCGAGGTCGAGCCGCGCCAGCGCATAGGCCGCCAGCACGGAGACCAGCAGCGTCAGGACCGTGGACAGCAGCGCCACCATGAAGCTGTTGAACAGGAACAGGAGCAGCGGTTGGTCGGAGAAGGCCAGCGCGTAGTTGGCGAGCGTCGGCGACTGCGGCGCCCAGGTGATCGGCCGCAGGGTCAGCTCGGCCTCGGTCTTGAGCGAGGTGAACAGGATCCAGATCGCGGGAAACAGCCCGTTGACCAGGAGCACGCCCGCCGCGAGGAGGCGCAGCGGCTTGCCGGAGAACAGCGCGAAGGGCGAGGAGGCGGCGACGGCGCTCATGGGTTCAGCCCTTCCTGCGCAGCATGCGGAGATAGACGAAGGTCACGCACATGGAGAAGGCGAACATCACCACCGCCAGGGCCGACCCGTAGCCGAGGTCCAGGAACGAGACGGTGTTCTGGTGGATGTACATGGCGAGCGTCACCGTGGACGTGCCGGGGCCTCCCCCGGTCATCATGTAGGGGATGTCGAAGGTCTGCAGCGCCGTGATGGTGCGGAAGATCAGCGCGATCACGATCGCGGGCTTCAGCAGCGGCAGGGTGATCTCGAAGAACTGGCGCATCCGCCCCGCCCCGTCGACGTCGGCCGCCTCGTAGAGCGAGCGCGGGATGGTCTGGAGCCCGGCCAGGATGATCAGCGCCATGAAGGACGAGGTCTTCCAGACGATGGTCAGGCAGATCGCGGCGAAGGCCCAGCCCGGCGAGTTGAACCAGATGATCCCCTCGAAGCCGAGCCGGTTGAGGACGTCGTTCACGATGCCGTACTCGTAGTGGAAGGACCACGCGAAGATCAGGCCGGCGAAGGACAGCGGCAGCGCCCAGGGGATCAGCAGCGACAGGCGCACCGGCCAGCGGCGGCGGAAGGGCAGGTTGGCGAGCAGCGCCATGCCGAGCCCCATGAGCAGCGCGCCGGGCACCGTGATGGCGACGATCAGAAGCGTGTTCCAGGCCGCGTCCCAGAACACCGGGTCGTCCCACATCAGGGCGTAGTTCTCCAGGCCCACGAACTCGGCCGGCAGCCCGGAGGTGAGCGACAGGTTCTGGAGGCTCATCCACAGGAGCCGGCCCACGGGGTAGACGATGATGAGCGACAGGAGGAGGGCGGCCGGCGCCAGCAGGAGGGCGGCCAGCGTCCTGTCGCCGGGGTCGAGGCAGCGCGTCCAGGTCGCCGGCGGCCGGTCGGTCTGTTTCATGGTGTCCGTCGCTGCCAGGGTCATGATCGCTCGGTGCCTTCCCTCGGCACGCCGCCCGCGCGGGGGGCGCGCCGCTGCGCGAGGGACCGGCGGGAGGGTCCCGCGCCGGTCGTCGCCGTTCGGTAGAGCCGCGCCGGCGCTCAGCGCAGGACGCGGCGCAGGCGGCTTTCCATCTCGGCCGCGCCGTCCTCGGGCGACTTCACGCCGGCCAGGACCGAGTTCACCGTGGTGCGGATGATCTCGCTGACCTCGTTGTAGCGCGGCGTCACCGGACGCGCGCGCGCCGTCTCGACGACGGGCAGCGCCTGGGCGAACCAGGGGGCCGCGCTCGCCACCTCGGCGTCGGTGTAGAGGCCGGGGTAGGTCGGCAGCAGCGCGCCGTTGACCGCCATGTACTTCGACACGTCCTCTCCGCTCAGGAACTCGGCGAGCGCCTTGGCCTCCTCCTGGTGCTGCGAATAGGCCGAGACGCCGAACTCCCAGCCGCCGAGGCAGCTCGACTGCTCGCCCGAGCCCAGCGCCGGCAGCCGCGCCACGCCGACCTTGCCGGCCACCGCCGAGTCCGGCCTCTGGAAGTGCTTCCAGGCATAGGACCAGTTGACGGCGAAGAGGACCTTGCCGGCCTGGAACTCCTTGCGCGTGTCGTCGGTCGCGACCTCGGACACGTTCTTCTTGGCGACCCCGTCGTCGACGAAGCCCTTCCAGAGGGCGAGCGAGCGCACGGCCGCGTCCCGGTCGAAGTCGAGCTTGCCGCCGGAGACGAGCTGCTTGCCCTGGCTCCAGTAGGGCAGGAGGAAGGTGCAGACCGCGCCCTCGATCGCCTTGCCCTGGAAGCTCAGGCCCTGGAGGTCGGCGGCCGCCGCCCCCTCCCCGTCCGCCACCGTCCTGGCGGCGGCGGTCAGCTCCTCCCAGGTCTCGGGCGGCGCGATGCCGTATTTCTCGAGCAGGTCCTTGCGGTAGTACAGGAACATCGCGTCGGCGAAGGCGGGCAGCGCGACGATCTCCCCGTCCACCGTGTTGGCCTCGCGATAGGCCGGCACGTAGGCCGACAGGTCCTTCTCGG
Source organism: Aureimonas flava (assembly GCF_003583935.1). Taxonomy (GTDB): domain Bacteria; phylum Pseudomonadota; class Alphaproteobacteria; order Rhizobiales; family Rhizobiaceae; genus Aureimonas; species Aureimonas flava. The sequence goes on along the minus strand of NZ_QYRN01000007.1, from coordinate 41,321 downwards.
GGAAGTGCGTCGTCCAGCCGGCGGCGGCATACTGGGCCGGGCGGATCACGTCCAGCATCAGGACGTCGAGGTTCGTGTCCTTGGCCGACATCACGGTGTTGAGATACTGCGCCTGCGCGTCCGACGTGTTGCCGCCGGTCTCGATCGTGACCTTCACGTCCGGGTTCTGCGCTTCGTAGGCGTCCAGCATCTTGCGCCAGACGTCGGGCTGGTGCTGGCTGGAGACGAAGATCTTGAGCTCGGTCTCGGCCAGGGCCGGCGTCGCCGCCAGCACGCAGGCGCCGAGCGCGGCGCGGATGAGGCTCGTCATGCGCATGTGGTGGTCCTCCCGTTGATCTTGTCCGTCGCGGCGTCGCGGCCGGTTCAGAGAATGGCCGTCTCGCTCGCCGCGTCGAAGAGATGGATTTTCGCGGGGTCCACCCCGATCTGAAAAACCTGACCCGGCTCCAGCCGGATCGTCGGCGGCATGCGCGCGGTGAGCGTCGCCTCTCCCAGGGCGAAGTGCACCAGCGTGTCGGAGCCGAGCGGCTCGATGACCTGCGCCGCCACGGACAGGGTCGAGCCGGCCTCGGCGGTCGGCTGGAAATGCTCGGGCCGGATCCCCGCGATCACCTCGCGCCCGTCCGCGAGCGCGATGCCGGGCGCCAGCGGCAGCGTGTTGCCGTCCGCGAAGCCGAGGCGTCCGCCCTGCATCCTGGCCCTGGCGAAATTCATGGCGGGCGAGCCGATGAAGCCGCCCACGAAGACGCTGGCCGGCCGGTTGTAGACCTCGTCGGGCGTGCCGACCTGCTCGATGTCGCCGCCGCGCAGGATCACGATCCGGTCGGCCAGCGTCATCGCCTCGACCTGGTCGTGCGTGACGTAGATGATCGTGGTGCCGATGGTCTGGTGCAGGCGCTTGATCTCGGTGCGCACCTCGCCGCGCAGCTTGGCGTCGAGATTGGAGAGCGGCTCGTCGAACAGGAACACCTGCGGCCGGCGCACGATGGCCCGGCCCATGGCGACGCGCTGGCGCTGGCCGCCCGAGAGCTGGCCCGGCCGGCGGTCGAGAAGGTGAGAGATGCCCAGCATGCGCGCCGCGTCCGCGATGCGCCGCTCGGCCTCGTCCGCCGCCACGCCGCGCACCTTGAGGCTGAAGCCCATGTTCTCGCGCACCGTCTTGTGCGGGTAGAGCGCGTAGTCCTGGAACACCATGGCGATGTCGCGCTCGCGCGGCGGCAGGGCGTTGACCACGCGGCTGCCGATGCGGATCTGGCCGTCGGTCACGCTTTCCAGGCCCGCCACCATGCGCAGCGTCGTGGACTTGCCGCAGCCCGACGGGCCGACCAGCACGACGAGTTCGCCGTCGGCGATCTCCAGATCGATGCCCTTCACGATCTGGATGGCGCCATAGCTCTTGTCGAGCTTCTGCAGGCTCACCGATGCCATGCGCTTCCTCCCATTCCGCAGTCCCGGCGCCGGATCGCTCCGGCCGGGTCCGCCTCCTCGCGACGATGCTTAGCGCACCTGACAAATATAGAGCAATGGTGTATCAATTTTGCGCCGCAACAGGCGGGCGGCGCCCGATCAGCGGATTCGCGAGACGTAGTGGGCCACGCGATGGTCGTACCATGTGTGCGAGACCTCGGCGATCACGCCTTGCGGCGTCCAGCTCCGGCGCAGGATGTGGCAGATCGGCGAGCCCGCCGCCGGCTCGAACGCGTCCGGTTTCCAGGCGGGCACGGTCCGGAGGCCGATCTGGTCCTCCGCCTTCTCGATGAACAGGTCGAGGCGCGTGCGGTAGAACAGGTAGAGCGACTCCGAGAGGTCCGAGGCGGTGATCGTCTCGGCGAAGCTTCCGTCGAGCCAGATTTCCTCCATGGCGGCGACCCGGCCGGACAGGCGGCGCAGCCGGCGGATGCGGTGCCCGGAGCGCGAGGGCCCGAGGGTCGCGATCTCGTCGGGTTTGTCGTAGCGGCCGACATCCAGCACCTCGGCCGTCGGCAGGCCGCCGCCGGCGATGAGCTCCAGCCGGAACATCGCGTAGAGGCTCTTGGGGTCGCTCGCCGCGCGCACGTAGTTGCCCGAGCCCTGGACGCGCTCCAGCAGCCCGCGCGCCTGAAGCTCGGCCAGGGCCTTGCGCAGCGTGCCGATGGAGGTGCCCATCTCCACCGCCATGTCGCGCTCGGGCGCGAGCTTCTCGCCGTCCACGAGGCGCCCGGCCGCGATGTCGCGCACCAACGTCTCGGTGAGCTGGAGATAGACCGGAAGGCTCCCCCGCACCTGCCGCATGACGCTCCCCTCCTTCGCGACCGCAAATTGATACACCATTGATTTACATGAAACCGGGTGCTAGCTCCAGGGCTGTTTCGTGCCTGGAGGAGGAAAAGCATGACCGTCGTCCCGATCACGTCGGCCGATCTGGAAGAGGTGGAGGTCTCCTGGTTCTCGGCCCTCTGCTCCGACGACTATGCCTATCTGGGCGTGCCCGACGGCGACCTGCGGTCGAGCTGGGACCACTGCTCGCGCATCGCGCTCGCCGCCGAGCGGCTCGGCTTCCGCAACATCCTCTGCCCCTCGTCCTACCAGGTCGGGCAGGACACGCTGAGCTTCGTGGCCGGCTGCGCGCCGCTGACGGAGCGCATGAACTTCCTGGCCGCGATCCGCTGCGGCGAGATGCAGCCGATCATGCTGGCGCGCACGGTCGCGACGCTCGATCACATGCTGAAGGGCCGGCTGACGCTCAACGTCATCAGCTCCGACTTTCCCGGCGAGGTCGCCGACAGCGCCTTCCGCTACCGCCGCTCCCACGAGGTGGTGGAGATCCTGCGCCAGGCCTGGACGCGCGAGACGATCGACTTCGAGGGCGAGGTCTACCGGTTCCAGGGCGTCTCCACCGAGCCGGCGCGCCCCTACCAGCAGAACGGCGGCCCCCTGCTCTACTTCGGCGGCTATTCGCCCGACGCGCTGGAGCTGTGCGGTGCGCAGTGCGACGTCTACCTGATGTGGCCGGAATCGCGCGACCAGCTCGCCGAGCGCATGCGCGCCGTGCACGCCCGCGCCGAGGCGCACGGGCGCACGCTCGACTACGGCCTGCGGGTCCACGTGGTCGTGCGCGACACCGAGAAGGAGGCGCGCGAGTATGCCGACCACCTCGTCTCCAAGCTCGACGACGAATACGGCCGGCTGATCCGCAGCCGCGCCCACGACAGCATCTCGCTGGGCGTCGCCCACCAGGCCCGCGCGCGCGAGCTCGCCGACACGTTCGGCTACATCGAGCCCCATCTCTGGACCGGCGTCGGACGGGCGCGCTCGGGCTGCGGCGCGGCGCTGGTCGGCTCCACCGACCAGATCCTCTCGGCCCTCGAGGACTACCGCCGGATGGGCATCCGCGCCTTCATCCTGTCGGGCTACCCGCACCTGGACGAGGCCGAGCATTTCGGCACCAAGGTGCTGCCGCAGATCCGCACCTGCTCCTTGCCGGAGGCGCGCGGCCGGGTGCCCGCCTCGACGCCGGCCACGCCCCTCGGTCTCGGGGAGCGCCGCTGATGGAACGCGTCCGGCTCGGATCCGACCTCGAGGTCAGCCGCCTCGTCTACGGGCTCTGGCGGCTCGGCGACGACGCCGACACCTCGCCCGCCCACGTGGTCCGCAAGGTGGAGGCGTGCCTGGCGCAGGGCATCACCACCATGGACCACGCCGACATCTACGGCGGCTATGCCGGCGAGGCGATCTTCGGCGCCGCGCTGAAGACCGCCCCCCACCTGCGGGAGCGGATCGAGATCGTCACGAAATGCGGCATCGTCGCCCCGATGGGCCGCCATGCGGGCGCGCGGGTCAAGCACTACGACACCGGCCGCGCCCACGTGACGGCCTCGGTCGAGACCTCCCTTCGCGACATGGCGATCGAGCGCATCGACCTCCTCCTGATCCACCGTCCGGACCCGCTGATGGACCCGTGGGAGACCGGCGCCGTGCTGGACGAACTGGTGGCCTCGGGCAAGGTGCGGGCGGTCGGCGTGTCGAACTTCCGGCCGCACGACCTGTCGCTCCTCCAGTCGGCCATGCGCTCGAAGCTCGTCACCAACCAGATCGAGCTCAGCCTCCTGGAAACGGACGCCTTCTCCAACGGCGATCTGGCGAGCTTGATGGAGCGGCGCATCCGGCCCATGGCCTGGTCGCCGCTCGGCGGCGGCCGCCTGTTCGGCGGCTCCGAGACGCCGCTGCGGCACCGGCTGCGTGCGATCGCCACGGCGCATGGGGTGGACGAGGGTGCGGTGGCGATCGCCTGGCTGCTCGCCCATCCGGCCGGGATCCTCCCGGTTCTCGGCACCAACGCGCTGCCCCGCATCGGCGCGATCGCCGAGGCGCTGCGCGTGCCGATCGACCGGCAGACATGGTTCGAACTCTACAGGGCCGCCAAGGGCCACGAGGTTCCGTGATGACCATCATGCAGACCATCCGCCATCCGCCCGAGCACCGCTTCGTCCCCGACGCGGACAACACCCGCTCGCTGCGCAACGCGCTCGGCGCCTTCACCACGGGCGTCGCCGTGGTCACCGCGCCGACCGGGATCGGCCCGATCGGCATGACGGTGAACAGCTTCGCCTCGGTCTCGCTCGATCCGCCGCTGGTGCTCTGGTCGCCCGCCAAGAGCTCGGGCCGCCACGGCGCCTTCACCGGCGCCGCGCATTTCGCGGTCCACGTCCTGGGCGTCGACCAGGACGCCTTGAGCGCCCGCTTCACGCGCGGCGGGCTCGGCTTCGAGGGGCTGGACTGGCAGGCCAACGCGGAGGGCGTGCCGGTGATCTCGGGCACGATCGCGCGCTTCGAATGCGCCACCGCCTCGCTGCACGACGCGGGCGACCACACGATCGTGCTCGGCCGCGTCCTGCGCGCGGCGCATCGCGAGGGCGAGCCGCTGTGCTTCTCGCGCGGCGCGTTCGGCAGCTTCAGAACACGCCATCCGGGCTGACCGGGCGCGATCCGCCGCGCTGTCCCGGAGCGTCGCGCGGGAGCGTGCCCGGCCGGTTCAGCCCTGGATCTGGGCCGCGATCGCGCTTAGTGCCTCGATGATGCCCCGCGGCGGATAGGGCTTAGCGAAGAACAAGCCGTTCTCCGGCATGTCCGCGCTCTCCACCCGGATACGCCCCGACGTCACGATGATCGCCACGGGCGGCCAGCGGTCGCGCACGGCCCTCGCCAGCTTGAGCCCGTCCATCGTGCCGGGCATCTCGACGTCGGTGAACAAGACGCGGATGTCGGAGTGGCGCTCGAGCAGGCGGATCGCCTGGTCGGCGTTGCGTGCCTCGTAGGCGGTGAAGCCCGCTTCCTCGCAAAGGTCCACGGCTTCGGCGCGCACGAGGGCGTCGTCCTCGACGACCAGGACGGCATAGCGGGCGGGATCGAAGGACTGGGCCATGGCGTGCGGTTCAGGGGTTCGGCTGGGTGGAAGGCCGGTCGACGGCCCCCGTCAGGGTGAAACGAATGCCGGCCGGGTCGAAGTCGATGCGCCCCTCGCCGTCGAAGTAGCTGGCGACGATGCGCTCGATCAGCTTGGAGCCGAACCCGCGCCGTGTCGGCGGGGTAACCGCCGGCCCCCCGGATTCGATCCAACGAAACACGAACGCGCCACCTGCGGCATTCCAGACCATGTCGACGCGACCCGTCTCGTTCGACAAGGCCCCGTACTTCGCCGCGTTGGTCGCAAGCTCGTGGATCGCGAGGCTGAGGCCCAGCGCGCGCTGCGCCGACAGTTCGACGGGCGGCCCCGCCAGCGTGATCCGCTCGCCCGCCAGCCGGTGCGGCGCGATGGCCGCGTCCGCCACCTCGCGCACGTCCGCCTCGGCGAAGTTCGTGCGCGTCATGATGTCCTGGGCCCGGGCGAGGGCCGCCAGACGGCTCGTGATCGCCTCGCGGCCCTCGTCCATCGTGCGCGCCTGGCGAAGCGTCTGCGTGGCGATCGCCTGCACCATGGCGAGCGTGTTCTTCATCCGGTGCGCCATCTCCTGCGTGAGGACGCGCTGGGCATCCTCCATCCGCTGACGGGCGAGCGCCACGCGCACCCGGTCGCCGACCTGCTCCACGAACTGGCGCTCGCCATCGGTCCAGGCATGGAGCGTTCGCGAGTGCGCGAAGACCACCGCGTAGAGGCGGCCGTCGAAGCTGATCGGAAGGTCCAGGAACGATCGGGTCTGGATGGCGTCGAAGCCCGCCTGCCTGCCGGTCGTGCGCGGATCCGCGGCGACGTCGTCGACCGCCACGATGTCGTCGCACCGCAGATCGTCGATGTAGGAACCATAGGAGGCGAAGGCGTGCTGGCCGACCACGCTGGAGACGCCGGGTTCGCACCAGTCGGAGCGGACGTCGATCGTGTCCTCGCGAAGGTTCACGATGCCCGAGCCCACGCGGTCGACCTCCAGTCCGTCGGCAAGGCACCGCGCGGCGGCCGTCACGATGGTCTGCAGGTCGGATCGACCGCGCAACTCGTCGGCCAGCGTCAGGAGCGTGGCCTGCCGGCGTTCCCGCCGGATGCGCTCGGTGACCTCGATGAAGATGACGGTGAAGCGATCGCCGCCGATCGGCTGCGCGACGCCGTCGTACCAGCGATCGAGCATGCCGACCCGGCGCGTGAAGCGCAGCGGCTCGCCCATCTCCACCACGTGGGCGAACTCGTCGACCCAGGCAGCCTCGATACCGGGGAACACCTCGCGGATGGTGCGCCCCACCGCCGTTCCCCGCGGCACGTCGATAAGGTCGTGCCAGGCGTCGTTCACCGCCTCGTAGCGCCAGTCGGCGACGTGGCCGGACGCGTCCCGGATCACCTCGCCCAGGATGAACCCCTCGTGCAGCGTCTCGAAGACGGTGCGCCACTTGGCCTCGCTTCGGGCCAGCGCGCCCTCCGCCTCGCGGCGCGTCGTGGTGTCGGCGATCAGCATGGCGACCCGGCCGCCACCGACGGGGAAGAGATGCGCGTCGTACCAGCGCCCGAGCGGCTTCGCCTCGCCCTCGAACCGGATGGCCTCGCCCGTCTTGGCGACATGGCCGTAGGCGTCGTGCCAGTGCTGCTCGATGCCGGGCGCCACCTCGCTGGCGTAGCGTCCGACCGCGTTCGACAGCCCGGTATGACGCTCGAAGGCGGGATTGGCCTCGATCACGCGATGGTCGATCGGATGCCCCGCATCGTCGAACTTGACCTCGCTGATGCAGAATCCCGCATCGATGTTCTCGAACAGGGCTCGGAAACGCGCCTCGCTGGCGGCCAGGGCCTCGACCATCCGATCCCGCTCGCTCTCGACCGCACGACGGCCCTCGATGTCGATGAGGACGCCGGGGAACATCGTCGGCGTTCCGTCCGGCGCATGGTCGACGCGCCCGTTCGCCTCCAGCCAGTAGTAGTTCCCGTCGGTTCGTCGCACGCGGTACTGGTGCGCGTAGGCGCCGCCGCGAAGGACGGCCTCGTTGATCGCGTCCGCCAGGCCCGCCTGATCGTCTGGATGGACGGTCGCGACGATCTGCGCGAGCGGGATGCCCTCGCGTCCCAGCGCCGGGTCGAGACCGAAGGCCCGGGCGAAGGGCTCGTCGATCGTGAAGCGGTCGGCCACGATGTCCCAGAACCAGGTGCCGATGATCGCGCCCGCCTCCAGGGCGAGCTCCACCCGCTGGATGTTCTCGTGCGCGACCGCCTCGCTGACGCGCAGCTTCTCGGTCGCCCTATCGCGCTCGCGCTCGGCGAGGACGCGAGGCGTGGCGTCGGCGGCGACGTTCAGGAGGCCGGCCACCGCGCCGCCCTCGTCGCGCACGGGCGAGTAGGAGAAGTCCCACCACGTGTCCTCGGCGAAGCCGTTGCGCGTCATCACCAGCGGCATGGCATGGAATGTGGTGGTCTCGCCGGCGTAGACGCGGTCCACCAGCGGGCCGATCTCGCCCCAGATCTCCGGCCAGACGGCGGCAAAGCCCATGCCCAGCGCCGCCGGATGGCGCGCGCCCAGGAACGGGGCATAGGCATCGTTGTAGAGGAAGGTGCGATCCGGCCCCCAGGCAAGGCACATGGCGTGGCCCGAGCCCAGCATGATGTCGAGCGTGGTGCGCAGGCTCTGCGGCCACGCCTCGCGCGCGCCGAGCGGCGTCGCCGACCAGTCGTGACGGCGGATCCACTCCGCCATCGACAGCACCGCGACCGGTCCGGGCCCCGCGCCGCTGTCCGCACGCCTCATCGTGTCAGTGCTCAACCTTGCGACCAGTTCCATCCGGAGGGCATCGCCGATAGCCGTAGGCGTTTCACCACGACGGGGGAAGACCCATCTTCGCCAGCCCAATCGCAGACGACGACCGACCGCGTGGCGGGCGCGGCCGGGGCGGCTTCTCGGCAGCCGGCAACGCATGCAGGGAGCGGCCGAACCGCCCCGTGACGAGGGGGGCGCGACAGCCAGGCGACATTTGCGCGAGGCCGTCTCGCACCGATCCTGGAACAGGCCAATCCCGGCGACGCGGAGGCCTCCCACGCCGTCGTCATCGGCCGGTCGGCCAGCCTGCCCACGCGGGCGCGAGCCGTTCTCGACTTCCTCGCCTGCATGCTTGGCAGGTCGGCTGCGCCGAAGCCGCCCCCGGAGTTTCCAGTCGGCATGGCGAACCGGATCATCGGGACGCCATCGGCAGCAGCCGCAGTGCATGGAGACGCCGCGGCGCCTATCCACCCGCCTCGAGGGGCGGCTCACCGGCGGCGTCCCGTTGGCACAATCCGATTGCGTCCTCCTCTCGCAGACGCCCCGAAACGGCTCGAACCGCCCCCCGCTCGCATCGGCCGCACGGCCTCCACGCCATCCGCCCGTCGCGTCGAGCGGGCTCCATTGCGCCCCGGCGACCGCCTCTCCGCTACGTTCGACGAGAATTGCGCCGAGGCGATCGGTCAGTTGCAAATGCAAATCAGAAACATGCAAGTTATTGTTCCGATTTGACTTTTTACCGTCCATTGCGTACGCCCCGCGTATCGGGGAGTAGCTACCGTTCGTGGAACGGGGGCGCGTCAACAGGCTCGCGCATCGGCGCGTGGCGCGCCCAGCCGAAGAGGCCCAGCAAGACCGTGGCGACCGTTTCACCGCATGCGGACAGGTGCGGCGGGAGCCCCGCTCCGCCCGTCCGTCGGATCGTCGTCATGTCACCCTTCACCATTGCCGTCCTGGCCGTGAGCATGTCGGTCGACGCCTTTGCGGTCTCCGTCGGACGGGGCGCCGCGATCGGGCGGCCGCGCTTTTCCGAGACGCTGCGCACGGGTGCGGTGTTCGGCGTCGTGGAGGCGATCACCCCCGTTCTCGGCTGGGCCGCGGGCGTCGCCGCCAGCAGCGTCGTCGCGGCGGTGGACCACTGGATCGCGTTCTGCCTGCTCGCCGCCGTCGGGCTGCACATGCTGTTCTCGGCGCTCGCCGGCAAGGACGCGGACGAGGCGCCGCTCGGCCGCTCGACCACCGTCCTCCTGGCAACCGCCGTCGGCACGAGCCTCGACGCCATGGCGGTCGGCGTGTCGCTGGCGTTCCTCGACATCAACATCGCCGTGATCGCGGTGGCGATCGGGCTGACGACCTTCCTGATGTCGTCGGGTGGGATGCTGGTCGGGCGACTGATCGGCGAGCGCTTCGGCCGCGCGGCGGAGGCCGTCGCCGGGATCGCCCTCGTCGGCCTCGGTGCCTCGATCCTCTCCGAACACCTCCTGGCGTGACGGGGTCGAGCGACACGATGATCGGCGCCGGCCGCCTGCGCGATACCCCGCAACGCTACGGCCTCGTCAGCCGGGCCCTCCATTGGGCGGCCGCGTATCTCCTGCTCTGGCAGTTCGCGACGCTGCTCGGCTGGCGCTGGCTCGGCGACGGGCCGGTGATGCGCGCCGTCTCGCTCCTGGGGCCGTACCACGGCACCGTCGGCGTCCTGATCCTCGCGCTTCTGCTGCCCCGAATGGCCTGGAGCCTCGTCGAGCGTCGGCGGCGGCCGAGAGATGCGCCGACAGCCCTCGGACGTCTGCGCGCCGGCGTTCACGGGGCGTTCTACGCCCTGATGCTCCTCGTGCCGGGCCTGGCGCTCGCGCGCGCCTACGGGAACGGGAAGGGCTACGAGCTCTGGGAGATCGCGCTGATTCCGGCGACCGGCGTCACGATGGAATGGCTGGTCGCGCCGGCCGATCTCCTGCACGGTCCGCTGGCCTGGACCCTCGCCGCGCTGATCGCCGGCCACGTCTCCATGGCGCTGATCCACCACTTCGCGCGTGGCGACGAAACGCTTCGGCGCATGGCCGGCGCTCTCGACGACGATCGGGCCGAGGGCGACGCGAGGCAGCGCCGCGGGCCCCGGAGCGGACGCTGATCGGTCTCCACCGAGCGGTCCGGTTGGAAAGCTGGTTCGGGGTTGGCGGCGTGATTGCCAGCTTTCGATGACGGCCTGCGCCACGCGGAGGCTGCCGAAAATCTCGCCGTCGAGACGTTCGTCGCGGGAGCGAACGTTGAAGCTCTCGACATAGCCGTTCTCACGCGGACTACAGGGCCGCGCGTACGGAGCGACAGGGCGGATGTCATGCACTTTCGCGCAGACGATAAGTGCCACGCCCACTTCGCCGATCGAAACGACTTGCGTCATCCGGCGCCCTCCCTCCCTTCGGATCGGCTGGAATGCGCTGGACGAACTGATGGAATGTGGTGGTCGAACGCCGCAGCGCACTGCACATAGCGAAGGGCACTGTTGAACAGTCCCGTTCGACAGGCTGCCGACCCTACCACCGATGTCGCTTAAGTCTCGGGCTTCCCTGAACAATCAGGGGAATTGGTGCCCAGGAAAGGACGGGCCTTCGAGAGGCTGAAAGCCCTGCGATACAAGCGTTCTCAGGGGGAGAAACCCGACGCTGTTGTACAGTCGTGTTGTAGGGCTGAAGAACCCTACTCGCAAGCGGTCACCGACGGCATTCAGGAAGCTAGCCATCGAGTTTCGTTGGGCGGTAGCGCCTGGCCTTTTCGCAGCAAAGTTGCTATGTGGATTTGGCGGTTTACAGGCAGATCCGTTGTTGTGTTTCGCAACAAGTAACATAAAAGTCTCCCGCATTGCCTCAGCATCTGGCGATCACGACGGGTCGATGGGTCCTGGGGTGCATAGAGAGTGCCTGTAAACCGCGTCATGTCTAGTTTGCCTTCCGAAAGCACCCTTGAGAGGCTTAAGGCATGCAAGGGTAAGCTCGGCCTAGCAATGCTACTGGGCGTGCAGCTGAAGCACCTTACCCATGCTCTGTACGGGATACCCATGCCGGTCCGGTATGCGGTCTTCACGATACCAAAATCCTCGGGAGGCGTTAGGATAATCCACGCTCCCAACGACCGTCTTAAGTTCGTACAGAGCGCTTTGGCGGCGGTGCTACAAGAATGCCTAATCGAGATTGAAACTAAAAGCGGTGTCCAGCGCCCCGTTTCACACGCTTTCCATCCAAAGCGTTCAATTTTTTCGAATGCGTGGGTTCACAGGCGCAAGCGGTTCGTCGTCAACTTCGACCTCCAAGATTTTTTCCCCTCACTTCATTTTGGACGAGTTTGTAAGTTCTTTGAAAAGAGCAGTGACTTTCAGCTCCATCCAAAAGTCGCAAATCTTATCGCTAACTTAGCGACCCATCCTGATGGGGCTGGAGGGACGTTCCTGCCGCAAGGAAGCCCATGCTCTCCCGTGATTTCAAACTTACTGACGCGTCCACTCGATCTACGCTTGCGCAAACTCGCGCAGCGGTGTGACTGTCGGTATTCCCGCTACGCTGACGACCTGACCTTCTCATCGAATACGACAGCATTTCCGGAGGCAATCGCAAAACTCGACAATGAATGTTGGATCGCAGGGGACGAGTTCGAAAAGATCGTCGTCCAATCCGGCTTCTTTCTGAACCACGCAAAAACGAGAATGGCCCTAAAGGGAACACGCCAAGTCGTCACAGGACTTGTAGTCAACAAGCAAGTCAGCGTTAACCGTGATACTTACAAGTGGCTCCGAGCGGCCTGCGACAGCATGTTCAAGAAGGGTATAGCTTCGCGCCATGATCCGCGGACCGTCAAGGTTTATACGATGGCTCGAAAGCTCGAACTAAAACAGCTGATCGGCCACGCTGAACATGTTTTTCATGCTCGGAGGAAATCAGGCATAGAGCTGCCTGCAATGAGTTTGATGAAGGGACCAGAACTCCTTCTGAAGCGACTTATCTACTACGAACGGTTTTTCGCCCACGACAGGCCAATCGTCATCTGCGAGGGTGACACTGATTATGTCTACCTGCGGATCGCACTCGCCAAGTTCGGTCACCAGTTTGCAAACCTTGCACCAAGTAAGGAAGGGTTGCCGGCAATTCGGTTCCTTCGTTTCACGCCCGTCATAGGTCGTTTTACCGGACTGCAAGGTGGCTCAGATCAGCTAAAAACGTTCCTTCAAAACTGGGATGTGAACATGGCGATGGTTGGGGATAGGTATCCGTCCCAGCCCGTCATCCTTTTCATGGATAATGATAGCGGCGCAAATGCTACAATGCAAATTCTCCGCGGAAAAAAAGTTATCAGTCAAGACATAAAGATGATGGAATTTACTCATGCAACAAAAAATCTGTACGTCATCTTCACGCCTGTCCCGGACGTGAAATCTCAGTCTTGTATCGAAGATTTCGTTGATCCAACGGCAAAATCAGTGAAGCTTGATGGCAAGACGTTTCACCCTGGAGGGAATGCGACTTACCAAGGCAAGAAGTGGTCGGACACATTGCATTACGGTAAGAGGGTTCTCGCGGAAAAGGTTGTAGCCGAGAACGTTGCGAAGTACGATTTTTCACTGTTCAAGCCGATCCTTGACAGACTGGATAAGGCAATAGCCGACTATCCTAAGCAGGTTGCTAAGATCGTCGCATCGAAGTGATGGTGCGCTCGCGTGCGGCGGAAGCGGAGCGTGGCTGGCGGTTCGCTGTGCGTTCCTTAAAGCGTTGCCGCATCGGAGGCGGTTGGCGATTTCGCTAGCATCGCCAACCACTTGGCCTTGATCCTGTTGCTTGTACTGTTAAAAGTTTACACCTCTCATCAGAACCCGTCGTCGGCTGCGGTTGCCGCCATCGGTTCCCACTCGCCGGCCCCTTCGACCTCCTCCAGGGCCGCCCGAAGCTTCGCCAACACGATCCCTCTGCGTTCCGGATCGATGATCCCCCGCGAGTGCGCGATAAGGTGATCGATGGCGACCAGCGCGGCTCCCTGCCGTTTCTCCTCAAGGTCTACCCTGGGGATACCGTCATCGCCCACGCCCGTGTTCTTCACGCGCCTTTCCGTCATCCGTCTGGCGACCTCGGGGAAGTCCGCCTTCATCCATCGCAGGATGATGGAATGGGAGGCGAGCCCATGAAGGTCCTTCGCGATGTCCCGTGAGGACTTCACCCGCCGTGTCCCGTTGCGGTGACGGCCGGCGCGGACGTAGGCCGTAAGGAGCTTCCGTCCCTCGCCCCTCTTCAGGGGGACACCGTGCTTGAGGTTGGCTTCGGCGGCGAGCCACTGAAGCTCCGCTTCGTCCCGCTCTACGAGAACGGCAGTGATCGTCTCCCGCCTGATCTTCCTGGCGGCAGTGACGCGGTGGAACCCATCAACGATGACGACCGCACCGCCGACCCTTGCGATGGAGATGGGCGGGAACTCCTGGCCGCTCCGCATGGCATCGGCGTAGCGACTGACTGCCCCATCATCCAGCTGGGCGCGGACTTGATAGCTCTCGTCCATCACAAGGTCCGCCACGCGGACACTGAAGCTCTCCCCGGCGTGGCTCACAGGTCGTACTCCAGGCCGGCAACGGCAGGGAGCCCAGCCCGGACCTTCTGCGCTTCAGCGTTGGCGAGGGTGTCGGCCAGTTCGTTGTAGCGGTGGCCGGCGTGGCCTCGCATCCACGCGAACTTCACGCCTGGGCGTCGCCTCCACTCTGCCACCAGCCGCAGCCATTCCGGCACGTTCGCGACCGGCTTGCTCTTGCTCTTCTTCCAGCCGTTCCGCTCCCACTTCGGGACCCATTCATTCGCCCCGTCCACGACATACGTGCTGTCGCTCCAGATGGTCCCTCGGGCATCCAGTGGGAGAGCCGTGAGCGCCCTCGTCGCCGCCTCCAGTTCCATGACGTTGTTCGTTGCCCTTTCCTCCGAGCCGACCAAAGCGCGGCGAGTGATGGGCGTTCCAGGGGCTTCCCTCTCCAGAAGGACAACGGCCCAGCCGGCCGGCCCGGGGTTGTTGAGCGAAGAGCCATCCACATACGCCTTGAAGGTATCGGCGGACGGCTTCCCTCGGGTTGTCATGAGTGTACCCCCAGGTGCCACAGGAGGGGCATTGAAGGTCGTGGTGTCTGTCATGGTGGACTGGTCCTTCTTCTGGACGCGCAGCCTTCCTGACGCCCTGGTGAGCCCAGAAGCGCCGGCTGCATGGCGTCATGATTGATGGGACGGCCGGCCCAGTAGAGGGCGACCGAAGAGGAAGACCGCACGGTTATCGGCGGGCTCTTCTACAGGTGGTGGAGGGTTTTGATGCGCTGTGTTCCAGCATCGGTGCAGTGACTGCACCTGGGCGGAAACAGATGGAGAGGCACGGACCCACCGAACATCTCGTCGCAGCTCAAGGATGAACCGGCTCCCCGGCTCCGCTTTCTTCCTTGAGGTGGCGGGTAACTCCACACCCGCCGCAGCGAGCTACTTCGTCCGCCCAATGCTCGACAAGTGCAGTGACTGCACCTGTCTCTTCACGGCTCGCCGGCCGCCTGGGCTAGTGGTGTCGGTCAATCGGCTCCGGATCGTCGGTGCAGTGACTGCGCCTATCCCTTCATAGCCCGGCACTGCCCTGCGGTCGTGCTCGCTACGCGAGCTTCAGGCCGACCGGCTTCCGCTCCAAGGTCGCGAAGACCCGCCCCAGGAAGAACCGCGTCTCCCGCGCCCCAGGCCCGCCAGCGTCTTCCGTGGTCCACCCGAAGCTTCGGTCGTCGGGAAAGCTGAAGCAGCCCGCCGCAGGACTTCCCGGCCAGATGATCGTGAAGGCGAACCTCTGCATCTCCACAAGCAACCAAGACCGGCTACATTCCACCTTCATGCGATCCCCCTTATCGATCTTCGCCCTCGCGAAGTCAATTGAGGATTACCGTAGAAAAATCTAGAACACAACAAAATAAACCTTCCCACATCTGGGACGATTACTTCAAACCCTACTCGTGCTGGCGGTCCATTGCTCGGCGAGCTGCGCTTCTCCCTCGCAAGCCGTCAGCGGGCTCCTGACGGCCCCTGGGGACTACACCTACGCAGCCTGATCGGCCGACTTCGCGGTGAGGATGCGGTGGACCGAGCCCTTGCCGATGCCGAGCTGCGCCGCGATCTGGCCCATGCTCATGCCTTCCGCTGCGAGCGCCCGGACCTTCTCTGCCTTCGCCTGTGCAGTCGGCTGGCGGCCCTTGTACTTGCCTTCGGCCTTCGCCTTCGCGATGCCCTCGCGCTGCCGCTCCAGCATCATCTCCCGCTCGAACTGGGCGAAGCCCGCGAAGACTGTGAGGATGAGCCTGCCGGTGGCGCTGCGGGTGTCTACGGTGTCGCCCCCGAGGTTCAGGACCCGCAGGCTGACGCCCTTCGCTTCCAGCTCCTGCACGATGTCCCACAGGCCGGCCGCCGACCGCGCCAGTCGGTCCACCTTCGTCACCACGAGCGTGTCACCCTTACGGCCGAACTTGATCGCGGCTTGCAGCTTGCCGCGCTCTGCGGCCACGGAGGAGACCCGTTCGGCATAGACCTCCTCGCAGCCGGCCGCCCGTAGGTCTCGCTTCTGCGCCTCCAGGCCGGCTTCCTGTTCAAGCGTCGAGGTGCGAGCGTAGCCGATGAGCATGTGAGGGGTCCTGCCGTTCCACTGAGGTCTAGACCTACCTACCTTGCCCGTCCCGAAAGTCAATGACCATCCATGTGGAACGGCTGCGGGTCGGTTCTGGAACGGTCCGCATGACCTTGCCCAGTGGAACGGTACCCGCCCGAAGGCGTGTTCGGACGACCTGTCTACGTGCTATCCGTGTCCTCATGGCTATTCCCGACTATCAGTTCCTGATGCTTCCCGTGCTGCAGTTGGCCGCTCAAGGGGAAAGGCGTGTGCCTGAGGTTGCCGAACACATCGCTGACAGGCTCCAACTCACCCCGGCCGAAAGAGAGCAAATGCTTCCGAGCGGACGGCAGCGGCTGCTTCACAACCGGGTTCATTGGGCAAAGTTTTACATGTCCAAAGCCGAGTTGGTTCTCTCTCCCGCTCGGGGTCGTTTCATTGCATCAGATGCAGGGAGGGCGCTGCTAGCGACCCAACCCACGCGGATCGATGTTTCCGTGCTGATGAGGTACCCCGCATTTCAAGCCTTCTACGCGAACGCTGGAAATAGCATCGACCGGCAAGGTGAAGCTCCTCCAACGGCTCCCGTCATCGAGACCCTGGATGCAGAGGGGGTGACGCCAGAGGAGCAAATTGAACACGCTTTCGCAGCGATGCAGTCGGCACTTCAGGCTGACCTACTCGAGCGCATCCTCCAAAATACTCCGGAGTTCTTCGAGCGGTTGATAGTCGATCTTCTGGTGTCGATGGGGTATGGCGGCACTCATCTCAACGCAGCCACCCAACTCGGAAGAGCTGGCGATGGGGGCGTAGATGGCGTGATCAACGAGGACCGGCTTGGGCTTGATCGGGTCTATGTTCAGGCCAAGCGCTACGCCCGAGCTAACGGCGTTGGGCGTCCAGACGTACAGGCGTTCGTTGGAAGCCTCGTCGGGTTCGGCGCGACAAAGGGCGTTTTCGTGACAACCTCAAGCTTTAGCACTCAAGCCAAGGACTTTGTGCGGCACCTGCCGCAACGCGTAGTTCTCGTTGACGGCGATCAATTGACCGCCCTTATGGTTGAACATGGTGTGGGCGTGAGGACCAGCCGGACTATCGAGTTCAAACGCCTGGACGAAGACTTTTTCTCTGAGGACGTTTAGGCCAACTAACGGCGACAACGCGGTAGGGAACACGCATGGCGGTTACACAGGGGCACGGCAACCCTCGGTGGACTAGGGATGAGACGATCCTGGCGATGGCGTTGTATCTAGACTGTGCCGATCGAATTCCGGGACCGAATGACCCGCGTGTGGTCGCCTTGTCCAGCCTCCTTCGCCGCGTCCCGTATCATGCAGACGAAGCTCGCAAGCCGACGTTCCGAAACCCCGATGGGGTGGCCTTCAAGCTCCAGAACATACGTCAGGTTGCGACGGGCAAGGGGCTCGGCAACGTCTCGCAGATGGACCGTGATACATGGGCCGAGCTTGGCTCCGACCCCGAACAGGTCCGGCAACTCGCCGCCAGCATCACGAGCGCGATCGACGCAGAGCAAGCTTTCGCCAAAGACGAGGATGAGGAGCGAGGGTTCTTCGAGGGCAAGGTACTCACTCGCGTCCATCTCATCCGAGAACGGAACGCAGGCTTGCGAGGTGCCCTACTGAAGGACCGCCACGCGAAGGGCAATCTGCGCTGCGACATGTGCGATGAGGACTTCCGCGACGTGCCGGCGTCAATCCGAGACGCTGCATTTGAAGCCCATCACATTTTGCCGCTCGGCCAAGGCGATCTGCGAAAGATAAAGGTGCGGGACATGGCCTTGTTATGCGCGTGCTGCCATCGATTGATCCATCGGCTCATCGCGGAGAGGCGGCAATGGGTGAGTGTCGAGGAGGCCCGCGAAGTTTGGATGAGGGCGTCACCTGTCTCGGTGTAATGGAGCGGCCGGCCACCCCATGGGGGGCACGCATCCGCATCCCTGGTAGAGTAGGCGTCTCCGAAATTTTCCCCAGTTTTATCCGGGGGTCTTCGAGGTCGTCAGGAAGCGCGGAATGAGGTTCACCGCTTCAGCAAGCCGCGTGAGGTTCAGCTTCCCGACATAGCGGTTGTCCTGGCCTTCCAGCCTATGGCCCGTCAGCCGCTTCCTTCGTGTCTCCAACACGTCCAAGTCCGTCATCTCAAGGGTAAACCGATGACGCCAACCGTGGTTCGGCTGGACCTCTTTCGCACGCACCGCTTCGATTTTGAGGTCGTCTCGTATCCAGTTGCCCATCTGGGTCACGGCCATGGACCTCCGAGAACGCTTTCCGTCCGTTCCCTCGCCCTCACGGTCCTCGTAGAACAACCGACCGGCCGGCATCTTCTCGACCCATGCGACGAACCCCAGCTCAATCAGGTGGTCGTGAAGGGGGACGATGCGTCGTGAGCCCTTGTTCTTCACTCGGCCCGCGTTGGGAGCAAAGTCCATCAGCCAAATGCCCGTGTCCGCGTCCTGACGCACGTCCTCTTTACGGAGCTGAAGAACTTCTCCGGCTCGTGCCCCACTGTAGGCCATGAGCCATGGAACCCAACGGCGCATCGGCATGGTCTGGTTGAGGGCTGCGCTCAAGACCTCTTCTGCCTCTGCCGTAGTGAACCCGCGAAACCCCGGCTTTTCATCCCTGCGGTGTATCTTCAGGACGTCCGAGGTCGGATTGACGGGGACGTAGCGTTTGCCCCGCGCCCATCGGTAGATCGCCTTGATGGCGGCGAAGTAGGTTTCGTTGATCGTCTTCGCGCTTAGGTCTCTGTCCACAAGCGCGTCCATCCAAGCGATGATGTGGTCTGCGGTGATGGCAGCGGCATCGGTCGTATTGGCGTGGTCCGTCAAGCTCTGGACGCTGCGGGTCCACTCCGACACGGTCTTTGGCGCGTAGCCGCGTTCCTTCGCCAGCCGGGTCAAGAGCGTTTGAAGAGAGGTGCCATCTTCCTTGCTCTTCGCCTTGGCGGCCGGCGCGGGCGCGGGCGCGGGATCAGCCTTCGGCGGGGACCACTCGGGGAAGCGTTGGGTGCGCGTGTCCGGCCCGTAGTCACCGTCAGCGTTGCGCATTAGGTCCTCTGCGGCGTTCCGCATGGCCTTCCCGGTCTCTTCGATGACACGCCTGCGGCTCTCGTCATCGACAAGGAAGCCGAGGGTTGCGAGCTTGCTGTCAGCCCAGAAGCCGAACCGCTCCTCCATACTCTTCTGGCGGATCGTGTCATCATCAGCGATCATCAGGGCGGCGCGGCCGAACCTCCCTTGGGTCGCTGCGATGTTCGCCGCCTCCACCCGCGCCCACGTCTCGGGCTTGCCGGGATCGTCTTCGATGGCTTCCACGAACTCGCGGTAGATTTCGCCAGCGAGCGCCACGGCTTCCTTCTGGGTCAGCCTGCGGGGTCCATCGCGCACGGACTGCCAGACCCCTGCAAGATAGGCGGTGATGGCGGCCTGCCGCGCTCGCGCCTCTGCGGCATCGGTCGTCCGAAGGGAAAGGCGAATGTCGGGGAGGGTCTGCGAGACCGTCATGGCGACAGTTTGCGAGCCGAGCGGGATCGCCAGCTTCAGGCCCCGAACCTTCGCCTTCACGTCGGCCGGGATGCGCTGGACGAACTGCTGATTTTTAGTACCTGGACGCTTCATCGGACGGGCCATCGCAAGGGGCATGTTGTGCAGTCCTGTTGTACAGGCCGCCCCATGCAATCCCTTGTAATCGCTTAAGTCTCGGGCTTCCCTGAACAATCAGGGGAATTGGTGCCCAGGAAAGGACGAGCCCTTCCGGCACCCAAAGTCCTACGGCGTAGGGGTTTCAGAGCCCGCAGCCGCGTCGTTGTTGAACAGTCATGTTGTAGGCCACGCGCTCCCTTCCTTCAAGGAAGGGCCAACGCTTCCAGCCAAGCTTCGGGGCCGAGTTTGCAGTATGCTCCACTCGGTACTGTACGGAGTCGAGTTAGATGGCCATGCGGATCGTTGATATGGTCGAGGAACTTCAGTCGATGATGATCGATCTGGCGACTGGGGGAGGTGCCGACGATGCCCGCTACGTCGAACTAAGGCGCGCCCTGATGTCCGACGTCCGAACCAAAGACCTCGTTCCTGACTTCGTGGCCAAGCGACGCAACTCTGGCGCCCTTTGGGGATACTTCAAGGGCATCGATGGGACCTACCAGGGGCGGCGGACACACATATGGGAAGCGTTCGGCCCCCTCTTTGATCACCTTGAGCGGTACGCGGACGACCCAGCGTCTCCGACCATCACAGCGGCTCTCCAAACGTTCGATCCCGAGGGAGTCCAAAGGGCCTGGGGACGCGCACTCGACCGGCGTACCGAAGACCCCGAGGGGGCGGTTACGGCTGCGCGCACGCTTCTGGAGACCGTGTGCAAGCGCGTCTTGGAAACCCTCGGCGAGACCTATGGCCCCAACGACGACCTGCCGAAGCTCTATCATCGGACGGCGTCCGCCCTCCAACTCGCTCCTTCACAGCATACCGAGGACACGTTCAAAACGATCCTCGGTGGTTGCCAGCAGGTCGTGAACGGTCTCGGAACGCTGCGCAACCGCATCGGCGATGCTCATGGGCAAGGAGCGCGTCCCGTTCGTCCTGCTCCACGCCACGCGTCGCTAGCTGTGAACCTAGCGGGAGCCATGGCTATGTTTCTGGTCGAGACCGCGCAGGCAAGAGCGGCGGGCGAGACGAAAAAAACCGACACGGCCCAAGCCTAAGCCTGAGACGTGCCGGTCGGTGTGGAGGGGCTAGCCTTCTGGCAGCCTCCCCACGGTGTTGTTGAAAAACCAGAGCATCGGGAGTGTGTTCTGGAAGGGCACCAGTGACCAAAGGGCGCGAGCGTCCTGTCGCCGATAGGTTTCCCCTCGTGCGGCACTGGAAACCCCGTGGAGGGCGTTCATGGTGTCGTCGAGGAGATTGATGGCGGGGAAGGACGTCAGGCCCCGCGAGGGTGTCCCTGATGTCCGGGTGTCGAACAGCGGGTCGAAGCCGAGCAGGTAGCCCATCTGGTCGATGCCAGCGGGGAACATGGAGCTGAACCCGGCCCGCTGGAACGAGGCGGCGATCAGTCGCTTGGTGTCCAGCTCGCGAGCTAGGAACTCGTCCCGGTCGGCCCGCCCCAGCGACTGGAGGTGCCGCTGCGCCGTATACGCCATGGCCCCGAAGGTCATGGTCGTGATCACCGACGACAGGCTCTCCCAGTCCCGCATGTGGATGTTGTGGAGCGTGTTCTTCGTCCAGCCGCCGAACATGAAGCCACGGAACTGGGTGACGAACTTGCCGATCGACGAGCCGAGGATGGTGTTCGTCTGCCCGATGTCATTCTCCTGCACGAGCTTGCGGGTCCATCGGAAGATGGCATGCTCGAACGAGGCGCGGACATCGGGGTCCCACTTCTCCATGTTCAGGCGCCGCATCTGCGAGCCTTCCCATTCCCCGGCCATGTCGCCGGAGTGCTTCCTGATGGACGCGAAGATCCGGTCCTGCATGGTGTCGTCGAGACCGAGGACACGCATGCGCTTCCGGTTCACCCGGGCTCCCTCCTCGCTCATGTCGAGGAACTTGTAGAGGGCCGCTTTCGAGGCCCACCGCTGGAGGTAGGTGTTGATCGAGGACATGCCCGAGGCAGCGGACTGCGCCCGGGTCAGACGGCTCATGCCCGCCTCGACCTTGTCCATCATGCCCGCCGCACCGCCGACGTTCAGCGGAGTGCCGAACTCGTCAGAGGCGACGTGCGACATCCCCCTGATCCAGTCGGTGCCACCCGTCGAGATCCACTCCAGAGCCCGCGCATCCTCGTCCGCAAGGCGCCCCGCTCGGGCATCCCGAAGGAAGCCCTTGAGGGACGGCATGGACTTGATCGCGGTCTTGAGCCCCACGCCCGAGGTGATCATGCCGATCTCCGCGAGCTGCGCGAAGCCGACCTGTCCCATGACGCGGGTGAAGATATAGTCGCGCACGAGGCGCATGCCCTTGGCGGTGCTGCTGGCGTCGAACTTCGACACGTTGCCAGCGATGCCGTCATAGAGGAACTGGAGGCGGTCGATGTCCGCGTCCACGCTCTCGCGAGCCTTGGGCGAGGTCTGGTCGGACGAGGCGACGTCCCGCACCTGCTTGAGGATCTTGTCCCAGTCACCACGGTTGTGGATGCCGTCGATCAGGAACTCCGGGTGGAGGTCGGCCTCATCGGGGCGGAAGTTGGGGTTCTTGATCCGCAGGCCAGCCAGGGCGATCTGCCCCGACATATTGCGGTTGTAGGACTGGAAGACCCGGTCCATGTCGTTCTCGAACAGCTCCGTCAGCTTGACCTCCCGCTGCCCCGACTTGGTCGGAAGGGCCATCGAGAAGTTCTCGTTCAGGAGCTGCCGCCGCTTGCCGCGAGCTGTGCCCGCGCCGTTAGCGTCCTTGGTTGCCATGGGCCGCAGCACGGCCTCGATGTCGGTCGGGGCGAGCCCAGCCCCTTCGAGGTTCATGCGCAGCTCGTCGAGATCCGTGGACGAGAAGATCCGACCCGAGGTCAGCTCCTGGCCCGCCTCGACGTTCGACAGACGCTTCACGTAGCCCTCGGCCATGCGGTCGATGATGGCCTCGTCGAGGTCTGCGTTCACGCCCCGGACGGCGCCCTTCACGAGCTTCGTCAGGCCAGCCGTTCCCAGCTCGTCCACGAGGGCGCGGAAGTTGCCCCAGTGGATCAGGCGCGGGACGTAGTTGTCGCTCGACGACAGGTTCGCGAAACCCGGGAGGGGCGCGCGCATGGTGCCGTCGAACTCCAGCCGGTCGCCCTGTGCGAGGCGCCGGTAGCGTTCCATGATGCCCTTGAAGCTGGCAGCCTGTCGGGCCACCGCAGGATCGAACTGAGCGGTCGGGTCCGTGTTGCGGGCCGCGTCCATCACCTGCCGATTGAAGTCGGCGAGGCCACCCGTGTGGGCGTCCTTGAAGGCGTTGAGGTCGTTCCGCTTCGCGTAGTCCCGCCAGTTCTCCCCCAGGTCGCGATACCAGACGGCCTCGCTCTGCTTCTGGAGCTTCACCTGATCCTCGGACACGGCCCGCAGGGTGGCAGAGCCGTCCGCGTTGCCGACCGACTCCTCGGCGAAGACGTGACCCAGCGCGCGGACCAGCGGGTTGTCTGAAGCCTTGAGCTTGCCGGTCAGATCGAAGCGAGCCGCCGACAGGGCGCCCTTGCCGTATGCGTCCGCGAAGTTGCGGGTCATGAAGGCATCGGTGTCCGTGCGGACGGGGGAGCGCACGAGGTTGTTCTGCGCGGCGCCGATGGAGCTGCCGAACGTGGCGTCGATGTGCTTCATCGCCTCGTCCGCCTGCGTGGTCAGCGCGGTGGTGTCCCCGAGGATGTCCTTCGAGGTCTTCCCGATGGCCCCGAACGCGGCACCGAAGATCAGCCCACCGGCACCCGCGTAGATGAGCTGGTCGCTCTCCCAGGTCGGCTTGATGCCCGCCACGGCGCCCTCCAGAAGGAGATTGCCAGCGGCGCCCTCAGCGGCCCCCAGGAGGATCTTGCCGACCCGCCCGGTCTTCACGGCGCCCCCGATGGGAGCAGCCGCCAGGGCCGCGAGCCAGCCTGCCGGATCGACGATGGCAGCCCCGAGCTGGAGCGCCACGCCGGTCCCGCCCATCGCGCCGAGCTTCCGCTGGATCTCAAGATCCTGGCGAAGGCGATCAGCACGGCGGTCGAAGTCGGCATCCGACAGGGAGCCCCCGAGGAAGTCGAGGAACTTGTCGGGGATGTCCGCAGCCTTGGCCTTGAGGATCTCGGGGGTGACCCGGAAGTTCGGGTCCGAGACCTGGGGGCCTTGCGCCAGCCAGCTGCCGATCGTCGCCGTGGCCTCCTGGCCGAGCGCCCGGTAGATGCCCTCGCCGAGGGAGTATGCGTCCCCCGCCATGGCCCGCTCCTGCGCGACACGCTCGCGGGGTGAGAGGGGGTCGTTCGGGACGGCGTCCAAGATTGACAGACGGGCGTCCTTGAACTGCTCCGTGAAGGTCATGTCCACGGGAGCCGGGGCCGCAGCGCCATCGATCCCCGGGCCGGTCATCTTCCGGTCTGCCCACGCGCGGAGTTCGTCCACGGTGGTCATGCCCTTGAAGACGGTCGGGTTCGAGGCGACCGAGGCCGGGGTGACCAGGGCCAGCGGGTTCGCTCCCTTCGGCGCATTCAGCACCTTGGCAGCATCCCGGGGGCCGAGGAACCACGCGAGGTACTGTTCGCCCTGCGTGATCTTCCGGCCCACCCGCCGCTGGACGTCGTCCGTATACTGCCGAAGCAGGTAGGGCGCCGCCTTGGCCTGCTGCTCCGGGTCTCGCCGGTCGGTCAGGTTGAGGTGCGGGTAGGTCTTCTGGAGGTCGCCCCAGGTCCCGTCCGTAATCTGGAAGGGGCCGGTCGCGGTGGACGAGGGCTTCCCGCCCGGGCCACTCTGGTTGTCGATGTTGCGGAACATGCTCTCGGCACCGCCGAAGCGGTAGAGCGTGTCGCTGTCGACGCCTGCCGAAGCCGAGTGCTGCTCCAGCGTGTTCCACCAGCTCGGCAGCCTGCGGTTCGCCTTGGGGGCGGCAGCCAGGTCTGGCAGCGGCCCGCGCTCCACGGCGCCTAGCATGGCCGTCAGGTGGCCCTTCGCCCACGCCGGAGCGGTGGCAAGGTCAGCCTTCGCGTAGGCGCCAGCGGGGTTCCAGCCCCACATGGAGGGGGTGTCACGGACGTCGATGTGCAGGCTGTTGCCCGAGGGATAGATGCCCACGCCGTTCGCGCCGTGCGCCCGGGCAGCGCCGAGGATGGCGGACTTCTGCTCGTCGGTATAGCCCGAGATGTCGAGGTCGAGGGCGTTGCCATGGATGTGCTGGCTGCCCTTCGCGCCCCCGGCCTTCGCGTTGCGGGCGGGGTCGCGGTAGCCGGAACGGATGCGCAGCTCGGGGAGGCCGTCGATACCGGCCATCCCATCGAGCATCGCACGGGCGCGCGGAGAGATGCCCGCGAGGTCGCCCCCGAGGTTCGTGATGCTGGCCATGAGGCCTCCTGTGCTGAAATGAAAAAGGCCCCTGACGGGTGAGGTCAGAGGCCTGTGAGGTGTTTCTGTAAGGGGCGGGTAATGGGGCCGCTATCGACCCGAGATTGGTGTCTATGCCGGTGTCTGGCTTCATTTAAAGCGGGCGTCTACTAACGTTGTGCTATAACGCGATCGGCGAAGCGACAAGCATATGAACGCGATCAGCCTTCCTACCGCGCGCAAAGCGATAATTGCTGCTCGGGTCTACGAGGCTCTGCGATCCACGTTCGCTCACTGGGAAGCCGTGCCGAACTACGATCTCGACCATGAGTTCGCCGCCTACCTCGATGAAGCGCTCGTTGCCCCTGATCGTCTGACATTCGACCTCGTGACCCTGCGCTTCGTCGCCAGCTTGAACAACGGACACACCGCCTTCGGTGACAACTGGTTGTGGGCGGAACACGGCGCGCCCATCGGGTTCGATGCGCAATGGATGGATGACGGCTGGGTCGTCACGCAGTCAGTGGTTAGGGGGCTGGAACCCGGTGACTGGCTTGCACAGATCAGTGGCGAGGCGGTCGACGCCTTCGCGAATGCCAAGCTGCCCTTTGTATCGGGGTCCAGCCTGAGGGAGCGAAGGCATCGCCTATTCTCTCGGCCATACCTCTTTCCGAACACGTTCGAACTGCTCACCGGTCGGGGTGAAACTCATCGCATCAGACGGGGAATGGCACGCCTGGATCAGTCACAGGAGCCGGGCGGACGATGGACCAAGCCGAACCATGACTTCCGATTGACGCTTCCAAGCTTTGCGGCACCGGAGTTTGAAGCCAGAGCCATTCGGTGTGTGGCGAACCTTCCAGACGACGTTCACCTGACGATCGACGTTCGCGGGAATGCTGGCGGCAACACGCCTTGCGATCTGGTCGCTGCGCTGATGCCGGTGCCATACCGTTTTTGGCGGCACGCGACGCTGGTTCAAAGCGGCCTCGAACGTGCCGAGGGTGTGCCATCCCGGATGCAGATCACGGAGCCCACCTGGATTGAGCCCACCACCGGAGCATTCCGTGGTCCCATGACGATCCTGATCGATCGTGGCACGTTCTCTGCCGCCGAGGACTTCGTGCTTCCTTTCAAGGACAACCGACGCGCTCGGATCGTCGGCGAGGCGACGGGTGGAAGCAGCGGCCAACCCTATGTCTGCGACCTTGGGGGCGGCATGCTGCTTTGGGTCGGCTCGAAGCGTCAGTACCTACCCGACGGCGACCCGTTCGAGGGCGTGGGGATATTACCTGACGACGCATAGCTGGCGCGCGCGGACGGCAGCTTGTCCATCGCTCGTTCTCCGAAACCGGGCCGTCGCCTTTTCACCCAAGGGGGCCGATAGCCTCTCGACCACCGGCCCCTTCAATCACTTGGACTTGAAGTCCTCGTAGTCCTGTTGGGACCATGCCCACCGGGGCTTGCCGATCTTGAGCGGGCCGAGGCGGAACATGGGCTCGTTGCGCTCCGCGTTCTCCTTCACGACCTTTGCCACAGCATCCTCGCGGTCCTTGACGCGCATGCCTTCGAGGTCGCCCATGGTGAGGACGCTTTGGTCCCCCTGGAGGACCGGGAGGCCGGTCGACTTGGATCAAAGCCACAGTAGTGGATAGCCCGCCAGATCCAGAGGTAGGGCGGTAGGTTGCGGCACAATCGGGCGCTTCTCCTCCGCCTCCATGAAGTTGAGAATAGTTGCCTCCCAAGCCTGCGCCCCGGTCATCCGCTCAGAGAGGATCAGGTTGCTGAGCTGCAAGTTCAGCCGGTCACCGTCACGGTGTCGCACCACGACTCCACGAACAGCGGGCGGGAGAATGAGGCGGGAGATCATGGCCGTGTTGCCGAACCCAAGGCGTGGGGGAACATGGGCGCGGACGTAGGAATGATTGGTACCGTTGTGGTTGAAGCTCCAGTTCGGCGTCACACCCATTAACATCAGCCGTTCGAACGACGCACGGTCTACCTTAGCCGTTCGATTTCTGGTCAAGCTGACCAACACGATTGGTTTGCCGCTTTCGTCATTCGTCGCGAAGAGACGGCGGCGCGCTGCTGGAAAGAGGTGATTGAGGTTTTCTTGCATGGTGGGTTTCCAAGAATGGGTAGCCGAAGGCTCTCGCGCAGGAGAGCGGGCGGGCCGTTGACGGGTCGATTTGGGAGGGGAGCCGGCACTTATTGGCGCGCGCGTCTCTGGAAGGTCCGGGTAATCAGGTGGGGGTGCCTAAAGGCTCTCATGATCCGACCTAAGACGCCGCTCGTTATCGACGACCAGCG
Source organism: Aureimonas flava (assembly GCF_003583935.1). GTDB lineage: Bacteria > Pseudomonadota > Alphaproteobacteria > Rhizobiales > Rhizobiaceae > Aureimonas > Aureimonas flava. Next base: position 14,172 of record NZ_QYRN01000007.1, on the reverse strand, counting down.
CCTTGATGGCCTGGGGAAGCCGTACGGTGTCTCTGGAAGGGTCGGGTAATCGTCCGTTGAGCGCGAACCGCAGCCCACCTGAACGGCTTTTGCTCTCAGCTGACGACCAAGCCGCCTTCCTCGATCAGCTCGGCATCTACCTTGCCGCGCTGTACCCACGGTGCCCCGAAGCGTGGCGCTGGCGGCTTGTTGAGCGGGCGCGCAAGCGAGGGCACTACGGACGACTCGGGGAGATTGCGGGCATCCTCGTAGACACGTCGGTCAGGCACGAGGCGACGGACTACGACCGCCTGTTCAAGGTCAACGGAAGGGGAGGCGGACTAACGAGGGAGGAGGCCCGTATGGTAGTCGCTGCCGAGGTGCAGGACACCGTTGAGGCGTGGCGTCTCGGGTCGGTCGAGACTGATGCCAGCTATGCCGAGATGCTGCGCGACATCCGCAGACGGCGCCAGAAGAAGGGGCGCCGGAGGAACAATTTCGGCGTGATCGGCCATGAGAGCGCGGCGATAGCGGACCACCTGCGCGAATGGCTAGCGCGTCCCTCAGGCGGCGGTTCTGCGGGAACGGTTGAGGACCCAACGGAAGGCGTGAACGTCGACACAGAGGCTCCAGCAGCCTGCGTAGAGCGTCATGCCCCCGCGATGGGGCAGGTAGTCGATTAGTCGTCCTAGACGCGCCTGAGTGGGCTCGGCGTTAGAGAGGTAAAAGTCGAACAGGAAGGGGATGTTGCGGGAGTGAACAGTCATTTGAAGTGGTCCGTCGCTCGTCAGCTCTATGATCGCCGATTGATTGGTCGAGGAAATTGTCGCCGACACTCTATCGTTGAAGCAAGGCGGTCGTGGACATTTGCCTTAAGTGTGCTTGTGAAAGCTCAGCGGGTCCGAGTATATCCCGCCCCCGGGTGGAATACGTAGTAACCGATGCTTCAAGACATCCGTTGATGCCAAGGGTAGATCGCCCGGCGGTGCTGAACGTCTATCTCAAGGCGGCGACCAAAAAGGATCGATACGCCCCACCACACGCGCGCTGGTCGAAGAAAGCGCCCGCACCGAGCGCAGTCACACCCAAAATTTATTCAGCAGCGACCGGCGCCACGACCTTCTGCACTGTGGCCTTCGACAGGCCGATCTCGGCGGCAATCTTGCGGATGCTCAGACCATCGTTCTTGAGACGGTGAATGGTGGCCCGTACGTCGTCCGTGACGAGCTTCGGACGGCCTCCCATGCGTCCCTCTTCCTTCGCCTTCGCGATGCCCTCCATCTGCCTCTCTCGGCGGATCTCGGTTTCGAACTCGGCGATGAGGGCAAGGATGCCCATGACGAGCTTGCCCGTGCGCGTGGACGTGTCGACGGCGCTATCGTCCAGCACCTTGAATGCCACTCCCTTCTCCGCAAGCTTGGTCACGATGGCGTAGAGGTCTGCAGTGGAGCGGGCGAGACGGTCGAGCTTGGTCACGAGGAGGATGTCCCCCTCGCGCACGTAGTCGAGGCAACGGGCCAACTCGGGGCGGTCCTTATCGAGGCCCGAACGCTTCTCCTCAAAGACCTTAGTGGCCCCTGCCGCCTTCAACCGGTCGACCTGTGTCTGGTAGTTCTGCTGGCCGGTCGAGACACGAGCGTAGGCAACGATGGCGTTCATAGCGGACCCTTTGGTCTAAGACTTCAGTGTCTCGTCAATTAGTGGACGCAAAGGGTCCAGTCAATCGCCTTGTGCTGCAAACGTATACCTTTGTGTCCATCAGCCACGCGTTGGGACGGCTAGCGCGCCCACGGGCTGCGGGTCTTCGTTGGAGCGACGGATGGCGCGCTCACGGGCTGAACTGGCGCTGGCGGGGCTGCTGGTGCGTCCTGTGGGGCGCTTCGCCCTTCCAACGTTCCGAGCATTGTGGTCACCACCAGTCGACCACGGTCTGTCAGGAACAGGCAGGTAGCGCGATGGTCCTCGGGGCTTCGGCGAGCCTCAATCAGGCCAAGCCCTGCGGTCGCCTTCGATCCGGTGCGGGACAGCGACAGCACGTTCCTAGAGACGGACGACTGCTCCAAGCCGACCAGCTTGCCAACCTTGGCGGGCGCGATGCCAGGATGGGCGGCAACCGTCAGGAGGACGTGAAGCTGCTGGATCGGCATCTCGCGGCTGACGGTGCGCAGCTGCTGAATGGCTGTGGTCAGGCGCACCAGCATCGGACGGCGCTTGAGCTGAGGGACCGCGTGCGAAGCGGTGCCTTGCGGTTCTGTGGTCATGATTATCTCCGGGGGAAGCCCCGGTTGTAGATCGGACCAGCGGCCCCGCCAGTCCCCGGTCGCCTCTGAAAGGCCCCGGATGGGTGCCTACGCGGCCAGGTAGGGGGTACCCGGGGGGAAGTCCGCACGGCCTTATTCATCGAGTGCCGCTCAGATTTTTCTGGAAAATATAACGACCCTTCCCCATCGTCATGAAGAGGACGAGCGGAGCGGACCATGCGTTACTGGGAAGGATACCAGCAGGAGCCCGAGGACGAGCCCTATACGTACTACCGGAAGGGGCAGTGGGCGGTCACGAACGGCGGCATGGAGGGCACTCCAACGCCTAAGCTTGACCCCTCAGGGGAGCAAGAGGGTATCTATCAGATCGACGCTTCGGTGATCGGACCTCAGTGGCTGGACCATGTGGTGGTCAAGCATTGGGTCGATCTGGAGGAGTTCATCGAGGCTCTCAGGATGGCCATCAAGATCCATCGAAAGGACGTTCCTTCTGAGGAGCTTGAGAAGGCCATCGCGGCTGCTCGAGCGAGGCGCCAGGATCACGCGAGCATCTTCCCGCCAGAACCACCCCCGAGGGACTTCGGGGTGTTGTAGCGAAGCGTTCCGGAGCATCCTACGGGGATGAGTAGGGGACACCTATAGGTTTCCTATATGGTCTAGAGGGTCTTATGATCTTGGGGATGAGGGTCTCATCATGATCATCATCCCCATTAGGGAAAGAGGGAGAGTGTCTCATCATCAGGGTCTTCCTGATCCTCTCCTCTCCTCCGCCTAATACTCTGGTCTATCCCGTAAGGGTCGGCTAATCGACACCGTTAAAGGGTCGGCTATTCGGTCCGGTTCTCAGCGTCATCGGTCAGGGCAAACGCTGGCAGCTTGGCCACGGCATCGTGAAGGCGTTTCATGACGATGCGCCCCACATAGCGGTTGTCCTGCCCCTCTAGGGTATGACCCATCAAACGCTTCCTCAGAGTGTCGGGGACGTCGAGGTTGACCAGCTCGGTCGAAAATCGGTGCCGCCACCCATGGTTTGGGCTTACCTCGCCGGACTTAACTGCCGGGAGATCCAGCCCTCGCACCCAGTCGGCCAGCCTATTTACGGCGACGGATTTGCGCGAGCGCTTGCCGTCCTCGGCCTCGTCCTCACGCTCCTCGTAGAATAGTCGGGAGGCTTTGGAGGAAGTAGCCCAGGTGACGAACCCCTTCTCGATCAGGTGGGGATGCACGGGGACCAGCCGAGCTGATGCCTTGTTCTTGATGCGCCCCGCAGACGCGGTGATGTCTAGGACCCAGATTCCGCTCTCCTCGTCCTTGCGGACGTCCTGAGGACGCAACTGCATGACCTCCCCCGCCCGCGCGCCCGAGTAGGCAAGGAGCCATGGCACCCAGCGGCGGACTGCCGTACGCGCGCCCTCGGCCTTCCTGAGGATGGTCTGAGCCTCGGAGAGGGTAAACCCACGCTTCTCGCTCTCGTCATCCCTACGGATGATCTTGGGGGTTTCGAAAGCGGGGTTGGAAGGCAGGTAGAGCTTGCCCCGTGCCCATCGGAACAGGGCTTTTGCCGAAGCGAGATAGGTCTCGTTGATCGTCTTGGCGCTGAGCCCGCGCGCCACCAGTTCGTCCGTCCAGCCAATCAGGTGGTCCGGCGTGATGGAGGTGAGGGCAGTCGTCTGCGCATGATCGGTCAGGCTGCTGAGGCTGCGCGTCCACTCCGAGACCGTCTTCGGCGCATACCCTCGCTCCTTGGCCATCTGGCTGAACGCAGCCAGGACTGTGCGCTGTTCGCCCTTCTGCTGTCTCGGGGGCGCCAGGGCAGGCACAGGCGGGGTCCAAGCGGGGAAGCGAGCAGCGTCCGGGTCGGGGCGGTAGTCGCCGTCAGCGTTACGCTGGAGCATGGCAGCGGCCTGCGTGAGAGCCTTCCCTGCTTCCATCAGGAATCGCTGACGCCCGTCCCCTTCCAGGCTGATCGCGCGCTCGGCTAGAAACGGATCGGGACGGATCAGCCGCTCCAGCTGTTCCCAGTTCTCCCGGGTGTCTTCCCGCACCAGATCGAGCTGCGCGTCGACGATACTCTCGCGCATCGCCTCCCAGTTCTCGGCCTTGCCTGGGTCGGTACTCCAGTCCGCCACGAGGGCGCGGTACCAGTCACCTGCCAGCGCCACAGTCTCCTGATGGGTCAGCGTACGGGGGCCCTCGCGAACCGACCGCCAGACGCCCTCCAGATACCCGAGGACTGCCGCCTGCCGCAGCTTCGCCTCGGCAGCGTCTCGCGTTCGTAGTGATAGCCGAACGTCCTGTGCCTTCGCTGAGAGGGCGAGCGTGACCGTCTCACTCCCGACCGGAATGACGAGCGTCCGGCCTCTGGCCTTCGCTATGACGTCGGAGGGAATGCGCTGGACGAACTGGTGGTAGGAGGTGCTTGAACGCTTCATCGGACGGGGCATTGCGAGGGGCACTGTTGAACAGTCCTGTTGAACAGGCTGCCGACCCTAACCCTCTGATGTCGCGTAAGACTTTGGCTTCCCGAACGAATTCGGGGAATTGGTGCCCAGGAAAGGACTCGAACCTTCACGCCTCGCGGCACACGGACCTGAACCGTGCGCGTCTACCAATTCCGCCACCTGGGCACTGGCGAGGTCATTAGATTTCCGAGGCGCCCGTGTCAATCGGGCGGGCGAGAAAATGCGTGCGGTGCGGCGGGGGTCGGCGGGCGAGGGGCGAGGCGCGGGCTTTTCGGCCGTGCGGAATGCCGCTAAAGCGGGGGAACGACGGATGACGCGGGCGCGCGCCAGGGCGCGCGGTCCGGACGAGGATGGCGAGATGAAGGTCGATACCAGGAAGCAGGTCACGGTGTTCGGCGGGTCGGGGTTCCTCGGCCGCTACGTGGTGCACGCCCTCGCCCAGCGCGGCCACCGCATCCGCGTCGCCTGCCGCCGGCCGGATCTCGCCTATCATCTGCAGATCGCCGGCCGGCTCGGACAGATCCAGGCGATCCAGGCCAATCTGCGCCATCCCTGGTCGGTGGGGCGGGCGCTGGAAGGCTCGGACCATGCGGTGAACCTCGTCGGCATCCTGAGCGAGTCCGGCGCGCAGACCTTCTCCGCCCTCCAGACGGAGGGGGCCGGCCACGTCGCCGAGGCCGCTGCCAAGGCCGGCATCGGCCTCGTGCACGTGTCGGCGATCGGCGCCGACCCGAACTCCCCCTCGCTCTATGCCCGCTCCAAGGCGGAAGGCGAGGCGCGCGTCCTGTCGGCCGTGCCGGGCGCCGTGATCCTGCGCCCCTCCCTGGTGTTCGGTGCCGAGGACCAGTTCTTCAACCGCTTCGCCGACATGGCGCGCCTGTCGCCCGTCCTGCCGCTGATCGGCGGCGGGCAGACGCGGTTCCAGCCGGTCTTCGTCAACGACGTGGCCCGGGCCGTGGCGGGCGCCGTCGACGGCGAGGTGGCCGGCGGGCGCATCTACGAGCTCGGCGGGCCCGAGGCGATGAGCTTCCGCGCCCTGATGGAGGAGATGCTGCGGGTGATCGAACGGCGCCGCCGCTTCGTATCCATTCCGGTCGGCCTCGCCGCATCGCTGGCCGGCTGGCTCAAGGCCCTTCCCGGCGCGCCGCTGACGCCCGACCAGGTGGTCCAGCTCCAGATCGACAACGTCGTCTCGGACGCCGCCAAGGCGGAGGGGCGCACCTTCGAGGCCTTCGGCATCGCCCCGCGCACGCTGGACGCCGTGCTGCCGACCTATCTGGTGCGCTTCCGCCCTCAGGGGCAGTTTACCAAGCCGCAGCCGCACGACGACCGGCCGGCGGAGGACGAGAGCATCGCCTGACCTCGGGCGCATCAGGCGCCGGGCATCGGCGCCGGACCTTCACGCCTGCGCAGAGAACACTCGACCCGCCCGGTCACGATGATCGGCAATCCGCCGGACGGCACCGGGCCGTCCGCCGGACCGCAGCGGACGACAGCCTCGCCGTCGCGGCGCGGTCCATCGCCTCACTTGGTCGACAGGCTGCGCGATTCGCTCTGCGTCGAACTGGCGTTGCCCGATCGGGTCGCGCCGGTGATGGAGAACGATCGGCCGTTGACCACGGTGGTGGGCGTGTCGTTGACCACCGTGTTGGAACCGCCGGTGTTGGTCTGCGTGCGGTTGACGCCGACGGCCACGGAATTGTTCGGCGTGTTGCCGGTCGCCACGGCCTGATTCACCGAACGGCTGATCGCGTCGGCGAGGCTGGTGCGCGACGTTTGGGCGGAGGCGTCCACGGCCACGAGGCATGCGGTCGTCGCCATGAGGGTCGTCAGGATCGCGGCTTGTCGAACGGGTCGGCGCATCGGGCAGCTCCATCGTGAGGAATCGGGGCGACATCGCCCACGCCCTCAATGCCCTAACACAACTTTAAGTTGCATACACGCGAGTTTACCTCCAGCCTGCCGCGCGCGCAGCTGAAGCCCGCCCTTCGGCAGCGGCGCCCTGCCGCGCGTCACGGGAACCGCCGCCGGCCTCAGCGATAGGCGAGAAGCACGCCGATGCCGATCGCGCCCACCATGATGCGCCACCACGCGAAGGGAGCGAAGCCGTATCGCGACACGAAGCCGAGAAGCGAGCGCACCACCACCAACGCCGACAGGAAGGCCATCACGAAACCGACGCCGATCACCGTCGCGTCGTCCGCCGACAGGAGCGCCCAGTTCTTGTAGAGGTCGTAGGCGAAGGCGCCCGCCATGGTCGGCATGGCCAGGAAGAACGAGAATTCGGCCGCCGAACGCTTGTCGGTGCCCAGGAGCAGCGCCCCCGCGATGGTCGCGCCCGAGCGCGAGGTGCCGGGGATCATCGCCAGGCATTGGATCACGCCGATCTTGAAGCAGAGCGACAGCGGATAGTCCTGGATGTCGTGGTAGCGCGGGGTGAGTGCCATGCGGTCGATCGCGAGCAGGATGAGCCCACCGACCAGAAGCGCCACGCAGATCACCATCGGGGTCTCGAACAGGACGCCCTTGATGAAGTCGTGCGCCAGCGCCCCGATCACGGCGGCCGGCAGGAAGGCGAGGAGGATGCCGCCGACGAAGCGCCGGCTCCTCGCGTCGGACGGCAGGGTCACCAGGAGATGCCACAGCTTGCCGAAATACACCGACAGGACGGCGAGCACCGCGCCGAGCTGGATCAGCACCTCGAACGTGTTGCCGGTGGAGTGGAAGCCGAGAAGCTGACCGGCCAGGATCAGATGCCCGGTGGACGAGACCGGAATGAACTCGGTCAGGCCTTCGACCAGGCCGAGGATGAAGGCATCGAAGAGTTGCAGATGGTCCATCGGGGATCCCGCGTGTTGGCGTGTCGACCGGGGAATGCAGCGGCGGCCCGCACGGGGTCAAGGTCTTTGCCGCACCGCAAGATGGACCGCCAGGCTTTCGCCGAACCGACCCGCCGCCTCCCGACCGCCCCGGCGGCGCTTGCTGTCCGGCGCCCGCGGCTTATGTGGCGCATGGATCGGACGGCGTGGCCCCCCGCGCATTCACGATCCGCCAACCATCTGGCCTTAAGGTCGCCGCAATCCTTGTCGCACCGGACGTGCGGTCCATCGTCGAGAGTGCAAGTTTTCTCCCTCCATGCTCATCCTACACCACCATCCCATGTCCGCCGCCTCCCGTTTCGTGCGGCTGGTTCTCGGGGAGTACGGCGAGCGGGCCGAACTGGTGGAGGAGCGCCCTTGGGAGCGTCGCCCCGAGTTCCTGGCGCTGAACCCGGCGGCCACGCTGCCGATCCTGACCGAGGACCGGAGCGTCTCGATCGTCGGCGGCACGGTGGTGGCCGAATATCTCGACGAGACCCGCGGCGCCTTCCAGCGCGAACGGCGCCTCCTGGCGGAGAAGCCCGCCGAGCGGGCCGAGATCCGGCGCCTGGTGGAATGGTTCCTCGGCAAGATGGACGCCGAAGTGACGCGCTATCTCGTGCGCGAGCGCGTCTTCAAGCGTGAGATGCGCTCCAACGAAGGCGGCGGGGCGCCCGACGCCTCGGCCATCCGGGCCGCCCGGACCAACCTGAAGAATCACATGCGCTACATCGGCTGGCTGGCCGAAAGCCGGAACTGGCTGTCCGGCCCCCGCCTGTCCTATGCGGACTTCGCCGGCGCGGCGGCCGTCTCCATCCTCGACTATCTCGGCGAGGTCGCCTGGGAGGAGGAGCCCGCCGCCAAGGAATGGTACATGCGGATCAAGTCGCGCCCCTCGTTCCGGCCCTTCCTGGCCGAGCGGGTGCGCGGCGTGCCGCCGGCGGCGCACTACGCCGAGCTCGACTTCTGAGCCGACGGGCGCGTCGCGCCCGGCCGGCGGTCGATCGGCATCGCGGGGTCTGCTAAGGAGCGCCCATGGCCGACACCCTGCCCTCCGCCGCCCTGCGCCGGTTCCTCGAGGCCGATGCGCGCCGTCTCGGCTTCGAGGCGGTGGGTGTCGCGCGGGCGGCGCAGGACGCGCTGGCGGGCGAACGCCTCGACGCTTTCGTCGCCGCCGGGCACCACGGCACCATGGACTGGCTGCCGGAGACGGTCGAGCGCCGGCGCTCGGTCACCGCCCTCTGGCCCGCGGCGCGCTCGGTGATCGTCCTCGGCCTGAACTACGGCCCGGACGAAGATCCCCTCGCCATCCTTCGGCGCGCCGACCGCGGCGCGATCTCGGTCTATGCCCGGCACCGGGACTACCATGACGTCGTCAAGGGCAAGCTGAAGGAACTGGCCGGCCGGCTCGTCGCGCGCGCAGGGCCGGGCGCCGACGGGCGTGCGCACGACGCCAAGGTCTTCGTCGACACCGCGCCCCTGATGGAGAAGCCGCTCGGGCAGGCCGCGGGGCTCGGATGGCAGGGCAAGCACACCAATCTCGTGAGCCGCCACTTCGGCTCCTGGCTGTTTCTCGGCTCGGTGGTGACCACGATCGCGCTGGAGCCCGACCGGGCGGGCGCCGACCTCTGCGGCTCCTGCCGCGCCTGCCAGGACGCCTGCCCCACCGGCGCCTTTCCCGCACCCTACCGGATCGACGCGCGCCGCTGCATCTCCTACCTCACCATCGAGACCCGCGCGCCGGTGCCCCGGTCGCTTCGCCCCTCGATGGGCAACCGCATCTACGGCTGCGACGACTGCCTCGCGGTGTGCCCTTGGAACAAGTTCGCCGCCACCGCCCGCGAGGCCAAGCTGCGCGCGCGCGACGATCTTCGCGCGCCCCGGCTCGCCGACCTCCTGGCGCTCGACGACGCGGCCTTCCGCCGCCTGTTCTCCGGCTCGCCCGTGAAGCGGATCGGGCGCGACAAGTTCGTGTCGAACTGCCTGATCGCGGCAGGCAATTCGGGTGATCCGGCGCTTCTCGACCCCGTTCGCCGACGGCTCGCCGACGCGGCGTCCGCCGTGCGCGCCATGGCGGTCTGGGCGTTGGCGACCCTGGCGCGCGACGAAGCCCTGGCGATGCGGCCCGCCGCCGTCCATAACGAGGCCGACCACGACGTCAGGAGCGAATGGCATGCGATCGACGCCTGAAGCGGGACCGGAACCCGGAACGGCGCAGCGGCGGCACACCGTCGTCGCCTCGGCGCGCGGCGCTTCCGCGCTCGGTGCCCTGGCGATCGGGGCCTTCGCCCTCGGCGCGATCGCGGTCGGCACGGTGTGGATCGGAACGCTCGCCGTCGGCCGGGCGCGCGTGCGGCGGCTGCGGATCGACGAGCTCGAGATCGGAAGCCTTCGCCTGCGCGGCCGGGACGAGACATGACGCCGCCGCGCGTCTTCGTCTTCGGGTGCGGCTATTCCGCCGCCGCCTACCTGCACCGACTCGAGACCGACGCCATCGCCGGCGTGACGACCCGCTCGCCCAAGAAGGCGGCCGGCCTCGCGGCTCTCGGCTGGCGCCCGCACCTCTTCGACGGCACCCGGCCGGGCGACGGAATCGCCCAAGCCCTGCGCGACACGACGCATCTCCTTCTCTCGATCGCGCCGGGCGAAGGCGGCGACCCGGTGCTGCGCCACCACGAGGACACCCTCCTGCGCGAGGCGCCGGCGCTCCGATGGATCGGATACCTGTCCACCGTCGGCGTCTACGGCGACCATGGCGGCGCCTGGGTGGACGAGGACACGCCCCCCGCCCCGGTGTCGAAGCGCTCGCGCGAGCGCCTGGACACCGAGCGCGCCTGGACGGCGTTCTCCGAGCGACGCGCGGTGCCGCTCGCCATCCTGCGGCTGTCCGGCATCTACGGACCGGGGCGCAGCCCGTTCGACAAGCTCGCCGCGGGCACGGCCCGTCGCCTGGTGAAACCGGGACAGGTCTTCAACCGCATCCATGTGGACGACATCGCCGGGGCCCTCGCCCACCTGTCGGCCGGCGGGATCGGCGGCGTCTTCAACGTCACGGACGACGAGCCGGCACCGCCGCAGGACGTGGTGGCCCACGCCGCCGCGCTCGGCGGCCATCCGCTGCCGCCGGAGATCGACTTCGCGACCGCGGATCTGACGCCGATGGCACGTTCGTTCTACGGCGAGAACAAACGCGTTGCCAACAGACGGCTCGAACGGGCCGGCTACAGGATGATTTTTCCGACATTTCGTGAAGGTCTCGCCGCCCTGAAACCACTATGACGCAGCGGATTCATCACGATAAGCCGGCTTAACGATACATGGCGTTACTGTTCGTGATGGAACCGCCACGTTTTGGCCGTTTCTGGCCCGCACCCCTCCGGCGTCGAACGGCGGGGGCCACGAGGGGATTTCATCAACGAAATCAGAATGCTCGGTCCGTGTCCGTATGAAACGGTAGAGGGACCGGACGGTTGATCTCAAAAGTCGTGACGGCAGCCGCCCTGATGGGCGCTGCAATGCTGGCCTCGCTTCCCGCGCAGGCGGCCGGCGCCAAGACCACCTGCGGCGGCGCCTCCTGGTACGCCCTCACCTCGCGCACCGCGTCCGGCGAGCGCATGAACCCGATGGCGATGACCGCCGCGCACAAGACGCTGCCCCTCGGCAGCAAGGTCAAGGTCACGAACCTGAGCAACCGTCGCTCCGTGGTGGTGCGGATCAACGACCGGGGTCCCTTCGTCAAGGGACGCATGATCGATCTCTCCAAGGGCGCGGCGCAGCGGCTCGGCTTCATCTCCGCCGGCCACACGCGCGTCCAGATCGAGCCGGCGGACGGCTCGGGCACCCGCGACTGCGCCTGACCTGCGAAGGGCCGCCGGTCCGTCGCAGGTGCCGGACGATCCCCGCGACGTCGGCTCGCGCAGCCCCGACGCCCTCGCCTTGCCACCCTCGCCGCGTTCCTGTAGGAGAACCTCAGGACGCAGCGGGCACCCGCGGCGCCCGCCGCTCACCGCGGCACGCACCCGTAGCTCAGCTGGATAGAGTGCTGCCCTCCGAAGGCAGAGGTCACAGGTTCGAATCCTGTCGGGTGCGCCAAAAATATTCGGTAAGATCAGATGGTTAGGCGGTCGGATAATGGAGCGGATGGCCCGCTTCTGAACTACTGCAACCACACTGCAACCAGTTGAACTGGAAACACGGCGTTCGCCAGCGCAGTCGGGAGCGCTCCCGCATATCCCTCTGGTCGCCACGCCGCTCATGCTTCGGCCTCGATGCGGTAGACGGCGCCGCTGCCGACGTCGCGGTAGAGATCGACCCGCGCACCGTCCCAGTGGTAATCGAGGTGACGCCCCTGGATCGGGTTTGCCCCCAAGTCGGGGTAGAAAAGCGCGACGCACTCGCCGTCCGGCTGTCGGCAGCTTGGATAGGCGATGCCGTCCGAGCCGGCCGCGCGCAGGTCGGCTGCCAGCGCCTGGCTTTCAATGTAGCTGTCCGGCATCAGCGCTTCGCCGAAGCGAGCCGGATCGCCGCGCAGATCGTGTGCTCGCAAGTTCACGTTCAGGACGATTTCGCGAAACTGCGATGTCCAACCCTCCGACTCGGCCGTGCGGGCCATGAAGCGCTCGTGGTGATGGATTGTCTCGGCGAGCGCCGTCTCGAAGCGCTCCGCTGCGTAGAGCACTCCGTAACCGCCGTGGGTGAAGCGGCTTGGACGGTCGGGGCTGACGTGCGTGAACGGCGCCATCAGGTAGCTCGTGCCAGGACCTCCGATGCGGCGCGCGGCTGGAACGAGGTCGAGGTTGCCGATCGTCTCCATCAGCCGTGGGTTCGTCTTCTGCTCGGCTGATATTAGCAGCGGCCAGTCCTCTGGGTCGGCGATGTCTTCGAACAGATCGATCGGCGGGTAGAGGCTGCGGATGATCCGGCGGGCTCCGTTCCATTCGACGGGCGTGACGGGAACCGCTCCACGGTCGATCACCAGCCGCCGCGCTCGGCGTCGAGCAGGCGCCGCACGCGCATGAGATCGGTCAGCTCGCCGCCCAGCATAACGTCGAGCGCCGAGCGACCGCCGAAGCTGTCGTTCGCTGCCCTGATCCAGCGATAGCCACGCTCAGCCTCACGGAAGATGATCCGGAGCGCCTTGTGAATGCCCATCAGGTTGGAGAGCCTCGCTCGCGTATCGCGGTCGATGCGTCCCTGCTCCCCCGCCTTCCAGCGGGCGTAGGTGCGGATCGGCAGGTCGAGCAACGTTGCTGCCTGATCGTCGGTCAGCTCCCAACGCCTGAGCAAGTTGACGGTGGCGCGGAACATGGCGGCGGCCTCCTCGGCGCTGATGGGCTCCGACGCGAAGGCTCGCGGCTGGGTATCGAGCAGGACGGCAACAGTCACTTTCCAAACTCCTTCTTGGCATCAATATAAGCTTTGAATGCCATTTGGCAAGATCCTGCATAGTTCCGTACGTCCGGGCCCCTGTTAGTTTTCGCTGCGGATCTCCCGCACCGCCAGGAGGACATTTTGCCGATCAGCTCGACCAAGGGGCTACCACCCTTGTGCCAACTTGCGTCACTCGTCGTCCCGTGTCGGCCAGTCGAGCGGGATCAGCGCTTGGCCCGATGCCCGCGTCCATCTCTCCCGGGTCGCGCCGACATAGCGGGGATCGTCCGCGAAGTAGGCGTGCTCGATGAGTAGGACCTGCAATCCATTTCTGCGGGCCGTCTCGGCAAACAGGAAGTCGATGTGCTGACGCATGGCTTGTACGTCCTCGTCCTCCTCGCGCCCTGAGATCTCCGTCTCGTCCTCATCTTCGCCGCTCTGCGGGAAGTAGGGGCGGCTGATCTGGTCGAGGATGAGCACGCCCGGCACTGGCGCATTCACAACCTCGAAAAAGCGCTGAAGGGCGAAGGACAGCGCGATATGAATGGCTAAGTAGTTCTGGTCCGAGCCGACGTCGGGCAGGCGAAGTACGGCTCCGCTTCCCGCCTCGATCACCGTGATCTCAGGCTGCCGAGACGAGAAGTCGAGCTCCGACCCGACGCAGGGCGCGACCGTCGGCAGGACCGCGAACGCCTCCGATGCGAACTGCGAGATCTTCGCCTCCGCCCGCTTCAATTTAATGTCCCTGGCTTCTCGATCGACGCGGGCCTCAAGCTCGGCAATTTCGGTCCGAAGCACGCCGAGGTCGCGCGTTACCTGTCGCGGCTCGTCCACGCTCGCCTCCAGGAAGAAGGAGATCCGGCCCAGGAGGTGAGCCCGAAGCTGCCCTAAGTCGGCCAAGCGGCGGGTCTCCTCGCTCTGCCGTAACCAGGACTGGATCTGATCACCCACCCGGCGCAGCTCGCCGTTCACCCGTGCGACGTCGTCCTCGAGCGCCCGGTCATACTCGACTAGACGGGGCTTGACGCGTTCGACCGCGACGCTCTCGGCGCGAACCTTGGTCAGTGTCGCTTGCAGAGCCGCCGCAGTCTCCCGCCCCCGCTCGGACGGCGCTTTGAACCGCCCCGGGTTTGCCGGAGGCTGATTGGTTTGAGTCCTACGCGGCGATCGGAAATGCCTCAAGCTGGGCGTAGTATGCGGCCTCGGCTTCGGCTGGCGGGATGTTTCCGATGGGCTCGAGCA
>NZ_QYRN01000006.1 GCF_003583935.1 Aureimonas flava | reverse complement strand
CGCCAGACGCGTGAACCCCATCTCAACCTGCGCCACGAACGCCCGAAGATCCTCCGCCTTCGCCGTGTCCAGCGCAGACTGACGATCCCGGCTCGCCGCCTGCGACCGACGCGACTCCTCCGCTTCGCGCTCCAGACCCTGCTGCGCCTCGCGCGCCTGCCGCAGATCCTCCACGGAGCGGGCGATCCGGCCGATCTCGTCGCCGCGCTCGGTGCCGCCGACCACGTGGTCGGTCCGGCCCGCGGCGACGTCCGCGATGGTCTCGATCAGCGGACGGAGCGGCGCCATCAGGCGGCGGGTGACCCAGAGGAACACGAGCCCGACCACGAGGGCGGCGCCGACGCACACTCCGATGAGCTTGTGCTGGACATCGACGATCGGCGCGAGGAACTCGGCCTGCGGAATGCCGACATAGAGGATGCCGATCACTTCGCCGGCCGCGTTGCGGATCGGATCGTAGGCGGTGAAGAACGGCGTTCCCAGAATGTCCGCCTCGCCCCGGAACGGCTTGCCCGCCGTGAGGACGGCGTCGTACACCGGGCCGGCGGCGAGCGCCGTGCCGACCGCACGGGAGCCGTCCGGCTTCTTGACGTTGGTTGCGACGCGCCTGTCGCCCATAAACACGGTGGCGGTGCCGCCCACCAGCATCTTGATGTGGTCGACCGGCTCGCTGAAATCGTTCAGCGCCGTGCGTCCCGCATAGATGACATCGCCCCGGCGCTCGAAGTCCTTGCCGTAGCCCGACAGGATGTCCCAGGCGACGCGCATGTTGACCTCCTGCCGCTCCTCCGCCCGCTCGAACGCATCGTCCCGCAGGAGCGCCGTTCCCGCCACGCTGACGAGAACCGTCACAAGCAAAAGGCTCAGCGCCAGCATCGAGGTCAGCTTGACCGGCAGCGACAGGTTGCGAAACATCTTGGCTCCCAAAATAACTCCGGCGCGTAGGCTGTCACGCATGGGTTGCCAACCCGCTAATAGTCTGTACCGGCCACATGCCAAAAACGTACAATTCCGCTGCGTGAGGCCGGGTGACACGAGCGGTCGGGATCATCCGGAGGATCGGGCGGGCCAGGGAAGACCCGGACGCTCACCGGGCTGCGATCGCCCGGAACGACGGCGGCAAGGGACGGCGAACCTTCCGTTCGAACCCTCGCGGAACCTGCGCGCGGGCCGCACGCGGAGGTCCAGCTTCCCGGACAGGCCGCCGCCGAGGCTCCCTCGGGCGCGCCGACGGTGTCAGCACGGCGACTTCCGCACATTCGCAATTGTGCGGTACGGCGTCGAATTCGAACGCACGCCCTTCGCGCCGCTCGGACTCCATCACGATGACGTGTGCGCAGCCCGGCACCCTAAAAGGTCGCCTCATGGGTGTGGCATCCGCCATCGATGCCGTCGTCACCGTCCGAAGTCGGAGGAACTCGATCTCTTCGCCCGACGAACGTCCGACGGCTTCGTCCCAGACCCGTCCAGAGTGAACGTCGGAGCCGTTTCGGTTTTCTGCGCGGTTGGGATTCTGGAGCGGGCGATGGGGATCGAACCCACGACATCCAGCTTGGGAAGCTGGCGTTCTACCGCTGAACTACGCCCGCGCTCGGCGAGACACTGCCTTCAACGCGGGGCGGCCGTCAAGCGGGCGCCGGCGGGTTTCAGAGGAAATGCTTGGAGAGCTTGAGGCCCTGCGCCTGGTAGTTCGACTTGAGGTCCGCGCCGTAGAGCCGGTCGGGCAGGCCGGCCATGCGCTCGTAGACGAGCCGACCGACGATCTGGCCGTCCTCCAGGATGAACGGCACATCGTGGCTGCGCACCTCCAGCACCGCGCGGCTGCCCGATCCGCCGGCGGCGGAATGGCCGAAGCCGGGATCGAAGAAGCCGGCGTAGTGGACGCGGAACTCGCCGACCAGCGGATCGAAGGGCGTCATCTCCGCGGCGAAGGCCGGCGGCACGTGGACGGCCTCCTTCGAGACCAGGATGTAGAACTCGTCGGGGTCGAGCACCAACTCGCCCACCGCGCCGCGCCGGATCGGCTCCCAGAAGTCGAGCATGGCGAGGGCGCCGCGCCGGTCGACGTCCACGACGCCCGTATGCCGCTTGCCGCGATAGCCGACGAGACCGGTTCCGTCGCCCGCGAGGTCGATCGACAGGGCGATGCCGCCGCCGGAGATGTTGGCGTCCGCCGCGCTGGTCAGGCGGTGCGCCTCGTGCAGGGCGGCGAGCTCTCCCTCGCCGAGCTGCGCTTCGCCGGTGCGGAAGCGGATCTGCGTCAGCCGCGAGCCGGGACGGACCACCACGGGAAAGGTGCGCGGGCTGATCTCGAGATAGAGCGGCCCCCGGTAGCCGGCCGGAATCTTGTCGAACTCCTGGGCGCCGTCCGCCAGCACGCGGGTGAAGATGTCGAGGCGTCCGGTGGAGCTCTTCGGGTTGGCGGCCGCGCGGATCTCGGGCGGCAGGTCCAGCCCTTCCTGAAGGGGCACGACGTAGACACAGCCGGTTTCCAGGACCGCGCCGCCCGCAAGGTCGATCTCGTGCATCGACAGTCGGCCGAGCTTGGCGGCCACCGGGTTGCCGCGCCCCGGCAGGAAGCTCGCGCGCACGCGATACGCCTTGGCGCCCAGGCGCAGGTCGAGGCTCGCGGGCTGGATCTGGTCGGCGTCGAAGGGCCGCTCGCAGGCGATGCGCCCGTCCGCGGACAGACGCGCGATGTCGCGATCGGGAAGGATGCCGCCGGCCATGAACTCAACTCCTTGCTGCCCAACGCGTTAGCAGGCCGTGCGAGGCTTGGGAACGGGCGATTGATTTCACCGCGCGAGAGGCTTAAGGCTCACAGCCGTTCGTGGTGATTTGCCGGCCGGCTTGCAGCCACGTAAAACAAGTCGCTAAAGGCCGTTTCGCGTTCCGTCCGAGCGGCCCATGGCGTCTGTTGCCCCCCAAAGCGGCTGCGGAGACGTCCCATGCTGAAGAAGAACGATGCGCCCCGCCCCTTGCGTCCTGCGACCGCCATGGTCCACGGCGGGACGATGCGCTCGGGCTTCGGCGAGACGTCCGAGGCGCTGTTCCTGACGCAGGGCTTCGTCTACCCGAACGCGGAGGCCGCCGAGGCGCGCTTCAAGGGCGAGGAGCCCGGCTTCGTGTATTCGCGCTACGCCAACCCGACGACGCGCATGTTCGAGGAGCGGATGATGGCGCTGGAGGGGGCGGAGGACGCCCGCGCCACCGCCTCCGGCATGGCCGCCGTCTCGGCCGCCTTGCAATGCTCGGTGAAGGCCGGCGACCACGTGGTGGCCGCGCGCGCCCTGTTCGGCTCCTGCCGCTACATCATCGAGACCGTGCTCGGGCGCGCGGGCGTCGCCTGCACGCTGGTCGACGGGCGCGACCTGGCGCAGTGGAAGGCCGCGGTGCGGCCGGAAACCAAGCTGTTCTTCCTGGAGAGCCCGACCAATCCGACGCTGGAGGTGATCGACATCGCGGCCGTCGCCGCGATCGCGCACGAGGCCGGCGCCCGGCTGGTGGTGGACAACGTCTTCGCCACGCCGATGCAGCAGAAGCCGCTGGAGCTCGGGGCGGACGTCGTGGTGTATTCGGCGACCAAGCACATCGACGGACAGGGTCGCTGCCTCGGCGGGGTGATCCTGTCGGACGCGCAGTGGATCGCCGAGGAGCTGCAGGACTTCTTCCGCCACACCGGCCCCTCGCTGTCGCCGTTCAACGCCTGGTGCCTGCTCAAGGGCCTGGAGACCCTGCCTTTGCGCGTCGCCCAGCAGACGGCGAACGCCGCGCGCCTCGCCGACGCGCTGGCCGCCTCGCCCAAGGTCGCGCGCGTGATCTATCCCGGCCGGGCCGACCACCCGGACGCCGCCGTGATCGCCCGCCAGATGAAGGGCGGCTCGACGCTCCTGGCGCTCGACCTCGCGGGCGGCAAGGAAGCGGCCTTCCGCTTCTCCAACGCGCTGGAGATCATCAAGATCTCCAACAACCTCGGCGACGCCAAGAGCCTCATCACCCACCCGGCGACCACGACGCACAAGAGCCTGACCGACGAGGCGCGGGCCGAGCTCGGCATCGGCCCCGGCCTCCTGCGCCTGTCGGCCGGCATCGAGGACGGCGAAGACCTGGTGGAGGACGTGACGCGCGCGCTCGACGCGATCTGAGGACGGGTGCCCGTCGCCGCCTCGGCGGTGGTCGAACTCGGTTTCGCCGCATTCCTCTGCGGATTGCGGCAAGATCCCATCCGCGGGCCCCGGCGCGCGCAGCTCACGAAGCCGGCCATGTATCAGGCGACGACGCGCCACATCACCGTCAGGGTCACGCCCTCGTATCTCGGCGACCAGTCCGATCCGCCGGGCGGCCAATGGGTCTTCGCCTATCGGGTGGAGATCGAGAACGGCTCGCGCGAGACGGTGCAGTTGCGCGCGCGCCGGTGGCTCATCACCGACGCGCAGGGCCGCGTCGAGGTGGTGGAGGGACCGGGCGTCGTCGGCGAGGAGCCGATCCTCGAGCCGGGCGACAGCTTCACCTACACGTCGGGCTGCCCGCTTGCGACCTCGTCGGGCATCATGCGGGGTCACTACCGCATGCAGTCGATGGACGGCAGTCTGTTCGAGGTGGAGATCCCGGCCTTCTCGCTGGACGCGCCGGCCGATCGACGCATCCTGAACTGAGGCGGTCGGCGTCGCTTCAGCCGAAGCGTTCCAGCACCGTCGGCGTCGGCTCGGCGGCATCCGCAAGCGTGATCGCGGCGGCGACACGCCGCACGGCGCGCTCGGCCGCCGCCTCGTCGCGGGCGTGGACGAGGCAGAGCGGGTCGCCCGCCGCGAGCGCTGTCCCGACCGGGGCGATGCGCGCCAGCCCGACCGCGGGGTCGATCGGGTCGCCTGGCCGCCGGCGCCCGCCGCCGAGTTCCACCACCGCCAGCCCGAGGGGGCGCGTGTCGACCGCCGCCACGGTGCCGGCGCGCCCGGCGCCCACCGCCCGCACGACCGGCGCGACGGCAAGGTGGCACTCGGGCCGCTCCAGGAGATCCGCCGGACCGCCGAGCAGTGCGGCCATGCGCGCGAACCGCTCGGCCGCTCGCCCGCTGCGCAGAGCTTCGCGCGCAGCCGCCTCCGCCTCGGCGGCGCCGGGGGCAAGACCCCCGACCACCAGCGCCTCGACGGCGAGCGCAAGCGTCACCGCCTCGAGACGCGCGTCGCGCCCTTCGCCGGTCAGGAAGCGGAGGGCGTTGCGCAGCTCCAGCGCGTTGCCGGCGTCGGCGGCGAGCGGCTCGTCCATGCCGGTGAGAAGCGCGCGGCAACGGAGCCCCGCTCCTTTGGCGACCTCCACCAGCGTGCGCGCCAGGGCTCTCGAGTCGTCCGCATCGGCCATGAAGGCGCCCGAGCCGGTCTTGACGTCGAGGACCAGCGTTCCGACGCCCGCGGCGAGCTTCTTGGAGAGGATCGATGCGGTGATGAGGGGGATCGATTCCACGGTCGCGGTGGTGTCGCGCACGGCGTAGATCCGTCCGTCGGCCGGGGCGAGGCGGGCGCTCGGGCCGACGATGGCGCAGCCGGCTTCGCGCACCGCGCGGCGCACCACGGCGGCGTCGGGCGTGACCGCGTAGCCCGGGATCGCCTCCAGCTTGTCGAGCGTGCCGCCGGTGTGGCCGAGACCGCGGCCGGAGATCATGGGCACATAGGCGCCGCAGGCGGCGAGGATGGGTGCCAGCATCAGCGAGACGTTGTCGCCGACGCCGCCCGTGGAATGCTTGTCGAGCACCGGGCCGGGAAGCGACGACCAGTCCAGCACCTCGCCGGAATCGCGCATGGCGAGCGTCAGCGCCACGGTCTCGGCGCGGTCCATGCCGCGCAGGAACACGGCCATGGCGAAGGCCGCGATCTGCCCTTCGCTGATGCGCCCCTCGGCGACTCCCGCCACGAAGCCGGCGATGTCGGCGGCCGGCAGCGCGCCGCCGTCGCGCTTGGCGCGGATGATCTCCTGCGGCAGGGTCAAGCCGCGATCTCCGGCAGCGCCTCGGTCAGGATACGCGCGAGACGCGCCCCGCCGCGCGGGGCGACCTCCTTGGTCTCGGCGTGGCTGAGCTCGTCGCCGGTGATGCCCGCGCCCATGTTGGTGACGACCGAGGCCGCCACCACGCGCAGGCCGAGGAAACGCGCGAGGATGGTCTCGGGAACGGTGGACATGCCGACGGCGTCGGCACCCAGGATCCTCGCCATGCGAATTTCGGCCGGCGTCTCGAAGGACGGGCCCGAGAACCACATGTAGACACCGCGATGCAGCCCCTCGCCCACCCTTTCGGCCGCACGCAGCGTGGCCGCGCGCAGCCCCTCGTCGTAGGCGATGGTCATGCCGACGAAGCGCGCGTCGGACGGCTCGCCGATCAAGGGGTTGCGGCCCGAGAAGGCGATGTGGTCCTCGATCAGCATCACCTCGCCCGGGCGGATCGCAGGGTTCACCGAGCCGGCGGCGTTGGTGAGCACCAGCGTGCGCACGCCCACCTCGGCCAGCGCCTCCAGCGCCGGGCGCATGGCGGCCGGATCTCCGCTCTCGTAGTAGTGGATCCGTCCCGACAGGACCACGACCTCGACCCCCGCCAGCCGTCCGAGCACCACTTCGCCCGCATGCCCGCTCACGGCGGAGACCGGCATGCCGGGCAGCGCCGGATAGGGGATGCGTCGCGCCCCCTCCACCGCGTCCACCAGCCCGCCGAGGCCGGAGCCGAGCACCAGCGCCACCTGCGGCGCGCGCGTGCCGAGATGGGAGCGAAGGGCGTCGGCGAGCAGGCCCATCAGACGGCGTCCCGCGGAAAGGCCTTGGGCAGGAGGTCGTCCATCAGCACGGTCTCGATCACGCCCTCCACCGCATCGCACAGGAAGACGCGCGTTTCGGGCCGGGCGAACTCGGCGATGCGCTGGCGGCAGCCGCCGCAGGGCGAGCAGGCCCGCAGGCGCTCCGCCACCACCGCGATCTCGGCGATGCGCCCACCCCCGTCCATCACCATGTGGGCGATGGCCGTGGTCTCGGCGCACCATCCCTCGGGGAAGCTCACGACCTCGATGTTGCAGCCGGCATAGATCCGGCCGTCCTCCGTGCGCAGCGCCGCGCCCACGGGAAACTGCGAATAGGGCGCGTGGCACTTCCGCATCGCCGCGCGGGCCTTGAGGAAGAGGTCTTCGGACATGGGGAGCCTTGCCGGATCTGGAGGAAGGGGCGCGGGTCAGCGCTCCTTGACGTAGGGCACGCCGCCGGCCTTCGGCGGTCGGGACTTGCCGACGAAGCCCGCGAGCAGGATCACCGTCAGGATATAGGGCAGCGCCTGCACGAACTGCGGCGGGATCTGGCCGATGCCCGGCAGGGGCGTCGTCTGGAGTCGGATCGAAGCCGCATCGAGGAAGCCGAACAGGAGGCAGGCCAGGAGGGTCGGCACCGGCTTCCAGTTGGCGAAGATCAGCGCCGCGAGCGCGATATATCCCCGCCCCGCCGTCATCTCGCGCGTGAAGCCGGCCGACTGGGCCATGGAGAGGTAGGTGCCGGCAAGGCCGGTCAGCACGCCGCACACGATCACCGCGCGGTAGCGCAGCCAGGCCACCGAGATGCCGGCCGTGTCCACCGCGCCGGGGTTCTCGCCCACCGCCCGCAGGCGCAGGCCGAAGCGCGTGCGGTAGAGCACCCACCACGTGAGCGGCACGGCCAGGAAGGCGAGCCAGACCAGCGCGTTCTGCCCGGACAGGAGGCCCGAATACAGGAAGCCGAGAACGGGCACGTCGCGCAGCGCCGCCGCGCCGGGCAGCTCGATGCCGAGAAACCGCTGGTCGGCTCCCAGCGGCGGCGTGACGCCGCCCTGCATGAACCAGGCGCTGCCGAGGATGATGGTCAGGCCCGAGGCGATGAAGTTGAGCGCGACGCCGGAGACGATCTGGTTGCCGCGATGGGTGATCGAGGCGAGCCCGTGCACCAGGGCGAAGAGGACCGCGACGCCGACGCCCGCGAGGAGGCCGAGGATGGCCGAGCCCGACACGGCGGCGGCGGCCGCCGAGGCGAAGGCCCCCGCGAGCATCTTGCCCTCCAGCCCGATGTCGAAGACGCCGGACCGCTCGGAATAGAGGCCGGCGAGCGCCGCGAAGATCAGCGGCGTCGACAGGCGGATGGTGGAATCCAGGAGGTTGAGGAAGCCGGCGAGATCCATCAGCGCGCCTCCCCGCCCACCGGCTTCGGCCCGGTCTCGCGCAGGCGGAGGAAGCCGTACATGACCCCGACGCCCGGACGCAGCATGTTCTCCAGGGCCCCCGCGAACAGGATCACGAGACCCTGGATGATGACGATCATGTCGCGCGAGATGGTCGGCATGTCGAAGGCGAGCTCGGCGCCGCCCTGGTAGAGCGTGCCGAACAGAAGCGCCGCCGGGATGATGCCGGCCGGGTGGCCACGCCCCATCAGCGCGACGGCGATGCCCACGAACCCGGCGCCGGCCGGAAAGTTGAGCTGGAGCCGGTACTGGTCGCCCATCACCGAGTTCAGCGCCATGAGCCCGGCCAGGCCCCCGGAGATCAGCATGATGGTGACCACGAGCCGCGTCTCCTTCATGCCGGCGTAGCGCGCGGCGGAGGGTGAGAAGCCGAGCGTGCGGATCTCGTAGCCGAGGCGCGTGCGCCAGATCAGGACCCAGACCGCCGCGGCGGCCACGAGCGCCACGAAGAAGGTGACGTTGAGCGGCGCGCCGCCGAGGTCGAAGCCGAGCGCGTCGAACAGCGCGCCGAGCTTGGGAAGCTGGCCGCCCGCGTCGAACTGGCGCGTCTCGGGCTGCATCGTGCCGATCGGGCGCAAGGGGCCGACCAGGAGGTAGACCATCAGCGCCGAGGCGATGAAGTTGAACATGATGGTCGTGATGACGACGTGGCTGCCGCGCCTGGCCTGGAGGTAGCCCGGCAGGAAGGCCCAGGCGGCGCCCATCGCGAAGGCGGCGACCACCGCCAGCGGAAGGTTGAGCCACCAGGGCAGCACCGAGCCGAGGTTGAGCGCGACGAAGGCGACGCCGAGCCCGCCCACATAGGCCTGTCCCTCGCCGCCGATGTTGAAAAGACCGCCGTGGAACGCCACCGCGACGGCAAGGCCCGTGAGGATGAAGTTCGTGGTGTAGAACAAGGTGAAGCCGAAGCCCTCGCCGTAGCCGAAGGCGCCGCGCAGCATCAGCCGCGCCGCCTCGACCGGGCTCTCGCCGACGGCCAGCACCACGAGCCCTGCGACCACGAACGCGACCACGACGTTGAGCAGCGGGATCACGCCATGGTCGATCCAGGCGGGCAGCTTGGCATAGGGTCGGCTCATGCCGGCTCCTCGGAAGACGGGGTCAGGTCGATGCGCCCCTGCGCGTCGAGCGGAAAGAACGGGTTGTGGGCGATTTCCCAGAGATGCCCGTCGGGATCGGCTAAATAGCCGGAATAGCCGCCCCAGGACGCTCTCTGCAACGGCTTGACCGACTGGGCTCCCGCCGCGACGGCCACGGCGAACAAGCGGTCGGCTTCCGGCTCTGAGGGCAGGTTGACGGCGAGCGTCGCGCCACGGAAGCGCGGAAGCGGCTCGGCCGCGAGACCGGCGTCCTCCGCCAGGTCGCGCATGCCGAACAGGGACAGAACGAGCCCCTCCCCTTGCAGGAAGACCACCGCTTCGTTGCCGGCGTCCGTGCGCGTCCAGCCGAGCGCCTCGTAGAAGCGGGCGGAGCGGGCGAGGTCGGACACGCCGAGCGTCACAAGCGAAACGCGCGCGTCCCTCATTCGGCCGCCTCGCGGCGGGTCTCGCCGGCCATCAGGAGGCCGATCTCGCCCTCGTCCGCCTCGGGCCCGCATTCGCCGACGATGCGCCCGGCGAACATGACCAGGATCCGGTCGGCCAGGGAGCGGATCTCGTCCAGCTCCACCGAGACGAGCAGCACCGCCTTGCCGGAATCGCGCATCTCCACCACGCGTCGATGGATGAACTCGATGGCGCCGACGTCGACGCCGCGCGTCGGCTGGCCGATCAGCAGCACCGCCGGGTCGCGCTCCATCTCGCGCGCCAGTACGATCTTCTGCTGGTTGCCGCCGGAGAAGTTGGCGGTCTTCAGCTCGCAGGACGGCGGGCGGATGTCGTAGGCCTCGATCTTGGCGCGCGCATCGTCGCGCATCGCCTTCACGTGGAGGAACGGGCCCTTCCCGAAGGCCGGATCGCGATGGTAGCCGAGGATCGCGTTCTCGCATCCCTGGAACGGCAGCACGAGGCCGACATGGTGCCGGTCCTCCGGCACGTGCGCGAGCCCACGCGCGCGCATGGCGGCGGGGTCGAGCGCGCCGGTCGGGTCCAGCGTCTCGCCCCGCAGCCGCATCGTGCCGCGCTCGGCGCGCCGGATGCCCGACAGCGCCTCCAGAAGCTCCGACTGCCCGTTGCCGGCCACGCCCGCGATGCCGACGATCTCGCCGGCGCGCACCTGGAACGAGACGTCGTCCACCATGGCGACGCCGCGCGCGTCGCGAACCGACAGGCCCTCGACCTCCAGGAGCGGCGCGCCGGGCGCGGCGGGCCGCTTGTCCACACGCAGCAGGACGCGCCGGCCGACCATGAGCTCGGCGAGCTCGCCCGCGGTGGTGTCGCGCGTCGGGCGCGTGGCGACGATCTCGCCGCGGCGCATCACCGAGACGTTGTCGGTCACGTCGAGGATCTCGCGCAGCTTGTGGGTGATCAGGACGATCGTCTTGCCCTCGGTCCGGAGCTGGCGCAGCACCGCGAAGAGCTGGTCGGCTTCCGCCGGCGTCAGCACGCCGGTCGGCTCGTCCAGGATCAGGATCTCGGCCCCGCGATACAGCGCCTTCAGGATCTCGACCCGCTGCTGAAGCCCGACGGGCAGCGTCTCCACCACCGCGTCGGGATCGATCGCCAGCCCGTGCTCGCGCTCGAGCCGCAGGAGCTCGGCCCGCACGCGGCGGATGCCCGGCGACAGGAGGCCCGACCGCTCGGCCCCCAGCATGATGTTCTCGAGGACCGTGAAGGGCTCCACCAGCATGAAGTGCTGGTGCACCATGCCGATGCCAGCGGCGATCGCCGCGTTGGAATCGGGGATCGACACCGGCTTTCCCCCGACGCGGATCTCCCCTTCGTCGGCCTGGTAGAAGCCGTAGAGGATGGACATCAGCGTCGACTTGCCGGCCCCGTTCTCGCCGACGATGCCGTGGATGGTGCCCCGCTCCACCGCGAGGTTGATGTCGCGGTTGGCGCGCACGGCGCCGAAGCTCTTGGAAATGCCGATCAGCTCGATCGCGGGGGCCATACCGATCCTGTCGCCTTCTTACGTTCGCGGCAGACTATCGACCTCCACGCCCGAGCGCCAGACAGGCCGGGTCGCCATCCCCGGCGCGCAAGGCCCTTGATCCGCGGGCCGCGCTCGCCCCATCTGTCCGTTTCCGTCAGATCCCGTGGAGCCCCATGTCCGAGACACCCCGCCCGCCGCGCCAGAGCCGCGCCGACTATCGCGCCTTCGTGCCCGTGACCACCCGCTGGTCCGACAACGACATGTACGGCCACATGAACAACGCCGCCTACTACGCCTTCTTCGACACGGCGGTGACGAGCTGGCTGCTGGGCACCGGCCTGTCGGCGCGCGATTCGATGTTCTTCGTCGCCGAGACCGGCTGCCGGTACCTGTCGGAGGTCGGCTATCCCGACCGCGTCAGCGTCGGCCTGCGCGTCGGGCATCTCGGCGGCTCGTCGATCCGCTACGAGATCGGCGTCTTTCGCAACGACGAGGACCTCGCGGCGGCGGAAGGCCTGTTCGTGCACGTCCACATCGACAAGGCGAGCCGCCGTCCGTCGCCCGTCCCGGCGCCCTTGCGCGATGCGCTGGAGGCATTGCGGCCATGAGCGACCAGGATCGGATCACCGAGCTCGAGATTGCGCTCGCGCACCAGAACCGGACGGTGGAGGAGATGTCCGCCGAAATGGCGGCACAGGGCCAGCGCGTCGAGCGGCTCGAGAAGACGCTGAAGGCGCTGGTGCAGCGCCTTCTCGACCTCGAGGAGAGCGCAGCGCCCCGCCCGGAGGCGACGCGCCCGCCGCACTACTGATCAGGCGAGCCGGGCGATCCGCTCCGTCAGCAGCGCGAAGAAGCCATCGGCATCGCCCGAGCGCACGAAGAAGGCGTTCGGCGGCCGCTCGGTGACGCCCCAGTAGTCCACCACCGTCATGCCGCGCGTGAGCGGACTGCCGGTCTCGACCTCGACGTTGACGCGCCGACCCTCGAAGAGTTCGGGCCGAAGCAGGAAGGCGGTCACGCAGGGGTCGTGCAGCGGCGCTCCGTCCCAGCCGAACTTCTGGAGGTCGTAGACCTCGGAGAAGGAAAGCATCGCCGCCACCGCCGCGCCGGCCCTGGTGCCCAGCGCCCGGAAGGCCTCGATGCGCGCCGGGGTGGCGTGCATCCCGTGCGTCGCGTCGAGCGGCAGAAGCGTTAGATCGACGCCGCTGGCGAACACCGAGGCGGCGGCCTCCGGGTCGACATAGACGTTGAACTCGGCGGTCGGCGTGACGTTGCCGACCTCGAAATAGGCGCCGCCCATCATCACCACGCCCTGCAGGCGCTCGGCGATGTCGGGCGCCTTGAGCAGCGCCAGCGCGAGGTTGGTGAGAGGGCCCAGCGCGGCAATGGTGACGCTCTTCGGCGGATGGGCCCGCACCGTGTCGACGATGAAGTCGACGCCGTGGCCGTCGCGAAGGGCGGTCGCGGGCGGCGGCAGGTCCGGCCCGTCGAGCCCGGTCTCGCCGTGCACGTGCTCGGCGGTCACCAGCGGCCGCAGGAAGGGCCGCTCGGCGCCGGCATGCACGGGGATGTCCCCACGCCCGGCGAGCTCGGCGATGCGCCGCGCGTTGGCCGCCGCGAGATGCAGCGGCACGTTGCCGGCCACCGCCACGATGCCGAGGACGTCGAGCTCGGGCGAGCCGAGCGCGGCGAGGATCGCGATCGCGTCGTCCTGTCCCGGATCGGTGTCGAAGATGATTTTGCGCAAGGGCGCCTCCTGGAAGCCTTCGGCCCGGCGCATAGCATCGCGGGGCCCCGAACGCGAAGCGGCGCCCGGGAGGGCGCCGCCAAGGGTCGGCCGGATGCGCGCCGCCTCAGTAGGGGCAGGCGTTGTCCGTGTTGTAGTTGTGGACCTGGATCGTGCCGGCGATGATGTTGGCCTTGGCCTTCTCCACCGCCGCCGTCATCTCGGGCGTGATGAGGTCCTTGTTGTTGTCGTCCACCGCGTAGCCGACGCCGTCCTCCTTCAGGCCGAGCGTCTGCGTGCCGGCGGTCCACTGGCCGTCCTGCGCGTCCTTGAACGCCTGGTACACCGCGTTGTCGACGCGCTTGACCATGGAGGTCAGAACCTTGCCGGGATGCAGGGCGTTCTGGTTGGAATCGACGCCGATGCCGAGCTTGTCGGCGTCGGCCACGGCCTGCAGCACGCCGATGCCCGTGGCGCCCGCCGCATGGAAGATCACGTCGGCGCCCTGGTCCATCTGCGAGCGCGCGAGCTCGCCGCCGCGCACCGGGTCGTTCCAGGCAGCAGCCGTGGTGCCGGTCATGTTCTCCAGATACTTCACGTCGCTCTTGGCCGCGAGCGCGCCGCCCTTGTAGCCGCAGGAGAAGTTGCGGATCAGCGGGATGTCCATGCCGCCCACGAAGCCGACCGTGCCCGACTGCGACTTCAGCGCCGCCAGCATGCCGACGAGGTAGGATCCCTCCTCCTCCTTGAACAGGATCGAGCGCACGTTGGGCCGGTCGACCACCGTGTCGATGATGGCGAACTGGAGGTCGGGATATTCCTTGGCGACGTTCTCCATCGCCGCCTGCTGGGCGAAGCCGACGCCGATGATCGGCGAGTTCCCGTCGCGCGCGAAACGGCGCAGCACCTGCTCGCGCTGCGTCTCGTTCTGCATCTCGAACTCGCGATAGGCGACGCCCGTCTCCTGCTTGAAGCGCTCGGCGCCGTTGTAGGCCGCCTCGTTGAAGGACTTGTCGAACTTGCCGCCCAGATCGAAGATCACGGCGGGCTTGAACTCGGCGGCAAGCGCATGGCCGGCGAGGCCGAGCGAGCAGGCGGCCATCAGGCCGGCGAGAAGATGCTTCATGGGTTGGGTCGTGTCCCTGTTGCGCGAAGACGGCCACGCCGACCACCGGGCTCGCGCCCCGCGTGGAAAGGCCAGCCACGCCGCCGCTCGGGCGTGCGTGGCCGAGGGCCATACTCAACGCAAAAGCCGACGTCCCGCAAGGGCGCCGCCCGCCGGAGGGCGCGCCTGCCCTTTCAAGACGGCCGCGACTATTCGGCCGCGACCTGGCCGAGGCCGACCGGACAGCTCACGCCGGTGCCGCCGAGCCCACAATAGCCACGCGGATTCTTGGCGAGATACTGCTGGTGGTAGTCCTCGGCGTAGAAGAATTCCGGCGCCGGCAGGATCTCGGTGGTGATGCGGCCGCGATGGCCCGCCTCGTCCAACGCCGCCTGATAGGCGTCGCGTGCGGCCTCGGCCGCCTCGCGCTGGCCCTCGTCGGTCCAGTAGATGCCGGACCGGTACTGGGTGCCCACGTCGTTGCCCTGGCGCATGCCCTGGGTCGGATCGTGCGATTCGAAGAAGGTCTTCAGCAGCGTCTCGAACGAGATCTCGGCGGGATCGTAGACCACGAGCACGACCTCGTTGTGCCCGGTGCGGCCCGAGCAGACCTCCTCGTAGGTCGGGTTGGGCGTCGAGCCGGCGGCATAGCCAACCGCCGTCACCAGGACGCCGGGAAGCTGCCAGAACTTGCGCTCGGCGCCCCAGAAGCAGCCGAGGCCGAACACGGCCGTCCGCGCGCCGGCCGGAAACGGCCCCTTGAGCGGCGCATCGGACACGAAATGCCGCTCGGCCGTCGCCAGCGCGTCGGCGCGTCCGGGCAGCGCTTCCTCGGCGGTCGGCAGCACCGTCTTCTTCATCAGTCGATCGAGAAAGGACATGGCGTTCACCTCGTGGTTCGCGTGGCGCGGCGCGGCGGCCGGCCGACGAAAAGAAACAGTATCCCGGCTAGGCCGAGGACGACGGACGCGGGCTGGCGCCCGATCTCGCTGGCAAGGCTCGCGCCGCGCCCCTCGGCCGCGAACACGCCGCTGGCCGAGACCGTGCCGGCCGCCGCGTCGAACAGGGTCAGGCCCACCGAGCGCGCCGCAGCCTCCAGCGGCATCAGCGCCGTCGCGCCGGACGCGATGGACCGGGCGATGTCGCCCACCGCAAGCGCCGTAGCCGCCGCCAGCAAGAGACATCCCGCAACACGCACGATCCAGGCCAACAGCCGCATCGCCTCGCCTCCTCCCGCCAGTGGCTCGGGGGGACTGATCCCGACGCCCCAAGCCTGCGCGCGCCGCTCGTCGTTTCGGCGCCCCGTCCAGATATGGTTCCTCCCAGCGGCGCACGCAACGCCGCCGCGTCGCACGGCGGCACCGCCGACGCCGTTACCCCGGCTCGCCCATCGGGCGCGTCGGTGTCGGCCCGCGCATGAAACCGCTTGCCAGACGAAGCGTTCCAGTGATAGTCCGCGCCCACCGTACCGGCACCGGCCCGGAGCCTCGCGCTTCGAGTTTTGGCCGACCGGTCAGGAGGGGTGGCCGAGTGGTTGAAGGCGCACGCCTGGAAAGTGTGTATACGGGAAACCGTATCGGGGGTTCGAATCCCCCTCCCTCCGCCAGCTGACAGTCGCCAGCCGCTGCTTCAGTTTTTCCTCCACAACGTCTGCCTCACCCCACCCTCTCAGACTAGGGGCCGCCCCCTTCGATTAGAGGTAAGCGGCAGTGCAGATGAGGACTGCTTTAGCCTCGCGTCGACGCTCGCGAATGTGTCACCAGACCTACCCCCCTTTTTGCAGCGTCCCTAGAAGTGCAGTTGTGAGGGTGAAGGCGATCGTCGGCCTCAAAGGGGCGCCCGGAGCAGCCGGCGAAAGGCAGTTCCGGGTAGGCAACCCACATAGAATGGCGATCCCCTCCGCCATGGCGTTGTGTCCTAGGCACTGTCGACTGGTTTCCCGCACGACATTCGAAACCGTCCACCGAACAACGGCGAGCAGAGTTCTGACCATGGCCGCCTTCCATGCCGCCAACCTCAAGCATCACAAAAAATGCTCAGCACCAGCCCAAGCGGGTAATCGCTGCACTCCGTATCACGCCGAACCTCCGGCGGTAGGCGCCTGAGAAGGGAATGCCCACATCATCGATGGCCAGCGCGAGCACGGTAACGCCGAGCGACCCCATGCGAGCCTCGAGCCGCCGCGCATGCGCTCCAACCACCGTGCAAAGGCCGCCCGCGCCGCCCCAACCCAATACGCCAGGCATTTGAACCGCGGCCGACAAGCCCACCATGCATTGGATCTGAACCAGGTCACCTGCTGGGGAAGGTCATCGGCCCCTGCCTTCCGTTTTTCGATCGCGTGCGACTGTTCATCAAGATGGTTTGATGGGCGTCCTGTGTTCGCGGTCACCAACCGACACTAACTCTGGAGTCGGGGCCGGATGATCCGGCTGCAAGATGGAGCAGATCCCATGACCAAATCCTGGAAGAAGCCTGAAATGTGCCAGGTGGCCGCCGGTTTCGAGATCACCCGCTATGCGGAGGCCGAGATCGCGGTGCGCAAGGAAGCCAAGAAGTAGGGAGCCTCGACGGCTCGCTTCGACGGCCCGCCGCGCGTGCGGCGGGCCGTTCGCTTTGAATGGGATATGGGCGACGTGCGACTGACAATCCTCGGATCGGCCGCTGGCGGAGGCTTCCCGCAGTGGAACTGCAACTACCGCCTGAGCCGGGCGGCGCGGGCCGGAACTCCCCAAATGCGCCCGCGCCTGCAGTCGAGCCTTGCCGCGAGCGCGGGCGAAGGCCGGGGTTTCGTCCTCTTCAACGCCTCGCCCGATATCCGCCAGCAGATCAACGAGACGCCCGCGCTCCAGCCGGCCCCGGACGCGCCACTGCGCTCGACGCCGATCCGCGCCGTGGTGCTGACGAACGCCGATGTCGACCATCTCGCCGGTCTCCTGTCGCTGCGCGAGCGGCAGGACTTCCACCTCTACGCGACGGCACGTGTGCTCGCCGTTCTCGCGGACAACCCGATCTTCCGCGTTCTCGACCCGGCCCATGTGCTCCGATTGCCGGTGAGGCTCGACGAGCCCTTCGCCGTCGAGGGGCCGGACGGGCCGACGGGCCTTTGCGCCGAACTCTTCGCCGTGCCCGGCAAGGTCGCGCTGTTCCTGGAAACCGGGGAGGCCGGCCGGGACTTCGAGGCGGACCCGGAGGATACGGTCGGCGTGCGCATCACGGACGCCGGCGGCCGTTCGGCCTTCTACGTGCCCGGCTGCGCCCGCGTCGACCCGGCGCTCTTCGAGCGCGTCGACGGGAGCGCCCTCCTCCTCTTCGACGGAACCGTGTTCACCGACGACGAGATGGCCCGGGCCGGCGTCGGCTCCAAGACCGGGCGGCGCATGGGGCACCTGCCGATCGCAGATGCGGGCGGCTCGCTGGAGGCATGGGCGGGGGCGACCATCGCGCAGCGCGTCTTCGTGCACATCAACAACACCAATCCGATCCTCGACGAGGGCTCGGCCGAGCGCCGCATCGTTGAGGACGCGGGCTGGACGGTCGCCTTCGACGGCATGGAGATCGAACTATGACGCCCGACTTCCGTCTCGACCGCACGCTTTCCGCGGACGAGCTCGAGGCCGTGCTGCGGCAGGTCGGGCACGAACGCTACCATATCCGCCATCCCTTCCACCGGCTGATGGTCGAGGGCGCGCTGACGCGCGGCCAGATGCAGGCCTGGGCGCTGAATCGCTACTGCTACCAGGCCGTGATCCCGCGCAAGGACGCGATCGTCCTGTCGCGCATCGAGGACCGGCCGCTGCGCCTCGCCTGGCGCGAGCGCATCCTCGACCACGACGGCGACGGATCGACGCCCGGCGGGATCGAGCGCTGGATGCGCCTGGCCACGGGCCTCGGCCTCGACGCCGACACCGTGGCCTCGCAGCGCCTGGCGCTCCCCGCGACGCGTTTCAGCGTCGGCGCCTATCTGACGCTCGTGGAAAAGCGCACGCTCCTCGAAGCCATTGCCTCGTCCCTCACCGAGATGTTCTCGCCGCAGGTGATCGGCGAGCGCGTCTCGGCGATCCTCCAGAAGTATCCCTATGTCGACGAGGACACGCTCGGCTACTTCAAGCCGCGCCTGACGCAGGCCCCCCGCGACGTCGACGTGGCGCTGGCCTTCGTGCGCGAGCACGCCCGAACCGTGGAGACACAGCAGCTCGTCGTGGACGCCCTGATCGCCAAGTGCGAGATCCTCTGGACCATGCTCGACGCGCTGCATTTCAGCTATGTCGAGCCGGGCCTCGTGCCGCCGGGAGCCTTCAGGCCAGGGGACGGCGCATGACGCGCCCGGAGCGCCCGCTGGCCGACGTCGCCTCGCGCCCGTCGCTGCCGCGCCATGTACGGATGCATTTCGATCCGCACCGCAACGCCTGGGCGCTCCTGTCGCCGGAAAAGGTGCTGTGGCCCGACGAGATCAGCCTTGCGATCCTCAGCCGATGCGACGGGCGGTCCGAGGCCGGGGCGATCGCCCGCGAACTTGCCCGGGAATACGGGGCGGACGAGCGCGAGGTGCGCGCCGACGTGCTCGCCTTCCTCCAGGACTGGAGCGATCGCATGGTGGTGCGCCTGTGAGCGAGACGAGCCCCGGCCTTCCGATCGGCATCCTCGCCGAGCTGACGCATCGCTGCACCCTGCAATGCGGCTACTGCTCCAACCCGCTGGAACTCCTGAAGGCCGACCGGGAGCTCGGCACGCAGGCGTGGACGTCGATCCTCGAACAGGCCGCGGACCTCGGCATCCTGCAGGTCCACCTGTCCGGCGGCGAACCGACGCTGCGTCGCGACCTGCCCGAACTGGTGAGCGTCCTGGCCGCGCGCGGCGTCTATTCGAACCTCATCACCGCCGGGGTCGGCGTCGACGCGCGCATGGTGGCCTCGCTGAAGGCCGCCGGGCTCGACCATGTGCAGATCTCCTTCCAGGGCGCGCGGGCCGAGACCACCGAGCTGATCGGCCGCCTCAAGGGCGCGCACGAGCGCAAGCTCGCCGCCGCCCGCGCGGTGCGCGAAGCCGGTCTGCCGCTCACGGTCAACGCGCCGATCCATCGCCGCAACATCGACGAGGTCGAACTCTTCATCGAGCTTGCCCTCGCTCTCGGCGCGGAACGGCTGGAGATCGCCAACGTCCAGTATTACGGCTGGGCGCTCCTGAACCGCGCGGCGCTGATGCCCTCGCGCGAGGCGGTGGAGCGGCAGATCGGCGTGGTGGAAGCCGCGCGCGCCTCGCTTCGCGGCGTGCTGGCGATCGACTTCGTGGCGTCCGACTACTACGCCCGCTATCCCAAGGCCTGCATGGGCGGCTGGGCGCGCGACGCCTTCATGATCACGCCCGACGGCACGGCGATGCCCTGCCATGGCGCCGCCTCGATCCCGCATCTGACCTTCGACAACGCCGCGCGGACGCCGCTCGCCGACATCTGGGCGCGCTCCCCGGCCTTCGAGGCCTATCGCGGGACGGCGTGGATGAAGGAGCCCTGCCGCAGCTGCGAGCGACGCGAGATCGATTTCGGCGGTTGCCGCTGCCAGGCGATGATGCTGGCGGGCGACGCGGCAGCGACCGATCCCGCCTGCTCGCTGTCGCCGCTGCACGGCCGCATCTCGGGACTGGCCGAGGACGAGGCGCGTGGCGCGCCGGCGCCCATCCGATACCGGCGCATCGGCGCAGCGACGGAGCCCGCCTGACGCCGGCGGGACTTTCCGGTCCCGCGTGCCGTCAGGACGGCGGCACGAGCCGCAGGAGGCGCCCCGTCTCCCCGTCGGTCAGGACCTGGATCGAGCCGTCCGGCGCGACTCTGACGTCGCGCATCCGCTCGCCCAGTTCGGCGAGAAGCAGCTCCTGCCCGGTGATCCGCCCGCCTTGCCGATGCACGAGGCGCACCGTCTTCTCCGCGAGCGCGGGCACCAGGAGCGCTCCGCGCCACTGCGGGAACAGGTCTCCCCCGTAGACCGCGAGCCCGGCGGGGGCGATCGAGGGCGTCCATTCCAGGAGCGGCGCCTCGAAGCCCGGCAACGAGGCGAAGGGCGTGACGCGCGCGAAGCTGTAGTCGAGGCCGCCGGAGACCAGCGGCCAGCCGTAGTTGCGGCCGGGCACCAGCCGGTTCAGCTCGTCCCCGCCGCGCGGTCCATGCTCGGCGACGAGAAGCGTGCCGTCCGAAGGATCGAGCGCGATCCCCTGCACGTTGCGGTGCCCGAGCGTCAGGATCTCGGGTGCGGCGCCGGGGCGGGCGGCCAGCGGATTGTCCGCCGGGATCGACCCGTCGCGGCCGAGCCGCACGATCTTGCCGAGCGTGTTGGCGGGATCCTGCGCGTCCTCGCGCCGGTCGAACCCGTCGCCGAGCGAAAGCGCCAGGGTCCCGTCGGGCAGGAAGGCGATGCGGCTTCCGTGATTGGAGCCGCCGGCCTTCGGCGTCGCGGTGAAGAGCACCCGAAGGTCGTCGAGCGCGCCGTCCCGCAGGCGGGCGCTGACCAGTCTCACATTGTTGGCCTCGGCGTCGCCGTGCAGGAAGGTCAGGAAGATCCGTCCGGTCTCGGCGAAATCCGGGTCGACCGCAACGTCCATCAGCCCGCCCTGACCGGCCGTGTAGATCGGCGGCAGGCCGCGCACCGGCGCGGGGTCGAGCGCGCCGTCCGCGCCGACGACCCGCAGCCGCCCCACCGCTTCCGTAAGGAGGCGGCGCCCGTCGGGCAGGAACGCCAGCGACCAGGGCCGCTCCAGCCCTTCGATCTCGCTCACGACGCGGTAGAGGCTCGGATCGACGCGAGGCGGCGGCTCGGCCTTGGCGGGCAGCGACGGGCCGAACAGCAGCGTTGCCAACAGACCAACGGCGGGAAGGCGAGAGCGGCGCGCGCACGGGTTCACGGCAATGTTCGTGTTCATTTGCGTCGCCTCGCTTCCATGTAGACAGCCAACATAGGCGACGAACGGCCGGCGGCGGCGCTACACAAGGAATGGTGAACGATGACCCGAACGGCCGGCCGCCTGGCGATCGCGTTTCTGCTGGCCGTTCTCGCGACGGCGATCCCGGCAAGCTTCATTCAGACGAATATCAACCTATCGAACCTTGCAGACTTGGGAGCGCCAATATCGCCTCTTGTCCGAACGCTCACGACGCTTCAGGACATCGTCTTCTTCGGCCCTGTCATGGCCGCGATCACGGCGGCCGCCTTTCTCCCTGCCTTCGTCGCCGCCTGGCCGATGTCCCGAGCCCTTCCGTACGCGCGACTCCCGATCCACGCGCTGGCGGGAGCGGTGTCCCTATGGACGGCATTCGAGGTGATGGGCTTCGTCAGCCCGATGCCGACGTTCGTCGCCGCGGCCCGTACGCCCGAAGGCCTTCTGGCTCTGTCGTTGACGGGCCTGATCGGCGGAGCGTTGTTCGCCTACGTCGCAGGCCAGCGCACGAGACCTGCCATGGCGTGAATCGGACGTCGGTCATCGCCTCGCCGGATCGGAACGCGCTCCGTTCACGAACCCTCCGTCGCTATCGGCCTGCCCCCTGAAGTGTGGCCCTTCCTGAACTCGTTTTTTGAGCCTTGGAGGATGCCGGGATTGCGGCGGAAGAAGCACAAGCTTGAGGAGATCGTCGCGACGCCCCGAGGTCTGTCCGACGCCGATCGAGACGGCGGACTGGCTGAACGAACTGGGCCTGGAAGGTTGGAAGTTGTCGCGTCGGTACAGGATGTGTCTCCGGAAGGTGTCATCCGGCTAGAACGGGCGGAACACCACGCCGCGCTCGCCGAACCCATTGGCCAAGAGCGGCTTGGGGAGACCGACCCCCTCCAGCGCCAACGCTGAGATCGTTCGGCCTTGAGTTCGATGTCGCGCCGTCGGCGAGCACGCTCCTCCGGCGATAGCGCGACGTCGTCCATTCGGTCGAGGTCAGCGGGTGTGACGACGTCGAGGCCGGCCGCCGGATGTCCGGCAGTGATCCCTGGGCCAATGCCGCAACGGCCGCCATTCGAGCGGCGCTTCCCGAACCAGGCGAGCCGAGGCCGATCGTGCAGCAACGAACCATGGACGAACGTGCCTTTCGAACCCTCCCCCTTGCCAACGTTATAAGATAACATTACACGCATCGACCAGATCCGCCCCGGGAGTTGGCCATGCGAAAGTTGCCCGTCACCGCCCTGTCCGGCTTCCTCGGAGACGGGAAGACGGTTCGGTCGAACCACATGCTTCAGAGCCGCGAAGGGCCCCTTTTCGTAACCATCCTCCCCGACTCGGGCGGGGTGAGCGTTGACGCGGGCGACCTCTTGCGCGATCGCCGCGAAACGGCGCGCGACGGCGACGCGCGCACTGTGGCCGACCTCCGTTCGACGCCCGCGGTCGCCCAAGCTTCCCAATGTCGCCCCCTGATGGGGCCTGTTCTCCATTCTGTCGGGGGCGACCATCGCCAGGACATCGTGTTCATCGGCACCGACCCGATGGATGAGGCAGGGTGCCGCGCCTGTCCGGACGCTCGCCCTGTGGATGCGCCCGCCGTCACGCCGAACGCGTGGACGAAGCGACGAGAGCCGTTCCCGAACCGGTCGCGGCAAGCCGCCTGATCCTGCCCTCCGATCCTTCCGCGCCCCGAACCGCGGCACCCGGGAGACGCCGTCCCATTCCGGCATCGCCCTGCCGGGACATGGCGCCCCTTCGCTCGAACCAAGACGGTCGACCCTTGAAAGCCCTCCGCCCCACATTCGGCATCGCCCCCCTGTTTGTCGCCATCGCCCTGTCGGCACCGGCCTCGGCCGAACCGCTGCGCGTCGTTGCCAGCTTTTCCGTCATCGGCGATCTCGCCGGTCAGGTGGGCGGCAAGCACATCGAGCTGACGACGCTCGTTGGCCCCGACGCCGACGCGCACGTCTACGAGCCCCGCCCGGCCGACGCGAGGGCGCTCGGCCGAGCCGACGTGGTGCTCGTCAACGGCCTGTCCTTCGAGGGTTTCCTGCCCCGCCTCGTCGCAGCGAGCGGGACGAGCGCCCCGCTGGTGGAGCTCACCGAAAGCGCCGATATCCTGAACGATCCGAACGGCGGCCACTACCACTTCGACGGTGGGGAGGCGGTCTTCCACGCGACGCCCAACGACCCGCACGCCTGGCAGTCCATCGCCAACGCCAAGGTCTACGTCCGCAACATCGCGAAAGCCTTCTGCGACGCGGACCGACCCAATTGCCCGGCCTACGAGGCGAACGCGAAAGCGTACGGCGAGGACCTGTCCGGTCTGGACGCGCACATCAAGCGGACCATCGCCGCCATTCCGGAAGATCGGCGGACCGGCGTCGTCGGCCACAACGCCTTCCGCTACTTCGAGCGCGACTACGGCGTCACGTTCCTGTCGCCGCAGGGCGTCTCGACGGGTTCGGAGGCGTCGGCCGCCCATGTCGCCTCCCTGATCCGCGAGATCCGCGACCAGCACGCCGTGGCGGTGTTCGCCGAGAACATCTCCAACACGCGGCTGATCGAGCAGATCGCCTCGGAGGCGGGCCTCGAGCTCGGCGGCACGCTCTACTCGGACGCCCTCTCGGCCGCAGGCGGTCCCGCGCCGAGTTATGCCGAGATGATGCGCGCCAACGCGCGGACCATCGCGACGGCCTTCGGCTCCCGCTGAGGTCTCACGGCCCCCTTTCCTCGATCACCCTTCATTGGAGAAGACGACGATGCTGCGCCCTCTTGCCTGCGCGACAGGCCTATCGCTCGCCCTGACCGCCAACGCGGTGGCTCAAGAAGCCGAACACGGCCACGAGGACGTCACGCTCTACCGCGTGTTCGTTGGCGATCACGCCGCGCCGAAGGTGACCGCCTTCGACCTCAGCGATCCGGCCAAGCGGTGGTCGTTCGGGACGACCGGACAGAGCAGGCTCTACGGCGTCGACAGCGGCTCGGCGGTCGTTGCCGTCCAATCCGACGACGACGAGGTCCACTTCATCCGCAGCGGCATCTCCCTCCACTCGCATGGCGACCATTCGGATATCGACATCGACGATCCGGTTGCCCACGAAGCGACGCTGACGGGTCCCCGCCCCTTCCATCTGATCGACCATGACGGCAAGGTCGTCATCAACTTCGATCGCGGGGGGTATGCCGAGGTTCTCGACGCGCATCTTCTAGGCGAGGGCAAGGTCGAGGCGACCCGGCTTCCCCAGGCGCGCGCGCACCATGGCTATGCCGCACCGATCGGCGATGCCTGGGTGACGAGCGTCGCCTCCGAGGCGCCCGTCGAGGGCGACGCGGCGCCCCAGCGCCTCGGCCTCCAGCAGGTGAAGGCGGACGGAACGCCCGTCGGCGAGGTCCAGACCTGCACCGGGATCCACGGCGAGGCCTTCTCCGGCGCCTATCTCGCGACGGGTTGCAAGGAAGGCATCCTGACGGTCACCGCCGGGAAGGACGGGCTGGCATTCGAGATGCTCGCCTACCCGTCCGACCTGCCGGCGGGGGACAGCACCGGCACCCTGCTCGGCTCGAAGGCGATGCAGGTGTTCCTCGGCAACCACGGCGCCAAGGGCCTCGTCGTCGTCGATCCGGTCGACGAACCCCACTTCCGCCACATCGAACTGCCCTTCCGGCGCATCGACTTCGCGCTCGATCCCGCGAACGCCCGCTTCGGCTACGTGCTGACCGAGGACGGAACGTTGCACCAGATCGATGTCCTCGACGGCAAGGTCGCCAGGAGCGCGCGCGTCACCGAGCCCTACTCGTTGGACGGGCACTGGAACGATCCGCGCCCGCGGATCGCGATGGCGGGCGACGAGGTCGTCATGAGCGATCCCAGGGCAGGTCTGGTCCGCCGCATCGGCAAGGACACGTTGAAGGAGGCCGGCACGATCGCGGTCGAGGGGACGCCCTACAACATCGCCGTGGTCGGCGGCAGCGGCGTCGTCCACCAGGGCGACGGCCACGACCATGCGGGCCACGCCCATTCCCACGGCGACCCGAAGATCTACGCCGGCTACTTCGAGGACAGCCAGATCCGGGACCGACCGCTCTCGGACTACGCGGGCGACTGGCAATCGGTCTACCCGTATCTCCGGGACGGGACGCTCGATCCCGTGTGGGCGCACAAGGCCGAGAAGGGCACGACGAGTGCTGCCGGCTACAAGGCCGAGTACGAGACCGGCTACCGCACCGATGTCGAGCGGATCGCGATCGAGGGCGATGTCGTCACCTTCTACGAGGACGGCAAGCCGACGAAGGGGACCTATGCCTCCGACGGCCGCGAGACTCTGACCTACAAGAAGGGGAACCGCGGCGTCCGCTTCATCTTCCGCAAGACGGACGGCGACGCCGGCGCTCCGCGGTTCATCCAGTTCAGTGACCACGGGATCGCCCCGGCGAAGGCCGACCACTACCACCTCTATTGGGGCGACGATCGGGCTTCCCTCCTGGAGGAGGTCACGAACTGGCCGACCTACTATCCCTCCTCGCTGAACCCTGCGCAGATCGTCAGCGAGATGATGGCGCACTGAAGGGGACCGCATATCGGGGTGGACGGAGGCGTCCGGCAACCTTGCCGGACGCTTGGCCGTGTCGCCATCGGCCACGCTCACGGCTCCGCCTCGCCGAGCCCGGCGCGGCCCATGATCTCCTCGAACCGCTTCTTCGCGCGGGCGGGAAGCGCCGGATCGACGAACCCTTCGGACACGGTTGCCTCGCCGACCTTCACCAGCATGACCATGCCCATGCCGAGGTGCGGCGAGCACTTGATGCCGTAGAAGCCGGGACGGTCGAGCGTCACCGCGATCTCCTCGTCGATCTGGCCCTTGAACGGCGTGGCTCCCTCCGGCGCCATCGCGTCGATCGAGGCCGCGTTATGGCTGCGGCTGCCGACGCGGAACTGGAGGGTGTCGCCAGGGGCGAGCTCGACATATTCCGGCTCGAACACCATCGAGCCGTGCTCGCCGCGGCTCAGCATGCGCACCTCGACGGTCTCGGCACTGGCGCTCGCGGCCAACGAGAACAGGGCGGCGGCGGCAAGGGGAAGCGTCTTCATGGATCCCTCCCGGTGGACGGAATGGCGGGCGGGGCGAAGCGGATGAAGGGACGCCCATCCGGGCCGATCTCGACGGCAGCCGTCACCTTGAAGACGGCGCCGATCAGCTCGGGCGTCAGCACTGCAGCCGGCGGCCCGACGGCGACGAGCCGCCCGCCCTGCATCACCGCGATCCGGTCGGCGAACAGCGCCGCGTGGTTGAGGTCGTGGAGGGCCGCGAGCACCGTGCCGCCGCGGCGGCGAACCAGCGCGAGGAGGCCGAGCTGGTGCTCGACGTCGAGGTGATTGGTCGGCTCGTCGAGAATCAGGACCTTCGGCTCCTGCGCGAGCGCGCGGGCGATGTGGAGCCGCTGCCGCTCGCCGCCCGACAGCGAATGCCAGAGCCGGTCGGCGAAGGGTGCCATGTCGACGGCCTCGAGCGCTCGGGCCACGATCCCGTCGTCACGCGCTCCCCAAGGGGACATGGCGCCGAGATGGGGCGTTCTCCCGAGTTCCACCGCCTGGCGCGCGCTGAGCCGCTCGCCCGTCTCCGCCTGCTGCTCGACCAGGGCGAGATGCCGAGCGAGATCGCGTCGGGCCATGGTGGCGACGGGCTGCCGATCCAGCGTCACCGTCCCGCCGTGGGGGCGCTTCAGACCCGCCAGCATGGCGATCAGCGTCGTCTTGCCCGATCCGTTGGGACCGACGAGCGCCATGAACTCGCCTGGCCGCGCCTCCAGCGACACGTCGTCGACGATCGCTCGCCCGCCGGCCCGAAAGGTGAGGTTCTCTGCCGCCAGCCTCATCGGGCGCCCCCGTTCGCGACCGGTCGGTGGATCAGGATGAGGGCGAAGGCAGGCGCGCCGACGAGCGCCGTCATCACGCCGATCGGCAGGACCTGACCGGGGATCACGGTCCGGGACAGGACGTCGGCGGCGATCATGAAGAGTGCCCCGATCAAGGCGGATGCCGGCAGGAGCGCGCCGTGGCGCACGCCGACCACGAGCCGGGCGGCATGGGGGATCACAAGGCCGACGAAGCCGATCGAGCCGACGATCGACACCATCACCGCCGTCATCAGCGCGGTCGCCCCGATCAGCACGGCCCGCACCCGACGCACGGGGATGCCGAGCGCGGCAGCCGAGGCCGGGCCGAAGGCGAAGGCGTCGAGCGAGCGGGCATGGAGGATACAGACGGCAAGGCCCGCGAGCGCCACGGGAACCGCCAGCCCCGCATCCGGCCAACGCACGCCCGACAGGTTGCCGAGCAGCCAGAACATGATGCCCCGCGCCTGGTCGGCGGTGGCGGACTTGGTGACCACGAACGAGGTCAGGGCGTTGAAGAGTTGGGAGCTGGCGATCCCGGCGAGGATGATCGCAGCAGGCCCCCTGCCCGCCAGGACGGCCAGACCCGACACGAGCGCGAAGGCGAGAAGCGCCCCGGCAAGCGCGCCGAGCGGCAGCGACAGGAGACCGCCGCCGAGCCCGAGGATCGCGACCGCCACCGCCCCCGACGAGGCGCCGGCCGAGATGCCGAGGAGATAGGGGTCGGCCAGCGGGTTGCGCAGGAGGGACTGGAGGACCGCCCCGGAGACGGCCAGCGCCGCGCCGCAGGCGGCCGCCACCACCGCCCGCGACAGGCGGTAGTTCCAGACGATGCCCTCGTCGATCGGGTCGAGGACGTGGCCGCCGTGCCAGAGGCGGTTGGCGATCGTCTTCACGACCGTGTCGAACGGGATGCGCGTCTCCCCCACCGCCGCCCCGAAAATCAGGGCGGCGAGGAGGAGTGCGAAGGCCGCGGAGGCGAATCCGGCGGCGCGCGCCGGGCGGGCGTCGGCACGGCTCACTTGGCGAGGCCGGCCTTCTCGAGGGCGTCGGCCAGCACTTCGATGCTGTAGACCGTGCGGATCGTCGGGTTCATCGCCTGCGCGTCCAACTCCACGACGCGCCCCTCCTTCACTGCGGGCATCAGGCTGGCGACGGGATCGGTGCGGAGGAACTCGAGCTTCACCGCGATGTCGTCGGCCGGGAAGCGGCGGCGGTCCATCTTGCCTGCGACGATCACCGTTGGGTTCGCGCGGGCGATCGTCTCCCAGCCGACCGTCGGCCACTCCTCCTGGCTGTCGATGACGTTCCGCACGCCGAGGAGGGACATGACATAGCCCGGCGCGCCGCTCTGCCCGGCGACGTAGGGATCGATGTCCACCTCGGCGGAGGAGAACCAGAACACGGCCGAAGTGCCCTCTTCGAGCCCGGCGATCTTCGCCTTGGCGGCGGCCTCGCGCGCCTTCAGGTCTCTCACCACCGCCGCGCCCCTGTCCTCGACGTCGAAGATGCGGGCGAGGTCCTCCACCTCCTGATAGACGAGGTCCATGGTGAAGCGGGCCGTGCGCGTGCCGTCGCCGCCGCCCGAGTTGTCCTTGCCCTTGCAGTCGGCGGGCGAGGTGTAGACGGGAATGCCGAGCTCTTCGAACTGCTCGGGTGTCGCGACGACGCCCTGCGGGCCGACCTGCCACTCGAACTGCGTGGTGACGAGGTCCGGCCGCTCGGCCACCACGCTCTCGAAGCTCGGATCGTTGTCGGCGAGGCGCTTCACCTTCGCGTTCGCCTCCTCGTAGCCCGGCAGAACCGGCCCGACCCAGAGCGCGGTCCCGGCGACCTTCTCCGACAGGCCGAGCAGGTAGAGGATCTCGGTGGTGGACTGGCCGATCGAGACCGCGCGCGCCGGCGCCTGCCGGAAGGTCAGCGTGCGGCCGCAGTTCTCGAGCTCCAGCGGGTACTGCGTCGGGGCGGCGAGGGCCGAGCCCGCGGAAAGGACGACGGCCAGGAGACCGAGGGCGGCCGGTCGGCGAAAGGATGTCATGGACGGGTTCCTGAAGGGGGCGGGCGCAGCTTCGCCATGCCGCGGCGTGCGGCTTGGTCGGCCCGATCGTTGGGATCGCGGCAGAGAGGTTGCGTCAGCGACGCGCGGACGCTCGCAGGCGGAAGCAGAAAGGGGGAGCATGGGCGCGAACGCGCCGAGGGTGAGCCGTCATGGGCATCCTTTCCGGGCATCCCCGCCCGAACGTCATGGACCTATCTTCGACGGCAGGTCTCCTGGCTCGCGGAGGAACGCGCCGATCATCTGCCTTCCCGCCTCGGCCCGAAGGCCCTCGCAGTGGCATGGCGCCGGGGCGACCCGGCGGCCCGCCGCACCCGTCCGAGGACCAGCGCGGGGATGATCGGCATCCGCTTACAGTTGCGGGGGCAGCCACGGTTTCGGCCCCGATTGGGTCGTCCTCACCGTGTTCCCTTTTAATTCCCCGGACTCGTCGCCGCGGGGAAACCGTCGCAGCCTGCTTACGCGGCGATCCCCTGCGGCGTCAACGACGGGCGCAGCCGTAGGTGGTCGGCACGGGTCCGCAAGCGCGACGCCGCCGTTGCCGTCACGCCGTCGTGATGGCAATGATGCGTCACGCGAATGGTGCGCGGCCCGGACGGAGGTTGGGAACGCGACGTCGGCGCCGAACCGACACCGCCACCGGGGACCTGCCGTCCACGCGATCGATTCCCTCGGGACGACCCGTCCCCCAAAGGAGCCCACCATGCGCAGAGCGTTTCCCCTTGCCCTTGCGGCCGCCCTCCTTCCGACCGTCGCCTTCGCCCATACCGGGGTCGGCGACACGGCCGGCTTCCTTCACGGGTTCGCGCATCCCATCGGCGGTCTCGACCACATCCTGGCGATGGTCGCGGTCGGCGTCTTCGCCTACGTCCTCGGCGGCCGCGCCCTGTGGCTCGTCCCGGCGGCCTTCGTCGGCATGATGGTGGTCGGCTTCGCGCTCGGCATCGCCGAGGTCGAGGTGCCGTTGGTCGAACTCGGCATCGCGCTCTCCAGCGTCGTGATCGGCGCCGCCGCCGCCCTCGGACGGCCGATGCCCGTCGGCGTCGCCATGGCGCTGGTCGGCGTGTTCGCCGTCTTCCACGGCCACGCGCACGGTGCCGAGATGCCCGAGACGGCCGGCGGCCTGACCTACGCGGCCGGGTTCATCGCGGCGACCGCGCTCCTGCATGCCGCAGGCATCGCGATGGCGTTCGGGGCCGCCTCGCTGATCGGCCGCACCGGTCGGCCCGTCGCCCGTGCCGCGGGCGCCGTGTTCGCGCTGGGCGGCGTCGGCGTGCTCGCGGGCTGGCTCTAGTCCGGGTTCGTTCCGCGGGGAGGCCGAC
The DNA here is from genome assembly GCF_003583935.1 of Aureimonas flava. GTDB lineage: Bacteria > Pseudomonadota > Alphaproteobacteria > Rhizobiales > Rhizobiaceae > Aureimonas > Aureimonas flava. Next base: position 328,853 of record NZ_QYRN01000006.1, on the reverse strand, counting down.
GGGGCTGCGTGCGGAGGGCTCGGCGAGAGGTTCGGTCGTCCGACCGTGGTGCTGTTGCGCCAGCCTCCCGTCGAAAGCGGCATCGCCGGCATCGACGCCTGCAAGCGCCGGGGGGCGCCCGCCCTTCCTCGGCGCTCCTGTCCTGCTCGAACGTCGACCGCCTCATCCGCGGTCACGTTCATCGCTGCGTCACGGCCCGCCTTGCAGGGACGATGCTGGCGACGGCGCCCGGCACGACGACCGCGATCGCGCTCCGTCTCGCCCCGGACGCCGAGCCCGCCTCGTTCGCCGAGCCGCCGATGTTCCTCGTCCACCACTGGCGCCAGCGGACGGGCATGATCACCCATCACGCGCAAGTCGGTGACTGTCCCGGGCCCATGCCGTTTTCTTACGGCGGACCGTCCTAGCGGCCCCGCTGGAGGCTCAGCGCCATACCTGAAGGCGGCCCGCGACGCCGTCTCACGCCCGGACGATCCGGCCCGCCGGCCGTTCCATGATCAGGCGCCCCCTTCTCCAGGAGGCAATCGGTGCAGCGATCTCCCGCACGGCAGCGGCAGGGCTTGCAGCGTCGAGCAGGACGAAGTCGGCCGGGGCGCCGATCCGCAGGTCATGGGTTCGTCCCATCAGCCGTGCCGCATCCGCGGAAACCATCGCGAAGACCGCTTCCATCTCCTCGTCGCTGGCGAGTTGCGCCACGTTGGCATAAAGGTTCGCCATGCGGCTCAGCGAGGCGTCGCCGAACGGCGTGAACGGGTTCAGGACGTTGTTCGTGGCAATCGTCGCGGTGACGCCCATCCGGCGCAGGAGGTGGGCGGGTGCCAGCCCTCGCGGCACGAGGCGTCCGGCGTCGCGGCCGGTGAGGAACAGATCGGTCGCAGGCAGGACGGTCACGGCTATGCCGGCCGCCGCCAGTCGCCGCGCCACCGCTTCCACCGCCGCCGGCTCCATCGCCGAGAGCTTCGTCGCATGGCCGACCGAAACGCGACCGCCGAAGCGGCGCCGCTCCGTTTCCGCGACGATGAGGGGCAGCGCGGACCCTTCGGGATCGAGATCGAAATCGGCGTGGAAGTCGACCGGCGTGCCGAAGCGTTCCGCAAGGTCGAAGATGCGCCGGACATGCCCAGCGGGATCCGGATCGGTATAGGGGCAGCCGCCGACGAGATCGGCGCCGGCGGCGAGCGCCTGCGCCAGCAGTCGCTCCGTCTCCGGCTCCTGCGTCAGCCCTTCCTGCGCGAAGGCGCAGATCTCGATGTCGATCGCGAAGGCGTAGTCGAGCTTGATGCGCCGGATCGCGGCCAGCGAACGAAGGCCGGCGCGCGGGTCGACTTCGACGAACGTGCGCATGAGCATCGTCCCGTGCAGGATCGCCCGCTCCACCAGACGTGCGGCGCGGGCGTACACATCCGCCTCGGTGAAGGCCGCCTTCGCTCGTGCCGTTTCGCGGACGGCCTCCGCCAGCGTGCCCTCGCTGATGGCGCACCGGTCGAGGATGCAGGCTTTGTCGAGGTGGATATGGCAGTCGACGAACCCTGGAAACGCCAGCCGTCCCGCCGCGTCGCGTTCGGGCGCGGCGGCCACGAGGCCTGGGGCCATCGCCGCGATCCGCCCGTTCTCGACGCCGATATCCACGAGGTCGCCGCCCGTCGCGAGGCGGGCGTTGCGCAGCACGAAATCCATGCGGTTTACGTCTCCATGGTCAGACCGAGCGCGCAGCCGTCGCTGCGCGGATCGTGCGCGCCGGTGACGTAGCCCGCGTCGTCCACCGCGATCACCCCGGCTTGCCCTGCCAGCGGACTGAGATCGACCAGCGCGGACACTTCGTGGCCGCGCCGCGCGAGTTCCGCAAAGGTCGTCTCGCCGGCGGACGCCTCCAGCTTGAGAGCGTCGCGCGCGTCGGAGAAGGTGCGCCCGAGCAGGAAGCGCGGCGCAGCCAGCGCGGCTTGCGGATCGAGGCCGCGTTCGATCAGCCGGGCGAGCAGGACGGCAAGCGTCTGCGGCTGGCCGTCCGCGCCCTGCGTGCCGTAGACGAGCGCAGGCGCGCCGGCCCGCAGCGCGATGCCGGGGTTCAGGGTGTAGAACGGCCTTTTGCCGGGTTGCAGGCGGTTGGGGCCGGCGGCGCTGCGATCGAAGGCGGCCCCGCGGTTCTGCCAGAGGATCCCGGTGTCGCCGACGACGACGCCGCTTCCCCAGTCGTAGTAGAGGCTCTGAAGCAGCGCGACCGAGCGGCCCTTGCCGTCCACGACACCGATGAAGGCGGTATCGCCGGTGCGAACGACATGCGGCCAGGGCAGCGCCCGTTCAGCGTCGATGGCGGCCGCCTTCGCGCCGAGGCGTTCGGGGTCGAGCATGCGCTCCAGCGGCACCGCGGCGAAGTCCGGATCGGCGATCGCGCCACGGTCGAGAAAGGCCTGCTTCACCGCCTCGACGAGCACGTGCAGGAAGTCCGCACCGCGGTCGTCGACGGCAGCCAGCGGCGGCAGCCGGTCGAGAATGCCCATGATCGCCAGCGTCGTCGCCCCCTGCGTCGGTGGCGGCGGCGCCAGAAGTTCGACGCCGCGATACGCCATGCGAAGCGGCGTCGTCTCGCGTGTCCGCGTCGCCGCCAAGTCGGCGGCGCGAAGCGGCGAGCCAGCCTCCTCGAGCCCTCGGGCGATGCGCGCACAGAGCTCTCCCTCGTAGAACTCCCGCGCCCCCCTCAGGGCCACGGCGCGAAGGCTTGCGGCGATGCCCGGCTGGCAAAATGGGCGGGCATCCTTCCCGATGGCGAACAGCGCGTCGAAGCGCGGCCAGCCGCTTCGCTCGGAAGCACGGAAATCGAGCCAGAAGCGCTGCGAGCCGGACATCGGGAAACCGCCTTCGGCCAATTCGATCGCGTCCGCCAGCAGAGCGTCGAGCCCTCCAGACCCGCCCCAAACCCGACGGGACCAGTCGAGCGCCGTATCCCACGAATCCACGAGGCCGGCGCTCGTCAGCGCCGACAGGGGACCGCGCGTCGGGATCGGGTCGGCGTCCGGCAATTGCGCCGCGGCCTGCCCGATACCAAGCAGGCATGCCGCGTGACCCGCCCGGTCGGCGAGCATCCACACGCCGTCGCCACCGAGCCCGCAGAAATGCGGATAGGCGACGGCGAGCGCCGCACTGGCCGCAACGGCTGCCTCGATGGCGTTGCCGCCCCTCGCCAGGACGCGCAGGCCCGCTTCGCTCGCCAGTCGATGCGGCGTGGTCACCATCGCCCGGAATGGCGGAGATGCCGGCATGGGGGTTGCGGAAAGGTTCTCGGGCACGCTCACGACCTGCATGTCGACGGATACTCCATGCCACGTCCTTTCCCGTCTTCGAGGCGTGCGGGGCGGCCCAAGTTCGGTCTCCCGCCCGTCCGAACGCCCTGGCCATGCTCGTGATGGCCGCTTGCGGAAGTCCGGCATCGCCAAACGCTGCCGTTCCGCGAGCGCATGGTCGCGCATCGGACGAGGAATGTCTGCATGGGCAACAGTTCCCGTTTGCGGCTGCGCACGCCGCACGTGGTCGCCTCTACGCCTGAAACCCCAGCCAGGACCCGCGGACCGAGGCGGCGTCCGGGGCGTACGAATGCGTCCGAGATCATGCCGATGCGGCGTCGCGGTCGTACTGCGCCTGTTGCCGCTCGATCTCCTCCATATGCTCGAGTGTCCAGGCGTAGAGGGCGCCGAACGGGCCCTGGAGGGATCGGCCGAGCGCGGTGAGGGAATATTCCACGCCGGGCGGAGACGTCGACAGGATGCGGCGGGCGACCATCCCGTTGCGCTCCAGCTTGCGCAGGGTCTGGGTCAGCACCCTCTGCGTGATGCCGTCGAGCCGCCGCTTGATCGCGTTGAACCGGCGAGGCTCGGTCAGGACCTGCATCACCATCATCGACCATTTGTCGGCGATCTGGTCGAGGATCGCGCGGCTCGGGCAGTCGGCCCTGTAGACGGGGTCGTCGTTCATCTCGGTATCCTCGCGCATCCCAGGTATCAAACATATGCGTAATTGACACCTAGTATTCAATGAATACCTATCCCGGCATCCCCAGCCGAGGAGCTTTCCATGCCTGCCGAATCCCAGACGATCCGTGTCCGCAAGGATGGCGGGGTTGCCCGCGTCACGCTCGACAACCCGCCGGTGAACGTCATGTCCGTCTCGCTCATGACGGAGCTCCTCGCGTTCCTGGAGGAGGCACGGGCGGACGAGGGGCTGAAGGTCATCGTCTTCGAGAGCGCGAATCCCGATTTCTTCGTCGCCCATGTCGACATGACGTTGATCGACGCCCCGGATGCCTTCGACGCGTTGGCGGCGGATGCGCCCGAAGGCCTGAACGTCTTCCAAGCCTTTGCCGAGACCCTGCGTCGTCAGCCGCAGGTGACGATCGTCAAGCTCCGCGGGATCGCTCGCGGCGGCGGGGCCGAGTTCGTCGTCGCCGCGGACATGTGCTTCGCCGCGACGGATCGGGGCGCCCTCGGTCAGATCGAGGCGCTGATGGGCATCATCCCGGGCGGCGGGGCGACGCAATACCTCGCGGACCGCATACCCCGCAATCGAGCCCTCGAGATCGTGCTCGGCGCCGATCTGGTCGACGCCGAGACGGCGGCGGCCTGGGGTTGGATCAACCGTGCCCTGCCGGACGAGGCCCTGGACGGGTTCGTGGAGCGGATCGCCCGCAACATCGCGGGTCTGCCCGAGGGCGTCGTCGCGGCGGCCAAGGCGGCATTCCCGCCCACCGACCTGCGGCCCGGACTGGCGGTCGAGAACCGCGAATGGGCGGCTCTCTTCGCGCGGCCGGCGGCGAGCGACCTCATCCGTAGCGGACTGAGGGCCGGGGCGCAGACGCCCGAGGGAGAGAGAAACCTCGAAGCTCTCCTCCGGCAGATCGCGAGCATTTCAGGCTGACGGAGAAAGGGCGTCCCTTCGTGCGCTTCGTCGCCGCCTTGGCCGAGCGCTTTTGCTCGGAAACGGAACAGACCTCCAGCGAAGCGGTCGGAGCGAGCACCGACGACGATCCACGGCCTGCCGCACGACGCGCGCGTCCCCCCGCGGGCCTCCGCACGCGAGGAGGGCCGCGGGGTCAGTCCGGTTGTCCGGACGTCCCCAACATCCGGTCGAAGGCGCGTGCGACGTTCTCGAGCGTGTACGGCTTCTGGATGATCTGGCGGTCCCCGTGCTCCGACGGAAGACGCGCCTGTTCGCCGTATCCGGTCGCGAACAGGAAGGGGATGCCGAGTTCGAGCAGACGATCCGCGATCGGGAGACTGGTGCGGTCGCCGAGGTTGATGTCGAGCATGGCGACCGTCGGCCGATGGGCGTCGATGCTGTCGAGAGCGGCCTCGACGCTCGCCATGGGCGTCACCGAAGCGGCTCCGAGGCGCGACAGGATATCCTCGGCGTCGAGCGCGATGATGAGGCTGTCCTCCACCAGAAGGACATGGTGCCCGGCGAGCATCTTCGGGGGCGGTGCTGCCGGATGCCCCTTTGAGGGGCGCGGAAACTTGATCGCCGGGCCAGCGAACGACCGTGCCTCGGCGACGTGGCGCGCCGGGATGCGAAACGTCGCGACGATGCCCTCCGGCCTGTACTCGATGGTCGACCGCCCTCCGAGATCGTAGGGGACGGACCGGTCGATGATGGTGGACCCGAAACCCCGCCGGGTCGGCTGGCGGACTTCGGGACCGCCGCTCTCGACCCAGCGCAGCAGAAGGTCGCCGCCGATCTCGCGCTCCCAGGTGAAGCGGACCTTGCCGGTGGTCGAGAGGCTGCCGTACTTCGTCGAGTTGGTCACCAGCTCGTGGAGCACCAGCGCCATCGTCGAATAGGCCTGCGGGTTCAGGAGGATGGGCTCGCCCTGCGAGACGACGCGCTCGTGCTCGTCGACGAAGGCGCGCGCCTCCGCGTCCACCAGCGCCTGCAGCGGCGCGGGCCCCCAATGGTCGTCCGTGATCTGGTTGTGGGCGCGCGCGAGCGCATGGACGCGCCCGTCGACCACCCGGATGAACTCGGCCGCCGCCGGATCGTCGGGCTGCGACTGCCGGATCAGGCCACGGATCACGCCGAGGATGTTGCGGACGCGGTGGTTGAGCTCGGCGATCAGCAGTTCCTGCCGGGCGCTGGCCCGCTGGCGCTCGATCGAGGCCTCGTCGGCGAGGCGGAGCACGACCTCGATCAGCGTCGCGCGCAGCGTTTCGGCCACCCGCAGCTCCGGCTCGGTGAACGGCTTCGAACGCCCTTGGACGAGTTCCTTCCACTCCGCGAAACTCTCCCGAGGCGAGAGACGGGGACCGTTGGGACCGTATTCGACCGGCTTGTGGGGATCGCCTCCCCAACGCACGGAACGGACCAGTTCGCTTCGGAACAGAATCACGTAGTCGCGCGGCGCGCGGGAGATCGGGATGGCGAGCATGCCCGCCGCCTCCGACACGAACGTATCGGCGCCCTCCACGATCGCGCCGATGCGGTCGGTCGCGTACACGCGGCCGGACGCGGTGCCGTTGAGGGCGCGCACGATCCGGCGGAAGTCCTCCGGGCCGGGCGTCGTCCCGGAGGAGGCATGCTTGCCGTTGATCCAGACACCGACACCGTCGGCCTTGATCACGCTGGTCAGGATGTCGCCGAGCCAGTCCGGATCCCGCAGGAGCGTTTCGTCGGTCGCGACCGCGCTCAGAAGCTGGTCCGAAACATCGCGTGCCCGACGCTCGTACTCGACGAGCGCGAGACCCTCACGGCTTTCCAGCCGCATGGAGAACATCTGGGCGAAGAGTTCGGCCACGGACCGGCTCGAGACCGCCGGCCATTTGGGCGCGTAGTGATGGCAGGCGAACAGCCCCCAGAGCTTGCCGCCGACGATGATCGAGATCGACAAGGAGGCATCGACGCCCATGTTGCGCAGATACTCGAGGTGGATCGGCGAGACCGAGCGCAGGACCGAAAGCGAGAGGTCGAGCGGCTGGCCCCGCTCGTCGAGGCGCGGAACGATCGGCACAGTGTCGCCGCGCACGTTGGAGATGATGCGCAGGAGGTTCCGCTTGTAGAGGTCGCGTGCCTGGGCCGGGATGTCGGTTGCGGGGTAGCGCAGACCCATGAACTTGCCGATGCCGGCGCGGCAGCTCTCGGCGACCACCTCCCCCGAGCCGTCGCCAGAAAAGCGGTAGACCATGACACGATCGTAGCCGAGGAGCGCCCGGACCTGGCGCGCCCCCTCGCGGAAGAACGCGCTCATGTCCTCGCACTGGTCGAGGCGCGAGATCATCGAGCGCACCGTGCCGCCGATGTCGCCCGTCTCGTTGGCGGAAGGCTCGGCCTCCAGGACCAGTTGCCCGACGCTGACATGCAGCGCGACGTCGAACGGGTCGCCGCCTTCCACGAGCACGCAGCGCGCCATCCGCTCGACGGCGTTCGGCCCGCGCAGCACGGCCATCCGGTTTCTCAAGGCATGGACGGTGTCTCCGGGGACGAAATCCATGAACGGGCGACCGAGCATCGCGTCGGGCGCCAGCCCGAGAAACCGTTCGACATTCGCGGAGACACGCGCCACCATCCAGTCGGACGTCAGGGCCAGAAGGAAGCCCACCGGCTGGATCGAGCCGGGGACATGGATCGGCTCGCGGTCGCAGTTGCTGAGGTCGACGGTATCGGTCAGTTCGGACAAGGCGGGCCGGCTCTCGTTCTCGCTCGCACCGCGGACTGGCCGGGGCGCATGTTACGCAATGGTCGTCATTCCGAGGCGACGTTCCCGGCCATGCCGTCCCGATCTCCCTTGCATGCCGACGGAACTCGCGCGCCGACCCATGGGGACAGTCAGCATCCTTCCACGAGAAGACGACGCCATTCGTTCGTCGACGTTCGCAAGGACGTAGGAACCTGCCGTTCTCGCCTTGTGTTCACGGGTAACATAGCGCGGAGGGAACGTCTGAACACTTGTGCACATTAGAGCCCCGCAGCCGCGGCCGCAAAGGAGAATGGGAGGAGAGGCTTGGTTCCGACCGCCGACGATTTCGCCAGCAACCTTCTGCTGGGTACGCTCAACGACGACGACCGCAGGCGCCTCGCCCCGAACATGAAGGTGCTGGAGCTGAATGCCCATGACATCCTCCAGCAGGCCGGAGAGGACGTCGTCCACACCTGGTTCCCATGCGGCGGTGCCATGGCCGCCTTCTGCATCGGGATGAACGACGGCCATACCACCGTGGAGGTCGCCCTCGTCGGTTCCGAAGGCGCTGTCGGCGGCATCGTCTCAAACGGCCAAGTCCCCGCCTACGCCACGGCGCGCGTGCGCCACGGCGGTCGGTTCCTGCGCATCAAGACGACGGCGCTGGAACAGGCAAAGCTCGATTCCCTCGCCTTGCGCCACTGGTTCTCGCGTTACTCCGACTGCCTGCTTGCCCAGGTGTTCCAGACCTCCGCCTGCAACGCCACGCACACCATCGCCCAGCGAACCGCGAAGTGGCTGCTCGCGGCGATGAGCCGGACGCAGACCCACGAGTTGCGCATGACGCACGAGCAGTTGGCCGACGTGCTGGGCGTCGGACGGACCTTCGTCACAAGGGTCATCAAGCGCCTACGCGACGACGGGACGATCGAGACCCGCCGGGGCCTCTTCATCGTCAGGAACGAGGACGTCCTGCGTCAGACGGCGTGCGGCTGCACCACGGCGATCGAAGAGCATTTCGACACCGTGATGCACGGGGTCTATCCCCTTGACTGATGCCGCGTGCGTCAAAACGGGACGGATCCGACGCGGGCTTCGTGCGTGGCCGGCACGGCGGTTTGGACGTGCCGCGCGTGGAGACCGGCCGAGATGCGGCGATCAACGCCGGGAACCGTGCGCCCGCCTGTCGGGAGCGCGTCTGTCCGGGCAGGCCATGCGGACGACCGGCAACCGCCACGAACGGAAGCCCCTCGCCGCCAGGCGCATTCGCATCCGACGCCCTGCGCGATGGGGCTTTCATGACCCTGGGAAGGGCTGCTCGCATCGGGACGGAGCGACGGCGCGCTCCTTGCTCCCGCACTGTTTCCGGCCCGTCGCGGTGGTGGGGGCAGACGTACTGGCCGCCGCCGAACGGGTCGGCCGGGATGACGAAGCGCCCCCGGCAATTGCGGAACGTCAAACTGCCGAACGTCAGCCGTGCATCGCGCGCGACGATGTCGGACGCGCCGAAACCGACGACATCGACCGAGCCCGCGCGGCCGAACGATTGCGCGCCCATTCCGGGCTGGTCATCGTTTCGGCAGCAGTTCGCCCGACAGCCAGTCCAAATGCTCCTGGATACGACGATCGTCGCGTTGGCAGTAGGACCACTTGAGATGTCGCCGCACGGTGACGAACTTCGCCTGCCTCAGGATGTGGAGATGGCGGCTGGCCGTCGGCTGGGCGACACCCAGCGCCTCGGCGATGAGGGTCATGCACACGCCGACCTCGACCGGATCGGCCGACCGCTGATGCGCGAAATGCGTCTTCGGGTCGGCCAGGACCCGAAGTATCGCAAGCCGCGCCTCGCTCGCCAGCGCCTTGATCTGGGTTTCCCTGTCTTCGCTGCTTGTCATATGCTCATATAGCCAAGTGACAATGTGAACGAGGCAATGCTGGAACTCCCGAACACGTCGATCATCCATGGGAATGCCGTCCGCTGGGGCCGGATCGGCGACGGGCCGCCCTTGGTCGCCATTCACGGCACCCCCTTCTCCTCGCAGGTCTGGCGGCGGATCGCACCGATGCTCGCCGCCCATCGAACCGTCTACTACTTCGATCTGATCGGCTACGGACAATCCGAGATGCGGGAGGGGCAGGACGTCTCGCTGGCGGTGCAGAACAAGGCGTTGGCGGCCCTGCTCCGCGAATGGAACCTCGAACGCCCAGACATCCTCGCGCACGACTTCGGCGGCGCCACGGCCTTGCGGGCCTACTATCTCGACGGCCTGCGATACGCCTCGCTGACGATCTTCGACGCCGTCGCGCTCGCGCCCTGGGGCTCCCCCCTCGTGCAGCATGCGCGCCAACACGAGGCGGCTTTCGCCGGCATGCCGGACTATCTGCACGGAGCGATCCTCAGGGCCTATCTCCAGACGGCAGCACACGAGCCGTTGTCGGAAGAGGCACTGCACATCTACACCACGCCATGGCTGGGGCCGGTCGGCCAACCAGCCTTCTACCGCCAGATCGCGCAGATGGACCAGCGGTTCACCGACGAGGTGGAAGGGCTCTATGGGCGTATGGACTGCCCCGTCACGGTTCTCTGGGGGCAGCGGGACGAATGGATCCCGCCTGCGAAGGGAGAAGCGTTGGCAAACCGGATATCCGGAAAGCCCTGCATTCAGATCCCGAACGCCGGGCACCTCGTCCAGGAGGACCGACCGGAGGCGATCGTGGCCGCCGTGCTGAACCAGATCGCGAACTGCTGACGGAAGCGACGGGGCGACGGGGCGACGACCGATCGCGTCATCTGTCCGGCCCGACGACCGGTCTCCAGCCAAGGTGCCCGATCGGCCATGGGGGAGCGAAGACGCCGATCTCCGCCGAGCAGCCTTCGATCCGGGCCGGTTTCATCAATTCCCGACGACGCACCCAGCGGCTCGCGTCTTGTCTGTCGCGACGATGGTTTCCCGGTTCGTCCCACAGAGGCCGTGACGCCGGCCTGTTCGGGCTGGCGTCGGCCGTCCACCTCGTGCTCGATCGCCGGATCGAGGACGGATGGTGGCCGATCGCCCGGGTCGTCCGGATACCCGGACTCGACACTTGCCGCCGAGCCGCCATTCCGTCCGCGTAGCCCAAACCCGCTCGCCACCCCGCGCTGCGATGACCGCACTCGAGCCGAGCACTTCTTGCAGGGCTGAATGCACACCGTTCATTTGGTTCCAGCGAAGAGCAGGCGGTCGCCGCTTCTGCCGTCCACGAATCCGCAACGTCGATGGGCGGTGCGTCTCGCACGAGGACGCGAGCGGCTTCGTGAGGGCTTCGACATCTAACCATCCCGCGCGATCGCTTCGGCTGGATGCTCGACCTTCGCGTCGTCGAGGCGCACGCGCTCAGCGCGTCAACGATGGCTGCACCCGGGGATCACACGCTAACGCTTGAACATATGTTTTTCTAGTTGACATAAAGTTCAATCGGCGCAATTCATGGTCCGGTGCTCATCGAGCGCGAACCGCCGCGACAGACGGCTGGCCGCACGAAGCTCGTGGCGATGGGGAGGAACCATGGTTGAGATCGTCGATCACGCCGGCCGGCCGGTGAAGCACGGCCGCGCGCGGGTGAACGGCATCCGGATGCACTACGTCACGGCGGGCCAGGGCGAGCCGCTGCTCCTGATGCACGGCACGCCGAAGACCCATTACTACTGGGCCAAGCTCGTGCCGCTCCTCACGGAGCACTTCACGGTGGTGGCCCCCGACCTGCGCGGCTTCGGCTACACCGACAAGCCCCCGGTCGAGGAGGGCTACGACAGCCTGACCAACGCCAACGACATGGCGGAGCTGATGACGCAGCTCGGTCACGAGCGCTTCCACCTGCACGGCGAGGACCGGGGCGCCGAGTTCGCCTACGTGCTCGCCGCCACGCAGCGTGAGCGCGTGAGGACCCTGTCGTTCTGCGAGATGCTCCTGTCGGGCGAGGGGCTCGAGGAGTGGTCGAACTTCACGCCCGACAACATCTCCGCCCAGTATCGCCAGCAGGGTGTGTGGGTCTGGCACATCCCGTTCTTCTGGATCCCCCACCTGCCCGAGATGCTGATCCAGGGACGCGAGCGCGAGTTCTGGGAGTTCTGGATCAAGGCGGAGACCTGGAACCCGACCGCGATCTCGGACGAGGCGATCTCGGAGTGGATCGCCCGCCTGTCGGCGCCCGGCGGGCTGCGCGGCTGCCTCGAGACCTACCGCGCCGGCCTGAAGAACGGGCGCATCAATAAGGAGCTGAAGCAGCAGAAGCTGACGCTCCCGATCATGACGGTCGGCGCGCCCGAGTTCTTCGGGCCTTTGGTGCGCGACCAGATGCTGAAGGTCTCCGAGGGCGTCGAGCGCTCCGAGGTCTTCGAGGAATGCGGCCACAGCCTCGCGTGGGAGGCGGAGGAACGCCTCGCCACCATGCTGCGCGAGTTCATGCTGAACCGAGCCTGAGACGTTCGGCGCGCCGGGGAGGATACCGGCGCGCCCCCGACACCAAAACCTGATCTTCTGGGAGGAAATCCATGCGCATGTTCCAGCGCGCGGCCGTTGGCGCCGCCGTCCTGCTCCTGTCCGGCTCGGCGCTCGCCCCGGCCGCGTTCGCGGCCGACAACATCGCGGCCGACCTCGACCAGCCGCTCTGGTACCAGGCACCCAGCGAGAAGACGCTGGAACTCGCCAAGGTCGACGACCTGTCCTCCACCGTGGTCAGCGACGGCCAGCGCGGCGAGAAGGGCGTGCTCGGCTCCTCGATCCAGCTCACACCGGAGCAGATCGACAAGGTGAAGGCCGGCAACTTCAAGGTCGCCATCTCGCTCGGCTGGCTGGGCGACGACTGGGCGTCGGAGCAGTTGAACGGCCTGAAGGAGACCTTCGCCTCGCTCGGCATCGAGGTCGTGGCCGAGACCAACGCCAACTGGGACGACGCCAAGCAGATTTCCGACCTCGACTCGATCGCGGTCCTGAAGCCCGACCTCCTCGTCTCGATCCCGCTGAACGGCCAGACCACGGCGGCCGCCTACAAGCGCATCGCCGATGCCGGCACCAAGGTCGTCTTCATCGACCAGGCGGTCGACGGCATGGATCCGGGCAAGGACTACGTCTCGATCGTCTCGTCCGACAACCTGGCGCTCGGCATGTACATCGCCGACGAACTCGCCCGTGCCATCGGCGGCAAGGGCGACGTCGCGGCCATGTACTTCGCCAACGACTTCTACGTCACCAACCTGCGCTACGAGGGCTTCGTCGCCCGCCTGATGGCGAAATACCCCGACGTCAAGCTCGTCGCCGCCGCCGGCCACGACGACCCGAACAAGGGCCAGGAGGTGGCGCAGGCGCTGCTGGCCCGCTACCCGACGCTGAACGGCCTCTACGGCTCCTGGAGCATTCCGGCGATGGGCGCGGCGACCGCCGCCCAGATCGCCGGCCTGTCGCCGGAAAACTTCAAGATCGTCTGCGAGAACTTCGACCAGATCGTCGCAGCCAACATGGCGGGGAAGGGATTCATCGCCGGCATCTCCTCGCAGCGCCCCTACGACCAGGGGGCGGCCGAGGCCAAGGTCGGCGCGCTGGCGCTGATCGGCGAGAGCACGCCGCCCTACGTCGTGGTGCCGCCGCTGGCGGTCAACCGCGAGAACCTGCCGGCGTCCTACAAGACGATCTACCGCCACGACCTGCCGGCCGACATGTCGGCCGCCCTGTCCAACTGACGAGGGCGGGCGGAAGCGGTTCGAGCCGCTTCCGCCCCGCCGATCCCGCCGCCGTTCGCTGCGCATCGAGGAGCCAGAGGGCATGCAGGACGCGACCATCCTTGAGATGCGGGACATGGAGAAGTCGTTCAGCGGCGTCCCGGTCCTCAAGAAGGCCCATTTCGAGCTGCGCCGCGGCGAGATCCACGCCCTGATGGGCGGCAACGGCGCCGGCAAGTCGACGCTGATGAAGATCCTGACCGGCGTCTACGCGCGGGACGCCGGGATCCTGACGCTGGACGGGCGCACGCTCGATTTCCAGACGCCGCTGGAGGCGGAGGCGGCGGGCGTCGCCATGATCTTCCAGGAACTCAGCCTGGTGCCGACGCTGACCGTCGCGCAGAACATCTTCCTCCACCGCGAACCGCGCCGCGCCGGGGGCCTGCTCGACGACGGGGCCGCCCGGCGCCGCTCCGCCGAGATCCTGGCCGACCTCGGCGAGGACATCGATCCGCGCACGCCGGTCGAGCTCCTGTCCACCGGCGCGCGGCAGATGGTGGAGATTGCCAAGGCCCTGTCCAAGAACGCGCGCGTCCTGATCATGGACGAGCCGACCTCCTCCCTCTCCGAGACCGAGACGCAGTCGCTCTTCCGCATCGCCCGGCGCCTGAAGGATAGCGGTATTTCGATCGTCTACATCTCGCACCGGATGTCGGAGATCTTCACGATCTGCGACCGGGTGACGGTGATGCGCGACGGACAGACGGTGCTCACCGACGAATGCCGCAACGTCGGCATGGAAGGGCTGATCGAGGCGATGCTGGGCTCGGGCTCGGTGGCATCGCTCGCCTATCGCGAGCGCGCGCGAGACCCCGCCGCCCAACCGGTGCTCGAAGTCGATGGTCTCGACGTCGGCAACCGCGTGCGGGGCGCGAGCTTCTCGGTCGCGGCCGGCGAGATCGTCGGCCTCGCGGGCCTGATGGGCTCGGGGCGCACCGAAATCGCCGAGGCCATCTTCGGCGTGCGCGCGATCACGTCCGGCAGCGTCCGCGTCGACGGCAAGGCGGTGACCTCGACCGCCGAGGCCATGGCCGCCGGTGTCGCGCTGGTGCCCGAGGATCGGCGCCGTCAGGGTCTCGTGCTCGAACACACGGTCCACGACAACTTCATGCTGCCGAGCCTCGCACGCTTCGGGCGCGGCCTCTTCGTGCGCGACCGCGAGGCGGCGGGCGAAGGCGAGGCGGCGGTGCGCGACCTCAAGATCCGCACCGACGGGCTCGGCAAGGTCGTGCGCCTCCTGTCGGGCGGCAACCAGCAGAAGGTGGTGCTGGCGAAATGGCTCGCCCGCAACCCGCGCCTCCTGATCCTCGACGAGCCGACGGTGGGCGTCGACATCGGCGCCAAGGCCGACATCGTGGCGATCGTGCGCGCGATCGCCGACCGGGGCACGGCCGTCCTCGTCATCTCCTCGGAGTTCGAAGAACTTCTCGCCCTCAGCGACCGCCTCGTCGTGCTGCACGACGGCATGGTCGTCCGAACCATGGAACGCCGCGACATCGCATCGGAGGAGGTGCTGCACCATGCAGTCCAAGGCTAACGCATCGGCGGCACCGGCCGCATCCGTCAAGCCGGCGGTCACGCGCCCGCCCGTCCAGTGGAGCGACTTCGTCGTCTACTTCTTCTTCGCGGCCGTGATCCTGTTCTTCGCCGTGATGATCGGCGACAAGGGCTTCTTGACGACCGCCAACCTCTTCAACATCACCCGCACGACATCGATGATCGCGGTCATGGCGATCGCGATGACCTTCGTGATCGCGGCGGGCGAGCTGGACCTGTCGATCGGCTCCACCGCGGCGCTGTCGGCGCTCGTCGCGGCGCTGGTGATGCAGGCCGGTTTCGGCATCGTCGGCGGCGTGGCGGCGGCGATCCTGGCGGGCCTCGCGGTCGGCGCCGTCAACGGCTTCTTCGTCACCGTCGTCAACATCCCATCGTTCCTCGTCACGCTCGGCATGATGCAGTTCGTGCGCGGCCTCGACATGCGCCTCACCTATACCAAGCCCGTGCCGATCGCCGACACCGGCTTCACCGGCATCTTCGGTTCCGGCAACGTCGCGGGCGTTCCCTCGCTCTTCATCTGGTCGCTGGTCGCCGCGATCCTCGGCCACGTGGTCCTGCGCTACACCTCGTTCGGACGCCAGGTGCTGGCGACCGGCGGCAACCGCGTCGCGGCGCAGTATTCCGGCGTGCCCGTCAAGCGCATCAAGCTCTATTGCTTCCTGATCTCGGGCGCGGCCGGCGCGGTGGCGGGCATGCTCTATTCCGGCATGATGCAGACGGCGCGCTACAATTTCGGCACCGGCGCCGAGCTCGCGGCGATCGCGGCCGTGATCCTCGGCGGCACGTCGCTCTTCGGCGGCAAGGCGACGATCATCGGTACCTTCGTCGGCGCTCTCCTGATCGGCACGATCAACAACGGCCTCATCATCATGGGCCTCGACGTCAGCGAGCAGAACATGGTGGCAGGCGCCCTCATCGTCCTGGCCGTCGCATTCGGCCGAAAGCGCGCGTCCGCCTGACGCGGGCCGATCTCCATCGAAACACGCGTGCCCCGATGGCCTGCCGGCCCTTGGGGTCCCGACCGAGGCGGACGGCGCGGACGAGCGCCCGGTCGCGGCCGTTCCAAAGACGGGAGCGCTGCCCGCGCCGGGCCGAACGCCGTTTCCGGCAAATCTCCATCCTCTCGCCTGGCCGAACGCCCGGCAGTCCCTCAAGGCTGCCCGTTCGGCAGCTCCTCCCTCGGCAGCGCGCGGACGACCTCCAGGAAGAAGTCCGCCACCACGCGCACGCGCGCGGCGATGTTCCGGCTCGCGGGGAAGATCAGATAGATCGGATCGGCCTCGATCTCGAACTCGTTCAGGAACGCGACCAGACGCCCGGCCTGGAGATCGGCGTTGAACAGCCACCAGGTCGCCTGCGAAACGCCGAGACCGACCAGGGCGGCCTGACGCAGGACGTCGCCGCTGTCGGTCTGGAGGTTGCCCGAGACCCGGACGGCCAGCTCGTCGCCCTTCCCGTCGCGGAAGCGCCAGGTCGAGCCGAACCGCCCGACGATGCAGTTGTGCTCGCACAGCTCCGCCGGCGTTCGCGGCACGCCGTGTCGTTCGAGATAGGCGGGCGAGGCCACGGTCTTCTGCGGCCCGCGGATCAGGGTGCGGTGGACGAGGCGGGAATCGGCGAGGCGCCCGGAATGGATCGCGAGGTCGAAGCCGCCGTCGATCGGATTGGCGGTCTGATCCTTGAAGCGGACGTCGAGCTTGATCTCGGGGTAGCGCTCGAAGAACTGGGACACGAGGGGCAGCAGCGAACGCCGGCCGAAGGCGGGCGGCAACGCCAGCCGCACGGTACCCGCCGGCCTGCTGTTCGCGTCGCGCACGGCCAGTTGCGCGTTCTCGAAATCGGCCAGCAGCTTGACGCCGTCGGCATAGTAGCGCGCGCCGGCGTCCGTCAGGTGCAAATGCCGTGTCGAGCGATGGAAGAGTTCGACACCCAGTCCCGTCTCGATCCGACGAATCGCCTTGGTCGCGCTGGAGACCGAAACGCCGAGAACCTCGGCCGCAGCCGTGAAACTCTCCAGTTCCGCCACGCGGACGAAGGCTTCGATGTCGTGTAAGCGATCGGCGGGCATGTAGTCGCCTCTGCCTCCATAATACTCCCGACGCCCCACGAGAAGCATCCGTTTCCGCTTCTGCATAGATACTGTGCAGATTACCGCCATCCAATGTCCGGTGCGCGCGGGGGTGCAACAAGCATACCATCCGGGACCGTTCCATGCGCTCGGCCGCGGAAATAGAGATTTTCGTTTGGACACCTTATCACGCCGTTCGTTCTGGCGTCCCCTGACCCCGTTCAACTCCTGCGACCTTGGCCCCAACCGTCATGCGAACCGTCATCTCCAACACTCTCTGCCTTCGAGGCGGGCAGGCCTCCGCGCCGGAGCGGTTGACGATGGTGTTCGAGAAGGGCCAGATCGCAGCCCTTCTGCCGGCGGACGCCGTGGTGCCGGACCAGGCGGACGAGCGCATCGACGGCCGTCGGCTTCTTGCGGTTCCGGGCTTCGTCAACGCCCACACCCACTCGCCCTACAATCTCGTTCGCGGCTCGGCGCCCATGCTGCCCCTCGAGCTCTGGTCGCTTCATGCGTCGGCGGGCAGCGAGCGGCGCACGGCGCGGGAGGTGGAAGTCTCCGCGCTGCTGGGCGCGGTGGAGATGCTGAGGACGGGGACGACCACCGTCCTCGATCACATCCGCATCGCTCCCGACATCGAGGGCGACCTTCTCGACGCGACGGCCGAGGCCTATCGGCATGCCGGCATGCGCGCGGTGATCGCGCCGGTCGTGGCCGACAAGCCGCTCCTGGAGACCCTGCCGCTCGATTCCGCCGACTTCGGCGGCGAGGAGGTCGCCGGCTACGCCGCGCGCCCGACGCTTCCGGCCAGACGTCAGGTGGAGATCGTGGAGGCCTTCGCCGCGCGCTGGCGCGACGACCCTCTCGTCTCCGTCGGCATCGGACCGTCGGGCCCCCAGCGCTGCACGCCCGAGCTGCTGGTCATGGCGGAGGACTTCGCCCGGCGCCACGAGACGATCGCCCACATGCATGTGCTGGAGACCCGAGCCCAGGCCGAGATGGGGCGTCGGCTGCATCCCGGCGGCATGCTGGCCTATCTCGACGACCTGGGCGTCCTGAGTTCGCGCAGCAACCTCGTCCATGCGAACTGGCTGGCGAAGGGCGACGTGGAACGCATCGCGCAGAGAGACGCGGCCGTGATCCACAATCCGGTCTCCAACGTGCGCCTCGCAAGCGGCCGATGCCCCCTGCCCCGGCTCCTGCGGTCGGGCATACGGGTCGGCCTGGGCACCGACGGCGCCTGCTGCAACGACAGCGGCAACATGCTGGAAACGCTCAAGTGGGCCGCGATCCTCCACAACGACGAGGCGGAGGATCCGGCGCGCTGGATCCAGCCCGGAACGGCCTTGCGCCTCGCCTGCGAGGGGGGCGCCGACGCCATCGGGCTCGGCAAGGTCGCGGGACGCCTCGATGCGGGCATGGCGGCCGACGTCTGCCTCCTCGATCTCGATACCACCGCCTTCGTGCCGCTGAGCGATCCCGTCCGCCAGCTCGTCCTGTCGGAAACCGGGGGAGCGGTACGTCATGTCTTCGTGGACGGCCGCGCTGTCCTGCGCGACGGTCGATGCACGAGCGTCGACGAGCCTTCCCTGTTCGCCGAGGCACAGGAGCTCTCCGACCGCAGGCGCCGGGACAACCAGGACGTCTACGCGGCGGCCTCGCGCCTCGACGGACCGATCCGCCGCATGCGCCGACGTCTTCTTTCCTCATGCGAGATCGCCGCGTGACCCTCGACTGGACCCGCCGCCCGCAACGCTTCTTCCAGCACCTCCTGCGCGAGCAGGATGCCGTGGGTCTGGACCCAGCCGATCTGGTGGCCGAGGCGCAGTCGGTGGGCGCCACCGCGACCATCGCCATGGGCGGCGGCTTCTCGGCCTGGTATCCCACCCGGCGCCGCTCCCAGACGATCAACCCCTTCATGCAAGGGGACTTCCTCGGCAACTATCTCGACGCCTCGGCGCGGGCCGGCCTTCGCACCTTCGTGCGCATGGACATCAGCAAGGCCCGCAGCGCCGTCGCGGAGCACGAGGACTGGTACGTGCACGATGCGGCGGGCGAGCTCGTCGAGGTCTGGGCGATGCCGATGATCTGCGCCACCGGCCCGCTCTGGCAGGAAGAGAACTTCGAGATCGTGCGCGAGATCCTGTCCGGCTATCGTCCCGACGGCTTCTTCTACAACTATTTCCACATCGCGCGCTGCTGGTGCGAGCGATGCCGCCGCCTGGTGCGCGAGGCGACCGGCGAGGACGTTCCCCCCAAAGGCCTGCGCAGCCCCGCCTACGAGACATGGCGGCAGCGCACGCTGGCGGACTACACGCACCGCCTGCAACGCTTCATCCGCGCCCATCGGCCGGAGGCGGCGCTGGTGCCCTACCACCACCTGCGGGACGGCTGGGACGCCCGCGCCATGGCGGCCGCGTCCGACATCGTCGGCGTCCAGATCTCCAACCCCGTGATCCCCAACCCCGTGGATCCGCAGCCGGTCTGGAGCCACTGGACGACCGAGGAGGCCCTGTTCGCGAGGGCCCTGAAGCCGGACGTTCCGCCCCTCCTGATCCAGACCACGTCGCAGTTTTTCGCCAGCCGTCAGACCGCCATGCCGAGCGATCGGCTCGTGCGGAACATGGCGGAGGCGATCGCCCATCGCGCCGTGCCGGCCGCAGCGGCCAACGGACGGCTTCGCAGCGGCGACGCGCGCTTCGTCGGGGCGCTGGAAGGTTTCGGCGCTTACCAGTCTCGTCATGCCGGTTGGTACGAGGGGCTGGAATCCGTCGCGCGGATCGCGGTGGTCCGCTCGCCCGAGAGCGTGGCCTGGGGGCCGGACGCGGCGCGCCTGTCCGACCGGGGCCCCGCAATGGGCCATGTCGCCGAGTTCCGCGGTGTCGTGCAGATGCTGTCGGCGGCCCGGCGCCCGTTCGACGTCCTCGCCGCCGGCGGGCTGTGCGCGCGGGAGCTGGAACGCTACGACCTCGTGATACTGCCCGCCGTATCCTGCCTCGGCGACGCGGACGTCGCCGCCCTCGACGCCTTTGCCGCACAGCGCGGCAAGACGCTCCTGGCAACGGCCGACACGGGCGGATGCGACGCCTGGGGCAGGCCGCGCGCGCACCCCGTGCTGACGGCGCTCGGCGCCCTTCCCGGACAGCCGCGCGACGCCGACGGCGCCTATCTCAGCCTTCGTCGCGACGACCTCCGCGCGGCGATCGGCGGCGTGGAGCTGCTCGGCGTCGCCGGCGACTTCTGGACGCCCGACACGCCCGCCGATGGCGACATGCGGCTGATCGGCCCCTTCGCCAACAACGCGCCCGAGTTCACCGTCGTGCCGAGCGAAGGGCGCGAACCGGGGTTGCTCGAGGGCACGGTCGGCCTCGGCCACCACGCCTGGATCACGTGGCGGATCGGAGGGCTCTTCGCGCGATACGGCAGCCCGGACCATGCCGCCGTGTTCGAGGCCCTCGTCGCGCGGTGCTGCGGGCCGTCCCCGATCGGAGGTTCGGCACCGGCCACGGTGGACTTCGCCCTGCAGAGCCACCGCGACGGCTGGCTGCTGCATCTCCTGAACGGCGCCGCGCCGGCTCTGGCGCCCCACACGCGAACCTCTTCGCTGGCGGGCTTCCAAATCCGCGTGCGCTGCGCCGCGACGCAGGTGGTCCGCCTCGACGCGGACGACGCGCCGGCCGCCTGGCGCGAAGGCGACGAGCTGGTCATCGAGATCGCGAAGCTCGACACCTTCGCCGCGATGGCGCTCATCCCAGACCCCACCGCCCGGCTTCCCAACGCCGCTGGCGCCCCCGCCGAAGAAAGGTGACCGCATGTTCCGTTTGACGAGGACCGGCCTCGCTTCCCTATCGATCGGCCTTGCCGCCTGCCTATCGGGCCCCGCGACGGCGGCGCCGAAGGACACGATCGTCGTGGCCCAGCCCGCCGACGCCTACACGCTGGATCCGGCCAAGCACTCGGCCTTTCCGACCGCGAACATCCTGTTCCAGATCTACGACGCGCTCGTCACCATCGACGAGAAGGGGGAGTTCAGGCCCGCGCTCGCGACGTCCTGGGAGAACCCGGACCCGCTGACCTGGCGCCTGCATCTGCGCGAGGGCGTGCGCTTCCACAACGGAGAGCCCTTCGACGCTCAGGCCGTGAAGTTCTCGTTCGACCGCGCGCTCGATCCGGCGTTCAAGGCCCCCTACCTCTCGCGGATCGCGCAGATCAAGTCGGTCGAGGTCGTCGACGACCACACGGTCGACTTCAAGACCGAGAAGCCGTTCCCCACGATGCTCTTCTCGCTCTACGAAGCCTCCTTCGCGGCCTTGATCGTGCCGCCGAAGTACGTCGCGGAGAACGGTCCCGATATCCTCGCGAGCCGGCCCGTCGGCACCGGTCCCTACAAGTTCGTCGAATGGCGCAAGGACGACCGCTTGGTCCTGGAGGCCAATCCGGACTACTGGGGCGGCGCGCCCGCGATCCGGCATGCGATCTTCCGGCCGATCAAGGAACTGCGCACGCGCATCGCCGAGCTGTCGTCGGGCGGGGTCGACATCGCGGTCGACGTTCCGCCCGAGGACATTCCCTCGGTCGAGCGCAACGGCGGCAAGATCGAGAACATCGCCAGCGACTTCCTCTACTTCCTGGCCTTCGACACGACGCGCGAGGGGCCGTTGCAGAACAAGCTCGTGCGTCAGGCGATCAACTACGCCGTGGACGTCGACGCGATCCAAGAGGCGCTCCTGAACGGGCTGGGGGAGCGGATCGCGCTGACCCTTCCCGCCAGCTCCGCCTTCTACGATCCCGCCTGGGAGGCCTATCCCTACGATCCGGGCAAGGCCAGGCAGCTGCTCGCCGAGGCGGGCTACCCCGACGGCTTCACCGTCAAGCTGATGTCGCGCCAGGGCCGGTTCCTGAAGGATGCCGAGATCATCGCCGCGACGCAGGGCTTCCTGGCCGATGTCGGCATCACGGCGCAGATCGAGTATCTCGAACCCGGCGTCTGGGCCCAGGTGTCGGAGCAGAAGGGCCGCGAGGGCATCACCTTCCCGGGCTGGAGCGGGCGCGATCCCGATCTCGTCTGGTACCCGCTCCTGCACTCGGGCCAGTACCAGAGCTACTACGGCAATCCCGAGCTCGACCGCCTGCTGGAGGCGGGCCGCTCCACGCTCGACCCGGCGCAGCGCCGTTCGGCCTACGAGGCGGCCGCCGCGATCATCAAGGAAGAGGCACCCCACCTGCCGATGATCCAACCCCCGCTCATCTACGCGCTCGACCGCACGCTCGACTGGCACCCGAGGACGGACAGCATGATCGACCTGCGCAAGGCGCATTTCGAGTAGCCGCCGCGAGCGCCGGGCAAGGCGCGCCCGCCTTGCCCGGCGAAAGACGAGAGATCGCCATGATCGCCTACATCCTATCCCGACTGGTCTACGCCGCCGCGGTCCTGCTGGGCGTATCGGTGGCCGTCTTCCTGCTCGTGCGGCTCGGCGGCGATCCGTCGGCCCTCTACCTTCCGCCCGAGACCTCGCTCGAGGAGATCGCGCGCTTCCGCACGCAGATGGGCTTCGACCGCCCGCTGCCGGTCCAGTATCTCGAGTTCCTCGCCAAGGCGCTCCAGGGCGATTTCGGGCGCTCCCTGCGCTACGACCAGCCCGCCATGCAGCTCGTCCTGGACCGCATGCCCGCGACGCTCGAGCTGAGCGCGTCGGCTCTGGCGCTGTCGCTTCTGGTCTCGCTGCCGCTCGCCATCGCGGCGGCCGTCTACCGCGGCTCGCTCCTGGACCGCGTCGGTCTCCTGGTCTCGCTGGTGGGCCAGAGTTTCCCGACCTTCTGGCTCGCGATCATGCTGATCCTGATCTTCTCCGAACATCTGCAATGGCTGCCGCCCTCGGGCCGGGACGGATGGCAGAACCTGGTCATGCCATCGATCGCCCTTGCGGCCTATTCCACGGCGATCATCACGCGGCTCCTGCGCTCCTCGATGATCGAGGTGCTGCAGTCCGACTATATCCGCACGGCTCGCGGCAAGGGGGTGCCGGAAAACGGAGTGGTCTTCGGCCATGCCCTGCGCAACGCCGCGATCCCGACCCTGACCGTGATCGGCCTCCAGGTCGGCGCTCTGCTCGGCGGCGCGGTGATCACCGAGGAGATCTTCGCCTACCCGGGCATCGGGCGTCTGGCCATACAGGCGATCTCCAACCGGGACTTCACCGTGGTCCAGGCCTTCGTCCTTCTGATGGCGTCGCTGATCGTCTCGATCAACCTCCTGGTCGACGCGACCTACGGGTTGCTCGACCCGCGCCTTCGGAAGGGGTGAGCCATGGGGATCTTCCTTCGCCGCTTCTTCCGCTCCCGGCTGGCGGGCCTCGGCCTCGCGATCGTCGCGGTGGTCGTCCTGGCGGCGATCGCCGGGCCGTGGATCGTTCCCTTCGATCCCGAGGCCCAGAGCATCCTGCAACGGCTGAAGCCGCCGATGTGGGAGGGGCGCGGCGGCCTCCATCTCCTGGGGACCGAGGCGCTCGGCCGCGACGTCTTCAGCCGCCTCGTCGTCGGCGCGCGCGTCTCGGTCCTGGTCGGCGTCGCATCCGTCGCCGTCTCCGCCACGGTCGGCATCGCGCTCGGGCTGGTGGCCGGCTACGACGACCGCCGCTCCGGCCGCGTCATCATGGCCTTCACCGACATCCAGCTCGCGATCCCCTTCCTGGTGCTCGCGCTGGCGGTGGTGGCGGTTCTCGGGCCGAGCCTGTGGAACCTGATCCTGGTCCTCGGGCTCACCAACTGGGTGCAATACGTTCGCGTGGTGCGGGCCGAATGCCTCATCCTGAAGCAGCGGGAATACGTGCAGGCCGCACGCTCGCTGGGTGCCTCGACGCCGTACATCCTCGTGCGGCATCTCCTGCCCAACATCATGTCCTCCGTGATCGTGATCTCGAGCCTGCTCGTGGCGAAGATGATCCTGTTCGAATCCTCGTTGAGCTTCCTCGGCCTCGGCGTTCCGCCGACGACGCCGACCTGGGGAACGATGATCGCCGACGGCCGGAACTACATCGGCAATGCGTGGTGGGTGGCCGCGTTTCCCGGCATCGCGATCTTCGTCACCGTGGTGGGCATCAATCTCGTGGGCGATCGCCTGCGCGACCTCCTGGATCCGCGTCTCGCGCAGGTGGAGAACTGACCGTGGACACGATGCCCGATGCGTCCCGTCGGATCCTCGAGATCCGCGACCTCAAGACCTATTTCGGCCGAGGCGCCAACGAGGTGCGATCCGTCGACGGCGTCAGCCTTCACGTCGATGCGGGCGAAACGCTCGGCGTGGTCGGCGAGAGCGGTTGCGGCAAGAGCGTCACGTCCCTGTCCGTCATGCGCTTGGTGCCCTCGCCCGGCCGCTACGCCCATGGCGAGATCCTGTTCGAGGGCCGGGACATCCTGGGGCTCGGCGCCGCCGAGATGCGCCGCCTGCGCGGCGATCGGCTGTCCATGATCTTCCAGGAGCCGATGACCTCGCTGAACCCCGTCCGCACGGTCGGCGACCAGATCGCCGAGGCGTTCCGCCTCCATCGCGGCCTGTCGCGAAAGGAAGCGGCGGCCAGGGCCGTGGACATGCTCCGGCAGGTCGGCATTCCCGCGCCCGAACGGCGCGCCGACGAGTTCCCCCACCAGCTCTCGGGCGGCATGCGCCAGCGCGTGATGATCGCCATCGCCCTCTCGTGCCATCCCCGCCTCCTGATCGCCGACGAGCCGACCACCGCTCTCGACGTCACCATCCAGGCGCAGATCCTCGACCTCCTGCGGAAGCTCAAGGCCGAGCTCGGCATGGCGATCATGCTGATCACGCACGATCTGGGCGTCGTCGCCGAGATGTGCGACCGCGTCGTCGTGATGTATGCCGGGCGCGTGGTGGAGGAGGCGCGCGTCACGGATCTCTTCGACGCACCCGCCCATCCCTACACCGAGGGGCTTCTCGCCTCGATCCCGAAGCTCGACGAGGCGGTCGACGAACTCTTCGCCATCGAAGGCCAGGTGCCGAGCCCCACCGAGCGTCCGCCCGGCTGCCCGTTCGAGCCGCGCTGCCGATACGCCTTCGACCGGTGTCGGCGCGAGACCCCCGAGCTTCGGGAGCTGGACGGCGGGCGACGCGCGGCCTGCTTCCTGGCCGCCGACCGCCTCGCCCGACCGGGAGCCTTCTCATGACCGACGCCCCCCTTCTGGAGATCCGCGATCTCGTCAAGCACTACCCGGTCAAAGGTCGGGGCTTCCTGCGGCGAGCCCGCGAGCGGGTTCACGCGGTGGAAGGCGTCAGCGTCCCGCTGTGCGCCGGACGGACGCTCGGCCTCGTGGGCGAGAGCGGCTGCGGAAAGTCCACGCTCGGCCGCCTCGTCGTCGGCCTCGAGGAGCCGACCGCCGGCGCGATCGCCTTCGAGGGCCGGACCATGGCCGAAATCGACGGCGCAAGCCTGCGTCGCCTGCGCCGCCAGATCCAGATCATCTTCCAGGACCCCTACGCGTCCCTCAACCCGCGCATGACCGTGCGGGAGATCCTCGGGGAGCCCTTTCGCATCCACGGCGTCGCGGGAGCGAAGGAGAAGGTTCCCGCGCTCCTGGAAGCGGTGGGGCTCCCGGCCGCCCACGCGGGCCGCTTTCCCCACGAGTTCTCCGGCGGCCAGCGCCAGCGCATCGGCATCGCCCGCGCCCTGGCGCTGCGGCCCAAGCTCATCGTCTGCGACGAGCCCGTCTCGGCGCTCGACGTCTCGATCCAGGCACAGATGCTGAACCTCCTCAAACGCCTCCAGCGCGAGATGGGCCTGTCCTATCTCTTCATCGCCCACGGGCTTGCGGCGGTGAAGCACATCTCCGACGAGATCGGGGTCATGTATCTCGGCCAGCTCGTCGAGATCGCGCCGAAGGAGCGTCTCTTCGCGGCGCCCGCCCATCCCTATACGCAGGCTCTGATCTCCGCGATCCCGCGGCCCGACCCGCGTGCGCGCAGCACGCGCATCGTCCTGGAGGGCGACGTCCCCTCCCCGATCGATCCCCCGACCGGCTGCCGCTTCCACACGCGCTGCCCGCGCATGGCGGAGGTCGGCCCCCGCTGCCGCGAGGAGGCCCCCCGTTCCGTCGAGCTGTCGCCCGGACACCGCGTCTCCTGCCATCTGTTCGACCGAGCCGCCCCATGACCCGCTTCGACCCTCTCCTGGTCGGGTTTCCCGGCCGCACGTCCCGCGGCTATCTCGGCTGGAGTTCCGTGATCCTCCTGTCGAGCGAGGGCCGGCACGCCCTGTTCGACACCGGTGGTCCGGGCGACCGCCCGGGCCTGCTCGCGGCGCTGGCGGAAAGAAACCTCACGCCCGCGCAGATCGACAGGGTGATCCTCAGCCACCTGCATTTCGACCACGTCGCCAACGTCGAATGCTTTCCGGATGCCGAGGTCGTCGTCCATGCCGACGAGATCGCGTATTTCGAGCGCGAGAAGCACCGCGACCCGGCCGTGCCGCGCTACCTCGTGGAGGGGCTGCTCGCCCATGCGCGCCTTCGCGTGGTCGAAGGCGAGTTCGAGCCCCTGCCGGGCGTCACCTTCTTCCCCACCCCCGGCCATACCGGCGGACATGCCTCGCTGCGGATGGTGCAGGACGGCGTTCGCGTCGTGCTCGCCCAGGACGCTCTCAAGCATCGCGGCGATGCGGTGTCGGGGCGCGCGCCCGGCAGCTTCAACGAGGCCGCCTCGGCCCGCAGCATCGCTCGCATCCTCGAACTGGCGGACATCGTCCTGCCGGGTCACGACGCCCCGCTGACGATCCGCGACGGACGCGTGGTCGAGGCCGGCGCCTTGGCCGAGACGGTGACCGTGAACCTCGATGGTCGCGCGATCGCGCTGGAGGTCGCCCGATGAGCCTTCTCCTTCACAACGCCTTCGTCCACACCGGCGAGGCGGCGTTCGCGAACGGGGCGATCCTGATCGAGGACGGGCGCGTCGCGTGGAGCGGCGCACTCGCCGACCTGCCGCCCGACCGGACCGCGGCGACGCGCCGCGACCTCGGCGGGCGCGTCGTCATACCGGGTCTCGTGAACGCGCATACCCATGGCGGCCTGTCGGCATGCCGTTGCGCCTGCGACGACGGCGACCTGTTCCAGTGGGCGGCGGCGCTCCGGTCCCAGACCTCGCACCTGACGATCGAGGACAATCGACAGGGCTGCCGCCTCGCGGTGGCGGAGATGCTGCGCAACGGGATCACCACCGCCTGCGACTGCACGCGCTACGGCGCGGGCGTCTTCGCCGAGGTCGCCAGCGAGATGGGCCTGCGGTCCCTGTCCGGTGCGCTGGCCAACTCGCCCGAACTGCGGCCGGCCGGTCGTCCCAACTGGCCGCTGGCGCTCGACGAAACGGACGAGGCCATGGCCCGGCACGGGGCGGACGGTCTCGCCCGCTTCTATCTCGGCGCGCATTCCCCCTACAGTTGCACGCCCGACCTCCTGATCGAGGTCAAGTCCGCGGCCCGCGAACGCGGCCTGCCCTTCGTCATCCATGCCTCCGAGAACCGGGCGGAGACGCGGATCACCCTGGAGCGCTACGGCGCGACGCCGATCCGCCACCTCCACCGGCTGGGCCTGCTCGACCGATCGACCGTCCTCGCCCATTGCGTCTGGGTGGACGAGGAGGAGATCGACATCCTGGCCGAGACGGGCGCGGCGGTCGTCCACAACCCCGCCTCCAACGCCAAGCTCGCAAGCGGCATCGCGCCCGTGTCGGCGTTGCGCCGCGCGGGCGTCCCGGTGGGCCTCGGCACGGACAGCGTCGTCTCCAACAACCGGCTCGACCTGTTCCAAGAGATGAAGCTGGCCGTGCTCCTGCAGCGCGTCTCCAGCCTCGACGGGTTTGCGATGAACGCCGCGGACGCCTTCCGGATGGCGACGAGCGAAGGCGCGCGCACCCTCGGCATGGAGCGGGAGACCGGCCGCCTCCTGCCCGGCATGGCCGCCGATCTCGTGGTCCTGGAGATCGACCACCCCGAAGGACTGACGCCCGAACGCGTCGTCTCGGATCTCGTCTACCGCATCACCCCCCGCGAGGTCCGCGACGTCATGGTGGCGGGCCGCTTCGTGGTGGAGCACGGCGCTCTCACGCTCGCGGACGACCGCGAGACCCGCCCATCCCCCCGCCGCGGCACCTCCCACCCAACAGGAACAATCGCATGACCCAAGCGCCCATCGGCCTCATCACCAGCGCCGCATCCGAGCGTCTTCTGGAGAACCGGAAAGAGGAGCAGGTCAAGACGCCCTTCGGAACCGCCACGGTCCTTCTCGGCACGATCGCCCAGCGCTCCGCCGCCGTGATCCTGCGCTACGGGCCCAACCTCACGGTTCCCAGCCACAAGATCGACTATCGCTCCAACATCTGGGCGCTGCGCGAGCTGGGCGTCGAGTCGATCATCTCGCAGAACGCCATCGGCTCGGTCAATCCGGCGATCCGGCCGGGCGACATCGTGATCTCCGACGACTTCCTGGACCGCACCCGTGCGCGCCCCCAATCGCTCTTCGACGGAAGCGACTGCTGGGTCCGGGTGGATTTCACCGATCCGTTCTGCCCCCGCCTGCGGGCCGACCTGATCGCGGCCGCCAAGGCCCACAGCGAACGGGTGATCGAGCGTGGCGTCTTCGTGTGCACGGAGGGTCCGCGCTTCGAGACCCCGGCCGAGATCCGAGCCTTCCAACGCGAGGGCGGCGACATCGTCGGCACGCCGATGGTGCCGGAAGTGGTGTTCGCCCGCGAGGCCGAGATGTGCTTCGCCTCGATCGCGCCGGTCATCAACTTCGGAGCCGGCATGGCTCCCGCGGTGGTGCATTTCGGTCCCGGCTCGATGAACGACACCTACTATCGCGGCGGCCTGCACGATCTCATCGAGCGCACGCTGATCGCCGCGATCGGGAGCGTCTCGCCGGACCGCACCTGCAACTGCGGCAATGCCCTGGCCGGCGGCTTCCACGGCACGCCGCCCGAGTGGTCCCGGAAGCACATCAGCCTGTTCCGCTAGGCTCCCGGCCTGGGGATCGACGCCTCGCGGGTCGGTCCGTCACGCGCCCGAACACCGGCGCGATACGGCTGCGCGGTCCCACGCGCCGCCGACCGCGAGCCCCCGGCCGTCCCGGGGAATGGCGAGACCTCAGGATCGCGCGTCCTCGACGATCATCGCCGCGCCCTTCTCGGCCACCATCATGGTCGGCGCGTTGATGTTGCCCGCCGTGATGTTGGGGAAGATCGACGCATCCACCACCCGCAATCCCTCCACGCCGTGGACGCGCAGGCGCGCATCCACGGCGGAGCGCGCCGGGTCGGGTCCCATCGCGGCGCTGCCGCAGGGATGGTAGATGGAGCCCGAGTTGTGGCGGAAGTAGTCGAGGAGTTCCTCGTCGCTCCGGGCCGAGCGCGAAGGCTCCAGTTCCTCGGCGGTGATCGCGCGCAGCGCCGGGGCCTCCATGATGCGACGCACGAGACGCCCCCCTTCCACCACCTCCTCCCGGTCGTGCTCCGTCGACAGGTAGTTCGGGCGGATCGCCGGCGCCGCCGCGGGGTCGGGGGACTGGGCCGACACCTCGCCCCGGCTCGTCGGCCGGCACGGGTTGAAGCACAGGAGGAAACCCGGATAGGGCTCGGGAGCGAGTCCCGCCTTCGGATCGTCCGGAATGCGGTAGGACAAGGGATTGAAGTAGAGCTGGAGGTTCGCGCGCGTGCGATCCGGACGGCCCCGGAAGAAGCCGCCGGCCTGGTTGACGCTCATGGCGAAGGGGCCGCGCCGCGTAAGGAGCCATTGCAATGCGAGCCGCGCCTGCCCCGCCGGATACGCGAAGGCGGCGTTGAGCGTCGGCACGCGCGAGCGGTAGTAGAAGCTGGCGCAGACATGGTCCTGGAGGTTGCGCCCGACGGCGGGAAGGTGCCGGCGGGTTTCCACGCCGATGGCGCCGAGATGCGCCCCGTCGCCGATGCCGGACAGTTGCAGGAGCTTGGGGCTCGCGAAGGCGCCGGCGCAGAGAACCACCTCGCGACGCGCCGCGAAGGACACGGCCCGTCCCCCCTGCCGCGCCTCGACGCCGGCAATGCGCCCGTCCCGCCAGACGAGACGGTCGACCTCGACGCCGTGAAGCAGCTTGAGGTTCGGGCGGCGGCGGGCGGGATGCAGATATTCGCGCGAGGAGGACGAGCGCAGGCCGGACCGCGTGTTGACGTCGTAGACGCCGGCGCCCTCGATCCGCTCGCCGTTGAAGTCCTCGTTCTCGGGCAGTTGCGTCTCGCGGCAGCCGGCGAGGAAGGCCTTCGAGATGGAATGGATGCCGGGCCGCATCGGCGTCACCCGGATCGGCCCGTCGCCTCCGTGCCAAGGGCCCTCGCCGGTCTCGTGCGTCTCCAGCTTGCGGAAGGCGGGCAGGACGTCCTCGTAGGCCCAGCCCGGATTGCCGGCCGCGCGCCAGTCGTCGAAGTCCTCGCGCGCGCCACGCACGAAGATCATCGCGTTGATCGAGCCCGAGCCGCCCTGCACCTTGCCGCGCGGTTGGTAGATGCGCCGGCCGCCGAGTTCGGCCTCCGGCTCCGTGCTGTACATCCAGTTGACCGCCGGGTCGTAGTAGCTTCGGGCGTAGCCTACCGGGATTTTGAACCAGAACGAACGGTCCGGTCCGCCCGCCTCCAGAAGCAGGACGCTGTGCCGCCCCGATTCCGACAGGCGGGCGGCGACGATCGAGCCGGCCGAGCCGGCGCCCACCACGACGAAGTCGAACGCTTCCACGCCGCTCACCCGCGTGCCGGGGCGAACTGCTTCACGTCCGCCGGCTCGGCCGCCATCTGCAGATGCAGGCGGTCGCCCTCGTAGGGCGAGTGGCGGGCGACGACATCGAGGTCGAGCTCGATCCCGAGGCCCGGCTCGCGCGAGGGGACGATGTACCCGTCCTCGACGGCGAGCTTGCGCTTCAGGATCTCGGCATGGAAGCCCGAGAAGTCGCCGATCGCCTCGTGGATCAGGAAGTTCGGCGTGGCGGCGGCGAGCTGGATCGACGCGGCGGCGCCCACCGGCCCGTTGTAGAGATGGGGCGCCACCTCCGCGTAGTGCGCCTCGGCCATCGCGGCGATCTTCTTGGCTTCGAGGAGGCCGCCGACGCGCGCGACGTTCATCTGGAGGATGGAGGCCGCCTTGTGTTCCAGGACGCGGGCGAACTCGTACTTGGTGGTCAGGCGCTCGCCGGTGGAGATCGGGATCGAGGTCGCGCGCGCCACCTCCGCCATGGCCGCTTCCTGGCCCGGCGGAACGGGTTCCTCGAACCACAGGGGGTCGTAACGCTCCAGGCGCCTGGCGAGACGGATCGCGGACGAGGGCACCATCTGTCCGTGCGTTCCGAAGAGGAGGTCGGCGGACGATCCGACAGCCTCGCGCACGCGCCGGCAGAAGGTCTCGCAGCGGTCCATGACGCCGAGCGAGAGATGGTGACCGGAATACTGGGTGTAGGGGCCGGCCGGGTCGAACTTCACCGCCGTGAAGCCCTGGCGCACCATCTCGGCCGCGCATTCGGCGGCGAGGTCCGGATCGTTGAAGTCGAATTCGCCCGCCGCATTCTTCGGGTAGAGATAGGTGTAGGCGCGCAGTCGCTCGTGGACGAGGCCGCCGAGCAGCGCATGGACCGGCTGTCCCGCCGCCTTGCCGACGATATCCCAGCAGGCGATCTCGAGCCCGGAGACGATGCCCATCATCGTCGGGTCGGGCCGCTGCGTGAAGCCTGAGGAATAGGCGGCACGCCAGAACCGCTCGACGCGGTGCGGATCGTGGCCGAGGAGATGGCGCTCGAAGACGTCCCGCACGAGCGGCACCAGCGCGCGCGGGTGGAACGCCGTCGCATAGATCTCGCCGACCCCCTCGATCCCGCAATCCGTGCGCAGGCGCACGAAGATCCAGTACATGCCGCCGACATGGGGCGGCGGGACGGCGACGACGTGGATGTCGAGATCGGCGATCTTCATGGACGGGCCCTCCGGGACCAGGACTGCGGGCAGGCGGGTGGGGCTCAGTGCTTCAGGATCACGAGCCGGGTCTGCGTGAACTCCAGCATGCCGTGCTTGCCGTCGTCGCCGCCGAGGCCGGAGCGCTTCCAGCCGGCATGGAAGCCCTGGTAGGGATCGGCCGGCAAGCGGTTGACGTAGAGCTCGCCCGCCTCGACGGCGTCGGCGAAGCGCATCACGGTGCGGTAGTTCTCGGTGAAGAGCACCGAAGACAGGCCGTACTGGTGGTCGTTGGAAAGGCGCAGCGCCTCCTCCGCGTCGCGGTAGGGCAGCACGGCGAGCACGGGGCCGAACACCTCCTCGCGCACGATCTCCATGTCCTGGCGGCAGGCCGACAGAAGGGTCGGCGGGTAGAACCAGCCGGGGCCCTCGGGGATCGTGCCGCCCGCCTCCAGCACGGCGCCGGCCTCGACGGCGCGCCGCACCATGGCGTGGACGTCCCCGCGGGCCCGTTCGCTCTGGAGCGGCCCCATGCGCGAGGCGTCGGCGGCCCGATCGCCGAAGGCGCGGGCGAGAAAGCCCTCGCGCAGCCGGGCCAGGAGCGCGTCGTGGACGCTCTCGTGGACGTAGAGCCTCTCGGGACCGGTGCAGATCTGGCCGCAATGGGTGGTCTTGGCCGCCACCACGAGGCGGGCGACCTCGTCGAGGTCGGCGTCGGGCTCCACCACGACGGGCGTCTTGCCGCCGAGCTCCAGCGAGGACTTGGCGATGTTCTCCTTGGCGTATTCGAGAACGGCGCGCCCGGCGCCGAGGCTGCCGGTGAGCGTGACCATGCCGACATGGGGATGGGTGCAGACGGCGCGCGCCCCCTCGTGGGTCGTCGCGAGGATGTTGACGAGCCCCTCCGGCAGCGCGGCTCGGGCGACCAGCCGGGCGATCGCCAGCGCGGAACAGGGGGTCGAGTTGCTCGGGCGCACGACCACCGCGTTGCCCGCGATCAGCGCCGGTGCGATCTTTCGCACGAGCGTGTAGACCGGATAGTTGAAGGGGATCAGGCAGGCGACGACGCCGATCGGCTCGCGCTTCAGCATCAGCGTTTCGTCCGGCGCGTCGCTCGGGATCACCTCGCCCTCGATGCGCCGGGCCCATTCGGCATGGTAGCGCATCAGTTCGGCGCCGTAGATCGCCTCGCCGCGCGCATCCTCCAGGCTCTTGCCGCTTTCGGCCGCCAGCCATGCGCCGATCTCCGCCGCCTCGGCCGCGATCGCGTCGGCGAGCCGCCGCAACGCGTCGCCGCGCTCGATCGCGGGGCGGCGTCGCCAGTCAGCCTGCGCCCGCCGTGCGGCGTCCACGGCCTCGATCGCCTCGGCGGGGCCGGCCAGCGGGACGCGGGCGACCGCCCGGCCCGTCGCCGGCGACACGACGTCGAGGCCGCCCGCCTCGGTCTCGCCGAGGAAACGGCCGGCCACGAGATTGCGGAGTTCGGACATGCGGATCGGCCCTCGGCTCGCCCCATCGGCGCCGTGCGAGTTAGGATCGGGGATCGCCGAGGGGCAAACGACTTCTGGTCGGGCCGAGCATTCCCGGGAGGAATGCTTCAGGCGCGCTCGACCTCGCCGAGCAGCCATTGCCGGAACAGCGCGACCTTCGGCGGATCGCCTTCGCCGCGATGGGTGACGAACCAGTAGGACTCGTGCCCCTCCGCCGCGACGGAGCCGAGCTGCACGAGCTCGCCGCGCGCGAGTTCCCGCGCCACCATTCCCCGGTCGACCACGGCAGCGCCGAGCCCCTGGCAGGCGGCCTCCACGGACAGGTCGAGTAGGTCGAACTCCAGTCCGCCGGCATCCGGGAGGTCCGGGAGGCCGGCGGCGTCCAGCCAGCGCGCCCAGGTCAGGTAGCGGCGGTCGGCATCGGCGAGGACATGGATCAGCGTGAAGCGCCGGAGGTCCGGCGGATCGCCCGCCCGCTCCGCCAGCGCCGGGGCGCAGACCGCGATGTGGCGCTCGGTCATCAGGCGCTGCGACTGGACGTCGGGCCATTCGCCGTCGCCGAAGCGGATCGCGCAATCGAGGAGGCCGCTGTCGGCGAGCGAGTCCGACAGTTGCGTCGTCACGCTGAGGTCGATCTCGGGATGGGCCTCGCGAAAGGCGCCGAGGCGCGGCATCAGCCAGCGCTTGGCCAGGGTCGGCGGAACGTTGACGCGCAGCCGCGCCGGGTCGGTGCGTTCGCGGATCGCCCGCACCGCGGTCTCGACCTCGTGCAGGGCGCGGCCGAGGGCCCGCAGCAGGCGCGCGCCCGAGGCGGTCAGCTCCAGTCGATGGTGGCGGCGGATCAGGAGCGGCTCGCCGAGTTCGTCCTCAAGGCGGCGCACCTGCCGGCTCACCGCGCTCTGGGTCAGGTTCAGCCGTTCGGCGGCGCGCGTGAAGGAGCCGCTGCGGCCGACCTCCTCGAACACCTTCAGCGAACTCAGCGCGGGCAGCCTGCGCATGGAATGGGCTCCGCATGTCGTTGGAAGCGGTCCGGGTCTCGCACAGGCGGGAGCGGCTTGGAAGCCGCCGCTTCGTCCATGCCTTTTTGAGATAGCGGCATCGAATTTGGGAATTTGCGTTTCCGCCGGTGCGACGACACCCTCCCCGCATCGAACACCCGGCGCGCTCGAAAGCGCCGGCAAGGAACCGGCAGGACAGGTTCCGGACCATCATCGGGGGTGGAACAGTGGACAGCATCCGCTTCGGCCGGACGGGCCTCAAGACGTCGCAGCTCTGCCTCGGCACGATGGGCATCGGCTCATCGAAATGGAAGGGCTGGGTCCTCGACGAGGATCGCTCGCGCCCGATCCTCCGAAAGGCGCTGGACGTCGGCGTCACCTTCTTCGACATGGCCGACTGGTACTCCACCGGTCTCAACGAGGAGGTCGTCGGCCGCGCGCTCCTGTCGATGACCGAGCGCGACCGTCTGGTGCTCGCCACCAAGGCCTTCTATGCGATGAGCGACGATCCCAACGACCAGGGCCTGTCGCGCAAGCACCTCATGCGCTCGATCGACCGCTCGCTGAAGCGCCTCGGCACCGACCATGTCGACCTCTACATCGTCCACGCCTTCGATCCGCAGACCCCGATCGAAGAGACGATGGAGGCGCTCCACGACATCGTGCGCGCCGGCAAGGCCCGCTACATCGGCGCATCCACCATGTATGCCTGGCAGTTCGCCAAGATGAACCACGTGGCCGAGAAGAACGGCTGGACGCGCTTCGTCAACATGCAGTGCCAGTACTCCCTCCTCTACCGCGAGGAGGAGCGCGAGATGATGCCCTACTGCCAGGACGAGGGGATCGCCGTGACGACCTTCTCGCCACTGGCGCGCGGATATCTCGCAGGCGGCGGCTCGCAGGCGCGCGTCGCCCACGACATGTTCCTCGACTGGTTCGGCGACGAGATCGACCGCGAGATCGCCCGGCGCGTCGCCGAGGTGGCCCGCGCCCACGGCAAGACCTCCTCGCAGATCGCGCAGGCCTGGGTGATGAACACCGGCAACGTCACCGTGCCGATCATCGGCGCCGACCAGCCGGAGCATGTCGAGGCCGTGCTCGACGCGACGACGATCCGGCTCGATCCCACCGAGATGGCCTATCTCGACGAGCCGTACCGCCCGCGGGACATGATCAACGACTACAACGCGGTCCGGCGCCCCCGCGCCCTCTCCGTGCCCGCCGCCCCGCTCTCCGCCGTCGCCTGACGCCCCAACGACCAGGACACCGTACCATGCTCTTCATCGGCGAAGGCTTCGAGGGCTCCGGCCCCAACGCGGCGCACATCAACCTCTACATCGGCCCGAAGAGCGGCCCGATCAGCGGCGCGCTCGCCACCGCCGCGGCGAGCCCCGGGCCCGGCCACCTGCCGTTCCAGGCGATCCTCAAGCCCAACCTGCCGGCCAAGCCCGTGACGCTCTTCATCGCCAAGGCGGTGCTCCAGCCGGGCCGGCACGAGACGATGACCTGGGGCCCCGCGCAGGCGGGGGTGGCGGCGGGCATCACCCGTGCCCTGATCGAGGGCGTGCTGCCGGCCGAGGCTGAGGACGACTGGCTGAGCATCGCGGCCGTCTGGGTGAACCCGGAGGCCGACGACGCCGACGAGGTCTACCGCAACAACCGCGAGGCGACGTTCGTCGCCGCCAGCCGCGCCCTGCAGAAGGGCTGGCCGACGCGAGACGACCTCGCCGAAGGGCTGCGGACCGTCGGCAATCCGTTCTTCACGCCGAAGGCGTCGTGATGGACACGCTCTGGCAGCACGAGGCCTTCATCGGCGGCGCGTGGCGGGGCGCCGGAGACCTGCGACGCTTCCCCGTGCTCGACCCGGCGACGGGCGAGACGATCGCCGAAGTGGCCGACTGCGGCGAGGCCGAGGCGGAGGCCGCGATCGCAGAGGCCGCGATCGCCTACGAGAGCTGGCGCGGCACCACGGCGCTGGAGCGCTCGCGTGTCCTGCGCCGCTGGCACGACCTGATGATGGAGCGGCAGGAGGAACTCGCCCGCCTCCTGACGTCCGAGCAGGGCAAGCCGCTGGCCGAGGCGCGCGGCGAGGTCGCCTATGCGGCATCGTTCCTGTCGTGGTTCGCCGAGGAAGCGCGGCGCGCCTACGGCCAGGTCGTGCCCGCGCACCGGGCCGACGCGGAGGTCGTGGTCCTGAAGGAGCCCGTCGGGGTCGTGGCCGCCGTCACGCCGTGGAACTTCCCCCTTGCGATGATCACGCGCAAGGTCGGCCCGGCGCTCGCCGCCGGCTGCACCATCGTCGTCAAACCGGCCGAGGACACACCGCTGTCGGCGCTGGCGCTCGCGCGCCTCGGCGAAGCGGCCGGCGTTCCCGCCGGCGTCGTCAGCATCGTGACGACGCGCGACGCGCCGAGCGTCGTCGGCGCGCTGATGCGCTCGCCGACGGTCCGCAAGCTGTCCTTCACCGGCTCCACGGCGACCGGCAAGCTCCTGATGCGCCAGAGCGCGGAGACCGTGAAGCGTCTGAGCCTGGAACTCGGCGGCAACGCACCGCTGATCGTCTTCGCCGACGCTGACCTCGACGTCGCGGTGCGCGGCACGCTGGCGTCGAAATTCCGCAACACCGGGCAGACCTGCGTCTGCGCCAACCGCATCCTCGTGGAGGACGCGATCTACGACCGCTACGCCGAGGCGCTGGCCGAGGCCGTGCGCCGGCTGAAGGTCGCGCCGGGAACCGTCGAAGGCGCCGCGCAGGGGCCGCTCATCAACCGCGCCGGCTTCGCCAAGGTCGAGCGCCACGTCGCCGATGCGCGCGCCAAGGGCGGGCGGATCCTCGCGGGCGGCCAGCCCGACGCGCAAGGCGGCCTGTTCTTCCAGCCGACGGTGATCGCCGACGCGACGCCCGAGATGGCGCTGGCCGACGAGGAGACGTTCGGCCCGGTCGCCGCGCTCTTCCGCTTCCAGACCGAAGACGAGGCGATCCGCCTCGCCAACGCGACGGAAACGGGCCTCTCGGCCTACTTCTTCACCCGCGACCTCGCCCGCGCCTGGCGCGTCGCGCGCCGGCTCGAGGCGGGCATGGTCGGCATCAACGAGGGCGTGATCTCGACCGAGGTCGCGCCGTTCGGCGGGGTCAAGCAGTCGGGGCTCGGGCGCGAGGGCGCCGCGCAAGGCCTGGAAGAGTATCTGGAGACCAAGTACGTGTTGTTCGGAGGCCTCGCCGCATGACGAAAGCCCCATTCCCCTCAAGGTTCGGAGGCTTCCGCTGATGGATCGCCGCCGTCTGCCGCTCAACGCCCTGCGCGCCTTCGAGGCCGTGGCGCATCACGGCTCCTTCACGGCGGCGGCTACGGCCCTCAACATCTCGCAGAGCGCCCTGTCGCGCCACGTCATCGGGCTGGAGGAGCTGATCGGCCACAAGCTCTTCGAGCGCCGCCGCAACGCGCTGACGCTCACCGAGAGCGGCGAGACGCTGCTGGGCGGCGTGATGAAGGCCTTCGAGCGGCTGGAGCAGACGCTGGACGTCGTCTGCGCGCCCAACGGGACGACGCGCTCGCGGCGGCTGCGCGTGCATCTGCCGCCGAGCTTCGCGATGAAGCTCGCCGTGCCGCTGCTCAACGACTTCCGCCAGAGCTTCCCGGACGTCGTCCTGGAGATCTCGACGCCCTACGGCGGTCCGGCCACGGACGTCGAGGTCGCCGTGGTCTATTCGCGCCCCGTTGTGGACGACGCGGTGACCGACCTCCTGTGGGAGGAGCGGCCGACGATCCTGTGCCATCCCGCCGTCGGCGCGCAGGCGGCGGAACGCCCGCTCGCCGCCTTCGTGGCCGAGAACGAGGTCGTCCACGTGCGGATCGTGGATCACGGCGCGCACCATTCCTGGCTCGAGTTCGCCCGCCAGAACGGGTTCGCCCCGTCGACCGTGCAACGCGGCCTGTCCTTCGACAGCGCTTCGCTGGCGGTGGAATACGTGCTGTCGGGCCAGGGCCTCGTGGTCGCCGACCCGGTTCTGTTCGCCGGCGAGATCGCGAGCGGGGCGCTCGCCGCGCCCGTCGCCGCCAGCCACTACGAGGGTTTCGGCTACTATCTCAAGATCGATGCCGAGGGCCTCGCGGATCCGCTGATATCGGCCTTCCGGTCCTGGTTGATCCAACGATTCAAGACGGCCGAGCCGAAAGGGCGCGGGGCGCGGGAGGCGCCATCGCTCGCCCTGGTCCGCAACGCGGGCTGAAGCTCGGAACGTCAGGCAAAACACGAGAGGGAGCAGCAGCATGACGAATTCCAAGACCGGGACTCTCCAGACCCTGAGCGGGCGCCCCGTCCATCCGGACGTGCCGCACCTGTGCCGGGAGTTCGGCCGCGGCCAGCTCGACCGCCGCTCCTTCCTGCGCACGCTCGCCTGGCTCGGCGTCACCGCCGCGTCCGCCAGCGCGTTCGCCGGCGCCCTGCCCGGACCGGCGAGCGCCCAGGATGCGGCCGCCCAGCCCAAGCCCGGCGGGGAGCTGCGCTTCGGCTGCGCGATCCAGGAGATCACCGACCCGGCCGTGTCGAACTGGATCGAGGCGTCCAACCTCTACCGCAACAGCCTCGAATTCCTGACCTATGTCGACGCCGACAACATCACCCATCCCTATCTCGCCAAGAGCTGGACGCCCTCGGACGATCTCAAGGTCTGGGACATCGAGCTCGACGAGCGGGCCAAATGGTCGAACGGCGACGCCTTCACGCCCGAGGACGTGATCTTCAACGTCGAGCGCTGGATCGCGCCCGACTCCCAGTCCTCGAACAAGACCGCCTTCGCGGCCGTCGAGAAGGTCGAGAAGACGGGCGACCACGCGCTGCGCATCACCCTGTCGCGCGGCGTCGTCTCGCTGGCCGAGCAGCTCTATGCCTACACCTGCCCTATGCTGCATCGCGACTTCGTCAAGTCGGGCGGCGACTGGCCGAAGAACCCGATCGGCACCGGGCCCTACGCGCTCACGGGCTACGAGGTGGGCCGGCAGGCCGTGTTCGAGAAGCGCGCCGACTACTGGGGCACGCCCGCCCTCCTCGACAAGCTGCACTACATCGACGTCGGCACGGACATCACCACGCAGATCGCCGCGCTGGCCGGCGGGCAGATCGACGTGATCTACCGCGCCGCCATCACCGACACCGACCTCATCAAGCGCCTTCCCAACGTCACCCTGCTATCGGCCGACCCGGCGCAGACTCTGGTGATGCGCATGCAGGTCGACCAGAAGCCGTTCGACGACATCCGGGTGCGCCGCGCGGTCCAGCTCGCGGCCGACAACGCGCAGATGCTGCAGGTGGCCTATCGCGGCGAGGGAACGGTCGCCGACAACTTCCATGTCGCGCCGACCCAGCCCGACTACTTCGCGCTCCCCCCCATGGGCCGCGACGTCGCGCAGGCCAAGGCGCTTCTCGCCGAGGCCGGCCATCCCGACGGCATCGACCTCGAGCTGACGCTCGGCAACACCCAGGGCAAGTGGGAGCAGGACACCGCGCAGGTCCTCCAGCAGAACCTCGCCGAGGCCGGCATCCGCCTCCAGCTCAACGTCCTTCCGGCCTCGCAGTACTGGCCGGTCTGGAACAAGGTGCCCTTCGGCCTGACCTATTGGGCGCACCGTCCGCTGGGCGTGATGACGCTCGACCTCGCCTATCGTTCGGGCGGGGCGTGGAACGAGACGAACTTCGCCAGTCCCGAATTCGACGCCGCGCTGGACAAGGCGATGGCGATCGTCGATCCGAAGGAACGCGCCGTGGCCATGCAGGACGTGGAGCAGATCCTGCGGGATGCGGCGGTGATGGTGCAGCCCTACTGGCCGAAGCGTTTCTCGGCCTGCTCGAACCGGGTGAAGAACTTCCCGCTTCATCCGTCGGACTACTTCCGCATGGACGGCGTCTGGCTCGCCTGAGCCGGGCATCGAGCGGGGGCCCGGACCCATGGGCCCCCATCCCGTTCCTCGTGCGAAGGACCGCTCCGTCGTGACCATCGCCTATTTTCTCGCGCGCAAGCTCGGCCTGGCGGCGGCCACGATGCTGGCCGTCTCGTTCCTGGTCTTCCTGGCCCTCGAAGTGAATGTCAACGACGTCGCCGTGAAGGTGCTCGGCCAGTTCTCGACGGCCGACCAGCGTGCCGCCTGGCTCCTTGCGAACGGCTACCGCGACCCGTTCCTCCTGCGCTACGCGCGCTGGCTGGGCGACTTCGTGACCGGCGACTGGGGCGTCTCGACCTACTACCGCGCGCCGATCGCCGATCTGATCGCCGACCGTCTCCGGGCATCGGCGATCCTGGCGGGGGGCGCGCTCCTCGTGATCGTGCCGGTCTCGCTTGTCCTGGGCGTTCTGGCGGGCATGCGCGTCGGCTCGCCAACCGATCGCGCCGTGTCGGTCTTCTCCGTGCTCACCACCTCGATCCCCGACTTCGCCTCGGCCGTGTTCCTGTCGGCGATCTTCGTGTTCTGGCTCGGCTGGCTGCCGGGTGCGAGCACCATGCTCACCGGCCTCGACCTGCGCGAACTCGTCCTGCCGGTGGTCGTGCTGTCGCTCTACTTCACCGGCTACGTCGTGCGCATCACCCGCGCCTCGATGGCCGAGGTCATGGCCGCGCCTTACGTGCGCACGGCGCGCCTCAAGGGCGCCTCGCGCCTGCGCATCGTCTGGCGGCACGCGCTGCGCAACGCCCTGATCGCGCCGGTGACGGTGATCCTCCTCCATATCAGCTGGCTTCTGTCGGGCGTGATCGTGGTGGAGGTGTTCTTCGCCTACAAGGGCTTCGGGACCCTTCTCTACGAGGCGGCGCTCAACAGCGACGTCTACCTCATCG
The DNA here is from genome assembly GCF_003583935.1 of Aureimonas flava. GTDB lineage: Bacteria > Pseudomonadota > Alphaproteobacteria > Rhizobiales > Rhizobiaceae > Aureimonas > Aureimonas flava. The sequence continues at coordinate 287,540 of NZ_QYRN01000006.1, read as the reverse complement.
AGGCCTGCGCGATGGTCAGCGTCGCGGCCGTCGTCCTCACGCAAATCCTGTCGGACATCGCCTACACATGGATCAATCCCCGGATCTCGTTCTCCGTGGCGACCGCGCGGGCCGAGGCATGAGCGCCGCGTTCCGCGCGGCGGTCGGCCCCTATCTGCGCAACCCGGCGGTGGTGTTCGGCGGCCTCGTGTCGCTCGGCTGGCTGCTCGTCGCCGCGCTCGCCCCGCTGATCGCCCCCTTCGACCCGTTGCAGACCCTCCTGCCGCTCGCCTCGCCGCTCTCCGCCAACCCGCTGGGCGGCGGCACGTTCTGGCTCGGCACCGACCTTCTGGGACGTGACGTCCTGTCCCGTCTGATCTACGGCGCGCGCACGGTGGTGATCTACGCGACGCTCGCGACCCTCGTCGCCTATCTCGTCGGCATCGCCGGGGGGCTTCTCGCCGGCTACCGCCGGGGCCGGGTCGACCAGGTTCTGTCCTTCGTCGCCAACGTCGTCCTCTCCTTTCCGGTGCTCGTCCTCTACATCGTGATCATCGTCGTGATCGGGCCGTCCGCTGCCAACATTGTGCTCGCCGTCACCTTCGGCAGCGCGCCGGTGATCTTCCGTCTGGTGCGCGCGCTCACCATCGACGTCGCCAGCCGCGACTTCGTGGCCGCCGCGCGCACGCAGGGCGAGAGCGACTGGCGCATCATGCTCCTGGACATCCTGCCCAACGCCTCGGGTCCGATCGCGGTGGATGCGTGCCTGCGCCTCGGCTACACCGCGATCACGCTCGGCACGCTCGGCTTCCTCGGCCTCGGCCTGCCGCCGCCGACGCCGGACTGGGGCACGATGGTCAACGAGGGCCGCGCCATGGCGCTCGCCTTTCCGACGCTCGTGATCTTCCCCTGCATCGCGATCTCCTCGCTGATGCTCGGCCTCAGCCTTCTGGCGGACGGCCTGAAGGAGGTCGCCGAAGCCCAAGCGAGGCGCTCGTGAGCCACACCCCGATCCTCTCCGTCGAGGGACTGACCGTCTCGCTGCCCAAGGGCGCGGACCGGCCGCACGCGGTCTCGAACGTCTCGTTCGAGCTGCGGCCGCGCGAGATCCTGTGCGTCGTCGGCGAATCGGGCTCGGGAAAGTCGGTCCTGTCGGCGGCCCTCATGGGCGCCGTTCCGGAGGGTTTGCGCGTCGCCGCGGGCCGCATCCGCCTGGGGCAAACCGACGTCGCCAGGCTCACGGAACGCCAGCTTCGGGCGATCCGCGGGCGCGACATCGCCATGATCTTCCAGGAGCCGATGGCCTCGCTCAACCCCGCCATCCCCGCCGGGCGGCAGGTGGAGGAGGTGTTCGAGCTCCATTCCGACCTCTCGCCTCGCGAGCGGCGAGAGCGCGTGCGCGGCCTCATGGAGGCGATGCACCTGCCCGACCCCGATCGCATCATGGCCGCATACCCGCACCAGCTTTCGGGCGGCCAGTGCCAGCGCATCGTGATCGCCATGGCGCTGGCGATGAGCCCGCGCGTGCTGATCGCCGACGAGCCCACCACCGCGCTCGACGTCACCACGCAGGCCCAGGTCCTCAAGCTCGTGCGCGAGCTGCGCGACGACCACGGGCACGGCATCCTCTTCATCACCCACGACTTCGGCGTCGTCGCCGACATCGCGGACCGCATCGCCGTGATGAAGAACGGCGAGATCGTCGAGATCGGCGAGGCGGACCAGGTGCTGAGGACCCCTTCGCATCCCTACACGCGCGGCCTGATCGCCGCGGTGCCGAGCCTCACGCCCCACAGCCGGGCGCCGCTCCCCGCCGCCGAGCCCGCGCTCGCGGTGCGCGACCTCGAGCATCGCTTCGGCAACGTCACGGCGCTGCGCGACATCCGGTTCGAGCTGCCGCGCGGTCGCGTCCTGTCGATCGTCGGCGAGTCGGGCTCGGGAAAGTCGACGCTGGCCAAGGCCGCGATCCGCCTCATCGAACCCCATGCCGGGCGCGTCGAGGTGGTCGGGACCGACATGCTCTCCCTGTCGCAGAGCCAGCTCGCGCGCCATCGACGCGCCATCCAGATGATCTTCCAGGATCCGTTCGGCTCGCTCAATCCGCGTCGGCCCGTCGGAGACATGATCGCGCGCGCCGCCATGCTCGCGGGAGCCACCAGGGCCGAGGCGCGCGCCCGCGCCGAGGAACTTCTCGAACTCGTCGGCCTCCAGCGCAGCGCCTACGGGCGCCGTCCGTCCGCCTTCTCGGGCGGCCAGCGCCAGCGCATCGGCATCGCGCGGGCGCTCGCGATGCGGCCCGACGTCCTGATCGCGGACGAGAGCGTCTCGGCGCTCGACGTCTCGGTCCAGGCGCAGGTTCTCGAACTCCTGCGCGACCTTCAGGAGCGGTTGGACCTCGCGATCCTCTTCATCACGCACGACCTGCGCGTCGCGGCCCAGATCAGCGACGAGATCGTGGTGATGCGCAAGGGCGAGATCATCGAGCGGGGTCCCGCCTCGCGCGTCCTGACCGCGCCGGAGCATCCCTACACGCAGGCGCTGATCGCGGCGGCGCCCGGCCGCGGGGCCTTTTGAGCGCCACCGCGGCAAACCTCGCCGAAGCCCTCCGAGGGCTGGCGGCGCTCCACGCCGCCGCCGCCCCGTTCCTCGCGCACTGGCCGGCCGGCGACGCGGGCGCCGCCGCGCCATCGCCGGAAGCAGTGCCGGGCCTGCCGGTCCTGGCGTTCCTTCCCGCGCTCGAGCGGTCGGGCATCCCGGCGGCCGACGCGGTGCTGGATCTCGCCCGCGCCCTCGCGCGCCGCCTCGTCTGGCGCCAGACCTATGCCGAGCCGCAGGTCGACCGCCGTTTCCTCGATCGCTACGGCTGGACCGAACTCGTCGGCCGGAGAGGTCTCCTGACGAGCGAAAGCCTTGCGGCCGGTCTTCTGATGCTGGGGCCCGACACGGCCTATCCCCCGCACCGGCATGCCGCCGAAGAGATCTACATTCCCGTTTCCGGCCGAGCGCGATGGCTTAAGGGCGCAAGCTGGAGCGTCCGCGCGCCGGGCACGCTCATCCACCACCCGCCCCATGTCGTCCACGCCACCCGGACCCGGGCCGAGCCCTTGCTCGCCCTCTATCTCTGGCGCGGCGAGGACCTCGCCACGCCCGCTCGTCTCTGCTGACGCGAACCGCCGCTCCGCCCGCCCGAAGAGAAGCCGGTGTCGCGACAAGGTGCGGGCGAGCGCCGCGCAGTCCCGGCCGTGACCAACAGGGCTCGCGACGGAGGCGGAACGCCTTCGACAGCACGTGAGGCCACGCGCCGATGCGGAGGCCGAAAGCTCATCGATCGCCCGTGATACCGTTTGGTGATCCCAGTAGGATTCGAACCTACGACCCCCAGATTAGGAAGCAGATGCGGGCCGTTGTTTTTGCTGATGAATTTCGCAAAACGGTTCACCGCAGCGCCTAAGCCGATCAATGGCTTGCGCCGCATTTGCAAAGGGATTTCGGACGGCTCTGCCCTCTATGCTGGAGGTGCAGCATGAGCGCGCCTCTGCGCGTCCTTGATCTGTTCAGCGGCATCGGCGGTTTTAGCCTCGGGCTGGAGCGCGCCGGGTGCCAAACTGCTGCCTTCTGCGAGATCGACGAGTTCCCCCGATCCATCCTTACCAAGCGCTGGCCCGAGGTGCCCTGCCATGACGACGTTCGAACCCTATCGGCAAACGAACTTGTTCCCCACGGCGGCGCCGACATCGGCCTCGTCTGCGGCGGGTTCCCTTGCCAGGACATCAGCAACGCTGGACGACGCGCCGGGCTCGACGGAGCCAAAAGCGGGCTCTGGAGCGAAATGCGACGCCTCATCGAAGAGTGCGCCCCCGAGCACGTTATCATCGAGAACTCGTCGCACGGTCGACGGCATTGGCTCCCGGCAGTCATATCCGACCTCGGCGCCCTCGGTTTCGAAGCCATTGCGATGGAGATCAGCGCCCACGATCTCGGCTTCCCCCATGAGCGACGGCGAACATGGGTTCTTGCCGACACCTGTGGCGGACGACTGCGGGCATCGCACGAAGCCATATGCGCAAGGCGGGCGAGCTCTGAGTTTCGTCCTCGGTGGCCCAGCCAGCCCGGAGTATCTGGAGTGGCTGATGGGCTTCCCCGAGGGGTGGACCGACCCCGACGCCGCGCTCTCGGCAACGCCGTCGTCCCGCTGATCCCGCAGGTGATTGGCGAGGCCATCCAGCAAGCGAGGGCCGCCGCATGATCCCCTTCCCCCTATCCGTCCCCTGCGGCTGGTCTTGGCGAGATGAACAAGAGGTGGAGAGATGAGCGAGGCACCCCGCGTCAGACCCCGCTACGAATGGCGCACGGCCGACCATCACGACGAATGCTGGTGCATCGATCTTCTGACGGGCCAGGAGGTCTATCGCTACGACATGGGCGACCCTGCTGAATACAGCCCATCGCATGGAGCGCTTACGCCCGAAGATGCCCTCTATGAGCGCGGACTGGACCCGTACGAGGTGATGCCCACTCCCTCAGAGATTGGCTGGAGACAGAGACAGGGAGGGAGCGAATGAGCCCCGAACGCATCCAACTGAAGCGCACGAAGGGCTGGAGGATGCCGCCCGGGACGGTGAAGGTGACGCGCCCGGGGAAGTGGGGCAACCCGTTCCGCGTCGGAAACATGGACCGGCGCCGCTACATTCCATTCGACGCGCACGGCGCTGTCGAGCGGTTTGTCGACAAGCTGGTGCGCGGCCAGCTCGAGATAACGGAAGCTGACGTTCGGCGCGAACTAGCAGGGAAGAACCTAGCATGCTGGTGCAAGCCCGGGGAGCCCTGCCACGCCGACATTCTTCTCCAGATTGCCAACCCGGATCTCCCCCGCCCTCATCCCCAGGAGGACAAGCCATGACGGTGAAGCTGACGCGAGAAATGCGTGACGCGCTTCAAGAGATCGCAACAGGCGAAGCCAAAGCCAATCAGGGTGCCTTGGTGTCTGGATATCTTCGCATGAAGCTGAAGCGCGACGGATTGGCAGAGGCTAGGGGGCTGAAACGCCAATGGCAGATCACTCCTGCCGGACAAGCCGCCCTCCTCTCCCCCGAGGCTCCCGCCTCCAGCAAGGAAGAAGGTGAATGAGCGAGGAACCGCAATGGACGCTTCACAGGGGCGGGCGTCGGCCAGTTGATGCGTACGTCGAGTGCAAATGCCGTGACGGATCAATCGTCTCTGGCCGTTCGAAAGGCATGAACTGGCGGTGGGATCGTCAATCACCCGGCTTAGACATACTCGCCTATCGGGTTATCGCGGAGGCTCCCGCCTAACCCCTTGCCCTCCCCGTTTCCCATGTGTTCTCTGGGCACATGGGCCACAATCCAGACGGCAGCATTACGGTCTCGAAGCTCGGCGACTACGCCGAGTTCGGCTACACCCTTTCCGCCACATGCGAGGGATTTGGTTGCAGCCGCCGGCCGCTTGCCGTCACGCTTGAAGACCTCATCCGCATCTTCGGCCCCGACTGGCCTTTCGTCGAGCGGAAACCGCGGATCAAGTGCCAGGTCTGCGGGAGCAACCGCATCAGTTGGATCATCGGCATGAGCGGCAGAGAAGATCGCAAGACCCTGGGGCACAGCCATACGCCATGACCGACGACAACCCCTGGCGCACCTTCCTGGCCCGTAGATCGCACGGCGTTCGCGGCCCGCATATCCCGACCGTCATCTCGGATGAACAGCGTCAGGAAGCCTGGGAGCGGGCCGTGGAGAACATCGAGCTCGAGATGCGGCGCATGGCTAACCCAGCCCCGCAAACCGACGCAGCGCCGGCGAACGCCCCGACGCATCCTTCCGACGACGCCACGCCAGTTCCTCGTTCACCAGGATCGTAAACTCGCGCGCCCGGAGATCCTGCTCCAGTGGAAAGAGCCGCTGCATCGGGTTGCAGGCGAAGCGCAGCGTGCCCTTGTAGACGGCCTTGCCGGGGGCAGCCGCCATCGGCACGGGCACCCGGATCGTGAACTTCTGCCGACCCTTCTCGACAACCCGCTCCGAGCGCGAGATCGGCCATTCGACCTGCATCTCGTCGATGATGTACCGAAACGCGACGATCTCGCAGCGGGAAGCCCACACGACGTCATAGTCGATCTGGAGAAAGTCACCCTGCCGGACGTCTCGACTGAGTACCTCGGAAACGCTGGACGCGACCGGTTCTCGATCGACGATTAGCCAGTAGGCCGGGGGCAGCATCAGCGCGCAGACGATCGCGGCAACCGTGTTCGGGAAGGTGAAGAAGCGGCGGATGCGCATCATTGCTGCATCGCCTTGAGAAGTTCGCGCATCACCAGGAGGCCGCCCGACATCGCGGTCAGCCAGACGGCGATGGTCTTGAGCGTCGCGAGTACCAGCGCCCAGGAGCGCCTCGCCTGCACCATCTGCGCCAGGTCCGGTTCCATTCGGATCAGGCTCTCGACCTTCTCCCTGTCGTCCTCGTCCAGCCATTGCACGGCTCCGGGGTTGGGTGGGTAGAACGGATCGCCCCGTCCGACCTGCGGAACGTTCGAGCCGTCGTGGATCATGCGCCCGCCCTGCCGGCGCGGCGGATCGCCTTCGTTCGTCACCGGCGTGCCTTTCAGGGGGTGTCTCGTGTCAGGCGCCGGCGTTGCGCGGCGCGTACCAGGCCGTGATGCGGGCGCCGATCGCCGCAACGGCCGCGGTGAGCAGGATCACCGTCTCCGGGTCAGACGCCACGTCCTGCGGGATCCATCCGAACTTCGCAGCCAGGAGCAGGAGCGGGGCGACAACTATGGGGCCGAGCGCCGCGCCATTGGCTTTCGAGTTGGGGCCACCGGTCGGAACCGATGCAGCTTCGTCCAGCGCCGGCCCGCCGTTGTGCCCGATCGGCGCCACCGGATCGGGCCGAGCGGTCGGCACCGGAACGGGCATGACGATCTCCGCTCCGCCGTACCCGGCCGCCACCAGCGCCGCGTCGAACGTCTTGGCGTAGCCCGCGATCAGGTCGGCCCGATCCGTGCCGTTGACCACGCGCCGAGCGGCGGTGAACTCGAGCCGGCCATTGCCGATGTAGTCGCCCAGCTTCTTGCCGGTGAAGGTGCCGAGCATCATGCCCTCGACGCAGATGCGCGCGGCAATCGCCGGCTGCTCGGCCAGGTCCGGGTTGCCCACGAGATCGAGCCCGAGCCGCTGTGACCAGTCCGTGTAGTTCCGCCGGCCCGTGACCTGTACGAACCCGCGCCCTTTGTACCGCTTCCCGTCGCCGGGCTGCGTGTTGCCGAGGTCCTTGCGCCCCTCGTAGGCCGCGCCGGACGCATACTCCTCCAGCGTGCGGAAGCGGTCGGCCTCGTGGTACGCCGTCCCGAGGATGTAGGCGAGCTTCTGGCGGTCGCCGTCGCCATACTCGGTGAAGGCCGTCAGCAGCGCCGAGCAGCCCGTCACGACCGGCTGCGACAAGGTCCCGCCGAACGGGCGCTGGCGAATGGCCGAGAAGAAGGCCGCGTGGTCCATGGGATGATCCTTTCGGGCAAAGAAAAAGGCCGCCTCAGTGGGCGGCCTTCTGTGTGAGGGTGCGATCCGTGTTAGCGGTCGGGATCAGGCGTCCTGCCTGCCGCTGCGCGCTCTGCCGAGTGCAGCGCGATATCAAGACTGAGTACAACGGGCTCCAACCCAAGCATCATGGCTTCCCGTTGCGCACGAATGATCGAGCGGATGATACGTTTGCTCGCATCTGGAACTTGTACGCCACACATACTTTTCTCCGCCTGCCGTCAACAACGCAGAATTGTATCTGTATCTCCGATAAGTCGATTCAAAATCGGAGAAAGGCGCATATTGCCGCAGATTTACCCTTATCACGCAGGTGTTTGCGGATTGTACTTTGTCGTTACGTTTCGTCAGACCGGGCAGCTCGCGGCGCCGTCGCGCGCCCACCACTGCGCCTTGGTGAGGACGTCGAGCGAGCCAGCGTCCCGCCGCGACACGACGGCGTCCAGGAACGTCTTGAACGTGGAGAGCGGCGTGTCGAGGGTCTGGCGGCCGTTCTCCTTGACTGCGTGGAGGTAGAACTCGATGTTCTCTCGGCGGGCAATCGCTGCGTCGAGACGGGCAACGGCTTGGTCCGCAAGCTGCTCCGGCGTTAGGCTCCCGGTTGTCCCGTTCGACATCGAGTAGGCAGGCATCAGGAAGTCCCGCCCGGCGATGCCGAAGCGCGAGTGGAACGTGTCGAAGTTGGTGGTGCGCCCGGTGCGGAACGTCCCGTCCGCCCGGATCGCGTCCTGGAGCTTGTCCAGGAAGAACGGCCCGCTGTCGTCCCAGACGGCGAGCGTCGTGAGCGCCGCCGTCAGCGCGTTGGTCAGCGTAATCTGGGTGGCGCTGTCCACGGAGGCGATCCGGGTGCCGGCGGGCACGCCGAAGCCCGACACCGCCATGCCCGCCGCCAGCCCGGCCGTGTCGGTGAGCCCGGTGAGCACCGACGAGCCGCTGGTTCCCGTCGCCGCGCCGCCCTTGTAGACGCGGTGGTCGGGGATCGAGTTCGGGCTGTTCGCCACGTAGGCGTCCGTGTGGCCGTTGGGGTAGCAGAAATGGCGAGGGTCGGACCCCGGCACCATCTCCATGATGCGCGTGCGGCCCGATTTCAGCAGCGCGATGGTCTCGGCGGGGTTCGCCTTGCCGGTCACCATGCTGCTGTCGCCCGGCGTGCCGTCCGCCTGGATGTCCATGCCCTGCGCCTGGTAGGCCTTCACCGCATCCCAGGTCAGGATGCTGGACGACGAGCGATTGTCGATGACCTCCGAAGGGATGTAGAGGGTGGCGCCGATCGAGCGGGCTGCCATCTCGGCTACGGCGTCATCGATGTTGAGGCCGTCATCGAAGCCGAGGATCAGGGTCGGGCGACATCCCGCTTTCGCCATCAGTGCGTCATAGCGTGTGCGCTGGACGTGCGGCGCACTCGTGGAAGACGAGCGGTCGAATGACACCTTCCATGAGGCGGCCGGGTCCTTCGCCTGGAGATAGGCGAGCTGGTCCGGCCGGACGCTGTTCCAGACCTTGCCCTTGTGCGCGTTCAGAAACTGCGCACCGCTCAACTGCCCACCGACAGCCGGCGTGCCCGTGGTCTGGTCCACGCGGATCGACCCCTCGCCGCCCAGGGACGCGTAGGGGTTCAGCTCCTCCCGCAGCCATGCAAGGGTGCCGAGCCCGGCGAGGTTGCCGACGCCTGCGATCCCGGTCAGGGCGCCGAGCGTGCGCATCAGGCGGTTGCCGGAGCCCTGGCCGGTCGCCACCACCGATCCGGTGCCCTGCACCTTGTCGGCCGTATCCACCGCGAGCGCCGGATTGCCCGCCGTGGACACCGAGAGGCTCGCCACGCTGTCGAAGCTCTCCAGCACGATCGGGGCCGCGAGCACCACGGCGTAGGGCGCGGCGACCTTCGCCGTGCCGGCGTCCGTGCCGGCCATCACGAGGCGGAAGCCGACGTCGTCGGCGGTGGCGACGTAGGTCCGGGCGGTCGCGCCCTCGATCGCGGTGCGCGTCTTCGGGCTCGCCAGCGTCTCACGATACCACTGTGGCGACGACCAGGCCGGGCCGGTGTAGGTCTGCCCCACCGAGCCGTCGGCGGTCTTGGTGACGAGGCCGAGGACGACGGGAATGGCCCCGGTGACGGTCAGATTGATCGCGAAAGCCCGCCCCAGGCTCGTTGTCAACGTGGCTGCGATCGTACCGGCGGCCGAGGCGCTCAGACCAACGAGCAGGTTCCTGCGTGTGCCGTCCAGCGCCAGCCTCCCGTCGTTCGGCGTGATGGAGGTGATGGTCTCGTTCTGCGCCAGGCCGGTGATGGCAGCTACCAGCGTTCCCGCGGGCGCGCCAGCGGTGAAGGATGCCGTCAGGGGGCCGAGGATGCCACCCCCGCCCGGCGCGACGATACCGGCGCCGATGTAGGCTGGAATGCCCCCCAAGGCGGGGCGGATGGACTTGGGGAGGTTCAGGGGCATAGCTGTCCTCGATATCGGGATGGCTTCGGAGGCGAGTTAGGCGGCGATCCAGGCGACCCGGTCATTCTCCGAACACAGGAGATCGAGATCGGTGTTCGCGGCCAAGAAACGACGCGGCCCGTTGGTCGCATCCGGTGCGGATCCAACAGCGATCCACGCGTCCTGTGAGCAACGCAGGCTGACGATCGCCGAACCGGACGAGACCTCGACAGGCGGAGCGACGATGGTGCTGGTGCCCGCCGACGCGAGGGTCTGCGAGGACACAGGCTTGCGAGCGAGCGCCGCGGCGCGAGCGCTCAGAGGGCCGGCAAACCCGGCGTAGCCGAAGGCGACATGGAGACCAGAGAGGGCCATGGAGATGCTCCTATTAGAAAGGCGCCTCGCGGGCGCCCTGGCAGTGGATCGGATTGTGGGTTCGGCCCGTCAGGACCAGCGGTAGAACGCGACGGCAGAGACCATCGCCAGTCGGCGCGCGGCGGACACGCCGTCAGCCTTCAGCGCCTCGTTGAAGGCTCCGGCCGCCGTGACGCGGTCGAAGCCCCGGCGCAGCAGCTCGTCATGGAGCGCGGCCGCCTTCAGGTATCGTGGATCGCGCGGCGAGAAGGCCCATCGCAGCGACCACGGGATCGAGACGTCGAAGACCGTCCCGTCCTCGACATGCTCCCAATGGCCGGAGCCCTTGTGCCCGAGTTCCCAGCTCGTGCGCCCGTGCTGGCGGTAGAAGATGCCGTCCAGCCGCTCGAAGACGATCGGGGCGTCGGTGTAGGCGCTCACCTAACCGCTCTGCCCGGTGAATACGAACCAGGCGAGCGCCAAATGCGGCGGCGTTGGAAGGTCGATCGGTATGCCGCCGCCGACCTCGCCCGTCTCTGCTCCGCCAGCAGCGATCGAGACGGTTGGCGGCTTCGTCACGTCTCCGACGCCGATACCTGTCAGGAGGGCCTTCTGTGGCTGTGTGGCGGACGCCGTAACCTTCTCGGTCGCATGGCGATGCGCCGGCAGATGATCGGCCGTCAGCGTCAGGGTGGACGATCCGCCTTTCTCCCCGACATTCAACCTGCCGCCAGCTCCCATCAGGAGCCGATCGCGCACGTCCGGCAACACCGCCTCGTCTCCTGGCAGCTTCAGCTTGGTGAAGAAATACGGATAGGCCGCCCGCCGGATCGTTCGTCCGTCCAAGAGCAGCCAGCCGTCATGGTCGCCCGCTTGTAGGCCGGGCTTGCAGTCTCCGGGCTGCGCTATGCGCTTATATCGCTCGCCCGTCATGACTTACTCCCAAAGCGCGTCGGCCGTGACGTCGGCGATCCTCTCGCCTGCAGCTACGCGATCCTTGATCCCCTTCGCCACGAAGATCAGCCGCTGCTTGTGCAGCATGGCGGCGTAGCCCATGGCGATCATCGCGTCGGCGTCAAGCTGCAGCAGGGAGTTGTCGGCCGTGATCCAGGCGAAGATTTCCGCGCCCTTGTCCGTATCTAGCCGCTTCTGCCAACTGAGTTCGCCGGGCTCAGCACCGAGAAGCTTGGCGTCCTGTGCGGCCGACTTGGCCCCGGCGATGTTCTCGCGGTCTTCCTGCCGGCTTTGAATCGTCTTGCCCATGAATGGGAAACCGATCTCGATGCGGCGCACCTTTTCCGCCTCGACTTCGTCGGCAGTCGGTGGCGATGGCTCTAGGACGGGCGGCCGGTCGACCATGACCCACTTCTCGGCACTCGCATCCCAAGCGGCCGTCTGCGTGTCGGTGTCATCCGGCTTCTTCGGCGCCTTGACGAACCCGAGCATGGCTAAATCCGCCGTCCCGTAGGGCGCGGTATAGGCGTTGTTGTCGAGGTCGTAGGCAACGGGCGGAAGAGCCGCAGGGGCGCCGCGATTCCGGCGGTATAGATCGGTCATAGGAAGCTCACAAAATCGATTAGTGCGAGGCCTTCGCCGCCTTCAGCTCCGCCGCCAGTATTCGTCAAGCTTCCGTTGCCACCGTTCCCGGGGGTAACGGGTTGGGTCGCAACGGCCCTATTCGCTGCAAATTCAATCTGCGAGCCGGATACCCCGACGCCTGGAGACGACCCGCCAATACGGTTTCCAGTTTCAGCAGCAACACCGGATCGATTCTCTTGAAAACCGGTGGCAGCGGCAGGGGTTGCGTTTGACGCAATGACCCCACCCTGTGCACGAAGAACCGCACCACTAGGCAACGTGAATGTTACGTCCCCACCGGGAAGACCGGGGCGATTCGAGCTCGGACTAGTGCTCGCGCCGGGTGCACCAACAGCAACTTGAATTTGTTGTCCCGCCGAGATTGTAATATTCGTGCTTCGACCTGTTGCCCCCGACCCACCACCTTGACCGTTTGTTGAAGAGCCAGTTGATACACCACTAGCCCCCGGCCCAATTGCCGTGAGATCCACGAACCCGTCACGCGGGGCGGTCCACGTGTGTGAGCCTTGCTCGTAGCGATAATGCTCCGTTGGACGCAGGGAGACGCCGATGGCCGCCTGAAGCCCGCTCGGCAGCGCGCCGCCGACGCTCTGTGCTACATGGCCCTGCATCAGACGTCCCGCTCATCAAAGAACATGGTGATGTCGATCGTGTCGTTGGCGCCCGCGCGGGTGCGAATGAGCGTGCCGGCTGGCAGGATGGCGCTGTCGGGTCCGAACACGTTCACGGCCTTCCCCACCCCCACGGTCGCGTTGAAGGCGACGTAGCTGTCGGCAATCGTGACTGTAGCCGTGCTATCATTGAGCGACTTGTTGCAGGCGCGGAAGGTTCGGGCGATCCATTCCTTGCCGGTCGGAACAGTCGTGGCGTCTGAGAGCGTCGTGGTGGGCTTGTTCGTGATGATGACAGGGCGAACGGCCATGGGTCAGATCCCGTAGAAGCGCTGGGTCTCGTAGACCGAAGCAGAGACGGCGGCAGGGAGCGCGGCGAACGCGGCGGAGAGGTCGGCGATCTGCTGGGTGAAGTCCTCCGGCGCCGGCGCATCAACGAGAGCGGCCAGGGCCGATTCCACGGTGCCGGTCCGGAACGCGACGTCCTCCGCCACCAGCGCGAGGATGCTCTTGATCTGCTCGATGGTGAGCTTGACCGTCTCGCCGTCCTTCGACGCGGGGATGAGGTGCTGGAGCGACGGATAGCTCGTCGCCGGCAGTTCGCTGATGCGTGTGCCGATCGTGACGTTGGACATCGCTTATGCCCTCGCCACGATCTGATACTGCGCGGAAATTGTCGCGTTCTGCGATCCCGGATTGTAGGCCTGGAGCGCGGTCTTCGTGTTGTAGCGGCTGGTTTCGCTTCGCTTGAAGTTGTTAATGTTGCCCGTCACGCCGAAGTCGACGTTGCCAGCGAGCGAGATTGTGCCGTTCGCTCCCATCTGGCCGAAGGAGACCATCGGCGTGCGCGCCCAGTTGATGTCGATCGCCGAAGCCAGGATCGGATCCGACACGGCGCCGGGCCGAAGCTGAGGGAACGTAAACTCGTTGAAGAACTCGCCCGCGAGCACGTTCTTGTTCGCCAACGGCGTGATCGTCGCGATGTTCGATGAGTTGGTGATCACACGCGCGATCAGCATGTCGTCGTACTTGCTATCGAACGCTGGGGACGTCTCGGGCAGGCTGCCGGGGTTGTAGACCGTCGTGTCCGAAAGATCGCGCAGCTGGAAGTTTTCGCCCGGCGTCCAGCGCAGGTGGTAGACCTTGCTCGGCGCGGTCGGGAAATCCTGCTGCGTGGTCGAGATCGGATAGATGCCGCGGTGAGTGAACGTCACGCCTCCCGGCAGGCGCACCGTACCCGTCCCGGCCGCCACGATCGTGATGCGGCCGTCCGAGGTATTGATCTCGGGGAAGATCGGCAGGCGCGCGCGGGCCTGCGCCATCAGTACAAATTGCGTCGGGTCGATCTCTTCGCCATCGTCCGAAGGCAGCGCCGTTGAGATGATCGCCTGGATCGCTTTGCGCAGCTGCGTCAGGTCAGTGTCGGTCTGCTCGATGCCCGCATACTTGATGACCTCGCCGATCTCGGCCTCGATGCGGTGAAAGAGGCCGTCGAAAAGCTCGCGATCGGCGGGGCCGCAGTCGAAACCGTCCTGGCGCTCGTCGCTGGTCGGGAACCGCTTCACGGCCTCTGTCGCGAACGGCGGGTCAAAGTTTGCCATCTGGCGCCTCTCAGCAATCGTAAGGTTTGACGTCGAGGGCGCACATCCACACGGGGTTCGTGTCGACGGCGTCCGTCAGAAGGGGGCGGTCACGTTCGGTCAGGATCGGGCTGTCGTCTTCGGTGAGGATCGGATCGCCCGGCGTCACGTCGCCCTGGCAGAAGCCTCGCCAGCCGGTGCCGAACCCGAACACGGCCGTGACCGAGTAGAGGTGGAAGCGAATCCCTATGCCGAGCGGCACCGGCAACACGCGCGGGTAGAGCTGCAGTACGGCCTTCTCGGCAGCGGTCAGGTCTCGCCCCGGCGCCACCACCACCCTGCCCCGGTTGCGATCGAGGATCATGGCTTGGTCGCCCCAGAACATGCGGACCACGGTCTTCAGGCTGTCCGTGTCGAAATAGGCCTGCGTCTGGTAAATCCGCGACCGCAGGAACTTCCGGTAGAGCTCGTCGTCGGTGATCGTCACGTAGGAGACACCGAGCACGCCGCAGTCGAGCCAGGAGGCGCCCTCGCAGAAGCCGAGGATCTGCAGCCCGTCATCGTCCCCGCAGGAGAAACCGAACACCGGCTGCGTGACGCAAACGCAGTGCTCGCGAGGGAAGCCGAGGCGCTTGCCGAGCAAGGTCAGCTGGTCGCCCACGGCCGTGTCGATGTCGAAGAAGCTCGGCAGGTCGCAGATGGCCTGCGCCACCATCTCCACCTGCCGCAGTTGCGTGCGGATCAGGTGAATGAGCTTCGGGCTTTCCCGGTACTGCGTGAGGATCCGGTCCAGCCTCGGATTGACGGACTCGAAGTCGTCGACGCAGGTCATTCGCTGATCACCTGGATGCCGATTGAGGTCACGTTCGCGATCTCGAAGAAGTCGATCGGCACCACGTTGTCGAAGGCCTCGTCGAACTCAGCCTTCCGGGCCTGGAAGCTGTCGTAGATGACGCCGTCGAAGTTCGCCTCGAGGAAGGATCGGATTGTGTACGGCGTGATGTTCTCGCCGTTCCAAGGGCGGGTCTCGGAGGCCGTCAGGTGGTCGTAGAGCAGTTGGCCGATCGCCATCGGCGCGGGTGACGGGCACCCCTTGCGCGTCTGGCCGCGGATCACGCGCACCACGAGCTCGACATCGGTCTCGACCGGGCGGATCATCTTGATCGTCCGGCAGTAGCCGTCCTCTTCCACCGGCACCCGGACATTGCCGTAGCTGGAGATGCCCGGCGGAATGAAGCGGTTGATGGCGTCCGCAATGCGCTCGTCCGTCCCGCCCAACGCCGCGACCGCGATGCTGTTCGGCGGCATGCCGTTGTCGTCCTGGGCGCCCGTCTCGTTGACGAAGGCGACGCCCCAGGTCACACCATCGACCGCGCGCACGGCGGTCACGAGATCGGCCAGGGTGATCCGTGCGGTGCCCTCGTTGGTGATGGCGCTGCGGAAGCGGGCATCCGGCAGTCCACCGGGCCTCGCGACCAGCCGCAAGCGGCCGAGGATGTCCAGCCGCGTGCCTTCCGCCTGATCGGGGTCGTAGGACTGGTAGATGTCCTCGCCGAGCTCCCACAGCTCCGAAACGAGGTCAGCGAACAGGCCGTTGATCTGCCCAAGCGGCGACTGCGGGGTCTGGATGACGCCGGGCCCGAACTCGGTCACCAGCTGCTGCTCGACCTCGTCGAGGATCTGCGCAGTGTTCTTGCGGACGAAGCCCGTCGGCTGAACCCCGAAGTTCATAGCGGCTGGTCCTCATCGTATTCGGTCGAGATGTTCGCCTTGGGCACGTCCAGGCGCCGATCGCCGGCACGGAAGCGGATGGCGAACTCGTTGATCGCCGTCACGCCGTCGGTATCAAGGATCTCGGCCTTGATGACGCCCTCGGCCAAGGTCAGGGCTGGCCTCTTACCAAGGATCTCTTCGATCCAGGGCACGCCCGCCGTCGTGTCGAGGAACCATTCCCCCTGGAAGGTCATGAGCCGCTGCTTGGCGTGCTGGCTGACGGCCTGGGCGTCGGTCGCTAGTGCGAGGTCGCCGGAAGCCGTCAGGAAGAGGTCGTTCGTTGCCGGGTCCAGCGCCAGCCCGACGCGCGCGACCGGCGTCACAGCGCCATCTCGCGCAGCTTGCCGGCGATCTCGGCGTAGGCAGCCTGGTTCTCCAGCGCGTGGCCCGATCCGGCCGAGGATCCGTACTTGATGACCAGCGTGTCGGCGGCGAGAAGCTCGGCCAGCGCCGCCATGAGATCGAACCAGTTGCCGGCCGCGCCGCGCATCTTGAACTTGCCGTCCTCGCTCATCTCCATGGCGAAGCGGCCGTCGGCGGACCGGATCTCCATGTTCTGCGAGTTGAAGTTCGGGATCGGGTCGGACAGGCTTTCACCGCCGTCGAGGAAGGCTTCCATGTCCGACAGGTTGAAGGACCGGGTGTCGGACGCGGCATAGGCGCCGTCGGCCGCATGGTAGGTCTCGGACGACCGCATCTGCGGGCGCAGCGTCACCGGGTCGCCGGCCTTGATCGGGGTGGTGATGACGAAGCCGCCGGCGCGCGGGAAGCGCACTGGCACCTCGAGCAGCTCGGGTAAGTCAGTCGGTGTGCCGTTCAGGCGCTTGCGATACAGCGGCTGGATGGTCGCGGTCTGCTTCGCCGCATCGAACGACACGACCCGGCCGGGCATCTCGCCCCACTGGTCTTCGCGCTCTGCCTGCGCCAGCACGCCGATCGCCGTCTGCGGATTGTTCGTGGTCTTGCCGAGGTTGCCCGACACATCAGCCCCCTTTCTTGCGCGGCGGCACACCGATGCCCTCGTCGACCTTGCCGCTCTCGAAGCGCTCGCCGACGATGGTCACGGTGAAGTCGCCGTCTCGGTTGTCGCCGTTGTAGGTGGCGGAGGACACGCGGTAGGCGCCGCCCTCGCCGTTCATCTCCAGGGTCTCGCTCTCGACGATGACCTTGCGGTTCGGACGGATCTCGGGGTTCAGCAGCGCGGTGACGCGCACGCCGTTGTCGGTGATCGTCGGCGTGTCGACCATGCCCGTGCGGGCGCTGATGAAGGCCGAGGACTCGATCGCGGCGTCGCTTGGGATGATCTCGATCGCCTCGTTCTGCGAGGACCAGTAGAGGCGGTGCGAGCGACCGATCCGGTCCATCTCGCGCGAGCACGATCCGCACATCGAATAAGGCCGCTTGAAAGGCGGTAGATCGTCGAGCCCCTTCCACTCTCCGCGGTCCACGCCCTCCTTCTCGAACTCCTTCTGCAGCGCTTCGACCACCTCCTTGACCGGCGTGCCGGCCTTGAAAGTCTTCGAGATGACGGCCTTGCGCAGCGCTGCGTCGCCGTCGCCGCATGATATGCGCGTGACGATGTCGGCGCCTTCGCGGCGGTGCTCGACGTCCCGCAGCCGGCCCTTGAAGATGATGCCGACGTTCGACGACCCGCCACCGCCGGCCAGCATCGCAGGCGGGATGTAGCCGGCCTCAAGCGTCACCTGATCCAGCTCTTTGCCGACGGCGTTCCGGTGATCCTTGGCGAGGTTCCAGATTTCGATGCTGGCTTCGTTCGCTTCGCCCGAGATGTCCTTCGACACCGAGAACGATACCCGAAGCTGGTCCCCGGTCTCGTTGCCAGGGTTCACGACGAAGCCGCCCGACGCCCCCTGGAAGGTGACGCGGATCTTCCGAAGGTACTGCAGCATGAAACCTCTACGCCGCGCGCGCCGCGGTCATCTCTTCGGCTGTGGCGTGGAACATGCGCACCCGGCCTTCCGGCAGCGCCTTGCGATCCGGCTGAGCCCCTGATCCGAGATCGGACAGGAAGATCGTACCGAGCCCGAAGTCGAAGGGCGCGAGCAAGTCCGTGTCGAGCACCAGCTTGCGACCGGTCAGCACGGGCGCCTCGTCAATGGACAGATCCATCATCCAGCGATCCGCGGAGACGTTGTAGCGCAGCCGGATCGTGCAGCGCCGGCCATTCAGGATGACGGTGAACTGCTGGTCCGGCAGGTCGGTGATGACGAACTCGCGCATCACGTCCCCCCGAAAATCTGGAACAGCAGCGAGGATCCGCGTTGTGCGTCCACCGGCTTGGTCACGCTGTCGCCCCGCTGGACAGTCTGTGCAGCGCGATCCTGCGTCGCCTGCCCAGATGCGCGCGACGAGGCCGGAACCGCGCTCCTACGGCTTCCCTTGCTGCCTGGAGCAGCTTTCCCGCCCCGTTCGCTCTTCTGCGATCCGCCGCCGTCCGATGCCGCAGCCTGTCCGGTGTCGACGAGGATCACTTCCTGGAGCTCGATGCGGTTGCGCAGGATGTTGCCGTAGTCGGCGCTCCGCTCCGCGCTCATGTTCCGGATCAGGAGGTTCGTGTAGACGTCGAGCCCCGAGACGACCGTGAACGGCACCCGGCTTTCCTGAAGACGCCGCAGCGCCTGCCACGTCAGCGCAGCGCTCTCGTCCGCGATGTCGAGCACCAGCACGCGCGGCGCCATGTAGGCGTGATCCGCGATGTCCGCGCCGGCCTCGATCGGGTTGGTTGCGATTTCCAGGGTGGATTCGTGCCGCTCCGTGATCACGACGTCGATGGCGACCGGCCCGATGGCGCGGTTGAAGGCGATCGCGCTCATGTGCCACCGATGGCGTTGGGTTGTGTCCTTGTAGGCGCGATGCCGTGCCCACCGGTTCCAACCATGCCGACCGTCTGCAGCGACCGGATGGCGTCTTTTGCCTGCTCGACCTTCTGCAGGATCGGATTGATGTCGAGGTCCGCGCGCGCCTGCACAGTCCGCTCTAGATCCATGAGTGCGGACTTCGCGGCCGCAGCGGGCTCAAGGAAGGCCTGAACGGACGAGATGGCTTTGGCCGCCCACGAAGCGGCATCGGCGAGCGACGAGGGATCGACGCCGTAGTCTCGTTTCAGACCTTCGGCTTGGACCATGCCATCCCGTGTAAGGCTTCCGTCAGCGTCGAAGTTGGCAGGCGCCGGCATTGATTTCCCCGCGCCGCCGCCGACCGAGAGCGTGGGCGGGAGCGCCGGGCCGACTTTGATTTCGCCTATCAGACCGAACTTCGTCAGGGCGCCACCCAGGCTGTCATCAATGGCCGCCACCAGCCGGTCGATCTGCGCGATCGCGGCATCGACGAAGCGGGTCATGGCCTCTTCCGGGTTCTGGATCGCCAGCGCGATGCCCCGGAGAGCGTCCGCGACGTAGCCGATCCGATCGCCGAAGTCGTTGAACGCCTGGACCACGCGGCCCTGAGCGAAGTCCTTGGCCGCCGCGAAGAAGGCCTCAAGCTGTCCCTGCCCGGCTCCTACGTTGATGCCGAAGACGCCGTTCAGCGTGCCGGCTAGTTCGTCCGCCGCCGCACGGACCTCGGCGAACTGGTCGCGGATGTGCTGCAGAGCGTCCTCACCACCGGGCATGGCGCCGGTCATCGACTTGTCGCCGGAGAGGCCCGAAATGATGTCGTCCATCACCAGCAGGGCGGCAATGGCAGGCACGCGACGAGCGATCGCCATCAGCGTACCTCGACCGAGCGCCGAGGATGCGATCAGGCCTGCACCGATGCCGGCGGCCGCGAAGGCCTTGGGCAGACCGCTGATCTTGGCCGTCAGCGAGACGATGGCGTCGGCGGCGTAGTAGAATCCGCGGCCGATCCGGTAGGCCTGGGTGGCGACATGCGCGGCGATGTCCATCGACCGAACCATCACGCGAGAGATGCGCTGGCCGATACGCTCGAACGTCCCGTCCGCCCAGCCGGCGTTTACGAAGTCGAGCAGCCCTTGCAGGCGGCGCTTGATGTCTTCGTAATAGCCCCCGTCGGCGACCGTCCGCAGGAACCGTGTCCAGTTGTCGGAGAGGTTCGACAGGATGCCGCTGAACGTCCGGGCGTAGTCCTCGGAGGCGCCGGCATATCGCTTCCCGATCATGTCGATGAGGAGCTGGATCTCCTTTCGCCCGAGCTTGCCCTTCGACGACAGCTCTTGGACCTCGGCGACCGTCTTGCCGAGGCCTTGCGACAGCAGATCCCAGACCGGCACGCCGCGCTCGAGGAGTTGCATGGCCTCTTCGCCCTGAAGCTTCTGCTTCGTCCACGCCTGCCCGAGCGCGAGAGTGATGCCGCCAAGCTTCTCAGCGCCGCCGCCCGTGGCCGCCATGGCGTCCGTGACTGCCTGAAGCGCGCCGTTGGTCGGGTCGAGGCCGAACGCCTTCATGTCAGCGTACGCGTCGATGACCTGCTGCAACTCCAGAGGCGTCCGGACCGCGAAGTCCGCGATCCAGTCCATCGCCTTCTTGGCACCTTCGGACGAGCCCTCAAGCGCCTTCAGGCGGACTTCGAGCTCCTCGAACGTGCGGCCGGTCTGCGTGGCGCCCGAGATAAAGCTGGAGATGCCCCCGCCGAGCGCGGAGATGCCGCCGATCGCTGCGAACGCCGCCGTAGCAGCAGCTGCGAGCTTCGTCAGACCGACAACGAACGACTTCGCGTTGCCTTCGGCGTTCTCCAGACCCTTGTTGAATTGGTCGAGGTCGCCCTTGCCCCTAAGATCGAATCCTAGGACGGCGATCAGTTCGTCGACAATCACGATGCGAACCTCGGAGAGAACATGAGCATGAAATCTTGGCTGCTTGGCGCAGTGCTAATCGCATCCGCAACGCCGGCTATGGCTGGCGCATGGGAAGAGGCGGTCCTAACCAAACTGCCGTCGTCGGTTCCTCAGATCCGCGACATAAGCTGGGGCCAGCCTGGGTCTCTCTGGCTGTTCGTTCAGAACAACGGGCAGAACCGCGACGGCTTAGCGAAAGCCGCATGCGGGTCGCTTGAGTTTGTCGAAGGCACGCCGGAGATGCGCCGCATCTTCATTCGCGTGTGGGACGCTGCCAACGTCACGCCTGATCGAATGACCGAGATCGGCTATGCGGAGTGCGTCGTTCCAGGGTGACCACCCCCACTCACGGCAAGGCATCAAAAAGCCGGCGGTGGATGCCGCCGGCTCTGCGATGCCTCAGGCTTTGCCCGCCTGTTGATATTTGGACTGTGTGAATTTCACGTCCACGAGCGTTATGCGGTTGATCGCAGTTCGTTCGTACAGGAGGAAAACGGTCGGCTCATTATCGTCAACCGATCCGGGATACTCCACGAGTCGCAGATTCCCGGATTCGGTCACTGGCATGCCCACTTCCGGGTTGTCTAGGATGGCCCAGGTGATCGCCTCCCAAGCCCTAACCCCTGGCTCCTGCCATTCGAACAATGCCCCGTCCAAGGCGTCTGTGACAGCAGCATCCTCTACGAATGAGATATCGACAGTACGTCTCACCTGTTGAGCTTCAGCCGATCTGCAGAAGCTTTTGCCCATGCGATCGCTTCCTGCGAAGGCTGGCCGATGCGGCTTCGGATGCGTGACTGTCGCTCGTCCGTCAATCGCCGATCGCGGTGTGTGAAGACGTAGGATTCGCCCTCCCAACCATCCGACCGCAGACGAACCTCCAGATCGGCCTGTAGACGCTTTCCTTCCAGCAGCAGTTCAATCTGCCCCGTCCGGAACATCCCGATAGCCGCATAGTACCGACGATTCAGCTTCCTGATCGCGCGTCCTAAACCGGAATTCAGGCGTCCGATCTCGCGTGCTTGTGCGTCGAAGCGATGCAGGAATTCGCGCATCTGCATGTCGATGACGCGAATATCACCCTCCAACTGCTGGTTCAGGACAACGAAGCGCTGACGCGCACGCCAAATCCATTCGAGCGATCCTTCGGTGGACATGAGCTGTTGAGCTGCAGATCGCATATCCACCGCCTGCTGGCGCGCGCGAGCCAGCATTTCGCGGCCCTTACGCTCTTCGCTACTCACGTGGTCCTTGAGATTGCTGAGAAAGGCGCGTGAGGTGACGTTGGCTGAAGGCAAGGGGTGGCGAACGGACAGCGCATCTGCTGTCTCGAAAGCTTCCTTCATGAAATGCAGCATCGACGTTCTCCGCAGTACGCCAGCGAGACTGCCACTCTAACCAATCAAACAAGCACTAAGCTATGGCGGCTGAAACGTCGAATCCAGGCGAAGGCCACATCACGAAATGGCATAGCCTGTTGAAAACCTGACACGCATGCATCAGCGAAGCCCCTCACCGTCATCCGTTGACGGTTGCGCCCTCAGTCCCGCCTCACGCGGTCCGCCATGGCCGCCTTCAGGTCGAGCGCCTCGTTGGCGTCCATGACGTCGGCGATGGTCACCCACTGGCGAAGGTCGGCCAGGGTGTAAATCGGCGGCTCGGCCAGAACCGGCCGCCACAGCATCATTTCCGTGGCGAGATTCGGCGCGATCCGCTGGACCTCGGTCGCCGTCAGGCTTTTGCCGTCTTGGCGTCCCCCATACTCCCCACGAGCCCGGAGATAAAAGGGCCGAGCACCTCGCGCAGGACGAACCCGACGAGCTGATAGAGGCCGGAAGGATCGGACGAGAACTCGACGTCGAGGTCCGCCTGCTCGAAGCGGCCGTTGTCGCCCTTCACCTCCGCCATGGACACGAGGTCGGAGATAAACGCCGTGCCCTCGTCGGGCGACAAGCTGCCGAGGATGCCGAGCACGGCCGTGACCGCGTTGGCGTTGGCCGCCGCGCGCGCATCGCCATCGGCGGATTGCGCTGCCTGCACTGCGCCGAGCACCTTCGCGAGGTCGGTCGACGACTTCGCCAGGATGCCCATGACGCGAAACTGCAGCTTGAGCGCATCGGTCGCCAGCGGCTGCTTCACCTGGAACGTGCGACCGCCGATCTTCTTCTCAGCCATTCACATCACTCCTTCGGAAGCCGGGCTTGGTAGTTGCCGGTCCAGAGCACCCACGTGCGGACCGCGGCGTTGACGCCGTTCTGCGAGCCGGGCTGCTGAACGATGTGAGCCTTGTCGCAGGCGCCGCCCTCGTTGCTGTCGCTGTCGCGGACGGTGAAGGGCACACCCGTCATGTCGCCGTTCTGCTGCGCCAGCAGGAGGCGGTGCAATTGGTTGTGGATCGGCGAGCGATGCTGGACGCGCAGGGTGATGCGGGCCGAGTTGTTGACGGCCTGGCTGAAGATCGTGGATCCATCCGCGCCGACGAGACCGGTGCCGACATCGGCGCCCGGCTCGACCGTGATGCTGTCGTCGCCATCCCAGAGGCCGATCACCTCACGGCCGTTGAGCGTCGCCGCGACGTTGGCGAACGAATAGGAGGTCTGAAGGCTCGAGACACCCATGCGTGCTCACTCCTTGGTGTGTCTAGTTGTTGATTGTGCTATAAAAACGGGCCGCAAACGGGACTGGTACTCCCGTGCGGCCCTGACCACACGATCAAGGAGCGATCGCTATGGCTGATGCCATTCCTACGCCAGCACACTGGCATTTCAAGAACATCGCGGGCGCCCGATATGGGCGTCTCGTCGCGACCTCATATGCCGGTCGAGTGCGCTCCCGCTCTCGCTGGCTGTGTCAGTGCGATTGCGGCGGCACAACTGAAGCCGACCTCGCCGCGCTCCAGCGAGGCTTCGTGCAAAGCTGCGGTTGCTTACGCGCAGAAGCGAACAGTGAGCGACGGTCCACCCATCGCCGAACGAAGACGCCCGAGTGGTATGCGTGGTGCAGCATGCGGCAGCGTTGCTACGATGCGAAAAGCCGCGAATACGCCTACTATGGCGCTCGGGGTATCTCCGTTTGCGAGCGGTGGCGGGAAAGCTTCGATGCTTTCTTCGCCGACATGGGGCCTCGCCCCTCGCCCCGTCATTCGATCGACCGCATCGACAACGATGGCAACTATGAGCCGGGCAACTGCCGTTGGGCGACGAGGAGCCAGCAGGCGATCAACCGTCGCCCGAAAGGCTCGGTCAAAACTCGACCGTTATGTTAACCGTAGCATAGTGCACAGCCCCCGCGTAGCGGAAGGTGACCTGCGTGGCGGGCGCGATGCGCTGCTTGCGCTGGGCGGCCGAGATCGTGGTGACGTCGCCGGGCGTAACGGTGAAGGCCGGTTGGATCTCGCCGTTGTCGTCGGTGTAGCGCGCGACGATGCCGGCGCGATCGGCTCGGACCATGACCGCCTCGGCGGCCGCGGCGAGGATCGCCATGCCGCGCGGGTTGTCCATCGGCACCCGCTTGTTGGCAAGGAGCGCGTTGAACGTCTCCTCCTCCATCCGGGCCGCCAGCCAGTCGGTGGCGTGCGTCTCGTCGATGAAGACGTCCTTGTCCAGCGTGCCGCCTTCGACGACCAGCGCGACGCCCTTCGTGTCGACGTAGGTGTCCGCCAGATGCCCCGCCGCCGGGTCACGGCCGAGTGCCGGAACGAAGCCAGTGATCGCTTGGACGACCGACGACCGCTTGTCGATCGGCGCCAGCCCTTCCACCGCCTTGAACTTGGCGGTGTAACCGGCGCCCTCCTGGTCGAAGTTGAAGGTGCCGAGCTTGGCCGCGTTGGCGAAGCCCGGATACTGCTCGGGGTCGGTGTGATAGAAAATGCGCGTGCGGTCGAAACTCGAAAGCTTGTTCCGGGCCGCGATGTTCGTGGTGTCGGTGCCGTCCTCGAGCTTCACGTCGTTGGACGTGATGGATGCGAACTTGCGCCGCGCCTGCGTCCATTCGATCAGCGCCTGCGCTGCGGCGGTGTCACGCAGCGGGGCCTCGACGTCGGACCAGTACCAGCCGCCGTCGGCATCCTCGATCGCGTCGAGTTCGAGCTTGAACGCGGCCTTCTTCGCCAGATCGCCGCTCGCCGCCGTGTAGGCCGTCAGGGAGACGAAGCCGGCCTTGACCTGGGTCGGCGACGGGCGTTGCGAGAACGCTTGCTCGGCGGCCTTGTAGAAGGCGTCCGTGCCGACGAAGTCGACCGCGACCTCGTCCATGGACCCATAGACCTTCGTCCGGTGGGTGGCGTCGAGCTGGCCCGTCACGGCCTTCGACTGGAAGAGGAGCGCAACGCCGAACCCTTCGACCGTCGCAAAGCGGTCGGAGCGGCTGACGTTGACGTTCACAAAGCGGCTGATAGGCACCGTCATGGGACGTCCTTTCTTAACGCCCTCGACGGGCTACCGGTGGTGGTGATCAGAGGGCGATCGGGTCGATCGGTTCGGTGGTGTCGACCACGTCGACCACGAAGCCGTCCCGCAGGATGCCGCGAAGCTCGATGTCGACCTGGGCGCGCGGCACGTACTCTTCGTTGACGAGCTCAGGCACGTTCCGGACGTCCGAGACCTCGAACAAGGACAGCGGCGCGAGCGATGCGAGGACCGTCGGCACATGCTGCGCCGATCGAAGCTGACGGAGGATGGTCGCTCCGCCGGCGCCGTAGCAGTTCAGCGAGAAACGCCAGAACCATTCGAGCACCGGGGCCTGTCTCCAGACCTCGTCGGCACCCGTTCCCGTGCTGGTGAACTCCCAGTCCGCCTGGTTGGCCCGGACCGAACCGGCGAGCGTCAGGTTCAGGACGATGTACGGTTCGGCAGGAGCCTGTGCCCCCTGGAATGCGTGAATGACGGTGGTGTCCAGCAGCTCGGTCAGCCACTGCCAGAGGCGATCGGCGACGTCGTCCTCGGTCATGCCGTGGCTTTCAATGCGCCGAGCACCGCCTTGCAGTAGCCGCCTCGCGCGAGCCAGTCGTCGATCGACAGGATCCGGTAGCGCGTCTCGCCGTCCACGATCGTGTCATCGGACCGCAGCGCGACGGGCGAGTAGATGACGGCCTGCGCTTCGTTGCGGATGCCTTCCGGCAAATTCTGGTATTCCCGGCCCGAGACAGGCTGCACAGAGGCGCGGATGGGTTGCGGGGCGGATGGTACGGAAACCCACTTCCCTCGCGCCCACGAACCTTTCTCGCGGACAAGAGACACAGTCCCGCCGGTCACGTTGTTGATGGCACGCTGGACGTTCAGCATCAGTCGTCCTCCACCTGCCAAGTCACGCGCTGCCGCATCTCGCCCGTGTCGATCAGCGGGTTGGACGAGCCCTTGAGGGCGATCGTCACCGGGCTGTTCGGCGGCGAACGGAGTGCTGTGATCTCGGCCTGGATGTCGCCCTGCGCGAGCGCGCCGAGCCGCGGGAGAATGCTGCGCAAGCTGGTTGAGGACCGAAGCACCTCACGGGCGCCGGCTGCCATCGCCCGCTGATACTTGCCGCGGTTCGACCGCATCGCGTTGCGCATGAATGGGCGCTCGGGAACGGGCCCGCCCCAGCCGCCGCCGGATGCGCCCCCGCGGGTGCCGAACTCGTTCCAGACAGCGCGCTGCACAATGTCGGCGCCCGCCTTGCCGGACGGGAAGCCGACCTTGACCTTCGTCGGGCCCTTCAGCTTGATGGCGAGGTCCGAGACGTCGATGCGGCGATGCCGGATGACCTCGCCCTTGAACATCAGGCCACCAGCGGCCCGCCGAAGTTCGCCCGCATCAGAGCGAGGTACTGGCGGCCGTAGGAGGTCGAGGCGAGCGGGTTGGCCGAGTTCGACACCCCGTCATCGGATGAAGACGACGAACCGCCATAGGTGACCTCGACGTCGCCGACGCGCTCCTTCGTGATAGGACCGGCGTAGGTGCCATCCGCAGACCCGCTGCCACCCGACAGCACGCCCTCGACGATGAGGTTGTGCGCCGTCAGGAGACGAATGGCTGGGGCATAGTCGCGCTCCAGCCACCGTGTTTCGCCGGGTGCCCCAACCGTCTGCGCAGCTTCCGCAAGCACCGAGCGGACCAGCGCCTCTGACGCAGGCTGGAAGACGGGATAGCGCGCGATGAACTGGTCGTAGGTCGGGACGCTGTAGGCCATGGTTCAGGCTTCCGTCTTGGCCTTGAGTGCGGCGACGATCTCGTCCTTGCGGTCGGGCGCCTCCGAGCCGAGAATCCGGCGCGCTTCCGCGCGGAAAGCCGGCCAGGGCATGTCGTCCGCCGCCAGCAGGTCGGCCGCCGTCATCGGCTGGCCTTCCTGCGGAACGGGGGCGGACTTCGTGTCGATGACGAGCGCCTTGGCGGCCACCCATGCCTTGACCGCCGGATGACCGGCCATGCTGTCCCAATCGGCGACGCGCACGGTCGTCTTCGGCTTGATCGCCTGGCCGTTCGGAAGCGTGAGCGTGTCCGTGTGGCTGTTCGTGACGTTGGCGGCCGACATTGGTCAGTCCGCCTTGTTGGCGTCGACGAAGGCGGCCTTGTCCTCGTCGGACTTGGCGTCGAAGCCTTCCACGGCGTCGTCACGCAGCGACTTGGTCACCTCGTTGCCGTCGGCGTCGACGATGGCGAACCATCCGCGGCCCTTGTCCTTCACGGAGAAGGTGGGCTTGGGCGGATCCTGCTCGCCTTCGCCGCCGGCAGCCGGACCAGCCGATGCCTGCGACGCCTGCGACGCCTGCAGCTCCATGATCGTGGCGTCGCGCGCGGCAAGCTCGCCGTTCAGACGCTCGATCTCGCCGGCTGCCTGCGCGTAGGATGCGTCGAAGCGCTTGCGCATCTCGGCCATCTCGGGCGTGTCGCCGTTCTCGTCTCGGCCGTCGCCCGTCTGCTCGGGCTCTGCCGGCTTCCCGGTCGTCAGCACCTTGGCCTTGAGCCACGCCTTGACGACCACGTGCCCGGACTGGTCATCCCAATCCTGCACATCAACCGTGGCCTTCGGCTGGATCACCTGGCCGTTGGGGAGGCCGATCGGCCCGCCCGAGTTGTTGGTGATGTCGGTCATGGCTCAGATCCCATCCACGTAGCGCATCGCACCGGGGCGACGGACCTCGACACCGCCGAGGCGGAAGATGCCGGGGATCTCGACCTTCAGCAGGCGAGACTCGGCCTGGAGCCAGCGCAGCGGCATGGGAACATGCAGCTTCACCACCGACGGATCGCGGCGGTAGATGGCCATGCGGGCCGAGCCGCCGGCGCCCGCCGTCTCGAGGCCGAACACGGCGCGGATCGTCAGCGGACGCCCGGTGCGCAGCGTGTAGACGTTGACGCGCTGGATATGCTCCATGATCGTCGTCGTCATGGTCGGGTCGAGGCGCCGCGTGGCGAGCAGCTCGTACTGCGCCTGCGGAAGCAGGATCGTGTCGGCCTGCTCGATGCCGTTGGTCCCGAGGAAGATCGCCGAGAGCGCCGCGTTGACGTCGCGAAGGATCTCGTCGGCTGTCTTGGTCGCCCAGGTGGACGTGCCGGCGGCACCGTTGGCCGCAGCTACCGCCGTGACGTTGCCCGAGTTCACCAGCCCGGTCTTGCCGAGCTTGGCGCGGCCGAGGAAGGCGGTGTTGTCCACGTAGCGCTCGTAGGCGCGGCGCGCAGCGTCGGCACGGTCGTCGGTCAGGCGGATGCCGTAGACCTGAGCGTGCGCGAGCTCCTGCAGGTTGTAGCGATAGCCGATCGAGGCCATCGTCACCTTGCCGTCGCCCTTGTCGAGCTGGAAGTCGACGAACGGAACATCGTCACCCTCGGGGGCGAACTCGCGAGCCTCGCCGATGTCGTCGCCCATCGAGAAATACTCGATCTGGGTGATCCACTCGGGGGCCGAGTTGTCGAGGGGCACCAGCTCCCGGTACTGGAAGTCCGGGTACTGGCGGGCGTAGATGCCCGGCTCGATGTACGACTGCGCGGTGCGCATGAAGTTCAGCGCCAGGGTAGGCGCGTCCATGGTGAGCATGTGGCCCTCCCCTTACTTGGTGACGTTGAGGCGGATGCGCGCCGGGGCATTGGCCGCCGCGGTGTCCATCCATTCGGCGTCGGCAAGGATGGTGTTGCCGGACGAGGCGTTGGTCAGGCCGCCGGTCGGGGTCATGTAGACCGGGTCGCCCTGGACGACGTTGGCGAGCGCGGTGACGAAGATCGTGCCGTTGCGCATGCAGCCGAACTGGTCGTACTGCCGGAACACGAGTCCCTGCGCGAAGAGCACCGTGCGGTCGGCAACCGCGATGCCTGCGAACTTGCCGCCTGCGGTCGGCTTCTTCACCGTGTCGTCGGTAGCGCCGTAGACGACGGCAGAGCCGAACGGGATATCGCCAGTGCCGACTTCGCCGATCATCGACGTGATCCAGTGCGGCTCGGTCGTGGCGACCATGCCGGGATAGCCCTTGGCGGTGGGCTCGCGGGTGTAGGAAACGACGGGAGCGACCATGGATCAGGCCTCCTTCTTCGCGTTCGGGTTCCAGGCGTTGCGATCACGCTCCTTCATCTGCTCGTAGGCAGCGTCGGTCGTGAGCGTGGGCGCCGGGGCGCGTCCGTCGCCGATGATGGCGTTGCGCAGGCCGTCCTGCTGCTGACCGGCCGCTTCGGCGAGGATGTCGAAGCGCGCGTCGATGTAGGCGTCGGCCTTGCCGGCCACGGCCGCGTCGCCGAGCTTGGCGATCACGACGGCCTTGCGGATCGCGGCGTCGGACAGCCCGGCGGTTTTCACATCTTTGGCGATCGTCGCGGCGACCGTAATCAGGTCGGCCCGCGCCTGGACGCGCTTGTCGAGATCGGCGTCGGACAGGATCTTGCCCTTGGCGTCGTCGCGCTCGGCGTGGGCCTTGGCGATCTCGGCGTCCTTGGCCGCAATGGCCTTGACGTGGTCGGCCTCGGCCGTGAGCAGCGCGGTCTGCGCGACGTCACGATCCTTGGTCAGCTTCTCGATGGCGGCGGCGCCCGCGTCGGTCGTCTCGACCTGCAGCCCGTCGACCATCACCTTGCGGGTATCGGCCATGCGGCCCTCCTTGGGTGCTTCGTCGTTGATCGGGGCGACGCCCCATGAACCGCCGGCCTCATCGCCGATGCGGCATTCCGAGCCCGCCCGTCCGCGTGAGACGATGGCGAGGTGATTGGCTCTGATGTTCCTCTGGACCGCGTCGTAGGCCTCGCCTGCGGGCGTGGTGCCCGTTTCGAAGGCGAGGTCGCAGGTGTAGCCGGCGGAGAGCTCGCGCTTGCCGTCCTGCACCTTCCGGATGGTGGCCGCGTCCTTGACGATCAGCGGGATGCGCAGGCGGTGGCCGTCGCGCAGCACCTCGCCGGACGTCTCGCCCTTCGCCAGATCGCGCCAGTTCGCTGCGGTGACGGCTTCGCGGGGATGATCGTCGGTGATCGGGATGTGGCTGAACGAGGCGAGGCTGTCGCTGGAGAACACCTCGGCCTCGGGCCTGTAGACGCGCACCGTGGCGAGCTCGGGCTTGCCAACCTCCGCACCGGTGTAGACCTGGATGCCGGTCCGCACACAGCGCGCCTCAGCCACGAGATAGCCGTCACCGGTCAGCCGCGTGCTGTCGAGCACCGTGGTGTCGATGAATTGCATGGCCGAAGCCCTCGTCTGGTGTATGTTCCTCGCCGATGGCCGGATCCCAGCTCGACGAAATCGAAGCGCTACTGCGCGCGAACCTGAAGGCGACGCAGGACGTGAAGCTGCGGCTGCATGACATCGACCTGCGGCTGCGGCTCATCGAGGAAGGCGCCAAGGGGCACCATCACGCGATGTTCGAATGGTGTGCGCCGGCTGCGCTGCGTGCCGAGGTGGATCGGTTCGCCGATGTGCAGCACGTGCCTACGCCGCCAGGATTGAAGACGGCGCTGGAAATGTTCCTGAAGAAGAGCGGCGGCTAGTACGGCAGCCCCATCTGCATCAGGCGTTCCAACTGCTGCACTCGGCTGCGGTGCAAAACGTTCTCCACATCCTGCAGCCTGCCCGCCTTCTGGATGGCGCGAAGATCCGCATGTGTCAGGCTGCCGGGATAGCAGCACTCATGCACCAGAACGCGCGTCCAGCGAGCCCGAAGTTCAGGGGTGGTAGCGGTGCGCGCCACGCGCTTGAGTCGGCCCATGAAGCCAGGGCAGAACGACCGGCCTGCGCGCATCAGAACCTCTCCCCGTCGAAAATCACTATCGCGCGCCCGACGCACCGGCATTGGATCGGCTGACCTGGCGGAAGCCCCTGCTCCGCACCCGTCGGCTTTCCGTATTCGTATTCGTTGCCGTCGAGCGCCCTATGCCGGGCCCTCACTCGCTCGTCATGGCTCGTCGACCAGACGTAGTGGGTGATCCCAGCCTGCGTGTGCCGGCGCTGGTTAAGGTCGCTCGTCACCTTCGCGATCTGGTCCCGCGCGATGACTTTAGCCCGGCGCTGCGAAATGCCGAACTGATCCGTCAGGTCGCCGCGCAGCTGCTTGGCCGTGCGCCCCTGCAGGATGGCGTTCAGCACAGCCTGTCGGACGTTCTCGCTCGTGTCGCGCGCCAGCTTGCGGATCAAGCCGACGTTCCGGTCCGTAACGGTCTCCAGGTAGTCGCCCAAGTCCTCGTTGCGGACGACCGTGGCGATGTCGATGCCCAAGGTTGACCGCACAGAGGCTTTCCAGCGCTCGGTGTGCCGATCGACCTCCAGACCGAGAATGCGCGTCACCGTCCTTTCCGCGACCAAGGCGAGGCCAAGCGCGACATCCAGGAGCCGATCGAACATCCCCATCCGCACCGCGTCCTGTGTCAGCATCCTCTGCCGAGCCATTTCGGCCTCGACTTCCGGCAGGATCGTGGCTTGCACCTCGTCGGCCAAGCCCCGCAGCATGGCGCGCAGGGCATTGGTGTAGTCGGTCTCGGCGCCACGGCTGGCCGAGATGGGCGGGAGGACGGTGCGCGCCCGGCGGGATGGTGCGAGGCGGGCGAGTTCGTAGCGCATCACCAGCCGAACCGGCGGATCCGATACTGGATCCATCCGGTCTCTATGGCGCCCGTCACTGAATTTCTCACCTCAACCAGACGCCGCTCGATGAGTGGGAGAAATCGCAGTGGCTTCCAGGCGCCCTCGTAGATAGTCATGCCTCGGTCACCTTCGCCTTCCAGTCGAGATCGAGCGGCTCGAACACCTCGGGCCCCAGCACGATCTCGCCTTGATACGGCTCGACCGCAGACAGGTCCGCAGGTGCACCGCCGTAGCTGATCGTGATGTGCGGCTGGTACTCCTCGTGATCCCACGAAGCGCCAGCCGCCTTGATCTCCTCGTGCCGCCACTGAAGCGACCGGCTCGGGATCAGCAGCACCGTCGCCTCGCCGAACTGCTCCATGACACGGGGCCCGCCGGCGGCGATCTTGATTTCTTCCTCCCAGCTTTCGCCGACCTTCATCCAGTCCAGCGGCTGCCGGCTGAATGCGATGGTGACGTGCAGGTCGGAGGCTTCGAGCGTCGAGGTGAAGCCCTGCGTCTTGGCCCATGCCCGGATCGCAGCGCCGTTCAGCACCTTGCGGTGGACGTAGAGCGGACGCGGTTCGGCATCGTTCGCCGCGGCCTGCATCCGCACCACCGGTGCAGGCTGCACCTCGGGCTCTCCCGCCTTTGCCGAGAAGTCGATCGCGTCGCCCTCGCCCTCCGCCTCGTCCAGCGCGTTCTCCAGCCCCGGATAGGTGCCGGCCTCGACGCACTGGTTGATGCGCCCCTTCGACAACGCGCTATCGGGGAACAGGCCCGAGTTCGCGTCGATCTGGAAGGCCTGGGCGTTCTTCAGGTTGACCTCGGCCCGGTCCTTCTCTCCCATCTGCCAGAGCGGGGCCCACTTGTAGTGGATCTCGGGCGGGCGGGAGCCGAGCGCGGAGCGGATCAGGCATTCGTCGAGCAGCGCCATGGCAGGCCGAAGCTCCAGCTCTTGCCCCGCGGCGATGCGGTCGTAGAAGTTGCGCAGGTCGGATTCACCGGTGGCGTTCATGCCGGCTGGGGACTGACCCAGGAGGCGGGTCGCCGGGATGTCGGCTGCGCCGGACGCGATCTGCAGGAAGCGGTCGAGGACATCGGGCAGCGTGCCGAATGCCATCGTCTTCTGCTCGAACTCCTCTTCCTTGTCGAGCAGCAGGGTGTTGTTCACGGACTTCGCCGTCATCGCGAGCTGCGTGCGGCGGAGGAAGCGGGCCTCATAGTCGGGATCGGCGGCGTGGGCCATTAGGTTCGGCACCTTGACGACGTCGACCTTCGTCTCGTGCGTCATCTCAGCGATGTTCGCGGCCGCGCTCTCGGCGTCCTTCAGCGCCTTGTGCACGGGCTCGAGAACGCTGTCCCCCCAGCCCGAAGTCGCGCCGCCCAAGCCATCCTCGGGCAGCCCAACACCGATGTGGCGCACTAGGCGCGACGGGTGGATCCGGATATCCCGCCCATCCGAGCGCATGTGGTAGAATTTCGGCTGGCCGACCCACTGCGACAGCGGGTCCGTCTCCATCTCGCCGGCAGTGAGCGCGCGGCACGTCAGCACCGACAGAAAGCGCACGCCACCCTTCTGAATACGATCCGGCCGCAGCTCTTCCGTAAGTTCGGTCGAGCCGTCGCTGATCACGATCGCCGCGCCGCCGTAGAGACGGGCCTTGGTCTTCGCCTCCAGCGTCTTCGCCTTCAGCCCGAGGCGCTGTTCCTCGGCCTCAATGGCTTCGATCTGGTCGTCTTCGGCCTGCCATAGGCGCCAGGCGCGGCACATCTCCATCGCCGGGATGTCGATCACCTTGCGTGCAAGCCAGGAGCCACGATAAGCCGCCTCCAGTTCGCCTGGTGCCATGGGGGCATAGGCGTAGACCGTGGCCGAGCTCTTGGCCTTGGCCGTCCCCATTCCGGTGATGAGGTTGGAGAGCGTATCCCAAACGCGCATCGCCGATCCTTACTTCGCGCGCTTCGTGGGATGGGCGACGAGATGACGCCCGACGGCCGGCAGAACCTTGACCACGCCCTTCAGCCCGCCTTTGCGCTGGGCCTCAACGATCATGGCGCGGCGCTGGGCGCAGGGTTTGCAGGCCATGGTGTCATCCCAGGTTGGCGAGGGTGTAGCTCGGCGCGCCGCATATCTCGGACACGGCGTCGACAAACGGATCCACCTGATCGTCGAACGAGCCGTCAGGGAATGCCGCCAGTTCGCTTTCGAAGGCCTTCAGCCACGGCGCGCTCTCAGGCAGCACCACCAGCCCCGTGACGGCGCTCGGCACCACGTCGAGGGCTCGCGTGTACTTGTCTCGATCCCGCTGCAGGGCGATCACCGGCACCGACTTGCGCGCTAGGGACTGGATCAGGCCCGTGCCCGACACCTTGTCCTCGATCGCCATCTTGCGGAGGTGCCCGAAGCGTTCGACCGGCCATTCCGATCCGCGGCATCGATCCCACAGCGTCTTTGCGGTTGATTCCAGTTCCGGCGCCTCGAAGCGGCCACGCACGACGTCGAGCAGATAGGCCTTCCCATCCGCTCCCGCGCCCCAGTGCTCCAGCACCGTGTAGTCGTTGCGCTCCTTGGTCTTCTGCGCCGTGTCGACGTAGATGGCGCGCCACAACAGGCGCGGCACGTCCACATAGCGCGGCATTAGTCCTGGCTTAAACAAGTTGCCACCCGCGACGGTCGGTTCCTGCGCGTACTGGCCGGCATAGACATGCGGCGCGGCCTGCAGCGTGGCGATCTGCGCCAGCGTGTGCTTCTGAGCCCACAGGGGGCCGTCGGGCAGCCCGTGCGGGACCAGCGTCACATCACCGGCCGGCGCCTCTCCTGGGCCCTCTATGAGGACGGGCAGCCTCAGCAGATGCCAGTGCTCGCCCGAGTTCTCCAGAAGGTGCGCCACGAAGTCGTCGACGTGCAACCGTTGCATGATCACGATGACCGGCACGTCCTCGTGCGCGAGGCGCGACTTGAAGGTATTCTCCCACCGGGCGTTGATGAACTTCCGTGTCGTGTCCGATGAGGCGTCGTCCGGCTTCAGCGGATCGTCGATGACCAGAGCGCCAGTGAACCCCGGTTCGGCTAGAATGCCAGCTCGGAATCCGGTGATCGGTTCACCCGCGGCGGCCGCGCGAAGATGCCCGCCCTCGGTAGTCCGCCACAGGCCTTTCGCGTTCGTGTCGGCCCGCATCCGCACCGGCCAGTGCGCTTGGTACCCCTCCAGCCCGATCACGTCCTTCACCTTGGACGAGTTGTCGAGCGCAAGCGCCTGGGCGTAGCTGGCGTGGATGAAGCGGGCGCGCGGGTTGATCGCGAAGCCGCGGGCGATAAAGTTCACCACCGCCAGCTCGGTCTTCCCGTAGCCCGGCGGCACGTTGATGATCAGGCGCTTGATCTCGCCGGTGAACACCCGGTCGAGCGTGTAGAAAATGACCCTGTGGAAGGCGGCGACCGAGAACGGTTGCCCCTCCTTCTCGAGGAAGAACTTGGTGGTGAAGACCTGATGGGATGCGAGCAGCCGACGGCGCTCGGCAAGCCGATCGTCCTCAGACCTCCTCGCATCCCTCTCGGCCCGGATCGCCGTCAACAATTCCGATCTGGACAAGTGCACGTTCAAGAAGGTCGAGCTCCTCGTTCGTCATGCCCTTGAGCTTGGCGACGTCGACGGTTTGGATCGGCCCGCCCTTCGGCCCGGTGTGCTGCATGGATGCGAGCTTGGGGTGAACGTAGGGGGCGGCGGCCACCGCCATCCGGTCGCGGCGCTCGCCGTCAGCCCTTGGGTTGCGCATGACCTTCAGCATGTAGTCGAGCGGGGTGTCGCCGCCCTTCGCAACGTCGCGCTCACGCTGCGCTGTTGCTTTGTTCTGCGCGCCCTTTCGACGGCCGGCGCCAGCGCGCTTTCCGCCGCGTCCCATCGTTTGATTTCCTTTGATTGTTTTTCAAACGCCCGAGGCAATCGGTGCCCGGCCTTCTGTTTCGAGGCCGCCGGGCGAGCCCAAGAGGGTTACGCCGCGATGCGACGATCCTCAGCGGGAACGTTGTCGTTGACAGTTCCGTGGTCGGCCCGATGAGGGTGGCGCCATGCCCGAGCGCGTTCATCTCTTCCCGCAGGCGTCGATCCTGTGTCGGCCCCGCAATGGTGGAGCCGGCGGGCTCTGCCCCCGCGTCCGACTGCTTTCTGATCTGTCCGGGTTACGCTCATCTGCCAACGGCGCTATGCGGACGCCGAAGCTCAAACGACGAGCCCCGCCAGCCGAAGCTGACGGGGCCCGAATAATACGCATTTATTGCATATTCTCCGTTGCATCATACGCAGTTTGTGCATATAAAGAACGGGTCAGGCAATTCCGCCTGACTGCAAAGGAGAAGGCCATGTCCTACGAGACAGCCAGCCTGATCCTTCAAGCCTTGGCAGTGATCATCGCCCTAGGAAGCCTGATCATCAGCCTGAGGTAAGAAGCGGCCGGGGGGCCTACGGGTCCCCCGGTTGCAGCATCTAAGATAGGCTGCGGAAGGGTTTCGATCAATGACTGTCGAAGAGTTCATCGCACTCCGCAAGCGCCTGGGCCTGACGCAGACCCAACTCGCTAATTACCTGGGTATGTCCCTACGAGCCATTCAGGACATTGAGAACGGACGCTCAGCGCTTCGTCTCGTCCATGTTCTGGCAATCGAGCGCTTGTCACTGTCCATTGGGTCAGCACTCGGCAACTTGTCGATGATCCACCCTACCGCGCTGGCGGAAGCGCGTTCTGCCGCTGCGCTTAGGCCGCTCTCGCAACCAGGTTAGACGGGGGTCAGCTTACGGCTACTCCGACAATCCTATGGCGAATCACAATCCGCGCGTGTTCCAGTTCCTATGCTCGTTGTGAGCATCGGGGGATCACCATGCGAACCATCATCTTGTCGGCAGCGACTGCCATCCTCGCGCTCACCAGCGGCGCCCAAGCTCACGGTGGCGGCTGCCGGAAGAGCTCGCCTCCCGGCCAGTGCTGCCACATGGACAACCGGGTCGGCAGCCCTCACTGCCATTGATGCGATAGGTCAGGACGCACCGTAGTCGCGGCCGCTTGGACGGCGCCGAGGCCTACGCGGTATTCCGCCCCAGCTTATGCAACTCGGCGGGCCCAACTCGCGCAGTCTTTGGCCTGCCTCGGCGTCTGCGACCGCCTACGTCCTGATGCTGTCAAAGCGCCCACCGGGGCTGCTTGTTAGGTGGCAGGGAGAGGCGCAGAACCGTCGTCCTGCTTTGCCCTTGGCTTATCCGCTAGCGACGTAGAAACCTCGCACGGACCTCCGCCCTGTTAGTTTGAGGCTGGACCACTCGCTTCCCACCCCGGCTTGGATCTGGCTTCGGTGGTCGAGGCCGCGAACCGTAGCCCGTGGCTCCCACACCCCGCCTTCACCTCACGGGCCTTAGCCTTGTCCGTCCGCCGTCCTGATGGCTTCGAGGCGCCCGCTTGGGTCAAAGCAACCCCGCTTGGACGGGACCGCTATCCGCGCAGGCGCCTCGATCTCCATGCCCTACCGGGCTGAACTCCCTGCTGCCGCCATTACAGCGGCGGGACGCATGGCAGCCTCCCGACGTTGCCGCTCTTCCTGATCGCGTCGACGGGCGACCTGAGCGTCAGCCCAACTCGTGTCTCGCAGATCCGGTCGATTGGTTGGTATCGCTCCGGGTGCGTGCCAGGCTGTCTGCCTCTCCGCCACACGTTCCGCGACCATATCGAAGTCTGTACCCCAATCCGGCAGGAGTGGTCCAGTCCGCGAGAAGTCAGGCTCGCGCAACGGTTTAGACAGTTTTCGCAACCCGCTGGCAACGCTTTGGAATGCAAGATTTACCCGTCGATCTGCGGTCGTTCGATTTCGGCCCGTTTTCTTGCAGAACGAGCGGAAGGAGCCGACCATCCGGGGCACTGCGAGGCTTGCAGCCCACCGGCAGATGACGACACGTTGCTCCTGATCCGGCACGAAGTCGAGCAGCCAATCTTGCATCACCTCCTCAGCGCGCGAGATCGCGGCGGCCGATGGTCGGTAGCGCTCGAGGTAGTCCCCATCCACGATGTCGGCCACACCGGGCCATGCTCCGCTTTTGTCCGACGGGCGGGTGCCGCGGACCTGGAGATAGGCCATGGTCTCGGCCGCCTCGACGAAGCGGTGGCGGGCGATGATCTCGATGTCGGCGAGCTCGGCCGCTTCGATGGTGAGGTCGGTCATGCGCCTTCTCCAAACAGGTCTTTGTCGATCGCGGTGTCCAGGCGCTGCTCCAGCGCGTCGTAGAGGAAGGCCCGCATGGTGTGCCGGATCGGCCAGGGACGGCGGCGCACGGCGCGCTCGCGCATCTTGTTGAGGTCGATGGTGTCCATGGCAGCGAAGACGTCCGAGGGGCGGTCCTGCCAGTCCGGCCGCTGCGCAAGAACGTCGGACAGTGCCCCCGCCGTCTCGGACCATAGCGCGGTCTTGTTCCCCTCGCTCTCGATGATGAAGCGCACGACCAAGCCGAGGTGGTCCCAGCCATGGTGCTTGGCGATCTCGCGCAGCTTGCCGCGGGCGTGGCTCTGCGCCCCCTTGCGTCGGCGCCAGACGGGAAGCAGGCGAACGCCGAGGCCATCCAGGAACGTGTCGAGATGACCCTTGGCGTTGGTCATGCGGCATCGACCTCGCGGATCTCCGCCTCGCGGGCCACAATCATGCGCAGGATAAGCCCAGCGAATCCCTCCGGGTTGCCCTCCTCCGTCATTGTAAGCGAGCGTAGGAGCACCTTCGGCGTGGCGCCGTATTGGAGCGCAATCGAGAGAAGCACGGACTGGTCCCGGACCATCGTGTCGATCGCGGTGCCGACCTTGCGGGTGGAGGCGAAGACCTCCGTGATCCGCCAGTCGTCGGTCCAGCCGAACGAGACCTGGACGTCCATGCCCTGGAAGCGCACGTCTACGTTCTCGGCCGGGCGGCGGTTGGGTAGATGCTGACGGCTCACGCGCGCCTCCGCTTCGTCTCAACTGTCAGAAAGCCCTTGCCGAGGCCGCGGAACACCTTCCGGTCCTCGATCTGCTGCGCGACCTTCCGCGCCTGCCAGCCGGCAACGTCGAGCACGTCAGCGGCGGGCTGCGCCTCTTCCGCGATCGTGCTGCGCATCTCGGGCTCGCAGACCTTGCGGACCTGCATCTGCGCGGCCGCGATGGCGTCGGTGGCGCTGGTGAACTGGACCACCTTCCCGCCCTCGCAGAACATGCGGGTGCGCTTGTTGCCGGGATAGGCGAACACGGCAGCGTAGCCCCGCCCGAATGCGATGAACCAGGCGTAGCTCTTGCCGGTCTCGTACTGCATCAGAACAGCTCCGGCGCGGCACGGCGCTCCGAGGCATAGCGGGTGAACCGCCCTTCCCACTTCAGCAGTTCGGTGACGTCATCCTGGCCATACCGGACCTTCAGCGCACCAAGTTCGGCGAGCCCCTCGGGATCGCGCGTGCCGAACCGGAAGCGAGCCCTGATCTTGTCTTCCTCCGAGGCGGACCCGGCAACCTTCAGCTTCTCCTTCATCCAGCGCTCGGCGCGGTAGAGGTAGAGGATCGCGTCGTAGTCCTCGCGCGCCTGCTCCCCGCCGAAGAGGTCCGCGGCGATCGGCCGGGGCACGTCACGGCGGGCGCCGCCACCGTTGCGCTGGTTCAGGAACAGGACGGCAGCGCCGAGCTCTCCGGCCATGGCCTTGCCTGCTCCGTTGATGGCGCCGGCGATGCGGCCCTCGTGGGCGCGCGGATCGTCGGGCGTCACCTTGCGATTGTGGTCGAGGATGATGAGCGGCGTGCCCCACTCGGATCCGTCCGGCCGGCGGCGCTTGCGCCAGTTCTTCACGAAGCGTTCGGCGATCTTAGCTATCTGCCCGATCTTCTCGTCCCGGAGCGGCTCGACGTACCAGGGGAGCTGCCGAATGATCTCGACCTCGTCCGCCAGCCAATCGCGCTCGTTCATGTTGAGCGTCGGACGGCTGGACTGTGGATCGAACTGCGAGATCGCGCGCATCGAGATCGACCGCGCCTGACTCGCCATCTGCATGACTACCTGCTCGCCCTGCTGGTCGTAGGAGAGTAGGAGCGTCGGGTGGCCGGCATCCATTGCCGCGCGCATGATCTGCAGCACAAGGCTCGTCTTGCCCTCTCCCGAAGCTCCAAGGAGGCCGTAGAGGTTGCCGGGCTCCCATCCACCGGACTGCACCACCGCCTCGAACTCGGGCAGCGGGAACGGCACGTAGGTCGCGCTCGACATCTTGGCCTCGAAGACGCGGGAGAGGAATCGGTCGACGTAGACGCCTGCGTTGGCCCGGCTGTCGCCGCGGGGCATCATCGCCTTCAACGCCATCATGTGGTCGATCACCTCGTCGGCGATCTCGGACACCCGGTTGTCGGCGCCGCGGTTCAGGAAGGCGTTGCAGGCGTCGTCCAGGCAAGCGGATCCGAACCGGCAGGCGCGCATGTCGCGCAGGAGCCGCGCGTTGCCGGCCGCCGACATCGGCATGGCCGCTTCGACCTGAAGCCGGAACAGGTACTCCTTCGGGGACATACCGCCGATGCTGTCGGGCGGAATGAACGACTGGAGCGACTTCGCGGAGGCGACGCGGCCGCTGTCGATCATCGCCTTCGCCTGGGCGTAGATCGTCTGGTGGACCTTCTCGTGGAAGTCGTCCGGCTCCAAGAAGCTCATGGCGCCTAGGGTCTCGTTGTTCATCAGAAGCGTGCCGAGGACGGCCTGCTCGAGGTCGACGTTGATGGCGTTCTCGATCGACGGGCCGGCGGGTTCATCGTACCCGGCGAAATCCTGCATGGGGGAGTGCTGATTCATTCGGCCGCCTCCGCCGCACCCATCATCAGGATGGTGATGTGTCCCCGTTCAGCCGCCTTCACCCGGCGAATCAGGCCGCGTTCGGCGAGATCCGTCGGCGCGACGCTGACCGCGTTGGCCGACTTGCCGGTGTCGCGGTAGATCGTCTCGGTGTCGAGCGAGGCGCATCTGCCCTGCCGCACCTTCTGGAACATGGCGAGGATCTCGTCGGCGAGCGCGCGGACCTTCTTCGCGTTCGGGCGCGCGGGCCGGGAGGATTCGGGCACAGCCCGAGCGACGGGGACGGGCCTCGAGATGATGGCCTTGATCGCCGAAGTCGCCGCGATTGGACGGACGTTGGGCTCGCGCCGGGGCGGCTCGACCGGATGCTCAACGCGATAGTCGAGCGCCGGGGTGAACGGCGCGACCGGGGCGACCTCCACCAGCGGCGGCTCGCCTTCCTGTCCGGCGCGCAGGCCAAGCCCGTCGAGCACCGAATCCGCTGTGGCTGGCGCCGGATCATTGCCGAGGATCTCCGCCGCTTCCGGCAGGCGCTCAACGGCTTCGATTGCGCCGCGGATACGGATCACCACGCCGTGGGCCTTGCGGTAGTCGCTTCGGGCTTCGTCCTCGGCACTCTTCAACAGCGCGCGCGACGCCGCGAGGTTTGCGAGTTCAGCGGCGCGCGCGGCTTCGTTCTGCTCGGCGCGCGCAAGGAGTTCGTGCAGGGCGCTCATGCGGCCTTCTCCATGTTGTGCTGCATCCATTTGAAGGTCTGGTCGAAGGTCGCGGCGAACGCGATTCCGCACGCCTCGGCCATGTCGTGGTTCGTGACGGTGATCCGCAGCTCGGCGCACTTCTCTCGCGCGGCGGTCTTCCAGTCGTTCTCGGTGCGGGTGGTGCCGCCCTTCTCCTGGATGACCTTCACGGGCGGTTTGAAGCCCTCGGGGTAGAAGTGAGAACGCCAAGTCCCCGAGGGGATCGTGATTAGTTTGATTCCTTTGAGGCCGCAGATCATGGCGATTCCGCCCACGATCTGGTTGGACGAGAAGCTCCCTGCCGCGTTGCCCTTTTTCGGGATCGCTCTCATGGGCTCTTCGATCGCTACGAGGTGTGGACGTTTCTGACGCATCAGCGCCACCAGAAGGCGCCCGAGCTCCCAGCACTTCTCTTCAATTTCGAGTTCCCTGCCGTCCTCTGCCTTCTTCGGCGCCTTCAGCAGCATCGGCTCCATGGCCGATAAGCTGCGATCGGTGTCGTAGATGCAGACGCCGCAGTTCTGGCCGGGGTCGATGCCGTAGACGATCATGCAGCCCGCCCCACAAGCACAGCGACCGCCGCCTCGTCCGGTTTGTCGAACAGGTGCCAAGCGCAGTTGTCCTTGCCGGTGAAGGGTGAGCCCCAGATCCACTTCACGCGCCCGACGCTGACGACCTTGCGAAGGCGCGGCAGATACGGCGCCGCCTGCCGGGTATGAATCCAGTCCGCGTCGAACAGGAGCCAAGTCGGCCGCTCGTCGCTGAACGTGACGATCATCCGATGGAGCGTGGCGCGATCCCACGGCGGGTTCGTAATGATGAAATCGGCGCTGTCGGCCGCACTGTGCAGGCCGTCGTAGGCGTCGCGTGCGGCGATGTCCGGCGC
Source organism: Aureimonas flava (assembly GCF_003583935.1). GTDB lineage: Bacteria > Pseudomonadota > Alphaproteobacteria > Rhizobiales > Rhizobiaceae > Aureimonas > Aureimonas flava. Next base: position 245,408 of record NZ_QYRN01000006.1, on the reverse strand, counting down.
CTGCGGAGCGATGTCTGAAGCCCACAGGCAGGACATGCCCGCAGCCTCGAGATGCCGGACCAGCGCGCCGTCGCCTGCGCAGGGCTCAGCAAACATGGTGCCGTGCGCGAGGTGCGGGAGCAGCGGGACAACCGCTTCCGGCGGGGTTGGGTAGTAATCGCGCTCCACCCGTTCGAAGGACGACCGCTTCCCCATCATTCCTCGCCCTCGTCTAGATCGGCGCCGTCATCGCGGCCCGGCCCTTCGATCAGCTCGGCCTTCGCAGCGTTCTTCTTTTCCATCGCGGACTTGAGATTGGCGCGATGGTCAGCCTGTGCCGCCTCCCATGCAGCGGCCCAAGCGCGACCAGATGCCGAGTTCTCGTCGTGCGGATTGGACCCGAAGCCTGAGACGCCAGCGGCATGCCCCTCGCGGCGCGCAGCATCTTCTGCCGGCTCGCGCGTGAAGTCGCCGAACATGTCGGGCTGGAACAGGACCGGAAGCGCGAACCATGACGCGATCTCAGCCTCGCGCTTGATGCGGTCGGGGATGACTCTCGGGTCTTCGACCTTCGCGCATCGCATCATGAAGTCGATGTCCGACAGGATGATCTTGTCGGCCTTGGCAAGCTTGCGAATACGCTGCAGCTCTTCGCGCTCCTCGTCGACCCGCGCCTGCTGGGCACTGATCTGATGGAAGTAGTCCATCTTCAGGGCCTTCATCTCCGCAGACGACATATCGTTTCCATTGTGGCCTATCCCGGCCGGTTCCTGCTTCGCGGCTGCACTGCGGGCCATGGGTCAGGCTCCTTTGCCGAAGGTCTGAATGGTGGGGTGAGTTGCGGCGTAGGCCTCGGCGGCCGGCAGATGCTTCCGGCGCGCGAGCCTGTAATCTTCTGCGAGCTCGGGCAGGATCGGCCCCCCGCGCTTGCGATCAAGAGCCTTGGCCACAGCGCGTATCCGCTTGGGGTTGGCTGCGTGACGCTGACCCATCTCCTGAAGGCGGGCGCGATGCGCAGGGTCTTCCGCACGAGCCTTGGACGCCTTCGCCACGCGCCGCATCACGTCTTTCGGGCGCTTCTTGCCTTTGAGGCGGCGGCTTCGGAGGAAGGCTGCTCGCTCGGGGCTTCCGAGCCCCAGGCGCTGAACACGAGCTGCAACTGCATTCCGGCTCACGCCGAGCGCCGCGCCGATCTCGTCATAGGTCTGCTCGAGATTGATCCTGCGACGGATCTGATGGTCGTCTTCATCGGTCCAGCGATGTCGCGGCATCAGTGTGCCGCCCCTGGCACTTCGGCCGGCTCGGCCGAGCCACCTTCGATGCTCTCCTGCGCCTCGCGATCGGTGCGGGCTTCGCTCGCCGCTTTCAGCACACGAACGGCGGGCATGATGATGTGCTCGAACGGTGCGACGGACTGGAGGTCGTTGGTTGGGTTGAGGAGAACGCTCACGACCGCGCCTCCCCGGTCATCCGCACCGGCACGACGCTACCGCCCTGCCCGCCTTCGGCCTCAACCCGAGCTCGGAGGCTGCGAAGCTGGTCCATGTGCCGGTCGATCTCGTCGACGATGCACTTCGCCTCGGCGGCGTTGATTTGGCCGTCCGCCAGCGCCTCGCCGATCATCCCGTGCAAGACGCCATCCTGTCTTGCGATCGCGCCGAGCTTCGCGCACCACGGCACGTCGGTGTAGATCGCAGGCTCCGTTGGCACGAGCTCATAGCCCTGCGCCTTCGCCAGCAGCGTCGTGATAACCGGCTGCCCGGCTTCGAGGTCGAGATCCAGCGCCACGTCGATCGGACAGTGGTTCTCTTGGTGCTCTTCCTGGCTTGAGGCGTAGCGCGAGAGAGCGGGCGCTTTGACGCGCGTGGCGTACTGCACGCTGTCACCACCGCCGGCGAGAGTGAGAGCCCGACGCACCGCAGCCTTGAGAGCCTGCCGCGTAGGGCCTGTGGTCTTGCGAAGATCGTTCATGGGATCACGACCCGGTGAAAGATTGAGGGGGACCGCTTTCCGTGACCGAGAGAGACGCCTGCGACATCTTTGCGGTCATGAACTCCGCCCCTGACACCGACGAACCGATGACGATGGACGAAGCCTGCGATGCGGTGCTGCGAAGACTTGGACGGTTGGCGGGGAAGACCGAGGGAGGAATCGCCTTCCCCGCCGGCGCTCGCGGGGCAGTGGGGGAACCCGCGAGCGGAGGGGGATCAGCCCGTCAGGGCGAGAACGGATGTGCCGATGAGGCCGAGGCCGACCACGGCGCCCACGGCATCCGATGGATGGTGATGGGCGAACCAGCGGCCGAGGAAAACGCCGACGGCGAGGATGCCTGCGAAGGCGAGCGTGGCGAAGATCATGCCGGCACCCCGATCTTGGCGGTCGCCAGCGCGCGGGTGTCGACCACCTGCCAGGGCGGGACGTCGGCGATGAGGGACCGGACGTGATCTCGGAAGGCGATCTTCTTCACGACGGGATCGTTGCCGACCGCGCCATTGCAGCCTTCGCAGGCGAGAGCGAGGTTGTCGGGATGGTTGTTGCCGGTTTTCGCCAGAGCATGGAAATGCTCGATGGTCGGCCGCAGCTCGCCGCGGTCGAGGAACTGGCCGCAGAACACGCAGCCCGGACCGTCGCGCTCCAAAAGGATGGCGCGGGTCTTGGCGGTCCACTCAGCCTTGAGCCTATTCACGCGCTCGGCCGGCGCGAAGTTCGTGTCGGCCAAGAACTTGGCCAGGTCGGCCCGGCTGCGCTCGGTGTAGGACAGCTCGCCCTTCTTGTTACGGTAGACGACGCCGGTCTCGTTGGAGCTCGTCCGGTAGCGCAGGACTTCCCATTCGTTCGTGCCGGGCTGGACCGTGCCGCCTTGGGCGACGATCCATTCGGCGAAGGTGTCGCGGTCGAAAGCCGAGGAGGTCATGCGGCCTCACAAGGACGCGCTGCCTCCGCCGCATCAATCCAGTCGATGACACGCTGGTAGGTGTTGATGTTGAACCCCTCGCCCACCTCGACGCGCTTCAGGAACTTGCTGTCGTTCACAGCCGCCAGGCTGATCGCGGACAAGCTCGTCTTCGCGTTCTCGGCATACGTCCTTGCTCGCGTGAGCAGGTTGGTTCGGATCTCGTCGCTGGTCATGGCACCCTCGGCCTATCAGGCTGTATTGGGATATTTCCCAACATGCTGACGGAAGTCAAGGGATACGTCCCGTTGGACGGGATTTTTCCGTTATGCGACGACGGAGAAATGAGCGACCCGATTACAGACCGCATCTTCGCACGGCTGGAGGAGTTGGGCATGAGCCCGACCGAAGCCTCTCGCGAGGCAGGCCTCAACCACGGATATCTTCGCGACCTCAAGCGGAAGGGCGCCAAGCCGAGTTATGAGAAGATCGGGAAGCTGGCGGCCGTGCTGGGGTTATCCACAGAGGCGCTCACAACTGGGGATAGCGGAACGAAAACAGAACGAGCTCGCGGACCGATTGTTGAACTGACGCCGATCGTCGGCATCATTGAAGCTGGCAACTTCCGAGACGTCAGCATTCAGAGCCAGGACGATGACCACCCGCGCATCCCCGTCCCTCAGAACGATCTGTTCCCGAACTTGAGCCAGTACGTGCTCGAGGTCCGTGGGGACTCCATGAACAAGCTGGTGCTGGAAGGCACCTACGTCGTCTGCGTGCCGTTCATGCAGACCCGCCTATCGCCTCGGCCCGGAATGGTGGTGCACGTCGAGCGCTCGATGGCTGACGGACAGCTCATCGAGACCACGCTGAAAGAGATCGAGGCGGGCGAAGACGGGCTTTTGCTCGTCCCGCGCAGCTCGAACGCGGCGCACAAGCCGATTCCCATGGATGGCGGCGAGGCGACGACCATCGAGGTCAAAGGTCTGGTCGTCTCGCTATGGAAACCCCTGCCCAAGCGCTGGTAGTGCCCATGTAGTGCACCCTCTCATGAGCCGATAACCTGTAGGGAGAAGACCCTCTTGTGTTATTCGCTTGTGTTATTCATCGGAAGCCCGCTTCCGGTATCTAACGGAACTAGGCTTCCGTTATTCGGCCCACCAGTATCGCAGCAAATAGGTGTTCCCTCGATTGCGGACGTGCTTCACCTCAAGCCATCGCTGGGCTTCCAGTGTGGCGATATGCGTCTGCACCATCCGACCCGATAACCCGACCGCGCGTCCAAGCTCCGCATGGCTCGGGTACGCGCTTTCCTTGTCGGCATGCATGTAGAGCGCCAGGCGGCAGCCCACGCACTTCGCGCCGGCGGGGACGGCAGATGCGTCCGCCTCTAGGAGGCTTCGCATCCACATGTCGCGACGTCGCGCGAAGGACTGCTCTACAAAAGGCTTTGTGGATTTCGGCTCGGGCATGCCGAACGGTATGAGGGAAATTTCCCAACATTGCAACGCATATTGGGATTTGTCCCTTTACAACGGGAAATATCCCAACTAGCTTAGCTCTCATCCCCAGCGCACTGCTGACCCGATGGAGCGCCCGATGCCCGCCACCACCTCCAACCGCCACGCCGAACTTGTCGAGCAGGCCAAGGCCCATTTCGCGGCCGACATGCTGCTCAAGGGCACTTACGGCGACGATGACGATGGCGCCTTCCGCGGCTGCTCTGTCGGGTGCCACCTGCACCACATCTTCGCCGACAAGAATGCTGGGGAGATCAGCGGCCTCGACGATAAGCATACGATCGTCGCGGATTACTACGGCTACCCCGTCTGGCTGGCGCATCTCCAGGACAGGATGTTCGAGGGCCTACCCCAGCCGGACAACATGCTCTGGCATGTCCAGTTGGCTGAGGCCATCGCCTCGCGGAAGGGCGACATCGACTGGCAGCGGACACTCCACCGCGTCCACCTCGGCATCCTGCGCCTTTCCTACGCCACAGCGGGATCGGCTGCCGATGCGGTCAAGGCGGTGATGGATCTGCACGAGCGAGCCGCAGCCGGTGAAGACCTCTCTGACGAAATGTGGTCGGCGGCGTGGTCGGCGGCGGAGTCGGCGGCGGAGTCGTCGGCGGCGAGGTCGGCGGCGGAGTCGGCGGCGTGGTCGGCGGCGGAGTCGGCGGCGTGGTCGGCGGTGGAGTCGGCGGCGAGGTCGGCGGCGGAGTCGGCGGCGGAGTCGGCGGCGTGGTCGGCGGTGGAGTCGGCGGCGGAGTCGTCGGCGGCGTGGTCGGCGGCGAGGTCGGCGGCGGAGTCGGCGGCGTACCTCGACTTGCGGGACGCCATCCTCTCGGCGGTTGCCGATCCTTCCGAGAGCTGACGCTGGCCCTTCCCGCTCCCACCCGAGCGGGTTCGGTCAACGCCAGCCGGAGTTTCCGCGATGCGCATTCCCCACCCCATTACCGATCTCCCTCTCGACGCCGTTCGGCTTGCGCGGTTCATGGTCGCGCTGACGCTTCTGACGGCGCTCGGCCTGTTCACCGGATACCATCTACTGGCGGGGCTCGACGCTCATCTGAAAGCACAGTCGGACCTCGGCCAGGAGGCGTTCCGCTCGGTCCGCACTGCTTCGATGGAGCAGGGGCGATGAGCGGCTCGAAGCACACGCCGGGGCCTTGGCAGCTTGAAGGCAACTGGTCTGCAAACGGACGAAAACTTGGGGGCTGGGTCTCGACCATGCACCCATCGCCGATCTTCGAGCTTTCGCCGCTCGTTGGCTTCTCTGACGAGATCGTCGCGAACGCCCGCCTGATCGCGGCTGCTCCTGAGTTGCTCGCCATGCTGCGCGAGGCTCGGCTCTTCGTTCAAGCACAGGATCACGTGTTCGAGCGCATCGACGCCATCATCGCTAAGGCGGAGGGCCGGTCATGATCGCCCTCCTCGCCCAGACCAATCGCGCCGATCGCGCCTGCTTCGCCACCTGGACCCTCGGCCTCTTGCTCGGCCTCGCCGCGCTCGGAAAGGCGGTGCTGTGATGCGCGAGCACACGAACCCCCTCGCCACCTTCGGCGATCTTCAGAACATTGTCCGCGAGGCGGCAACGGTCGCCGGCAAGATGGACTGGCGCGCGGATCATGCGGCCATCGCCTCCCGCGCCGACGTCATCCGGCCCTATGCTCGCGACCTCATCACGCAGTTCGCGGACACGCTGGCGCGGCTCGGCAACACTGGTGTCGACGTCGAGAACATCGCCGCCTTCCAGCGCATCAAGGACTGTCTCCAGGACGCGTTCGACGATGAGTTCGAGCCCGGCTGGGAGGAGCAGGCCGCGAAGGCGGAGGAAGCCAAGCGCGAGCCGGCGGCATGGCGCGACCTCGAGGACGAGGCGCTGTGGGCGAAGCCTGCGGCGGCGGTGGCGGCGTGAGCGCGTCCGATAAGAAGCGCATCGTGGCGCTGCAGAAGATGGTGGTCGTCGCTCGGAAGGCGCTGGACCACCTTCGTCATGAGCGGATCGCCGAGGACGCTCTGGACGAGATGATGCGTCTCGATCTCGCCAGCAGGCCTACACCGTTGGTGGTGCCTATGGGCCGGGAGCGTGCAAGGCAATGACCGGCCGCATTCTTGAAGCCCGCCGCCCGCTCGTGGCCTCGTTCGATCCTGACGCCGACATGCGCCCTGCCCGGCCCCGCCAGTCCGACAGGCGCTGGCCGCCGGCGCAGCCCGCCGACGCGCTGGAAGCCGCCTGCCGTGCTGGCTTTGACCACTTCATCCGAGACCCCGATCCTGCTCGCCGGGACCGGCGCTACGCCGCCTTGGCGCAGAAGGCCAAGGATGATCGCAAAACCGAATTCATCGTGATGCTGACGGCCTACAAGGCCGCCGGCGGTCGCTGACCCTCTCACTCATCAGGAGACTGCCATGTGCTCCGAAACGAGCCAGACCGACAGCGAAGCCATCTGGCGCTGCGAGGGCTGCGGCAAGCCGATCCACGAGAACGATCCGCACCACGCCGGGGTTGACGTCGAGCTCTGCCCCGAGTGCGCGCCGGACTGGAGCGACATGCTCGCCACCCCGCACCTCTTCATGAACGCTGACGACACCGAGATGACGCGCGAGCAGGTCCAGGCCCTCGTCGATCGCCACCTCGCCGCTGGCGGCTCCCTCACCGACAAGCTCGTCTCCTAGCGAAAGGCTCCTGCCATGCCCGCCACAGGCTCCCGCCGCGCGCATCTCGCGCCCTGGTTCGCCGTCATCGCCGCCTATGTCGCCACCATCGCGCAGGGAGGCCGGTCGTGATCGAGAGCACCCGTTTCGTCGCCTACCACGCGCCGACGGCCCGGGCCGGTCGCCAGTGGCTCGCGCAGATCTTCAACACGCCGGCGCCGACCGCCAGCAAGCCGAACCCCGGCGAGGTGCCGTTCAACATGATCTTCTGGGGCACGTCGCGCGACGACTGCCTACAGAAGGCCGAGTCGTGGTGGTCCGCGGAGACCGGCAAGGCTGCTGCCCGCGAGGCCAACATCATCACGCGTACCGAGCGGGCCAAGGCCACGCGCGCCGCCAAGCTGGAGGCGGCGGCATGAGCACCGAGCGCACCTGGGACGGCAAGACCATCACCGAGCCGGGCGTCTACAGGGCCATTCCCCTGTCGACGTATCACGGGCAGACGGACCTGTTCGACGCACCGTCGATTTCGAAGAGCGCCATGAAGTGGCTCCTCCCGACCCATGGCGGCAGCCCGAAAGCCTTCTGGGGCCGGTGGGCTGCAAATCCTGATCGCGTCGAGCCCAAGCCCTCCGACGCCCTAGACTTTGGCAAGGCGGCGCACGCCAAGCTGCTGGGGGACGAGGACTTCAACGCCGCGTTCGCCATTCGCCCGAAGGAGTTCAAGGATTACAAGGGCAAGGCTGCGCAGGAATGGCGCGAGGCTGTCGTGAAGTCTGGACGGACTCCGATCACGCCGGAGCAGGACGAGCGCATCAGCCTCATTCGCGCTGACGCAGCGCAGAACAAGATGGTGCAGGCTGGCATCCTGAACGGCCGTATCGAGCGCACGCTGGCCTGGAAGGACCCTGAGACCGGTCTATGGCTCCGAGCCCGGCCGGACGCGATCCCGCCGTTCGACGGCATGTTCGCCGACCTGAAGACGACGAGCAGCTTCGCCGAGGACTTCCTGGGCAAGCAGCTCTTCGACGCGGGATACTACCTGCAGGCGGCGATGACGCGGATGGTCTGCCGCGGGCTCCGCATCCCCTTCGACACCTTCGTGCTTGTCTACGTCCTGAACGACGACGTGCCGGACACCACCGTCGTCGAGGTCGACGAGTACGACATCGACCGCGGCGAGCGGGCGGTGCGTTGGTGCCTCCGCACGATTCGCCATTGCCTCGACGAAGGCGAGTGGCCTGGGGCCCGCCCCTTCGGCGACGGCGCCCGCCGCATCGGCATGAAGCCGTGGGCAAGGGCCCAGACCGACGAATTCATTTCCATCGCCGAGCACATGTCGGAGGCCGCATGAGCACCACCGTTACCACCCCGCCGCACGCCGGTCAGCCCGACCGCCAGCGCCGCGAGATCACTCCGACCGACGATGCCGTTCCGATGCTGGACACAGCCAAGTTCGAGCACATGCAGCGGATTGCCAACGTCATGGCTTCCACGTCCATGATCCCCGACGCGCTCCGCAAGGTGAAGGTCGGCCAGGATATGGTCGAGTTGCCGCCGTCGCAGGTGGTTGCGAACTGTTTCCTCGTCGTGAACCAGTCCGTCCGTTGGGGCATGGACCCTTTCGCGGTGGCGCAATGCGTGTCCATCGTCCACGGCAAGCTCTGCTACGAGGGCAAGCTGGTCTCGGCGGTGCTGGATGCCAAGCTGGGGCTGAAGCTTTTTCACCACCTGACCGGCGCCCCTGGTGACGCGCGGCGCATCTACCTCAGCGATCGGCCGTTCGATCAGGCGGTCCTCGACCAACTCGTGCCCGGCGTCCGGTTCCTCGACCGCCGCATGTTCGACGGCTCAGTGGCCGAGTGGAAGACGACCGGCACGAACTCGCCCTGGTCCCCGAAGAACTTCGACCGAATGCTCGTCTACCGCGGCACGCGCGACTGGTGCCGCATCTACGAACCCGCGATCATGCTCGGCGTCTACACGCCGGACGAGATGCTCGACCTCTCGGAGAACGTCCGAGCCGAGCGCGCGCGGGACGTCGGGCGCCCCTCCCTGCACGATCGCATCACCGGACGGCAACCTATCGAGGTCAGTCGAGCCGAGGGGTTCGGCTACGAGCAGGCGCAAGCGATTGAGGGAAGCTCGCCAGCAGCGATCGAGGGTCCGAAGGACGAAGCACCCGTCGATGACGATGACGCGTGTCCTGAGCCTCGGGCGGAGACGCGAGAGCAGTTGGAAGGGATTGACCCCGACGCGTCGGCGGCCGAGCACGAGGCTGCGCTGGAGCTCGAGGCCGGAGAGCGCGAGACGAGCCGCACCGAATCCTCGGCAAACCACGATCCAGTCCTGCGGAGCCTGCTGACCGAGTGCGCAGCGAAGATGCTCGAGATCGCGGCCGGCACCCAGCCGCCTAAGGACCGCGGCGAGGCGCTGGCGGCAGCCAAGGATGCTTGGAAGGGCGAGCTGCCTTCCAATCTCGGCGACTTGAAGAAGATCGTAGACCGGGCCTACTCGGTCATCACCGGCAAGCTGAACGTGCCGGCGGCCGTGAAGCTGATCGCAACCGAGGTCGGCGTGGACGAGGCGGACATCCGCCCGGCGGCGCGCTGATGGCCCGCACTCTCCGAGAATGGCGCGGCCGCACCGACGACAGCATGCCGGGCACCAACGTGAAGCTGCGTATCGCAGCCCGGCATGGGTAAGCCTGCCCCTCCTGCAAACGCGACCTGGCCACGGTGAAATCCACCGCCTGCGACCACATCACGCCGTTGGCCGATGGTGGCGAGAACGTCGAGAGCAATCTCCAGATCCTCTGCGGCGACTGCCACAAGCTGAAGACCGCGGCCGAAGCCAGCCAGCGCGCTGCGGTTCGCAGCTTGAAGGTCAAGCACCTGAAGCTCGGCGGCAAGCCGAAGTCCCGATCCACCTTCCGCAAGCCCGCCTCCGGCACCCGTTACGAGCAGGGCCCGTTCGGCTTGCGCCCCGTTCGCGGAGACGCCCGATGACGACTTCCCCCACGAACCCGGCCGGCGATCTCGTCATGGTGCCGCGCGACCCGAGCAAGGCCATGGTGGCCTCTGCTTTGAACGTTGACTGGACAAACGAAGATGAGATCGCCGTTGTCGTCAACGTTTGGCACGAGATGGTTGCCGCCTCCCCCGCCCATGCGACAGGGGCGGCAATGCGGGAGATCGAGGCGGCAGCAGCGCGGCTATGGCGCGCAGATGTGACGCCAGTTACGCCACGTCGCGTTGCAGACGCTCGAACTGCGGAGGCGTTCGAGAAAGCTCCTAATGCTGTGCGAAACCGCTGGCTTCGCCTAGCTCGCGCCGCCCTCTCCTCACCCGCACCAGAGGGAGAGGACGCCCAGGGGGTGGAGCCGGTGGCGTGGCAACCGATCGCAACTGCGCCGAAAGACGGCACCACGATCGACCTTTGGCATGAGGACTTCGGCCGCCAAGCCGACTGCTACTGGGGCAAGTCACAACACGAGTGCGGTGAGACCGGTCGGTATTGCGACAGCGATTGGCATAGCGAGCCAGACACCTGGATCGACGCTACGTTCAATAGCCCGTTGTTCCTGGATGGCGAGTTCACTCATTGGCGTCCGCTTCCTCTCGCCCCTCCATCCGTGAAGCAAGAGGAGGCGAGCCGTGGCTGACGATAAGCCGATCTGTGAAATCTGCGGCACCGAGATCGTTGTGGGCGACTTGTGCGCGAACGAAACCGAGATGGGCATGGTCCACGCCGAGTGCTTGGCGGGCGCGCCCGTCGTCAACGATGAAGGCGAAGAGACCGACGCTCCGCTCTTCACCTACCGCTGGGATGGCAAGCCATGAGCGCGGACCACACCGACATTCTCACCCGCTTCATCGGCGCAGTTGACGACGCCTGGGGAGACGAAGTGCCGGATATGGCCCTTCTTCGGAAACTGGCAGATGCGGGCCGCACCGCCCTCAAAGCCTACGAGGCCAAGATAGCAGCCCTGACCGCCGAGAACGCCACCTTGCGGGAGGCGTTGGCACCGTTCTGTGCATTCGCCAATTACCTAGCCCGCGCCCCCGACGATCTGGTGATGACGCGCGGTTCATGGATCGCGGCCCAACAGGTCACGGCTGGCGACTTCCGTCGCGCCCGCGCCGCCCTTCGCCAGGAAGGCAAGCCATGATCCCCGAGGACGTGAGGAAGCTCGCGAGTGACGCGGCTACCGAGTGCATGCCGTTCGAGACGCGGGCTTGGTACGGCGTGAAGCATCAGATTGAACAAGCCATCATGGCCGATCGCGCCTCCCGCCTTCCCCGCCAAGAGGACGAGATCCGAAAGGCGGCGCTGGAGGAGATCATGTCCGGTCAACCTGCGCCTGATTGGATATGGGCGACTGGCGATGGCAGGAACGGCTCGTGGGTAAGCGAGGAACCGCACGCTGAATGGCAGAGTGGCGCAGTGGAGTACGTCCGAGCCCTCTCCCAGAAGGGAGACGAAGCCGATGGGTAGCCCGTTGATCCTCACTCGCCAGGAAGCCGCCGACCTTCTCGGCATCAGCACGTCCACCTTCGACAAATGGGTACGGAAAGGTGTGGCGCCCGCCTCGATCTCGGGGACGAGACGATGGAGTAGGGCGGCGCTAGAGCGGGCGATGGGTGGCGACAATGCTGCGCCGAAAGCCATCAACATGAACGACCCGGAAGCCGTTTACGAAGCCTGGAAAGAAGAGAATGCACGCCAGGCTCAAAGGCATCAATAGGGTTACGGCTAAGCTCGCTGGCGGCAAGGTCGCGGTCTACTACTACCACCGCGCAACCGGCGCGCGACTTCAGGGAGAGCCAGGGACTGCAGAGTTCTTGGCCTCCATCACGACGGCGCAGGCCAAGGTCGAAAAGCGCACCGCAGGTACATTGTCGGGCATTATCCGCGACTTTGAGAACACCAGGAAGTGGCGAAAGCTCGCCGAAAGCACGAAGAGCGAGTACCGCCGCATCCTGAAGTTTTGGGAGGGGAAGTTCGGCACCACACCGCTCGTCGGCTTGGAGGCGAAAGCTTTCCGGCGTGACGTGATGCAGTGGCACGATGAGTTCTCGGAGGAGAAGCCGCGCGAGGCCGACAACCGCGTCACGATCCTGGCCCGCGTTCTATCATGGGCGGCGACGGACGGAGACCTAAAGGCGAACGTTCTGGACGGCTTCGATCGCGCCTATTCGTCCGACCGTTCCGAGATGATCTGGCTGCCCGAGCACGTCGAAGCGTTCATGGCGAAGGCCACGCCCGAGATGAAGTTGGGGCTCGTGCTGGCGCTCCACACCGGTCAGAGGCAGGGTGATCTTCTGGCTCTGAAGTGGGACGCCTACGACGGCACGCATATCCGTCTGCGCCAAGGGAAGACGCGGCGGTTTGTGACGGTGAAGGCGACGGCCGCTCTCAAGGCCACGCTCGACGATCTACCGCGCAGATCAACACTGATCCTGACGACCAAGACGGGCCGGCAGTTCAAAAAACGCTATTTCGCAGAGAAGTGGGAAGAGACGTGCAAGGCGGCCGAAATCGCGGATCTGCATTTCCACGACATTCGCGGAACGACCGTCACCATGCTTTTCCAGGCCGGGTGCAATCTCGGTGAGATTGTTGCTGTGACAGGACACTCTCTGCGTCGCGCACAGGAGATTTTGGACCGCTACCTCGCCCGAACGAGCACCATGGCTGACAACGCCATCGCAAAATTTGAAGCGGTTTTGGACGCGGACTTTGCAAAACGAGATGCAAAACTCGACGGGAAGGAGTAAGCTAAGTGTTGGTGATCCCAATAGGATTTGAACCTATGACCCCCAGATTAGGAATCTGGTGCTCTATCCTGCTGAGCTATGGGACCCGCCGGGCGGCACCTTAGACGATCGGCCGCGACAGGACCAGAGCCGGACGGTCAGCGACGCTCGGGGTCCGCCTGCAGGAGCAGCATCGCGCGGCCCTCGGCGAGATCGATCGCGATCTCGCCGCCCGTCGCCTCGTTGCTCTGGGTGAGGATCGAGGTGAACGGGATGTCGGCGCGATACAGGGGGAAGCGCGCGCCGGTGATGGTCAACGCCTCGAGGTCGGAGAACTTCAGGACCGAAAACTGCATGCCGGCCTCCGCTGCGAAGCTCTGCGGGCCGCGAGCGAGCGGGAAGCCCCATTCGCGACCGTCGAACAGGGTGACGGGACGGCCCGCCTCGCTTTCGCGCAAGGCCACCACGAGATGCGAGAAGACGTGGTCGGTGCGGCCGCCGAAGGCTCCCACAAGGAGAACCGAGCTCGCGCCCCGCGCGAACGCCTCCTGGATCGCGATCTCGCCGTCGGTCCGGTCCTTGTCGCGTGGATATTCGAGGCGCGGCGGCGCGCCTTCGGCGACCGCCGGCGAATGGGAATCGAAGTCGCCGACCCAGAGCTCGGGAACCAGCCCCAACGGCGCGGCATGCGCGAGCCCCGCGTCGGCGGCGATGGTGCGGCTTCCTCGCACCTCCTCGAGGAGGCGGGGCGTGACCAGGATCGGGCCGGCAAGGAGGATCGTGAAGCGGCTCATGGACGAGCGCATAGCCCATCCTCGCGCACCTGGGGAGAGCGCGCGCCGCCGCTGCCGCCCCCCTTGCCCTCGGGGCGCGGCCGGGGCAACGTGCCGGGGCTCACACGGGGTGCCCAGACGGGCTGAGAGGCCGCGCGCCAACCCGCAGAACCTGATCCGGCTCGTACCGGCGGAGGGATGGGGAGCTCGCGCCGGCACGCCGGCGCGGGCGCTCCGAACTCCGGCAAGAGGAGTTCGTTCCATGCGCCCTGCCCTCGTGCTGCTTGCCGCCGCCGTCGCGCTCGCCTCCCCCCTGGCGGCCGCGGCGCAAGACGCCGATCGGCCGGTGCTCACCGTCTACACCTACGAGAGCTTCACGCCGGACTGGGGTCCCGGTCCGCGCATCGAGGCGGCATTCGAGGCGGTGTGCGGCTGCGACCTCCGCTTCGTCGGGCTGGACGACGGGGTCGCGATCCTCACGCGGCTGAAGCTGGAAGGGGACGGCACGCAGGCCGACGTGGCGCTCGGGCTGACCGCCGAGCTCGTTCCCGAACTCAAGGCGACCGGCCTGTTCGCGCCGTCCGGCGTCGACCTTTCCGCGCTGACGGTTCCGGGGGGCTTCTCGGACGACATGTTCGTGCCCTTCGACTACTCCTATCTCGCCTTCGTCTACGACGCTGAGAGCGTCGCGAACCCGCCCACCAGCCTGGCCGAGCTCGTGAGCGGCGATCCCGATCAGAAGATCGCGATCCAGGACGCGCGCACCTCGACGCCGGGGCTCGGGCTGCTCCTCTGGATGAAGGCCGTGTTCGGCGACGAAGCGGAAGAGCGGTGGGCCGAACTCTCGCGTCGCATCCTGACCGTGACGCCGGGCTGGAGCGAGGCCTACGGCCTGTTCACCAAGGGCGAGGTGCCGATCGTCCTGTCCTACACGACCTCGCCGGCCTATCACGAGATGGAGGAGGGTACCGACCGCTACCGGGCGGCGGCCTTCTCGGAGGGGCACTACCTCCAGGTGGAACTCGCCGGGATGCTGCGCACCTCGCGCCATCCCGAACTCGCGCGCCGCTTCCTCGCCTTCATGCTGACGCCCGAGTTCCAACGGGTCATCCCGACGGGCAACTGGTCCCTGCCCGCCGCGCCCACCGGCGAGCCGCTGCCCGAAGCCTTCGGCCATCTCGTCCAGCCGTCCCGGCCGCTGGAGATCCCGGCCGCGGAGGTCGAGGCGCATCGCGCCGAATGGACCGCGGAATGGCTGCGCGGCCTCGGCCGCTGAGCGCGATGGCGGCCATCGAGACCGTGAGCGGCGCGGATGCGGCGCTGCGGCGCCGGATGGGCGTCGCGGCGGCCGGGCTGGTGCTCGGGTTCTGCCTTCTTCCCCTCGCGCTCCTGCCGGTTCTGACGGGCATTCCGATGGCCTCGCCCGTCGCACTCCTCGCCGACCCGTACCTGCGCGGGGTGGTGGGCTTCACGTTGTGGCAGGCCTTCCTTTCGACGCTGCTGGCCGTCGCCCTCGGCGTGCCCCTGGCACTGGCGCTCGACCGCCTGCGGTTCCCCGGGCGGGGGCTTCTCTTGCGCCTGTTCTTCCTGCCGCAGGCGCTTCCCGTGCTGGTCGGCGCGCTCGGCATCGTCACCGTGTTCGGCCGCAACGGGGTGGTGGCGGAGGCGCTGGTGCTCGCCGGGCTGCCGCATCCCTCGATCTACGGTCTGCCGGGCATTCTCGTCGCCCACGTCTTCTTCAACATGCCGCTGGTCGCGCGACTGGTGCTGGGCGGCCTGTCTGGCGTGCCGGCGGAAAGCTGGAAGCTCGCCGGGCAGATGTCGCTGTCGCGCTGGGCGACATTCCGCATCGTCGAGCTGCCCGTGCTGCGACGCACGCTGGGTCCGGCCGCCGGCCTGGTGTTCATGCTATGCGCCACGAGCTTCACGCTGGTCCTGGTGCTCGGCGGCGGCCCCGGAGCGACCACGCTGGAGGTCGCGATCTACCAGTCGCTGCGCTACGACTTCGATCCGGCCCGGGCCGTCGCGCTGTCGGTCCTCCAGGTCGGGCTGGTCGCCCTCATTCTCCTGCCCTCGCTCGGCTGGGGCAGCGCCGACGACGCCGGCTTCGGGCTGGCGCGCGCCTCGCGCCGCTTCGACCGCCCCTCGCGCGCCGGTCGGCTGTTCGACATCGGACTTACGGCGTGCGCGGTGGCGTTCCTCCTGGCGCCGCTCCTGGCCATCCTCTGGTCGGGGCTTCGGGCCGATCTCGGACGCATTGTCCTCGACCCGGCGTTCCAGGACGCAGCCGTGCGCAGCCTCTCCATCGCGCTCCTCGCCTCGGCACTGGGGCTGTTCCTGTCCACCGGCCTGGCGCTCGCGGCCTCGGCGACCCGGGGCGGAGGCCGGCTCTTCCTGGCCCTGTCCGGGAGCCTCGTCCTGGTCGTGCCGCCGATCGTCGTCGGCGCCGGCTGGTTCCTGACGCTGCGCGCGTTCGGCGACGTCGCCCGCTTCGCTCCGGCGATCGTGGTCGCGGGCAACGCCATCCTGGTGGTGCCCTACGCGACGCGAATCCTCTCGCCCGAGCTCGCCGCCGTCTCGCGGCGGCACGGCCGGCTCGCGCGGGGGCTCGGCCTGTCGGGCTTCGCTCGCCTGCGTCATGTGGAATGGCCGGCCCTGCGCCGGCCGCTGGCGTTGGCCGGGGCCTTCGGCATGGCGGTGTCGCTCGGCGATCTCGGCGTGGTGGCGCTGTTCGGCAATTCCGACCTCGTGACGCTCCCCTATCTCCTGCTGCAGCGCATGGGCTCTTACCGCTCGACCGATGCGGAGGGCATCGCGCTCCTTCTCGCTCTCCTGTGCCTCGGCCTGATCCTCCTGGCGGAGCGCGGTCTCGGCGGACGGAGGACGCCCATATGAACGCCGTGGAGCTCGAATCCGTCGTCTTCCACCACGACGCGGCGAGGATGCGGTTCGACCTTGCCGTCGCAGCCGGCGAATGGCTGGCGGTGATCGGCCCGTCGGGGGCGGGCAAATCGACGCTGCTCGATCTCCTCGCCGGGTTCCTGCGCCCCGATAGCGGCACGGTGCGCCTCGAGGGGCGCGACGTCACCAGGGCCTCGCCGGCGGAGCGTCCCGTGAGCATGGTGTTCCAGGACGACAACCTGTTTCCCCATCTCACGGCCGAACGCAACGTGGCGCTGGGGACCAGCCCGACATGGCGCCTGCCCGCGGAGGCGCGAGCGCAGGCCAGGGCGGCACTGGCGCGCGTCGGGCTCGGCGGGATGGCGGAACGGCTGCCGGGCGAGTTGTCCGGCGGCGAGCGGCAGCGCGTCGCGCTCGCCCGCGCCTTCCTGCGCGAGCGGCCGATCCTGCTCCTGGACGAGCCCTTCGCGGCCCTCGGCCCGGCCCTGCGCGCGGAGATGCTGGATCTCGTGGCGCAACTGCGCGCCGGCACCGCGAGCCCGCCGACCATCGTCATGGTCACCCACCATCCGGGCGATGCGGCGGGGCATGCCGACCGCGTCGCCTTTCTGGAGGAGGGGCGCGTCGCGATCGTCGGACCGCCGCGCGAGGTCCTGTCGGGCGCCGACCCGCGCGTCGCGGCCTATCTCGGGAAGGACAAAGGATGAGAACCCTAATTTGGTCCTTTTCCTGGCTCACTTGAGCCGCCGCGCAGGCCGGGCATTTCCTTCCGGCCTGTGACGCGGCAGCCCTTCCACGGTTCGCCGGTCATCGGCTAAACCGGTGACGATCCAGGCGGATCGGCATGTTTGGGGAAGATCGGGAATGCGGCACGAGACGCGGCCGGTGAAGGCGGAGACAGCAACGGGCGCGCGCCGGCGTGCGGTGCGCGCGGGCCTCGCGCTGCCGCTCGCGCTTCTGCTCGCCGGCTGCACGACGCTCGGCGGCGGCCTGGAGGAGCTGGCGAACGGCGCGGGCACCGAGTCGAGCCTCGTCGCGCCCGTGCGCCGCGATCCGGTGACCTTCGAGGCCGTGCAGTCCAACGACCCGCAGTCGACCATCGGCAAGTCGCAGCATCCGCGCATCCTGGCGGCCTATGGCGGCGCCTATTCCGACCCCAAGCTCGAGCGGATGCTCGCCGGCATCGTCGGCAAGCTCAACGCCGTGTCGAGCGATCCGGGCCGCGCCTACTCGATCACGGTCCTCAACTCGCCCAACATCAACGCCTTCGCCCTCCCCGGCGGCTATCTCTACGTGACGCGCGGCCTGCTGGCGCTCGCCAACGATTCGGCCGAGGTCGCGGCCGTGCTCGCCCACGAGATGGGGCACGTGAAGGCGAACCACGGCATCGAGCGACAGCAGCGCGAGGAAGCGGCGGAACTCGCCGGCCGCGTCGTGACCGAGGTCCTGGCGAGCGACACGACCGCGGCACGCGCGGCGCTCGCGCGCGGCCGGCTCAACCTCGCCAGCTTCTCGCGCAACCAGGAGCTCCAGGCCGACGCCATGGGCATCAAGCAGACCGGCGACGCGGGATACGATCCCTACGCCGCCGCGCGCTTCCTGAAGGCGATGGATTCCTTCTCGTCCTTCCGCAACGCGTTCCAGGCGAGCAATCCGAACCTTGACTTCCTGGCCTCGCACCCGGCCGCGCCGCAGCGCGTCGATCTCGCCCGCCGCCATGCCGCCGTCTTCGGGCCGCCGGGCACCGGCGTCACCGATCGCGACCGGTATCTGGCCGGCATCGACGGCATGCTGTTCGGCGACACGGCGTCCGAGGGCTACGTGCGCGCGCGCACCTTCTTCCATCCGGGCCTCGGCATCACCTTCACGGTGCCGGAGGGCTTCGTGATCGACAACACGGCCGAGGCGGTGCTCGCTACCGGGCCCGGCGACACCGCGATCCGCTTCGACGGCGTCGCCCTTCCGGCGACCACCTCCTTGACGGACTACATCCAGAGCGGCTGGGTCGGCGGTCTCGACGCGGCGACGATCCGGCCCTTCCGCATCGGCGACCTGGAAGCCGTCTCGGCGCAGGCCGTGGGCGGCTCCTACGTCTTCAACGTCACGGTGATCCGCGCCGGCAGCCAGGTCTATCGCTTCCTGACGGCCCTGCCCGCCGACACCGCGGCTCGCCTGCCCCGGATCGCCGAGAGCATCGCCGGCTCGTTCCGCATGCTGCGGCCGGAGGAGCGCGAGCAGTTGAAGCCGCTTCGCGTGCGCATCGTCACCGCGCGCGCCGGCGACACGGAGCGGTCGCTGGCCGACCGCATCCAGGGCGTCGACCGCAAGGTGGAGATGTTCCGCCTCCTGAACGATCTGGAGGACGGCTCGGGCATCCGGACCGGCGAGCGCTACAAGATCATCGCGGAATAGCCGGTTTCATCATCAGGGGCCCACCACGAAAAAGGCCGCCTCGCGGGCGGCCCTTTTCTCCTTGGCTGGGGCAGGGTTCAGGCGATGAACGCCGCCTCGTCGGGATTGGCCTGGAGCAGCGCCACGCGCAGCTTCTCCATCGCCCGCGTCTCGATCTGGCGCACGCGCTCCTTCGAGATGCCGAGCTTGGAGCCCAGAGCCTCCAGCGTCGCGCCGTCGTCCTGGAGGCGGCGTTCGCGGATGATCTTCAGCTCGCGCTCGCTGAGAACGCCCAGCGCCGAGCGCAGCCAGACCACGCGCCGCTCGTCGTCGATCGAGGCGGACACCATCTCGTCCGGCAGCGGATCGTTGGAGACGAGGAAGTCCTGCCGGTCGGCCGAGCCGGATTCGTCCTCCATCAACGGCGCATTGAGCGAGGAATCGGGGCCCGACAGGCGCGAATCCATCAGCGCGACATCGCCTTCGGAAACCTTCAGCGCGGTCGCGATCTCGCGGTACATCTCCGTGCTGGAGATGCTCTCCGTGCCCTGGTTGAGGCGTGCGCGCAGGCGGCGCAGGTTGAAGAACAGCGCCTTCTGCGCCGAGGACGTGCCGCCGCGCACGATCGACCAGTTGCGCAGGATGTAGTCCTGGATCGAAGCCCGGATCCACCACGTGGCATAGGTCGAGAAGCGCACCTCGCGCTCCGGCTCGAAACGGGCCGCCGCCTCCAGGAGGCCGACATGCCCTTCCTGGATCAGATCGTTCATCGCGAGCCCGAAATGACGGAACTTCGCGGCCATGGAGATCACGAGGCGCATGTGCGCGGAGGTGATCCGGTGAAGGGCGGCCTGGTCCTGGTGCTCCTTCCAACGCACCGCGAGTTCGTATTCCTCCTCACGCTGCAGGTAGGGGGCGGCCATCGCAGCTTGGATGAGGTGACGACGCGTCGATTGGGATTTCATGGGCCCGGACCTTCCATGTCACGCATGAACGCGATGAGTTTCGACACGGCGTTTCCAGAAGGAAACTGTGCCACCGAACCGGAAACGGGCGGCCGGGCCGAACGTTCCCGCGATGGGAAAGTTTTTTCGGCGAAATAGGCAAGCCTCGGCCAAGGAAAGGGGAGAGTCAGAAAAAGTGAGGAATCGGCGGGAGATCGATCTCGACCGCTTGACGATCTCTAGCACTGCCGCAGGGCAAAGAAAAGCCGGCCGCTGAAACCAGCGGCCGGCGATCGGCGTCTCGCGAAGTCCGGGACGGTCAGGCGGCCTGCTCGGCCTCGACGTCCACCTCGTCCTCGTCCTCAACATCCGCGTCATCGGCGGTCTTGGGGCCGCGCTTCGGGCCCTTGTTGAGGTTCACCTCGATGAGGCGAACGGCCTCGGTCTCGCTCACCTCGTTGACGGCGGCCAGTTCGCGCGCCATGCGGCCGAGGGCCGCCTCGTAGAGCTGGCGCTCCGAGTAGGACTGCTCGGGCTGCGACTCGGCGCGGTAGAGATCGCGCACAACCTCGGCGATCGAGATCAGGTCGCCCGAGTTGATCTTCGCGTCGTATTCCTGGGCGCGGCGGCTCCACATGGTGCGCTTCACGCGCGCGCGGCCCTGCACGACCTTGAGCGCACGCTCCACGAAGTCGGTCTCGGACAGCTTGCGCATGCCAACCGATTCCGCCTTCGCGACCGGCACCTTCAGGCGCATCTTGTCCTTCTCGAAGTCGATCACGAAGAGTTCGAGCTTCATGCCCGCGACCACCTGCTCCTCGATCGCAACGATCTGGCCGACGCCGTGAGCCGGGTAGACGATGCTCTCGCCGGTCTTGAAACCCTGGCGCTGGGAGGTCTTCTTCTGACTGCTCATACGCTTCATAAACTCCCTGTTGTGCAGAGCGGGGAAGATCGCTATGCACGAAACGACCCAAGGGTCGCGGATTGAGCATCCCGGTTCGGAGGCCGGCCGCAGCCCGGAACTTCGGGAACCCCCTTCGCAAACCCCATCGGCGCCCGGAATGAGCGCTGGTGGACGGGGCGAACGGGAGGAGAGCCTTTCAGAAGCACCATGACGCCGGAACAGGTCTCGCGACCTTCATCCGACGTTCGACTGTTGCACAAATAATACCCTATCGCGCTGGAAATTTCAACCGACTTACGCATATGGCTGCGGTCGGCGAAGCGCGTCCCAGGATCGCGTCGCATCGCGACATCGCGCACACACGCGCAAAGGTGCGACGCACGCCCGTCGCGTGCG
This sequence comes from Aureimonas flava, assembly GCF_003583935.1. Lineage (GTDB taxonomy): Bacteria > Pseudomonadota > Alphaproteobacteria > Rhizobiales > Rhizobiaceae > Aureimonas > Aureimonas flava. Next base: position 224,308 of record NZ_QYRN01000006.1, on the reverse strand, counting down.
TCGGCAGGGACTCCCCCGAAGAGCGGGCGGCGTCAGTCGCCCTGGCCGGGCTCGGCGGAGAAGAACTTCTCGAACTTGCCTTCGACCCCGTCCATCGCCTTGGCGTCGTCCGGCGGATCGCGCTTCACCGTGATGTTGGGCCACTTCTCGGCGTACTCGGCGTTGACCTTCAGCCAGTTGTCGAGATTGGGCTCGGTGTCGGGCTTGATCGCTTCCGCCGGGCATTCCGGCTCGCACACGCCGCAGTCGATGCATTCGTCCGGATGGATGACGAGCATGTTGTCACCCTCGTAGAAGCAGTCCACCGGACACACTTCCACACAGTCCATGTACTTGCAGCGGATGCAATTGTCGGTGACGACATAGGTCATGGCGAATTCCCGGAACTGATGGCCCGCAACGTGGCAACAGTGCGATGGTTGCGGATCGAAGCCGATCCGGCCCCCACGGGACCTGGAACCGCTCCAAGGGCGGAGGTATCGCCTAGCCCGTGCGGTTGCAAGAGCGAGAAAAGGCGCGACGAGGCCGATCCGGGGAATGTCTTTGCGCGGACGGGTCGTCCCGTCAGCCGTCCTCGGCTGCGGCCGGCGGCACGGCGTCGGTGCGCGGCGGCGTCAGGTCCTGGAACAGGAGCGCGGCCTCGGGCGCGGGGCCTCGCCGCTCGCCCGAATCCAGCACCTTGAGGACACGGACCCGGTCATGGATGGAGATGGTCAGCACGTCGCCCGGCCTCACCAGCCGGGCGGCGTGCGAGATCTTCTCGCGGTTGACGCGGACCGCGCCGGACACGGCGAGCTTTTGGGCGAGACTGCGCGATTTGACGACGCGCGCGAAGAACAGCCATTTGTCGATGCGCTGCTCGCCTGCCGCCATGCGCCCTCGCCGTCCCTACTTGCCGAGCTTGTCCTTGAGCGCCGCCAGCTTGGCGAAGGGCGAATCGGGATCGATCGGCTTGTTCGCCCGCTCCGGCCGCCGCGCGTCGGGCGCCGGGCGCGATCCCTCGCGCTCCTTGCCGAAGGGGGGACGTCCGCCCCGTCCCTGTCCACCGCGATCCTGTCCGCCGCGATCCTCGCGGCGCTCGTCGCCCGCTCCGTCGCCGCGCTCGCGTCGGCCCCGGCCCGGCTTGCCGCCGTCGCGGCGCCCGTGCCGCGCCCCGCCGCGCTCGCCGCCGGCCTCGCCCGCGGCCCCGTCGCCGCGCGCGCCCGGCCCGCGCCCCTGCGGGCGCTGGTTGCCGCGCCCCTGCGGCCGGCCGCCACGCCCCTCGCCGCGCGAGGGCTTCCACAGGAGAACCATCTTGACCGGCTCGGCCTCGGCCGCGCCCTCGGCGGCGGCAGGCGTGGCTTCGATGGGCTCCGAGGCCGGCTCGACCTCGGCCTCCGTCGGAGCGGACTGCGTCGCAGTCGCCTCGGCCTCGGCAATCTCCGCCGGCGCTTCGGCCTCCTCCGCCACGGCGGGCTCGACCACGGCCTCGGCCTGCGCCTCGTCGGCCCCGGCGGCAGGCGCTTCGTCGGCGGGCGCTTCGTCGGCGGTCGACGCGACCGCGGCGGGAGTCTCACTGGCCACCTTGGCGGCCTGCGCCTCATCCTGGCGCGCCAGTTCGGCCTCGACCTCGGTCTGGGGCAGCGCGTGCGAGCGGTAGCCAAGCCCTTTCAGGATCTCGTCCATGTCGTCGGCGGTCGCGCCGAGGATCGACATCATGGCCGGGGTGACGATGAACTCGCGCCCGTTGAAGGCGCCGTCCGGGCGCTTGGCGGCACCCGGCGTCCAGGCGAGAGCCGGACGAATGAGGTCGGCCAGGCGCTCCAGGATGTCGACCCGCACCGCGCGGCGCCCGAGCGGACGATAGCCCGACAAAGCGTAGAACACCGGGTCGAAGCTCGGGTCCGGCGCCACGGAGGTGCGCCCGGTGGCGAGAAGCTGCGTCACCTCGCCGAAGCCCGCCTTGTCGCGCCCGTCGTGGGCGATCGACCAGAGGAGCGTCATCAGCGCGGCCGGGGCCGGCTTCACCAGCGCAGGCACGAAGATGTGGTAGGCGCCGAAGCGAACGCCCAGCCGCCGCAGCGCGGCGCGCGCGTCCTGGTCCAGCCCACGGACCTCCTCGGCGACGTCGCGACGCTGGAGAAGGCCGAAACTCTCGTAGAGGCGATACGCGATGCCGCGCGCGGCGCCCTCGACGCCCTCGGCATCGCGCAGGTCGGCCAGCGGCTTCAGGACGGTCGAGACCTGGTAGGTGACGAAACGCTCGGCGCGCTGGGCGACCTTGTCGCGGGCGGGGCCCGCGAGTTGCTCGTCGGCGAGCAACACGACACGCGGCTTCAGCGGGTCGTCGCCCGCGGCGAGCGAGGCCACCGGCGCGCCGAGCCAGCGCACCAACGCATCGGAGCCGATCGCCAGGTCGCCGTTGGGCGCGTTGGCGAAGCGCTCGGCGCGCTTGTCGTACTCGCCGCCGAGCGCCTTCTGCGCGGCGGCGCGCACGGCCTTGGCATCCGGGCCGTCGGACTTGGTGTCCGGCGTGAACCTGAACCCCTGCAGCTCACCGACCTCGTGGCCTTCAACGCGCACGGTGCCGTCGCCGCCGATTTCAGCTTCCATGAATGCGCTCTCTCTCAGCCGCCTCATCAGAACGCTTGTCCTGCGATCTACGAAGCGTTTCGTCAACCGCTCGTGCAACGCGTCAGACAGGCGGTCTTCGATTGCCTTGGTCTTTTCCTGCCAGTGTGTCGGATCCGCCAGCCAGCCGGGCCTGTGCGAGATGTAGGTCCAGGTTCGGATTTCCGCGATCCGCTGGGACAGGGTATCGATGTCGCCCTCGGCAAGATCCGCCCGCCGGACCTGCTCGGCCATGTAGTCCTCGGCCACGTGGCCCCGCCGCACGAGGTCGGCATAGACGGAGGCGATGATCTCGGCATGCTGCGCGGGCGCGATGCGCCGGTAGTCCGGCAGCTTGCAGGCCTCCCACAGGAGCTCGACGTTGCGGGCGCCGACCGCCTTCGCCATCACCGCGTCGTCGCGCGACAGGAACTCCAGCGCGCGCTGGTCGACGGCCGGAAGCGAGCGGGCGAGGTCGGAGCCGGAGGGTGGCGCGTCGAGGCTCGCCCGCAGCGCCTCGACGGAGGCGAAGTCGAGCGCGCGAGAGCGCCATTGCACCACCTTCACCGAGGCGAAGTCGTGCGCCTCGATCGATTCGGCGAGATCCTGCGGCAGGGGATCGACGCGGCCGGTGACGCCGAACGTCCCGTCGCGCACGTGGCGCCCGGCCCGGCCGGCGATCTGGCCGTATTCGGCGGGATTGAGCTGGCGATACTGGTATCCGTCGTATTTCCAATCCTGCGCGAAGGCGACGTGGTCGACGTCGAGGTTGAGCCCCATCCCGATCGCGTCGGTCGCCACCAGAAACTCCACCTCGCCGTTCTGGTAGAGTTCGACCTGGGCGTTGCGCGTGCGCGGACTGAGGGCACCGAGCACCACCGCCGCTCCGCCCCGCTGCCGGCGGATCAGCTCGGCGATCGCATAGACCTCCTCGGTGGAGAAGGCGACGATGGCCGAACGGCGCGGCAGGCGCGTGATCTTCTTGGAGCCGGCATAGAGGAGCTGCGACATGCGCGGGCGCGTGACGCACTGGATGCCCGGCAGGAGCCGCTCCAGCACGCCGCGCATGGTGGAGGAGCCGAGGAGCAGCGTTTCCTCGCGCCCGCGCGCGTGGAGGATGCGGTCGGTGAAGACGTGGCCGCGCTCCAGGTCGGCGGCAAGCTGCACCTCGTCGATCGCCACGAAGGCGGCGCCCGGCTCGCGCGGCATCGCCTCCACCGTGCAGACCTGGTAGCGCGCGTTGGGCGGCTTGATCTTCTCCTCGCCGGTGATCAGCGAGACCGCGCCGGCGCCCACGCGCTCCACGACGCGCTGATAGACCTCGCGCGCCAGGAGCCGCAGCGGCAGGCCGATGACGCCGGACGAATGGGCGACCATCCGCTCGATCGCGAGGAAGGTCTTGCCGGTGTTGGTGGGGCCGAGCACGGCGGTGACGCCGTGCCCCCCTGCCCCGGCTTCGGAGCGGCGCGTCGGCTTGGCGGGGAAGTGGCTGTCCATCATGATCGCACCATAGGTGGGACGGGATGGACGAAACGCAAATCCCCGCGTCCGGCGCGTCAGCGCACGTCGATGACGTCGCCGGTGCGCGCGTCGAGGATCACCGTCATGTCGTAGCCGCGCCGGTCGGCGCCCTCGACGCGGACGGTGCGACGCTGACGGAACACGTCGTCGATCTCGCGCATGCCTTCCGAGCGCGCGATCCGTGCCGCCTCTCGCTCGGAAATGCCCGGCGGGGGGCCGCGCGGCGGCGGCGGCGGCCGACGGTCGCGGTCGTAGTCCGGCCCGCGACGATCGTCGGGCAGGACGCGCAGCCCGTTGGTCCCGAGTTCCAGCGTCTGCGAAAGGGCGGGCGCGCTGGCGGCCACGAGGCAGGCGGCCAGAGCGAGCGAAAGGCGCAACGGTTTCGTCATGAAGGTCCCGTGAAACGACGTCCCATGGCCGGCAAAATTGTTCGCCTCCGTGGCGGCTTCAAGACGAAGCGCGGTCCAGACGCGAAAAAGGGCGGACCGCCGAGGCGACCCGCCCTTTGCCGATACGGTCGCGGTGCCGATCAGCGGACGCCGATCACGTCGCCGCTGCGGCGGTCGATGTCGACCTGGATGTCGTCGCCGCGACGATCGGTGCCGATCACGCGGTACGAGCGGCTGGTGCGTCGCACGTCGTCCACCTCCCGCACGCCCTCGGCGCGCGCGATGCGCACGGCGTCACGCTCGCCGATCTCGCGGCCACGGCGGTCGTCGCGTCGCATGTCGTCGCGGCGCATGTCGCTGTTGCGGCTGTTGGGGTCCACGAGGCGGACGCCGTCGCGGCCGATCTCGATGCCCTGGGCCATGGCGGGCGCGGCGCTCGCGATGGCGGCGGCCGCCAGGACGGCGATGGTCAGATGCTTGCGGATCATGAGAAATCCTCCACGAAGAAACAAAGGCGCCGTATCGTCCGAAGAATCGCGCGCCCGATATCGCGGGGAAAAACACGGGAGGACCGTTTCGGTTCCTCCCGCGCCTCGGTCACGACGCTGCGAGGGTCAGTGGAAGTACTGGCCGCCGTTGATCGTCAGCGTCGATCCGGTGATGAACCCGGCTTCGTCGGCCACGAGGTAGAGGACGCTGCGGGCGATCTCCTCCGGTTCGCCGAGGCGACCGACCGGAATGTGGGGCAGAATGCGCTCGGCCAGCACCTTCTCGTCGATCGCGCGCACCATCTCGGTGCCGATATAGCCGGGGCAGATCGCGTTCACGGTGATGCCGGCGCGCGCGCCCTCCTGCGCCAGCGCCTTGGTGAAGCCGATGTCGCCGGCCTTGGCGGCCGAGTAGTTGGCCTGGCCCGCCTGCCCCTTCTGGCCGTTGATCGAGGAGATGTTGACGACGCGCCCGAACTTGCGCCCGCGCATGCCCTCCCAGACCTGCCGCGTCATGTTGAAGAGGCCCGTGAGGTTGGTCCCGATGACCTGGCCCCACTGCTCCGGCGTCATCTTGTGGAACATCGCGTCGCGGGTGATGCCGGCGTTGTTGACCAGGATGTCGACGGGCCCGAGCGCCGCCTCGACCCGGGCGATGCCCTCGCCGCAGGAGGCGTAGTCCGAGACGTCCCAGCGGAACACGTCGATGCCGGTCTCCGCCTTGAAGGCGTTCGCCGCGTCCTCGTTGCCGGCATAGTTGGCGGCCACCTTGTAGCCGGCGTCCTTGAGCGCCTTGGAGACCGCGGCGCCGATTCCACGCGAGCCGCCCGTCACGATCGCAACTCTGCTCATGCTCTTCCTCCCTGAATGGATGCCCTGGATAGGCCCGCGCGGGCCGGAACCGGCCAAGCGGGGATGCGCGGAGGCGCGCCGGACCCCGGCGAGGGGGTCCGTGCGAGCCGCCGGATGCGATTGTCGAAGAGGAGACCGGCCCCGCGGCCCGTCGGCGAGGGTGGGGCCGGCGGAAGGGTTCTCAGCCGCGCTCGAAGCACATGGCGACGCCCATGCCGCCGCCGATGCACAGGGTCGCCAGACCCTTCTTGGCGTCGCGCCGGGCCATCTCGAACAGGAGCGTGTTGAGCACGCGCGCGCCCGATGCGCCGATCGGATGGCCGATCGCGATGGCGCCGCCGTTGACGTTGACGATGTCGGGGTTCCAGCCGAGATCCTTGTTGACCGCGCAGGCCTGCGCCGCGAAGGCCTCGTTGGCCTCCACGAGGTCGAGGTCCTCGATGCGCCAGCCCGCCTTCTCCAGCGCCTTGCGCGAGGCCGGGATCGGGCCGGAGCCCATCACCGCCGGGTCGACGCCGACCGTCGCCCAGGACACGATGCGCGCCATCGGCGTCAGCCCGCGGCGCGAGGCCTCCGCCTCGCTCATCAGCACCGCCACCGCCGCGCCGTCGTTGATGCCGGACGCATTGCCGGCCGTGACGGTGCCGTCCTTGTCGAAGGCGGGCCGCAGCTTCTGCACCTTGTCCAGCGTGGTGCCGGCCTTGATGTACTCGTCGTCGGACACCGTGACGTCGCCCTTGCGGCTCTTCCCCGTGAAGGGCGCGATCTCGTCGCGGAAGCGCCCGGCCTTCTGCGCCTCCTCGGCCTTGTTCTGCGAGCGCACGGCGAACTCGTCCTGCTCGTCGCGGGTGATCTGCCACTGGCGGGCGACGTTCTCGGCCGTGTTGCCCATGTGGTAGCCCTGGAAGGCGTCGATCAGGCCGTCCTTGAGCATGGAATCGACGAGCTTCATGTCGCCCATCTTGGTGCCCGCGCGCATATGCGCGACATGCGGCGCCATGGACATGGATTCCTGGCCGCCGGCCACCACGACGCGCGCGTCGCCGCCCGCGATCTGCTGGAGCCCGAGCGCCACGGCCCGAAGCCCGGAGCCGCAGAGCTGGTTGAGGCCCCAGGCCGTCGCCTCCTTGGGCACGCCCGCCGCCATGGCGGCCTGGCGCGCCGGGTTCTGACCCTCGCCGGCGCTGAGCACCTGTCCCAGGATCACCTCGTCCACCTCGCCGGGCTCGACGCCGGCGCGCCCGAGCGCGGCCGAGATGGCGGCGGCGCCGAGTTCGTGGGCCGGAACGGACGCGAAGGCGCCGTTAAAGGCTCCCACGGGGGTGCGCGCCGCGCCGACGATGACGATGGACTGTCCAGAAGAGCTCATGGAATGCCTTTCCTCCGCAGGATGCCGGCACGAAGCCGCGCTGGCCGGCTCATTTCTCGCAGACCCGTTTGCCGGGTGTCAAACGTTGCAGCCCTGGATTGCGTTGCCTCCCCGGGCAGTACGCGCAGCGTGCGGCGCCTGACGGATCGGGGCACGGGAAGGAAACCCCGACTGGCCTGCGGACAAACGCAGATGTGCGCCGCAAGGCGTTTGGAAACCTCGCGAAACTGTGCCTAAGTCTTCGCAGGGGCAGCACGGCCGATGGGCCGCCCCCAGCCAGCATGTGGGAGAGAGCGGATGGCGCGCAGCAACGAACCGACGGTGATCAAGAAGTACGCGAACCGGCGCCTCTACAACACCGGCACATCGATGTACGTCACGCTCGAGAACCTGGCCGCCATGGTGAAGGGCAACGAGGAGTTCGTGGTGCAGGACGCCAAGACCGGCGAGGACATCACGCACGCCGTCCTGACGCAGATCATCTTCGAGCAGGAGAACAAGGGCGGCCAGAACCTGATGCCCATCACCTTCCTGCGCCAGCTCATCCGCTTCTACGGCGACCAGATGCAGATGGTGGTGCCGGCCTATCTGGAGCAGTCCATGGCCGCCTTCCTGCGCGAGCAGGAGAGCTTTCGCGGCACCTCGGCCAATCCGCTGCAGATGATGGAGACGCAGGTGCGCCGCAACACGGAGATGTTCCGCGAGGCGATGGCCGTGTTCAATCCGTTCATGGCCAATGCGATGGGCGGTGCGGCCGACGGCGGCAAGGGTGCGGCGCCCGGTGCCGCCGCGCCGGCCTCCTCCGCGACGCCGCCGAGCCAGGACGACCTGTCGGCGATGCGCGACCAGCTCGCCGAGATGCAGCGCCGGCTGGAGGCGATGGACGCCAAGAAGGGCTGAGGCCGGCGCCTCCGCGCCGACTCGCAAGGCTCCCATCAACGACAAAGGGCCGGCGCGCGAAGCGACCGGCCCTTTGTCGTTCGATGCCGCGCGGCGGTCGCGCGGCGGGACGGATCAGGCGTTTTCCTTGACCGTCAGGATCTGCTTGCCGCGATACATGCCCGTCTTCAGGTCGATGTGGTGCGGACGGCGCAGCTCGCCCGAGTTCTTGTCCTCGATGTAGGTCGGCGCGGCGAGCGCATCGGCCGAGCGGCGCATGCCGCGCTTGGAGGGGGAGGTCTTTCGCTTGGGGACGGCCATCGGTCTCTCCGTTTAGGTCGCCGGCACGAGGTTCCGCGCGGGAGCCTCAGGCCGTTTAAGGGTTCATCTCTGGCGGGCCGGCGGCGCGACGCGCGCCCGGCCCTTCCCGAACCGACGACCGGCGCCCGACCCTTTCCTCGAGGATCGATCCTGCCCTTCGCACTGACGGGAAATCGAGGGTCGCATAGCAAACCCGGCCCGGTTTGCAAAGGGGCGGGTCTCGGAATCGCGGCTCACACCCCGTCGATGCATCCGATGTAGCCTCCCGAGGCGCGCGCCCGCGCCTCCACCGTGCCGGCGAGCCGCCGCAGCCCAGCCGAGGGATGGGCCGGGTCGCGCGTCAGCGGCGACGGCAAGGCGACCGCCAGGAGCGCCGCCTGGCGCGCGGTGAGCTGCGAGGGCGGTCTGTTGAAGTAGAATCGCGACGCCGCCCCGATCCCGTAGATGCCGTTCCCCCATTCGGCGATGTTGAGGTAGATCTCCATCGTCCGGCTCTTCGACCAGAGGAGATCGGCGTACATCGCCAGCGGTAGCTCCAGGCCCTTGCGCAGGTAGGAGCGGCTGTTCCACAGGAACAGGTTCTTGACCGTCTGCATCGGGATGGTGGACGCCCCCCGGCTCGCCTCCCCGTCGCCGATCGCCCGATCCACCACCGTGCGCATGGCGTTCCAGTCCACCCCGCCGTGGAAGCAGTACTGCCCGTCTTCCGACATCATCACGGACCGCACCAGAACCGGCGCGATGTCGGACAGCGGCGTCCATTCGCGGTCGAAGGGCTGGAAGCTGAAATGCTCGGCCAGCATCAGCGTCGAGACCGGGCGCACGAACGGCAGGCCGTAGACCGGCACCAGCACCACCGGGATGGCGGCCAGGAACAGGATCACGAACGCGGCGGCGCTGAGCATGCGTCGGATCATTCGTGTCCTGTCTTCGTGCCGGGGTGGTCGGGCCGGGGCGTCGGCCTCTCTTAGCAAAGCCTGGGAAAGCCCGGCAACGGTGCAGCTTTCCGCTTGCCGCCTCGCACGAGGATGGGCACACACGTCCTCGCGAGCGACAAGGGGCGCAACCGATGAGCCAGACCGTGGACCCGTGCTTCGAGAAGCGCCTGGCCGAAGCCGCCGCGCGGCTGGAGACGGGCCTTTCCGACGCCCTGTCCGGCACCGCGTTCCTGGTCGCCGGCGCGCCCGAGCGGCTGCTCGCCGCCATGCGGCACGGGGCGCTGGACGGGGGCAAGCGCCTGCGCCCCTTCCTGGTCGAGGAATCGGCCCGCCTGTTCGGCGTGGAGGCGAGCCGGGCGGCGCCCGTCGCCCAGGCGCTCGAGCTGGTCCACTGCTATTCGCTGGTCCACGACGACCTGCCGGCGATGGACGACGACGACCTGCGCCGCGGTCGCCCGACCGTCCATCGCGCCTATGACGAGGCGACCGCGATCCTCGCCGGCGACGCGCTCCTGACGCTGGCCTTCGGTCTGATCGCGGACGGCGCGGCACCGGGCGAGGCCGACGCCCGGCTGACGCTGATCCGCCTCCTGTCGCGCGAGGCGGGCGCGGCCGGCATGGCCGGCGGCCAGGCGCTGGACCTCGCCGCCGAGACGGCGACGCTGGACGAGGTGGAGATCGCGCGCATGCAGGCGATGAAGACCGGCGCGCTGATCGCCTTCGCGGCGGAGGCCGGCGCGATCCTGGCCGGCGCCTCTCCCGCCGATCGGCAGGCACTGCGCCGCTTCGGCGAGATCGTCGGCCTCGCCTTCCAGCTCGCCGACGACCTCCTGGACGAGACCGCCGACGCCGCGACCCTCGGCAAGGCCGCCGGCAAGGACGCCTCGCGGGGCAAGAAGACCCTCCCCGCGCTTCGCGGCATCGACTGGACGCGCGCCGAGCTCGACCGTCTGGTGGCCGAGGCCGAGGGGCTGCTCGAACCCTTCGGCGAGCGCGCGGCGACGCTGCGCGAGACGGCGCGCTTCGTCGCGCGGCGCAGCCGGTGACGCGCCCGCACGCCGGCGCGCGGGACGGCAGCGAGATCGCCGACGCCCTGCGCGAGGTGCTTCCCGTGCTGGTCGCCATCGTGCCCTTCGGCATGGTGTTCGGGGCGCTCGCGATCGACGCCGGCCTGTCCGCCGTCGAGGCCATGGGCTTCTCCGCCGCGATCTATGCCGGCGCGTCGCAGCTCGTGATCCTCCAGCTCGTCGCCCTCGGCACGCCGCTCTGGTCGATCCTGGTCGCCGTGGTCGCCCTGAACTTTCGCCACGTCCTGTATTCCGCCTCGCTGGGGCGCAAGCTCGGCCGGTTCACGGCGGGCGAGAAGGCCATGGCCTTCTACCTCCTGGTGGATCCGACCTTCGCGGCGGCGGAGGAGCGCGCGGCGCACCGGCCGCTGACGAAACGCTTCTACTTCGCCTATGCGGTGACGCTCTACGCCGACTGGCTCGCCGCGACCTATGCCGGCATCGTGTTCGGCAAGCTGATCGGCGACCAGCGCGCGATCGGACTCGACGTCCTGCTGCCGGTCTATTTCCTGGCGCTCACGCTGGGCTTCCGCAGGCGGAGCGGGTTCCTCGCCGTGTTCGCCACCGCCGCCCTCGCCTCCGTGGCGGTCTATCTGACGCTGGGATCGCCGTGGCACGTCACGCTGGGCGGCCTCGCGGGCATTCTCGCGGCGGTGGTGCGCGCGCCTGCCGAACGGACCGCGCCGTGAGCGAGATCTGGCTGCTCGCCCTCCTCGCCGCGCTTCTGACCTACGGCACGCGGGTCGCCGGCCACCTCGTTCTGTCGCGCTTCGAGCGCATCCCGCCGCGCGTCGAGGCCGCGCTCGACGCGGTGCCCCCGGCCATGCTGGTGACGATCGTCACGCCCGTGTTCGTGGACGGCGGCTGGGCGGAACGGCTGGTGATCGTCGGCGCCGGCCTCCTGTCCCTGCGCCTTTCCGTGCTCGCCAGCGTGACCATCGGCGTCCTGGCGATGGCGCTTCTCCGCCATCTCGGCGTCTAGGGCGTCCAGCCGTAGAAGACGATCGTGTCGCCGAAGCGCGGATGGATGTCGGTTCGGAAGCGTCGAAGGCCCGCCGTCTCGTAGAAGCGGCAGGCGCGCGTGTTGCCGGGCCGCGTGAAGAGCGTGAACCCCTCCGGCATCGCCCGCTTCGCCTCGTCCAGAAGTCGCCGCCCGATGCCGCCGCCGAGCACGCCCGCGCGCACGAACAACTGGTCCAGCACCCGCTCCTCCAGCTTCAGCGCGGCAAAGCCCACGATCTCGCCCGCCCGCTCCGCCACCACGATGCGGCAGTGCGGCACCAGATCGAGGCGCAGGCGCTCGCAAAGGTCCGCGATCGGCGGAAGCACCGCCGGACCGACGCCCGGAAGGCTCGCGCCCGCGTGCCAGATCGCGGCCACTGCGTCTTCGTCCCCGGCGCGGAAGGCCCGCAGGTTCAGAGCGGCATCGCCCGGATCCGCCTCCCCTCTCAACGGTTGCGCGTCACGACGCAGGAGCCGCCGACGCCTCGATAGCGGGTGCAGAACGCGTCCGCCTCGCGGCGCGAATTGGCGCCGACGCGAATGGCGGTGATGCGGCGGGGGCCGGAGATCGGCCGCGCGCGCATCACGATCGGCTCGACGCCGCCGAGCACGCCCGGATACCGGTCCTGCAGCTTGCGGTAGATGCGCACCGCGATCGCCTCGTTCGGATGGCCCGCCACCTGCGCGCCCCAGGGCCGCATCGGCGCGCTTTCGGCCATCGCGAACACGGCGCGGGTCGGCAGGATCGGCAGGCGGCGGCAGGCGTCCGGAAAGGCGAGGTCCTTGACCAGCGGGGCCACCTCCGCTTCGCGCCGCTCCTCGCGGAACCAGGCGGCCGGCTGGGCGGTGATCGACAGGACATAGTCCTCGGTCTCGAAGGGAAGGCGCCCGCCCGAGGCCATCCAGCGCTTCACGCGGTTGATGCCGCCGTTGTAGGCCGCCGCCGCCAGGCCCCAGGAGCCGAGCTCGGCGCGCAGGTCGCGCAAGTACTGCGCCGAATGGCGCAGCGCCTCGACCTTGTCGTAGGGGTCGGCAAGGCCCCGCTCCCTGGCCGTGTAGGGCATGAACTGGGCGATGCCCTGCGCGCCGACCGGCGAGCGGGCCCCTTCGTCGAAGCGCGACTCCTTCCAGATCAGCCGGGCGAAGAAGTCGGGCGCCATGCCGACGGCGGCCGCGTTCTCGGCGATCAGGTCGCAGATGCGGCCGACGCGCGGGTCCGCCTTCGGCTCGGCCGCCGATGCCGTGCCGAGCCCGAGCGCCACGCAGGCGACGGCGACGAGCCCGGCCCGGCCGATCATTCCGCCGCGGCGGGCCGCCCAAAACGGCGGTCGATATAGGCGAGCACCATCTGGTGGAACTCCTGCGCGATGTTGGCACCGCGCAGCGTGGCGACCTTCTCGCCGTCCATGTAGACGGGGGCGGACGGGACCTCGGCGGTGCCGGGCAGCGAGATGCCGATATCGGCGTGCTTGGACTCGCCCGGCCCGTTGACGATGCAGCCCATCACCGCCACCGACAGCGCCTCGACGCCGGGATAGCGCTCGCGCCATTCGGGCATGTGGACGCGGATGTCGTTCTGGATCGTCTCGGCGAGTTCCTGGAACAGCGTGGACGTGGTGCGTCCGCAGCCGGGACAGGCCGCCACGATCGGAATGAACTGCCGGAACCCCATGGTCTGCAGAATCTCCTGCGCGACCTGCACCTCCTTGGTGCGGTCGCCGCCGGGCTCGGGCGTCAGCGACACGCGGATCGTGTCGCCGATGCCCTCCTGCAGGAGGATGCCGAGCGCGGCCGAGGAAGCGACGATGCCCTTGGAGCCCATGCCGGCCTCCGTCAGCCCGAGGTGCAGCGCATGGTCGGTGCGGCGCGACAGGTCGCGGTAGACCGCGATCAGGTCCTGGACGTTGGAGACCTTGGCCGAGAGGATGATGCGCTCGCGAGCCAGCCCCGTCTCCTCGGCGAGCGCCGCCGACAGCAGCGCCGACTGGATGATCGCCTCGCGCATCACGGCGCGTGCGCCGAGCGGCTGGGCGAGCCTGGAGTTCTCGTCCATCAGGCGCGTCAGGAGTTCCTGGTCGAGCGAGCCCCAGTTGACGCCGATGCGCACCGGCTTGTCGTGGCGGATCGCCATTTCGACGATCTCGACGAACTGGCGATCCTTCTTGTCCTTGAAGCCGACATTTCCGGGATTGATGCGGTATTTCGCAAGCGCGGCGGCGCAGTCGGGATGGTCGGCCAGGAGCTTGTGGCCGATATAGTGGAAGTCGCCGACCAACGGCACGTCGACCCCGAGCCGCAGGAGACGGTCGCGGATACGCGGCACGGCGGCGGCCGACTCGTTGCGGTCCACCGTGATGCGCACGATCTCCGACCCCGCCTTGGCGAGCTGGGCGACCTGCGCCACCGTGGCGTCGACGTCGGCCGTGTCGGTGTTGGTCATCGACTGGACCACCACCGGCGCCGGGCCGCCCACCTCGACGCCGCCCACCTCGACGCCCACGGTGCGGCGGCGCGGCAGGGGATCGGCCAGAACCGGTTCGACGGGTGCTTGTAGCGTCATCGGGGTCCGTCTCAAGGATCGCGGGGGGCCGGGCCCTGCGGCCGGCCCGGTTTGGAGCGTGGATCGAGGCCTATATCGCCGTTCGCGCCACGCAAGAAAAGGGGATCATCGTGTCGCGGCCATGACGGGGACCCGCCGGGGGATTGCCGCCGGCCCCGGACGCGCCTATCCCGACGGCCGTCCTCCCCCTCCTCGGAGCTCCGATGACGCCCGGCGCCGCGCTTGCCCTGTTCGCACTTCTGATGATGGTCGGGCTCCTGCCGGTCTGGCCCTGGTCGCGCGGCTGGAGCTTCCGGCCGGCCATCGCCTTCGGCGTTCTGTTCACCCTCGTGGTGATGGCGTGGGTCACGGTTCTGATCTGAATCGCGGCGACGGCGTGGCGAAATTGCGGAACCAGGGAGCGGTCACCTCGTTGTGATGTCGTTCAGTCCCGCGTTCTGTGGAGTTTCCCATGTCTCTCGGCACCATCCTTCTCGTCATCCTGATCCTGCTGCTGATCGGCGCCTTTCCCGGCTGGGGCTATTCCCGCTCCTGGGGCTACGGGCCGAGCGGCATCCTCGGCGTCATCCTGATCGTGGTCCTGGTCCTGCTCCTGCTCGGACGGATCTGACCCCGGTCCTCGCGACCCGGCCGCCGGTGCGCCTCAGGCCGCCGGCGGCCGATCCGCGCCGTGCGCCAGCGGCGACAGCGCGAGGATGAAGACGAGGCATCCGCTGAGGCCGAGGAACACGGCCTGGAAGCCGAAGTGTTCGGCTAGGTAGCCGATCGCGGACGGTGCGATCAGGATGCCGGAATAGCCCACCGTGGTCGCCATCGAGATGCCGACGCCGGGCTTGAGACCCGGCACGTTGCCCGCCGCCGAAAAGGCGATCGGGGCGATATTCGACAGGCCGATGCCAAGCAGCGCGAAGCCGAGGATCGCCACGGCAAGGTTCGGCGCAAGCCCCACCACCGCGAGCGCGCCGATGCCGGCGAGCGCCGACAGGCGCAGCGTGCGCACCGCGCCGAGCCTGTCGCGGATGCCGTCGCCCAGGAAGCGGAACAGCGCCATCACGGCGGAGAAGGCGGCGAAGGCGAAGCCCGACACGGCGACGTCGGCTCCCAGCTCCGAGCGCAGGTAGATCGCGCTCCAGTCGATCGTCGCCCCCTCCGGCACCATGCCGAACAGCGCGCAGAACCCGATGCCGAGAACCGCAAGGCGCGCGGCCGAGGGCGTCGCGGTGGGCCCGCCCGCTGCGGGCGTGGGTACGGCGCTATTTGCCGCGTCGCGGTCCTCCAGCATCGCCCACCCGATCGGCCAGAGGGCGACCGCCAACAGGGCGGCGACGAGCACGAAATGGCCGGCTGCGCCGAGCGCCACGATCAGGACGCCGCCCGTCGCCGCGCCCAGGAAGCCGCCCACCGACCAGAAGCCGTGGCACGAGGACATGATCGCGCGCGGCCGCCGGCGCTCCACCGACACCGCGTTCGCGTTCATCGCGACGTCCATGCCGCCCATGGCCGCGCCGAACAGGAGGATGGCGACGCCAGCCGCCGGAACGCCGGGGGCGAGCACGAGAACGGGAAGCGACAGGGCAAGCGCCGCGTGCATCCAGAGCGTCGCCCTGCGCGAGCCGAAGCGCGCGGTGGCCGCGCCAAGCAGCGGCATCGCCAGCACCGCCCCGATGCCGAAGGCGAGGATCAGGAGCCCGAGCCGCGCTTCCGATACGCCAAGGCGCTGCTGGAGCAACGGGATCTGCGGCGTCCAACTGCCGAGCACGAAACCGTTAGCCAGGAACGCGGCGGACACGGCCAACCGTTCGCGCGGCCAGGCATCGCGCCAGGACGGGGCTCGGTCGATGGCATGTGCGGTCATCGGATCGGGTCTTTCCTGCTGACGGCGGCCGGGCGGCGGCGCGAGGCCGCATCGGCTCCAGCCCGCGTGATGGAGGCGCCTGCGGCGCCGAACGGCTCCAGGGCCGCCTCCGGGCAATCGTGCTCCACAAAGAGGTGCACGCGCCCGTCGACGGGCGTCACCTGGAACGAGGCCGCCGTGCCGATCTTCCCGTTGGTGGCGGCCACGACGATCGCCCCGGCCCGCGCGGCGAGCAGCGCCTTCAGGTCGGCCTCCTCGAGGTCGTGCGAGGTGACGCCGGCCTTTGCATCGATGCCGCAGGCGCCCAGCACGAGCACGGACGGGCGCATGCGCTCCGCCTCGCGCATCGTCTGCGCGCCGAGACACGCGCCGCTGGCCGGATCGAGACGGCCGCCCAAAAGCACCACCGACAGGCCACCCCGGTCCTGCAGGGCGCAGGCGATCGCAGGCGCGTTGGTGATGACGGTCAGGCCCGCGTCAGGCGGCAGTGCCTCGGCGACGGCCAGATTGGTGGAACCGGCGTCGATGAACAGCGACGAACCCGGCATGATCGTGCAGGCGATCGCCCGCCCCAGCCGCGCCTTGCGATCGCGATCCTGGCCCATCCGTTGGCCGAGCGGGCCCTCCAGCGGGGCGAGCGGCAGGGCGCCGCCATAGACGCGGCGGCATTCGTCGCGCGCGGCGAGTTCGCGCAGATCCCGCCGCACGGTGTCTTCCGACACGCCGAAGCTCGCAGCAAGCTGCGATGCGAGCACGCGCCCGTCCCGCGTCAGCCACTCCCGGATCACGGCCTGCCGCTGCTCGGCCAGAAGATGCGGCAGCGACGCGTCGCCCATGGAAGCCCCCGAATGGAAGCCTCACATGCACGATTATGCACGTTTCGTCAAATCGGAGGAACCCGGCACAACGCCGGGTCCGCCCGAAGATGCGTCAGGCCGGCGCGAACACAACCAGGAGGTCCTTGGCGTCGATCTGGTCGCCGGCCTTGACGTGCACGGCCTCCACCGTGCCGTCGGCTTCGGCATGGAGTGCGGTCTCCATCTTCATCGCCTCGATCGACAGGAGGACATCGCCGGCCTTGACGTCCTGGCCCGGACGCACGGCGAGGGTCGAGACGACGCCCGGCATCGGGGCCGCGACATGCGCGGCGTTGCCGGGCTCGGCCTTGGGGCGCGCCGCGCCCGACCCGTTGCCCTTGGCACGATCGGGCACCTTGATGCGGCGCGGCTGGCCGTTGAGCTCGAAGAACACCGTCTTCTTGCCCTTCTCGTCCGTGTCGGCCGAGCCGAGGCAGCGCACCACCAGCGTCTTGCCCGGCTCGAGATCCACCAGGATCTCCTCCTCGGTCTCGATGCCGTAGAAGTAGTTCGGCGTCGGCAGGGTGGAGACCGGGCCGTAGGTGTCGGCGGCGAGCGCGAAGTCGGTGAAGACCTTCGGGTACATCAGGTAGGAGGCGAACTCCCGGTCGCTCACCTTGCGGCCGAGCTTTTCCTCGATCCGGGCGCGTTCGGCCTGGAGATCGGCGTCGGGGATCAGCGAGCCCGGCCGCTCGAGGATCGGCGCCTCGCCCTTCAGCGCCTTCTTCTGGAGCCCTTCCGGCCATCCGCCCGGCGGCTGGCCGAGGTCGCCGCGCAGCATCGAGATCACGGAATCGGGGAAGGCGATGTCGCGCGCCGGCGCCTCGACGTCGGCGACCGACAGGTCCTGCGCCACCATCATCAGCGCCATGTCGCCGACGACCTTGGAGGACGGCGTCACCTTGACGATGTCGCCGAACATCAGGTTCGCCTCCGAATAGGCCTTCGCCACCTCGTGCCAGCGCGTCTCAAGCCCGAGCGAGCGGGCCTGCTCCTTGAGGTTGGTGAACTGGCCGCCCGGCATCTCGTGGAGATAGACCTCCGAGGCCGGCCCCTTCAGGTCGCTCTCGAAGGCGGCATACTGGTTGCGCACCGCCTCCCAGTAGAAGGAGATGCGCCGGATCGCGTCCTGGTCGAGGCCGGGATCGCGCTCCGAACCCTTCAACGCCTCGTTGAGCGAGCCGAGGCAGGCCTGCGAGGTGTTGCCCGACAGGGCGTCCATCGCGGCATCCACCGCGTCGACGCCGGCCTCCACCGCCGCCAGGATCGTCGCCGCCGCGATGCCGGACGTGTCGTGCGTGTGGAGATGGATGGGCAGCCCCACCTCCTCCTTCAGCGTCTTGATCAGCGTGCGGGCCGCCGCCGGCTTCAGGAGACCCGCCATGTCCTTGACGCCGAGGATGTGGGCGCCCGCGCGCTCCATCTCCTTGGCGAGGCCGACATAGTATTTCAGGTCGTATTTGGCGCGGGCGGGATCGAAGAGGTCGCCCGTGTAGCAGATCGCGCCCTCGCACAGTTTGCCCGACTCGATCACCGCGTCCATCGAGACGCGCATGTTCTCGACCCAGTTCAGGCAGTCAAAGACGCGGAACAGGTCGACGCCCCCGCCGGCGGCCTCCGCTACGAACCGCTTCACCACGTTGTCGGGATAATTGGTGTAGCCGACGCCGTTGGAGCCGCGCAGCAGCATCTGAAGGAGGATGTTGGGCGCCCTGTCGCGGATCGCGCCCAGGCGCTCCCACGGGTCCTCGGTCAGGAAGCGCATGGCGACGTCGAAGGTCGCCCCGCCCCAGCATTCGAGCGACAGGAGCTGCGGCAGGGCGCGGGCATAGGCGTCGGCGATGCCGACGATGTCGTGCGTGCGCATCCGGGTGGCCAGGAGCGACTGATGCCCATCGCGCATGGTCGTGTCGGTCACCAGCACCTGCGGCTGGGCCAGCATCCAGTCGGCGAAGCCCTTCGCGCCGAGTTCCGCCAGCGTCTGCCGCGTGCCCGGCCGCACCGGCGCGTCGAAGCGCGGCGCGACAGGCTTGCGCGCGTCGGCCGGGGGCTTGGGCCGCCCGCGCGTCTCCGGGTGGCCGTTGACGGTCACGTCCGCCAGATAGGTCAGGAGCTTGGTCGCCCGGTCGCGGCGCCTCACCTGCTCGAACAGCTCGGGCGTCGTGTCGATGAAGCGCGTCGTGTACGAGTTGTCGGCGAAGGCCGGGTGCGTGATGATCGCTTCCAGGAAGGTGAGGTTGGTGGCCACGCCCCGGATGCGGAACTCGCGCAAGGCGCGGTGCATGCGCGCGATCGCCTCCTCGGGGCTCGGCGCCCAGGCCGTCACCTTCTCCAGGAGCGGGTCGTAGAAGCGCGTGATCACCGCGCCCGAATAGGCCGTGCCGCCGTCGAGGCGGATGCCGAAGCCGGTCGCGCCGCGATAGGCGGTGATGCGGCCGTAGTCGGGGATGAAGTTCTGCTCCGGATCCTCGGTGGTGATGCGGCACTGGAGGGCATGGCCGTGCAGGCGGATGTCCTCCTGCCGCGGCACGCCCGATTCCGCCGTCCCGATCGCCGCGCCGTCCAGGATGTGGATCTGCGCCTTGACGATGTCGATGCCCGTCACCTGCTCGGTGACCGTGTGCTCGACCTGGATGCGCGGGTTGACCTCGATGAAGTAGAAGGCGCCCGTGTCGGCATCCATCAGGAACTCGACCGTGCCCGCGCCGACATAGTCCGTCGCCGCGCAGATCTGGCGGGCATAGCCGGCAAGTTCCCGGCGCTTGGCGTCGTCGAGATAGGGGGCCGGGGCGCGCTCGACGACCTTCTGGTTGCGGCGCTGGATCGAGCAGTCGCGCTCGAAGAGATCGACCACGTTGCCGTGCGTGTCGCCGAGGATCTGCACCTCGACATGGCGGGCGCGCTCCACCAGCTTCTCGAGATAGACCTCGTCCTTGCCGAACGCCGCCTTGGCCTCGCGCTTGGCCTCCGTCACCTCGCGCGCGAGGTCCTCGGCCTTGCGGATGGCGCGCATGCCGCGACCGCCGCCGCCCCAGGAGGCCTTGAGCATGAGCGGGTAGCCGATCCCCTCCGCCAGGCGCCGCACCTCGTCCATGTCCTCCGGCAGAGGGTCGGTCGCGGGCACCACGGGCACGCCGACCTCCACCGCGAGGTTGCGCGCCGCCACCTTGTTGCCGAGCCGGCGCATGGTCTCCGGCGTCGGCCCAATGAAGACGATGCCGTTCTGCGCGCAGGCCTCGGCGAATTCCGGGCTTTCCGACAGGAGCCCGTAGCCCGGATGAATCGCGTCGGCGCCGGATTCCTTCGCGACGCGGATCACCTCCTCGATCGAAAGATAGCTCTCGATCGGGCCGAGATCGCGGGCGAGGTGCGGGCCGCGCCCGACCTGGTAGCTCTCGTCCGCCTTGAAACGGTGCAGGGCGTACTTGTCCTCTTCCGCCCAGATCGCCACGGTCTTCAGCCCGAGCTCGTTGGCCGCGCGAAACACGCGGATCGCGATCTCGGACCGGTTGGCGACGAGGATCTTGGATATGGGCACGTAGACTTCCCCCCGGAAACGATGCGCTCTGCGGTTGGCGAGCTAAATACAGAACCGCGCCCGTTGCAATGCAGCATGTCGATGCGGCAACGGTCACGCGCGCCGCATCGCGCGGCGGTCCGTCAGCGGAAGCGCCAGCTCCGTTCCAGGACCTCGATCCGGTAGCCGTCCGGGTCGCTCACGAAGAAGAAGCGCGCCTTGCCGCCGGAGGCATGCGCCAGCTCGCGAATCGGCTGCGGCGACAGGTTCTCCGCCGCGAGGCGGGCGTGCTCGGCCTCGAGATCGTCGACGCCGACCGCCAGATGTCCGTAGCCGTCGCCGAGATCGTAGGGCTCGCTGCGATCGCCGTTGACGGTCAGCTCCAGCTCGAACCCGCTCTCGGGATTGGACAGGTAGATCAGCGTGAAGCCGTCGAACGCCAGCCGGTCGGCGACCGCCAGCGCGAAGGCGCGGGCGTAGAAGTCGACGGAGCGGGCCTCGTCGCGAACGCGGATCATCGAGTGAATGAGCTTGGCCATCGTGCCCTCCTTCGGCTGCGGGTTCGCAGGAGGGAATAGGCGGTGCGGCGCCGGATGCAAGCCGCGCGAACGCGCCGAGCCCGCCGACGCGGGGCGCCGGCGGGCTCGGAAAGGCGTGAAGATCTCCGGCCGGCGCGCCTCAGGCGCGCAGGAGCCGGGCGCGCCAGCCGGTGCGCGCGGGAGCGTCGGCGCCGGCGGTGCGGCCACCGCCCAGCGTCGACAGGCCGCAGAACCCGACGAGCGCCATGCCCGCCACCGCGATCGGATCGGGCACCTCGCCGAAGAACAGGGCGCCCAGCACCGCCGCCCAGACGATCTGGCTGTACTGCGTGGGCGCGATCCGGCTGGCCTGCGTGACGCGCGCGGCCATCACGATGCTGATGTGGCCGATGCCGGCGCAGAGGCCACCGAAGACCAGGATCGGCAGGTCCGCGACCGTGGGCTTCACGAAGCCCGGGATCATCAGGACGCCGTTGACGCAGACGGCGGCGAGCAGCACCGCGCCGACCAGCGTCAGCCGCTTCTCCGTGGGGCCCAGCGTGCGCAGGATGATCACGGTCAGCGCGCCGACGAAGGCGCAGGTCAGCGCCGCCAGATGGCCGAGCGACAGGGCGTTGAAGCCCGGTCGCACCACGAGCAGGACGCCGGCGAGCCCCCCGAGCAACGAGGCCCAGCGCCCGAGCCCGACGACCTCCTTCAGGAACAGCGCCGACAGGACGGCCACGAAGACCGGCAGCAGGAAGATCAGAGCGTAGGCTTCCGCGAGCGGCAGCGACACGAAGGCGTAGGTCGCGGTGATGCCGCCGATCGTGCCGGTCGCCATGCGGGCGAACACCAGCCAGGGGCGCTTCGGACGCACGATCGAGCGCCAGCTATCCTCCTGCCGCTTCGACAGGAGCGCGGGAACCAGGGCGAACAGCGAGATGAAGAAGCCGATCTCGAAGACCGGCATGGTCGAGCCCAGCGCCTTGGCGGCGGCGTCGGAGCAGGAATAGGCGAAATACGCCAGGAAGGCGAGGAGGATTCCGGTATGCATCGCGGTACGGCTTCGAATGTCGGGAACAGGGACGAGCCGGTGTCGCGATCTGGCGATCGTTCGCCCCGAGGGGCGCGTTTTCGTGTTGAGGGCGGTCGGCATGCGCACCATCGCGCATGTCGGTTGATAGTCCGTTTATATGCGCCGCCGCAACTGTGCCAACGCACTGATTCCGATCATCTTCTCTTACCAACCGGCATGCCGCGTGATGAAGGTTCCGCGCCCTTGGCCATTGCGGCAAAAGCATGGAAGCGGCGTGTCGGCGGAAAGAATTCCGCGCTGTTGCCGCGGCGCGCGGGACGGCTCAGTCCACCGCCAGCCAGCGCCCCTCGCGGTCCGACACGAAGCAAAGGTCGAGCAGTTTCTGAACCTGCGCCGCATGCCGGAAGTCGGGCTGTCCGTTGTCGCCCGACATCAGCGCCATGGCGAAGCGGTGCTCGTTGCGCGGGGTGACCGGACAGTCGAGGACGCGCCAGGTCTGCGTCTCGATATCGGCGCCGAGGCATGCTTCCAGCCGCGAGTCGACATGGTTGGCCCAGATGCGCAGCGCACCCGTCTCGCCGTAGATCGCAAGGTTCAGGTCGTTCAGCTTGCCGGTCGCATAGCGCGTCATGTTGACGGTGCCGAGCGCGCCGTTGCCCATCTCCACGGTCATCGCCACGCTGTCGTTGACGTCGAGCGTGTAGAGGCCGATCGCGCCGCCGGGCGCCTTGTCGTAGGTCTTCATGCGCGCCTGGAGGGCGGCGACGTCGAGCCCCGTGCCGAAGCAGGCGAAGTCGAGGATGTGGATGCCGATGTCGCCGAGCACGCCCTTGGAGCCGTGCGACGACGAAAGGCGCCAGAGCCAGCGCTCGTCGGTGCGCCAGTCGCCCCAGTGCGGGCTGGTCAGCCAGCTCTGGAGATAGCTCGCCTCGAAATGGCGCACGGTGCCGATGCGCCCCTCCTCCACCATGCGCCGCGCCATCTGGATCGCATGCGCGTTGCGATAGGTGAGGTTGACCATGTTGACGAGGCCCGCCGCCTCCACCGCCTCGGTCATCTCCAGCGCATCCGGGTAGTTCACCGCCAGCGGCTTCTCGCAGAAGACCGGCTTGCCCGCCGCGATGAGCTGGAGGCTCGTCGCCTTGTGGGCGCCGTCCGGGGTCGAGTTCACCGCGGCGTCGAACCCGCCCCAGGCGATGGCCTCCTCCAGCGAGCCGAAGGCTTCGGGGATCGCATGCTCGTCGGCGAAGAGGCGGGCGCGAACCACGTTGGTGTCGGCGGCCGCCACCAGCCGGCAGCCCGGGATGGTGGCGAAGTGCTCGGCGTGGCGATGTGCGATGGCGCCCGTGCCGAGGATCAGGATGCGCTTTGGCGCGCTCAACGGAAGCCCTCCTCGCCCGCCTCGTGCAGGGAGAGGCCCTTCTTGACGATCCGCTCGCGCGCTTCCTCGACCGGCACGTTGGGCGCCTCCGCCACGCCCTTCCAGGGCGCCGCCGGGTTGTGCGCCCAGCGCACGGCGTTGCGCAGCACGGTGCGGATCGCCGCGTCGTGATAGATCGGATAGGTCTCGTGGCCGGGCTCGAAGTAGAAGATGCGCCCGGCCCCCCGCTGGTAGGTCAACCCCGACCGGAACACCTCGCCGCCCTCGAACCAGGAGACGAACACCGTCTCCAGCGGTTCGGGCACCAGGAAGGGCTCGCCGTACATCTCCGAATGGGGCAGCTCGATCGCCCGGTCGACCCCCTGTGCGATCGGGTGCGACGGGTTGATGACCCAGAGCCGCTCCCGCTCGCCGGCCTCGCGCCAGCGCAGCGAGCAGGGCGTGCCCATCAGCCGCTTGAACACCTTGGAGAAATGGCCGGAATGGAGGACGAGCAGGCCCATGCCCTCGTTCACGCGCTGCTGCACGCGATCCACGATCTCGTCCGACACGCGCCCGTGCGCCTTGTGCCCCCACCAGACCAGGACGTCCGTCCGGTCGAGGCGCGCCTGCGACAGGCCGTGCTCGGGCTCTTCGAGGGTCGCGGTACCGACCTCGATCGCCGGGTCCTCGGCCAAGGCCTCGGCGATGGTGCGATGGATGCCCTCGGGATAGATCGACCGGACGGCCTCGTTCTCCCGTTCGTGAAGGAATTCGTTCCAGACGACGGTGCGGATCGGCATGGCGTGCTGTTCCTCCATTCGCATGCGATGAGGGCGGGCGGAGCGTCCGCCCGCGCCGTGTCAGTCGGCGATCAATAGAGCGACCGGGAGATCGGCCAAGAGGTCGCGAAGCGGCAGTTCCGCCGCGCCGGCCACCGGCTTGAGATTGAGGATGTCCTCGAAGCGCGCGCCCGAGAGCTGCGAGGGCAGGCGCACGGCCGTGTCGCCCCAGGCCGCGGGATCGGGCAGCGGGATCTCGGCGCCCTCCCCGAGGAGGCCGAGGGCGAGGCGCGGCGTCACGCAGACTGCGAAGCGCCCCTGCCCGTCCGCGCGGGCGAAGGCGACCACATGGTCGCGGCGCTCGCCCGTCACCTCCAGCGGCAGGTAGCGGCCTTCGGTGAAAAGCTCCGGAGCCTTGATGCGGGCCTTGAGCGCGGCGGCCGTCAGCTTCGCCTTGACCCGGCCGTCCCGCCAGTGCGGCAGCGCCTCGGCGACGCCGTGCCCGTCCGTCATGGCCGCCTCGCGCGCGGCGAAGTCGACCTTCCGCCGGTTGTCCGGATCGACCAGGCTGAGGTCGTAGAACTCGGTGCCCTGATAGATGTCGGGCACGCCCGGCGCCGTGAGCTTGACCAGCGTCTGCGACAGGGAGGTCAGCGCGCCGGCCACCACGAAGGGCTGCATCGACCGCCAGAAGGCCTCCAGGATGTCGCCGCCCGTCGCCCGCGAGAGTGCCGCCTCCACGAAGCCCTTGAGCGCCGCTTCATAGTCCGCGTTCGGGGCCGTCCAGGTGGTGTAGCGCTTGGCCTCGCGGGCCGCCTTCTCCGCGAAGGCGGCGAGGCGCTCCGACAGCTCCCGCCGCATCGCGTCGTCGGCGGGATCGAAGTCGGCGGGGATCACGCCGAGCAGCGTCTGGTAGAAGCCCCATTCGGTGGCGGGGTCGGGCGAGACCAGCGCCTCGCCCAGGTCCTTGCGCCAGGGCGCCATGGCCTCGGCCGCCGACGCGACGATCTCGGCCCAGCGCTCGGGCGCCTCGCTGATCGTGTAGAGGCGCGCGCGCGCGTCCTCGCCGCGCTTGGTGTCGTGGGTCGAGGACGCCATCAGGCCCTCGGGCTGGTCCTCCAGCCGGATCGCCATCGCCTCGTGGAAGGCGGGCAGGTCGGCGCCGTAGTGGTCGGGCTCGCCGCCCACCTCGTTCAGCGCGATCAGGCGGTTGTAGCGGTAGAAGGTCGTGTCCTCCACCGCCTTGGCCATCACCGCGCCCGTGGTCTGCTGGAAACGCCGGGAGAAGTTGAGGGCGCCGGTGACGTCGCGTCCGTCCTCGAAGTCGAGCTTGAGGAGGCGGCCGACGAAGGCGACCGGCCGGTTGGCCTCCACCTCGCGGCGCGACTGGGCGAGCGCCACCGCGTCGTCGATCACCTGGATATCGGGCTCGGGCACGCCGTCGACGCTGGCATAGGTGCGGTAGACGGGCAGCGCAGCCGCGACCTCCACGATCGAGCGCGTCATCGCGTCCCGTCCGAAGTCGCGCGTGTCGAGGTCGCGCGCGGCGACCGCCAGCGCCTCGTCCGCCAGGAAGGCGAGCTCGCCCGCCAGGTTGTGGCTGAAGATCAGGCGCTTCTGCTCCACGATCATCTGCCGGAGGTCTTCGTCCGCCCCGACGAACTCGGCATAGGCCCGCGTCATCGCCTCTTCCTTCGAGGCGTCGACATAGAGGCCCGACAGCGCGGTGATGAACTCGTAGCCCGTGGTGCCGGCGATGTTCCAGGAGCGGCGCAGGCGTTCCGGGCCGGTCAGGATCTTCTCGACGTGGATCTTCACGTCGCGCCCGATCGCCTCGAAGGCGCGGGCAAGATCGGCGAGGTAGTTCTTGGGATCGGCGACGCCGTCGACATGGTCGATGCGGATGCCGTCGAGACGGCGCTCGCGGGCGAGCCGCAGGACGGTCCGGTGGGATTCGCGAAAGACGCGGCGCATCTCCTGGCGCACGCCGATCAGGTCGGCGATCTCGAAGAAGCGGCGATAGGAGAGCTTCTCGCGCGCCAGCCGCCACCAGGCGAGGCGCCAGGCCTGGGCCTCGTGCAGCGCGTGCAGCGCGTCGCGATCCGCGTTGATCGCCTCGACGCCCTGACGCAGCGCGGCGAGGAAGCCGGGATCGGCCACATGCTCGGCGAAACGCTCGTTCAGCTCCTCCCCGTCCGCCGGCACGGCGGCCGAGAAGCGACGCACCATGCGCTCGCGCTCGTCGTGCTCGACGAAGGCGAAGACGTGGCTGAGGGTGCGCGGGTCGAGCGGCAGCTCGTAGCCCCCGGCCGAGAAGCGCAGCTCCTTGCGCGCCTCGTTGTAGACCAGCGACAGGTCGCCGTCCTTCAGCGCCTCGCCGTAGGGCTTGCCGAGGGTCGGCACGAGGATCTTCTCGGCCTCCCAGGAGATGTCGAAGGTCTGGGCGAAATGGCTGTCCTGCCCCCAGCGCAGCACGTCCTCCCACCAGGCATTGGCCGGCGAGACGCCCATGTGGTTGGGCACGAAGTCGAGGATCAGCCCGAGATCGGCCGCGCTCAAGCCGTCGCTCAGCGCGTTGAAGCCGGCGTCGCCGCCGAGATCGTCCTCGAAATGGTTGTAGTCCACCACGTCGTAGCCGTGGGTCGAGCCCGGCGAGGCCGCGAAGACCGGCGAGGCGTAGAGGTGGCTGACGCCGAGCGTGCGAAGGTAGGGGATCAGCTCCCGGGCTTCCCCGAAGCCGGTGCCCTCGCGGAACTGGAGACGGTAGGTGGCGACGAGGGGTCGGCTCATGCGGTCTCCGGTCTTTCCTGGCGCAGGGCACGCGCCATCGCTTGGAAGCGCTGGTCCGCGCCGAGGTCCTCGAGGGCCACGTCGGAGCGGATGCGCCAGTTGGGATATTCGTCCATGGTGCCGGGCAGGTTGGGCTGGCGCTCGGCCAGCACCATGTCCTCGACCTGCACGGCGAAGAGCATCGAGCCGGTGCGCGCGCCGAAGCGGTGCACGGCGAGCGCGAGGT
Source organism: Aureimonas flava (assembly GCF_003583935.1). Taxonomy (GTDB): domain Bacteria; phylum Pseudomonadota; class Alphaproteobacteria; order Rhizobiales; family Rhizobiaceae; genus Aureimonas; species Aureimonas flava. The sequence goes on along the minus strand of NZ_QYRN01000006.1, from coordinate 197,389 downwards.
CCTGCCCGAGCTCGGCCGGCAGTTCGCCCTCGCCCCGCGCCGCGGCCGCCCATTCGGGCGACAGCAGACCCTCGTGATCGAGCGCGGCCAGGAGCGTGCGCCGCTCGCGTGCGCGCCCCTGAAGGTCGCGGGCGGTGGCCGCCTCGTCCTGACGCCCGGTTTCCGAGCGCAAGCGAATGTCGGCGCCGCGCCACCAGCCGGCCAGCGTTGCCAGATCGTGGGTGGAGATGCAGGCCAGCGAGCGCGCGGGATACTCGCCGGCGGCCTTGAACAGGCCGTCCTCCCAGCGCTCGAAGTAGAGCACCTTGTAGGCGAGGATGTTGGCCTCGTGCATCACGTCGCGGAAGCCCTCCGGCACGGTGCCGAGGTCCTCGCCGATCACGACGCAGCGCATGTCCTGCGACACCCGCGCCACCGCATCCACCATCGCGCCCAGCGGATAGCGCACGTAGCCGCCGCCCCCCGACCGGCTCGTCTCCGGGATCCACCAGAGCCGCGCCAGTCCCATCGCGTGATCGATGCGGATCGCGCCGGCGTGTTCCATCAGGGCGGCATAGGCGGAGGCGAGCGGCGCGTAGTTGCGCTCGGCCAGCGCGCGCGGCGAGAGCGGTGCGAGGCCCCAGTCCTGCCCTTCCGAATTGAACATGTCGGGCGGCGAGCCGACGCGCGCCTCGCGAACGGTGAGATCCGGGTCGGCCCAGGTCTCCGCCCCGTCGGGCGAAACGCCCACGGCGAAGTCGAGATAGAGGCCGATCGCCATGCCTGCCGCCTTGGCGCGCCGCTGGGCGCCGCCCAACTGCCGGTCGCATTGGAACTGCAGCCATTCGTGGAAGCGCAGCGCGTCCGCGTTCTCTGCCTCGAAGGCGCGCACCGCCTCGCCCGAGCGCTTGTGGAACGCGTCGGGCCAGCCGTGCCAGCCGGCGGCACCGCCCTGCTCGCGCATATGGGCTGAGATCGCCTCGAACAGGGAGAAATCCCGCAGCGCGTCGCCACCCTTCTCACAGAAGGCGCGGAAGTCCTCGTCCGCGTCGAGCCCGTCGCGCACCCCTCCGTAGGCGGCCTGGAGCAACCGACGCTTCAGAGTTCCGACCGCGGCGTAGTCCACGAGTTCGCCGCCGAGCGCCGCGAAGGCGTCCGGCGTCTCGCGCCGCGCCGCCGCCAGCGCCTCGGGCCCGCCCGGCAGCGCGTCGATCGCGAGGTAGAACGGGTTCAGGAAGCGGCGGGTAGATGGCGAATAGGGGCTGTAGCGCCCGGCATCCGACAGGAACAGCGCATGCAGCGGATTGACTCCGACGAAGCTCGCGCCCTCGGCCGCCGCGATCTCGGCGAGATGGCCGAGGTCCTCGAAGTCGCCGATGCCGAGGCTCCGCTGGGAACGGAGCGCATAGAGCTGGCAGGTCACGCCCCAGCGCTTGTGACCCGCCGCCTCCTCGGGCAGCGCGCAGGCGAGCGCGGGGCGGTGCTCGGCCGCGTCGAACGCCCCCGCCTCGCCTGCGTCGGGGTCGACCTTCAGCGTCCGGAGCAAGGCGGACTTGGCCGCGTCGGGGATCTCCTTCGCCTCGCCGAGTTCCGACTTGTAGCGGATCTGGATGCCGTGGCTTTCGGCGAGCCGGTCGAGCGGTTCGCGTGCCATCACCGCACCCCCGGGAAGAGCTGGCCGTCCGACAGGGCGAACAGGACGGTCATGCCCGGCAGCGTCCCGGCGCCCAGGCTCTCGTGCGCCGTCTTGTGGTTGGCGTAGACCAGATCGGCCTGCGCGACCTCTTCCAGGCGCAGACCCTCGGGCAGGGTCCACACGCTGTCGGAAAGGTTGGCGAAGAGGTGGTAGACGCGGCCGGGTCGCAGCTCCCACGAGACCACGAAGCAGCGCCCGTCCGCGAAGGCCCGGCCGCAGCCGCCGCCCACGCCTTCGAGCAGCGGCATGAGCACCTCGCGGCGCTGCGCGAGCAGCTTGGTGGTCACCTGCAGGCGCCGGCGCTGGATCGGGCGGACTACCAGCTCCCAGTCGATGCGCGAGATCTCGAAGGTGCGCTCGCTGTTGGGATCGGGGAAGACGTCCGCCGCCTCCGCGTCCTCGAAGGCGGCGAACTTGCGGAACTCCTTGCGCCGGCCGAGCGACACCGCGCTCGCCAGCTCGCCGTCGAAGTCGGTGAAGAAGCAGAACGAGTTGCAGTCGCCGAACTCGTCACCCTGGAACATCAGCGGGATCTGCGGCGACAGGAGAAGGATCGCCTGGACGCAGTCGTAGATGCGCGCCGAGGACAGCGAGCGCAGCCGGTCGCCGAAGGCGCGGTTGCCGATCTGGTCGTGGTTCTGAATGAAGTTGACGAAGGCGGTGGGCGGCAGGTGGCCGGAGGGGTTCCCGACCTTTCTGTCGCGGTGATGCGACATCTGCCCCTGGAACACGAAGCCGGTGGCGAGGGAGCGCGCCATCTGCTCGGTGTTGGCCGGGTCGTAGTCCGAGTAGTAGCCTTCCTGCTCGTGGGTGGCGAGCACGTGGGCGGTGTGGTGGAAGTCGTCGTTCCACTCGCCCGACACCAGCGGCACCGAGCCGTCGGCGCCGCGCTCGATGTGCCAGGTGATGTTGCGGTCGTCCTCCGTGGTGATGTGGACGTGGCGGTCGACGAACTGCTCGCGCACCCGCTCAGCGAGTTCCTTCACCAGGGGCGTGTCGGTCGTGTCCTTGATGGAATCGATGGCGTCGAGGCGCAGGCCGTCGATGCGGTATTCGGTGAGCCAGTAGAGCGCGTTCTCGATCATGAAATCGCGCACCGGCTTCTCGTCGTAGGCGATCGCGGCGCCCCAGGGCGTCGAGATCTCCTCGTGGAAGAACTCCGGAACATAGGCGGGGATGTAGTTCCCGTCCGGACCGAAGTGGTTGTAGACGACGTCCAGGAAGACCATCAGCCCGCGCTGGTGCGCCGCGTCCACGAGGCGCTTCAGCCCCTCCGGCCCGCCGTAGAACTGGTGCGGGCAGTAGAGCAGCACCCCGTCGTAGCCCCATCCGCGCTGGCCGCCGAACTGGGCGACGGGCAGAAGCTCGATCGCGGTGACGCCGACGTCGCGCAGATAGTCGAGCTTCGGGATGATGGCGTCGAAGGTCCCTTCCTCGGTGAAGGTCCCGACATGCAACTCGTAGAACACGCATTCGTGCCAGGGCCGCCCCTGCCAGTCGGGGACGCTCCACTGGTGCGCGTTCGGGTCCACGAGCCGCGACATCCAGTGGACGTCGCCGGCCTGGGCACGGGCCGCAGGATCGGCCACCAGCGTCTCGCCGTCGATGCGGAAGCCGTAGGACATGCCCGGCTCGACGTCGGTCGCGACCGCCTCCCACCAGCCGTCGTCGGCGCGGGCGAGCGGGTGGTAGCGATCGGGCTCGTTGCTGTCGACCTCGGCCAGGGCGAGCTCGACGCTCCCGGCGCTGGGTGCCCACAGCCGGAAGCGGCTGCCCTCGGGCGCATAGCGCGCGCCCCAGCTCGTATCGAAGGAGAAGGTGTCGCCGCCGCTCATGCCCAGGATGCCTCGTGCCGATGCCGGAAGCGGGCGGCCGCGCGCCCGCGCTTCGCGCGTGCCGGAGACACAGGGGCCACCGGCACGGCGTCGTTGCGTTAAGTGGGGCGGGAGAACCGTCCGGCAGGGGCCGGACGGCGGTTTATTGCAGGGCGGCATGGCGGGCGGGCGCCCGCCGGCGCTCTCAGGCCGCGGCGGGCTGCTGGGCCGACGTCTCGGCGCCCGCCACCGCCGGGACGACGGGGGCCGCCCGCTCGGCCGGGCGGGCGGCGTTGCCGATCCGGCCATGGACGAGATCGTGGATGAAGCCGAGCTTGCCCACCACGGTCGGCGACAGGACGAAGGGATAGAGGTCCTGCAGTCCCATGGCGCGGTTCATCGAGTTCAGCGCCTGGCTGACGGCGAGCCATCCCTCGTTGATCTGCTCGATCGTGGTCTCGTCGTCGAAGACCTTGAAGTCGAGATCGGTGGTGAGGATGCCGTCGCGGTCGAGACGCGGATGGATGGTCATGCCCCAGGAACCGGCGACCTCCAGCGAATCCACGATGTGGAGGTAGTGCGCCCAGGTCTCGGCGAAGTCCTCCCAGGGATGCACCGCAGCGTAGGAGGAGACGTATTCCTCCTGCCAGTTCGGCTTCGGGCCGTTGGCATAGTGCGTTTGGAGCGCCTCGCCGTAGTCCCGGCTGTCGTCGCCGAACACCGCGCGGCAGGCGTCCAGCGCCCCGCCGTCGCGCACCAGGATGTCCCAGTACCAGTGGCCGACCTCGTGGCGGAAATGGCCGAGCAGGGTGCGGTACGGCTCGCCCATCGCGGTGCGGCGCGCCTCGCGCTCGGAATCGTCCGCCTCGGCCAGCGCCACGGTGATGACGCCCTGGTCGTGGCCGGTCATCACCTTCTCGCCGCTCGAAGGGTCGTCGGCCAGGAAACGGAAGCCGAGGCCCTCCGGGTGCTCGTCGCGCGTGTAGAGCGGCAGCCGCAGGCGCAGCAGCGTGTAGAACAGCCGGTGCTTGGCCGCCTCCATCTTCCCCCACAGCACCTGGTTCTCCGGGTTCGACAGGTCGGGCACCATCAGGTTGTGCCGGTCCGCCAGGCACAGGATCTCGGGGCTGTCGGCGGGGACGAGCCAGTTGCAGACGCCGTACTGGTAGTTGTCGCAATAGCGCCAGTGCGATCCGTCGCTGCCGCGCCCGACCGAGACGAAGTCCGTACCCGTGGGCTCCAGAGCCAGAACGCGGTTGGAGCGCGGCTCGTAGCCGAGCGCGTGGCCGCACCGCTCGCACAGGACGTTGTTGAAGAAGACGACTTGGTCGCAGGACGGACAGGAGAACAGCTTCATCGGGAATCCCTCTCGGTAACCGCCGGCCGGGGGGGCGGGTTCGGCGCGGTAACTCGGTCGCGCACAAAGGGTTCCCGCCGGCGAATCACCCGTTTCGCGGCCGAAATCGCTCGCTGCCGCATTGCAACAGTTCCAGTGTCCCGGCCTTTGCGCGTAGACTGCGAACGCCTTGAGTCCAACTGTTTGCCCGGGAACCGATGCCGATCCTCGCAGCGCTCCGTCACCTGACCCATTACCGATACGACAGGCCGGTCAGCCTCGGTCCCCAGACGATCCGGCTTCGGCCCGCCCCGCACTCGCGCACCCGCGTTCCCGCCTATGCGCTGCGGATCGAACCGGCCGAGCACTTCATCAACTGGCAGCAGGACCCGTTCGGCAACTGGCTGGCGCGGGTCGTCTTCCCCGAAAAGGCGCGCGAGCTGCGCATCGAGGTCGACCTCCTGGCCGACATGACGGTCTACAACCCGTTCGACTTCTTCGTGGAGGAGACGGCCGAGACCTATCCCTTCGCCTATGGCGAGGATCTGGCGGTCGACCTGAAGCCCTATCTGCAGGCCGAGCCGGCGGGGCCCCTGCTCCAGGCCTTCCTGCACGGGGTGGACCGGTCGCCGGCGCGCAGCATCGACTTCCTGGTGGCGCTGAACCGCAAGGTGGAAGCGGCGATCGACTACACGATCCGCATGGAGCCGGGCGTCCAGACGCCGGAACAGACGCTGGAGAAGGCGTCCGGCTCCTGCCGCGACTCGTCCTGGCTTCTGGTGCAGGCCTGCCGCCATCTCGGCCTCGCCGCGCGCTTCGTGTCGGGCTACCTGATCCAACTCAAGCCCGACATCGTGGCGCTCGACGGGCCGGCCGGCACCGCTCACGACTTCTGCGACCTGCATGCCTGGGTCGAGGTCTACGTGCCGGGCGCGGGCTGGATCGGCTTCGACCCGACCTCCGGCCTGATGACCGGCGAAAGCCACGTGCCCCTCGCCGCCACCCCGCACTACCGCTCCGCCGCGCCGATCGTCGGCGGCGTCGACGCCGCCGAGGTCGAGTTCGACTTCGACATGGCGGTGACGCGCGTGTCGGAAGCGCCGCGCGTGTCCATGCCGTTCTCGGACGAGAGCTGGCAGGCGCTCGACGCCCTCGGCCGCCAGGTGGACGCCGATCTCGATTCCATGGACGTCCGTCTCACCATGGGCGGCGAGCCGACCTTCGTGTCGATCGACGACTTCGAGAGCGGCGAGTGGAACGCCGACGCCACCGGGCCGCAGAAGGCGGGTCTCGCCGACGGCCTGCTGCGTCGCCTCCAGGCGCGCTTCGCCCCGGGCGGCTTCCTGCATCACGGCCAGGGCAAGTGGTATCCGGGCGAGACGCTGCCGCGCTGGACCTATTCGATCTACTGGCGCCGCGACGGCAAGCCGATCTGGCGCGACCCGGCCCTGCTCGCCTCCGACGCGGCGCCGCCCGCCGTGGCGAGTGTGGAGGCGGCCGAGACGCTGGTCCGGGACGTTGCCGAGCGGCTCGCGGTGGACCCGGACAACGCCCAGCGCACCTTCGAGGACCCGTCCTATTGGCTCGCTCGCGAGGCGAAGCTGCCCGAGAACGTGACGCCGGGCGACTCGCGCCTCGAGGACGCGGAGGAGCGCTCGCGCATCGCCAAGGTGTTCGATCGCGGCCTCGGGCGGCCGGTGGGCGTGGTGCTGCCCGTCCAGGCCTGGCAGGCCATGCCCTCGCGCTGGATGTCGGAGCGTTGGACGACGCGGCGCGGCCAGGTCTTCCTGGTGCCCGGCGACAGCGCCATGGGCTATCGGCTGCCGCTGGCGTCCCTCGCGCACCTGCCGCCCACCCGCTATCCCTACACCCATCCGGCCGACCCGCAGCAGCCGTTCCCGCCCCTGCCCGAACCTGAGGCTCTCGGCCAGGCGCAGGAGCGGATCGAGAAGCCGGACCCGCGCGCCTGGACCCCGCCCGAGCCGGGCGCCGAGGCGGAGATCGGCGGCGCGGTGCGCACCGCCCTCGCGGTGGAGCCGCGCGGGGGCATCCTCCACGTGTTCATGCCGCCGCTGGAAACCGCGGAAGCCTATCTCGACCTCCTGGCCGCCGTGGAGGACGCGGCAGCGCGGCTCGGCCAGCCGGTGCGCATCGAGGGCTATCCGCCGTCCTTCGACCCGCGCCTCGACGTGGTGCGCGTCGCGCCCGATCCGGGCGTGATCGAGGTCAACGTCCACCCCGCCCGGTCCTGGGCGGAAGCGGTCGAGATCACCACCGAGGTCTACGAGGCCGCCCGCCAGTCGCGGCTCGGCACCGACAAGTTCATGGTGGACGGCCGGCATGCCGGCACCGGCGGCGGCAACCATGTCGTGGTGGGCGGCGCGACCCCGGTCGATTCACCCTTCCTGCGCCGACCCGACCTCCTGAAGTCGCTGGTGCTGCACTGGCAGCGCCATCCTTCGCTGTCCTACCTGTTCTCCGGCCTGTTCGTCGGCCCCACAAGCCAGGCGCCCCGCATCGACGAGGCGCGTCACGACCAGCTCTACGAGCTGGAGATCGCCATGGCGCAGGTGCCCGGCCCGGGCGAGGGCGCGCCGCCGCCGCCCTGGCTGGTGGACCGGCTGTTCCGCAACCTCCTGGTGGACGTGACGGGCAACACCCACCGGTCGGAAATCTGCATCGACAAGCTGTATTCGCCGGACGGGCCGACCGGCCGGCTCGGCCTTGTGGAGTTCCGGGGCTTCGAGATGCCGCCGGACGCGCGCATGAGCCTCGCCCAGCAGCTCCTGATCCGCGCGATGATCGCGGCCTTCTGGCGCCGGCCGCTGTCCGGCCGCTTCGCGCGCTGGGGCACGCAGCTCCACGACCGGTTCATGCTGCCCGAGTTCATCTGGCAGGACTTCCTGGCGGTGCTGGCCGAGCTCGGTGACCAGGGCTACCCCGTGCGCTCCGAATGGTTCGAGGCGCAGTGGGAGTTCCGCTTCCCGTTCTGCGGCAAGGTCGAGCGCGCCGGCGTTTCGCTGGAGCTGCGCCAGGCCCTGGAGCCTTGGCACGTCATGGGCGAGACGGGCGCGATCGGCGGCACGGTGCGCTTCGTGGATTCCTCCGTGGAGCGACTTCAGGTCAAGGTGACCGGCTTCGACCCGGCCCGCCACATCGTGACCTGCAACCGCCGTCCGGTGCCGCTGGCGCCCGGCATGGACGCGGGCTCGGCGGTGGGCGGCGTGCGCTTCAAGGCCTGGCAGCCCGCCTCGGGCCTTCACCCCACCATCCCGGTCCACGCGCCTTTGACCTTCGACATCTTCGACCGCTGGTCGGGACGCTCGCTCGGCGGCTGCGTCTACCACGTCGCCCATCCGGGCGGGCGCAGCTACGACACCTTCCCCGTCAACGCCTACGAGGCGGAGGCGCGCCGTCTCGCCCGCTTCGGGGACATCGGCCACACGCCGGGCGCCTTCCGCCCGGCCGCCGAGATCGCCGACCCGAGCTTCCCGACCACGCTCGACCTTCGACGGCCGGCCTTCCTTGCGCTCTGACCCGTCCCAACGGCAGTCGCAGTCGCAGGGCAGCCCGCCCGGCGACCTGCCGTCGCGCCGGCCGGTCGCCGGCGCATACGACGAGATGATCGCGCCCGACGGCAGCGTGCGCCCGGTCTACCGTCCCGTGCTGGCCGCTCTCGGCGCCCTCTCGGAGGCCGAGCGCGCGTCCCGTTTCGGGGCGGCCGAGCAGTATCTGCGCGAGGCCGGCGTCTACTACCGGGCCGGCGAGGACGGGGGCGCCCGGCTCTGGCCGCTCGGCTTCCCGCCGCTGGTGATCGACCCGGAGGAGTGGCGTTCGCTCGAGGCGGCGCTGGTGCAGCGGGCGGGCTACCTGGAACGCCTGCTGGCCGATCTCTACGGCGCGCGCCGACTGGTGCGGGAGGGCGTCCTGCCCGGTCGCCTGCTCGGCCAGAACCCCGAGTTCCTGCGTCCGCTGGCCCGGCAGGGCCTTGCCGGCAGGCCGCTGATCCGCTTCATCGCGGTGGATCTCGGTCGCGGCCCGGACGGCGCATGGCGAGTCCTCGGAGACCGGGCGCAGGCCCCATCCGGCGCCGGATTCGCCCTGGAGAACCGCGTCGCCACGTCCCGCGCCCTGCCCGACCTCGCCCGCCAGCTCCACGTGCGCCGGCTGGCCGGGTTCTTCGCGCGCTTCCGCGAGACGCTGGAGGAGCTGAACGACCAGGAAGGGGCGCGCGTCGGCCTGCTGACGCCCGGTCCGTTCAACGAGACCTATTTCGAGCACGCCTATCTCGCGCGCTATCTCGGCTTCCATCTCCTGGAAGGCGGCGACCTGGTGGTGCAGGGCGACGAGACCAAGCTGCGCACCGTGGACGGCTTGCGCCCGGTGGGCGTCCTCTGGCGGCGCCTCGACGCGGACTATGCCGATCCGCTGGAGTTGTTCTCGCAATCGCGCATCGGCACGCCGGGCCTCCTGCGCGCCGTGCGCGCCGGCCGGCTGGAACTCGTCAACGCGCTGGGCTCCGGCATCCTGGAGACGCCCGCCTTCGCGGCCTTCGAGGCGGCCATGGCCGAGCGGCTGATCGGCGAGCCGCTGGCGCTGCGCTCGGTGGACACCCTGTGGTGCGCCGATGCGGACGGCCACGCCGAGGCCGCCGCGGGCGGTGGATGGCAGATCGGCCCCGCCTTTCCGGGCCAGCCCGCGCGCGCGCCGGGCGAGATCGCGCTTCCGCCCGTGCCGGACCAGGCCGTGCATCTCGTGGCGCGCCGCGCCTCACCCCTGTCCTGCGCACCCCTGGACGTCGACGGCCGTCTGGAGGCCCGCCCCGTGACGCTGCGGGTGTTCCTGGCCCGCGCGCCGGGCGGCTGGGAGGTCATGCCGGGCGGCTTCGCCCGCGCTTCCCGCGCGCCCGGCGACGCGATGCCGGCGATCGGGGCGGGCGGGCGATCGGTGGACGTGTGGATACCGGGCGACGAGCCGGACGCGCCGATCACGCTTCTGGCGTCCGGCCGGGAGTTCCGCCGCCGCCTCCCGGGATCGCTGCCGGCCCGTGCGGCCGACAACCTGTTCTGGCTCGGGCGGAACGCCGAGCGCACGGAGGTGGCGATCCGCCTCTGGCGCGCCGCGCTGGAACGCGGCGGCGAGGAGCGTGAGACGGGGGTGGACGCCGCGCGCCGCGCGATCCTGACGCGCTCCGGCGTGGGGGCCGCCGCCCCGCTCGCCGGGCTGCACCGCGTCGCCCGCGCGGCGCTCGACATCGCCTCGCGCATCCGCGACCGCTTCTCGCCGGACGCCTGGCGGGCCCTCGCCGAGGTGGTGGAGCTTCTGGACGAGGCGCGCCGCGACAGCGCGCATGCCGACCACGCGGCCCTGGCCGGCCGCCTCCTGACGCGCCTTGCCGGCTTTTCGGGCCTGGTCGAGGAGAACATGTACCAGTTCGCCGGCTGGCGCTTCCTTCAGTGCGGACGCCGGATCGAGCGCGGCGAGGCGACCGCCTCGGCCTGCGCCGAATTCCTGGCGGCCGGCGGCGGAGGCGTCTTCGAGGCGCTGCTGGAGTTCACCGACAGCCGCCTCACCTACCGACGCCGCTTCTCGGTCGAACTTCAGGCCGAGAGCGTGCTCGACCTATGTCTCCTCGATCCTCTCAACCCGCGCTCCGTCGCCTATCAGGTCGCCGCCGCCCGCCGCACCATGGCGGACCTGCCGGGCATCCACGCAGGCGAAAGCCTCGACAGCGCGGCGCGCCGGATCGCGCGCCTCAACGTCCGGCTCGAGACCGCCGTTCCCGCCGAGGTGACGCCGGCCTTCCTGTACCGCGTGGCGGCCGACCTGCGCGACATCTCCGACCTCCTGTCGGAACGCTACTTCGCCGTGGCGCCCGAAGGGTCCATCGAGCGTTTCGGCAGCGAATAGGCCCCCCGTGCTCTACGACATCCGTCTCCTGATCTCCTATCACTATCCGAGCTTCGTAAAGGACGCCCGCCATATCCTGCGCGTCGAGCCGCGCGAGGACCGCGGGCAACGCGTCCTGTCGCGGCGCCTCGCCGTCGAGCCGTCGCCGGGCGAGATGCAGGGCGAGGACGACTTCTTCGGCAACCGAACCGCGCATCTCCTGATCCCCCGCGCCCACGACGCCCTGCGCGTCGGCCTCACGACACGCGTTCGGGTGGATCGACCGACGCCGAACCTCGTCGAGACGCCGCCGCCCGCCGTGGTCCGGCGCCTCGCCGGCGAGACGCGCGACAGCGAGGGCGACAGCCCGATCCACTTCGGCGGCGCCGGCCAGCTCGTCGCCCCCTCGCCCGCGATCGCCGCCTGGGCGGCGCAGACGCTGGACGAGGCCTCTTCCATCGGCCTCGGGCTGCTGGCCCTCGCCCGCCGCATCCGATCCGAGTTCCGCTTCCAAGCCGGCGTCTCGTCGGTGGCGACACGGGTCGAGGAGACCTTCGCCATGCGGCGCGGCGTCTGCCAGGATTTCTCCCACATGATGATCGCCGGCCTTCGCGGCTGCGGCATCCCGGCCGCCTATGCCAGCGGCTTCCTGCGCACCGAGCCGCCCCCCGGCCGGCCGAGGCTGGAGGGCGCCGACGCCATGCATGCCTGGGTGGAAGCCTGGACCGGCCCCGACGGGGGCTGGATCGGCTTCGACCCGACCAACGGGTGCCTTGCGGGCGACGACCACGTCCTGGTCGCGCTCGGGCGCGACTATGCAGACGTCGCACCGATCGACGGCGCGCTGATCACGGCGGGCCCCCAGAAGCACCGCCACACGGTGGACATGGTGCCGGTCGCCGAGGCGGTACGAGATTGTTAACGACAGCTCCCGTCTGCACCGAGATCGCGCGAACCTTGTAAGGAATCCTTCGTTCCTCCGGGTCCAGGGTCGCGGCACCTCAAGACGGTGCCTCATGCAGATCGACCTCTTCACGATATACGTTCTCTGCGCAGCGGTGCTGGGCGTGGCGAGCGCCATGGCCTTCGGGGAAAGCCTGTTCAACCTGCGCCACCAGAAGGTCCTGCGCATCTGGTCGCTCGCCTATGTCGCGTTGCTGGCTGGCTCCATGCTCGTGGTCTGGCGCGCGGAGCTGCCGCCGGTGCTGGGCGCGGGATTGTCGAACGTCCTGATCTTCGTCGGATACGGGCTGATGGTCGCCGGCATCTCGGCCATCGGCGGGCAGCCGGTGCGCGCGCCGCTCGGCCCCATCGCCTGCGGCATCGTGCTGTGGCTCTGGGCCGGCCCCGACCTGCCGCTTCCCCTGTGGCACGCGATGGCCGCGCTGGTGATCGCCTGCATCCAGTTCGCGGGCGTCGCGGCGCTCCTCTCCCCTTCGCTCGCTTCCCTGCGCTCGCGGCCCATCGCCATCGCGATCTTCGTGATCCACGGCATGGTCTACATGGGGCGCGTGATCGCCATGCCGCTTCTCGATCCGGCGACGGACGCCTTCGCGCTCCAGGTCCTGTCCGTGCTCACCATGGGTGAAGGCGTGCTCTACGCCGTAGCCGCCCCGATCACGCTTCTCGCCATGGTGCGCGACGAGGGCGAGAACCGCCTGATCGTCGCCGCGCAGACCGACTTCCTCACCGGCCTCGCCAACCGGCGCAGCTTCACCCAGCAGGCCGGGGAGCGGATCACGCCGGACGGCCCGGCGGGTGTCCTTCTCGTTTTCGACCTCGATCACTTCAAGGCCGTCAACGACACGTTCGGCCACCAGACCGGCGACGAGATCCTGCGCCTCTTCGCCCAGGTGGCGGAAAGCGAGATGAAGCCCAACGCCGTGATCGGGCGGCTCGGCGGCGAGGAATTCGCCGCTTTCGTCCCCTTCTGCGACCTGCGCGAGGGCGAGCGGCTGGCGGATCGCCTGCGCTGCCGCTTCCGCGAAGCCGCCGGCGTGTCCACGCAGGCGGTCGCGGTGACGGTGAGCGTGGGCGTCGCATCCAGCAAGGACCGCGACCTGGAGGCCACCATGGCCGCCGCCGACCGCGCGCTCTACCGGGCCAAGCGGCTCGGCCGGAACCGGGTCGAGCCGGAGACGCTCGCCGCCTGAGCCCTCACCGCGCCGAGGGCACCAGCACCACGGTGGAAAGCGGCGGCAGGCTCAACGCCACCGAGAACGGCCGACCGTTGGCGTGGATCTCCTCCGCCTCCTTGCCGCCCATGTTGCCGACGTTCGACCCGCCGTAGATCTCGGCATCCGTGTTCAGCGCCTCGGCCCAGAAACCGCCGTGCGGCACGCCGATCCGGTAGTCGTGGTGGACGTTCGGCGTGAAGTTGCAGACCACCAGCGCCGCGCCGCCGTGCTTGTCCTTGCGCAGGAAGCTGAGGATCGACTGGTCGGCGTTGGACGTGTCCACCCACTCGAAACCTTGCGGGTCGCAGTCGTTCTCGTAGAGCGCCGGCACGCCGCGATACAGGGTGTTGAGGTCGCGGATCAGCCGCTGGACGCCCTCGTGTTCGCGATGCTGGAGAAGGTGCCAGTCCAGCGACTGGTCGTGGTTCCACTCGGCCGACTGCCCGAACTCGCCGCCCATGAAGAGCAGCTTCTTGCCCGGGTGGGTCCACATGAAGCCGTAGTAGGCGCGCAGGTTGGCGAACTTCTGCCAGCGGTCGCCCGGCATCTTGCCGAGGATCGAGCCCTTTCCGTAGACCACCTCGTCGTGGCTGAGCGGCAGGACGAAGTTCTCCGAATACGCGTACACCATGCCGAAGGTCATGTGGTGCATGTGGTATTTGCGGTTGATCGGGTCCTCCTGCATGAAATGCAGGGTGTCGTGCATCCAGCCCATGTTCCATTTGAAGTGGAAACCGAGGCCGCCGGCATAGGTCGGGCGCGACACGTCCGGAAAGGCGGTGGACTCCTCGGCATGGGTCGAGGCGTTGGGATACTGCCCGCCGACCTGCTCGTTGGTCTCCTTCAGGAAGGCCATGGCCTCCAGGTTCTCGCGCCCGCCGTGGATGTTGGGCTCCCATTCGCCGTGGTTGCGCGAATAGTCGAGATAGAGCATCGAGGCGACGGCATCGACGCGCAGCCCGTCGACGTGGAACCGGTCCAGCCAGTACAGGCCGTTGGCGACGAGGTAGTTCTTCACCTCCGTGCGCCCGTAGTCGTAGATCAGCGTGTTCCAGTCCTTGTGGAAGCCGCGGCGCGGGTCGGCATGCTCGTAGAGCGCGGTGCCGTCGAAGCGGCCGAGCCCGTGCACGTCGGTCGGGAAGTGGCCGGGCACCCAGTCGAGGAGCACGCCGATGTCGGCCCCGTGCAGCGCGTCGACGAGGCGCGCGAAGCCTTCCGGGTCGCCGTAGCGCGCCGTCGGCGCGTAGAGGCCGATCGGCTGGTAACCCCAGGAGCCGTAGAACGGGTGTTCGGAGACCGGCATGAACTCCACATGGGTGAAGCCCATGTCCTTGACGTAGGCCGTCAGTTCCCGGGCCAGCGCGTCGTAGTCGAGAAAGGTGTCGCCCTCGCCGCGCCGCCAGGAGCCGAGATGCACCTCGTAGATCGACACCGGCTTCTCGCGGCCCTGCCAGTCCTGGGGCTTGGCCCGGAAGGCGTCGTCGGACCATTCGTGCTCCACCAGCCCGTCCACGATCGAGGCGGTGGACGGAGCGAGTTCCTGACGGAAGCCGACCGGGTCGGCCTTGAGCGGCAGGACCTCGCCGTGCTTGCCGATGATCTCGTACTTGTAGACCTCGCCGCGCCGCAGGCCGGGCACGAAGATCTCGAAGACGCCGGTGTCGAGCCGCTTGCGCATCACGTGGCGGCGGCCGTCCCAGGCGTTGAAGTTGCCCACCACCGAAACGCGCCGCGCGTCCGGCGCCCAGACGGCGAAGGCGACGCCCGCCACGCCGTCCATCTCGCGCGGGTGGGCGCCTAGCTTCTCGTAGAGCTTGTAGTGCCGCCCCTCGGCCAGGAGATAGGCATCGAAATCGGTGAGGATCGTGCCGAAGCGGTAGGTGTCCTCCTCCTCCCAGGTCACGTCGCCGTGGGTGAAGCGGAAGCGGTGCGCCGGCACCTCGCCCGCGAGGAAGCCGGTGAAGAGCCCATCGACCTCGCCCCGCTCCAGCGTACCGAGCACCTTGCCATCGGCGTCGATCACCTCGGCGCGCTCGGCGCCGGGGCGAAGGACGCGGATCACCGCGCCCCCTTCCGTCCGGTGGATCCCCAGAACCGCGAACGGGTTCTCGTGGCGCCCGAGCGCGAGGGCCTGCGCCTCGTCGCCGTGCAGCGCATGGTCGATGCCGGAGCGGGTCTGCGAACGTGTCGTTTCAGTCTGGCTCATCGGATGACCTGACGCTTTTCGAGAAGAGAGACGATGCCCCGAAGCGGGATGGACAGCCACGCGGGGCGCATCGCCGCCTCGTAGCGCAGTTCGTAGAAGGCCTTCTGCAGCAGGAAGAGGTCGAGGAGACGAAGGTTCGCCTCGTCGACCAGCGACACGCCGCTGGCCGCCTCCCAGGCGTCGAGGAACGCCGCCGCGGTGCTGTCGCGCCATGCGTCGGACGCCGCGCGAGCGACCTCGCCCGCGTCCGCGCCCAACCGGTCGCGCGCCGCGAAAGCGGCGTAGTCGAAGGAGCGCAGCATGCCGGCGACGTCGCGCAGCGGCGAGGTCTTCGCCCGGCGCTCGGCCAGGGGCCGTCCCGGCTCGCCTTCGAAATCGAGGATCACCGCGTCCTCACCCGAGACGAGGACCTGGCCGAGATGGTAGTCGCCGTGGATGCGCGTGCGCCATCCCCCGCCCGCCAGGCTCTCGAAACCGGCGAACCATGCGTCGATCGCCTCGCGCGCGGCCAGGAGGCGGTCGATCTCGGCGCGCAGCTCGGGGCTTCGCTCCGCCTCGCGCGCCAGCACGTCCAGCGCCTCGCCCGCCTCGTGGCGCGCCTCGTCCACGATCCGCTCGAGCGACGCCGCGTCCAGCGGCTCCGGGTCGAAGGCCGCGTCGCCGGTGCGCGTGGCGAGCCCCGCGTGCATCTCGCCCGTGCGCCGGCCGAGCGTGCCACCGGCGTCGAACCGCTCGGCCGGCGCCGCGCCGCCCGAGAGTTCGGCGACGAGATCGTCGGTGACCACGGCCCAGGCGTCGCCACGGTTGGCCACGCGCTCGAACAGCGCGGCGACCGCCGCCCGGCTGCCGTCGGGACGGCGCAGCTCCAGCGAGCCGTAGAGGGCCGGCGCGCCGGTGAAGCCGGTCCGCTCGGTCAGGAACTCGGTGACCTCCAGCTCGGGCTGCTCGCCGTCGCGCAGCCGGCGATAGAACTTCAGGATCCCCAGCCGGCCGATGCCCACGGACGTGTTGGACTGCTCGCCGGACAGGACCTTGATCTCGGCGGCGGGAACCTCGGCCACGGCTCGGAGGCGGTCCGCGGCCGCGCGGCTGCGGCGCGCCACCAGCGCGCCGTCGGCTTCGCCGCCGCTGTCGGCGAGGACCGCCACCACCGCCGCGCAGAAGGCGGGATCGCGCGCCGCGTCCGCCAGCAGCCCGGCGGCCGGGCCAGCGTCGAGCCCATGGGCCGCCCCGCCCTCGGCCGCAGCCTTCAGCGGCAGGAAGTATCGCTGCGGCTCGCCGCCCTCGACCTGCACCACGAGCTCGCCGAGCTCCGCCCCGCCGATCGACAGGCCGACCGGCTCGATGCGGGCGCCGGCTATCCGCTCGGAGCGCCCGGCGAACCAACGCTGCCGGCCGGCGAACTCGATCAGCGCGGCCGGCGCGAGCGACGCCGGGTCGAAGCCGGGGCGCGGGGCGTCGTCCGACCGGGTGGATGGGTGGGTCATGCTGGCCCTTTCGATTCCCATGGGTTCATCTCGCCCGCCGAAGCGGTTCACCGTTCGCCGCGCGGAACGCCGGCGTCAGGCCGAGATGCGGAACACGGCGTAGGGCCGCTCCTCGGGGCGGAACCACCAATGCTGGATCTTCCCGGTCCAGACGAACTGCCGGTCGTCCACGAGGTCCTCGACGGTGACGGAATCCTCGTCCCCAAGACCGAGTTCCCAGAGCGGCACCTCGAAATGCCCGCCCTGCGCGTTGTGCGGGTCGAGGCTCACCATCACGAGGATGTAGGAAGAGCGGTCAGCCGTGCGCTTGGCGTAGTAGAGGACGTTGTCGTTCCAGAAGTTCAGGAACTCGAGGTTGCGGAAGTCGCGCAGCGCCGGCTCGGAGCGGCGGATGCGGTTGAAGAAGGCAATGTCCTCGCGGATATTGCCCTCGCGCTTCCAGTCGAAGGCGCGGATCTCGTACTTCTCGGAGTCCTTGTACTCCTCCTTGCCCGTCACCAGCGGCTCGTACTCGCACAGCTCGAAGCCCGAATAGACGCCGTAGTTGCCCGCGAGCGTCGCCGCAAGCGCGAGGCGGATGCGGAAGCCCGGCCGTCCGCTCGTGTGGAGGAAGAGCGGGTTGATGTCCGGCGTGTTGACGAAGAAGTTCGGCCGCATGAACTCGGCGCATTCCTCGCGCGTCAGCTCGGTCAGGTACTCGCGCAGCTCCCACTTCTGGTTCCGCCAGGTGAAGTAGGAATAGGACTGGTTGTAGCCGACCTTGGCGAGACGCTTCATGAGCTTGGGCCGCGTGAAGGCCTCGGCCAGGAACACCGCGCCCGGATCCACCTGCCGCACCTCGGCGATCAGCCATTCCCAGAAGGGAAAGGGCTTGGTGTGCGGATTGTCGACGCGGAAGATGCGCACGCCCTTGTCGAGCCAGAACAGGACCACGTCGAGGAGCTCCCGCCAGAGCGAGGGGATCGCCCCTTCGCGGTAGAAGTCGACGTTGACGATGTCCTGGTACTTCTTCGGCGGGTTCTCGGCGTATTTGATGGACCCGTCGGGCCGCCAGTCGAACCACTCCGGATGCGCCTTGATCCAGGGATGGTCGGGCGAGCACTGAATGGCGAAGTCGATGGCGATCTCCAGCCCGTGGTCGGCCGCGCGGGTGACCAGCCGCTGGAAGTCGGCGAAGGAGCCGAGCTCGGGGTGGAGGTCCTTGTGGCCGCCCTCGTGCGAGCCGATCGCATAGGGGCTGCCGGGCTCGCCGTCCTTCGCGGTGACGTTGTTGTTCTTGCCCTTGCGGTTGGACTGGCCGATCGGGTGGATCGGCGGGAAGTAGAGGACGTCGAAGCCCATCTCGCGGATGTCGGGAAGGCGCGCGATCACGTCGTCGAACGTGCCGTGGCGGCTCGGATCGCCCGACTGGGAGCGCGGCATCAGCTCGTACCAGGAGGAGAACGCGGCCCGCTCGCGATCCACCCAGACGGGCACTTCCGCGCCGTAGGACGACAGGTTCTCGCGAAGGCCCACGTCGCGAAGAAGGGCGATCGTGGACGCCTCCTCGAAGGCGGCGTAGACGGCCGCGCCGTCGCCCTTGGCGGCCAGCTTGGCGACGCGCTCGCGCAGGGCCTTCAGCGCCTTCTGCTGCTCCTTGCTGCCGCGACCGGAGCCGGCGGCCTTGTCGAGCAGGATCGCGCCCTCGCGCAGCTCCAGCGCGATGTCGACGCCGGCGTCCTTCTTCTTGCGCGTGTCGCTGGCCCAGGTCGCGAACGTGTCGCGCCAGGCGAGGATCGTGAAGCGGTAGGGGCCCGGCGTGTCGAAGGCGACGGTCGCGCCCCACCGGTCGTTCGAGATGAAGGCGAACGGCGTCTCGCGCCAGTTCGCCTCGTCCGCGCCGCGCGTCAGCAGCGCGGCGGCGATGATCTCGTGGCCGTCGGAGAAGATGTCGGCGGTGACGGTGAGCGGCTCTCCCTCGGCGCGCTTGACCGCGAAGCGCCCGCCGTCGATCTCCGGCTCGACGCCCTCGATGGCGACGCGATCCGAGGCGAGGCGCTGCAGGCGCTCCAGCGAAGCCGCGGCAGCGGCCTTGCGGCCTGCGCCGTCGCGCTTCTTCGGCTTCGATTCGGTTTCGGCCTGGGACATGGGCGGACCTTCCTGCTGCCAGTCGGGAAACCGGACGGCCCTCTCGAACGGCCGCCCCGACGCGCAGAAGGAATAGGGGCCGGGCGCGCCGGTTCCAGTGCGCCCGGCCCTTTTGACGGGCCGATTCTTCGCCGGGGCGCCTCGAGGGCCGCCCCGCGCGCCCCTCAGGCGGAGAAGACCTGGCGCTGCTCGCCGAGCTGCGCGTTGCCGAGGGTCACGATGTCGCCCGCCTTCAGGAAGACCGGCGGCTTCATGCCCGCGCCGACGCCGTGCGGCGTGCCCGTGGTGACGACGTCGCCCGGCTCCAGCGCGAAGAATTCGGACGCGTAGGAGACGATCGTGGCGAAGTCGAAGATCATGTCGGCCGTGGAGCCGGTCTGCATGCGCTGCCCGTTGACGTCGAGCCAGAGTTCGAGGGCCGCCGGGTCATGGATCTTGTCGCGTGTCACCAGCCAGGGCCCGAGCGGGCCGAAGCCCGGCGCGCTCTTGCCCTTCAGCCACTGCCCGCCGCGATCCTTCTGCCAGGCGCGCTCGGACACGTCGTTGCACAGGCAGAAGCCGGCGACGTAGTCCATCGCCTCGGCCTTCGAGATCTGGTGGCAGCGCTCGCCGATCACCAGCGCGACCTCGACCTCCCAGTCGACCTTGGTCGCGCCCCGTGGGATCGTCACGCCGTCGCGCGGGCCCGCGATGGACGACACCGCCTTGTTGAAGAGCAGCGGCTCCTGCGGCACGTCCGAGCCGGTCTCGGCGGCGTGCTCGGCGTAGTTGCGCCCGACGGCCACGAAATTGCGCGTGCCCGCGACGGGCGGTCCGAGCCGGTGGCTCGGGTCGGTCTTGGGCAGGCTCTTCGGGTCCAGCGCGCGCAGCTTCTCCAACCCCTCGCGCGACAGGACGGGGCCCGCGATGTCGGCGATCTCGCCCGAAAGGTCGCGCAGGTGGTTCTCGGCATCGATGAGCCCGGGCTTCTCGGCCCCGGGCTCGCCAAATCGGACCAGACGCATGTGTCACCCTCTCCGTTGCGGGGCCGCGCCCCGTTCGGCATCAGGCATAGGCCGAAGCGGGCGCCGGAGGCCAGGGCTCATGGATCGGGAGGCCGGACGTCGGCGACAAAACCTTGCGAGCGCCATCCGGGGACGTGCCCCACCTTCGGCGGAAGCGAGCCGCACCCCGGCCTCGGGCGAAGGACCGCCTGCCGCGCGGGCGGTGTCGGCCTTTCTACGCCACTCTCGTGCGGATCGCATCGACCCCGAACCGGACATCCGCGATCGGTTCGCCTAAGGTCGGGCTAGCGATCAGGTAGCTGCTACCCGTCGAGCCTCCTGCGTCAGTCCTCCGTATCCCCAAGCGTCGGCTGACACCTCGTCGACCACGATATAGGTTGCGAGCGGTAGATTGGCGCCGAGCGCGCTCCTGAGCAAATCATGCGCCTGTCGAACGAACTCGACCTTCTCGTCCACGCTGTTGGTACCGGCTGTGATCTTCACGTCGAGATGGGCAGCACGGGAGACCGGCTGACCGCCGATGCTCCAGCGCAACGTGTCGTGTGTCTCGACGAGGACGGCCGTTAGGTCGGCCTTCTTGCGCATGACGCTCGCCATGAGCTTCGTCGCTCCTTCTTGAAGGGCTTCGATCTGTTCTAGTCGAGGTTCCGCACCGGCGATGCGGATATGAACGAAGGGCATAGCGGTTGTTCCCGATCCGGTTGACGGGAGGATCATGCCGCCCCACGATCGTTGCGACTATCGCGTAGTTTCAAACCCACGCTCGAGAAGAACTGAATGGTGCGCAGCCCCGTCAACCTCGACATGGACGTGCTTCGGACCTTCGTCATCGGCACCGATCTCGGCAGCTTCGCCAAGGCTGCCGACCGGCTCGGGCGCTCCCCGTCCGCCGTCAGTCTCCACCTGCGCAAGCTCGAGGACCAGATCGGACAGCCGCTCGTGCGCAAGCAAGGTCGCGGCCTCGTCCTGACAGAAGCGGGCGAGATGCTGATGGGCTACGCCCGCCGCATCCTCGATCTCAACGACGAGGCGAGGCTGGCTCTCGGCGGTCTCGCGGGGTTGGAGGGCTGGGTGCGCGTCGGCGTGCCCCAGGACTTCGCCGAGACGTGGCTCCCCCTACTGCTGGCCCGCTTCCAGCGTGCTCACCCGAAGGTCCGTGTCGAGGCCCGGGTCGACCGGGGCGCCGCGATGGCGGATGCGGTCGGCGCTGGCGCGTTGGATCTCGCCCTGACCTGGGGGGAGATGGGCAAGCCCGACGGCCAGCTCGTAGGTGAACGGCGGCTTGCCTGGATCGCGGCAGCAGACCACCGCATCGTGGATGGCGACCCGCTCTCGCTCGTCGCCTTCGATGCGCCCTGCGCCTTCCGGCACCGTGCGACAGAGGCGCTCGACGCGGCGGGTCGCGCTTGGCGTCAAGCGTTCTTGACTTCGAGCCTTCTCGGGGTCTGGGCCGCCGTCCGGGCCGGCCTCGGGGTCACGGTGCGGACCGTGGACGCGATCCCATCCGATCTGCGCGAGCTGCATCTCGACGATGCTCCCCTTCCCGATCTCGGATCGCTTGCGCTGGTGCTTCACCGAGCGCCGTCGAGGACAACCATCGCAGATGCGTTCGCGGCCTTGCTCCTCGTTGCCGTCGAGGCCGGGAGAGGAATGGAGGGCTCCTGACGACCCATCCGCGTCATTAGGAACGCGTGCATCCCAATTCCAAGAGCGGACATACACTTTTGGTCGATGATGGCTATGAAAGCACATCACCTCCCAACAACCACGGGAAGCGAGTAGTTGCCTGGGGGGACGCCGCCCAGTGACGGGCACGCTTGGAGCCGTGCAGCGATACTCTCCGCAGCCAACTGATATGTTGGAGAAGATGGCGAGCGAAGCGACGCGATTTTCACAGACGGGGCATCGCCCTTGGCGCCAATGACGATCTTGAAGAGGACCTCGAGGGGCCGTGGAATGTCGTGTGGGGCTTTGACGCAACTTGCAAACACCCGATTGATTTCAGCCATACGATCGGCCGGAAGTGCTGGTGCGGGAGTTGATGCGGCATCCGAAGGCTGTACAAATGACGCCTCCTCGAAGCGATAGCGCTCCATCGATAGCCCGTACGAGGACTGCTTGCCGATGACGACGATCGTCCGCCCTTCCCATTCGGTGGAGTGACCCCGGCGCTGCACACCGCATAGCTTGTCGTCATAAAACCGCGGATGGACTGCCCTCACACCGCGGCAGCTTCGACCGAACTCGAAACCTTTGATTTTGAACGGAACCTCAACCTGGGTCTTTGTTGCGAACTGGTGCAGCACGAGCGGGACCCAAAGGGTGACGATCAGCCATCCAGAGAAGAAGGCCATGCCAGGGGTAAACAGCAGGATGAGCACGAACTTGCCCTGTCCGAACTTTGACTCGAACTTCCCCTCGTTGTGCTCAAAGCCCCTGCTTTTCCAAAGTCCCCACGTAAAACTGACAGCAAGGATGCTCCCCAAGAAATAGGCATAGGGTTCGTAAGCAGCCGCTTTCTCAGCCAGCCTTAGGAACTGACGTGACCGCAAGAACTGGAACGCGTGTTCGACAATGAAGGGTACGCACAGTGCGAGGGAGATGACGAAGAAGAACTGTGCAAGGCGCTCACGAGGCCACCATCGTTTCTTCTTCGGCTTCTCAACACTGGAGCCGTCGAGGTTCGATCCGCTGCTCATGTCCGCTCGGCCCTCCGGGACACTCCGCAACCATGTCCGCTTTCGCTGGAACTTGCCTGGATGCGGACCTTCTGCAAACCACCCATACGACCCGTCGGCGAACGTCGCCGGGTCAGCGCTTCGTGACCGAGGGCGACGACGGAACGGTCGGTCAGCGCGCCTGCGCCTCGCCGGCCGACGGGCCGCCGGGCGCAGGCCGCGTCGGCGGCTGGTCCAGCCGCGCCGGCAGGTCGCCCGTCCCGCCGCGCGCATGGACCCGACGCCCGGCGGCGTAGGTGGCCGCCACGCTGCGCTCGTCGCCCATGGTCATCAGCACGAAGAGCTCCTCCTCCAGCGTCTCCACCCGCTCCGCGCGCCGGCGCTGGGCCGGGGTGGCGTGCGTGTCGAGCACGGCGAAGTCGGCCTCGAAGCCGGGCGCCACGCGGCCGATCCGGTCCTCCATGCCGATCGCCTCGGCATTGCCGGCGGTCAGCATGTAGAAGGCCGCGTGGCCGCGCAGCTTCTGGCCCCGCAGCGCCAGCACCTTGTAGCCCTCGGCGGCGGTGGCGAGCATGGAATAGGACGTGCCGCCGCCGATGTCGGTGGCGATGCCGGTCTTGAGGCCGGCGGCCAGCGCCGCGTCCCGATCGAACAGGCCCGAGCCGAGGAAGAGGTTGGAGGTCGGGCAGAACACGGCGCTCGCCTGCGCCTCCGCCAGCGCGCCGCGCTCGCGCTCCGACAGGTGGATGCAGTGCCCGAACAGCGCCTTCGGACGCACGAGGCCGTACCGTTCGTAGACGGCGGTGTAGTCCCGCGCCCAGGGGAAGAGCTCGGCCACGAAGGCGATCTCGCCCTGGTTCTCGGAAAGATGCGTCTGGATGTGCAGGTCGGGATGGGCGGCCGCCAGGGCGCCCGCCGCCTCCAGCTGCGCCTCCGTCGAGGTCGGCGCGAAGCGCGGCGAGATCGCGAAGGCGAGGCGCCCCCGCCCGTGCCAGCGGCGGATCAGCTCCGCGGATTCGTCGTAGCCGCGCTGCGGCGTGTCGAGCAGCGCGGCCGGGGCGTTTCGGTCCATCATCACCTTGCCGCCCACCATGCGCAGCCCCTGCCGGTCCGCTTCCGCGAAGAAGCTGTCCGCCGACTGGGGATGGGAGGTGCAGAAGGCGACGGCCGTGGTGGTGCCGTTGCGCAGGAGCTCGGCCATCAGGAAGCGTGCGGCCGCGTTCGACACCGCCGGGTCGCCGTAGCGCGACTCTTCGGGGAAGGTGTATTTCGCCAGCCACTCCATCAGCTCCGTGCCGTAGGAGCCGATGACCTGGGTCTGCGGCATGTGGAGATGCGGGTCGATGAAGCCCGGCACCAGGAGATGCGGCCGGTGGTCGGCGACGGCCATGCGCGGGTCGAGACCCGCCAGCAGCTCGCCCGCCTCCCCCACCGCCTCGACCAGGCCGTCGCGGACCACCACGAGCCCGTCTTCGATGTAGCGGTGCGAGCCCTCGACGCCATGGATCAGCGGATGGGCGTGGTAGGTCAGAACGCGCGCGCGGATGGCCAGCGTGCCACCGGCCGTCGATGTCTCGGTCATGGTGTCAGCCCTTCAGCGCCGCCAGGTGCCGTCGCCCGATTCGATCCAGCGTGCCAACGCCAGCCGCTCCTCCGGCTCGAGGCCGGTGACGTTGCCGGGCGGCATGGCGTGGCTCCGCACCGCCTGTCGGTCGATCAGGGCGGCGTTGAGAACGATGTCGCGCCCCGTTTCCAGGAGGATCGCCTTGGGCGCGTGGCCGATGCCCGGCCAAAGGGGCGCGCGGGCGTGGCACATGGAGCAGCGCGACTGGACGATGCTCTCGGCCTCGGTGAACAGCGGCGAGCGGGCGAGCGCCACCTGCGGGTCCGCCGCGAAGTCGAGCCCGGCCTCGCTCGCCCCGGCCGGCTCGGCCTGGGTGCCCGGCGCGGCCCGCCAGCCCGGCGCGCCCGACAGGGTGATCACGGCGGCGAACAGCAGGCCGGCCACCGCCCAGCACCACCAGAGCTGCCGGCCCGTGCGATGCATCGTGTTGAAGAAGTGGCGCACCACGGCGCCGATCAGGAGCACGAGACCCGCGATCGCCCAGTTCCACTGCGTCGCGAAGGCGAGCGGATAGTGGTTCGAGAGCATCAGGAAGATGACAGGCAGCGTCAGGTAGTTGTTGTGGAGCGAGCGCTGCTTCGCCGCCGCGCCGAGGCGCGGGTCGGGCGTGCGCCCGGCCTTGAGGTCGGCCACCACGATCTTCTGGTTGGGGATGATGAGCATGGCGACGTTGGCGGTCATGATCGTCGCGATCATGGCGCCCGTGTGCAGCATGGCGCCGCGCCCGGAGAAGAGCTGGCTGAACACGAAGCTCGCCGCCACCACGTAGACGAACAGGACGCCGAGCAGCGCCGAATCGTTGGACTTCAGCGGCGACTTGCAGATGGCGTCGTACACCACCCAGCCGAGGCCAAGGCCCAGGATGCCGATCAGCGACGCGCCCCAGGCCGGCAGGTCGGCGACGGACGGGTCGATCAGGTAGAGGTCGGCGCCGATATAGTAGACCAGGAACAGGAGCGCGAAGCCGGACAGCCAGGTGAAGTAGCTCTCCCACTTGAACCAGGTGAGGTCCTCCGGCATGTGCGGCGGCGCGACCATGTATTTCTGGATGTGGTAGAAGCCGCCGCCGTGGACCTGCCACGCCTCGCCGCCGACGCCCACCAGCGGCGCGCCGCGCGGCTTGCGCAGGCCGAGGTCCAGCGCGATGAAGTAGAAGGACGATCCGATCCAGGCGATCGCGGTGACGACGTGCAGCCAGCGCACGCCGAATTGCAGCCATTCGGCGAAATAGGTCCACATGGGATGGCTCCCGAAGCGCCGCCCCCTTGTCGCGGACACTCCCAACGATGATCCGATGTGCCTTGGCGGCCCCTCGCCGTTCAGGAGACGGTGGGAGGGGCAGGCGTCTTGGGAAGGGCGCGGGCGCCCTTCGAAGGGTTCCAGGATGCAACACCGCGCGCGTGCCCGGCAAGGGGCAACGCGCGGCCGCGGTCACCGTCGGGTCAGTTGCGCACGCCCTCGACGTACCAGTCCATCTTCAGGAGGTCGGCATCCGGGATCACGGTGCCCGCCGCGATCTTCTCGGCGCCCGACTGGTCCTTGATCGGCCCGGTGAACACCTCGTAGGTGCCGGCCTTGGTCTCGTCCACGACCTTCTGCGCGGCGGCCTTCACGTCGGCGGGCATCTTGTCGTTGAAGGGCGCCATCTCGACCTCGCCCTCCTTCATGCCCAGCCAGACGTTGTCGGCCTTCCAGCTCCCGTCGATCACCGCGTTGACGCGGCTGACGTAGTAGGGGCCCCACTGGTCGACGATGGCGGTCATGTGGGCGTTGGGTGCGAAGCTCGTCATGTCCCAGGCCTGCCCGAAGGCGATCGCGCCGCGCTTCTCGGCCTCCTGCAGCGGGCCGGGGCTGTCGGTGTGCTGGGTGATGACGTCGGCGCCCTGGTCCAGGAGCGCGCCGGTGGCCTGCGCCTCCTTGGCCGGATCGTACCACGAGTTCACCCAGACGACCTGCGTCTCGAAGTTCGGGTTGACCTTGCGGGCCGCCAGCGTGAAGGCGTTGATGCCCATCACCACTTCGGGGATCGGGAACGAGGCGACGTAGCCGGCCTTGCCGGTCTTCGACATCATGCCGGCGATGGTGCCGAGCACCGCGCGGCCCTGGTAGAAGCGCGAGTTGTAGAGCCCCATGTTGGGCGCCTGCTGGTAGCCCGTCGCGTGCTCGAACTTCACGTTGGGGAACTGC
The DNA here is from genome assembly GCF_003583935.1 of Aureimonas flava. Taxonomy (GTDB): domain Bacteria; phylum Pseudomonadota; class Alphaproteobacteria; order Rhizobiales; family Rhizobiaceae; genus Aureimonas; species Aureimonas flava. Next base: position 171,185 of record NZ_QYRN01000006.1, on the reverse strand, counting down.
TTGGCGACCTTGAGCGTCGGGTTCATGAAGCCGAACGACGTGGCGAAGACGATGTCGTTGCCGTCCTGCGCGAGCTGGCGGATGACGCGCTCGGCGTCCGGCCCCTCGGCGACGTTCTCCACGAAGCTCGTCTGCACCTTGTCGCCGAGCTTCTCCTCCAGGTACTTGCGTCCCTGGTCGTGGGCATAGGTCCAGCCGAAGTCGCCCACCGGGCCGACATAGACGAAGGCGGCCTTGACCGGGCGGTCGGCGACCTGCGCGAAGGCAGGCAGGCCGATGGCCGAGACGGCGACGATCGCGGCGCCCCCGAGGAGGACTTGGCGGCGGGTGAAGAGGCTCATGGGGCTCCTTGCAAGGGCATGGGTGTGGTCAGGCGGTTGCCCGGAACGGCTTGCCGAGGCAGGCCGGCGCGGCGTTCCGCGTCCGCGCGCTGCCCGAGATCAGGGCCAGAACCACGACGGTCGCGAGATAGGGAAGGCTGGTCAGGAACTCGGGCGCCACCAGCGACCAGCCGGCCGCCTTGGCCTGGAGCTCCAGCGTGATCACGGCGCCGAACAGGTAGGCGCCCAGGAGAAGGCGCCCCGGACGCCAGGAGGCGAAGACCACGAGCGCGATGGCGATCCAGCCTCGCCCCGCGGTCAGGCGCTCGGCCCACATCGGCGTCAGCACCAGCGAGTAGTAGGCGCCGGCCAGCCCCGCCATGGCGCCGCCGAACAGCACCGCGAGATAGCGCACCTTCAGGACCGGGTAGCCGATGGAATGGGCCGAGGCGTCGCTCTCCCCGACCGCGCGCAGGATCAGCCCGGCGCGCGAATGCCGAAGGAACCACCAGACGCCGAAGGTGAGCGCGAGCGACAGGTAGACGACCGGCGAATAGCCGAACAGGACCCGCCAGAGCGGATCCGCGGACAGCGAGGCGGGAAACACGGAGCCGAGCGTCGGCGTGGTGATGCCGACGAAGCCGGCGCCCGCCAGCGCCGAGACGCCGGTGCCGAAGATGGTGAGCGCGAGGCCCGTCGCGACCTGATTGGCCGTCAGCGTCAGCGTCAGCCAGGCGAAGATCAGGGACGATGCGGCGCCGGCCACGATCGCTGCCGCCGCGCCCGCCCAGGGCGAGCCGACCGTGACCGACACGGCGAAGCCGGTCACCGCGCCGATCAGCATCATGCCCTCGACGCCGAGATTGAGGACGCCCGACTTCTCGACCACCAGTTCGCCCAGCGCGGCGATCAGGATGGGCGTGGCGGACGCCACCACGGCCACCACGATGGCGACGATCAGCTCGGGGCTCATGCGGCGGCTCCCCGGCCGGAGCCCGGCTCGGGCGCGAGGGTCGGCACAGGCGCCGGGGCGACCGGCGCGGGCGCCGCCGCGCCGGAGCCGGTCAGCCGGTAGCGGACCAGGATGTCCACCGCGAGCAGGAAGAACAGCATCATCGCCTGGAACACGCCGATCGCGGCGGCCGGCAGGCCGATCGTGGTCTGCGCGCTCTCGCCGCCCACGTAGGTCAGCGCCAGGACCAGCGCGGCGAGCACGATGCCGACCGGGTGGAGGCGCCCGAGGAACGCGACGATGATCGCGGTGAAGCCGTATCCGACCGGGAAGCTCGGCACCATCTGGCCGAACGGGCCGGACGCCTCGAAGATGCCCGCAAGCCCAGCCATGGCGCCGCCGAGCAGCATGCACAGCCAGACCACGCGCGCCTCGCGGAAGCCGCCGTAGCGCGCGGCCTGCGGGCTGAGCCCGACGACCCGCACCTGGAACCCGGCCACCGTTCGGGCGATCAGGAACCAGACGGCGAGCGCCAGCGCCAGCGCCACGGGGATGCCGAGGTGGATCAGGGTGCCGGGCACCACGTAGGGCAAGGTCTGCGCCGACGAGAACATGGCCGTCTGCGGGAAGTTGAAGCCCATCGGGTCCTTCCAGGGCCCGCGCATGAGATAGTACAGGATCTGGATCGCGACGTAGTTCAGCATCAGCGAGGACAGGATCTCAGAGACGCCGAGCCGGTTGCGCAGCACGGCCGGGATCGCCGACCAGGCCATGCCGCCGGCGACGCCGGCGGCGATCATCGCCGGAAGGATCCAGAACCCGTCCATGTCGAGGGTCAGGAGCGCGACGCCGGTGCCGGCGAGGCCGCCGACGACGTACTGCCCCTCCGCGCCGATGTTCCAGACATTGGCGCGGAACCCCACCGACAGGCCGATGGCGATCGTGGCGAGCGGCGCCGCCTTCACCAGGAGGTCCTGCCAACGATAGGGGTTAAACAGCGGCGTCACGAAGATCTCGCGCGCCGCGCCGAGCCCGTCGTAGCCCAGGAGGGTGAAGACCAGGGTGCCGACCGCGAGCGTCAGCGCCACGGCCAGGACGGGCGTGGCGAACAGCATGCGTCGGCTCGGCTCGCGCCGGGGAACGAAGCGCAGGCCCATCAGGCGGCCTCGGCGCCGGCAGGCGGCTCGCCGTGGAGCCCGCCCATCAGCAGGCCGACCCGCTCGATCGAGATGCCTTCGACGTTCATCGCCTCCGACAGGCGGCCCTCGTTGAGCACGGCGATCCGGTCGCACAGCTCCAGGAGCTCGTCGAGATCCTGGCTCACCACCACGATGGCGGTCCCGCGCGAGGCGAGGTCGATCATCGCCTGGCGGATGAAGGAGGCGGCGCCCGCGTCGACGCCCCAGGTCGGCTGCGACACGACGAGGACCTCGGGCTCCTGGCCGATCTCGCGGCCCATGATGAACTTCTGAAGGTTGCCGCCCGACAGGCTGCCGGCCAGCGCCGCCTCGCCCGTCGCCTTCACGGAGAAGGCGGCGATGACGTCGCGCGCGTAGTCGCGCGCCGCCCGGACGCGGATCAGCCCCCGGCTGGCCAGCCCCTTGCGCGTGCGGGCGGACAGGATGGCGTTCTCGGCAAGCGACAGGGCCGGCACCGCGGCATGGCCGTTGCGCTCCTCCGGCACGGTGGCGAGGCCATGGCGACGGCGGTCCGAGACGCCAGCCCGCTCGACACGTGCGCCCTTGATCTCGATCGCGCCCGTCACGCCGTCCAGCTTCTCGCCGGACAGGACCTTGAGAAGCTCGTTCTGCCCGTTGCCGGCCACGCCCGCGATGCCGAGGATCTCGTAGGACCGAACCGTGAAGGACACGTCCTTGAGGCTGGTGCCGAAGGGCGGATCGCCCGGTACGCTGAGCCCCTCGACGCCGAGGCGAACGGCGCCGACATAGCCCTGCGCCTTCGGCTTCAGCGCCTTGAGCGAACCGCCGATCATCAGCTCGGCCATGGAGCGCGCGGTCTCCTCCCGCGGGTCGCAGGAGGCGACGACGCGGCCGCCGCGCAGAATGGTGGCGGAGGTGCACAGGGCTTTGATCTCGCCGAGCTTGTGCGAGATGTAGAGGATCGAGCAGCCCTCGGCCGCCAGTTGGCGCAGCACGCCGAACAGCGCCTCGACCTCCTGCGGGGTCAGGACGGAGGTCGGCTCGTCCATGATCAGGAGCTTCGGCCGGCCGAGCAGGGCGCGCACGATCTCGATGCGCTGGCGCTCGCCCACCGAAAGCGTATGCACCTCGCGATGCGGGTCGAGGCCGAGGCCGTAGGCCGCCATGACCTCGCGCACGCGCGCCTCGAGCTCGCGGCGCGGTGGCGGGTCGTCCATGCCGAGCGCGACGTTCTCGAGGACGGTCATCGCCTCGAACAGGCAGAAGTGCTGGAACACCATGCCGATGCCGAGGCCTCGCGCCTCGCGCGGGGAGCCGACGCGCACCGGCCGTCCGTCGAACAGCATCTGCCCCTCGTCGGCCTGCTGCACGCCGTAGATGATCTTGACCAGGGTCGACTTGCCCGCCCCGTTCTCGCCGAGCAGCGCGTGGATGCGACCGGGCTCGACGGAAAAGGACACGTCGTCGTTCGCCACGACGCCTGGGAAGCGCTTCGAAATGCCCTTCAGTTCAAGACGATGCGCCATGGAGCTCCGACCGGCGAGAAACCGGGATCCGTTATTGCACCGAGTTTACGCAGGCGCAAAGCCTGCGCAATCCTGGTTCATGTTTTGCCCAAGAAGTTGAACGACGAGCTCGGCCGCGACCATCGCGGCGATCACCGCCGGCCGCTTGTCGCGCACCGCCGAGCCGCCGATCGGCAGGACGAGCCGCCCGATCCGCTCCCCTTCCCCGCGCTCGGCCAGGAAGCGGCGGAACTTCTCGCGCTTGGTGGCCGAGCCGATCATGCCGACATAGGCCGCGTCCGCGCGCGCGAGCGCGGCCGCCGCGATCAGGAAGTCCAGCCCGTGGTCGTGGGTCATCACCACGAAGGCGGAGGCCGGCGGCGCGCCGGCGACCTCGGTCTCCGGCAGCGCGGCGCGGCGAGGCTCCACCCCGCCCGGCAGCTCGGCCAGGCGCTCGGCGCGCGTGTCGACCACCAGGGTGCGCAGCGGCAGGGGCTCCAGTGCGCGCGCGGTCGCCTGTCCGGTATGGCCGGCCCCGAAGAGATAGACGTGCGGCCAGGCGCGGCGCGCCGTCGCGTCCGCCCGCTCCAGCCGCTCCAGCATCGCCGACGTGCCCCGCTCGAGGCCGAGCACCACGCGCCCGCCGCAGCACTGGCCGATGGCGGGCCCGAGAGGGATGTCGAGCCGCCCCTCGCGCTCGCCCGCGGCCAGCATCCGGCGCGCCTCGGCGATGCCCTCCATTTCCAGCGCGCCGCCGCCCACCGTGCCGAACACGGCCCCGGCGGTCACCAGCATCGCCGCGCCAGGCTCGCGCGGGGTGGACCCCTCCGCACGCTCGACCCGCACCACGATCGCCGGCTCGCGGGCGGCCAGCGCGGCCCTGAGATCGGACAGCAAACTCAAGGCTCCCGCACCGCCCGCACGGCGGCGAGGATCCGCTCGGGCGTCGCGGGCGCGTCGAGCTCGGGAAAGCGCCGGCCCTCGCCGGCCGCCAGCACGGCGTCGCCGAGCGCCGAGAACACCGACAGCGCCAGCATGAAGGGCGGCTCGCCCACGGCCTTGGAGCGGAAGATCGTGGCGGCGGGGTTCCGGCCCCGGTCCCACAGGCGCACGCGCAGGTCGTCCGGCCGGTCGTTGGCGGTGGGGATCTTGTAGGTGGAGGGCGCGTGGGTGCGCAGCCGCCCGGCCTTGTCCCACCACAGCTCCTCCATGGTCAGCCAGCCCATGCCCTGGATGAAGCCGCCCTCGATCTGCCCGAGGTCTAGCGCGGGGTTCAGCGAGCGGCCGACGTCGTGCAGGATGTCGGCGCGCAGCAGCCGGTTCTCGCCGGTCAGCGTGTCGATCACCACCTCCGAGCAGGCCGCGCCGTAGGCGAAATAGTAGAAGGGCCTGCCGCTGGCGCTCTCGCGGTCGTAGGCGATGCCGGGCGTGGCGTAGAAGCCGGTGGACGACAGCGAGACGCGCGCGAGGTAGGCCTCGCCCACCAGGTCGCGGAAGCGCATCTCCTTCGTCCCCACCCGCACCCGGCCGGGCGCGAACTCCACCGCCTCGCGCGCCACGTCGTAGCGGCCGACGGCGTAGTCGATCAGCCGTTCCTTGATCGTGCGGGCGGCGGCCTGCGCGGCCATTCCGTTGAGGTCGGAGCCGGACGAGGCCGCCGTCGCGGAGGTGTTGGGCACCTTGGCGGTGGTGGTGGCGGTGATCTTCACGTCGGAGACGTCGATCTGGAACTCCTCGGCCACCACCTGGGCGACCTTGGTGAAGAGGCCCTGCCCCATCTCCGTGCCGCCGTGGTTGAGGTGGACCGAGCCGTCCTTGTAGACGTGGACCAGCGCGCCGGCCTGGTTGAGATGCGAGGTGGTGAAGGAGATGCCGAACTTCACCGGCGTCAGCGCCAGCCCCTTCTTGAGGACCGGGCTCGCCGCGTTGAAGGACGCCACCGCCGCGCGCCGCGCCCGGTAGTCGCTGGACGCCTCGAGCTCGTCCACGATCTCGGCGACGACGCAGTCCTCGACGGCCATGTGGTAGGGCGTCGTGCCGGGGGTGGGCGTGCCCATCGCGGCGTAGAAGTTGCGCTTCCTCACGTCCAGCGGATCGAGCCGGAGATCGAAGGCGATGCGGTCCATCGCCCGCTCGATCGCCACCATGCCCTGCGGCCCGCCGAAGCCCCGGAAGGCGGTGTTGGAGACGGTGTTGGTCTTCAGGCGCCGCGAACGGATGCGCACGGCCTTCAGGTCGTAGGCGTTGTCGGCATGGAACATCGCGCGGTCGGCGATGGCGCCGGACAGGTCCTTGGAATAGCCGCAGCGCACAGCCTGGAGGAACTCGGCGCCGAGGATGCGCCCCTCCCCGTCGTGGCCGACGCGGTAGTCGGTCCGCATCTCGTGCCGCTTGCCGGTCATCTCCATGTCGTCGTCGCGGTCGAGCCGGCACTTGGCCGGCCGTCCGGTCCGCACCGCCACCATCGCGCACACGGCGGCGAACAGCGCCGGCTGCGATTCCTTGCCGCCGAAGCCGCCGCCCATGCGGCGCACCTCGATCGTCACCGCGTTGTCGGGCCGTCCAAGCGCCTTGGCGACGTTGTGCTGCACCTCGGAAGGATGCTGCGTCGAGGAGCGCACCAGGACGTCGCCGTCCTCCCCCGGGATCGCATAGGCGATCTGGCCCTCCAGGTAGAAATGGTCCTGCCCACCGGTCTCCACGCGCCCGCGCACGACGTGCGGCGCCGCGTCGATCGCGCCGCCCGCGTCGCCGAGCCGCATCTCGTGGGCGGGAAGAAGGTCCTCGCCGGCCTCGTCGGCGGCCGCCAGCGCCTCATCGATCGAAAGCGCGGGGGCTGCCGCGTCCTCGTAGTCGACCCGCGCGAGCGCCGCGGCGCGGCGCGCGGTGCGAAGGTCGGGCGCGGCCACGGCGAAGATCGGCTGGCCGACGTAATGGACGTGGGTCTCCGCGAAGATCGGATCGTCGCCGAACACCGGAGAGTAGTCGTTGACGCCGGGCACGTCCCCCGCCCCCAGCGCGCAGACCACGCCCGGCGCCGCGCGTACGGACGCGAGGTCGATCCGCAGGATGCGCGCGTTGGCGCGCGGGCTCATGGCGATGAACACCTGCAGCGTGCCCGGCAGCTCGGGCTCGTCGTCGATGTAGCGCGCCTCGCCGGTGACGTGCTTGGGGCCGCTGTCGTGGTGGATCGGCTGGCCGACCCCGCCCTGGAGACGGGCACGCGGGGCGGGGCGCCGCTCGTCCGGCGCCGCCGCCGGGTCCAGCGTCCCCGCCTCGCCGCGGTCCTGGATGCGCGTCTCGTCCATCACGCGACCTCCCCGATGCGCGTCGGAACGCCCGCGAGCTGGAGGCGGAAGCGCTCCAGGCAGGCGGCCGCGGCCGCGAGGCGGTAGTCGGTGGTGGCGCGCATGTCGCTCAACGGCCGGAAGTCGCCGGCGAGGGCTTCGGTCGCGTCCCGCACCGCCGCCGCGTCGAAGGGCCGACCGACCAGCGCCGCTTCGGCGCCCGCGGCCCGCTTCGGCGTGCCCGCCATGCCGCCGAAGGCGAGCCGCGCGCTGGCGACGCGCCCGTCGGCGAAGCCGAGCTTGAACGCGGCCAGCACCGCCGAGATGTCGGAATCCATCCGCTTGGAGATCTTGGAGGCCGAGAACCGGTCGTCCGGCTTCAGGAGCGGCACCTCCACGGCGACCACGAACTCGCCCTCGCGGCGGTCCTGCCGGCCGTATTCCAGGAAATAGTCCTCCAGCGGCAGGCGGCGCACCGCCTCGCCCTGGCGCAGGTACAAGGTGGCGTCGAGCGCGATCAGGGCGGGGGGCAGGTCGCCGATCGGCGAGCCGTTGGCGATGTTGCCGCCCACCGTGCCGGCGTTGCGCACCTGGCAACCGGCGAAGCGGCGCATCACCTCGCCGAGGTCGGGATGCAGCTCGGCCAGCCGTGCGCGCGCCTCCGCATGGGTGACGGCGGCGCCGAAGAACAGGCTTTCCGGCCCTTCCTCGACGTGACGCAGGTCGTGGACGCGCGAGACGTCGATCATCGTCTCGAAGTCGCGGTGCTGCTTGGTGACCCAAAGCCCGACATCGGTGGCGCCGGCGACCAGCGTCGCGGCCGGATGGGCCGCATAGGTGTCGGCGAGCTCGTCGACATGCGAGGGCGCGAGCCATGCGGCGCCGCCCGCCTCGTAGCGAAAGACGCCCGCCCCCCGCAGCGCCGTCAGCGCCTCGGCGCGTGCCGCGTCCTCCCCCCGGGTGTCGGGCGTCGGGCACCCGGCGAGATCGAGCCCCGCGTCCACGATCGGGCCGTAGCCGGTGCAGCGGCAGAGATTGCCCGACACCGCGTCCTTCACGGACTGCCGGTCCGAGAGGGCGCCCATGCGCCAGCCGGCATAGAGCTGCATCGCGAAGCCGGGCGTGCAGAAGCCGCACTGGCTGGCGTGCCGCTCCACCATCGCCCGCTGCACGGGATGGAGCCCTTCGGCGGACGCGAGGTGCTCCACCGTCTCGACCGAACGGCCGTGCAGCGCCGGCAGGAACAGGATGCAGGCGTTCATGGAGCGGCGGCGCAGCCCGCCCGCTCCGTCCGGCTCCTCCACCAGCACCGTGCAGGCGCCGCAATCGCCCTCGGCGCAACCTTCCTTGGTGCCGGTGAGGCACTCGGTGCCGCGCAGGTACTGCAGGACGGTGGTGGTGGGCGCCAGTCCCTCCACGGCGCGCTCCTGCCCGTTCAGGATGAAGCGGATCGGCGCCATCAGCTTCCCCGATAGGTGGAATAGCCGAAGGGCGAGAGCAGCAGCGGCACGTGGTAGTGCCGGTCCTCCGAGATGCCGAAGCGGATCACCACGTCGTCCAGGAACTTCGGCTGGGCCGGGGCGACGCCCTGCGCGTCGAAATAGGGGCCGCAGAAGAAGGTGATCTCGTAGGTCCCGTGGCGGAACGCGGCGCCGTCCAGGAGCGGAGCGTCGCAGCGCCCGTCGTGGTTGGTGCGACCCTCGCCCGCCAGTTCCCGCCGGTCGCCCTCCAGCCGATGCAGGACGAGTTCCAGGTCGCGCGCGGGCACGCCGCGCGCCGTGTCCAGAACATGCGTCGTCAGCCGGCCGGAGCCGGGTTGCGTGTCAGCCATGGGGAGAGGATCCGTTCCGTTTTCGGGCATTCGACTGTCCAGTCTGCACCTGTTCGCGCGGCGACGTCCAGCGGAAAGGTTGGAGGCGTTCCACGCGCGACGCGCTTGGCAAGCGCCGCCCGGAGCGCGTATCGAGACGAACCGAACGCGACGAGCCGAGGCCAGCCCCATGACCACGCCCTACCCTCGCGACATGCGCGGCCACGGCCGCCACGCTCCCGATCCGCAATGGCCCAACCCCGGCGGGTCGGGCCCCGCCAAGATCTGCGTCCAGTTCGTGGTGAACTATGAGGAAGGCGGCGAGAACGCCGTGATCCACGGCGACAAGGCGTCGGAGGCCTTCCTGTCGGAGATCGTGGGCGCCGCGCCCTGGCCCGGCCAGCGCCACATGAACATGGAATCGATCTACGAGTACGGCGCGCGCGCCGGCTTCTGGCGGCTCTGGCGGCTGTTCACCGAGCGCGCCATGCCGGTGACGGTCTACGGCGTCGCCACCGCCCTGGAGCGCAGCCCCGAGCAGGTGGCGGCGATGCGGGAGGCCGGCTGGGAGATCGCCTCGCACGGCTTGAAATGGATCGACTACCGCGACCACGCCTGGGACGCCGAGCGCGCCGACATGGACGAGGCGCTGGCCCTCCACGAGGCGGTGACGGGCGAGGCGCCGCTCGGCTGGTACACCGGCCGCTCCTCCGAGCACACGCTGGAACTCGCCGCCGAACGCGACTTCCTCTACGTGTCCGACACCTATGCCGACGACCTGCCCTACTGGCAGGAAACGCGATCGAAGCCTCTTCTGGTCCTGCCCTACACGCTGGACTCCAACGACATGCGCTTCGCCACGCCGCAGGGGTTCAACACCGGCGAGCACTTCTTCTCCTACCTGAAGGACGCCTTCGACGCGCTCTACCAGGAGGGCGAGGCGGGCGCCGCCAAGATGCTCAATGTCGGCCTCCACTGCCGGCTCGCGGGGCGTCCCGGCCGCTCGGCGGCGCTGGCGCGCTTCCTCGACTACGTCCGGTCGAAGCCGGACGTCTGGGTGGCGACGCGCGCCGACATCGCCCGCCACTGGCGGGCGCGCTTCCCCTATCGCGAGACCATCGCCCCGAGCCGCATGGAGCGCTCCGTGTTCCTCGACCTGTTCGGCGGGATCTACGAGCATTCGCCGTTCCTGGCGCAGCGCGCCTACGACCGGGGCCTCGGCCGCGCGCACGACACGGCCGAAGGGCTCGCGGCGGCGCTCGCGGTGCAGTTCCGACGCGCGACGCGCGAGGAGCGGCTCGGGGTCCTGCGCGCCCATCCCGACCTCGCGGGCCGGCTCGCGCTGGCCGGAGAGCTGACGGCCGAATCCTCGGCCGAGCAGGCCTCGGTCGGGCTCGACCGGCTGACGCCCGACGAGCTCGCCCGCTTCACCGACCTCAACGCCCGCTACCAAGCCCGCTTCGGCTTCCCCTTCATCGTGGCCGTGCGCGGCCTCACGAAGGACGACGTCCTCGCCGCCTTCGAGGATCGGCTCGGCAACGACCAGGAGACCGAGATCCGCACCGCGTGCGCGCAGGTCGAGCGGATCGCCCGGCTGCGCCTCGACGCGATCCTCGGGTCCGGCGCATGAGCGCGCGCACCATCCGCCCCCGGCCGCTGACCGCCGAAGCCTTCCGGGCGTTCGGCGAGGTGATCGAGCCCGACAACTGCACCGAGATCCGCCTCATCAACAACGGCACCACGACCCGCTTCCACGATATCGCGCCGGTGGACGTTTCGGGCGGCGGCGGCCATGCGCTGATTTCGATCTTCCGCGGCAAGCCCTTCGCCCTGCCCTTCCGCGTCGAGATGCTGGAGCGCCATCCGTTGGGCAGCCAGGCCTTCATGCCGCTGGAGGGGCGGCCCTATCTCGTGGTGGTCGCACCCGACGCCGGCGGGCGGCCGGGCGAGCCGGCGGCCTTCCTGGCGAGCGGCTCGCAGGGCGTGTCCTACGCGCGCGGCACCTGGCACCATCCGCTGATCGCGCTGGACGAGCGATCCGACTTCCTGGTGGTCGACCGGGGCGGCTCGGGCAGCAACCTGGCGGAGTTCCTGCTGGACGAGCCGGTGCTGGTGGAGGGCTGACGCGCCGGGACGCTTGACGCCCGGCGGCCGCGCGACATGTCCGCCGTGCCCGGCCAGGGTTCCACGGCGTCGCACGGATGCCGGGCCCCGCGCCCCGGCGAAAGGACGCGCGATGCCGACGAGATCCTCCCGAACCTTCCTGCGCGTGATGACCTGGGTGGTCGGGCTCTGCGGCGTCGCCCTTCTCCTGGGCGGCGGCTGGCTCGTGGCGGTCGGCGGCTCGTTCTACTACGTGGTCGCCGCGCTCCTCTTCCTGACCACGGCCGTGCTCCTCCATCGCGGCCGCCCGGAGGCGCTCAGCGTCTTCGCCGTGCTCGTGGTCGGCACCCTGATCTGGGCGCTCTACGAGGTCGGCTTCGACTGGTGGCCGCTGGCCGCGCGCGGCGACGTGGTGTTCGTGATCGGCGCGCTGCTGCTCCTGCCGTGGGTGGCGCGCCCGCTTGCCCGCCGGACCGTGGCCGACGCGCTGGACGGGCGCGGGGCCGCCCTGTCGCCGGTGGCGGGGCACCGCGCCTTCCTGGCCGCCTCGCTGCTGGCGGCCGTCGCGGTCGCCGCCACGTCCTGGTTCACGGACCTCCATCGCATCCGGGGCGAACTGCCCGGCACGCGGCTCGGGGTCGGCGACGGCGGCGTCGCCGAGGGCGACTGGCTCGCCTACGGCCGCAGCCAGATGGGCCAGCGTTACTCGCCGCTCACCGACGTCACGCCGGACAACGTGTCCTCGCTCCAGGTCGCCTGGCATTTCGAGACCGGCGACGAGCCGCAGCCGGGCGATCCGGAGGAGACCACCTTCCAGGTCACGCCGCTCAAGATCGGCGAGCGCCTCTACCTCTGCACGCCGCACCAGAACGTCATCGCGCTCGACGCCACCACCGGCGCGCAGGTCTGGCGCTACGACCCCGTGATCCAGGGCGAGCTGGCACTCCAGCATCTCACCTGCCGGGGCCTGTCCTACCAGAGCGCCGAGGCGGCCGCGGCGGCCGCGCCGCAGGCCGCCGCACCGGCGGAGCCCGCCTCGCCCAGCCAGCCTGCGGCATCCACGGCGCCGCAGGGCACCGCGAGCGAGCTGGCCGCCGGCGGCGGGCTCACCGCCCCGCAGGAGGACGCGGCGACGCCCGGCGCCTCCGACGGCGCACCGGTGGACGAGACCGGCGGCAGTGCCGATCCCGGCCTGCCGGTGGCCGCCGCCAACGCCCGCACCGCCACCTGCGACGACAAGCTCTTCATGCCCACCGCCGACGGACGGATCGTGATCCTCGACCCCGAGACCGGCGCGGTCTGCGCCAACGCGGGCGGCGGCGACGGACAGATCGACCTCTGGGACCGCATGCCCAACGTCAATCCGGGCTCATACTATTCGACCTCTCCGGTGATCGTGGCCGGCAACAGCGTGATCGTCGGCGGCACGGTGCTCGACAACGTCTCCACCGCCGAGGCCTCAGGCGTGATCCGCGCCTTCGACATCACCACGGGCAACCTCCTGTGGAACTGGGATTCCGGCAAGCCGAACGACACGCAGCCGATCGGGGCCGGCGAGACCTACACGCCCAACAGCCCGAATTCCTGGTCGATCATGAGCGCCGACGAGGCGCTCGGCCTCGTCTACGTGCCGCTCGGCAACCAGCCACCGGACCAGTGGGGTGCCAACCGCTCGCCCGAGGTCGAGGCGTATTCCTCCTCGATCGTCGCGCTCGACATCCGCACCGGCCAGCCGCGCTGGCACTTCCAGACCGTGCACCACGACCTGTGGGACTACGACGTGCCCGCGCAGCCGAGCCTGATCGATCTTCCGATCGGCGACGAGATCGTGCCCGCGCTGGTGCAGCCGACCAAGCAGGGCGAGATCTTCGTGCTCGACCGGCGCACCGGCGAGCCGGTCATGCCCGTGGTCGAGCGGCGCGCGCCGGGCGGCGCCGTCCTCCCCGACCGCGCGGCCCCGACGCAGCCGAAATCGGCGATCTCCTTCGATCCGCCCCCCTTGCGCGAGCGCGACATGTGGGGCGCCACGATGTTCGACCAGCTCGCCTGCCGCATCGCCTTCCACGGGCTGGCGTACGGCGGCCGGTTCACCCCGCCGTCGCTGGACGGGTCGCTGATCTATCCGGGTAATTTCGGCGTCTTCAACTGGGGCTCGGTGGCGGTGGACCCGGCGCGCGGCGTGATGTTCGCGACGCCGACCTACCTCGCCTTCACCTCGCGCCTCGTGCCCCGGCCCGACAGCCGGACCCTGGTGGTGAACGACAGTCAGCCCCAGGGCGCGCTGCCCGCCCTGAACGAGAACTTCGGCGCGCCCTACGCGATCGAGCTCGGCCCCTTCACCTCGGCGCTCGGCCTGCCCTGCCAGCAGCCGCCCTGGGGCTATGTCGCGGGCGTCGACCTGACGACCGGCGAGACCGCGTGGATGCACAAGAACGGCACGACGCGGGATGCCTCGCCGATCCCGCTGCCGTTCCGTATGGGCGTGCCCAATCTCGGCGGTCCGATGATGACGGCCGGCGGCGTGGCGTTCCTGTCGGGCACGATCGACGACTACGTGCGCGGCTACGACGTGACCACGGGCGAGGAGCTCTGGAAGGCGCGTCTGCCGGCCGGCGGCCAGGCGACGCCGATGACCTATCGCGGCGCCGACGGGCGACAGTACGTTCTGGTGGTCGCGGGCGGCCACGGATCGCTCGGCACCAAGCGCGGCGATTCGGTGATCGCCTACGCGCTGCCCTGAGCGCGGCCTTCGATGAGCGTGCACCGCGCGGCCGGCGAGGGGTTCAACCGGACCGCGGACACCTACATGCGCGGCCGCCCGGACTATCCGCCGGCGTTGGACGAATGGCTCGCCGCCTCGCTCGGGCCGGGTCGCATCGCGGCGGAGATCGGGGCGGGCACGGGCAAGTTCACCCCGCATCTGGCGCGAACGGGCTGCGAGGTCGTCGCGGTGGAGCCGGTGGAGGCGATGCGCGCGGCGTTCTGCGCACATCACCCCGGCATCCGCGCGATCGAGGCGGTGGCGGCCGACCTTCCCTTCCCGGATGGCTCGATCGACGCCGTGTGCTGCGCGCAGTCCTTCCACTGGTTCGCGACGCCGGAGGCGATGGGCGAGTTCCGACGGGTGCTGAAGCCCGGCGGTTCGCTTCTGCTGGTCTGGAACGTGCGGGACGAGACGGTGCCGTGGGTACGCGCGCTCGGCGAAGTGGTCGACGCGTGGGCCGACGACGCGCCGCGCTACGGATCGGGCGCGTGGCGGGCGATGTTCCCGGCGCACGGGTTCGCGCCGCTCGAGGAAACGCGTTTCGCCCACGCGCATCGCGGCGCGGCCGAGCACGTGATCCTCGACCGGTTCCTGTCGGTGAGCTTCGTCGCCGCGCTGCCGGCGCCGGAGCGCGAGACGGTCGCAGACCGCCTCCAGGCCGTGATCGACGCGACCCCGGATCTCGCGGGCAAGAGCGAGGTGACGATGCCCTACGTCACCAGCGCCTTTCGCTGCCGGCGCCTCTAGCGTTTCTCAGGCGAAGCGGCGCGCGGCTTCGCCGTGCTCGCGGCGCAGCCGCGCGAGATCGAGGCCGACCGGCATCCCGTCCACGACGCGCCAGCGCCCTGCCACCATCACGCGGTCGGCCCGCGTGGCCCCGCACAGCACGAGCGCGGCGATCGGGTCGTGCGCCCCGGAGAAGCGAAGCTCGTCCAGCGTGAACAGGGCAAGGTCCGCCTGGGAGCCCACGGCGATCCGCCCGATGTCCGTGCGTCCGAGGCAGGCGGCCGAGCCCTCGCTCGCCCAGCGGATGGCGTCGCGCGCGGTGACGGCGGAGGCGGAGCCGCGCCGCAGGCGATTGACCATCAGCGCGTGGCGGACCGCCTCCATCATGTTGGAACTGTCGTTGGAGGCCGAGCCGTCGACCCCGAGGCCGACCGGGCTTCCGGCCGCCTCCAGCTCCGCCGTGGGACAGAAACCCGAGGCGAGCACCGCGTTGGAGGTCGGGCAATGGCAGACGCCGACGCGATGCCGGCCGAGCCGTCGGCATTCCTCCGTGGTGAGATGGATGCCGTGGGCGAGCCAGGTGCGAGGCCCGAGCCAGCCGACCTCCTCCAGGTAGTCCACCGGCCGGCAGCCGAAGCGTTCCTCGCAGAAGCGGTTCTCGTCCTCGGTCTCGCCGAGATGGGTGTGGAGCCGGCAGTCGAACCGCTCCGCAAGCCCGGCGCTCTTCTCCATCAGGCTCTTGGTCACGGAAAAGGGCGAACAGGGCGCCAGCGCCACCTGCACCATCGCGCCCTCGCCCGGCTCGTGGAGCGTCGTCAGCAGCCGTTCCGAATCGGCGAGAATCTCGTCCTCGTCCTGCACCACGGAATCGGGCGGCAGGCCACCGTCCTTCTGCGACAGGTTCATGGAGCCGCGCGTCAGCGTCACGCGGATGCCGAGGGCCCGCGCCTCCTCGGCCTCGACGTCGATCGCATCGCCGAGCCCCTGTGGGAAGAGGTAGTGGTGGTCGGCCGCCGTGGTGCAGCCGGACAGGAGCAGCTCGGTCAGCGCCAGGCGCACCGACAGGCGGAAGCTGTGCGGATCGAGCCTCGCCCAGATCGGATACAACGCCTGGAGCCAGGGAAACAGCTCCTTGTCCACCGCCGCGGGATGGGCGCGGGTCAGCGTCTGGTAGAAGTGGTGGTGCGTGTTGACGAGGCCCGGCAGCACCACGTGGGCGAAGGCGTCGAAGGTCTCGTCCACGGGCGCGGCGGGCGCGCCGCCCGACGCCACCAGCTCCGCGATCCGGCCGTCCTCCACCACGAGCCCGCCCTCGGCGCCCGGCGCGTGGACGGCGAGCGGCGATTTCAGGAACAGGCGCGCCATCGCTCAGGCCGCCACGTGGCGCGCCGGGAGGCCGCCGGTGGCCGCCAGGAAATCGAGGATGTCGTCGAGGCCGACGCGCCGCGACAGGTCCGCGAACACGGTGGGCAGCCCCTTGCGGCCGCGCTCGGCATCCGCCGCCATGCGCGCGAGATCGGCCCCGACATGGGGCGCGAGGTCGGTCTTGTTCACCACCAGGAGGTCCGAACGCGTGATCGCCGGGCCGCCCTTGCGCGGAATGTCGTCGCCCTGGCACACGGAGATGACGTAGATCGACAGGTCCACGAGGTCGGGCGAGAAGGTCGCGGCGAGGTTGTCGCCCCCCGATTCCACCAGCACGAGATCGAGGTCGGGGTGGCGCGCGCGCAGGTCCGCGATGGCGCGAAGGTTCAACGAGGCGTCCTCGCGGATCGCCGTGTGCGGGCAGCCGCCGGTCTCGACGCCGACGATCCGGTCGGCCGGCAGCGCCTGCCGGCGCACCAGCGCCTCGGCGTCCTCCACCGTGTAGATGTCGTTGGTGACCACGCCGATCGACCAGCGTTCGCGCGCCGCCAAGCAGATCTTCTCGCAGAGCGTCGTCTTGCCCGAGCCCACCGGGCCGCCGATCCCCACCCGCAAGGGCCCGTTGCGGCGAAGCGAGGTCACGGCCGTCTCGATCGTGGTCATGTGCGAAATAGCCTCGTTTCCAGGGTTTCGTGTCGCATCGCCTGAATGTCCGACAGGATCGCCGCCGAGCCGAGGTCGTCCGGCGTCGAGGCGCCGGCGCATCGGGCCACCCGCTCCAGCACGGGCTCGAACGCATGCAGGATCGCCACCGCCTCGCGCTGGCCGAGCGGCACGAGGCGCACGCAGACGCTGAGGAGATTGGCGGCGAACGCGTGGGCGAAGGCCGCGCAGGCGGCTTCGAGCGGCACGCGCTGTTGCGCGGCAAGGGCGCCGACCCCCACCGGATAGGGCATCGCCGCCCCCCGTCCCGAGCCCCAGGGCGCGGCCGCCGCAGCGAAGGCCGCCCCGAGGTCCGCGGTTTCGCGGCGGCGCTCGGCCGAGCCGGACAAGGCGGCCGCAAGGTCCGCGAGCTCGGTGAGGTCCTCGTCCCGCCCCGCCGCCGCCGCGCGGTGGGCCGCCGCGAGAAGCACCAGGTCGTTCCAGCCGCTGCCGTATTCCAGCAGCGTCGCGATCCAGTCGTGACAGCCGGGCGAATCGCGCAGGAGCCCGCCCGCGATCGCCGCCTCCAGCCCGTGCGAATAGCCGAAGGCGCCAACGGGGAAGGCCGGCGACAGCCAGGTCTGAAGCTTCACCAGCGCCGCGAGATCGCAGGTCCCCGCCGGCGGCGGACCGTCAGTCATGCGCGTGGTGATGGCCGCCCGCATAGGCGCCCCCCACGGGGTCGAACGCCGCCTCGACCTCGTGGACATCGGCGCCCAGCCCGCGCAGCATGTCGGCGATCACGTGGTCGCGGCGCAGGAGGATGCGCCCGTCGCGGATCTGGCAGGGCAGATGCCGATTGCCGATCTGCCAGGCGATCTGGAGAAGGTGGTCGGCGTCGCGTCCCCGGACGCTGAGCAGCGGTTCGGGCTTCGCCCGCACCTCGACCAGGCGCCCGTCCGACAGGACGATCGCGTCGCCCTCCACCAGGAGACGCGCCTCGGGCAGATCGAGCAGGAAGGCGATGCCGCCGTCCGACACCATGGCCATCCGGCGCCGATGGCGCTGCGCCTCGTCCAGCGTGATCGTGTCGTCGGCCGGAGCGTCCCAACGGCCCCGCTCGCGGATCTGTCCTGCCTCGATCAACCGCGCGGCCCTTTCCTGGATTGTTGGCATTCGGCGACCGGCGCATCGCCCTTGGTGACGTCGAGGAGGCTGGCTTCGGTCCCCTTGGACCACCAGACCTGCGCGCCGGCCGCGTATTTCGCCCCCGATGCGGAGATGACGCCGACGAAGAGGCGCCGGCTGGGCCCCGCCTCGACCAGCGCGAGGTCGTTGTCGGGAAGGTTCACGTATTCCACCTCGCGGCGCACGCCGTCGGAGCACTCGTAGGCGAAGCGCATGCGCTCGGGCGCGCCGGGCAGGTCGAGCGTCAGCGGGTCGGCCTTGGCGCCGGCAACCAGCGCGGTCAGCGCCGCGGGCAGGATCAGGGCAGTCTTCATTCGCCGTCAGGGTAGAAATCGGGAAGGAGGATGTCTTCCAGCCGAAAGGGGCAGGATTGCGGGAAGGCGTCTCCGGGAAGATCGGCCCCGGACGCAGCGAGGGTCCCGGCGCGCGCGAATTCTTCCGCCAACACCTCGTCGGGATAGATTTTCAGGCTCGGGCTCCCGGTCATTCGCCGATGCAGCCGACGGCGCTGCTCGGCGATCGCGCCCTTCCGACCGCCGGACCTGAGGGACGGCTGGCAGGTCCCTTTCGGGAAATGCGGAAGCGGGACGTTCCTCCGGCTTTCGATCTCGCCGCGCCGGAGGGCGCCGAGGCTCTCGAGTTCCTCGGCCGTGTCGCGCCGGTCGATCGAAGCGTACGTCCGCGCGCGCGGCTTCGCCGCCTGGTTCTGCGTCCAGACGTTGGCGTCGCGTTCGTGAAGCGGGGCGTCGGCGACGTGCGGCTTGGCCATGCAGCGACCCTAGAACAGGAAGTACCGCTGCGCCATCGGAAGGACCTTGGCGGGCTCGCAGGTGAGAAGCTCGCCGTCGGCGCGCACCTCGTAGGTTTCCGGATTCACCTCGATGTGCGGCGTCCGGTCGTTGAGGATCATGGAGGCCTTGGAGATGCCCGACCGGGTGTTCTCCACCGCCAGGAACGTCTTCTCGCAGCCGAGCTTCTCGCGCAGCCCGTCGGCCATCGCCGCGCCCGACACGAAGGTCACGCCGCTGGCGCCCACGGCCTTGCCGAAGGCACCGAACATTGGCCGGTAGTGCATCGGCTGCGGCGTCGGGATCGAGGCGTTGGGATCGCCCATCGGGGCGGCCGCGATCGTGCCGCCGAGCAGCACCATGGCCGGCTTCACGCCGAAGAAGGCCGGATCCCAGAGAACGAGATCGGCGCGCTTGCCGACCTCCACCGAGCCGATCTCCCGCGACAGGCCATGCGCGATGGCCGGGTTGATCGTGTATTTCGCCACGTAGCGTCGGGCGCGCAGGTTGTCGTTGTCGCCGGTTTCGCCCGGCAACGCGCCGCGCTGCCGCTTCATCTTGTCGGCGGTCTGCCAGGTGCGGATCACCACCTCGCCGACCCGGCCCATCGCCTGGCTGTCGGAGGCGATGATGGAGAAGGCGCCGATGTCGTGGAGGATGTCCTCCGCAGCGATCGTCTCCTTGCGGATGCGCGATTCGGCGAAGGCGATGTCCTCGGGGATCGAGGCGTCGAGATGGTGGCACACCATGAGCATGTCGAGATGCTCCTCCAGCGTGTTCACCGTGTAGGGCCGGGTCGGGTTGGTGGACCCCGGCAGGACGTTGGGCAGGCCGCAGACGCGGATGATGTCGGGCGCGTGGCCGCCGCCCGCGCCCTCGGTGTGGAAGGCGTGGATGGTGCGCCCCCGGAAGGCGTCCACCGTGTTCTCCACGAAGCCGGATTCGTTCAGCGTGTCGGTGTGGATCATCACCTGCACGTCGTGGTCGTCGGCCACCGAGAGGCAGCAGTCGATGGCGGCGGGCGTGGTGCCCCAGTCCTCGTGCAGCTTGAGCGCGGCGGCACCCGCCTTGACCATCTCCACCAGCGCCTGCGGCTGGGAGGCGTTGCCCTTGCCCGACAGCGCGAAGTTCATCGGAAAGGCGTCGAGCGACTGGATCATGCGGGCCAGGTGCCAGGGGCCGGGCGTGCAGGTGGTGGCGAGCGTGCCGTGGGCGGGGCCGGTGCCGCCGCCGATCATGGTGGTGACGCCGGAATACAGCGCCTCGTCGATCTGCTGCGGGCAGATGAAGTGGATGTGGCTGTCGATGCCGCCGGCGGTGAGGATCTTGCCCTCGCCGGCGATCGCCTCCGTGCCCGGGCCGACCACGATGGTGACGTCCGGCTGCGTGTCCGGGTTGCCCGCCTTGCCGATCGCCGCGATGCGCCCGCCCCGCAGGCCGACGTCGGCCTTGTAGATCCCCGAATGGTCGAGGATCAGCGCGTTGGTGATCACCGTGTCGACCGCCCCTTCGGCGCGCGAGCGCTGCGACTGGCCCAAGCCGTCGCGGATCACCTTGCCGCCCCCGAACTTGACCTCCTCGCCGTAGGTGGTCAGATCCCGTTCCACCTCGATCAGGAGATCGGTGTCGGCCAGCCGCACGCGGTCCCCGGTGGTCGGCCCGTACATGGCGGCGTAGGCGGGACGAGAGATCGAAGTGGACACGGCTCCTCCGGCGACTTGCGGTTGCGCCGCACAAGACTAGGCCGCGCGCGCCGGCTTGTCTGCCTCCCGCCGCGGGGTCACCGAGCTTTTTTGCGCGCCGCGCGTTGCCCTTCGGAAACCGGGAGAACACGATGCCATTCCGTCCGCACGCCGCCGCCGTCGCCCTGGCGGCCTCGCTCGCCGCCGAGGCCGGCGCCCAGCCCTTCGATCCGGGGCCGCCGGGCATCTCGGTCGGCCAGTCCATGTCGGGGGCGCCGATCGCCGGCTATCGGCCGCCGTCGCCCCCGCTCGCGATCCCCAACGCTCCGGTGTTCGGCGACACGGTTCAGGAGCGGGCCTACGGGCGCGACTACGACGATTCGTACCTGCACCCGCGCATCGTGCGCCCGGATGCCGACGGCACGTCGTCCCGGCTCCGCGCCGCCGAAGGGCGCTCCACCATCGAGCCGGACACGGCCGGGGACTTCGCCCGCTCGGACGGATCGGTGATCAACCGGAGCGGCGTGACGCGGCCGATCTCGCCACCGCGCCGGGCCCGGATCGTGCGGGAGGCGCGCTGATGCAACTTAAGCCTCCGCTCAGACATTTGCCCCTATAGCGGACGGGATGTCTGCTCCCGTTTCACGGCTGCGCGCGCCCGACCCGGCGCGGTCGCTCAACCGAAAGGCCCGCCCCATGCGCCGCGCTCCGCTGTTCCTCCTTGGCCTCGCCGCCCTTCTGGGCCCGTCCCTCGCGGTGCCCGCCGGGGCGCAGTCGCTCGGCGGCGCATCGAACTCGGTCGGCTCGTCGGGCAGTTCCAGCACAAGCAGCAGCTCCACCAGCACGCCGAGCCTCGGCGGGGCGAGCAACGCGATCGATTCCTCGGGCGGCGTCGGCTCCAGCGCCACCAGCACGCAGCAGCGCGCCACGGCGGGCTCGGGCACGCTCAACTCGATCAACGCCGACGCGGCCGCACGCACCGGCGACGTCGGCTCGGCCACCACGATCGGAAACGCCGGCACGACCGGCGACACGGTGGGTGGAACCACCTACGGGCAGTCGGGTGCGGGATCGGCCGCGCTCTACAACATCCCCCGCGCGCGCGTGAACGTCGATCTCGGCGCCATCCGGGCCGCCTTGCGCATGGGCCCCAACGCGACCCCCGACGCTCGCGGATACTGACGGCGCAAGCGGGCGGGACCTTAGCCCTCCAGCGGCCCCGAAACCCGCGCGTTGAACCCATGAACGCGCCGGTCGCCCGCGAAGGCGATCAGCCGCACGTCGCGGGACTGGCCGGGCTCGAAGCGCACGGCGGTGCCGGCGGCGATGTCGAGCCGCATGCCGCGCGCGGCGGCACGGTCGAAGTCGAGCGCCGGGTTGGTCTCGGCGAAATGGTAATGCGAGCCGACCTGGATCGGCCGATCGCCCGTGTTGGCGACGCGCAGGCTGAGGGCGTCGCGCCCCTCGTTCAGGACGATCTCGCCCTCGCGCGTCAGGATCTCGCCTGGAATCATCGGTACCGGCCCGTCTGGATGCTTCGCCTCGGCCCGGGATCATGGAGCCGCGACACGGCCCTGTCAAAGTCGGTGCCTCGCTCGCAACGGGCGCGCAACACCGAGCACCGGCGACGACACCGGATCGAAACCCGCGCCTGCTAGTTTCCGGTCCCAGACAAGCTGGTCATCGGCGGCGGGCAAGCGCCGACCGACAACAGAACCGGCGGCACAGGGACCGACGAACGATGAGACCCAAGCTGACGGGAGCGGCCATCCTGGCCGTGGCGCTGCTGGCGACGGCGGGCACGGCGATACCGGCCGGCGCGCCGGAACCCTTCCAGGTGCGCACCGTGACCATGAACGGCACCAGCGGGCCGGCCTACTACTCGCACATGTCGCGCAGCTACCGGTTCGTGGTCGGCGCGCCCGCCGGCGAGATCGTCGCCATGGCGCCGGCGGATCCGCTCAGCGAATCGGCTCGTGCACGGTGACGAGCTTGGTGCCATCGGGAAAGGTCGCCTCGACCTGGATGTCGTGGATCATCTCGGCGATGCCCTCCATCACCTGATCGCGGGTCACGACATGGGCGCCGGCCTCTATGAGGTCGGCCACCGAGCGCCCGTCCCGCGCGCCCTCCACCACGAAATCGGTGATCAGGGCGATCGCTTCCGGGTGGTTGAGCTTGACGCCCCGGTCCAGGCGCTTGCGCGCGACCGTCGCCGCCATGGCCACCAGGAGCTTGTCCTTCTCGCGCGGGGTCAGGTTCATGAGGATCGGTTCCGATTGGGGACTGCGGTCAGACGGACCATACAAGCGGCAGTGGGGATTGCGCCAGCAGCGCGACGGCCGGCCAGAGACGTTTTCTGAGCGCGTAGCCGTCGGCCGCCACGAGGCGCGCGACCACGAGCCCGTCCACGAGGCTGGCCCCCTCCCCCTCCCGCAGCTCCCCGCGCAGTCGCCGCAGCATGGCGCCGGGTTCCGGTCCCTGCCAGACCAGGGTCGAGAAGGCGCGCGCGCCGCCGAGCGTGCAGCCCCGCGCGGTCAGGGCGCCGATCGCGCCGCCGAGCCTCAGGTTCTCCGCCAGGACGAGCCGGCCGTCCCGGCGGATCCGCCACCGGTCGACGATCTCGCCTTCCGTCACGGTCTCGCCCATCGCCGCGCGCCCGAGGATCACGCTTTCCAGAAGCAGGAAGCGGCTATCGGCCGCCGCGTCGAGCGTCAGCCGGCGCGCGAGGCGCCCGCCGTCGAAGAGGATGGTTTCCTGCGGCAGGTAGGACAGCGTGCCCCCCTGCCCCAGCCGCATCGTCAGTTCGACCTCCGCCGCGCCGCCGCTCGACCGGTAGATCCGCTCGCAGGCCTGGGTGGTCACCGTCAGCGCCGCGCCGGCCTCCAGCTCGAAGCCGAGCGCCAGCCGGTCGCCGCCGGTGAGGCCACCGGCGGTGTTGATGACCACGGCCTGGCACTCGTCGGACGGCAGGCGCGGAAAGCGCAGCTTCAGGCATCCGGCCTGATGGAGGCGACGGATGCCGCTGCGGGCCCGCTGGCCGCGTCGCGACGCCCCGACGAGGGCGCTCGCCTCGCCTCGGGCACGCTGGAGCGGCGGCGTCGCGGCGCTCGACGCGCCCGTGGGACGCGCGGTCTCGATGACGGCGTCGCCCGCGCCGTGGCTGGACGGCGTCACTGGGCGGCTTCGACGAATCCGGCCTGTTTCTCGTGCGCCACCTCGCGCCCCGGCACCGTGCCTTCGGCAAGCCGGCGGCCGGCCACGGCGAGGTCGGACGGCCCGGCCACGAAAACGCGCGTCGCGGGATGCAGGAGGCCGACGAAGCCGGGGTCCACGACGCCCGCGGCGGACACCGCCTCGATGGTGGAGCCCGTCGGCAGGTCGATCTGCTTGATGAGGCAGAGCGAGGCGGCCTCGATCCGCCCGGCGAGCCAGGCCGCGAGACTGTCGGACGTGGTGCTCCAGGTGTGTTCGATCTCGTCGGCGCGGAACACCAGCTTGGCCGGCATCCAGACCGGGATCATCCCGTCGGCGTGCGCGGCGGCGATGGCCTCGATCGTCGCGGCGGGACGAAGCCGCGTTCCCAGGCTCGTCAGCGCGTGGCCGAACTGCTCCATGCCGAGGAGCGCCATGCGGTGCGCGGCGTCGTCGTCGTAGCCGATGCGCGTCTGGTACTGGCGCACGAGCTTGGCGAAGGGACCGCCGCCCGGCACCACCACGAGGCGACGCGTCGACTTCTCGATCGCCTCGACCCACTTGCGCAGGTCCGTGGAGGCGATCGAGCTGCCGCCGAACTTGACGACCAGGACGTCCTTCATTTCCGGCGACTCCCAACTCTGCATTTCGGCACGCTTCGGACCAGGGTCCGTTGCGCCCCATTTTGAACAAGTTTTCTCCCGCTTGCAAAGTTCCCCGTCACACGCGCGTGAAAACCGCGATCAGGCCGAGTGCACCGCACCCTTGGCGCGTCGGATCTCGATGCCCACCGCTTCCGGGCCGAGATCGAGCTTCTCCACGCGGACCATCACCTCGACCAGACGCGGGTCGGCCAGGAGTTCGCCCGCCAGTTCCTCGGCCAGCGTCTCCACCAGGTCGGTGTGCCCGCGCTCGCAGAGGCGGCGCGCGGCATCCATCACGATGTCGTAGGAATAGACCTCGCCGATCGCGCGCGGGACCCCGGCGCTCGGACGCCGGACCGCCGCCTCCACGCTGAACCGGAGGCGCTGGGCACGGTCGCGCTCGAAGCCGTAGGCGCCGACGCGGGCCGAGAGCACGAGGTTGGTCATGCGGATCAGGTCGGTCGGGGCGCCCGGCGACGGCTCGGGCGGCGGCTCGAGCATCCGGCGCGCCTCGGCGAGCGCCTCGGCGTCGAACCCTTCCACCACCAGCGCGTCGGGGTTCAGTGCGGTGAGGCGCGGCAGGTCCGGCAGCTCCAGCGCCCCGCCGAACCAGCACTCGACGCCGGCCGCGTGGCAGGCCGCGACCTGGTTGGCGAGAACCTCCAGCGACAGGGCCCGCAGCAGCGGCCGGCCCGGATCGAGAAGGAGGATGGCGACGCCCTCGCGCCGGAAGTCGGCCGGGTCGGCGGGCGCCTCCACGCTGCGGACGCGGCGCGGCTCGGCCGGCAGCGCCTCGTCGGCCGCCACCGCGAACAGCGTCTGCTCGCCCGTCTCGCGCAGGCGGTCCGGCACGCCCAGGGCGGGTCGGTCACGCCGGGCCGGGGCGAGCACGTAGTCCGCGCCTCCTTCGAGGGCGCGGCGGGCCTCGTCCGGCGAGGACACGAGGGCCGCCAGGCGGCACGAGGCGCGAGCGCTCATTCAGCCGCGCCCGAAGGCCTTGAAGGCTACCGTGGTGAACGTGTCGGACACGCCGTCCAGCACCTGGAGCCGCTCGGTGACGAAGTGGCCGATGTCGCGGCCGGCGTCCAGGTAGAACTTGGCGATGAGGTCGTACTGGCCGGAGGTGGAGAACACCTCCGAGATTTCCTCCACCGTCTCCACAAGGGCGCAGGCGACGGCGTAGGCCTTGCCGGGCCGACACTTGAACTGGACGAAGATGGCTTGCATGGGGACCTCCGGCTCGTGCCTATCAGAGCGACGCGCCGCGCGTCAAAGCGCGACGCGCCGGACGCGAGTTCGTCAGGCGCTCACCAGGCGCGCCAGGCGCCCCGAGGCGTCCGCGAGGCTGGCGACCACGTCGAAATGGTGCGTCCCCGCGATCTCGCTCGCGGCGATGCGGGCGCCGAGCCCCGCCCAGGCGGAAGCCAGCGCATGGGTCTGGCGCCGCAGCTCGGGCAGTTCGTCCGCCCCCACCACGGCCTCGATACGGCAGTCGTGGACGGGCTCCAGCAGCGCCGGGCTTTCCGCCTGCGCCTCGCGCGCGTCGATGCGCAGGATGTCGTTCATGCGGGTGCGGCGGATCGGCCGCAGGTCCGACAGACCGCTGACGGGTACCACGAGGTCGATGCGCGACATCGCCGACGCCGGCAACGGAGAATCGCTCGCGATCATGCGCGCCACAAGATGGCCGCCGGCCGAATGTCCGACGAGGCGGATCGGCCCGTCCACCGCCTGGCTCGCGTGGAGGACGGCGCGCGCCACGTCCTCGGCGATCTCGGCAAGGCGCGCGGCGGGCGCCAGCCGGTAGCTCGGCACCGCCACGGCATAACCGTTGTCGCGCGCGCCGCGCGCCAGGTGCGACCAGACGGACTTGTCAAGCGCCTTCCAGTAGCCGCCGTGCACGAAGACCACGAGCCCCTGTGGCCGGTCCCGGTCGGGCCGGAAGAGGTCGAGCCTGTGCCGCGCGTCGGTTCCGTAGACGATGTCGAGCTCGGCCCGGCCCCGCGCCCCGGCCGCCTCGCGGAACGCGGCGGCCTGCGCCCCGAACTCGCCGATGAAGGCCGAGGACCCGGCGACCGCGGCCGAATTGTCGTAGGCGGCGTCGAAATCGGCGACCGGCGTCCAGAATGTCGTCATCGGGCACTCCGATCCTCGGGCGGGCTGGGCACCCGTTCTAGCGGAGACGGGCGCCGGCCAGAAGGCCCGGCGCCCCCGCCGTCAATCGACGAAGGCGCGTTCCACCACGTAGGTGCCCGGATTCGCGTTGGAGCCCTCGGCGAGGCCGAAGCGCTCGCACATGGCGGCCGTGTCCTTGAGCATGGCCATCGAGCCGCAGATCATGGCGCGGTCCTCGGCCGGGTCGATCGGCGGCACGCCGAGATCGGTGAACAGCTTGCCCGTCTCCATCAGCGTGGTGATGCGCTCGCCCTTGTGCTCGCCCTCGCGGGTGGCCGAGCCATGGTACAGGAGCTTGCCGCCGGAAATCTCCGAGAGAATCTCGTCCGTGCGCAGCGCCTCGACCAGTTCCTCGCCGTAGTGCAGTTCGGCCAGCGTGCGCGTGGTGTGGGTGAGGATGACCTGGTCGAACTTCTCGTAGGTCTCCGGGTCGCGGATCGTGCCCGCGAAGGGGGCGATGCCGGTGCCGGTCGAGAACAGGTAGAGCCGCTTGCCGGGCAGAAGCGCGTCGAGCACCAGCGTGCCGGTCGGCTTCTTGCGCATCAGCACCGTGTCGCCCGGCCGGATCTTCTGGAGGTGCTCGGTCAGCGGACCGTCGGGCACCTTGATCGAGAAGAACTCGAGCTCCTCGTCCCAGGACGGGCTGGCGATCGAATAGGCGCGGAACACCGGCTTCTCGGCGTTGGGCAGGCCGATCATCGCGAACTCGCCGGTGCGGAAGCGGAAGCTCGCCGGGCGCGTCATGCGGAACTTGAACAGGCTGTCCGTGTAGTGCTTCACCTCCGTCACCGTCTCGGCGAAGACGTTGGCGGGGATCGGAAAGCTCGGCGCGCCGGAAGCCGGGGCCGCGGTCTCGGCGGTGGCAGTCATGATCGGACCTTCGGGCAAGAGGACGAAATTCGCTCGGGAGATAGAGCCTGACGCGGCGCAGCAAAAGCCCCGCGATGGTGGTCGGCCCCGGTTTGCACGACGGGCGCCCCCGGTTGAAGGGACGAATTTCTCAAACCGTGACTTCGCGCGGAATTTTCGCCGCCGTGCCGAACACCCGGCGGTAGCGCTCGATGTCCTCCGGCCTGCCGGTGGCCTTGGCCGGATTGTCCGACAGCTTCACCGCCGGGCGCCCGTTCGCCTCCATCACCTTGCAGACCAGCGAGATCGGATGGAGGCCGAGGTTCTCCTCCGGCGCCACGCCCCGGAAGTCGTTGGTGAGGTTCGTGCCCCAGCCGAAGCTCATGCGCACGCGCCCGTCGAAATGGCGGTAGGTCTCCTCGATAGTGCCGATGTCCATGCCGTCCGAGAAGACCAGCAGCTTGTCGCGCGGGTCGATGCCCTTGGAGCGCCACCAGTCCATGATCGCCTCGCCGCCCTCGATCGGCGGGGCCGAATCGGGGCGGAAGCCCGTCCAGTCGCCCACCCAGTCGGGCGCGCGCTCCAGGAAGGAGGCCGTGCCGAAGGCGTCGGGCAGCACCACCAGGAGGTTGCCGCCGTACCAGCTCTGCCATTCCTTCAGCACGCGGTAGGGCGCCTCGCGCAGGTCCGCCTCCGTCTCGGCGAGGGCGGCGGCCACCATGGGCAGCTCGTGCGCGTTGGTGCCGATCGCCTCGAGGTCGGCCTCCATCGCCAGAAGCACGTTGGATGAGCCGATGAAGCGGCTGCCCAGCTTCTCCTTCAGCGCCTCCACGCACCAGCGCTGCCACAGGAAGGAGTGGCGGCGGCGCGTGCCGAAGTCGGAGATGCGGATCGCCGGCAGCTTGTCCAGCCGCTCCACCTTCTCCCACATCTTGGCCTTGGCGCGGGCATAGAGGACGTCGAGCTCGAAGCGGCGATAGCTCTTCATGGCCGAGCGCGAGCGCAGCTCGTTGATGATGGCGAGCGCCGGGATCTCCCACATCATCGTGTCGGTCCAGCGACCGCGGAACATCAGCTCGTACTGCCCGTCGCGCTTGGCCAGCTCGTAGGGCGGGAGCTGGAAGTCCTTCAGCCACTCCAGGAAGGCGGGGCGGAAGATCTGCCGTTCGCCGTAGAACGTGTTGCCCGCCAGCCAGATCATCTCGCGCTTCGAGAAGCGGATCGAGCGCGCGTGGTCGAGCTGGGCGCGCAGCTCCCCCTCGTCGACCTCGTCGGCGACGCGCACCGTCCGGGTGCGGTTGATGAGGCGGAAGGTGACGTCCGTCTCGCCGTGCAGGCCCCAGATCATCTGGAGCATCAGGAGCTTGTAGAAGTCCGTGTCGAGCAGCGAGCGGACGATGGGATCGAGCTTGAACGTGTGGTTCCAGACCCGGGTGGCGATGTCGATGGCGACCATGATTCGTCTGGCGTCCGCTGGCGGTCGTGTGGCGACCGACCCTTAACCGAACGGCGGTCCGCAACACAAATTCTCGCTATCCCTCTCGGCGATGCCGCGAACTTCGGCATGCCCTGTTTTTCATCGCCACGACTCGTGCTCTAGTCTCCGGAACGGCACGAGGGGAAGGGGCGACGGCAATGGACGGGACAGGAGCGGCAGTCCATCCGGTGGACCGGCGACCGGAGGCGCGCCGCCTGTGGCCGCTGGCCGCGCAGCACGTGCTGGTGATGTATGCGGGCGCGGTCGCCGTGCCGCTGATCGTCGGCCGCGCGCTGCAGCTCTCGCCCGAGGACGTCGCCTTCCTGATCTCGGCCGACCTCTTCGCCTGCGGGATCGCGACGCTGATCCAGAGCCTCGGCATGCCGGGCGCCGGCATCCGCCTGCCGGTGATGATGGGCGTCACCTTCGCTTCCGTCGGGCCGATGCTGGCGATGGGCGCCGCGCCCGAGGTCGGGCTTCTCGGCATCTACGGCTCGGTGATCGCCGCCGGCGTCTTCGGCATCCTCGCCGCGCCGCTGATCGGGCGGGTCCTGCCGCTGTTCCCACCGGTGGTCACCGGCACGATCATCCTGGTGATCGGCATCTCGCTGATGCGCGTCGGCATCAACTGGGCGGGCGGCGGCCAGCCCTTCCTGACCCAGGTGATCGAGGGGCAGCGCGTGCAGGTGCCCAATCCCGACTACGGGGCGCCCGGCGGCCTCGCGCTGTCGGTCTTCGTGCTGGCCGTGATCCTGGCGCTCCTGCGCTGGGGGCGCGGCTTCGTCGCCAACGTCGCGGTGCTCCTCGGCATCGTCGCCGGCGCCGCCGTGGCGACACTGACCGGGCGCATGCGCTTCGACAAGGTGGCGGAGGCCGAGTGGTTCGGCCTGATCCTACCCTTCCATTTCGGCATGCCGCAGTTCCACCTCGTCCCGATCCTGACCATGTGCCTGGTGATGATCGTCGTGATGATCGAATCGCTCGGCATGTTCCTGGCGCTCGGCGAGATGACCGGCCGCGCGCCGGACCGCCGCGCGATCGTGCGCGGGCTGCGGGCGGACGGCGTCGGCACGCTGATCGGGGGCGTCTTCAACACCTTCCCCTATACGTCCTTCTCGCAGAACGTCGGGCTGGTGGGCGTGACCGGCGTCAAGTCGCGCCATGTCACGGCGGCGGGCGGGCTTATTCTCCTGGTGCTCGGCCTGACGCCGAAGATGGCGGCCGTGGTGGAGGCGGTGCCGACCGTGGTGCTGGGCGGCGCGGGCATCGTGATGTTCGGCATGGTGGCGGCCACCGGCATCCGCATCCTGTCCGGCGTGGACTTCCACGCCCGGCGGCAGAACCTCTTCGTGATCGCCGTCTCGGTCGGCATCGGGATGATTCCGCTCGTGGCGCCGGGGTTCTTCCACCACATGCCGCGCGCGCTCCAGCCGCTTCTGGAATCGGGCATCCTCCTGGCCGCGATCGCGGCGGTTCTCCTGAACCTCCTGTTCAACCGCGTTTTCACGCAGGCCGAGGCGCGCGCCCATTCGGCGGGCACGGCGGGGGCCGCCGAGCACGTCTGACCCTTCGTCATCGCCTCGCCCGATTTGCGGCCGACCCCCTCTCCTCGCCGCGCAACGGAAGGGGAGCGACGCACGCATGAGGTTCGACGCCATCACCGCCGCCCTGGCGCTCACGCTCCTCGGAGCGGGGGCTCCACCGGCGCGAGCCGAGTTCCGCCTCGGCCTGCCCGTGACCTGCACGATCGGAACGGACTGCTTCGTCCAGCAATGGCCGGACATGGACGCCGGTCCCGGCGCAAGCGACCCGTTCTGCGGCATGGCCGCCTATGACGGGCACGACGGCCTCGACATCCGCCTGCGCTCCATGGCCGACGTCGCGCGCGGCGTCGCCGTCGTGGCGCCGGCGGCCGGCACGGTGAAGGGCGTGCGCGACGCCATGCCCGACCGCCTGATCGGCCCGACCCAGGCAGGGCGCGACAGCGTGAAGGGCGTCGAGTGCGGCAACGGCGTGGTGATCGACCACGGCGACGGCTGGGAAACCCAGGTCTGCCACCTCCGGCGCGGCAGCGTGGGCGTGAAGACGGGC
Source organism: Aureimonas flava (assembly GCF_003583935.1). Lineage (GTDB taxonomy): Bacteria > Pseudomonadota > Alphaproteobacteria > Rhizobiales > Rhizobiaceae > Aureimonas > Aureimonas flava. The sequence continues at coordinate 140,462 of NZ_QYRN01000006.1, read as the reverse complement.
GACAGGGTGGAGACCGGCGCCCGGCTCGGCGAGATCGGCGCGTCGGGCGCCGCCGAGTTTCCGCACGTGCACCTGTCGGTGCGCCGCAACGGCGAGAAGATCGATCCGGCCACGGGCCACGCGGTGGGATCGGGCTGCTCCACCGGACCCGCCTTCGCGGGCACGCTGTTCCAGCCCGAAGCCGTGGCCGCCCTGGAGAAAGGGCCGACCGGCGTCCTCGGCCTCGGCCTCGCCGGCGCCCCGGTGGACTACGGCCGGCTCGTGGTGGACGGCGCGCCGCCGGCTCCGCCGGCGGGCGGGGACGCCGCCATCGTCTGGGCCTGGGTCACCAACCTCCGGAAGGGCGACGCGCTCGCCTTTCGCATGGTGGCGCCCGACGGCACGCCCTTCTTCGAGGGATCGAGCGCGCCGCTGGAGCGCAACCAGGCCGTCTACTCCGCCTTCGCGGGACGCAAGCGACCGCTCCTGCCCGGCCGCTGGACCGTGTCGGTCGAGGTGATCCGCAACGGCGAGGCCATCGCCTCGCAGCGGCGCGAGGTCGAGGTCGCCGGCTGAACGTACAGGTGGCGGCCGGCCGTTGCGTCGCTTTCGCTTCGACACGGCTCCCGTCCTGTTGCATCCTCGGCGTGGGCCAACCACCGGAGGGACCGCCGATGTCCGCGCAACGCTTTTCGAGGGCCGGCCGCGCCGGCGTCCTGACGCTCTGCGTCCTGCAGACGGCGGCCGCGCTCGCGGCCTCTCCAGCGCCCGTGGCGGGCGAGAACGGCATGGTCGTCACCGCCCAGCGGCTGGCCAGCGAGGTCGGCGTCGAGGTGCTGAAGGGCGGCGGCAACGCCGTGGATGCGGCGGTGGCGGTGGGCTACGCGCTGGCCGTCACCTATCCGACCGCCGGCAATCTCGGCGGCGGCGGCTTCATGACCATCCGCCTGCGGGACGGACGATCCACCTTCATCGACTTCCGCGAGCGCGCGCCGGGCCGGGCGACCCGCGACATGTATCTCGACGCGAACGGCGATCCGGTGGAGGGCCTGTCCACGGACGGCTATCTCGCGGTCGGCGTGCCGGGCTCGGTGGCCGGCTTCGAGCACGCGCGCGAGCACTACGGCACGCGCGAGCGCGCGGCGCTGATCGCACCGGCGATCCGGCTCGCCTCCGAGGGCTTCGCGCTCACGCAGGGCGACGTCGCGAGCTTCGCGGACGCCAACGCCGACCTCGCCGAGGACCCGGCGGCCGCCGCGATCTTCCTGAAACCCGGCGGCGTCCCGTTCCGGGCGGGCGAGCGGCTGGTGCAGGCGGACCTTGCCGGGGTGCTGCGCGCCGTGTCCGAGCGCGGACCGGACGGCTTCTACCGGGGTCTGGCCGCGCAGGCGATCGTCGAGGCGAGCCGCGCCAACGGCGGCATCCTCGAGGCGTCGGACTTCGAGGGCTACAAGGTGCGCGAGCTGGAGCCGATCCGCTGCGACTACAAGGGCTACGAGATCGTGTCGTCGCCGCCGCCGAGTTCGGGCGGGGTGATCATCTGCGAGATCCTGAACATCCTGAAGGCCTATCCGATCGCCTATACCGGCTTCGGGTCCGCCGCCACGGTGCACCTGATGGCCGAGGCCATGCGCCACGCCTATGTCGACCGCAACTCGGCGCTGGGCGACCCGGACTTCGTGGACAATCCGGTCGAGATGCTCCTGTCGGAGGAGCACGCCGCCGAGATCCGCGCCCGGATCGACCCGAACCGCGCCGGCGTCTCGGCCGACCTCAAGCCCGCCGGCATGGGGGAAAGCCACGAGACGACGCACTATTCGATCGTGGACCGGGACGGCAACGCGGTGGCCGTGACCTACACGCTGAACGGCTCCTTCGGGGCGCGCGTGGTGGCGCCGGGCACGGGCGTCCTTCTCAACAACGAAATGGACGACTTCACCCAGAAGCCGGGCGTGCCGAACCTCTACGGGCTGGTGCAGGGCGCGGCCAACGCCATCGAGCCGGGCAAGTCGCCTCTGTCCTCCATGAGCCCGACCGTCGTGTCGCGCGACGGCGAGCCGCTGATGGTGATCGGCAGCCCCGGCGGCTCGCGCATCATCACCATCACGCTGGAGGCCATCCTCAACGTCGTGGAGCACGGGATGGACATCCAGGAGGCGATCGACGCGCCGCGCATCCACCATCAGTGGCAGCCCGACCGCATCACGATCGAGCCGCACGCCCTGTCGCCCGACACGATCGCCCTTCTGGCAGCCAAGGGGCACAAGGTCGCCGAGGATCCCGACTGGCCCGTCTGGGGCCAGGCCGCCGGCATCCTGATCGGCGGTCCGAGCCTTGCGGAGCGCGACCCCGACCGGCCGGAACGCTTCTTCGGGGCGATCGACAGCCGCGCCGGCGCGGGCGCGGCGATCGGCTACTGAGCCCGGCCGGGCCGCCGGGCGCTCAGGCGCCTCGCGAAGGACATCCGAGCGGCGCGGCGCCGCCGGCCACCGGTCCCTGCGCCGCCCCGTCCTCGGCGCGCGCGCGCGCCAGCACCCAACCGGCCGCCACCGCCAGGACGGTGTAGCCGAGAAGCTCCGCCGTCTCCTCCAGGAAGGTGCTGAGATGGGCGACGCCGCCGAGGCTCGGCACGCCGTCGAAGACGGCGCCCGTTCCCACGAGGAGTGCCGCCAGCGCGAAGGGCCAGCCGCGCAGGCTGAGGCCATAGGACAGGATGGCCGGCCAGAAGCGGAACCGAAGGGCCGCATAGGGCAGGACCAGGACCGCCAGCACCAGCGTCTCGTGCCAGCGGAACATGCCGGAAGCGAGATAGCGGGTGATCGGGCCCGTCACCGGCAACTCGAGCTCGCGCAGGAGGAAAACCGCATAGAGCAGCGTCGCCAGGAAGGCGGCCAAGCGCTCCGGCCCCCGCAGTCCGAGCGCGGCGGCACCCGAGAACACGACGGCCGCCATCAGCATCGCCTCCTGCGTCCATTCCAGCGGGCCGTTCTCGCCGGAAGCGAGGTCGAGGCCGAGAAACGGCACGGTCGCGAGCGCACAAGCGAGCACGAAAAGGAGGAGCCCCGCCAGCAGCCCGGCGAAGCTCTTGGGAAAGTCCAGATGGTTCATGTCACCCCCGCATCGTGGGCGCCACGCTAGGGGCACGGCGGTCGAATGTCATCCCGTATGACAGATCGATGAATAGCCGCCCATGCGCCTTCCCGGCCGATGCCGCCGAACGCGGTCGTCGCAGACCTCTACCGCAATGCAGCCATGCGTTTTTTGCACTACAGCAATCGGGCGGACGGGTCTATGTTTCAACCATCGGAGCACCGGACGAAGCGTCTACGAGACGCCGGCCAGCCACTCCAGAGTTTCGCGGCGGCCAACCTCCTCCCAACGGCCGCAGCGGATCGAAGTCCGCGATCCTCCTCCCACGCGGACTTTACCCATGACGCCCTGCCGGTCCTCCCCCGGCAGGGCGTTTTTTTTGGCCTGTTCGTGCTCGGGCGATCGGCGGCGGAAACCCCAACGACGAAAACGGGGAGGCGACCGGACCGGCCCCTCCCCCTCACTTATCAGCCGCTTCGTCGCGCGGGTCAGCTCAGGCGCGCCTTCGCCCCTTCCGCGAGCGTGTCGAGGATCATCGCGCAGGAGGTGGCGCCGGCGTCCAGCACGCCGCGCGAGCGCTCGCCGAGCCGGCTGGCGCGGCCGATCCTCGCCACGAGGTCGATCGTGGAATCGCGCCCCCGTTCGGCGGCAGCGCGCAGCGCGTCCAGCGCCTCGGCGAAGGATCGCCCGTCCGCGGTCGCGGCGTCGAAGGCCTCCACGGCCGGCACGAACGTGTCGAGCAGCGTCTTGTCGCCCACCTCGGCCGAGCCGATCGAGCGGACCCCGTCGAGCCCCTTGCGGAGCATGGCCGAGAACAGGGCAGCGTCGATCCGCTCCTGCCCCTCGATGCCTTCGGCGAACTCGGTGAAGGTCATGCCGTAGAGCGGCCCCATGGAGCCGCCGATCTCGCCCATCAGCACCTCGCCGAGCAGCGCCAGCGCCTCGGCGAGCGAGGCGTCGCGACCGGCCAGGCGCTCGGCCGCCATGCCGAACCCCTTGGCCATGTTCACGCCGTGGTCGCCGTCGCCGATCCGCCCGTCGATCTCGGACAGATAGGCCTTGTTCTCGATGATCCGGGCGGCCATCGCCTCGACGATGGCGCCGCCGCCGGCATTGGGAAAGCTCTGCATGCTCGGGTGCTCCTCTCAGGCCCGGAAACCGGGCGCGCGCGCCTCGGCGTCCAGAAGACGCTTGAGCTCGTCGTCCAGCGCCAGGATCGTCAGCGTCGCACCCACCATCTCCAGCGAGGTGAAGTAGTTGCCGACATAGGTCCGGTACACGGACAGGCCGCGGTCCTCGATCTCCGACGCGATCATGTCGTTGAGGATGTAGAGCTCGTTGAGCGGCGTCGCGCCGAGGCCGGAAACCAGGACGGCGACCTCGGTGCCGGCGGCCAGCGCGTGGTCGTCCAGCACGATCCGCGCCATCTCGCGCGCCACCTCGGCGGCCGGCTTCAGCGGCTCGACGCGGATGCCGGGCTCCCCATGGTGGCCGATGCCGACCTCCATCGTGCCCGGCTCAATCTGGAAGTTCGGATGGCCGACGGCGGGCAGCGTGCAGGGGCCGAGGCCGACGCCGATCGAGCGGCAGTTGTCAATGGCCTTCTGCGCGGTGGCGCGCACGTCCTCGAGGCTCGCGCCTTCGGCCGCCCTGGCGCCGCCGATCTTCCACATGAAGATCTCGCCCGCCACGCCGCGGCGCTTGGCCCGCTCCTCGGCCGGCGCCGAGCACACGTCGTCGTTGGCAACCACCACGGCGACCTCGATCCCGTCCTTGGCGGCCAGCTTCTGCGCCATCTTCACGTTCATGTTGTCGCCGGCGTAGTTGCCGTAGAGACAGACGACGCCGGCCCCGCCGCTCGCCTCCCGGATCGCGTCGTGAAAGCTCTTGGCCGTTGGCGAGGAGAACAGCTCGCCCACGGCGACCGCGTCCACCAGCCCCGCCCCGGCATAGCCGATGAAGGCCGGCTCGTGGCCCGACCCGCCGCCGGTGACGACGCCCACGCGCCCGCTTCTCGGCGCGCCGGCCGCCACCACCACGCGCCGGTTCGTCTCCGACAGGCGCACGAGGTCGCGATGGGCCTTCACGAAGCCGCGGACGGTGTCGTCCACCACCTGGTCGGGGTCGTTGATGAAGCGCTGCATGGGCGTGGTCCGTTCTGAAGGGGAAGCGGGAAGGTGGGGAACGTCAGAGGATCGTGTAGCCGCCGTCGACCACGAGGTCCGCGCCGTTGACCATGGCCGCCGCGCCCGAGGCGAGGAACACGGCCGCCGCCGCGATCTCGTCCGGATAGGCGAAGCGACCGGTCGGGATGCGGCGCTTGGCAGCCTCGCCCTTCTCGCCGGCCCAGGCGGCCTTGCCGAGCTCGGTGAGAACGACCGTGGGCGAGATCGTGTTGGCGGTGATGCCGTGGCGGCCCCATTCGGCGGCAAGCGTCTTGGTGAGGCCGATGACGCCGAACTTCGAGGCGCAATAGGCGACGTGCTCCTCGATCGCGACCGTGCCGGCCTGCGAGGCGAGGTTGACGATGCGCCCGCCGCGCCCGGCCGCGATCATGCGCCGCCCGGCGGCCTGCGACACCAGGAACGTGCCCTTGAGGTTGATCGCGATGGTGCGGTCCCACTGGTCGAGCGTCAGGCTCTCGGCCGGCGCGAGCGCCACGATGCCGGCGCTGTTGACCACGATGTCGATCGCGCCGAAGGCCGCCTCCGCGGCGCCCACGGCCTCCTCCACCGAGGCGGGGTCGGCCACGTTGCAGAGAAAGGCCCGGGCGTCGGGCAGTTCGGCGGCGGTCGCCTCGGCGGCCGGCAGGTTGTTGTCGAGAAGCGCGAGGCGCGCGCCCTTGGCGGCGAGAGCGCGTGCGATGGCCTGGCCGATGCCGGAGCCGCCGCCCGTGACGAGCGCGACCTTGGCCGCCAGCGAGAAGTCGAGATCGATGGAAGGGGCGTCGCTCACCGGACGGGCTCCTGGAACGGGGGAAGGGAATGGGGGGGCGGCGGCAGGCGATGCGGCCGCCGCCCCCGTCGCGACTACTGGCGCGACTTCAGGAGCTCGTCGGCGTTGTCCGTGGTCACCGGCGTCCAGGGCACGAGATAGGTCTTGGCCTTGCCGTCTTCCCAGCCCATCGACGGATACTGCTGCCAGATCGGCGACTGCGGCTCGTAGTCGGCCTTGACCGCCTTGATGGCGATGTCGAGCGCCCCTTGGGCCTGCGCGTTGGCATCCTGGAGGATCGAGGCCATCTCGCCGGCCTTCACGGCGTTGATCGCGTCGGTCACGCCGTCGATGCCGGCGATGGCGAAGTCGCCGACATCGAGGCCGGCGGCCTTGATCGCCTCGATCGCGCCGAGCGCCATCTCGTCGTTCTGGCCGATCACGCCGTTGATCTGGCCCGGATGCGAGGTCAGCCAGTTCTCCATGAGGGTCTGCGCCTCGGCGCGCGACCAGTTGCCGGTCTGCTGCTCCAGCACCTTGACGTCGGGGCAGGCGGCGAGCGCCTTCTCGTTGCCCTCGAGGCGCTGGATCTGGCCGCTCTGGCCGATCGGGCCCTCGATGATCACGAGGTTGCCCTTGCAGCCCATCTTGTCGAGCACAGCCTTGGCCTCCAGCTCGCCCGCCTCGACGTCGTTGGAGCCGACGTAGGAGGTCAGGAGATCGGAGTTGACGCGGGCGTTGGAGCCGACCACCGGGATGCCGGCGTCGACCGCGGCCTGCACGGGCGCCGCGCCCGCCTCGATGTCCATCGGCACGAAGATGATCGCGTCGTACTGCTGCGTGATCATCGTGTTGAACTGCTCCTGCTGGACCAGCGCGTCGTAGCGGCCGTCGAACACGGTCACCTCGACCTCGCCGTTCTGCACGGCCGGGTGCTTCTGCAGCGCCGCGGTCCAGATCTGCATGAATTCGGCGTTGAGGCCGTAGACGGTCGCGCCGATCTTCAGCTTCTCCTGCGCCATCGCGGGCGCGGAAAGGGCCGTGGCGAGCCCGAGGGCGAGCAATAGGGTCTTCATCGAAGTCTCCTCCCGTTTGGAACCTGTCGGAGCGCGCCGGAATGGCGTCGCCCCGTTCGGCCCGGCGCGAGCGGCCGGGCGGAATTGGCGGCGGTCAGCCGGCGTGGCTGCGCTTCTGGTCCAGCATCACCGCGCCCACGATCAGGGCGCCCTTGAGGATCTGCTGGTAGTAGGACTGGATGCCCATGAGATCGAGGCCGTTGTTCATCACGCCGATGATCAGCGCGCCGATCAGCGTTCCGGTGACGCGGCCGACGCCCCCGGAGAGCGACGTGCCGCCGATCACCACGGCGGCGATCGCGTCGAGCTCGTAGGCGACGCCCGCCTGGGGCAGCGCCGAGCCGGTGCGCGCCGACAGGATCATGCCGGCGAGGCCCGCGAGCGCGCCCGAGATGACGTAGACCAGGAAGCGGATGCGGGCGACGTTGATGCCGGACGTCTTGGCGGCGTGCGGGTTGCCGCCCACGGCGTAGATGTAGCGGCCGAAGCGGGTGGACGAGAGCAGCCACCAGGACACGGCGAAGACCGCGGCCAGGATCACCACCGGCAGGGGCACGCCCAGGATGTTGCCGGTGCCGATCCAGCGGAACTCCGGGATCAGGCCGGGCACCGGGCGGCCGCCGCCGTAGATCAGCGTCATGCCGCGCGCGGCCGAGAGCATGCCGAGGGTCGCCACGAAGGCCGGCACGTTGAACCGCGAGACGATGAACCCGACGATGGCGCCGCTCGCCACGCCCACCGCGATGCCGACCGCGAGCGCCAGCACCATCGGATAGGGGCCGCCCGCCACGCTGGCATTGGCGGTCGTGGTGACGAAGCTCGCGCTGACGATGCCCGCCAGCGCCACCACCGAGCCGACCGACAGGTCGATGCCGCGCGTCAGGATGACGAAGGTCATGCCGATGGCGAGGATGCCGTTGATCGAGGTCTGGAGCAGGACGTTGGAGATGTTGCCGGCCGTCAGGAAGTAGGGGCTGGAGACGGCCAGCACCCCGACCAGGATCAGGAAGGCAATGAAGATGCCGTATTCCTGGATCAGGAGGCGCCGGCGTTCGGCGCCCGCGCTCGGATCGGCGGCTTTTGCGTTGATGTCGGTCACGGGAACGGCTCCCTCAGTGGACTGCGCGGGCTCGGACCCCGGCGGACGGGTTCAGGTGGAAAGGTGGACGAGCGACTGCGCGCTGGCCTCGCCGCGCGCCAGGATGCCGGCCGAGCGCCCGCCCCGCATCACCATGACGCGGTCGGAAAGTCCCAGCACCTCGTCGATCTCGGAGGAGATCATCGCCACCGTTCCGCCGGCGGCGGCGAACTCGCAGATGATGCGGTAGATCTCGCGCTTGGCGCCGACGTCGACGCCGCGGGTGGGCTCGTCCAGGAGCAGGACGCGCGGCTTGCGCAGGAACCACTTGCCGAGCACCACCTTCTGCTGGTTGCCGCCCGAAAGGCCCGACACCGGCATCGTGTCGCGCGCCGCCTTGATGGCGAAGCGGTCGATCATGGCGCGGCTGGCCGTGGCCTCCTCGCGCCGGCGCATGGCGAAGGCGGGGCTCATCTCGGGCAGGCTGGCGAGGGCGATGTTGCCGCGCACCGAATCGTGGAGGTTGAGCCCGGTCTGCTTGCGGTCCTCGGTGACGAAGGCGATCCCTTCGGCCATCGCGTCGGCCGGCCGGCGGACGTCGACCGGCTGCCCGTCCAGCGCGATGCGCCCCCGCGCCTTGGGGTCGAGGCCGAACAGGGCGTCGAAGATCTCCGTGCGGCCGGAGCCCATCAGTCCGTAGATGCCGAAGATCTCGCCCTTGCGCACGTCGAACGAGATGTCGGCGATGCGGCCGGGGCTGGCGAGCCCCGCCACCGAGAGGCCGACCGTCTCCGAAGGCGTGTTGGTCTTGATGTATTCCTCGCCGAGCTCGCGCCCGACGATCATGCGGATCAGCCCCGGTCGGTCGGTCTCGGCCAGCCGGCCGCTCGACACGTAGGCCCCGTCGCGGAACACGGTGTAGCTGTCGGCGATCTGGAAGATCTCGGACAGGCGGTGCGAGACGTAGACGATGCCGCGCCCCTGCGCCTTGAGCCGCTCGATGGCCGCGAACAGGTGCTGCGCCTCGCGCTCGCCGATGGCCGAGGTCGGCTCGTCCATGAAGATGACCTCGGCGTCGTGGCTGAGCGCCTTGGCGATCTCGACGAGCTGCATCTGGGCCACCGACAGCGTCGCCATGGCCTGCCGCGCGTCGATCGCGAAGCCCAGCCCGTCCAGGAGCGACTGCGCCTCGCGGTTCATGCTGCGGAAGTCGATGCCGCCGAAGCGGCCCGAAGGCTCGCGCCCGAGATAGATGTTCTCGGCCACGCTCATGTGCGGGACCGGGCTCAGCTCCTGCTCGATGATGGCGATGCCCTGCCTCAGGGCGTCCGCGGGGCTGGAGAACTCCACCGGCCGGCCGTTCCGCCAGATCGTGCCGCCGTCGCGCTTCTGAATGCCCATGACGATGGTGAGGAAGGTGGACTTGCCCGCGCCGTTGCCGCCGCACAGGGCGTGCACCGAACCGGCCTCCAGCTCGAAGCGGCCGTCGCGCAGCGCGGCGACGCCGCCGAAGGACTTGCGCAGCCCTTCCACCTTGAGAAGCGGAACCGTCATCCATCGTCCTCCCGGAGCCCCCTCGCAGGGCTCCACCGCCGATTCCCCCGATCGGCAGCTCCTTTTCGACAATGTTCAATTCAGCGACGACAAATGTCAATCCGGTTGTCGCGGGGGAACGATGCCTCGCTTGCCGAATCGCCGCCGCGCCCCGACTATGCGGCCATGACCCGCATCGCCGCCGAGCAGTTCGTCGAGATCCTGCGCATCGTCTCCGCACGGATCGACGAGGCGCGCGAACACCTGGCAGAGCTCGACGGGGCGATCGGCGACGCGGACCACGGCCGCACCATGTCGGAAGGGTTCGCGGCCGTGGTGCGAGACGCGCACGAGGCCGCGCGGCGCGGGGCTGGGGCGGCCGAGCTCCTGCCGATCGCGGCCCGATCCTTCCTCAACGCCGTGGGGGCCACCGCCGGGCCGCTCTATGCCGGGGGCTTCGCCGAGGCCGGTCGCCGCCTCGCCGGCCGTGCCGCGCTCGCCGACGCCGATCTCCTGGTTCTCCTCGCGGGCCTTGGCGAGGGGATCGCCCGGCGCGGCCGGGCCGTTCCGGGCGACAAGACCATGATGGACGCGTACGGCCCGGCGATCCGCGCCGCGTCGGCGGCGGAGGCCGACGGCGCGGGCGTCGGCGAGGCGCTGCGGGCGGCCGCGCGGGCCGCCGCCGAGGGGCGGGAGGCGACGCGCACCATGATCGCCTCCAAGGGCCGGGCGGCGCGGCTCGGCACCCGCAGCCTCGGCCATGTCGATCCCGGTGCCGCGTCCGCCGCCGTGGTGGTCGACGCGTTGCGCGAGGGCTACGAGGCGGTGCTCGCCCGCCGCCGGACGGACCGCTGATGGCACGCCCCTCCCCCCGCTCGGTCGGCGAGCCGACGATCCCGCTGCGCTTCGGCGACGACGCGCTGCTCTGGGCTTCCTGGCTCTACCACGAGGAGGGCATGACCCAGGGCGACATCGCCGCCGAGATGGGCGTCTCGCGCGCTTCGGTGAACGCGTATCTCGCGGAGGCGCGCACGCGCGGCCTCGTGGCGATCGAGATCGAGCCCCGCCAGTTCCGCGCGCTGACGCTCGCCGAGGCGCTGCGCGCACGCTTCGACCTGGAGGACTGCCTGGTGGTGCCGGCCAGCGGCGGCGACCGATCGCTGACCGCCCGGCTCGGCGCGGCCGGCGCGCAGGCGCTCGCCCGCTTCGCTCGCTCGGGCGACACGCTGGCCGTCACCTGGGGGCGCACGGTGCTGGCGCTGGCCGAGGCGCTGCGCGTCGCGCCGCTCAGCGACCTGCGCGTCGTCCAGGCGACGGGCGGCACCACGGCCAAGATCCCGTGGACGCCGGAGGCCTGCGCCTCGCGCCTCGCCGAGGCGCTGGGCGGACGCTGCATCCCCCTGTCGGCGCCGGCGATCGTCTCGAGCGCGGCCATGCGCGACATGCTCCTCGCCGAGCCCGTGCTGGCTGAGCAGATGGCGGTGCTGGGAGAGGCCGGGCGCATCCTCTTCGGCATCTCCTCGCTGCGGCCCGAAAGCACGATCCACACGAGCGGCTTCCTGGAAGGGCCCGAGCGCCACGACTACGAGCAGGTGGCCATCGGCAGCATCGCCGGTCGCTTCATCTCGGCATCGGGCGCGCCGGTGCCGGGGCCGCTGGACGGGCGCACGATCGGCATCGAGCTGGCCGCCCTGCGCGCCGTGCCGCAGCGCATCGCGGTGGCGGGCGGTCCGGACAAGGTGCCGGCGATCCTCGGGGCGCTGCGCGGGGGGTTCGCCAGCGTCCTCGTCACCGACACCCAGACCGGCTGGGGCGTGCTCACGGCCGACGGCTGGACGGAGCCGGCGCGCCGCGCCCCCGCCGCCGCGCCGAGCACCGCGCCCGTCGGACGGACCCACACCAAGAAGCTCCTGAACGACCCGCACGCCGCCGTGGACGAGGTCCTGGAAGGCGCGGTCGCCGCCCATGCCGGCCTGATCACCCCGGTCGCCGGCGCGCCGCGCGCGATCCGCTCGGTGGCGGGGGCGCGGCCGGGCAAGGTCGGCCTCGTGATCGGCGGCGGCTCGGGCCACGAGCCCGCCTTCTGGGGCTATGTCGGGCCGGGCCTCGCGGACGCGGCGGCGATCGGCAACCTCTTCGCCGCCCCGCCGCCGGCGCCGATCCTCGCCTGCACCCGGGCGGCCGACGGCGGCGCCGGCGTGCTCTACGTCCACGGCAACTTCTCCGGCGACGTCCTCAACTTCGAGATGGCGGCCGAGGAACTGGCCGAACGGGGCATCGCGACCCGCTCCGTGGTCACCGTGGACGACATCGCCTCGGCGCCCGCCGACGCGGTGGGGTCGCGGCGCGGCGTCGCCGGCAACGTGTTCGTCTTCAAGATCGCGGGCGCGGCCGCCGACCGGATGATGTCGCTCGAGGATTGCGAGGCCGTGACGCGGCGCGCGGCGGCGCGCACCTTCTCGATGGGCGTCGCGCTGGAGCCCGGCACGATGCCCGACACGCGACGGCCGAGCTTCGCGCTCGGGCCCGCCGACATGGAGATCGGCGTCGGCGTCCACGGCGAGCCGGGCGTCGCCCGCGAGCCTCTGGCCAGCGCCGACGCGGTGACCGACCTCCTGCTCGACCGCCTGTTCTCCGAGATGCGCCTCCAGCCGGGCGACCGGGTGGCGGCGCTGGTGAACTCGCTCGGCGGGACGCCGGCGATGGAGCTCTACGTGGTCCACCGGCGGCTCGCCCAGCGCCTGCGGGCCCGGCGCGTCGAGGTGGTCGGCGCCTGGGTCGGCCCCTACTACACCTCGCTCGACATGGCCGGCGTCTCGCTGTCGCTGCTTCATGTCGACGACGAACTGCTCGATCTCCTGCGCCATCCCTGCCGCAGCGCCGCACTCACCGTGGTGCGCTGAGGCGAATTTCGCGGGGCCACGGTCGAACCAATCGGCGCCCGGCGGCTTATAGTTGGCGAAAGCGGCTCGGCCGCGCGTCGATCAGGGAGTTTGGAACCCATGGACAGCAACCGTCTCGAAGGCAGCGCCAAGGAAATGGGCGGAAAGCTGCAAGGGGCGCTGGGTGACGCCTTCGGCTCCGACAAGGATTCGGCGGAAGGCCGCCGCCGCGAGTTCGAGGGCAGCGCGCAGAACCTCTACGGCCAGGGCCGCGACGCCCTGCGCGAAGCGACCAACGACGCCACGCGCTATGCGAGCGACCTCTACGAGAACGCGGGCGCCTACGCCGATCGGAGCGGGCGCGTGGTGCGTCAGACGGTGCACGACAACCCGCTGTCGTCCCTGCTGGTGGCCGGCGCCATCGGCTTCGTGCTGGGCCTTCTCGCCCGCGACCGCGACTGAGCACGGCGCGTCAAGATTATCCCCGCGCGGCGACACCGGTGCGCGGGGGTCTTTCGTTCGCGCCGTCCTATTCCGCCGCCGAGCGGAAGCCGTCGATGCCCCGATGGTCGGGATTGAGCCGGGCGAGCGCCTGCTTGGCGGTCTCGCCGGGATACTCGGTGTCAATATAGACCGCCCTTCCGTCCATCGACTTGTTGATCAGGACGATGGTGTCGAGCACCTCGGTGAAGGTGGCGCGCTTGTCCTCCGGCCCGGCGATCAGGAGCTGGAGCCCCATGTCGCGGAAGAAGCGCAGCAGCGCCTGCGTGTTGGGCACGTCCAGCTTGTTGAACGCCTCGTCGAACAGCGCGAGCCCCATGCCGACCGGCCGCCCCGCGATGTGCCCCGGGAAGTAGGCCAGCGCCAGCGAGGCCGCGATCGCCACGTAGAACGGCACCTGCGCCTCGCCGCCCGAGCCCTTCATGGCGCGTGACGACAGGGTCGTCCGGTTGCCCTCCGCGTCGCTCATCACGATCTCGAACGTGTAGTACTGGCGGTAGTCGGCGAGCAGCGCCGCGTCCTCGGCGCCCTCAATCATCGCCTCCACCTCGCCCATCGACGTCGCGAAGGCCTCGTCGGTGAGTTGGCCCTCGGCGGCCCGCTGGGCGAGGTCGTGCATGCCCTCGAACCGGCCGTTCACGGCGTAGGAGAAGGCATAGGTCTGGCCGGTGAAACGATGGCGCTTGAGGAGCCGGTTGATGCCGGCGAGGCGGTAGCCGACCCGCGCGAGCTTCTCCGACAGGCGCGCCAGGAGGTCCTCGCGCATCATCCGGCGCATCTCGGCGGCCGCGCGCACGCAGGCGTCGCGGTGGCCGCGCAGCTCGTGCGTCTCCAGGCGCGAGGCTTCCTCCAGCACCCAGGCGAGCGCCGCCCGCATCGTCTCGCCGTCGAAGGCGGGCACCGGCGCGCTCCAGCGGCCGGCATATTCGGTGAGCTCGCGCAGGCCGGACAGTTGCTCGCGCCGGGCGGCACCCTCGGCGGCCTCGGCTGCGCTCTCGGCCTCGTTGCGCGCGGCCGCGAGCCAGGCGGCGGCGTCGCGCCGCTCCGCCTCGCCGGCGACAATCTCCGCCCGAAGCTCCTGCCCGAGGCGAGCCGGCGTGACCGGCTCCGCCTCGCCCTCGCGGGTGAGCGCCAGCAGCTCGGCGGCGGCCTCGGTCGCCAGGATGTCCCAGGCGCGTCGGCGGCGCAGCACCGCCGAACGGTGGCGCTCGGCCGCCATGTCGCCGCGCGCCTTGAGGTTGGCCACCGTCTGGCGCAGGGTCTCGACCTTGGGCTCCACCTCCTCGGCAAGCTCGGCGGCATAGGTGTCGCGTTCGGCGCGGATGTCCTCGATCTCGGCCTTCAGCGCCGCGGCCTCGCCGTCCTCGAGCGCACGCCGGTCTCGCATGAGCTCCTCGCCGCGCTGGCGCACGCCCATGGCGCGCCGCTCCAGCTCGGCCGGCCCCGCCTCGGGCGACAGCGCGGCGAGAACGGAGCCGAGCGCCCGGGCCCCCTCGCGCGCTTCGCGCAGGCGGGCGCGCACGGCCGCGAGCTCCGCCTCCAGCCGCGCGCGCTCGGCCTCCAGTCCGGCGCCGCCGTCGCCCTCGCCGCCGCGACCGAGCAGCAGGTCGCCGAGATCGCGCTGAACCGAAAGGCCCATGCCCGACGAGGTCTTGCCGTTGCGCATCACGCCGCGGTCCAGCCGGTCGAGCTCGGCGTCGGTCTCGGCCTTGCGGAAGGCGCCGATGCGCACGTTGAGGAAGGCACGGGCGTGCGGGTCGGCCGTGTCCAGCGCCTCGAGGATGCTGCCGGCGGGAGCGCGCGCATGGGTGGAGCGCGTCGCGCTGGTCTTGACGAGCGTGCAGCCGGCGAAGGCGTTCCGATCGCGCCACATGAGGTCGAAGGCGCGCCCGAGCAGCGCCGGCTCGACGATCAGCGCCTCGCGCCCGCGTCCGAGCAGCGCCTCCGCCGCGTATTGCCAGCTCGGATCGAGCACCTCCACCACGTCGCAGAGCGGCACCGCCGGGATACCAGCGGCGCCCAGGGTCGACAGGAGCCGCGAGGCCTCGCGCGACAGGACGCCGCCCGCGCCCCGCGGCCGCGACAGGGCGCCGCGCAGGCGGTCCAATTCGCCTTCGAGGGCATGGGCGCGCGCGCCGAGCCGTTCGGTCGCGCCGTCGAGGGCCGCCTCGAACCCGTCGAGCCGGCGCGCCGCGGCCACCAGGTCCTCCAGCCGGTCGCCCTGGCCGCGCGCGCTGTCGAGGAAGGAGTCCCCGTCACGCACCAGCGTCAGCGCCTCGGCCGCCGCGCGGCCCGCTTCCACGGCGCCGGGCGGCAGGTCCTCGGCATGGCGCAGCACCAGGCGGGCCAGCGTGCCGAGCCCGTCGGCGATGCGCCCCCAGCCCTGCTCGATCTCGCGGATGTCGCGTTCGTTGAGCCGCGTCTCGGCCGCGATCTCGCGCAGGCGCCCCTCGCCGCCGGCCGCCGCCAGCCGGGCGCTCTTGTCGCGGATCTCCTCGTCCCAGGCGCGGATCCACTCGCGCCGCGTGGTCAGGACGCCCTGCTCCAGCGCCAGCTCGGCCTCGCGCTCGCGCAGCGTGCGGCGGATGCCGAGCCATTCCATGCCGGTGCGCCGCGCCTGGAAAGCGCCCGCCCGCCAGCGGCCGAGATCGGCGGCCAGCCGCTCGCGCCCCCAGCCGAGGAAGCGGCCGGCGATGCGCGAGACATGCCGGTGCTTGGCCTCGGCCTCTTCGATCAGGCCCTCCAGCTCGCGCCAGGTGGCGATCGAGGCGCGTACGCGCTCGACGTCCAGCGGGTCTGGCTCCAGCACGAAGTCGCGCACGAACACGGTGGGATCGAAGATCGGCCGGAAGGCCAAAGCGTTGGAGAAGGCACGCAGGAAATGGCGCGCGTTGGGCGCGGAGGCGGGCCCGCGCATGGCCGACAGCATCTCGGCGGTGAACTTCTCGGCGGATGCCTTGTATTCGGCGAAGGCCGGGCAGCTCCCGCGCAAGGTCGCCGCGATCTCGGCCCAGGGCGCCACGGTCTCGACGCCGCCCTCGCGCCGCCGCACCGCCTCCAGCGAGAAGGCGTGGCCGGGCGCGATGAAGCGCGACAGGATCTCCTCGCGCCCTTCGCCATGGCGCGCGGCCATGGCGATGCCGACCGCGATCGGCTCGCCCGTCTGGTCGTTGGCGAAGGTGAGCACCAGCAGCGTCTCGCAGGACTGGCGCAGCGGCCGGCCGTTCTCGGCCGGGTCGCCCGTCATGCCGAGGCAGTATTCCAGCACCGAGCGCGAGGAGCGGCCCGAGGCGCTGGCGTTGAGATTGAGCCGGTTCTGGCTGGCCCCGGTGATGACGGTCTGGATCGCGTCCTGGATCGAGGTCTTGCCGGCGCCGGTCGGGCCGATCAGCGCGGCCTCGCCCCGGATGTCGATGTCCTTGGCGTCGATCAGGTACCAGTTGGAGAGCGAGATCCGCCTGAGGCTATACATTCGGCTCGGTTCCGGACGGTGCGGCTGCTTCGTTGTCGGCGATCGCGCCCCCTGTGGGAAGGGTCGCGGGGGCGCCCGCCCACAGGATCAGTTCCTTCACATAGGAATCGG
The DNA here is from genome assembly GCF_003583935.1 of Aureimonas flava. Taxonomy (GTDB): domain Bacteria; phylum Pseudomonadota; class Alphaproteobacteria; order Rhizobiales; family Rhizobiaceae; genus Aureimonas; species Aureimonas flava. The sequence goes on along the minus strand of NZ_QYRN01000006.1, from coordinate 123,806 downwards.
GCACGAGGATGCCGATGCCCGGCAGGATCGTCAGCGGCGACACCCGCCGCGCGCGGTCGCGTTCGCCGAGGCGCAGCGCGCCGTGGCGCGCGAAGCCGCGCAGGATGTCGAGGAGCCGCGTCTCCTCGGGCGGCGGCACCTGCGCGACGCCCGCGATCCGATCCACGAGATCGTCGGTGGTCGCGTCCACCACGCCCGCCTCGCCCGCCTCGTGGGCGCGCAGCGCCTCCTCCCAGACGAGACGCAGCGCCAGGAGCACGATCGTCTCGTCCTTGCGCAGGCGCTCGAACAGCCCGTCGTAGCGGGGCCCCTCCGCCGGCACGGCGAGCGCCACCATCTGGTCGCGCGGGGCCACCACCAGCCGATAGCCGAGCGAGCCGAAGTAGCGCTCGAAGAAGGTCGGATAGGCCCGCACGAGGTCGTAGGTGCGCCCGATGTTGGCGGTGTGGGAATAGACGCACTGGCGCGTCATCATCACCTGGAGGGCGCGCGTCATCTCCTCGGCCGTCGGGCGCCGGCCGGCGATGTGGCCGCCCGCCCAGTCGCCCTCCACGATGTCTCGGAACTCGTCGGTCTCAGGGGGCATCGACTTGGGCTCCCGGCCGTCGGCGGATCACGAAGTCCTGGCAGGCGATCCAGCGGTTGGCGCAGCGGTCTTCCAGGAACTCGATCTCGTAGCGCCGGGCCAGCACGCCGCCGAAGATCGAGGGCAGCTCGCGCAGGCGCTGGAAGGCGACGAAATCGTCCACCGACGACAGCATGACGTCGCGCGCGCGCACCTCGCCGCGCGGGCCCAGGACGCGCTCGACATAAGCCGCCAGCACCGGCGCTGTGACGCGCGTGCGGCGCACGTATTCCTCCTTGGCGCGCGCGTAGCGCAGGGCGGCCGGATCGGGCGCCGTGTCGCGCAGCGGCACGGCCGCCACGGGCGGCCGGTCGCGCCGGGGCGCGGGCACGTGGGGCGGCCCGAGCGGCAGGACGCGCGGCAGGAGCATGGGCGCCACCGCGACCTCGCCCTCCCCGCCCCGCGCGCCGACGAGACGCAGCGCCTCGGCAAGGTCCGCGTTGGAGCCGCCGGCGATCCGGTCCATGTGGCGAGCGGCGTTGACCATGCGCCGCTCGATGCGGGCGACGGTCGCGTTGATCGCGTCGAGGTGCCGCTCGGCCGCCTCGAAGACCTGGACGATCCGGGCGAGCTCGTCGCGGATCTCCTCCTCGCCGTCGCGCCCCGGATCGAGCCGCCCTTCGCGCCCGTAGGCCTCGCCGAGCGTCGACAGGAGGGCGCGGTTCTCGATCATCTCGGTCGCCTGCCGGATGATCGCGGTGCGGAAGCGGAACGGATTGTCCACCGTCTGGAGCGTCTTGAAGTCGCGGATCAGGTGCCGCTCCACGAAGTCGCCGAAGAACTGCCGGAAGATCGCGCGGAGCGAGGGCTGGCGCAGGATCCGCTCCTCCGCCTGGCGCAGCGACACGGCGACCGTGCGCATGTGGCCCATGAAGTCCTCGGCGCCGCGCAGGGCGTTGCGAAGCGCCTCGGAACGCTCGTCCGGGTGGGCGGCCGCCCCCTCCAGCCCCGACAGCACCTCCAGCACCGCACCGCCGTAGGAGCGCGTCTCGCCGCGCTCGATGCGCGACAGGAGATGCAGGAGCCCCGCCGCCTCCGGGTCGAGATCGACGAGGCGCAGGTATCGGTCGCGGTGCTCCACCATCCAACCGGTCTCCACCAGCCGGTCGTAGAGGGCGCGGGCGCGCTCCTCCGGCCGGCCGGCCGGCATGTCCGCGTCCTCGCCCGCCCCTTCGCGCGCCGCCAGGAAGGCGTCGATCGCGCGCAGGACGTCGCCCCGCCTCGGCGCCTCGGCGGAGGGCTCGAACGTCTCGTGGAAGATGTGCAGCAGAAGGTCGGAATAGAGCCGCTTCGCCGGCGCCGCCAGGGGCTTGAACAGATCCGGCGGCAGGACGTCGAAGAGCGGCATTCCGGTCCGGGGTCAGGTTGAACGGGGCGGGGCGCGGCGGCCCGAGGGTCCGGCGCCGGGCCGGGCGACCGCCCGGCAGGACCTTGCGCGAACCTGTCCCCCGCTCTTAACCCTCGGACGACGCCGGATCAACCGGCGTCGGGCGCCTCCGGGGCGCCCGCCACCTTGGCGGCGGACTTGCGGCGACGCGCCCGGTCGAGCTTCAGGAAGCGTCGGACCTCGTCCTGGCCGAGCAGGCGCAGGAACAACTGGCCGAGGTCGGGCTCCTGCACCAGATCGGCCGCCGCCACGATGCTGAACCACCGGCGCTCGCGCTGATCCTTTTCCTTCCAGCTCTTCAGAACCTTCTCGACCCGCAGAAGGAACACGTCGACCTGGAGGAAACGGATTTCCACCCGGCCGCGCTGCCAATAGGCGTAGCGTCCGATCGACGCCGGCAGGAGCTTGCCCTTGACGCCGGCCTCCTCGCGCGCCTCCACCCCGGCCGCCTCGTCGTCGGAGCGCCCCTGCATCGGCCATCCCTTCGGGATGATCCAGCGACGGGTCTCGCGCGAGGTGACGAGCAGCACCTCCAGCCCGCCATCCTCGCTCATGCGGACGGGAAGCGCGGCGATCTGGTCGCGCGGGGTGGCCAGCGCATCGGTGTGGTGTGTCTGCATCGCAGTCTGGGTCATGGGCGTCTCGGGTGCGCCCCCTTCAACCACAACCCTAGAGCGGAAGACACACGTTTGCGTGCGGTTTCTCGCGGACCGGATGCGGATTGCTTGGGCGGCTGAACGTTCCGGCGCAGCGAAGCGTGCGGAACGACGAGACGGGAGATACGCTCATTTCCCGCCGGCGTCGCGGACTTTCTCGTCCGCCGTGTCCGGCGAAGGCGGATAGGCATGGGAGCGACCCCAGGGATCGGTCACGCGGTGGCCCTCCCCCGCACGTTCCACGAAGTCCGGCCCGATCGGCACCTTGCCGTGGCCGCCGGGGATGTCGAGCACATAGGTCGGCTGGCAGAGCCCGGACACTCGACCGCGCATCTCCCGCAGAAGGCCCTGCCCCGCCTCGATCGAGGTGCGCAGATGGGCGGTGCCGGGCGCGAGGTCGCCCTGGTGGAGGTAGTAGGGCTTGATCCGGTTCTCCACGAAGCAGCGCATGAGTTGCGACAGCGTGTCCGCGTCGTCGTTGACGCCAGCGAGCAGCACCGACTGGCTGACCATCGGCACGCCCGCGTCGACCAGCCGGGCGATCGCGGCGCGCGCCCGCGGCGTGAACTCGCGCGGGTGGTTGGCGTGGAGGGCCACGAAGGTGGCGCCGGGAAAGACCCGCAGGGCCGAGACCAGCGCCTCGCTCACCCGCTCGGGCTCGACCACGGGAACGCGGGTATGGAACCGCATGACGCGCACGTGCGGCGCCGCGCCCAGCGTCCGGCCGATCGCCGCCATGCGGCGGGGCGACAGCAGGAACGGGTCGCCCCCGGTGACCACGACCTCCCAGATCTCCGGCGCGCCGGCCACGTAGGCGAGCGCGGCGTCGAGCTCGGCCTCCGTCAGGCTGCCGTTCCCTTCCGGCCCGACCATCTCGCGGCGGAAGCAGAAGCGGCAGTAGACAGGGCAGACGTGCAGCGGCTTCAGGAGCACGCGGTCGGGGTAGCGGTGCACGATGCCGGGCAGCGGCGAATGGGCCTTGTCGCCGATCGGGTCGGCGCGCTCCTCCGGCCGCGCGTCGAGCTCGGCGGCCGAGGGCACGAACTGGCGCGCGATCGGATCGTCGGGCGCCTCGATCAGCGCGGCCATGTCCGGCGTCACCGCCACGGCGTAGCGCGCCGCCACCCGCTCCAGCTCGGAAAGGCGCTCGGGCGGCACGAGCCCGGCCTCCGCCAGCGCGCCGGCGCTGCGCAGCGCGCGCGTCACGCCCGGATATCCGCGACGGGCGTCCACAGGACGTCCTCGATGCGCGTGGCGCCGGTCGCCAGCATCACCAGCCGGTCGAAGCCGAGCGCGATGCCGCTGGCCTCCGGCATCCGTCCGAGCGCGGCCAGGAAGTCCTCGTCCAGCGGGTAGCGCTCGCCGTAGACGCGCTCGCGCTCGTCCATCTCGGCCTCGAAGCGGCGTCGCTGCTCGGCCGCGTCGGTCAGCTCGCCGAAGGCGTTGGCCAGCTCCACGCCGCAGCAGTAGAGCTCGAACCGCTCGGCGACGCGCCCGTCGCGCGGGCTCGGCCGAGCCAGCGCGGCCTCGGGGATCGGATAGTCGTGGAGGATCGTCGCCCTGCCCTGGCCGAGCCGCGGCTCGACCTTGTCGGTCAGGACGCGGCTGAACAGGTCGGCCCAGGTGTCGTCCGGCGCGGTGCGCAGGCCCGCGGCCCGCACATCGGCCTCCAGCCGCCCGCGATCCGTCTCCCCGCCCGGCGCCACGCTGGCCAGAAGGTCGATGCCGGCGAAGAGCCGGAACGCCTCCGCGACGCTGAGCCGCTCGGGCGGGAAGAACGGGTCGGCCTTGCGGTCGCGGAACTGGAACCGCTTGACGCCGGCCGTCTCGGCGGCGAGCGCGAGGATGGCGGCGCAGTCGTCCATCAGCGCCTCGTAGGTCTCGCCCGCGCGATACCATTCGAGCATGGTGAAGCACGGGTGGTGCAACGCGCTGCGCTCGCCGTTGCGATACACCGGGGCGGCGCAGAACAGACGCGGCTCGCCGGCCGCCAGCAGCTTCTTGCAGGCGAATTCGGGCGAGGTATGGAGGTACAGCGGCTGGTGCGTTCCGTCGGCGCGGCGCTCCCGCGTTGCGAAGGCCGCCAGGTGCGCCTCGTTGCCGGGCGAGACCTGCAGCGCCGCCGCGTCCACCTCCACGAAGCCGCGTCCGGCGAACCAGGCGCGCAGCGCGGCCATGAGCGCGTTGCGCAGGAGGAGGCGCGGCCGGCGGTCGGCATGGACGTGGGGGGCCCACCAGGGCGAAGGGTCGGTCATGGCGATTCGGAAGGTCGTGCTCGGCGGTAGGGCGGCTCTTGTCGAAACGGACCCGCCCGACTGGCGGCGGACCGTCAGATGCGCTAGGGCCCAGGATCGAGGCTCGGACGAGCTCCCTTACAACACAAGACCGAAATCAGGAACAAAGCCCGTGAAGGTGATCGCCAGTTCGCTCCGCAAAGGCAACGTCGTGGAACGGGAGGACGGCAAGCTCTACGTGATCCTGTCGGCCGAGAACATCCATCCCGGCAAGGGCACGCCCGTCACCCAGCTCGACATGCGCCGCATCTCGGACGGGGTGAAGGTGTCGGACCGCTACCGCACCACCGAGCAGGTCGAGCGGGCCTTCGTTGAGGAGCGCGAGCACACGTTCCTGTATTCGGACGACGAAGGCTTCCACTTCATGAACCCGGAGAGCTTCGACCAGGTCGCGGTTCCCGAGAGCGTAGTGGGCGATTCCGCGCCCTATCTCCAGGAAGGCATGGCGGTGCAGGTCGCCATCTACAACGACCTCGCGATCTCGATCGAGCTGCCGCAGCGCGCGATCTACGAGGTCACCGACACCGAGCCCACCACCAAGGGCCAGACGGCGTCCTCGTCCTACAAGCCGGCCGTCCTGTCCAACGGCGTGCGCACCCTGGTTCCCCCGCACATCGCGCCCGGCACCCGCATCGTGGTGATGACCGCCGACGGCTCCTACGTGGAGCGCGCCAAGGACTGACGGCGCCACGGGGCGGCGTTCCGGCGAACCAAACCCGGCCGTCGCGCGTTCAGCGCCACGGACCGGCGGCCGCAAGGCCGCCGTCCGGACGGGACATTCGGGAGACTTGGCATCGCATGGCGCTCCAACTCGAGGAACTCGGCGCCATCGGTGCGCTGATCGGCTCGCGAAACTGGAGCGACGGCCCGCTCGGTCCCCCGACCGCATGGCCGCCCGTGCTGCGCACCACGATCGATCTCGTGGTCTCGTCCCACGCCCAGGTCGTGCTGTTCTGGGGGCCCGACTACCTCGCCTTCTACAACGAGGCCTATGCGCCGACCATCGGCAGCAAGCATCCGCGCGCCTTCGGCCGGCCGGCGCGAGAGAACTGGGCCGAACTCTGGGACGACCTGGAACCGCTCCTGTCGCGCGTGAGGCTCGGGGGCGAGACGGTGTCGGCCAGGGACCGGCCGTTCCGCATCGAGCGGCACGGCTACCTGGAGGACGTCTGGTTCGACATCAGCTACTCGCCCGTGCGCGACGAGGCGGGGCTTGTGGCGGGCGTCCTGTGCATCGTGTCGGAGACGACGGGGCGCGTGGCCGGCGAGCGGCGGCTGGCGGAAAGCGAGAGCCGCTTCCGCAACATGGCCGACAACGCGCCGGTGATGCTGCGGGTCACCGACCCGGACGGCTCGTGCACCTATCTCAGCCGATCCTGGTACGACACCACGGGCCAGACGCACGAAAGCGCCGAGGGTTTCGGCTGGCTCGACGCGATGCATCCCGACGACGCGGAGGAGACCGCCCGGACCGTCCGCGAGGCCCACGGCTCGCGCACCGCCTTCCGGCTGGAATACCGGCTGCGCCACGCCGACGGGCAGTACCGCTGGGCGATCGACGCGGCTTCGCCCCGCTTCGACGGCACGGGCGCCTTTCTCGGCTTCGTCGGCTCGGTGATCGACATCGACGAACGGCGCGCTGGCGAGGATCGGCTGCGAGCCAGCGAGGCCGGGTTCCAGGCGATCGCCAACACGATCGACCAGATGGTCTGGACGACGCTGCCGGACGGCTTCCACGACTACTACAACGACCGCTGGTACGAATTCACCGGCGTCCCGCAGGGCTCCACCGACGGCGAGGGCTGGAACGGCATGTTCCACCCGGACGACCAGGAGCGCGCCTGGGCGGTCTGGCGCCGATGCCTCGCCAGCGGCGAGCCCTACCACATCGAGTACCGGCTGCGGCACCACACGGGGCTGTACCGCTGGGTGCTGGGCCGTGCCCAGGCGATGCGCGACCGGTCGGGGCGCATCATCCGCTGGTTCGGCACCTGCACCGACATCCACGACTTCAAGCTGGCGGAGGAGCGGCGCGAGTTCCTGCTGCTGCTCAACGATACGCTGATCGTCCATCCCGACCCGGCGACCCTCGAAGCGGCGGCCACGCAGCTTCTCGGCCGACGCGTGCGCGCGGCCCGCTGCGGCTACGGCGAGATCGACGCGAGCGGCGAGATGGTGCGCGTCTCGCGCGACTGGACCAGCACGCCGGACACGGCGAGCCTTGCCGGTGAAAGCCGGATCCTGGACGCGTTCGGGCCCGCCGCGATCGGGGAGCTGCGCGCCGGCCGCACGCTGGTGGTCGCCGACGCGCGCGCCGACGCACGCGTCGGCGAGGCCTTCGCCCAGGCCTGGGACGGCATCGGCTGCCTGTCGCTCGTCGTGGTTCCGCTGCTGCGCGACGGAACGCTCCGCTCCGTCCTCTACCTGCACGAGCCCCGGCCGCGTGCATGGACCCCAGCCGAGATACAGCTCTGCGAGGACGTGGCGGCGCGCACGCGCGAGGCGCTGGAGCGCGCACGCGCCGAGGCGGCGCTGATCGAGCTGAACGCGACCCTGGAGGAGCGGGTGCGCGAGCGCACCGCCGAGCTGGAGCGCACCTCCGAGGTGCTGCGCCAGGCGCAGAAGATGGAGGCCGTCGGCCAGCTCACCGGCGGCATCGCGCACGACTTCAACAACATGCTGTCGGTGGTGATTGGCTCGCTCGATCTCCTGGGACGCCGGCTGCCGGACGGCGACGCGCGGCTGCGCCGCTATGCCGACAACGCGATGGAGGGCGCGCGCCGGGCTGCGACGCTGACGCACCGGCTCCTCGCCTTCTCGCGCCAGCAGCCGCTGAACCCGCAGGCGGTGGACCTTAACAGGCTGGTGTCCGGCATGTCCGAGCTCCTGCGCCGGACGCTGAGCGGCAACATCCGACTGGAAACCGTGCTCGGCGGCGGTCTCTGGTCCTGCTCGGTGGACGCCAACCAGCTCGAGAACGTGATCGTCAACCTCGCGGTGAACGCGCGCGACGCCATGCCCGAAGGCGGCCGCCTCACCATCGAGACGCAGAACGCCCACCTCGACGACCGCTACGTGGCGGCCGATCTCGGCATCCTCGCCGGACAGTACGTGCTGGTGGCGGTGACCGACACGGGGACGGGCATGGCGCCGGACGTGATGGCCAAGGCCTTCGACCCGTTCTTCACCACCAAGGAGATCGGCAAGGGCACGGGCCTCGGCCTCAGCCAGGTCTACGGCTTCGTGAAGCAGTCCGACGGGCACGTGAAGATCTATTCGGAGCCCGGCCGCGGCACCAGCGTGAAGATCTACCTGCCAAGGCTGGTGGGCGAGCACGAGCCGGCCGAGCGCGCGGAGCCGCCGCCTCCCGAGCTGATCGACCCGTCCGCCGAGCTGGTCCTGGTGGTCGAGGACGACGACGGCGTGCGCCGCGTGACGATCGAGGCGGTGCAGGAGCTCGGCTACCGCACCCTGGAGGCGGACGGCGCCGCCGAAGCGCTTCGCCTCCTGGCGCAGCGCCCGGACATCGACCTCCTGTTCACCGACGTGGTGATGCCGGACATCGACGGGCGGCAGCTCGCCGAGGAGGCGCGCCGCCAGCGGCCCGACCTCAAGGTCGTGTTCACCACCGGCTACACGCGCAACGCCATCGTGCACCACGGCGTGCTGGACGCCGGCGTGCGCCTTCTCACCAAGCCGTTCTCGCTGGAGGACCTGGCGACCAAGCTGCGGGACGCGCTGGACGACGCCTGAGGGTGCAAGGCTCGCCGCGGGGCGTGGCCCGCGATGGCGCCCGCCCCCGCATGTTCACGTCGAAGCGCCGGGCGGGCGCCCAAACGCGAAAAGCCCGGCCGGGTGCCTCGCGGCGCCCCGGTCCGGGCCTCGAACGACGGCCCCGGCGGGGCGTCGGCGGGGGCCGCTCAGGCGGCGGGGGCGATGTCGCCCGCGACCTTGCGCAGCGAGTTGGCGTCGTAGGGCTTGGGCAGCAGGGGCCAGTCGAGCTTCTGAACGTTGACGTAGCCCGAAACCAGCACGATGCGCACCTGCGGATACTGCTCGGCGACGATCCGGGCGAGCTCGGGGCCCGAGAGCCCCGGCATCCGGCAGTCGCTGAACAGGAGCGCCACCTCGGGCCGCCGCTCGAGCACGCGCAGCGCGGCGGCGCCGTCGGCGGCCTCCAGCACCTCGAAGCCCATCTCCTCGAACATGTCGACGGCGTTCAGCCGTACCAGGGGCTCGTCGTCGACGACCAGCACCACCTTCCGCGACCCTGCCTGCATTTCCTCGTGCATTCCGATGCCTGTCCATCCGATCGGGCCCAAGTGGGCCTCACGATCTCATGAAGGTGTTTCCATCCCGGCCTAGCATAGCCGGACCCGCGCTTTGGAAGAGTTAAATGGTGCGCGGGATACGGATGGAAACCCCCGGACCGGCGCTCAGCCGAGCCCGATGCCGGTGCCCGGCGTCTCCATGCGCGGAAGCGGCCTCGGGCGGCGCGTCGGCAGCGCCCGGCCCCGCGGGCGCGGCACGACCGCCGGGCGCCCGCGCAGCCCGCCCGCCAGCGTCTCGGCGTCCGGCCATGGACCGAAGCCGCTCGCGATGTTGACGTGCCCTGCCTCGCCCAGATCGAACAGCGCGGAGCCCCAGGTCGCGGCGCAGCGCCGCGCGCCGTCGAAGGACATGTAGGGATCGTTGCGGCTGGCGACGAGGATGGAGGCGAAGGGCAGGCGCGCGCCCACCGTGTCGGCGAAGGGCGCGACGCTCGGCACCGTGCGCGCGAGGGCGCCGAGATCGGCGGGCGCCACCAGGAGCGCGCCCCCGACATGCGAGGCGGCCGGGCGCCCGGCGAGCGCCGCCACCAGCGCGCAGCCGAGGCTGTGGGCGACCAGGATCACGCCCGGCCGGCTGGCCATGATCGCCGCCTCCAGCGCGTGGAGCCAGTCGGCCTGCACCGGCTCGGCCCAGTCGGACTGCTCCACCAGGGCGGCCCGAGGATCGCTCTCCAGCCAGTGGTGCTGCCAGTGTCCGGCGGGGGAGCCGTTGAGGCCCGGGACGATCAGGGTCTCGGTCATGAGCCATGGCCTTTCGTCGGCTTTCAATGTCACGCCGAGGTTAAGGTCGGGCGCGCGGGGCGCACACGCAAACCATGCTCTTTTTCGCGGCGGAGGCGGAAAGGCGATCCGCCGCCCGGCGGCTCAGGCGCCCATGGCGAGCTCGCGTACCGCGCGCTCGAGCGCTTCGGGCGCGCCGGCGGCCTCGGCCAGCGTCCGCTCGTCCAGCACCGCCGACACCGCGTTGCGCACGTCCAGCATGATCCGGCGCACCGCGCAGGACCGCTCGTCGCGGCAGTCCTCGCAGCGGCGATAGGCGGTGCGGCTGGCGCAGGGAATGGGCGCCAAAGGACCGTCGAGAACCCGCAGGATGTGGCCGACGCGGATCTCGGCGGGCGGCCGGGCCAGCGCGTAGCCGCCGCCGCGTCCCTTGCGGGCGTGGATCATGCCCGCGACGCGCAGTTCGCCCAGGATGGTGTCGAGGAACTTCTTGGAGATGCCGTGGGCCCTTGCGATCTCCTCGGAGAGCGCACGCTCGCCCTCGGGCAGTTCGGCGAGATGCAGCATGGCCTTGAGGCCGTACTTGCCCTTCATGGTCAGCATGGATGAAGACTTCGCTGGTCGGACGCGCAGGACGATGGGCCGACAGGTAGACCGCCGCGCGCGCGATTGCCAGCGCGCGGGGCGGATCGACGGGGCGCGGCGGCCGGCACCGCCGCGCCGCGCCGCTCAGAAGGGCGAATCGGGGTAGTAGAACTCCTGCGCGTTGTCCTTGGTGACCAGCGTCGCGTCGAGCACGTAGCTGCCGCGCACCGGGTTCTGGTCGAAGAGGCCAGCCGCCGTCAGGTCCATCGCGGTGGCGATCATCGCCGGCGGATAGAGCACGTCGACCGGCACCATCGCGTCGCCCTCCGCCACCTTCCGGATCATCTCCTTCATGCCGGCGCCGCCGACCACGAACTGGATGTCCTTGCGGTCGCTCTGGGCGATCGCCTCCAGGATGCCGACCACCATGTCGTCGTCCTGCGCCCAGACCGCGTCGATCTTCGGATACTTGGCGAGATAGTCCTGCATGACGCGGAAGGCGTCGTCGCGCGACCAGTTGCCGAACTGGCGGTCGAGGACGTTGATCTTCGACCCGGCGATGCCGTCGTCGAAGCCCTTCTGCCGCTCCTCGTCGATCACGATCGGCAGGCCGCGCACCACCACGACGTCGCCGCCCTGCGCCATGCGCTGCTTCATGTATTCGCCCGCCGCCTTGCCGAGGCCGTGATTGTCTCCCGCGACGTAGAGGTCCTGGATGGTGGGGTCGGACAGGGCGCGGTCCACCACGGTGACGAAGACGCCGCCCTGCTTGACCTGGCGGATCGGGTCGGTCAGCTCGTCGGAATTGTGCGGCAGGGTGACCAGGGCGTCGATGCCCTGCGCCGTCAGGTCCTCCAGCGCGTTGGCCTGCGAGGCGCCGTCCGGCGAGGTCTTCACCACGACGTCGAGGCCGGGATAGCGCGCCTCCAGGAGCTTGGCCTCGCGTTCGGCATGGTAGACGACGCCGCCCGTCCAGCCGTGGTCGGCGGCGGGGATGGAGACGGCCATGGTGCGCGTCTTGTCCTGCGCCGACGCGAGGCCGGCGGCGGACAGGACGGCCAGGGCGGCAAGCCCCGCGACGATGCGTTTCATGATGGTTCCTCCCGAAGCCGGAGCCCTTTCTCGCGGGCGGGCGGCGCGCCCCGGCAGGGCGCCGCCCGCGCCCTCACCGCCGCGCCAGGGAACGCTGGATCAGCATCGCCAGGATGATGATCGCCCCCTGCACCGCGCCGATGAGATATTCGCTGACGAGGTCCGACAGGACCATGATGTTGCCGACGAGCTCCAGGATCAGCGCGCCGCAGACCGTGCCCCAGACACGGCCGACGCCGCCGCGCAGCGCCGTGCCGCCGATGACGACGGCCGTGATCGCCTGGAGTTCCCAGAGAAGACCCGTGGTCGCCGTCGCGGCGCCGAGGCGCGGCACGTAGACCAGGACGGCCAGCGCCACGCACAGGCCCTGGATGACGTAGGTGACCGTGCGCACGCGGTCGACGCGGATGCCGGAATAGCGCGCCACGTCCTCGCTGGAGCCCACCGCCATGACGTGCCGCCCGAAGCGCGTGCGATAGAGCACGAAGGCGCCGAGCGCGGCGACGGCGAGGAAGGCGACCACCGGCACCGGCACGCCAAGGACGCTGCCGAAATAGATCGGCCGGTAGGCGGCGCGCAGTTCCTGCGAGCGCAGGGCGATCGAGCCGCCTTCGGCCAGCCAGATGGTGAGCGCCCGGAAGATGCCCATCGTGCCGAGGGTGACGATGAAGGGCTCGATGCGACCGAGCGTCGTGACGAGCCCGTTGGCGAGGCCGCACAGGGCGCCGACGCCGAGCGCGGCGAGCATGCCGAGCGCGATGGTCGGCACCGCGCCCTCCAGCGGCGCCGCGTTCAGGATCAGGATCATGGTGCCGGCCACGAAGGCCGCCATGGAGCCGACCGAGAGGTCCAGCCCGCCCGCCGATATCACGAAGGTCGCGCCCACCGCGACGATGGCGATGAAGGCCGAGCGGGTGACCACGTTGGACAGGTTGTCGAGGCCGAGGAAGTTCGGGTTCACCAGCGCCCCGAAGACGAGCAGCGCGGCGAGCGCCACGAAGGGCGCGACCGCCCGAAGGTCGATCTCGCGGGTCCGCGCGGGCGGCTTGGCGGGCGAAGCGGCGTCGGTCATGCGGGTTCGGCTCCCTCCACCGCCATCGCGGCCTCGTCGTCTGCCGCACCCGTCGCCAGCATCACCATGTTCCGTTCGGTCATCGCCTCGCCCGACAGCTCGCCCGCCAGCGCCCCCTCGCGCATCACCAGGATGCGGTCGCACAGGCCGATCAGCTCGGGCATCTCGGACGAGATCACGATCACCGCGCGCCCCTCGCCGGCGAGCCCCGCCAGGAAGCGGTAGATCTGCTGCTTGGTGCCGATGTCGATGCCGCGCGTCGGCTCGTCCACCACCACGACGCGCGGGTCGAGCAGCATCATCTTGGCGAGCAGCAGCTTCTGCTGGTTGCCGCCCGAAAGCTGCCCGGCCAGGAGGTCGCGCCGCCGGGCGCGGATGTCGAAATCGCCGATGGCGCGGGTGAGGGCGGCGTCCTCGCGCGCGGGGCGCAGCAGCGGGCCGCTGGCGAAGCGGTCGAGCGCCGCGAGCGTGAGGTTGGTGCGCAGCGTCTGGCCGAGCAGCAGGCCTTTCCCCTTGCGGTCCTCGCTCAGGTAGACGATGCCCGCGTCCAGGCTGTCGCGCGCGTCGCGAAAGCGCACAGGCGCGCCGTCCAGGAAGACCCGCCCCTCGGCCGGACGAAGGCCCAGCACGCCCTCCATGAGTTCGGTGCGCCCCGCGCCCACGAGTCCCGCGAAGCCGAGGATCTCGCCCCGCGAGACGGCGAAGGCGGCCGACCGGACATGGCCCGGAACGCGCATCGCCTCGACGCGCAGGATCGGCGCCCCCACCGGCGGCGGAACCCGGTCGGGATAGAGCTTGGCGACGTCCCGCCCGACCATCAGCCGCGCCATGTCGGCGGGCCGAAGCTCGCCCGCCTCGCGCGTCGCGACCCGCCGACCGTCGCGCAGCACGGTGACGCGGTCGGCGAGGCGCTCGACCTCGGGCAGTCGATGCGAGATGTAGAGGACGCCGACGCCGCGTGCGCGGATCGCGGCGATCACGCGCAGGAGCGATTCCGTCTCGTGGGGCGTCAGCGAGGCGGTGGGCTCGTCGAAGATCACCACATCGTGCGGCACCAGGAGGGCGCGGGCGATCTGCACGAGCTGGCGCTGGGCGATCGACAGGGCGCCGACCCGCGCGCGGGGATCGATCGAGGCGCCGAGCCCCGCCAGCGCCGCGGCGGCCGAAGCGTCCATCGCGCGATCGTCGAGCACGAGGCCGCGCCGGAGCTCGCGGCCGAGATGGATGTTCTGAGCCACGGTGAGGTCGGGCGCCAGCAGGATCTCCTGGTGCACCAGGACCACGCCGCGCCGCTCGGCCTCCGCCGGCCCGGAAAAGCGCACCGGCTCGCCCTTGAGCAGGAGCCTGCCGCCGCTCGGCCGGAGATGGCCGGCCAGGATCTTCATCAGCGTGGACTTGCCGGCGCCGTTCTCGCCGATGATGGCGTGCACCTCACCCGCGCGGAGCTCGAAGCCGACGTCGCTCAGGACCTCCACCGGCCCGAAGGACTTGGATACGCCCTCGGCCGCGATCGCGACGGGCGCGCCGCGACCGGCTCCCTGCCCGGAACCCGACATCCTGCCTTCCTCCCCGGACGCCGGCGGGGGATCCTCCCAGATCCCTAGGCCCGCCACAGCGCCTCGTTCACGCAAGCTTGTCGATTTGTCGGACCAAATCAATCGTCCTGCGCGAGTTCGCACAACCCGCAGAACGTGGCCGTCAACCGACCGGCGTCCAGACGCTGCCGGCGCGCGAGGAGGCGACCGCCGCCTCGATGAAGCGCATGCCGGCCAGCCCGTCCTCCACGGTCGGAAAGGTGACGGCGTCGTCGGGGGCCCGGCCCTCGCGCGCGGCGAGGATCGCCTCGGCCACCTCGCCGTAGATGTTGGCGAAGCCCTCGAGGTAGCCCTCCGGGTGGCCCGGCGGGATGCGGCAGACACGGGCGGCTGCCGGCAGGGTGCCCGCACCGTTGCGCGTCAGGAGCTGGCGGGGCTCGCCGAAGCGCGAGAACCAGAGCTGGTTGGGGTTTTCCTGGCACCATTCCAGGCCGCCCCTCGTGCCGAACACCTGGAGCCGCAGGGCGTTCTCCTTGCCCACGGCGACCTGGCTCGCCCACAGCACGCCCTTGGCGCCCCCGTGGTAGCGCAGCAGCACGCGCACGTCGTCGTCCAGGGCCCGGCCCTCCACGAAGGTGGTGAGCTCGGCCAGGAGTTCGCGCGTGGCGAGGCCGGATACGAAGGCGCCGAGGTTGTAGGCATGGGTGCCGATGTCGCCGATGCATCCGCCGGCGCCCGAGCGCTGCGGATCGGTGCGCCATTCGGCCTGCTTGGAGCCGCCGGCCTCGACGCGCTCGGCGAGCCAGTCCTGCGCGTATTCCATCTGCACGAGGCGGATGTCGCCGAGCTCACACGCCTCCACCAGCGCCCGGGCCTGCCGGATCAGCGGATAGCCGGTGTAGTTGTGGGTGAGCGCGAAGATGCGCCCGCTGCGCTCGCGCAACGCCACGAGTTCCTCCGCCTCGGCCACGGAGACCGCCAGCGGCTTGTCGCAGATGACGTGGATGCCCGCTTCCAGGAAGGCGCGGGCGGCGGGCGCGTGCATGTGGTTGGGGGTGACGATCGACACGACCTCGACACCGTCGGGACGCGCCGCTTCCGCCCGCGCCATCTCGGCGAAGCTCTCGTAGGAACGGTCGGCGGCCAGCCCCAGTGCCGCGCCCGAGGCGCGCGCGCGCTCCGCGTCGGACGACAGGGCGCCCGCCACGAGCTCGTAGCGGTCGTCGAGCCGGGCGGCGATGCGGTGCACCGCGCCGATGAAGGCGCCCTGCCCGCCGCCCACCATGCCGAGCCGGATGCGGCGCGCGCCGCCCTCGGATCCTCTGCCTGCCTCGATGGCCATCGGTGCCTCCCTTAGCGTTCCAGGCCGAGCATGCGGCGGTTGGCGGCCTCGTCGGTGCCGGCGCCCGCGAAGTCGTCGAAGGCACGCTCGGTCACGCGGATGATGTGGGCGGCGATGAAGGGCGCGCCCTCGGCGGCCCCCTGCTCCGGGTGCTTGAGGGCGCATTCCCACTCCAGCACCGCCCAGCCGTCGAAGCCGGCCTCCGTCAACTTGGAGAACACGGCGCCGAAATCCACCTGCCCGTCGCCCAGCGAGCGGAAGCGGCCGGCACGGTCCGCCCAGGACTGGAAGCCGCCGTAGACACCCTGCCGCCCGGTCGGGTTGAATTCGGCGTCCTTGGCGTGAAAGGCGCGGATGCGGTCGGCGTAGATGTCGATGAAGGCGAGGTAGTCGAGCGCCTGCAGCACGAAATGCGACGGATCGTAGAGAAGGTTCGCCCGCGCGTGGCCGCCGACGCGCTCCAGGAACATCTCGTAGGACGCCCCGTCGTGAAGATCCTCGCCCGGATGGATCTCGTAGGCGATGTCGACGCCCTCGCTCTCCGCGTGGTCGAGGATCGGGCGCCACCGGCGCGCCAGCTCGTCGAAGGCCGTCTCCACGAGGCCCGCCGGGCGCTGCGGCCAGGGGTACACGTAGGGCCAGGCTAGCGCGCCCGAGAAGGTGGCGTGCGCCCGCAGGCCGAGATGGCGCGAGGCGGTCAGCGCGCGCCGCACCTGGTCCGCCGCCCATTCCTGACGGGCGGCCGGTCGGCCGCGGACCTCGGGCGCCGCGAAGCCGTCGAACGCCTCGTCGTAGGCGGGATGGACGGCGACGAGCTGGCCCTGGAGATGCGTCGAGAGTTCGGTGATCGCGAGGCCGTGGCCGGCCACGACGCCGGCGATCTCGTCGCAGTAGTCCTTGGATTCGGACGCCTTGCGAAGGTCGAAGAGGCGCGCGTCCCAGGTCGGGATCTGCACACCCCGGTAGCCGTGGCCGGCGGCCCAGCCGCAGATGGCGTCGAGCGAATCGAAGGGCGCCTCGTCGCCTGCGAACTGCGCCAGGAAGATCCCCGGCCCCTTGATGGTCCTCATCGCGCTTCTCCTCCCTGCTTTCGAGGCGGCGGCCGGGTCCATTGGGTTGCACGCCCGCATCGGGACGCTGCCCGGCGGGCCGACGGCGCCGCGCGGCCGTCTCCTCCCGGCGCGCGCCGGCGGACGATGGCACGTTTCGCCCCGACCTCCCACCCGCCTGCCGCGAGACCCCCATGCCATTCCGGCAGCCGCCAACCGATCGCATGGCCCGGCCGTCAGGGGATACGGCGAGAAAGGCCTTCCAAAAAAAACTTGCACGCGACTGGAACGCGGAAGGGGTGGAACCGCTTCATGGGGCAACACGAAAGGATTGAACCATGAAGCTCACTATTCTCGCTGCAGTTTCGGCCCTGGCCCTCTCGGGCGGCGCGGCCCTCGCACAGTCCGCCCCGTCCGTCGACACCCCGCAGAACTCCAGCGGGGTCCCGGTTCCGGGCACCAGCGCGGGCATGGACAGCGTCATCCCGGCGGATCAGGCCTCCCAGGTGGTGACCGGCACCGACGCGCCGCCGGCCTCGACCGACGCGGCGACGAGCTCGATCCCGGTTCCGGGCAACACGTCCGGTATCGGGTCGGCCATCCCGGCCGGCGCCGCGAGCACCGTGGTGGTGCCGAACGACGCGACCCCGGTTCCCCGCGACACGTCGGTTCCGGTGCCGGGCACCAGCGCCGGCGACGACACGGTCGCCCCCGTCCAGTAAGCGACGCGCAACCGATACAACCGAAACGGCCGCCGCATCTCGATGCGGCGGCCGTTTCGCTTTCCTGTCCTCGACGCGACGCGACGCGATCAGGGCCGGATGCGCCAGCCGGTGCGGAAGATCCACCAGATCCCCACGATGCACAGGAGCATGAAGCCGATCGTCGCCGCCAGGCTGATGCCGACGCCGACGTCCGACGTGCCGTAGAAGCTCCAGCGGAAGCCGCTCACCAGGTAGACCACCGGATTGAACAGCGTCACCGTGCGCCACACGGGCGGAAGCATCGAGATGGAATAGAAGCTGCCGCCCAGGAAGGTCAGCGGCGTTACGATCAGGAGCGGCACGATCTGCAGCTTCTCGAACCCCTCCGCCCAAATGCCGATGATGAAGCCGAGGAGGCTGAAGGTCACGGCCGTGAGCACCAGGAAGGCGAGCATGAAGCCCGGATGCTCGATGCGCAGCGGCACGAAGAGCGAGGCCGTCGCCAGGATGATCAGCCCCAGGATCACCGACTTGGTCGCCGCCGCCCCCACATAGGCGAGCGCGATCTCGATGGCCGAGACGGGGGCCGACAAGATCTCGTAGATCGTGCCGGTGAACTTCGGGAAATAGATGCCGAAGGAGGCGTTGGAGATGCTCTGCGTGAGCAGCGAGAGCATGATCAGGCCGGGCACGATGAAGGCGCCGTAGGACACGCCCTCGATCGCCTCCATGCGCGAGCCGATGGCCGAGCCGAAGACCACGAAATACAGCGACGTCGAGATCACCGGGGCGACGAGGCTCTGGAGCAGGGTGCGCCAGGCGCGCGCCATCTCGAAGAGGTAGATGGACCGGATCGCGTGGAAGTTCATGCGCGCGTCTCCACGAGGCTGACGAAGATGTCCTCCAGCGTGCTCTGGCGCGTTGTCACGTCGCGCAGCCGGATGCCCGCGGCCGAAAGGTCCTCCAGAAGCCGACTGATGCCCGGCCGTTCGCTCTGGCTGTCGTAGGCATAGGTGAGCTCGGTCCCGTCGCCCGACAGCGACAGGTCGTAGGCCGCCAAGGCGGGCGGCACGGCGCCGAGCGGCGACTGCAGGCTCAGCACCAGCTCCTTGCGGCCGAGCTTGCGCATCAGTGCCGTCTTCTCCTCGACCAGGACGATGCGCCCGCCCCGGATCACGCCGACCCGGTCGGCCATCTCCTCCGCCTCCTCGATGTAATGGGTGGTGAGGATCACGGTGACGCCGCCCGCGCGAAGGCCGCGGACCACCTGCCACATGTCCTGCCGCAGCCGCACGTCGACGCCCGCCGTCGGCTCGTCCAGGAACAGGACGCGCGGCTCGTGCGACAATGCCTTGGCGATCAGCACGCGCCGCTTCATGCCGCCCGACAGCGTGAGGATACGGGCGTCCCGCTTGTCCCAGAGCGAGAGCTGCCGGAGGATCGTCTCGATATGGGCCGGGTTCGGCGGCAGGCCGAACAGGCCGCGGCTGAAGCTGACCGTCGCCCAGACCGTCTCGAAGGCGTCGGTGGTCAGTTCCTGCGGCACCAGCCCGATCAGCGCGCGCGTCTTGCGGTAGTCGCGGACGATGTCGTGGCCCCCGACGCGCACCTCGCCCTCGCTCGGGTTGACGATGCCGCACACGATGCTGATCAGCGTCGTCTTGCCCGCGCCGTTCGGTCCGAGCAGCGCGAAGATCTCGCCCGGCGCGATCGCGAGGTTGATGTCGTCGAGGACACGCGCCCCGTTGCGGTAGGACTTGGACAGGCCTCGGATCGAGAGGATCGGCGGCGGCGCGGCACCCGGCGACGCGGGCGCGGCGGATAGGGTGGCGGGGTTCGGCATGGGCTCTCCGTCCGGCGCGTCAGGCACCGATCGCTCGGACAATTCGGGCGGCCCGCGGTTTGGGCAAGGCCTTGCCGGGGCGGGCGGGCATCCGGCGCGCTCCCTTGCCCCGATGTAACTTGCGCGGCGGCGGGTTCGGGCGTTCCCTCCCGCCACTCGCCACGAGCTACTCGGAGGCTCCCTTGCGCGCACCCGCCCGCCGGCATCCCTTGCCGACCTCGCTTCGCGGTCCGGGAGCGCCGGACGCGGCGCTCCTGGTCGTGGGCGTGCTGCTGGCTTCGGTCCATCCGGCGGCGGCCCATATCGTCGGCCAGGCGGGCGGCTTCTCCAGCGGCATCGCCCATCCGCTCACCGGGCCGGACCATTTCCTGGCCATGCTCGCCGTCGGCATCTGGGGCGCGCAGATGGGCGGCCGGGCCGTCTGGACGCTGCCGGTGACCTTTCCGCTCATCATGACCCTCGGCGGCATCGCCGGCATGATGGGACTGCCCATGCCCAGCATCGAACTGGGGATCGCCGTCTCGATCGTGGCGCTCGGCACCGCCATCGCCGCCGCGTGGCGACCGCCCGAAGCGGTGGCGCTGCTGATGGTCGCCGTGTTCGCCCTGTTCCACGGCTACGCGCACGGCGCCGAACTGCCGCGCGCCGCCGATCCCGCCAACTACGCCGCCGGCTTCGTGATCGCCACCGGGGCCATCCACCTGCTCGGCATCGCGATCGGCCTCGTCGCCACCAGGCCCTTCGGCGGGGTTCCGGCGCGCCTGATCGGCGCGGCCATCGCCCTTTCCGGCGTCTGGTTCCTGGCCGCCTGAGGCGAACGCCGGATGCGCCGCCTCCCCGCCCTCGACACCGCAGGCTCGGGCGCCATCGCCGCCGCGTGCGCGGCCTTGCTGTGGATCGCGGCGCTTCCGGCGGACTGGCAAGGCGAGGCGGCCCGCGCGGGGGCGCTGTTCTTGGCGCAAGGCCCCGACCGCTGGCTGGCGCTCGCCGCGCTCGGCCTCGGTCTCGGCGCGTCGCCGCGCCCGGACGCCCGGGCGGCCTGCGCCGCCTGGGTCGCCCTTGCGGCGGGAACCTCGCTCGGCCTGGCCGCGCCCGCCTCGATCCTGTGGCCCTGGCTGACCAGCCCGGCCGTCTTCGCGCTTCGCTCGAGTCTCGGCCCCGCCGCCTGCGTCCTCGCCGGTCTGGCGCTCCTGGCGCCGCGGCGCTGGCGGATCGGCCTGCTTGCGCCCGCTTCGTTCGCCGTCACGCTCGCCCTGTCGCTTGCCGCCGCGGTCAACGATCCGACGACCGGCGGCCGGGCGTTTTCCGGCGGGGCTGCCCTGGCCATGCTCGCGATCCCGCTCGCGGCAACCGGTCTCGGCCGTCTGGTGCCCGGTCGTGCGGCCCCGATCGGCGCGCGCATTGCGGGCAGCTGGGTGCTGACGATCGGCCTCCTCCTGGCGGCGCTTCGGCTGGCACCCGCGCCCCGGCCGGAGATCGACCTCGCAGCCCCCGTGGCGTCACCCCTCTGGAACACGCCGGACGTCCCCGGCTTCGCGCCCCCCATAAGGCCTGGCGAAACGCCCTATCCCGGTCTCGCCGGACGAAGCGGGCTTCCGGCGGGCACCAACTGACACGCGGACACCACAGTCCCGGGACCAAACGAGATCGGCTCGAACCAAAGGCATGCAGGGAAAGACGCGGCCGTGCCGCAAAGGCACCATCGGCCGACCTTGCCATCGGGCAAGGCATCATAGGCAAGGGGGAAATCGGTGGTACGGTTGAGTGGGTTCGAACCACCGACCTTCGGAGCCACAATCCGACGCTCTAACCAGCTGAGCTACAACCGCATGCCGATGGGCCCGCAATAGAAAACTTTGCGGGCAAAGGCAAGCCCCGGCCGCATGATCGGCCCGCGCGCCCCTCGCTCAGAAACGATCCTGCCCGGTCGCCTTCTGCGCCGCGTCGCGCGCCGGACGGATCACGTCCTGCGCCACGCTCTGCGACAGCGTCTGCATCTCCTTCGCCTGGTCGGCCACGAGCTCGACCTGACGGCGCAGATAGCTGGTCTGGAGCTCCATGAACTCGGCCATGGATTTGGCCGAGGCGAGCTTCTCCATGTGAGCGAAGTTCATCTCCGCCTGGGCCCGCATGCCCTCGATGGCGCGCTTGGTGAGGTTGAGCGAGCCCGAATGGGCGTTCTCCACCGTCGCCTCCAGCGTCTGCGTCGCCTGGTCGGCGGCAGACTTCATGCGCGCATAGGCTTCCTTGGACTGCTCGATCGACTTCTGGGTCATGGTCCGGAAGGCCTCGCCCATCTTGGACGGGTCGAGCCCCATGGCGGCCTGCGCGCGCTGAGCGCTGTCGAAGGCGTCGCGCGCCGGATCCCCGGAGTTGAAGTTCTCGGTATCGGACATGTCGGCGTTCTCCTCGGCCGGACGATGGCGGATCCATAGCCCGCGCAACACAAACTAGGGGCGAGGATCGGCGAGGGAACAGGCCCCGGCGCGCAATCGGCCGGCCGTGTTAACCTTGCCCCGGCTTTGAACCGCCGAACCCGGTCGAGGTTCTGGATTTGATCTCGCGGGGGCCTTATTAACGGATCGGTAACCGATCGACGTTCCTGGGAGCCGAGCCCATTCCGTCCGCCCTCGACATCATGGCGCTGAAGTCCGTCCGTGCCGCCGCTTCGGCCGGCTCGGCCGTGGCGGTGCTGGACGCCGGCCTGGCGGACGTCCTGTGGTGCAACAGCGCCGGCGCCCGGCTGCTCGGGCGCGCCGACGCGGCCGGCGACGACGACGTCATGCGCCAGATCCGTTCGGCGCGCCAGGCCTTCGCAGGGAAGGGCCGCACGCAGCTCCTCCTGCGCCCGCCCGAAGGCAGCGGGCTGGGACGGGCGCTCCTGGCGCGGCTGGAGGCGATCACCGCCGACGGCGCCCATCTGGCGCTCCTCTCGGTGAAGCTCGGAACCGTGGCGTCGCCCGTCGAGGAGCAGGCGGCCGATCTCCTGCGCGATGCCGGCCTGTCGGAGGCGCTGGCCTGCGTCGTCGGGCGAGACGGCATCGTGGCCGCGACGCCGCGCCTGCCCGAGGACGAGCATTCGCTTCTCGCCGTGCAGGGGCGCGAGTTCCTGGCGGCGGACGAGGACCGCCTGGTGGTCGAGGACGAGGCGGGCGCCCTGTCCTTCGCGCGCGTCGGCGACGGGCTGGTGCTGATCCATATCGACATGCCGGGCGCGGCGCCCGGCGAGAGCGACCCCGCGGCCGGACCTGCGAAGGCCCCGCAGGTCGCCGATCCGGCGGCAGAGCGGGTCGCGGGGCCGGAAGCAACGGTCGCCGAGGCCCCGCCCGCGCAGCGCGAAGCCCCGCTCGCGGATAGCCTGCCGGACGATGCGGCTCCGGCCGCCGCGAACGAGACCGGGCACGAGATCCCCGAGGCCGACGAGCCGGCCGCGCCCGCTCCCGCGCCGGCGGAAGGCTCCACCGCCCCGTCCTCCCCCCTGCCTGGCGCCTCCCCCGCCGCCGCCTCGACCCCGGTGGCCCTGGCCGAACCGTTCCGCGCCACACTGGACGCCGAGCCGGTGCGCTTCGTCTGGCAGACCGACGCCGAGGCCTGCTTCTCGCAGATGTCGCCGGAATTCGCCGCGGCCGTCGGCCCGCGAGCCGCCGACGTGATCGGCCGCCCCTTCGCCGACGTCGCCCGCGTCTTCGGCTTCGACGAGAGCGGCGAGATCGAGCGCCTGCTCCTGCGCCGCGACACCTGGTCGGGCCGCACCATCCTCTGGCCGCTGGAGGGCACCGACCAACGGGCGCCGATCGACCTGGCGGGCCTGCCGATCTACAGTCGCGAGCGCGAATTCCTGGGCTTCAGGGGCTTCGGCGTGGTGCGCCCGGGCGAGCACGAGAGCGACCCGGCGGCGATCGGCCTCGCCCTCGCCCTGCCCGAGCGTGCGCTGCGCGCCGAGGCGAGCGTTGGGGCGGTGACCGACGAGGCGGCCGAAGGGACGGACGGCGACGTCGCGCCGGCCTTCGGGCGTCGTGCGTCTCCCCCGGCTCCCACCGACGAGACGGCGGCGGAACGGCGGCGGCGCGAGGCCAACTTGTCGAACGCCGAGGCCGCCGCGTTCCGGGCGATCGGGGCCGAACTCGGCCTGCGCGCGCCGGCCGAGCGGCCCGAGCCCGTGGCGCCGCCCGCGTCCGAGCCGGACGTCCACGCGGCGGACGACGGCGCGACGCTCCTCCTGCCGGTGCAGGAGCTGGAGGACATGCTCGACGCGCTGCCGCTCGCCGTCCTCGTGCAGATGCAGGAGCGGCTGATCTTCGCTAACCGCCGCTTCTTCGCCCTGACGCGCTACGACGATCTCGACGCGCTGGAGGCCGCCGGCGGCCTCGGGCACCTCGTGCAGACCTCCGGCTCTGAGACCGGCGACGACGATGCGGTGATCCTGTGCGCCGACGGCACGTTCGAGCGCGCGCGCCTGCATCTCCAGCGCATCAGCGTCGCGGGCCGGTCCTGCCTCCTGATGTCCTTTCCGCCCGTGGAGGCGAAGCCGGACGAGGACATGACCCCGATCCTGGTCGACCTCCAGGGCGAGGTGGAGGAGCTGCAGGCGGTGCTCGACACCGCCACCGACGGCATCCTCCTGCTCGACGAGGGCGAACGCCTGCGCAAGATGAACGGGGCGGCCGAGGCGCTGTTCGGCCTGCGTCCCGAATCCTATGCCGGCATGCCGCTGCACGACCTGCTCGCGCCGGACAGCCGCCAGAGCCTCAGCGACTACATCGGCACGCTGCGCGACAACGGTCTCGCCTCGATCCTCAACGACGGGCGCGAGGTGGAGGCGCGGGTCGCCGGAAACGAGGGCACGATCCCGCTCTTCATGACGCTCGGCCGCCTCAGCCAAGGCCGCGGCTGGTGCGTCGTGATCCGCGACATCGCCCAGTGGAAGAGCGCCGAGGCCGAACTGATCGAGGCGCGGCGGCTGGCCGAGGACGCCAGCCTGCACAAGAGCCGCTTCCTCGCCAATATCAGCCACGAGCTGCGCACGCCGCTCAACGCCATCATCGGCTTCGCCGACGTCATGGCCTCCGAGTGCTTCGGCCCGATCGGCCACGAGCGGTACTTGGAGTATCTCGGTGACATCAAGCGGTCGGGGCACCACGTGCTCGACCTCGTCAACGACCTCCTCGACATCTCCAAGATCGAGGCGGGCAAGGTGGACCTCGCCTTCGAGGCGGTCTCGCTGAACGAGGTGGTGGCCGAGGTCGTCTCGCTGATGCAGCCGCAGGCGAACCGCGAGCGCGTGATCGTGCGCTCCGTGTTGCCGCCCACCGTTCCCAGCGTGGTCGCGGACCGCCGCTCCGTGCGCCAGATCGCCCTCAACCTCATCGCCAACGCCGTGCGCTTCACGCCGGCCGGCGGCCAGATCGTCGCCTCGACCCACTACGGCGCGGGCGGCGAGGTGGCTCTGCGCTTCCGTGATTCGGGCATCGGGATGACCGAGCGCGAGATCGAGATCGCGCTGACGCCGTTCCAGCAGGTCAATGCCACCCGCGACGAGCGGGGCGGCGGCACCGGCCTGGGCCTGCCCCTGACCAAGGCGATGGCCGAAGCGAACCGGGCGCAGTTCTCGATCGCCTCGACGCCCGGCGAGGGAACCGCCGTGGAGATCGTGTTCCCCCCGCCGCGCGTGCTGGCGGACTGACGGGTCGGCCGATCGTTCGCATTGGTTATTATTATCCGTTACTTGTAGAACCGTTCCAAACAAGAAGTTGAACGAAACGTTACTGCCGGATCGTCTTGATTCGTGAAATCGCGTCGGGCATCAAAACCGGACTGCGGACCGCAGGTTTCGCAGTCCCGCCCGGCGGAGCGTCGGCTTCGCCGCCCTTCCCGCGACCGCCGCCCGAGGCGGACGCCGCCCCGAGGATCCGACGATGACCATGCTTCTTTCGAGCCGTGCCGCCTTCGGACTGGGTGCCTGCGCCCTCGCGCTCGGGGCGCCCTCCCTCGCCCGGGCGGCGGACGTCAACATCTACTCCTCGCGCCAGCCCGCGCTGATCCAGCCGCTTCTCGACGCCTTCACGCGCGAGACCGGCCTGTCCACGGCGACGATCTTCATCGAACGGGGCCTGGAGGAGCGCATCAAGGCGGAAGGGGCGAACTCGCCGGCCGACGTCGTGCTCACCGTCGACATCGGGCGCCTCGACGCCGCCAAGCAGGCCGACGTGCTCCAGCCGCTGGAGGACGCGGCGATCGAAGCGGACATCCCGGCCGCCTATCGCGACGCAGGCCGGGAATGGTCGGGCGTCACCGCCCGCGCGCGCGTCCTCTACGCGTCCAAGGAGCGCGTCGCCGACGAGGCCATCACCTACGAGAGCCTCGCCGACCCGAAGTGGAAGGGTCGGATCTGCATCCGCTCCGGCCAGCACCAGTACAACGTCGCTCTGGTCGCCGCCTATCTCGCCCATCACGGCGAGGAGGAGACCCGCACCTGGCTCACGGGCCTGCGCGACAACCTGGCCAGCGCCCCGGAGGGCGGCGACCGCGACCAGGCGCGCAACGTCGCCGCCGGCCAGTGCGACATCGCCGTCGGCAACACCTATTACGTCGGACTGATGCGCAACAACGAGAAGGAGCCCGAGCAGAAGGAGTGGGCGGAGGCGATCAAGGTGATCCTGCCGACCTTCGAGACAGGCGGCACCCACGTCAACATCTCCGGCATGGGCCTGGCACGGCACGCGCCCAACCGCGACAACGCGGTCCGCTTCATGGAATTCCTCGCCACGGACGAGGCCCAGCGCATCTATGCCGAGGTTAACTACGAGTACCCGCTGAAGCCGGGCGTCGCGCTGTCGGAGACGGTCGCGAGCTTCGGCGAGCTGAAGGCCGACGCGCTGCCGCTGAGCGACATCGCATCCCATCGCGCCCGAGCCTCGGAACTGATCGACGAGGTCGGCTTCGACGGCGGCCCGAAGTCCTGACCGCGGGTTCGCATCCGGCCGGGGCACGGGCGGGCGACCTGTCGCCCGTGCCCCGGCGCCGACCGCAGGCGCGGCGGTGAGCGAACTGCGGCTGGAGACCCAGACGCCGGCGCTGCGCCGGAGCGCCGGGTCGGAACGTCTGTTTCTGGCCGCGGCGGGCGCGCTGGCCCTGCTCGTGGCCCTGCCGGTCCTGTCGCTCGTCGCCATCGCGCTCACCGGCACGGCCGACAACTGGAGCCATCTCGCCCGCACCGTGCTCCCGCGCGCCACGGTCACGACGCTGGCGCTGATGGCGGGCGTCGGCCTCGTCACGGCGCTGGTGGGCACGTTCACCGCCTGGCTGGTGACGAGCTTCCGCTTTCCCGGCCGGGGCGTCTTCGCCTGGGCGCTGGTGCTGCCGCTGGCGGTGCCGACCTATATCGCCGCCTACTGCTTCAACGAGCTGCTGCACTATGTCGGCCCGGTCCAGTCGGGCCTGCGCGCGGCGTTCGGATGGACCGGGCGCACCGACTACTGGTTCCCCGACATCCGCTCCCCCGGCGGGGCGGTGCTGGTCCTGTCCAGCGTCCTCTACCCCTACGTCTTCCTGACCGTGCGCCTCGTGCTCCTGATGCAGGGGCGCAAGGCGGCGGACGTGGCGCGCACGCTGGGGGCCGGGCCGTGGCGCGTCCTGTTCACCGTGCTGCTTCCGATGGCCCGGCCGGCGGTGGCGGTCGGCGTCGCGCTGGTGCTGATGGAGACCGTCAACGACATCGGGGCCGTGGAATTCTTGGGCGTGCAGACGCTGACCTTCGCCGTGTACTCGACCTGGCTCAACCGGGGCGACCTCGCGGGCGCGACGCAGATCGCGCTCCTGATGCTCGGCGTGATCCTGGCGCTGCTCTGGGCCGAACGCTTCGCCCGCCGGCACCAGCGGTTCTCGGCCGCGCGGGGCGACGCGGTGCGCGCCGGAGCCGAGCCGCTGCAGGGCCTGCGGGGTTGGGGCGCCGCCCTCGCCTGTCTCCTTCCGATCGCCGCAGGCTTCGGCGTCCCCTTCGTCGTGCTCGTAGGCCATGCGTGGCGGCGACCCGGCGACTTCGCCGATCCGCGGCTCTGGCGGGCCCTGGAGAACACGGTGGCGGTCGCCGCCTCGACGGCGGTCCTGACGGTCGCGATCGGCTTCCTGGTCGCCTACGGCATCCGCCTCACCAACGCGCGGCCCTTGCGCGTCCTGTCGCGGCTCGCCGCGTTCGGCTACGCCGTTCCGGGGACGATCCTCGCCATGGGCATCCTGGTTCCCTTCGCAGCCTTCGACAACGCGCTGGACGCGCGGATGCGGGACTGGTTCGGACTGTCCACCGGGCTCCTCCTGTCGGGCTCGGGCTTTGCCATCGTCTTCGCCTGCACGGCGCGCTTCATGGCCATGGGCCACGGCTCGCTCGACAACGGCTTCGCCAAGCTCTCGCCCCATCTCGACATGGCCTCGCGCGCGCTGGGGCGCGGGCCGGGCGGCACGCTGCGGCGGGTGCTGCTGCCGCTGATGCGCCCGGCCTTGCTGACCGCCGGGCTGCTCGTCTTCGTGGAGGCGGCCAAGGAACTCTCGGCGACGATCCTGCTCCGCCCCTTCGACTTCGATACGCTGGCGACCTTCGTCTACGCGCAGGCTTCGCGCGCCGCCTTCGAGGACGGTGCCGTCGCCGCGCTCCTGATCGTGGCGACCGGCATCCTGCCGGTGATCGTGCTGACACGCAGCCTGGCGGGCGAGGACGTTGGGCGCGCGCCCTGACGGGCCTCGTGCGACCCGGCGTCGGGCACGCCTTGGCTCCGGCACAATTCGGTGCGAAACAAGCAGGATGCGCGCGGGTCCCTCCGGAACCGTCGACCCCTGATTCCGCCACCCGAAAGGCCGTTCTTGACCTCAGCGCGCGATCCGTCCCCCGGTGCCCCGACGCACGGGGTCCCGCGCCGTGCCCGGAAGCGGCCGCTCGCGATCGCAGGAGCCGTGGCGCTGGTCGGGGCGGGCGGACTGGCCGCCGCTTTCTCCACGTTTCCGCTGACCCTGCCCGCGGCCCAGGCCGAGATCGAGGCGCGGCTCGGCCGGCTCGTCGGCGCGCCGGTGAGCGTCGTCGGCTCGGCCGAGTTCGCGCTGCTGCCGCGCCCCAGCGTAATCCTGTCAGACGTGCGCGCGCTGACCGTGTCGGACGGCGCGGCCATGCAGCTCGACATCGACCGTCTGGAGGCCGACTTCAACCTTCTGGACGCCCTGACCGGCAAGGCCGAGATCCGGCGCGTCACCCTGGTGCGGCCGGAGCTCGGCCCCGCCGAGCCGCCCGTCGCCTCCGCCAGCCCCGCCGCCGGCCCGGCCCCGGCGACGGCGCCGGCACCGCCTCCCTCGGGTCCGTCCGAAGACGGGCGAGCGACGCTGCGCGCCTTGCTCGCACGGTTCGAGGGCCTCGGCGAGCTGCGGCTGCGCGACGGCCTGGTTCGCCTGCCCGGCATGGCGGGCGCGGTGTCCAGCGCCGATCTCGATTTCCGCTGGGCGGGCGCCGGGTCCCCCGCCAGCCTGTCGGGTAGCTTCGTTTGGAACGGCCAGCCCGCGAAGGTGCAGGGGCAGATCGACCGGCCGGTGCCGTTCTTCCGCGGCGAGGCGAGCCCGCTGCGCGTCGTCATGTCGGGCCCGTCCGGCGAGATCGGCTTTTCCGGCGAGGGCACGGGCGCCGATCCCCTGCGCCTGTCGGGCGTCCTGAAGCTGTCGACGCCGTCGCTGTCGCGCGCGGCGCGCTGGCTGGGCGAACCATCGGTTCCCGATCTCGGCGCCCTGGCGCTGGAAACGCGGATCGAGCTGTCGGGCGAGCGGCTGAACCTCGGCGCCGTGCAGCTCGATCTCGGCGGCAACACCGCACGTGGCGCCATGGAGGCAGACCTGTCCGGCGCCAAGGGGCGACGCTCCCTGTCGGGGACGCTCGCCTTCGCCCATCTCGATCTCGGACGTGCCTTCCAGGCCGTCGCGCCCGTTCCCCGCAATGTCCTGGACCTCCAGCGGCCCGTGCGCTTCGAGCTCGGCCGCGACCTCGACATCGACCTTCGCCTGTCGGCCGAGCGCGCCCAGATCGGACCCGTGGCCGCGGCCGAGCTCGCGGCCGCGATCAAGGTCGCCGGCGGGTCCGCCACGCTCGACATCGGCGACATGGCCGCGCTCGGCGGCCGAGGCGGCCTTCGGCTGCGCTTCGCCGCCGTGGACGGGCATCCGGCCCTCGACGCCAGCCTGCGCCTGTCGGCCGTCAACATGGCGGAGCTCGACGCCCTGTCGGGCGTTCCGCTCCCCGTCTCCATGGGTTCCGCCGATCTGGACGTGACGCTCGCCGGCCCCGCCTCCAGCTGGGGCGAACTCCTGGCCGGCGGGCGCTCGACGCTGTCGCTGCGTGTCGCCGACGGCCGGTTGCGCGGCTTCCCGGCCGAGCTGATGCGCACCGCGGGCCGGCACGAGATCGAGGCCACCAAGGCCGCGCCGGCGCAGAGTTTCCGCACTCTCACCGCCTCCATGCAAGGCTCGGGCACGCGCGTGCGTCTCGACGCCCTCGCCATGACCACGAACGAGGGGACCAGCGAAGCGCGGGGCGTCATCGACGCCCACACGCGTCGCCTGATCCTTTCGGGGACGTCGCAATCCAGGATAGTCGAGGCGTCGGGCTCGGGTTCGGCGTTCACCTCCTCTCAACCCATTCCGTTTACGATACGGGGAGAATGGCCCCGCCCGGTCATGACCGTCGATGCGCCGGAGGCGCCGATCTGATCCGGCGGGCGGGGTGCCTCCTTGCCGGGAACCGGACGCCCATGGCCCCAACACCCCTTCGCCGCTCCAGCGCCGCACGCGCCCTGCCCCTCGCCCTCGTCGCACTGGCCGGCCTTGCCGGCCCCGCCGCCGCCTCCTCCGTGCTGGTGGTCGGGGGCGAGACGCGCACGCCGAGCGTTGCCGTCGCCGGCCACGCGGGCGCCGCGCGCCGGACGCCGGCCGAATGCGCCACCGCCTTCCACGCCCGGTTCGCAGCGATCCGCGACGGCGAGTTCGCCGCCTTGAAGGCGGCGGCCGGCACCGAAGCGGGTGCGGCGGACGCCGCGCTGCCGGGCGGCCTCCTGTTTCCCCCGGCCGGCCGCGCCCAAGCCGGCGACAACGCGGCGGCGCTGCGCGCGGCGGGGGAGCTTGCCAAGGCGCGCGGCCGCAGCGCCGGGCCGCTCGACGCCAATGCGCGCTGGATCGCCGCGCGCATCCGCGAGGATCTCGGCGACTTCCTGTCCCAGAAGGAAACCCCCTTCCTGTGCAGCGGGATCGCGGACTATCTGGAGACGCTGCGCGCCCAGGCCGCCCGGATCGAGCCCTCGCCCGCCCGGCTGACGGCCCAGGTCGCGGCGCAGCGCGAGGCCGCGCGCGCCAGCCTTGTGGCCGCGCGCGCCGCGCTCCGCCCCGCGCCGCTGCCGCGCTTCGCCCCCGCCGACCGGCCCGGCGAGGCTCTGGTCGCCTCGCATCTGCGCTCCAGCGTGGGGCTTGGCGACGGCGAGGTCTACGGTCCGGTGATGCGGGTCGCCAACCGGCAGGACGTGCGCGTGTCGGAAGGCAGCTCCGACCCCGACCTGCCGCCCCTCAAGGCGTCGGCGGCCCTGGCCAGCGAGCAGGACGTCGCGCGCACGATCCGCGATCTGGCGAACCGCGCGGAGGCGGCCGGCGCGCTGGACGCTCCGGCTCAGACCGATCCGATGCGCACGGGAGCCATCCCGCTGGTCGGCCCGGTCCGCCCCGATCCCCGGCCGGCACTGGGTCTTCTGGCGGAGCTGCGCCCGCGCCTTCTCGGCCCGGCGGCGCCCCCGGCGGCGGACGCGAACCGCCGCGCCGACCTCGTGCGCGCGCTGTCCGATCTCGAGGCCCTGGACTATCTCCTGGCCGCCGAGCGCGAGCCGCCCCACCCGCTGCCGGCGGCGCTGGAGGCGACCTTCGCGGCGATCGCCGCGGCGCATGCCGACGCCTGCGCCTGCGAGCCCTGACGGTCAGCCGCCGGCGGCCAGCCGCTCGTCCCGCAGCCGGCGGACCTCCTGCCGCTTGGTGAGCAGCGAGGCCGCCACGACGCCCACCGCCACCACCGCGATCAGGATCGTGGAGATCGCGTTGATCTCGGGCGTCACGCCGAGGCGCACCTGGCTGTAGATGCGCATCGGCAAGGTGGTCGCGCCCGGCCCGGAGGTGAAGCTGGCGATCACCAGGTCGTCCAGCGACAGGGTGAAGGCCAGCATCCAGCCGGCCGCCACCGCCGGCCAGATCACCGGCAGCGTGACCAGGACGAAGGCCCGCCACGGCGGGCAGCCGAGATCCTGCGCCGCCTCCTCCAGCGACAGGTCGAACGAGACGAGCCGCGACTGCACGACCACGGCCACGAAGCACATGGTCAGCGTCGTGTGGGCGAGCGTCACGGTCCAGAACCCCCGGTCGAAGTCGACGGCCACGAACAGAAGCAGCAGCGACAGGCCGGTGATGACCTCGGGCATCACCAACGGCGCGAACACCATGCCCGAGAACAGGAGCCGCCCCCGGAAGCGCTTGTGGCGCACGAGCGCGAGCGCGGCGAGCGTGCCGAGGATCGTCGCCAGCGTCGCCGACACGACTCCCACCCGCAGCGTCACGAAGGCGGCGTCCAGGAACAGCCGGTTGCCCGCGAGCGCCGTGTACCAGCGCGTCGAGAACCCGCCCCAGACGGTCACGAGCTGCGAAGCGTTGAACGAGTAGACCACCAGGAGCAGGATCGGCAGGTAGAGGAAGGCGAAGCCCGCCACCAGCGACACGACGTTGAAGGCAGAGAGGCCGCGCCGCATCAGTCGATCCTCGCCTGGACGCGCTGGAACAGCATGATCGGCACCACGAGCACCAGAAGCAGCAGCACCGCCACCGCCGAGGCCACCGGCCAGTCGCGGTTGGTGAAGAACTCGTCCCACAGGGTCTTGCCGATCATCAGCGTCTGCGAGCCGCCCAGGAGGTCGGGGATCACGAACTCGCCCACCGCCGGGATGAACACCAGGAACGCGCCCGCCAGCACACCCGGCAGCGACAGGGGGAAGGTGACCCGCCAGAACGCGCGCAGCGGCGTGCAGCCGAGATCGCTCGCCGCCTCCAGAAGCCGGCCGTCGAGCCGCTCCAGGCTGGCGTAGATCGGCAGCACCATGAAAGGCAGGTAGGAGTAGACGATGCCGATGAACACGGCGGTCTCGGTGTTGAGGATGTCGAGCGGCGTCGAGACGAGACCGGTCCAGAGCAGCACCTGGTTGAGGTAGCCCTCCCCCCGCAGGATGCCGATCCAGGCGTAGACGCGGATCAGGAAGCTCGTCCAGAAGGGCAGGATCACGAGCATCACCAGGACGCGCCGCATCGCGCTCGAGGCGCGCGACATGGCGTAGGCGAGCGGATAGGCGACCAGGAGTGCCAGACCGGTCGAGATCGCGGCGATCCGCAGCGACGAGAGATAGGCGTCGAGATAGAGCGGGTCGTTGGCGAGCCAGACGTAGTTGTCGAAGCTCAGCGCCTTCAGGTTGTCGAGGAAGTCCGGCCAGTTCTCCAGCGCGAAGGCCGGCAGGTAGGGCGGCATCGCGATCGTCGTCTCCGACAGCGAGATCTTGAAGACGATCGCGAAGGGCACGAGGAACAGGAGGACGAGCCAGAGATAGGGCACGCCGATCACCCCGGCGCGCCACCATCCGCCCCCTGTGCCGGACCGGTCCGTCATCGCCCTACTCCGCCAGGACCACGCCGGCGTCGCGCTCGAAGGTGAGGGTGACCTCCTCCTCCCAGCCGATCTGCTCGGGCGCGTGGCGCGCGGTGTTGAAGAGGGTCGAGCGGACGGTCTCGCCGCTCGCCAGCTTGATGTTAAACAGCGTGACGTCGCCGAGATAGCCGATGTCCCAGACCGTGCCGGACAGGGTGTTGGGCGCCTCCGCCCGAGGGGCGCCGCGAGACAGGCGCAGCTTCTCGGGCCGGATCGCGAAGACCACCGCCTGGCCGGGCGACAGGGCGGCGGGGGTCTCGGCCTCGATGCGCCCGGCCGGCGAGCGCAGCGTGGCGATCCCGTCCGACAGGCTCTCCACCTCGGCCTCGATCAGGGAGACGTTGCCGACGAAGTCCGCGACGTAGCGCGAGGCCGGCGCCTCGTAGACCACGGCCGGGGGCGCCACCTGGCAGATCCGTCCGGCCCGCATCACGGCCATCCGGTCAGCCATGGTCATCGCCTCCTCCTGGTCGTGCGTCACGATCACGAAAGTCAGCCCCAGTTCCTGCTGGAGGTCCATCAGCTCGAACTGCGTTTCCTCGCGCAGCTTCTTGTCGAGCGCGCCGAGCGGCTCGTCCAGAAGCAGGACCTTCGGCCGCTTGGCGAGCGAGCGGGCCAGCGCGACACGCTGCTGCTGGCCGCCCGAAAGCTGGCTCGGCTTGCGGCGGCGAAAGGGCTCGAGCTTGACGAGCCGCAGCATCTCCTCGACGCGCGCCTCGATCTCCGATCGCGCCATGCCGTCCTGGCGCAGGCCGAAGGCGACGTTCTTCTCCACGCTCATGTGCGGAAACAGCGCGTAGGATTGGAACATCATGTTGAGCGGGCGTCGATACGGCGGCACGCCCCGCAGGCTCTGGCCGCCCAGCCGGATGTCGCCGCCCGTCGGCTCCTCGAAGCCGGCAAGCATGCGCAGGAGCGT
Source organism: Aureimonas flava (assembly GCF_003583935.1). Lineage (GTDB taxonomy): Bacteria > Pseudomonadota > Alphaproteobacteria > Rhizobiales > Rhizobiaceae > Aureimonas > Aureimonas flava. Next base: position 89,908 of record NZ_QYRN01000006.1, on the reverse strand, counting down.
GGACTTACCGCAGCCGGACGGCCCGAGCAGGGCGAAGAACTCGCGCGTGTAGATGCCGAGCGACAGGTCGTCCACGGCCACCGCCGCGCCGAACCGCTTGGTGACGTGGTCGAACTCGATCAGGGGCTTGGCGTCGGGGTCGTTCCAGGGTTCGAAGCTGCGGCGGATGTTGCCGAGGGATTTCTGTGCGCCCGCCATGCCGGTCCTTCGTGTCGCGATCGTCCGCTCGCCGGGCGCCCTGCGCCCGGCTCTCGCGCCCTCAGCGGCCCGTCTTCACCGAGGTGAAGGCGCGGGTCGCCAGCCGCTGCGCCCGCGAGTCGTAGGGGCGCTTGATGAAGAGCTTCTGCAGGGTCGCCTCGTCGGGATAGATCGCCGGATCGTCGAGGATCGCCTTGTCCACCAGCGGCTGCGAGGCGAGGTTGCCGTTGGCGTAGGAGACGTAGTTCGTCGCCTTGGCGATCACTTCCGGGCGCATCATGTAGTTGATGAACGTGTGCGCCTCCTCGACATGCGGCGCATCGGCGGGGATCGCCATCTGGTCGAACCACATCATCGCGCCTTCCTTGGGGATGACGTAGCTGACCTCGACGCCGCGGCCGGCCTCCTCGGCGCGGTCGCGGGCCTGGAACACGTCGCCCGAGAAGCCGACCGCGACGCAGATGTCGCCGTTCGCCAGGGCGTTGATGTATTCGGAGGAGTGGAACTTGCGGATGAAGGGGCGCACGGCGGTCAGGAGCGCCTGCGCCTTGCCGATGGACTCCGCGTCGCTGGCGTTGGGATCGAGGCCGAGATACTGGAGCGCCGCAGGCAGGATCTCGCCCGGCGCATCCAGCATGTCGATGCCGCATTTCGCCAGCGCCTCGGCGTTCTTCGGATCGAACACCAGGGCCCAGGAATCGAGCGGGGCGTCGGGCAGGAGTTCCTGCACCTTGGCCGCGTTGTAGCCGATGCCCGTGGTGCCCCACATGTAGTTGACCGAGTGGGCGTTGCCCGGGTCGTAGACGGCGACGCGCTCGGAGACCAGCGGCCACATGTTCTTGAGGTTGGGCAGCTTGGACGGGTCGAGGGTCTGGAAGACGCCGGCCTCGATCTGGCGCGACAGGTACTCGGCCGAAGGCACCACCACGTCGTAGCCGCTGCCGCCGGCCAGGAGGCGCGTTTCCAGGATCTCGTTCGAATCGTAGGTGTCGTAGACGACCCGGATTCCCGTCTCCTTGGTGAACTCGTCGATGATCGAGGTGTCGATGTAGTCCGACCAGTTGAAGACGTTGAGCACCTTCTCCTGGGCCGCGGCCGCGTGGGGAACGAGGCTCGCGACGACGCCGGCCAGGAGGAAGGGGGTCATGCGCATCGGACGGGCACCTTTCTCGGGTCGCTCTATTGCGAGGCAATATCGCCAAACCACCCGGCCTTGCCTAGGGCCGGCGGGCGTTTTTCATCCGCCCTCGGTCGTTTCGCGCAGCATGAACACCGCGTCCGCGCCGTAGCTCGCGAGCTTGGGCGCGAGGGCCGGGTCGTCCACGCGGCGAAAACCGAAGCGCGCCCAGAAGGGCCACGTGCCGTAGACGGAGACGAGCGTCGCCGCGCCGAGGGGCGCCGCCGCGGCGAGGAGGCGCCGGATCGCCGGCTCGGCCAGCCCGCGGCCGCGCCATTCCGGCGCCAACGCGACGTCGTGGATGTAGAGCGCGTCGGCGTCCGGCGGCAGCGCGCCGAGCACCGTGTCGAGCGGCGGCGGCGCGAAGCGCCTCACCGGGTAGGCGACGGCATAGGCGGCGAGCGTGCCGGCGGGGCCCGGCAGCACCAGCGAGCCGGCGGGAAACAGCCGCTGCCGGTCCACGAACACCGCCGCGTCCTCGTGGAAGGTCGGGTGGACCCGGTCGGCCAGCGCCACCACGGCCGGGGCGTCGCCCGCCGCCATCGGCCGCCAGCCCGCCGGGGACGGCGCGGACGGTGCCGTCATCGGTGCTGGCGCCCTTCGCCGTAGAACATCTTCTCCCACGCCTTGTGCGCCTTGTAGCCCTCGCGGATGAAGGGCGTGAACACGGCAAGGTTCAACACCGCCTTGTTGGCGAGGCTGGCGGGAAAGCGAAGCGGCTTCTCGAAGTCCACGAACAGGACGACCCGCACCTCGTCCGAATGGTTCCAGGCCTCGTGCTCGTAGGCGTCGTCGAAGATCAGCGCCTCGCCCTCGCGCCAGTGGCGCGTCTCCTGCGCGATGCGGATGCCGACCTGGTCGGGCCGGTCGGGGACGATCAGGCCGAGATGGAAGCGCAGGACGCCGTTGTAGGGGCCGCGATGGGGCGGCAGGTGCTTGCCCGGCTCGAAGATCGAGAACATCGCCGACTTGAGGCCCGGGATCTTCTGCAGGATCCGCCAGGTCTCGGGGCACTGGCGGATCGCCTCCTCCGACCGGATGCCGTAGCCACAGAGGAAGAAGGTCTTCCAGTTCTTGTCCGACGAGATCGAGCGGACCTCGGACGAGATCTCGTGGAAGGCCGGCAGGTCGCCCTTGCGGACCAGGATCTTGTCGAGCTCGGCGCGGATGAGGCGCCACTCCGCCTCCACCTCGCGCGCCCACGGAAAGTCGTCGGTGGGATAGACCGGCGGGTTGCCCACCGCCGAGTACCGGAGGTTCAGCGCCTCCGCCTTGTCCACGAGGCCCTGCACCACGCGGGCGGCGGCGCCCTGCCGGCTCATCGTGTCCTGGAGGCCTTGCGTCTTGCCAGTCTGTTTGGGGGCCGTGTCCGTCATCGTCGTTCCACTTCTCGCCCGGCCGCACGGCCGATAGCACCTGCATGTCGCTCTTTGCGGCGGGGTTTCAACGGAAATCGTAAGGGGTCAGGCCCGAAACCCATTCGTCCAGCGCCAGGGGCCGCGTCAGCGGCGGCTCGGCGCGCGAGGCGCAGGCCTCCCGCTCGCAGTGCCGGCAGGCCGGTCCGATGCCGACGGGGCGCCCGGTTCCCAGCGCGCGCGCATAGACCGTGCCCGCCGCCGCCTCCCACTCGCAGCCGAGGAGCACGCGCGTGCGCCGCCCCGGCTCCGGCCAGTCGCCGCCGAGCCCCGTCTCGGCCCGCGCCACCAGGAGGTAGGCGGTTCCGTCCGGCATCTCGGCCCGTTCCGCCAGCACCGTCTCGCCCGCTCGCGCATGCGGCAGGCGCGCGCACAGGCCGCCGAACAGGGCGGCCGGAAATCCGCGCGCGCCCGAGCGCCGGAGCACGTGGCCGACCGGATCGGCCTCCAGGAAGAAGAAGGGCGGCCCCGGCGCGGCGCGGCGCCGGAGGCTGGTGAGCCGCTCGGCGGCATCGGCGAAGCCTGCGCCGAAGCGGGCCGACAGGCGCTCGACGTCGAAGCCGAGCGCCTCGGCCGCCTCGCCGAACGGGCCGTAGGGCATGACCGTCGCCAGCGCGCCGTAGCGCGTCAGCTCGCGCATGGCGATGCGCCGCGCCTCGTCGCCGGAGAAGCCGAAGCTCGCGACCTCGCTCTCCACGACCGCGCCGAAGGCGAGGCGCACCGCCTCGGCCGCCATCTCGCGCAGCCGGCCCGCAGCGTCGAGGCGCTCGGACAGGAACAGGCGGCGCGAGTGCCGGTCGAAGCGGCGGCGCCAGAGCGGCATGGTCTCCACCGGCAGGACGCGCACCGCGATGTCGTGGCGCTCGCGAAGCCATCGACGCAAAGCCCCGCCGAAGTCGTCGCTGCCCGCGCCGATCTCGGCCCGCAGCGCCTCCGCCGCCGTCTCCAGCGACGCGTGGTGGTGGGCACGCCCTTCCAGCGTCTCGCGCACCTCGTCGAGCGGCAGGCGCGAGAGCGCCGGCATCGGCCCCTCGCCCCGGCCCATGGCGGCCGACAGATCGGACAGGCGCCCCTGCGTCTCGCCGTAGGCGCGATGCAGCTTGGCGAGGGCCGCCGCGACGTTGGGCGCGGCGTCGGCGAGCTCCACCAGTTCCCCTTCGCCCGGCAGTTCGCCGGCGATCAGCGGATCGGCGAAGATGCGGCGCAGCTCGGCCACTGTCTTGTCCCGGTCGCCGCCCTGCCATTCGGCGAGGTCCACCGAGAAGGCCTGCGCCATCTTCAGGAGGATCTGGACGGTGAGCGGGCGCTGGTCGCGCTCGATCAGGTTGAGATAGGACGGCGAGATGCCGAGCGTGCCGGCCATCGCGGTCTGGGTGAGGCCGAGCGAGTTGCGCAGGCGGCGCACCTTGGGGCCGGCGAACACCTTGTTGTCGGCCATGCCCCTCTCCTTCACACGCTGTGACAAACCCACGGCCGCGCTTGTCGAAATCGCGACAGACCGACACGAATCCAAGACCGTGGCGCGAGAACCACCGTCGCCGCGGCGGCCCGTCCCTGTCAATTTCTTTCCACGGACGCCGAGACCAAACGGCGTCGCAGACAGGACAACGGAGGGCCAGCCGCCATGACCGATTTTTACACGCTCGTTCCCAGCGCCCCCGAGGGCCGCTTCGATGGAGTGGAGCGCCCCTACGCGGTGGCCGATGTCGAGCGGCTGCGCGGCTCGGTCGCGATCCGCCACACGCTGGCCGAGAACGGCGCCAACCGGCTGTGGCGGCTCCTGCACGAGGAGGACTTTGTCAACGCGCTGGGCGCCATGACCGGCAACCAGGCGATGCAGCAGGTGCGCGCCGGGCTGAAGGCGATCTACCTGTCGGGCTGGCAGGTCGCGGCCGATGCCAACACGGCCGGCGCGATGTATCCCGACCAGTCGCTCTATCCGGCCAACGCGGCGCCCGAGCTGTGCCGGCGCATCCACCGCACCCTCCAGCGCGCCGACCAGATCGAGACGGCGGAGGGCCGCCATTCGGTGGACACCTGGTTCGCGCCGATCGTCGCCGACGCCGAGGCCGGGTTCGGCGGGCCGCTCAACGCCTTCGAGATCACCAAGGCCTTCATCGAGGCGGGCGCGGCCGGCGTCCATTTCGAGGATCAGCTCGCCTCCGAGAAGAAGTGCGGGCACCTCGGCGGCAAGGTCCTGATCCCGACCGGCGCCCATATCCGCAACCTCACGGCGGCGCGGCTCGCAGCCGACACGATGGGCGTGCCGACGCTCGTGATCGCCCGCACGGACGCGGAGGCCGCCACGCTCCTGACCTCCGACATCGACGAGCGGGACCGGCCCTTCGTGGACCGCGACCGCGACCGCACGCCCGAGGGCTTCTTCCACGTCAGGAACGGCCTGGAGCCCTGCATCGCGCGGGCGCTCGCCTATGCCCCGCACGCGGACCTCATCTGGTGCGAGACCTCCAAGCCCGACCTCGACCAGGCCCGCCGCTTCGCGGAAGCCGTGAGGCGCGAGCATCCCGACCAGATGCTGGCCTACAACTGCTCGCCCTCGTTCAACTGGCGCCAGAACCTCGACGAGGCGACCATCGCAAGGTTCCAGCGCGAGCTCGGCGCCATGGGCTACAAGTTCCAGTTCATCACGCTGGCCGGCTTCCACCAGCTCAACTTCGGCATGTTCGAACTCGCCCGCGGCTATCGCGACCGCCAGATGGCCGCCTACGCGGCGCTGCAGGAGGCCGAGTTCGCGGCGGAAGCGGACGGCTACACCGCCACGCGCCACCAGCGCGAGGTGGGCACCGGCTACTTCGATGCCGTGGCCACCGTGATCGGCGGCGGGGCTTCGTCCACCACCGCCATGCACGGCTCCACCGAGGCGGACCAGTTCCGCCACGCGGCCGAATGATCCCCCGTCGAACCCTTCAACGAAAGGAGACACCCGTCATGAGCAATGTCAGTCCGATCGAGCGTCCCCGCACCCACGTGCGCGAGCGCGCCGAGGCCCAGACGAGCGCCTTGTCGGAGGAGGCGCAGAACGCCGTGCGCATCCTCGCCAACGACCTGCATCGCCTCAACCAGTCGGTGATGCGGGCGGTCGAGGCGGGCGTCTCGGTGGAGCTCGTGCGCTCCGCCCGCCATCACGGCGGCGACGGAAGCTGGGGCGACCTCATGATCCCCGTGGTCCTGGCCGCGCGCGACTGAACCGTCCGATCGGTGAAGCGGAGGCTCCGGCGCGCGCGGCGGAGCCTTCCCGCCCGATGGCCGAGCGGCTATGCTCGGCCAACCGTCCCTTGCGCGCAGGACCGCATGCACGACCGCACCAGACCGCCCAAATCCGACGCCGGCGCCTTGTCCAAGATCAAGCGCGACAAGCCCAAGCGGCGCGGAGCCGCCGACGGAGCGGCGATCGGCAAGGCGGCGCGCGCGGTGGGCGAGCGGCCGCGCCTCGCCCCGGCGGCCCCCGCCTCCGCCTCCGAGCGAGCCCTGTTCCTGGATTCCCGGCGCGGCGTGCGCTCCATGGCGGAAGCCGCCGAATGGCTGCGCGTGCGCGGCATCGAGGACATCGAGTGCATCACGCCCGACCTGGCGGGCGTGGCGCGCGGCAAGATGATGCCGGCCAAGAAGTTCACCGGCAACACCTCGCTCGCCCTCCCCTCGGCCCTGTTCATGCACACGATCTCGGGCGAATACCCGGAGGAGACCGGCGCCTTCCGCTACTCGCCCAACGACGGCGACCTGAAGCTCGTGCCGGACCTTTCCACGCTGTCGGCCGTGCCCTGGGAGAGCGATCCCACGGCGCAGGTGATCTGCGATCTGGTGGACACGGCGGGCGAGGCGGTCGGCTACACGCCGCGCAACGTGCTCAAGCGCGTCATGAAGCTCTACGAGGATCGGGGCTGGCGCCCCGTGGTGGCGCCCGAGATCGAGTTCTATCTCGTCTCCCGCAACGTCGACCCGGACTATCCGCTGACGCCGCCGATCGGGCGCTCGGGTCGGCAGATCCAGGGCGGCCAGGCCTATTCGATCGGCGGCATCAACGAGTTCGACGAGCTGATCGACGACATCTACCACTTCTCCGACGGCCAGGGCCTGGAGATCGACACGCTGATCCACGAGGACGGCGCGGCCCAGCTCGAGATCAACCTGCGCCACGGCGACCCGGTGGAACTGGCCGACCAGGTCTTCATGTTCAAGCGCACGATCCGCGAGGCGGCGCTCAAGCACGACATCTACGCCACGTTCATGGCCAAGCCGATCCAGGGCCAGCCGGGCTCGGCCATGCACATCCACCAGTCGGTGACGGACCGGGAGACCGGCCGCAACGTCTTCTCGAACGCCGACGGTTCGCCCTCGCCGCTGTTCCACCACTTCATCGGCGGCATGCAGCGCTTCGTGCCGGCGGCGCTGGTGATGATGGCGCCCTACGTGAACTCCTATCGCCGGCTGACCTACGGCATGTCGGCGCCGACCAACAACGCCTGGGGCTTCGACAACCGCACCACGGCCTTCCGCGTGCCGGCCTCCGACGCGGCCGCGCGGCGCGTCGAGAACCGCCTGCCCTCCTCCGACGCCAATCCCTATCTGGCGCTCGCCGCCTCGCTCGCCTGCGGCTGGCTCGGCATGGTCAACGCGGTGGAGCCGGACCAGCCGACGGACCGCACCGTCAACGAGGACGGCGTCATCTCGCTGCCGCGCGGCCTCCTCGAGGCGGTGGCCGCGTTCGAGGCCGAGGAGGCGTTCCAGGAGGTCCTGTCCAAGGAGTTCGTGGGCACCTATGCCGGCATCAAGCGCGGCGAGCACGAGACCTTCATGCAGGTCATCAGCCCGTGGGAGCGCGAGTTCCTGCTCCTGAATGTCTGAGCCGCACCAGTCCCCGATCTCGCCGGGACGCTCCTGGTACGAGGATACCTGCGGCGAGCGGCCGCGCTACCCTGCCCTCGACGGCTCGACCCGCGCCGACGTCCTGATCGTCGGCGGAGGCTTCACCGGCCTGTCGGCCGCGCTGCATCTCGCGCGCGCCGGCGTCGACGTGGTGCTCTGCGAGGCCGCCTGGCTCGGCGACGGGGCCTCCGGGCGCAACGGCGGCCAGTTCGGTACCGGCCAGCGCCTGTGGCCAGAGGAGATGGAGGACCGCTACGGGCTCGATCGCGCCCGCCGCCTCTTCGCCATGGCCGAGGACGCCAAGGCGGGCCTGCGCGAGACCATGCTGCGCGAGGGGATCGAGGCCGACTTCCGGCCCGGCCAGATCTCGCTCGCCCACAAGCCGCGCTACGTCGACGAGTTCCGCCGGCATGCCGATGCCATGGCCGAGCGGTTCGGCTATCTGAACCTGCGCTTCATGGACCGGGCGGAGACCGCCGAGCGCCTCGGCTCGCCGGTCTACCACGCGGGCCTGCGCGACGCGGGCACGGGCCATCTCCATCCGATGAAGCTTGTGATCGGCCTCGGGCGCGCGGCGCGGCGGGCGGGCGCGCGCCTCTTCGAGGACACTCCGATCGAGGCACTGACGCGCGGGCCGGGCGGGCTCTGGCAGGCGAGGACGGCGCGCGGCACCGTGTCGGCGGCGCGCGTGCTCCTCGCCACCAACGCCCATGGCGGGCGGCTCGAGCCGGCGAGCGCCGCCCATGTGATGCCGATCCGCTCGTTCATCGCCGCCACGGAGCCGCTGGCCGAGCCGGCCCGCGTCCTGCCGGGCGAGGAGGCGGCCGACGATTCCCGCTTCGTGGTGCGCTACTTCCGCAAGAGCGCCGACGGGCGGCTGCTGTTCGGCGGGCGCGAGGCCTACACCTCGGCTTCGGGCGATGTCGCCGGCCAGATCGGCCGCCAGGTCGCCTCCATCTGGCCGCACCTCGCGGACGTTCGCTTCACCCATGCCTGGGGCGGCTCGGTCGCCGTGACCATGCCGCGCATGCCCTATGTCGCGCAGCCCGAGCCCGGCCTCGACGTGATCGCCGGCTTCTCCGGCCACGGCGTGATGATGACGCACTGGACCGGCCGGCTCTACGCCGAAGGCGTCACCGGGTCGGGCGAGACGCTGGACGATCTGCGCGGGCTCGAGGTGCCCGCCTTTCCCGGCGGCACGTGGCTGCGCGCGCCGCTCCTGTTCCTCGCCATGACCTGGTACGCCTTGCGTGATCGGCTTTGATGGACGAAAAGGGCCCGAGGCGCGTCGCGCCTCCCTTCCCCCGATCCGTTTCGAAGTTCCGCCCGTGAGCGCATCCCCCTCCCCCCGCCGGCCCGCCCCTTCGCTGCGAGACCGCCTGCGGGCGGATACGCGCGAGGCGCACGAGGCGCTGGACGCGTCGTTCGAGGGCATGTTCGGCGACGCGACGGGCCAACTCTACCGCCGCTTCATCGCCATGAACCTGGCGGCCCACGAGGCGATCGAGCCGGTGCTGGCAGCGAGCCCGCTCGGACCGGCGGAGGCCGGCGAAGCCTCGGCCGACCGGCTCGATGCCGCCCGGCGCGACGCGCGCGCGCTGGGCATCGAGGCCCCCGCGGCGCCGGACTTCCCCCTGCCGAGCCCCGATCTCTTCGAGGCCTTCGGCATCGCCTATGTGCTGGAAGGTTCGCGGCTCGGCGCTAAATATATGTCGCGTGCCATCAAACGTGATGAGCGCGGCGACGACGCACGCTGGCCGACCGACTATCTGGACGTGTCGGGCGACGTGCGGCCCTTCACCCGGCTGCTCGAGCGCATGGCGGCCGAGCCGACGGGCGAGGCGGACGTGCGTCGGGCGGTGCAGGCGGCGGACGTGACGTTCCGCTTCTTCCGCGCGATGAGCGGAGACGATCAGAAGAGGACCACCCGCGCTTGACGATCCAGTCCCAGCCGTTCGGCGACGTCGACATCACCAACTGCGAGCGCGAGCCGATCCAGTTCCTGGGGCGCATCCAGAATTTCGGCTACCTCCTGGCGGTGTCCACCGACTGGCTGATCGAACGCGTGTCGACCAATATCGGCGACGTGGTGGGCCGCGAGCCGGCGAGCCTCCTGGGCGAACCGGTCCTGTCGATCGTCTCGGAGGGCGCGCTCCACTCCATCCGGGGCCGGCTGCAGATCCTGTCGGGCGATGGCGGCAGCGAGCGGATCGTCGGGCTGGACCTGTTCGGCACCGGCATGCGCTTCGACGTGGCGATCCACGTCTCGGCCGGCTCCATCGTCATCGAGGCCGAGCCGCAGGCCGAGCGTGCCTCCACCAACCCGGGCGCGCTGGTCAAGAGCATGATCAACCGCGTCCAGAAGACGCAAGGGCTGGAGGGGCTCTACAAGGAGAGCGTGCGCCAGTTGCGCGGCATCACCGGCTTCGACCGCGTGATGCTCTACCGCTTCGCCGAGAGCGGTGCCGGCGCGGTGATCGCGGAAGCCTCGCGGTCGGGCATCGGCTCGTTCCTCGGCCTGAACTACCCAGCCACCGACATCCCGCCCCAGGCGCGCCTGCTCTACGTGCGCAATCAGGTGCGCCTGATCGCCGACGTCGGCTCCGAGACCGTGCCGGTGATCCCCGAGCTCGACCCGCACGGCAAGCCGATCGACCTGTCGCTGTCGGTGCTGCGTTCCGTCTCGCCGATCCATATCGAGTACCTGACCAACATGGGCGTGGCGGCCTCCATGTCGGTGTCGATCGTGATCGACGGCCAGCTCTGGGGCCTGTTCGCCCTCCACAACTACGCGCCGCGCCACCTGGCGATGGACGTGCGCGCGGCGGCCGAACTGTTCGGCCAGATGGTGTCGCTGATCATCGAGGGACGCCTGGCGAAGGAGCAGCGCCAGCTCGAGGAAGCCGGGCGCATCCTGCACGACCGCTTCGTCTCGCGCATCGTCGCCGCCTCCTCCACCTTGGACACGATCGGCGAGTTCGCCGACGACCTTCGCGAGATCATTCCCGCCGACGGGTTCGCGGTCTTCGTCCGGGGCGAGGCGCAGTGCTACGGCCATTGCCCGTCCGGCGAGGAGATCGCCAGCCTCGCGCGGTTCCTGAACCGGGCGGGCTCCGGCCGGATCTACGCGACCGACGAGATCTCCGCCAACCATCCGCCCGGCGTCGACTACATCGACCGGGCGGCCGGGGTCCTCGCCATCCCGATCTCGCGCTCCCCGCGCGACTACCTCCTGTTCTTCCGTCGCGAGATCATCCAGACCGTCACCTGGGCCGGCGATCCTAAGACCAAGGAGCGCACGATCGGGCCGAACGGCGTTCGCCTGACCCCGCGCAAGAGCTTCGACGCCTGGAAGGAGACGGTCCACGGCCGCAGCCACCCCTGGACCTTGAGCGAGACCAAGGCGGCCGAGGGCCTGCGCGTCTCGATCCTGGAAGTGCTTCTGCGGTTCAACGAGGAATCGCAGCGGCAGCAGTCGCTCGCCACCCAGCGCCAGGAACTCCTGATCGCCGAGCTGAACCACCGCGTGCGCAACATCCTCAGCCTGATCCGCGCGCTGGTGGTGCAGAGCAAGCCGGGCGCCGCGACGGTGGACGACTTCGCGGGGATCATCGGCGGCCGCATTCAGGCGCTGGCCCGCGCGCACGACCAGATCACCAGCGCCGACGCCGGCGCGGTGACGCTGCACGACATCGTGCGCACGGAGGTCTCGGCCTATATCGGCGACAAGGCGGGCCGGGTGTCGCTGACGGGCCCCGACATCTTCGTCGAGGCGATGACCTTCTCCACGCTGGCGCTCGTCTTCCACGAACTCGTGACCAACTCGGCCAAGTACGGCGCCCTGTCCGATTCGTCGGGCAGCGTCGACGTGCGCTGGCGGATCGACGAGAACGACGCCTGCCGCATCGACTGGATCGAAAGCGGCGGACCGCCGGTGGCCGCCCCCCGGCGGCGCGGCTTCGGCTCCACCATCATCGAGCGCTCGATCCCGCACGACCTGTCGGGCGAGGCGCGCATCGACTATCACCTGGCGGGCGTGCGCGCCCACTTCACCCTGCCCGGCAACGTCTTCCACCTGGAAGGCAAGCGCGCTCCCGCACCGGCGGTGGAGGCGCGGCCCGACGCGTCGGCCCTCGCGGCGCCGGCAGCGGCGCTCGCCGGGCTGCGCGGTCTGGTGGTCGAGGACAACCTCATCATCTCGCTGGATGCCGAGCAGATGCTGATCGACCACGGCATGGTCGAGGTCTTCACGGCGGCCAGCGTCGGCGAGGCGCGCAAGGTGATCGACGCGCAGGCGATCGACGTGGCGCTGCTCGACGTCAATCTCGGCTCCGAGACCTCGTTCCCCCTGGTGCGCGACCTCAACGCCCGGCACATCCCCTTCGTGTTCGTCACGGGCTATGGCGAGAACATCGAGCTGCCCGTCGAGGCGGGCGAGGCCGACGCGGTCAAGAAGCCCTTCGTCAGCGACCTTCTGGTGAGCGCGATCGCGCGGGCGGCGGCGCGCCGAACCGCGGCGCGATGAGCCGGACATGGGTTCGGGCCTCGGCCCGGCCCGATCGCCCTTCCCATTTTCAATCGATTGAATTATCCACGGTCCGATGACCGGGCCGGGCTTCGCCCGGCTTCCTGCTGAACGGAGATGGTACCGCGTGTCCAGTCAGATCATTCCCGTCGAATGCTTCGACTACATCGTCTTCGGCGGCAACGGGGACCTTGCTGAGCGCAAGCTGCTTCCCGCGCTGTTCCACCGCGACCTCGACGGCCAGATCCCGCCCGGCGCGCGCATCATCGGCGCCTCGCGCACGCCCTTCTCCGACGAGCAGTACCGCGCCTTCGGCCGCGAGGCGCTGACCGCCTTCGTCGCCGAGAGCCATCGCTCGGAGGAGGCCGTCGATCGGTTCCTGTCGCGCCTGCACTACCGGCAGGTGGACGCGCGGAGCGAGACCGGCTGGCCCGAGCTCAAGAGCCTCCTGGACGAGGCGGGACAGGACCGCATCCGCGCGTTCTACCTCGCCGTGAGCCCCAGCCTGTTCGGCGACCTCGCCTCCAGCGTGAAGCGCCACGGGCTGGCGCACGAGAAGACGCGCATCGTGGTCGAGAAGCCGGTCGGGCGCGACCTCGCCTCCGCCCGCGCGCTGAACGCGCTGATCGGCGAGCACTTCGAGGAGAGCCAGGTCTTCCGCATCGACCACTATCTCGGCAAGGAGACGGTGCAGAACCTGATGGCGCTGCGCTTCGCCAACATGCTCTACGAGCCGCTCTGGAACTCGGCCTTCGTGGATCACGTCCAGATCACGGTGGCCGAGAGCGTCGGGCTGGAAGGGCGCGCAGGCTACTACGACAAGGCCGGCGCGCTGCGCGACATGGTGCAGAACCACATCCTCCAGCTCGTCTGCCTCGTGGCGCTGGAGCCGCCGGCGGCCATGGATGCCGACGCGCTGCGCGACGAGAAGCTGAAGATCCTGCGCTCTTTGAAGCGCATCGACGAGAGCAATATCGAGCACCTCACCGTGCGCGGCCAGTACAAGGCGGGCGCCTCCAACGGCGGCGCGGTGAAGGGCTATCTCGAGGACCTCGGCGAGCCGACCAGCGACACAGAGACCTTCGTCGCCATCAAGGCCGAGATCAACAACTGGCGCTGGGCGGGCGTGCCCTTCTACATCCGCACGGGCAAGCGCCTGTCGGAGCGCATGAGCGAGATCGTCGTCACCTTCCGCCCCATCCCGCATTCGATCTTCGACGACGCCGCCGGACACGTCCAGCAGAACCAGCTCGTGATGCGCCTGCAGCCCGACGAGGGCGTGAAGCAGTGGCTGATGATCAAGGATCCCGGCCCCGGCGGCATGCGCCTGCGCCACGTCCCCTTGGACATGAGCTTCGCCGAGAGCTTCCACGTGCGCAACCCGGACGCCTACGAGCGTCTCCTGATGGACGTGATCCGCGGCAACCAGACGCTGTTCATGCGCCGCGACGAGGTCGAGGCCGCGTGGGAATGGGTGGACCCGATCCTCAAGGCCTGGGAAGGTCGCACCGTGCGCCCGCAGGGCTACACGTCCGGCACCTGGGGCCCCTCCTCCTCCATCGCGCTGATCGAGCGCGACGGGCGGACCTGGCACGAACCCGATTGAGGCGAGGATGACGATCCGCGAGCATCCCTATCCGACCCGCGAGGCGCTGGCAGAGGCGCTGGCGACGGGCGTCGCCGCCGTGCTATGCGGGGGCATCGCGACGCGCGGCGAGGCAGTGCTGGCCGTCTCGGGCGGCTCGACGCCCCGCCTGTTCTTCCGCACCCTGTCCGGCGCCGACATCGACTGGGCGCGCGTCACCGTGTGCCTGGTGGACGAGCGCTGGGTCCCTGAGACCAGCGAGCGCTCCAACACGCGCCTGGTGCGCGAGAACCTTCTCGTCGGCCGCGCCGCGGCCGCCCGGCTCGAGCCCCTGTTCGAGGCGGGCCCCACGGCGCACGAGGCGGAAGGCGAGGTGTCGCGCCGCCTGTCGGCCCTGCCCCGGCCGTTCGACGCGGTGATCCTCGGGATGGGCAACGACGGCCACACCGCCTCGTTCTTTCCCGGCGGCGACCGGCTGGCCGAGGCGATCGACCCGGACGCCGGCCATCGGGTCCTCGCGATCGAGGCTCCCGGCGCCGGCGAGCCGCGCATCACCCTGGCCCTGCCGTTCCTTCTGGAAGCGCGCTTTCTGGCGCTCCATATCGAAGGGCAAGACAAGCGCGACACGCTGACCAAGGCGCTGGAGGACGGCCCGACCGAGGCCATGCCCGTGCGCTCCGTGCTGCGTGGCCGCCGCGAGGAGCCGCTGCAAGTCTTCTGGGCGCCCTGAGGCGCCCGCTACACCCGCCCTACGACCCGAAGGGGTGACGCCATGGCCGCCGACCGCCGCATCGAAGAGATCACAGCCCGGATCCGCGAACGCTCCGCCGCGACGCGCGAGCCCTATCTCGACCGCATCCGTCAGAAGGCGGGCGAGACGCCCAAGCGCTCCGCCCTCAACTGCGGCAATCTCGCCCACGGCTTCGCCGCCTGCGGCCCGGTCGACAAGGAGCGCCTCACCGGCGACCGGACGCTGAACCTCGGCATCATCACGTCCTACAACGACATGCTGTCGGCCCATCAGCCGTTCGAGACCTATCCCGAGATCATCCGCCAGACGGCGCGCGAGGCGGGCGCCACGGCCCAGGTGGCCGGCGGCGTGCCGGCCATGTGCGACGGCGTCACCCAAGGGCAGGTCGGCATGGAGCTGTCCCTGTTCTCGCGCGACGTGATCGCCATGTCGGCCGCCGTCGGCCTCAGCCACGACATGTACGACGCGGCCGTGTATCTGGGCGTCTGCGACAAGATCGTGCCCGGCCTCGTGATCGCGGCGCTCTCCTTCGGCCACCTGCCGGCGATCTTCGTGCCGGCCGGGCCGATGACCACGGGCCTGCCCAACGACGAGAAGGCGCGCATCCGCCAGCTCTACGCGGAAGGCAAGGTCGGGCGCGACGCGCTGCTCGAAGCCGAGTCCAAGAGCTATCACGGGCCGGGCACCTGCACCTTCTACGGCACGGCGAACTCCAACCAGATGCTGATGGAGATCATGGGCCTGCACACGCCCGGCTCCTCCTTCGTGAACCCCAACACGCCGCTCCGCGACGCGCTGACCCGCGAGGCGACGCGCCGGGCGCTGTCGATCACGGCGCTCGGCAACGAATACACGCCGGCGGGCCTCGTGGTCGACGAGCGCGCCGTGGTCAACGGGGTCGTGGGCCTCCACGCCACGGGCGGCTCCACCAACCACACGCTGCACCTCGTGGCGATGGCGGCGGCGGCCGGCATCCGGCTGACCTGGGCCGACATTTCCGAGCTGTCGGAGGTCACCCCGCTTCTGGCGCGCGTCTACCCCAACGGCCTCGCCGACGTGAACCACTTCCAGGCGGCGGGCGGCATGGGCTTCCTGATCCGCGAGCTCTTGTCGCGCGGGCTCCTGCACGACGACGTGCGCACCGCCTGGGGCACGGGCCTCGGCGCCTACACGGTGGAGGCCCGGCTCGGGGCCGACGGCCAGGTCCTGCGCGTTCCCGCCCCAGAGACCAGCGGCGACCCCAAGGTCCTAACCACCGCCGACCAGCCGTTCTCCTCCAACGGCGGCCTGCGCGTCCTGAACGGCAATGTCGGCAAGGCGGTGATCAAGGTCTCGGCGGTGAAGCCGGAGAAGCGCGTCGTGGAGGCGCCCGCCCGCGTGTTCCACGACCAGGACGCCCTCCAGCGCGCCTTCAAGGCCGGCGAGCTGACGGGCGACTTCGTCGCCGTGGTGCGCTTCCAGGGGCCGAAGTCCAACGGCATGCCCGAGCTCCACAAGCTCACCCCCTCGCTCGGCGTCCTGCAGGACCGGGGCCAGAAGGTGGCCCTGGTCACCGACGGGCGCATGTCGGGCGCCTCGGGCAAGGTGCCCGCCGCGATCCACGTGACGCCGGAGGCCCTCGACGGGGGGCCGATCGGCAAGATCCGCGACGGCGACCTGATCCGCCTGGACGGCGAAACCGGCACGCTGGAGGTGCTGGTGGACCCGGCCGAGTTCGCCCGCCGCCCCAATGCGGAGGCCGACCTGTCGGCCAACGAGACGGGGCTCGGGCGCGAGCTCTTCGCCGTGTTCCGCCGCGCCGTCGGCACCGCCGACACCGGCGCCAGCGTGTTCTGACGGGGCGGAGGCCCGGCCTCCCCGCGTGACATTTCGCGCCGTTCGGTTAGAGGTGCCCCCAACGGGGCCGCCCTCGGCGGCTCCGCCACGCCCCTGCCGCGGAATTGCCGATGCTGTCTCGCCTTCCCTCCCGCCTGCCCCGCGGCTCGTTCCGCTCGCTCGGCGTCGTCCACGACGTCGTGGTGGCAGCGGTGGCCATCTCGCTGGCGCTCGGCCTCGCCTTCGGCTTCCGCATCACCTTCAACAACTGGCAGATCTGGTCGCTGATCGTCGCCTTCACGGCGCTTTCGGCGGCGATGTTCCCCCTGTTCTCGCTCAACAGCGGCGCTTGGCGCTACGCCTCGCTGCTCGACGTCCTGTCGATCGTGAAGGCCGTGACGGCGATCAACGTCGTGTTCCTGGCCGGACACTTCATCCTGTTCCGCGGCATCTACCTGCCCCGGTCTTCTCTGGTCATGACGTGGTTCATCATGATCGTCGGCCTCGGCGGACCGCGGCTGGCCTACCGGCTCTGGAAGGAGCGCGGGCTGTCGGCCCGCTTCTTCGACACGAGCGGGATCCGCGTGCCGGTCGAGAACGTCGTGATCTACGGCTTCACCGACAATGCCGACCTCTTCATTCGTGACGCGCGCCGCTCCCACCACGGCGTGCACATCCTCGGCCTTGTGGACGACAAGGCCAAGAACCAGGGACGCCAGCTCCACGGGGTGAAGGTGCTGGGCGCCCTCGCCGACCTGCCCGAGATCGCGCGGCGGGCCGAGCTCGGGGCGACGCCCATCAACCAGCTCATCGTGGCCAAGGCCCAGGTGCCGCCTGCCGAACTGTCGGCCGTGGTCGAGGTCGCCGCGCCGCTCAAGATCGCCGTGAAGCGCCTGCCCGACATCTCGCGCGCCGGCGACCTCGGCGAAACGCCGATCGAGGTCCTGCCCGTGTCGCTGGAGGACCTTCTCGGACGGCGCGAGATCCGGCTCGACATCGAAGAGGTGGCGCGGCTGATCCGGAGCCGCTGCATCGCGGTGACGGGCGCGGGCGGCTCCATCGGCTCCGAGCTGGTGCAGCAGATCGCGTCCTTCGGACCGAAGCGGCTCGTGCTGATCGACGCGGGCGAATTCAACCTCTACACGGTCGGCCGCCGCATGGCCGACAACCACCCGGACGTGGAGACGGTGGAACGCGTGGCCGACGTGCGCCAGCGCGAGCGGATCATGGCGCTCTTCGCCGAATGGCGGCCGGAGGTGATCTTCCACGCGGCGGCGCTGAAGCACGTGCCGATCGTGGAGGAGAACCCGCTCGAGGGCATCGAGACCAACCTCCTGGGCTCGCGCAACGTGGCGGACGCCGCGCTCGCGTGCGGCGCGCTCGCCTTCGTCATGGTGTCGACCGACAAGGCGGTGAACCCGACCAACGTGATGGGAGCAACCAAGCGCGCCGCCGAGGCCTATTGCCAGGCGCTGGACCTCGGCCAGGCCGGCACGCGCTTCATGACCGTGCGCTTCGGCAACGTCATGGGCTCCGCCGGCTCGGTGATCCCGCTGTTCCAGGGCCAACTCGCGCGCGGCGGTCCGCTGACGGTCACCGATCCCGACATCACCCGCTTCTTCATGACGATCCCGGAAGCCTCGCGGCTGATCCTGCACGCCGCCGGCCACGGCATCGCCGACCGCGCGGCGGAGGGGCAGATCTTCGTGCTCGACATGGGCGAGCCGATCCGCATCACCGAGCTCGCCGAGCGGCTGATCCAGCTCGCCGGACTGCGGCCCCACACCGATATCCGCATCGAATACACCGGGCTGCGCAAGGGCGAGAAGCTCTACGAGGAACTCTTCGGCGACGGCGAGACGCGCGAGGACACCGGGCTTCCCGGCCTTCTGATCGCACGTTCGCGCGTGTCCGACGTCGCGTTCCTGCGCGCCCGCTTCGAGGCGATCGCCGCGGCGCTGGCAGCGGGCGACGCCGCGCGCGCGATCGCGCTCCTGGCGGAAGTCGTGCCCGAGTTCGGACGCCTGCGCCTGTCCAACGCGGCCGCGATCAGCCCGTCCCTGTCCGCCCCGCAGCCCGGGGCCTGACGCTCCGCGCGGGGGCCGCCTGTCAGGACGGGGTCGGGACGCCCTCGCCGCGACGGTTGCGCGCGGCCGCCAGGCGCAGGCTGATACGCTCGCGCCGTTCCTCCGCCGACACGCCGTCCTCGTCCCGGGAGACGAGTTCGGGCGGCGTCGACGCGCGGCCGACGCGGCGCGCGCCGAGCTCGCGGATGCGCTGGCGCAGCGCCTCGCGGCGGGCCTCGATCTCCGTGACGCCGTCCGAGGTCGCGGCGGGCGGCGCCGCTTCTTCCATGCGCTCGGCGTTGCCGGCCCCGTCCGCGAGCGCGTGGTCCGTCGCCTCGGCCGTGGGACGGCTCGCCGCCTCGCCGTCATCGACCGACGCGTCTGCTGCCTCGGGGGCGGCCACCGTCTCGTTCGGCGCGGCAACGTCCTCGGGCATCGCACGGGCGGGCTGCGGCACCCGCTCGGCCGCGTTCCCGGCCGGCTGGCCGGTCTCCACGGGGTCGAACGATCCGCCGCGCAGCGACCAGTCGCCCTCGCCCGTGCGCAGAACCGGCGCCGGCGCCGGCGCGACGACGGCAGGCTCGGGCCCAGGTTCGGGCACGGCGTATGCGGCGGGCGCCGGCGGCGCGGCCGTGGCGGGAGCGAACCGCGCTTCGCCGGCCATGCGTCCGGCGGCGACCCGGGCGGGGCTCGCGGTTCCGCGCAGCGCCCGCACCACGGCCACCAGGAGCGCGAGGGCGATGCCGAGGCCGATGCCGCCCACGAAGCCGAGCGCCACCACCAGCTTGCGCGAGAGGCTCGACGGGTGGAACGGCACCGTGGCGTCGGAGATCACGCGCACGTTGGTGGTGTTCAGGCTTTCCTGCTCGCTGGTCTGGCGCGCGCGCAGGAGATAGGCCTCGTAGACCGCGCGCGAGGCGTCGACCTCGCGCTCCAGCTCGCGCAGACGGACGAAGGCGCCGCTCGTCTCGATCTGGCGCGAACGCAGCGTGTCGATCTGGCCGGTCAGGTCGCGCTCGGTCGCCTGCGCCCGCGCCAGCTCGGTCTGGGCCGATGCGACGATGCGCGACAGTTCCGTCTCGATCGCGCGCCGGGCAGTCGCCACGGCCTGATCGGCGGCGATGCGCTGCGGATGCCTCGGCCCGAGGCGCGAGGCGAGGATCGCCTGGTTCTGGGCGGCCTCCGAATAGACCTGGCGCAGGCGCAGGAGCGCCTCGGAGTTCAGCCCTTCGGGAAACGAACCGGCGGCGATGGTCTCGACGCTGGCCTCGCGCAGCGAGCGGGCGCGCACGTTGAGCGCGGTGATCTGCGAGCGCACGTCGGCGAGCTGGTTGTTCACGCGGGTGATGTAGTCGTCGTCGATCAGCCGTCCGCCGACGCCCACCAGCCGGTTCTGCGCCTTGTAGGCTTCGGCCGCGTCCTCCGCCTCGACCACGCGCGCGCGCAGCTCGGCGAGGCGCGAGGACAGCGCGGTGGTGGCGCGCCGGGCGAGGTCGGACTGCGCCCGGCCCTGCTCGGCGATGAAGGTCTGGGTGGTCAGGTTGGCGAGATGGGCGGCCTTCTGCGGGTCCTCGCTGGTGACCGACACGTTGATCACGAAGCTGTTGGCGTTGCGCACGGCCGAGATGTGGCGCCACAGGTTGGTGACGGTGCGCAGCTCGCGCGTGTCGGCGGCGGCCACCGGATCGTCCGAGAGAAGCGCGGCGAGGGTCGCCGACAGGCCGCCGAGCCAGCTCTGCCGCAGTCCGTTGAATTCGGTGTCGGCGGTGAGGTCCGCCTCGCGCACGACGCGCAGGAGCACGCTGTTGGACGTCATCACCGCGATCTGGCTCTCCACCAGCGCGAGAGCGGCGTCGGTGTTGAGGCCGTTCGCCGTCGGCGTCAGCTCGTTCTGGACGAGATTGAGCTCGCGCGGATCCAGCACGATCTGCGCGGTGGCCGTGTACTGCTTGGGCTGCGACAGGGCGAACGCCCCCGCCGCGATCGCGCCCGCGACGCCCAGGAACAGGATCGCGCGCCGCGCCCTCCACACGGCACCGGCGAGATAGGCCGGGTCGAGGAAGCTCTGCTGGCGGCGCTCGGCTTCCTGCGCGGGAACCGGGTCCCAGCGGGAAGCGGGGCGGGATGCGGCATCCTCGGCATAGAACATGGACGGGCCCTGGGCAGGAATAGCGCGGGTTGCGGCCCCTACCTTTCGCCCGTCATGGCAAAGAATTGGTTAAGACGATGGAGCGGGGCGGTCGAGATCAGCCCCGTGCCAGCCTTCGGCGCAGCTCGGCGTACCAGGGTTTGGGCCGCAACTCCCGGTCGAACGGCAGCGGGCGGCAGGGCTGGCCGTCGCCGCGCGGCATCACGTCCTCGACCCAGTTGTAGCGGTCGGTCAGGCCCCAGGTGATGACGGTCTGCGGGCGCTGGCCGCCCAGAAGGCCGTCCAGGAAATCGCCCACCACCTTGCCGGCCGCCGCGTCGATCTCCTCAGGCCCCCCCGGAACCTGGAAGTCGATGACGTCGAGTTCGGTCGCCAGGAGCGCGACGCCGACCGCCTTGAGGTCGGCGCCGAAGCGCGCGAGCGCCTCCACGTCGATCGCCTGGTGGGCGTAGAGATGGCCCTGGATCCCCACCGCGTCGATGCGGATGCCGGCCCCCTGGAGCTGGCGGACGATCGACAGGACGATGGCGCGGCGCCGGTCGAAGCGGGGGCCGCGGAATTCGAGGTCGTAGTCGTTGAGCACCAGCCGCGCTCCGGGATCGGCGCGGGCGGCCGCCGCGAAGGCGATCGGGATGTGGCGCGGTCCCAGCCGGCGCAGCCAGAACGTGTCGCGCAAGGGGCCGCAGTTCTCGTCCGGATCGTGGGCGATCACCTCGTTCACGACGTCCCAGCTCGCCAGCCGCCCCTTGCAGTGGTCGGCCACGCGCTCGATGTGCTCCACCAGGGCGCGCTCCAGGTCGACCGGGTCGGCGATCGCCTCCAGCCACGGCGGGTTGGTGGACCACCAGACGAAGGTGGTGCCGCGCGCGCTCTGGCCGTTGGCCCCGGCGAAGTCGAGCAGCCGGTCCGCGCGGTCGAAGTCGAACCGGCCGCGCTCGGGCTGGACCAGGGCGAACTTCAGCTCGTTCATCGGCATCACGAAGTCGCATTCGCGCCGGAACAGGTCGCGGTAGCCGGTGTCCTCGAAATACTCGGCCTGGATCGCCGCGCCGAAGGGAATGCCATTCGCCGCGGCCCGCGCCGGGCCGGGCGCGCCGGCGGCCAGCGCGGCGCCGCCCGCAAGAAACGAACGACGCGTTAAGATCGGGCCGCTATGAAGGGCCACGGCCGGCACGGCGCGACCAGCGTCGGACTGCTGCCTCGTCATCCGCCCACGCCCTCCCAAGGTTCCTCATGCGACGCCCCGGATTCCTGACAGGAAGTCTTGAAGCAAAGCTGAAGATGGGTCGCGACTACGCCAAGCTGCTGGGCGGCTCGGGCGGCCGTCTCGTCCTGTCGCTCGCCTATTTCACCGCCATCGCCAACGTCCTCACCGTGTCGGACTTCGGCCTCTTCGCCACCGCCTCGGCCACCGGCATCGTCCTGTCGCGCATCGCGGGCCTCGGCTTCGTCTCGCCGCTCTATCGCGCGGCGACGCGCAAGCCCCATCTCGTGGGCATCTACACGGCCGGCCTCCTGGCCGCCTTCGCCCTGTCGCTGCCGCTGGTCGCGCTCGGCGGCGCGCTGTTCTTCCTCGGCGTCTTCGCCGGCGACATGGGCGCCGCGCCCTTCGCCGCCATCGTCGCGGCCGAGGTGGTCTGCTGGCGGGCGCTGGAGGTCGTGTGCATCGTCAACAATGGCATGAACCGCTTCGGGCGCGCCTCGGTCCTGGTGGTGGCGGGAACGGGCGCCAAGGCGCTGGCCGCGCTCCTGTTCGCCGCCACGGCGGGGCGCGAGGGCGGCCTCGCTGCCTGGAGCCTGTTCTACCTCGCGGCCAACGGCACGGCGGCGCTCGGCGGCATCGCCCTCCTGTATCCCCGCCAGCGCCTGCGCTGGCGCCCCGCGCTCTACCGCCGCCGGGCGGCCGACAGCTTCGCGGTGGCGGGGGCGGAGGTGCTCTTCTATCTCCAGTCCGAGCTCGACAAGCTGCTCGTCCTGTCGCTCGGCGGGCCGCACGTCGCCGGTCTCTACGCCATGCTGATGCGCCTCGTGGACCTGACCGCCCTGCCCGTGCGCTCCTTCAACATGATGGCGGTGCAGGCGCTGATGCGCCGGCCGGACCGGCTGGATTCCTGGCGCGTGCGCTGGGGCGTCGAGGCGGGGATCGCGCTGGTCTCGGCCGGCGGGCTCGCCGCGCTCGGCCTCGTGCTGCATGTCCGCCCGACGCTGCTCGGCGCCAACGTGGCCGACGCCGCGCCGCTGGTGCTGATGGCGCTCCTGGTGCCGGCCTTCCGCAACCTCGTGGAGTACGAGGGTGAGCTCCTCTACGCGCGCGGCCGCACGGGCGTGCGCGCCACGGTCCTCGCCTTCCTGACGGTGATGAAGGGCGGGCTCCTGACGCTGGTGCTGCAGGGCGGCGAGGCGGCGGGGGACACGGCCTGGGTGCTCGGGCTCAACGGCGTGTTCGCCGCCCTCTGGCTGGCCTCGGCGATGTCGACCTACATGGCGCTCGACATGCGCCGCGCCCCGGTCGCCCGTCCCGCCTGAGGCGCGCTCAGAGCCCGGCGGCGCGCCGGATCAGGGCGGGGTCGGTGCCGGTGAAGGACTGGAGGCCGATCGCCACCTGGTGCGGCTCCAGCGCCGCCAGGAATGCGTCGAGCCCCGCCGCGTCGAGCGGGGGCCCGTCCCAGTAGACCGCGCAGCGCTGCCGCGCTTCCGGCAGGTGGCGCTCGGGATGGCCCTCCACCTCGTCCACGAAACGGCCGTAGACGGTGCATTCCGACAGCGCGCGCGAGGCGCACAGCGCGGCCATGGCCGGGCGCCGGGCCAACGAAGCGATCCGCGCCAGGAGGTCGCGGACCGTGTCGCGCCGCCAGGCGATCAGCGTGCCGATATAGGCGGCTTCGGTGGGCGGCGTCGGCGGCGCGCCGACGAGCCGCCCGGCCCGGCGGGCCCAGGTCCCGTGCTCGGCCTGCAGATGGTCCAGCACCCGCGTCATCCCGTCCGGGACGCGGTAGAAGGCGACGCGACCGTCCTGTTCCATCGTGCGCGCGTCGAACGGCTTCACGAACACGACGTCCGAATCCAGCGAGATCATCGCCTCCTCGTCCATCCGCGCCGCCATCGCGAAGCGGCGGAGCTGCTGGACGTGCCAGCCGTGGAACGGAAGGCCGAAGGGCGACAGCCACAGACGGGCCCCCGCCCTCACCGGATGGTTCACCGGACGCAGCCACCAGGGCAGGAGGTCGCGCTCCGACACGATCCGGCGCTTCGCCCCCGCCAGGGGCCGGAACATCTCGAGGTCCCTCGCCTCCACCAGGATGTAGTGGACCTCGTGGCCGGTGACGAAGCGGTCGATGCTGTCGCACAGGAGGCGGCACCGCTCCAGATCGCCGCGATAGCTGGAGGTCACGAGCGCGAAGCGCATGGGCGCTACTTGCGGATGCGCTGGCGCGCGATGCGCGCCAGGAAGGCCGGGTTGCCCGCCAGATAGCGCTTGGCCAGGCGTCGCGGCTCCATCAGGAGGCGCCAGACCCACTCGATGCGCAGGCGCCGCACCCAGGCCGGCGCGCGAGCCACCTTTCCGGCCGTGAAGTCGAGCAGCGCCCCGACGCCGAAGGCGACCGGCGCCTCTCGCGCGCCCACATGGAGGGCGAGGAACTGTTCCTGGCGCGGCACGCCGATGCCGACCAGGAGCACGTCGAGCCGCGCGAGGCGGATCCAGTGCAGGAGCTGCTCCGTCTCCTGACCTTCGGAGAAGAAGCCGTGCGAGATGGCCAGGAAGCGATGGCGCGGAAAGCGTTCGCCGAACCGCGCGGCGGCGCGGTCCACGACGCCGGGAACGCCGCCCACCAGGCCGACGCGCAGCTCGAAGCGCGTTTCGGCGAAGAAGCGGGGCAGGAAGTCGGTGCCGTTGAGGTTCTCCGGGAAGGGCTCGCCGAACAGCATGCGCGAGCCGACGTCGACGCCGATGCCGTCCGGGAGGCAGAGCATGTCGGCCATCACCGCGCCGTAGGCCGGATCGCTCACCGAGACGTTGACGCAGTGCGCGTTGACGAAGGCGACGTGCAGCGGCTTGCGCTCGGCGAGCGCCGCGTCGATGCGCGCGACCGCGTCGGCGCCGGTGATCACGGCGACGTCGAGGCCGCCGAGCCGGCGCACCGTCAGCGCGACACCGGCTCGGCGACGAGCCTTGGCGGGCGTATCGGTCGAGGGAAGGGCGGGTGCGGGATCGGTCACGACGCAAGAGCCTCCAGCACGGGGACGGGCACGGCGTTCGGCCCGCCGACGGCGAGCGCGAGGCCGGCGCGCACCCCTCGTTCCAGGTCCGCGCGCTGGCGCTCGGCGAAGGGCCGGCCGTCCAGGCGCAGCGTCTCGCCGCCCCGCTCGCGCCGCACGAGGTCGACGAGAGCTTGCGCGAAGCCGCGCGGGTCGTCGGCGACGCGCAGGTTGGCGGGAAGCGCGGCGCCGATGCCGCGCAAGGCGGAGGGGGTCGCCACGGCCGGCATCCCCTCCTCCAGGGTTTCGATGGTCTTGAGCTGGACGCCGGTGCCGCCGCGCGTCGCCAGCGCCACCACGCGCCCCGCGCGCACGAAGCCTTGAGCGTCCGGCACGCGGCCCAGGAACGAGACCTGGGCGGGCGCGGCCGGGGGCGCGCCGTCCAGGCGGCCGGCGATGCCGATCCGGATATCGGACGGAAGCAGGGGCGCGACGGATTCGAGGAACCAGTCGAGCCCGAGCCGGTTGGGCGCCCAGCTCCAGGTCCCGATCATCACCACGTCGAAGCGCCGCTCGCCGTCGTCCGCGGGCGCGGTGCCCCGGCCGATCGCAAGACTGAGCGGAAGCGAGCGCGGATCGCCGCCTAGGCCGAGGCGCTCGGCATCGGCAAGCGCCAGGCTGTGGACGACGCGTGCCTGCGCGCACAGCCGCGTCTCGGCGGTCCGAAGCAGGCGCGCCTCGCGACGATAGAGGAGGCGCGACACGATGCCGCGTGCGCTCTCGCCCATCTCGGCCGCCGAGAGATGCTCGACATTGTGCGCGACGAAGATGAAGGGCGCGAGGGATGCGAGCCCCGGAAAGGCGATCGGAAGCTGCGCCGCCGAAAGCACCACGGCATCGAACGGCCCGGCGCGGCAGAGGCGCTCCAGAAGCGCGGGCTCGGGCATCGCCCGGAGCTTGGCCGCCCCGATCGGCAGGCCGGACCGCAGCGCCTCGGCGACCCATCCGGCCTTGCGCAAGGCGCCCGCGCCCGCGTTCTCGATCGCCAGTTCGCCGAAATCCACGTGCGGCTCGGGGGGAGGTGCGACGCCGGGGCGCCGGAAGCCTGCCACCGTCACCCGCGCGCCGGCCGCCCGATAGGCATCCGCGATCGCCCTGTTGGCGATCTCGAAGCCCGTCGTCGGCTCCGGCTCCGGCAGGAGAGACGTGGTGAAGAGGATATGCATCGGCGGTCCGGTTCCGTCCTGTTCGGAAGGCAGCCTGCACCACCGGCCGTTGCGATTTCGTCAAAGTCCCGCTTTTTCCGTGCGTCACGTTCGCGGGATATTCAGCACTGGGCGGTTATCGTCGCTCCCATGATCGAACAGCGCCCCGCCTCCCCTTCCGTCACCATCGAGGCCCGCTCGTCCCACCCGGCGGACGGCTTCGACCGCGTGGCCATCGTTCCGACCTTCCGCCGGCCGGAGGGCCTCCTGCGCACGCTCGCCTCCCTGGCGGCGCAGGAGACGTCGCGGCCGCTCGCCGTGATCGTGATGGAGAACGACGCGGCGGGGCGCGAGGGCCTGTCGGCGGCGCGCGCCCTGTTCGAGACGGGCGCGCTGGCGGGTCTCGTGCTCGTCGCGCACGATCGGGGCAACTGCTCGGCCTACAATGCCGGCGTCCGGACGGCGCTGCGCGAGTTCCCGGCCATGCGCCATTGCCTGGTGATCGATGACGACGAGGCGGCCGCGCCGGACTGGGCCGAGCGCATGGCGGGCACGCTGGAACGGCTGGAGGTCGACGTCGTCGGCGGGCCGCAGGTTCCCGTGTTCGAGGGCGGGGCGCCGGCCGCGCTCGCCCGGCATCCGGTGTTCCGCCCGCCCTTCCGCCGGACCGGCCGGGTTCCGATGCTCTACTCGTCGGGCAACCTGTGCGCGAGCCGCGCGCTTCTGGAACGCATGGGAGATCCGCTGTTCGACACGGCCTTCAACTTCACCGGCGGGGGGGACTCGGACTTCTTCTCGCGGGCGGCGCTTCGGGGCGCGCGCTTCGGCTGGTGCGCCGAGGCGCCGGTCAGCGAGAGCGTGCCGGCGCGTCGCACGCAGTGGTCCTGGATCCATGCGCGCGCGCTGCGCAATGGCGCGCTGTCGAGCGCGATCCAGCGTCGGCGCCAGGGCCGCTGGCGCTCGGGGCTGAAGACCGCGGCGCTGCTCGCGGCCGCCCCGCCCCGTGCCGTGCTGCAGGCCGTGCTCCAGCGATCCGTGCTGATCGGCCTCTATCCGATCCAGGTCGCCCTCGGCCGCCTCCAGGGCGAGTTCGGCCGGATCGGCGAGCAGTATCGCGAGCCGGAAGCCAACTGACCGGCGGCGCGAGGGTGAGGGTATGGGGAATGGGGCGCGGCGCCCCTTTCCTCGCGCGGATCGATGGGCTAGAGGGACCGCCCCGCCCCCTCCTTCCGTCCCGACGCCCCGCCCAAGCGGTGGCGGCGACGCCGTTCCTCCCGCGAGCCTTTCCATGCCCCGCAGCTACGCCGGCCTCGATTTCGGCACCACCAACTCCACGCTCGCGCTCTGCGCGCCGGGCGGTGCGCCGCGGCTCCTGGCCGTGGAGGCGGAGCACCTGACGATCCCGTCCGCGCTGTTCTTCTCGCTCGAGGACGGGCAGACCTATTTCGGCCGGCGCGCCGTGTTCGAGTATGTGGACGGTGCCGAGGGGCGCTTCATGCGCGCGCTGAAGAGCATCCTCGGCTCATCGCTGATGCGGGAGACGACGCAGGTCGGGCGCCAGCGCATGAGCTTCGAGGCGCTGATCGGGCGCTTCCTCGCCCACCTTCGCGAAACCCTGGAACGCGAGACCGACGAGCCGGTGGACCGGATCGTGCTCGGCCGCCCCGTGCGCTTCGTGGACGAAAGCGAGGCCGCCGACAGGGAAGCGGCCGAGCAGTTGGCCTCGGCGGCGCGGGCGCAGGGCTTCCGGCACGTGGAGTTCCAGTTCGAGCCGGTGGCCGCCGCGCTCTACTTCGAGAGCGGCATGAACGCCGAGCAAGTCGCGCTGGTGGTCGACATCGGCGGCGGCACGTCGGACTTCTCCATCCTCCGGCTCGGCCCCGACCGCGCCCGGTTGCCCGACCGGAGCGGCGACATCCTCGGCACCACGGGCGTCCATGTCGGCGGCACCGACTTCGACCGCCTCCTCAACATCGCCCGCATGCAGCCGCTGCTCGGCCTCGGCTCGGCCACGGCCGACGGCAAGCGCTCCATGCCGGTCTGGTACTTCAACGACCTGGCGACCTGGCACCGGATCAACACCCTCTACACGCCCAAGGTGCTGGCCGACATCCGCGCGCTGGGCAAGGAGGCCGCCGAGCCCGAGAAGCTGAAGCGCATGGAGCACGTCCTGTCCCACCGCTCCGGCCACCGGCTGGCCGGCGCGGTGGAGAAGGCCAAGATCGCGCTGACGCGAGAGGACGCCGCCGCGATCGTGCTGCGCGAGCCGGGCCTCGCCCTGGAGGCGCCGGTGACGCGGGGCGAGTTCGAGGCGGCCACGGCCGAACTGGTGGAGCGCATCGGCGGCGCGATCGAGGCGGCGCTGCGGCTGGCCGGTCTCGAGGCCGAAGCGGTGCAGACCGTGATCCTCACCGGTGGCGGCGCGCAGGTCCCGGCCGTCGCGCAGGCCGCGACGGCCCGTTTCCCCGGCGCCCGCGTCGCGCTGTCCGACGCGTTCGGCTCGGTCGGCCTCGGGCTCGGGCTGGACGCCGCGCGCCGCTTCGCCTGAGGCGCTCGCCCGTCGGTTTGCTAAGGGTCGGGCCGGCGCGCTAGGGAGGGGCCCCGAACCGGAGGAACATGCCCATGACCGCCCTTTCGCTCGAAACCGCCCGCCGCATCGTCGCGGCCGCCCGCGCCAAGGCCCGCGAGCTCGGCCTGAAGCCGCTGACCGTCGCGGTGCTCGACGCGGGCGGCGACCTCCTGGTGCTGGAGCGCGAGGACGGAGGCTCGCCGATGCGCCCGGCCGTGGCCATCGGCAAGGCCAACGGCGCCGTGCAGATGGGCGTCGGCTCGCGCGCGCTCTGGAAGCGGGCGGAGGAGCAGCCCTACTTCATCAACGCCATGAACACGCTGGCCGGCGGCTCGCTGGTGCCGGTGCCCGGCGGCGTGCTGATCCGCGACGGCGGCCGCGTGGTCGGGGCCGTGGGCATCACCGGCGATACGTCGGACAACGACGAGGCGGCGGCCGTCGCCGGCATCGCGGCCGTGGGCCTCGCCGCCGACGGCGGCTGATCGCCCCCTTCGCACCGCAACAAGGGCGGTGCCCGACATATTGCGCCGCCCTCGCTCCTTTGCCACTCTGCGCCCATGGAACCCCGTCCCGCCCTTGCCGTCCTGATCGTCGACGAGAACCGGGCGCGGGCCGCGATCATCGAGGAGGGCCTGCGCGAGGCCGGGCACGCGCGCGTCCACGTCGTGGCCGACGCGCTGGGGCTGGTGCGCGAGATCGAGGCCTTCCGGCCAGATGTCGTGGTGGTGGATCTCGAGAATCCCAACCGCGACCGGCTGGAGGCCTTCTTCCAGGTCTCGCGCTCGGTGCGCCGGCCGATCGCCATGTTCGTGGACCGGTCGGACGCCGATTCGATGGAGGCGGCGATCGCCGCGGGGGTTTCGGCCTACGTCGTGGACGGATTGAAGAAGGAGCGGGTCCGGTCGATCCTCGACACCGCCGTGCTGCGCTTCGAAGCCTATTCGCGGCTGGAGCGCGAGTTGCAGGAAGCGCGTTCGGAGCTTGCCGACCGCAAGGTGGTGGAGCGCGCCAAGGGTCTGCTGATGCGGATGCGGGGCCTTTCGGAAGAGGAGGCCTACCGGCTGATGCGCCAGACCGCCATGAACGAGAAGAAGAAGCTCGTGGACATCGCCCGATCGCTGGTCACCGCCGCAAGTCTCCTGGGCGGGGAGACGCCGCCATGAGCGCGCGGGGCGCGGCGGACGCACGGGTGGTCCGGGCCGGCTTCATCCCGCTTCTGGACGCCGCGGTGCTGATCGCGGCCGCCGCACTCGGGCTCGACCGGCGCGAGGGCATCCGCCTGGAGCTGACGCGAGACGTCTCCTGGTCCAACATCCGCGATCGCCTCGCCTTCCGCCAGTTCGACGTGGCGCACATGCTGGGGCCGATGGCGGTGGCGGGCGAGCTCGGCCTCGGCTCCAACCCGCACCCGGTGATCGCGCCCTTCGCGCTGGCCGAGGGCGGCAACGCCATCACGCTCTCGGTGGAACTGGTGGCGCGCATGCGCGAGGCGATGGGCGACGCGCCCTATCCCGACACCGCCGCCGCGCACGCCACGGCGCTGGCACGCGAGGTGGCGCGGCGGCGCGCTGCGAACGAGCCGCCGCCGGTGTTCGGCGTGACCTACCCGTTCTCCTCGCACAACTACGAATTCCGGCTCTGGATGGCACAGGCCGGCATCGATCCCGACCGCGACGTCACGCTCACGGTGGTGCCGCCGCCGATGACCGCCGACGCGCTGCGCGCGCGCCTGATCGACGGGTTCTGCGTCAACGCGCCGTGGAACGTCCTGGCGGTGGAGGAGGGCATCGGACGCATCGTGGCGGTGAAGCTCGACGTCTGGCCCGGCTCGCCCGAGAAGGTCCTCGGCCTGCGCCCTGACTGGTGGCGCGAGAACCGCGACACCGCCGAGCGGCTCCTGGCCGTGCTGGACGCGGGCGCCCGCTGGTGCGCCGCGCCCGAAAACCGGCGCGAGCTCGCCGCGATCCTGGCCGAGCCCGCCCATGTCGGCGGGCAGGCCGGCCTGTTCGAGCCGATCCTGAACGGCGACCTCCTGGTGGACCCGGACGGCACGCGCCGCGCGATCCCGACCTATCTCGACTTTCGACCGGACGGCGCCAACCTGCCGCGCCGCTCGCAGGCACTCTGGATCTACGCGCAGATGGTGCGTTGGGGCCAGACGCCGTTCGACGCGGACGCGGCGGAGCGCGCCGCCGAGGCGTTCCGCCCCGACGTATATCGCGCCGCCCTGCCGGGGCGCGCCGACGCGCTGCCCGACGCCCGGATCGAGCGGGCGCCGCCCGGCGGCGGACCCGACTTCGATCCCGAACGGATCGAGGCCTATCTCTCCGCCGCCCCGATGGGTGGCGGCGGTTCGCCCGCAGGGGACTGAGCGGCGGGTCGAGCGGCACCGCCGCTTCGTGCGGGTCGACCCGGCACGTTGCGCTGCGGCGAGCCGATGCCCGATATTTGCGCGTCGCGATCACGGATTAATCTCCGGCTCCGGGCAGCGCGAAGCCTCGGCCGCCCGCCACTTTGGAACGGTTCTGCCGAAGTTTTGAGCATGCCGCTCTGATAAACATTTGTGCTTTGCAAAACGCCCGTTCTGCGATTGGATAGATCAACGGCCCGTCAAGGACGACTGGGCCCCGAGCTTCCCACAAGCCTCGACGACATCGACGTCGCGTCGCCCCTGCCCTCCGCGCCGGCCGCCAGGCCCGACGTGGACGCATCGGCCTCGCGGCGTCGTCTTCGTTTGGCCCGCATCCACCCCATCCGAGGACCGCCATGACCGTTTTCGACGTCCCCGCCCTGAACCGTCGCCGCTTCCTGGCCGGCACGGCCGCGTCCGCCGGCACCGCCGCGCTGTTCTCGGCGATCGGCGCGAGCTTTCCCGGCGGCGCCTTCGCGCAAGGGGCGGGACCGGAGACGACCAAGGCCGTCCTCGGCTTCATCGCCCTGACCGACGCCGCGCCGCTCTTCGTCGCCAAGGAGAAGGGCCTCTTCGACAAGTACGGCATGACCGACGTCGAGGTCACCAAGCAGTCGTCCTGGGGCACGACGCGCGACAACATCGTGCTCGGCTCGGCGGGCTCGGGCATCGACGGCGGCCATATCCTGACGCCCATGCCCTACCTGATCTCGTCGGGCGCGATGACGCAGAACAACCAGCCGACGCCGATGTACATCCTGGCGCGCCTCAACCTCGGCGGCCAGTGCATCTCGGTCGGCTCCGAATATGCCGACCTCAAGCTTTCGCTCGACACCGCGCCCTTCAAGACGGCGCTGGCGGCCAAGAAGGCGAGCGGCAAGGAGGTGAAGGCCGCCATGACCTTCCCCGGCGGCACGCACGACCTCTGGATCCGCTACTGGCTGGCCGCCGGCGGCATCCACCCCAACCAGGACATCTCGACCATCGTCGTGCCGCCCGCCCAGATGGTGGCCAACATGAAGGTCGGCACGATGGACTGCTTCTGCGTCTGCGAGCCCTGGAACGAGCAACTCAAGAACCAGGAGATCGGCTACACGGCGATCACCACCAGCGAGCTCTGGATGAACCACCCGGAAAAGGCTTTCGCGCTGCGCGCCGACTATGTCGACGCCAATCCGCGCGCCGCCAAGGCGCTGCTGATGGCGGTGCAGGAGGCCCAGATGTGGTGCGAGGACACGGCCAACAAGGAGGAGATGGCCGAGATCTGCGCCAAGCGCCAGTGGATCAACGCCCCCTTCAAGGACGTCGTGGACCGCATGAAGGGCCGCTTCGACTACGGCAACGGCAAGGTGGTCGAAAACTCCCCCTTCCAAATGCGCTACTGGGCCGACAACGCCTCCTATCCCTACAAGAGCCACGACCTGTGGTTCCTGACCGAGGACCAGCGCTGGGGCTACCTGCCGATGGACCTCGACCGGACCGCGCTGGTCGACAAGGTCAACCGCGAGGACCTATGGCGCGAGGCCGCCAAGGATCTCGGCGTGGCGGCGGCCGACATCCCCGCCTCCACCTCGCGCGGCATCGAGACCTTCTTCGACGGCAAGACCTTCGATCCCGCCAATCCCGACGCCTATCTCGAAAGCCAGTCGATCAAGACCGTGAGCTGACGCGAACGGGGCCGGCACGCGCCGGCCCCGTGCCGCCCCTCCCTTCCGCCTCCTCCGGCAAGGTCCCGTCCCGATGTCCCAGACCGTCGCGAAACTTCCCGTCTCCGGCCCCACCTCCGGCACCGCAGCCCTTGGCACCACGGCCGCCGCAGCGAACGTGGTGGCCCTGCCCCGGACGCGCGCGCCGCGCGCCGCGCGCGGCGCCGCCATGGCCCGCGAAGCCGCGGCCAACATCGTGCCGCCGCTGGTCGCGCTGGCGGCGCTGCTGACGCTGTGGGAGGTCCTGTGCTCGCATGCCGGCTCGGCGCTGCCGCCGCCGACCCAGGTCGTGTCCGACACCTGGGAGCTGATCGCCCACCCGTTCTACGTCGCCGGCGGCAACGACGTCGGCCTCGGCTGGCAGATCTGGGCGAGCCTCCAGCGCGTGGCGATCGGCTATGCGCTGGCGGTGGTCGCCGGCATCTCGCTCGGCGTCCTGGTCGGCCAGTCGACGCTCGCCATGCGCGGTCTCGACCCGATCTTCCAGGTGCTGCGCACCGTGCCCCCGCTCGCCTGGCTGCCGCTGTCGCTCGCCGCCTTCCAGAACGGCGAGCCCGCCGCGATCTTCGTGATCTTCATCACCGCGATCTGGCCGATCATCATCAACACCGCGGTCGGCATCCGCAACATCCCGTCGGACTACCGCAACGTGGCGAGCGTGCTGCGCCTGAACGGCCTGGAATTCTTCACCAAGATCATGCTGCCGGCCGCCGCCCCCTACATCTTCACCGGGCTTCGCATCGGCGTCGGCCTCTCCTGGCTCGCCATCGTGGCGGCCGAGATGCTGATCGGCGGCGTGGGCATCGGCTTCTTCATCTGGGACGCTTGGAACTCGTCCCTGATCTCCGACATCATCCTCGCCCTCGCCTATGTCGGCCTCGTCGGCTTCGTGCTCGACCGGATCGTGGCCTTCGTCGGCCGCCTCGTCACTCGCGGCACTGCGGCCGCCTGATCCCTTCCCGACACCGGAGCGAACCCGCCATGACCACCAAGCCGTTCCTGTCGATCGAAGGCGTCGACATGACCTTCCGCCGGGGCACCACCGCGACCAACGTCCTCAAGGGCATCGACCTGACGGTAGACAAGGGCGAGTACATCTCGATCATCGGCCATTCGGGCTGCGGCAAGTCCACCCTCCTCAACATCGTCGCGGGCCTCACCCGGGCCAGCGCCGGCGTGGTTCTCCTGGAGGACAAGGTGGTGGACCAGCCGGGCCCGGACCGGGGCGTGGTGTTCCAGAACCATTCGCTCCTGCCCTGGCTCACGGTCTACGAGAACGTCGCGCTGGCCGTCGACAAGGTCTTCGGACGGACGAAGTCGGCCGCCGAGCGCCGCGAATGGGTGGTGCGCAACCTCGAGCTCGTCCACATGGGCCATGCCCGGGACAAGCGCCCGAACGAGATCTCGGGCGGCATGAAGCAGCGCGTCGGCATCGCCCGCGCCCTCGCCATGGAGCCCAAGATCCTGCTCCTCGACGAGCCCTTCGGCGCGCTGGACGCCCTGACGCGCGCCCATCTCCAGGACCAGGTGATGCAGATCCAGGCCGACCTCGGCACCACGGTGATGATGATCACCCACGACGTGGACGAGGCGGTGCTCCTGTCGGACCGGATCGTGATGCTGACCAACGGCCCCTCGGCCCGGATCGGCGAGATCCTCGCCGTGCCGCTCGCCCGCCCGCGCGACCGGCTCAAGCTGGCGGCCGACCCGACCTACCTGAAGTGCCGCCAGGCGGTGCTGAAGTTCCTCTACGAACGCAACCGCTTCGTGGAAGCGGCCTGACACGGGCGTCGGGCCGTCCCGCGCGCCACCGACGCCGCGCCGGAAGCCCGCCCTCGCCCTTCGACCCTTCGTTTCGGGATGAGACCCATGACCTCCAAACTCGTCGTCGTCGGCAACGGCATGGCCCCCGGCCGGATGCTGGAACACCTCTTCGAACTCGCGCCCGGCGCCTTCGAGGTGACGATCTTCAACGCCGAGCCGCGCGTGAACTACGACCGCATCATGCTGTCGCCCGTCCTCTCCGGCGAGAAGAGCTTCGACGACATCGTGATCCACGGCGACGCCTGGTACGAACGGCACGGCGTCACGCTGCACAAGGGCCAGCGCGTCGTCGCGATCGACCGCGAGGCCCGGACCGTGACCTCGGACCGGGGCGTTACGGCGCCCTACGACCATCTGGTGATCGCCACGGGCTCCACGCCCTTCGTGCCGCCGGTGCCCGGCCACGACCTGCCGGGCGTCCTCGCCTATCGCGACCTCGACGACGTAGACGCGATGATCCTCGCCGCGCAGTCGCGCGCCAAGGCCGTGGTGATCGGCGGCGGCCTTCTCGGCCTCGAGGCCGCGGCCGGCCTGCGTGCCCAAGGTCTGGAGGTCACCGTCCTCCATCTCATGCCGACGCTGATGGAGCGCCAGCTCGACCCCGCCGCCGGCTTCCTGCTCCAGCGTGCCCTGGAAGGGCGCGGCATCGAGGTGATCTGCAACGCCAACACGGAGGAAGTGCTCGGCACCGGCAAGGTCGAGGGCGTCCGGCTGAAGGACGGGCGCGTCATCCCGGCGAGCCTCGTGGTCATGGCGGTCGGCATCCGTCCGTCGCTCGGCCTCGCGAGGGAGGCGGGCCTCGCCTGCGGGCGCGGCGTCCACGTGAACGACCAGCTCCTGACCTCCGACCCGGCCGTCTCGGCGCTCGGCGAATGCGTCGAGCTCGACGGGCGGGTCTACGGCCTCGTCGCCCCGCTCTACCAGATGGCCGAGGTCGCCGCGCGCCGCCTCGCCGGCCAGCCGGCGGAAGGCTTCCGCCACGCCGACACGCCGACCAAGCTCAAGGTCACTGGCATCAACCTCTATTCGGTCGGCGACTTCGCCGACGCGCCGGACCGCGAGGAGATCGTGCTGCGCGACGCCTCGGCCGGCGTCTACAAGCGCCTGGTGCTCCAGGACAACCGCATCCTCGGAGCCGTTCTCTACGGCGAGACGGCGGACGGCGGATGGTTCGCGGACCTCATGAAGAAGGGCACCGACATCGCCGAGATGCGCGACACGCTGATCTTCGGCCAGAGCTACGGCGGAGGGTCGCCGCTGGACCCTATGGCGGCCGTTGCAGCCTTGGGCGATGACGCCGAGATCTGTGGCTGCAACGGCGTGTGCAAGGGCAAGATCACGAGCGCCATCGCGGAGAAGGGCCTCTCCACGCTGGACGACGTGCGCGCCCACACCAAGGCCTCGGCCTCCTGCGGCTCGTGCACCGGGCTGGTGGAGCAGCTCATGGGCCTGACGCTCGGCGACGCCTTCAACCCGAAGGCGGTGAAGCCGATGTGCGGCTGCACCGAGTTCGGCCACGGCGACGTCCGCCGCCTGATCCGCGCCAAGGCGCTCAAGAGCATCCCGGCGGTGATGCAGGAGCTGGAGTGGAAGACCTCCTGCGGCTGCGCCAAGTGCCGCCCGGCCCTGAACTACTATCTCCTCGCCGACTGGCCGGGCGAGTACCAGGACGACAAGCAGAGCCGCTTCATCAACGAGCGCGTCCACGCCAACATCCAGAAGGACGGCACCTATTCGGTGGTGCCCCGCATGTGGGGCGGCATGACCTCGTCGGCCGAGCTGCGCGCCATCGCCGACGTGGTGGACAAGTTCCAGATCCCCGCCGTGAAGTGCACCGGCGGCCAGCGCATCGACATGCTCGGCGTGCGCAAGGAGGACCTGCCGGCCGTGTGGGCCGACCTCAACGCCGCCGGCATGGTCTCGGGCGCGGCCTATGCCAAGGGCCTGCGCACGGTGAAGACGTGCGTCGGCACCGACTGGTGCCGCTTCGGGACGCAGGACTCCACCGGCCTCGGCATCCGCCTGGAGAAGTTCATGTGGGGATCCTGGACCCCGGCCAAGCTCAAGATGGCCGTGTCCGGCTGCCCGCGAAACTGCGCCGAGGCGACCTGCAAGGACATCGGCGTGATCTGCGTCGATTCGGGCTACGACATCCATTTCGCGGGCGCCGCCGGTCTCGACATCCACGGCACGCAGGTGCTCTGCCACGTCGACACCGAGGACGAGGCGGTGGTGACGATCGCCGCCCTGACCCAGCTCTACCGCGAGCAGGGTCATTATCTGGAGCGCATCTACAAGTGGCTGAAACGCGTCGGCATGGATTCGATCCGGGCCGCCGTCGTGGAGGATCCCGAGAAGCGCCAAGCCTATTTCGAGCGTTTCGTCTTCTCGCAGCGCTTCTCGCAGGTCGACCCATGGGCCGAGCGCGCCTCGCGGGGCGTCGCAGCCCACGAGTTCAAGCCGCTGGCCGATCTCTCCCGCTTCCGCGAGGCCGCAGAATGAGCACCGGACCCGAATGGGCGGCGATCGGCCGCCTGGCCGACATCCCCCGCCGCGGCGCGCGCTGCGTCGTCTCCCCGCTCGGGCGCATCGCCGTGTTCCGCACGATGGACGACAGGGTCTTCGCCACCGAGGACCGCTGCCCGCATCGGGGCGGCCCGCTCAGCCAGGGCATCGTCCATGGCGGCTCGGTCACCTGCCCGCTCCACAACCAGGTGATCGCGCTGGACACCGGCCTCGTCCAGGGGCCGGACGAGGGCCGGGTGCGGACCTTCCCCGTGCGTGTGGGCGCCGACGGATCGCTGGAGCTTCTGGTGGGGCGCGAGGCCTTCGCCGAGGCGGCGGAATAGGAGAACGGAATGCTGTCGAAGAAGGACGTCACCGAGCTCGTCTACGAGCGCAAGCGCCAGGCCGGCCTGTCCTGGGCCTCGATCGCCGACGGCATCGGCATGAGCGAGGTCTTCGTGACCTCGGCCTGCCTCGGCATGAACGCCCTGCCGCGCGACAAGGCCGACCTCCTGGCGACCCAGCTCGGCCTGCCGCAGGAGGCGGGCGTGGTGCTGGCCGAGTATCCGACCAAGACCTGGAACCGCGACGTGCCGACCGATCCCTGCGTCTACCGCTTCCACGAGATCGTCGGCGTCTACGGCGACACGCTCAAGGAGCTGATCCAGGAGAAGTGCGGCAACGGGATCATGAGCGCGATCGACTTCGACATGCGGGTCGAGCGGGTGGCGAGCCCCAAGGGCGACCGGATCGAGGTGAGCATGAGCGGCAAGTACCTCGCCTACAACGCGTGGTGAGATGGACACGCTGGCCGAGGCGGGCGCGACCCGCACCACCTGCCCCTATTGCGGCGTCGGCTGCGGCGTCCTCGCCACCGCGCGCGGCGACGGGACGGTGCGGATCGAGGGAGACCCGGAGCATCCCGCCAATCTCGGGCGCCTGTGCTCCAAGGGATCGGCGCTCGCAGAGACGCTGATCCCCGACCGCCGCCTTCTCCATCCCGAGATCGGCGGCCGGCGCGCCACCTGGGACGCGGCGCTCGACCACGTCGCCGCGCGGCTCGCCGAGACCGTCGCCGCGCACGGCCCGGACTCGGTGGCGCTGTACGCCTCCGGCCAGTTCCTGACCGAGGACTACTACCTCGCCAACAAGCTGGTGAAGGGCTTCCTCGGCACGGCCAACATCGACACCAACTCGCGCCTGTGCATGGCCTCGACCGTGGCGGGCCACAAGCGCGGCCTCGGCTCGGACACGGTGCCCGGAACCTACGAGGACCTGGAGGAGGCCGACCTCCTGGTGCTGGTCGGCTCCAACCTCGCCTGGTGTCATCCGGTGCTGTTCCAGCGCGTCCAGGCGGCGCGCGCCCGGCGGCCCGCCATGCGCCTCGTGGTGATCGACCCGCGCGAAACGGCGAGCGCGCGCGAGGCGGACCTGCACCTGCCGATCCGCGCCGACGCGGACACCGCGCTGTTCCTCGGCGCCCTGGCCGCGATGGAGGCGGCGGGGACCATCGACCGCGCCTATGCCGAGGCGCACACGCAGGGGCTGGACGAGGCACTCCTGGCCGCCCGCCCCTTCGCCGACATCGAGCGGCTCCGCCACGCCACCGGGCTCGAGCGCGAACCGCTCGCCCGCTTCCTCGACCTCTACGCCCGCACCGGCAAGACCGTCACCGTGTTCAGCCAGGGCGTGAACCAGTCGGCGGCGGGCACCGACAAGGTGTCGGCCATCCTGAACTGCCACCTCGCCTCGGGTCGCATCGGGCGCCCCGGTGCCGGCCCGTTCTCCGTCACCGGCCAGCCCAACGCCATGGGCGGGCGCGAGGTCGGCGGGCTCGCCAACCAGCTCGCCGCCCACATGGAGATCGGCGACCCGGCCCACCGGGACCTCGTGCGCCGCTTCTGGCGGGCGCCCGCCCTCGCGCAGCGCCCCGGCCTCAAGGCGGTGGACCTGTTCCGGGCCGTCGCCGACGGGCGAGTGCGCGCGATCTGGATCATGGGCACCAACCCGGTGGATTCGCTGCCCGAGGCGGACGCGGCGGCCGAGGCGCTGCGCCGCTGCCCCTTCGTGGTCGTGTCCGACATCGTGCGCGACACCGACACGATGCCCTTCGCCCATGTCGCGCTGCCCGCCGCCGCCTGGGGCGAGAAGGACGGCACGGTGACGAATTCCGAGCGCCGGATCTCGCGCCAGCGTGCCTTCCTGCCCTTGCCCGGCGAGGCGCGGCCGGATTGGTGGCAGCTCCGGGAGGTCGCCCGGCGGATGGGCTTCGCGGAGGCTTTCGACCATCCCGACGCCGCCGCGATCTTCCGCGAGCACGCCGCCCTGTCGGCCTTCGAGAACGACGGGACGCGCGACTTCGACATCGGGGCGCTCGCCACCCTCGACGACGCGGGATATGCGGCGCTCGCGCCGACGCGCTGGCCGGCGCCCGCCGGCGGCGCGCCGACCACGCGCTTCTTCGCGGACGGCCGCTTCTACACCCCGGACGGTCGCGCGCGGCTGCACGCCGTGCGTGCCGCCGCCGCGCCCGCCCTCACGCCCGAGCGGCCCTTCGTGCTCAACACCGGCCGCATCCGCGACCAATGGCACACGATGACGCGCACCGGCCGCTCGGCGCGCCTCTCGGCCCATCTCGCCGAGCCCTTCTGCGAGATCCACCCGATCGACGCGGCACGCCTGGGGATCGCCGACGCCGACCTCGTGGAACTGTCCACCGACCATGGCGGGGCCGTCCTGCGCGCGCTGGTGACGGAGCGCGTGCGCGAAGGCACGCTGTTCGCGCCGATGCACTGGACCGGCCAGTTCTCGGGCGCGGCGCGCATCAACGCTCTGGTTCCGGCCCACACGGACCCGATCTCCGGCCAGCCCGCCTCGAAAGCCGCGCCGGCGTCGCTGCGGCGGGTGCAGGCCGCGTGGTACGGCTTCGCCGTGTCGCGCGCCGAGCCGGAAGGCCGCGGCTGCCTGTACTGGGCGAAGGTCCGCGCTCCGGGGGGCTGGCGGCTGGAGCTGGCCGGAACCGAAGCCCCGCCCGAGCCGCACGCCCTGCTCGGGCTCGACCCGGCAGCCGACGTCCTGGACTACACCGACCGTGGCGGCCAGCGGCGGCTCGCCGCCTTCGACGGGAGGGGGGCGCTCGTCGGCGCGCTCTGGCTCGCGCCCGAGCCCGTCGCCGTGTCGCGCGCCTTCGCGGTCTCGCTCCTCGACGGCCCGCGCTTCGAGCCGGACGCGCGCACGCGCGTCCTCGCCGGGCGGCCCGGCGCCGACCGGCCCGACCCCGGCGCGCTGGTCTGCTCTTGTTTCGGCGTCGGCGCGAACGACATCAGGCGGGCTGCCGCGGGCGGCTGCGCCAGCGTCGCCGCCGTCGGCCAAAGCTTGCGGGCCGGCACGAATTGTGGCTCCTGCAGGTCCGAGATCCAGGGATTGATCGATGCGGAACGACGTGTCCTCCAGCATAGGTGACGCCGACCCGGGCAGCCCGCGCCCGCAGCGCATGGGCGAGCTCGCGACGCTGCCCGTGTTCTTCGACCTGAAGAACCGGCGCGCCGCCATGGCCGGCGGCTCGGACGGCGCGGCCTGGAAGGCCGAGCTCCTGGCTGCCTCCGGCGCCCTGGTGGACCTCTACTGCCCGGCCGGCGAGATCGGCGAGGAGATGCGCACCGTTCTCGCCCTTCCCTTCGCGGACGGCGCGATCCGGCATCACGACCGCCCCTGGGGAACGGACGTGTTCGCCGGCGCCGCGCTCGCCGTGGCGGACTGCGAATCGGACGCCGAGGCCCAGGCCTTCTTCTGCGCGGCGCGCGCGGCCGGCGTGCCGGTCAACGTCATCGACAAGCCCGCCTTCTGCCAGTTCCGCTTCGGCACCATCGTCAACCGCTCGCCCGTGGTGGTCGGAATTTCCACCGACGGCGCGGCGCCCATCCTCGGACAGGCGATCCGCCGGCGCATCGAGACGCTGCTGCCCGCGACGCTCGCCGGCTGGGCCCGCATGGCCGCGCGCGTTCGCGGCGAGGTCATGGCCCGGCTCGGCCCCGGCTCCGCCCGGCGCGCCTTCTGGGAGCGATTCTCGGACGACGCCTTCACCCGGCGCGCCCCGGACGACGCGGCGGAGCTGGAGGCGCGCGCCTTCGTGCGCGACCTCGCCGGCCGCCCGCAGGCCGGTGGCCGGGTGACGCTGGTGGGCGCGGGACCGGGCGACGCCGAGCTCCTGACGCTGAAGGCCGTGCGCGCGCTCCAGGCCGCCGACGTCATCCTCTTCGACGACCTCGTGTCGGACGACATCCTCGAACTCGCCCGCCGCGAGGCCAAGCGCATGCTGGTCGGCAAGCGGGGCGGGCGCGAGAGCTGCCGCCAGGAGGACATCAACCGGATGATGACGCAGTTCGCGACGGCCGGAAAGCACGTGGTGCGGCTGAAGTCGGGCGACGTTTCGGTGTTCGGGCGCTCGGGCGAGGAGATCGCCGAGCTGCGCGCGGCCGGCATCCCCGTCGCCATCGTACCGGGCATCACGGCGGCCTCCGCCATGGCCGGCGCCTTCGGCGTGTCGCTGACGCATCGCGACCGCGCCCAGCAGGTTCGCTTCGTCACCGCCCATTCGCAGCGGGGGGACCTGCCCGACGAGATGGACTGGCGCGCCCTTGCCGACGACAACGCCACCACGATCTTCTACATGGGCGGGCGCATGGCGCCGCGCATCGCCGCACAGCTCGTCGCCCACGGCCTGCCGGCCGAGACGCCGGTGGCGGTGGCCGCCGCGCTGTCGCGGCCCGACGAGATCCGCGCCCTCGGCACGCTGGCCCGGCTCGGCGAGATCGTCGCGCGCGTCGGCATCGACCGGCCGATCCTGATCGGCGTCGGGCGCGTGTTCGCCGATGCCGAGCCGGCCGCCCTCCTCGGCTACGAGCCCGAACGCCTCGATCCCTCTCGCCAAACCTCGCGCCTTCAGGCAAAGGCCGTCTGACCACATCCGGGGAGGACGGGACATGGGCGAGCAGGTGACGCTGGCGGGACTGGCCAACGCG
The DNA here is from genome assembly GCF_003583935.1 of Aureimonas flava. Classification (GTDB taxonomy): domain Bacteria; phylum Pseudomonadota; class Alphaproteobacteria; order Rhizobiales; family Rhizobiaceae; genus Aureimonas; species Aureimonas flava. The sequence goes on along the minus strand of NZ_QYRN01000006.1, from coordinate 47,903 downwards.
CTTCTGAGCGAGGCCGGCGACGGCCGGCGGATCGTGGCGATCGCGGGCGCGCCGGGTTCGGGCAAGTCCACCACGGCCGAGCAGCTCAAGGAGCGGCTCAACGCGCGCCGGCCGGGCGTGGCGGACGTGTTTCCGATGGACGGCTTCCACTACGACGACATGGTGCTCAACGCGCGCGGCCATCGCCCGCGCAAGGGCGCGCCGCACACGTTCGACCTCGACGGTTACCGCGCCACGCTGGAGCGCCTGCGCGCCGACGACGGCCGCGAGGTGGCCGTGCCGGTGTTCGACCGCTCCATCGAGATCGCGCGCGCCGGCGGGCGCATCGTGGAGCCGGCGACGCGCATCGTCCTGACCGAGGGCAACTACCTGCTGCTGGACGAGCCGGGCTGGCGCGACCTCGCCCCGCTCTTCGACCTCACGGTAATGGTGGAGGCGAGCGAGGAGGTGCTGATCGGCCGGCTCACCGAACGCTGGACGGGCTTCCAGCTCGATCCCGAGACCATGCTGCGCCAGATGGAGGGCAACGACCTGCCCAACATGCGCCTCGTCCTGGCGAAGAGCCGCCCGGCCGACCTCGTGCTGCGCTCGGACGCCGGCTGACGCCGGGCCCCGACCCTCAGGCGCCCGCCAGCCACACCCCGACCGCGATCCACAGCGGCAGCGTGACGATCGAGGCGAAGGTGGTGGCGACCAGCGCGCCGCCCGATTCCGCCGTGCCCTCGCGGTAGATCGCCGACAGGATCGTGCCGACGAAGCCCGCCGGGATCGCCATGGCGACCACGATGCGCGCCTCGACGCCCGGCGGCAGGGCGAGCAGCAGGCAGAGCGCGAGCGCCAGCGCCGGCCGCAGGATGTTGGACAGAAACACCGCCAGAAGGCTGGCGCGCGTGAGCCGCAGACGCTGCGTCGAAAGGATCACGCCCGTCAGGAACAGGCCGGCGCCGCCCGTCGCCTGGGCCAGCGGCTTGAGCACGGCGAGCCCGATCTCGGGAAACGGCAGGCCGGCGAAGGCGATCAGGAAGCCGAGCGTGGGCAGGATCGTCATCGGCTTCACCAGGGCGGCGCCGAAGGCGCGCGCCGGATGGCCGCCGCCCTGCATCTCCAACCGCATGAAGCAGTAGAGCGTGACGGTGAGCGTGCCGACGAGATTGGCCACCGCGAGCGTCACCTCCGACCCTGGCCCCTCGAGCGACTGGAACAGGCCGAGGCCGATGCCGCCCAGATTGGGCATGCCGACGGTCTGCACGTAGAGGGCCGTCGTGACCGCCGGCAGGCGCCAGCGCCGCGCGAAGGCGAGGGTGAGCCCGAGCAGCACCAGAAAGGTCACCGCATAGGCGGTGGTGGGCCGCAGCTCGGCGACCAGCAGCGCGCGCGGCGCGGTGACGATGGCCAGGAACAGGGCGATGGGCAAGGCGAACTGGGCGACGAAGGCGCCCAGCATGCCGGTGGCGCCAGCATCCACCCAGCCTCGGCGGCCGGCCGCGAATCCCAGGCCGATCACGAAGAACACCGGGGCGAGCGAGAACAGGAGGATGGAGAACATCGGGCCGGGTCGCCAAACGAGGAAAGGGCCGGCGGAGCGACCGCCGACCCTTCTGGCATTGTTCGGTGCGGGAGGCGAGGCGTCCCGCCGCCCGTTCGCCTCAGCGCATCACCGGCATCGAGAACTCGGCGCCCGACTTGATGCCGGACGGCCAGCGGCTGGTCACCGTCTTGGTGCGGGTCCAGAACTTGATCGAGTCCGGCCCGTGCTGGTTGAGGTCGCCGAAGGAGGAGCGCTTCCAGCCGCCGAAGGAGTGGTAGGCGAGCGGCGTCGGAATCGGGACGTTGATGCCGATCATGCCGATCGGCACGCGCGAGGCGAAGTCGCGGGCGGCGTCGCCGTCGCGCGTGTAGATCGCGACGCCGTTGCCGTATTCGTGCTGGGTCGGCAGCGACAGCGCCTCCTCGTAGTCCTTGGCGCGCACCACGGAGAGCACCGGACCGAAGATCTCGGCCTTGTAGATCTCCATGTCGGGGGTGACGTTGTCGAACAGGCAGGAGCCGACGAAGAAACCGTCCTCGTAGCCCTGCATGCGGAAGTCGCGCCCGTCCACCACGAGCTTGGCGCCCTCGCGCACGCCGGTCTCCACCAGGCCGAGGATCTTCTCCTGCGACGCCTTGGTGATCACCGGGCCGTAGTCGGCGCCCGTGTCGGTGTAGGGCCCGATCTTGAGCGCCTCGACCTTGGGGATCAGCTTCTGGACCAGGGCGTCGGCCGTCGCCTCGCCCACCGGCACGGCGACCGAGATCGCCATGCAGCGCTCGCCGGCCGAACCGTAGCCCGCGCCGATCAGCGCGTCCGCCGCCATGTCGAGGTCGGCGTCCGGCATGATGATCATGTGGTTCTTGGCGCCGCCGAACGTGTGGGCGCGCTTGCCGCGCTTGGTCGCCTCCGCATAGACGTGCGCCGCGATCGGCGTGGAGCCGACGAAGGAGATCGCGCCGATCTCGGGATGCTCCAGGACCGCGTCCACCGCGTCCTTGTCGCCGTTGACCACCTGCAGGATGCCCTTGGGCAGCCCCGCCTCCATCATCAGCTCGGCCAGGCGCATCGGTACGGAGGGGTCGCGCTCGGACGGCTTCAGGATGAAGGCGTTGCCGCAGGCCACGGCCGGCGCGAACATCCACATCGGGATCATGGCGGGGAAGTTGAACGGCGTGATGCCCGCGCCGATGCCGACCGGCTGGCGGATCGAGTACATGTCGATGCCGGGGCCCGCCCCTTCCGTGAACTCGCCCTTCATCAGGTGCGGAATGCCGATCACGAACTCGCAGACCTCGAGCCCGCGCACGATGTCGCCCTTGGAGTCCTCCACCGTCTTGCCGTGCTCGGAGGAGAGGAGCTCGGCCAGTTCCTGCATGTGGGCGTTGAGAAGCTCCACGAAGCGGATGAAGACGCGGGCGCGGCGCTGCGGATTGGTGGCGGCCCATTTCGGCTGGGCGGCGCGGGCGGCGTCCACGGCGCGCTGCAGCTCGTCGCGGCCCGCCAGCGCCAGACGCGCCGTGGCCTGCCCGGTCGCCGGGTTGAAGACGTCGGCGAAGCGCCCGCTCGTGCCTGCGACCCGCGCGCCGTCGATGAAGTGACCGATCTCGTTCATGCCGTCTCTCCCTGTGTTTCCGCCGTTGTGGCGCCTCGGCCGGCTTGAACGCAAGAGCCCCGATCGTGCATCCATTGTGCGTGAATCGTAGTCTTGCGGAGCGGTGGGCATGAACTGGGACGATGTGCGGGTGTTCCTGGCCGTGGCGCGGGCGGGGCAGATCCTCGCCGCCTCGCGCCGGCTCGGCGTCAACCACGCGACCGTGGGTCGCCGGCTCGACGCCCTCGAGGCCGCGCTCGGCGCCCGCCTCTTCGAGCGCCGACCGGGCGGCTGCGCGCTGACCGGCGAGGGCGAGGCCTTCCTCCCCGCGGCTGAGCGCATGGAGACCGAAGCCCAGAGCGCCCGCGCCCTCGTCGGGGGAACCGACCTCGCTCTGTCGGGCACGGTGCGGATCGGCGCGCCGGACGGGTTCGGCACCGCCTTCCTGGCGCCGCGCCTCAAGGGCCTGATGGAGCGCCATCCCGCGCTGGTGCTGCAGCTCGTGCCGGTCCCGCGCGCCTTCTCGCTGTCGCGGCGCGAGGCCGACATCGCGATCACCGTGGAGCGGCCCGACCAGGGTCGGCTCGTCGCCCGGCGTCTCGTGTCCTACAGCCTGCGCGCCTACGCCGCGACCGCCTATCTCGACCGGGCCGGCCGTCCGCGCGGCGTCGAGGACCTCGCCGCCCATGCGCTGATCGGCTACGTGGACGACCTCCTCTACAGCCCCTCCCTGCAATATGCCGCCGAGTTCGCCCCCGGCTGGCAGAGTCGCCTGGAAATCTCCTCCGCGCTCGGCCAGACGGAGGCGGTGGCGGCGGGCCTCGGCATCGGCATCCTGCACGCCTTCGCCGCCGCCGGCCGCACGGACCTCGAACGGGTCCTGCCGGACCGGGAGATCCGCCGCGAATACTGGCTGGTCTATCACGAGAGCGCCCGCGGCCTAGCGCGCGTCCAGGCCGTGGCGCGCTTCATAGCCGAACTGGTGGAAGCGGAACGCGACCGGTTCGGCTGACCGGGGCGCGAAACGGCCCCCGATTTTTGCAGTGCAATATGATCGGACCCGTCCGCTGGCGGACGATCGGCACACGCCGCGCGTCAGCGTCGATCCGCACCTCACGCTTCGTTAAAAGCCGTTCATAACGATTTACCGCCCCGATTTGCGGCCAATTCGACGGATCGCAACGCGCTGAGCGGGTAAAGGAAATCTCGCCGAGGCGAGGTTACGCCCCGCGAAAATGCGCCGGTGCGGCGGGCCCCTTCTGTGCAAGTGCGAAACAAATCGTTGCCCGGATGCATCAACTCCTCTATAGGATCCTTACCGTTCTTTAAAGAACTCGACGGGATTGCCATGGCAAAGATCACCAGTTTGGCGGCCGGCACCAAAAGCAACGTCGCCTCCCGACCCGCCGAGGTCGACCTCTCCCGCCCGGTCGGCGGCTCGCTGAAGCGGGCGGTCGACGTCACGCTGACGCTCGGCGCGCTGCTCGTGCTCAGCCCGCTGATGCTGCTCATCATCGCGGCCATGAAGATCAGCGACCCGGGTCCGGTCTTCTTCGGCCACAAGCGCGTCGGCTTCGATGGGCGCCACTTCCGCTGCTACAAGTTCCGCTCCATGGCGACGAACTCGGCCGAACTGCTCCAGCGCCTGCTGCAGAGCGACCCGGCCGCCAGCGCCGAGTGGGAAGCGACGCAGAAGCTGCGCAACGACCCGCGCGTGACCCGCCTCGGCCGCTTCCTGCGCGAGACCAGCCTCGACGAGCTGCCGCAGCTCTTCAACGTCCTTCGCGGCGAGATGAGCCTCATCGGACCGCGCCCGATCGTGGACGAGGAGGTGCATCGCTACACGCACCGCTTCGAGGCCTACAAGCGCACCCGTCCGGGCGTCACCGGCATGTGGCAGGTCAACGGCCGCTCCAACACGAGCTACGCGTCTCGCGTCAAATTCGACACCTACTACGTCCGCCACTGGTCGCTCTGGCTCGACGTCCAGATCCTGTTCAAGACGATCAAGGTCGTCATGAACCGGGAGGGAAGCTGCTGAGGGCACGCCGCTCCGGTGGACGGTTTGCGGGAGGGTCTTTGGGCCCTCCCTTTTCGTTTGGGGGGCCGCTCCGCGCACGCCCGCGCTTCCGCCGGGCGGCGCTTCGTGCCAGGACAGGCGGATGACCCTCGCCCCTGCCCCCGCTTCCGCCGCGTTGCCCCCGCTCGACCTCGCCGCCCTGGTCGATCCCCTCGCCGATCTGGCGCTCGAGGCCGGTGCCCGCGTGATGGCGCATTACCGGCCGGACGTCGCCGTCTCGCGGAAAGGGGACGGCTCGCCGGTGACGCTGGCGGACTGCGAGGCCGAGGCGGTGATCCTGGCGGGGCTGCGCCGCATCGCGCCCGCGATCCCCGTGGTGGCGGAGGAAGAGGCTGCGGCGGGGCGCGTACCGGCGGCCTGCGCCCGCTTCTTCCTGGTCGATCCGCTGGACGGGACGCGCGAGTTCATCGGCGGCAACGGCGAGTTCACCGTCAACATCGCTCTGGTGGAGGACGGCGTGCCGGTGCTCGGCGTGGTCCTGGCGCCGGCAACCGGGCGGCTGTTCGCGGGAGGACCGTCGGGTGCCTGGCGCCGCGACGCGGACGCGCCGCGCCGGGCGATCGCCGTGCGCCGCGCGCCCCCCGCCCTGACGGTGGTCGGATCGCGCAGCCACGGCTCGCCGGAAACCGAGCGCTTCCTCCGCGAGCTTCCCGTGGGCGGCTTCGCGGCCTGCGGCTCGTCGCTGAAGTTCTGCCTGCTGGCGGCGGGCGAAGCCGACCTCTACCCCCGCTTCGGGCGCACGATGGAATGGGACACGGCGGCCGGAGACGCGGTGCTGCGCGCGGCCGGCGGGCGGGTGACGACCTGCGACGGCCGGCCGCTCCGCTACGGCAAGCGTGCGCGCGACGACGAGGCCGACTTCGCCAATCCGCACTTCCTGGCCTTCGGCGACCCCGACCTCCTGCACCGGGTTCCCATGGACAGGCCGGCGGGCGCTTCGTAATCCCGTGGCGGCCGCCAAGGAGACCGGAACCATGTCCCGCCCCGAACCCGACGCACCCGAGACGCTCCGCCTCCTCGCCTGCGGTCGTGCGAGCGCGCGAGGATCGGCGCTCCTGTCGCGGCTGGTGGCGGCATCCGACGCGGCAGACGGCGCGCGACGCTTCGTGCCGATCGACCTGCGCGGGGGCGAGGACCACCGCGAGATGGTCCGGGCGGCCGCGCGCTGCGACGTCGCCCTAGTCTTCGCGGGCTCCCGAGCGGAGATCGACCGGCCCCTCGTGCAGGACCTGGCCCTGGCCCGCCTGATGGGCCTGCGCCATCTGGTGCTGATGATCGAGGCGGACGCGGCGGGGGAAGCCGGGCACGTCGACGGTCTTGCCGCAGACGTCGCCCGCGCCGTGTCGCCGCTGGACGTCCAGTCTTTCCTCGCGGTTCCGCTACCCGCCGAGCGCGGCGAAGGCGGCGCGAGCGTGCCCGCGCTGCTGCTCGAGCACCTGCGCGGCCTGCCCGCCGCATTCACTCGCGCCACCGACCAGCCCTTCCGCATGACGGTGGATGCGCCGTCGGACGGTCCGCTCCTCCGGGGTACGGTTGTGTCGGGCCTCGTGCGGCCGGGCGACGCCGTGGTGGCGGCCGGCTCGGGGCGCGGCGCGCGGGTCGCCGCGCTTGCGGTCGCAGGGGTCGAGCGCATGGAGGCCGTGGCTGGCGAGACGATCGCGCTGCACCTCGACGGCGATGTCGGCGCGGCCCCCGGCGATATCCTGGCGGCGGCCGGCGACCGCCCGGAAACCTGCGACCAGTTCGCCGCCCGGCTCCTCTGGCTGGACGACGAGCCGTTGCTACCGGGGCGCGCCTACCGCCTGCGGGTCGGCGCGCGGGAGGTCCCGGCCAGCGTCACGCGCATCAAGCACCGCATCGACACTGCCAGCGCCGCGCCGCTCGCGGCCGACACGCTCGGGGCGGGCGACGGCGGCCGAGTCAACCTGTCGCTCGCCGCGCCGGTGGCGTTCGAGCCGTTCGACCGCAACCGCGCGCTCGGCACCTTCGTGCTCTGCGATCCGTCGTCCGGCCGGACGGTGGCGGCGGGGCGGATCGACTTCGCGCTTCGTCGGGCGGCCAACATCCACCGCCAGGCCGTGGACGTGACCAAGGCCGCGCGCGCCGCCGCCAAGGCGCAGCGCCCGGCGCTTCTCTGGTTCACCGGCCTGTCGGGCGCCGGCAAGTCCACGATCGCCAACCTGGTGGAGAAGCGGCTCTTCGCGCTCGGCCACCACACCTATCTCCTGGACGGCGACAACGTCCGCCACGGGCTCAACCGCGACCTCGGCTTCACCGCGCAGGATCGCGTCGAAAACATCCGGCGCGTGGCGGAGACCGCCAAGCTCATGGTGGATGCCGGCCTCATCACGCTCGCCTCGTTCATCTCGCCCTTCCGGGCCGAGCGGCGACTGGCGCGGGACCTTCTGGCGGAGGGAGAGTTCGTCGAGGTGTTCGTGGATGCGCCGCTCGGCATCGCCGAGGCGCGAGACCCGAAGGGACTCTATGCGCAGGCGCGGGCGGGCCGCATCCCGAACTTCACCGGCATCGACAGCCCCTACGAGCCGCCGGAAGCGCCGGAACTGCATCTGGAGACCGACCGCCGGTCCGCCGAGGAGCTTGCCGGCGACGTGGTCGACTATCTCGGCCGAGCGGGGTTTCTCGATCCCTCGGACGCGTGAGACGTCGTCAGAACAGCATCGCGAGGTTGAAGACGACGAGCCAGAGGATGGCCGAGAGCGCCAGCCCCACGGCCAGGCCGCGCGCCGGGCGCAGCACGTCCGGGCACTCCACATAGGCCTTGGCCGCCGCGCGCCGTATCAGAGCGGCGACTTCGAGCGATCCCGTCATCCGAGGACCCTTTCGCTTATGCGTTCCGTACCCCTTCTAGAGCAATTCCAAGCGAAGCGGAATCGCTTCGGCGCAGAACGATGCGCCCTGGGCGGGAGACGGGAGCCGATCCGGCGGACCAAGGGCCCACCGCCGCCACCCTAGCGCCTCCCGCGGGGGCTGTCGCCTGAACTCTTGGTCAGGATCGGTCCCCGCGCGCCTTCGCCCAGAGGTCGGGCCGCCGCCGCGCGGTGAACTGCTCGGCGGCCTCGCGGCGCCAGGCCTCCACAGCCCCGTGGTGGCCCGACAGGAGGACGGGGGGAACCTCCCGCCCTTCCCATACGGCGGGGCGCGTGTAGTGCGGGTGCTCCAGGAGCCCGTTCTCGAAGCTTTCCGCATGCCCGGACCGGGCATTGCCCATCACCCCCGGCAGGAGACGCACGACGGCGTCCAGCAGCACCAACGCCGCCATCTCGCCACCCGACAGGATGTAGTCGCCGATCGAGACCTCCTCGAGGTCCCGCGCCTCGATCACCCGCTCGTCCACCCCCTCGAACCGGCCGCACACGATCAGGACGCCCGGCCCCTCGGCGATCTCGCGCACCCGCCCCTGGTCGAGCGTCCGCCCGCGCGGGCTCATCAGGAGGCGCGGTCGCTCGTCGTCCGGCCGGACCGCGGCGTCGATCGCCCCGGCGAGGACATCGGGCCGCAGCACCATGCCGGGCGAGCCGCCCGCCGGCGTGTCGTCCACGGCGCGATGGCGACCGATCCCGTGGTCGCGGATCTGGCGCGCTTCGAGGCTCCAGTCGCCGCGCTCCAGCGCCCGTCCGGCGAGCGAGGCGCCGAGCGGGCCGGGGAACATCTCGGGGTAGAGCGTTAGGACGCTGGCGCGGAACGGCATCGCGGCGAGCGTCCCGTCAGGCGAAGGGCTCGACCGAGGCGGTCTCGATCAGCTTGAGCTCCAGACCCTTGACCTCGACGGTCTTCAGCGCGTCGCGCCACACGGTCATGTGCGGCGCCCGCCCGTGCGCGTCGAGCGTCTCGCGGCTCTCCCATTCCTCGTAGATGCGGATGAGGCCGGGCTCGCGCAGATCCTCGGCGAACGTGTAGACGATGCAGCCGGTCTCGGCGCTGGTGGCCGTCACGGTGGCGCGCGCCACGTCGCGCACGGCGGCAAGCCCTTCGGGCGTCAGTCTCAAGCTTCCCGCAACGACGATCATCGTCTCGCCCTTCCCGTTCCCGGCCGATCCGCTGCGGATCGCGCCCGGTCTGGCCTATCGCGGGAGCCGCGCCCGCGCAACGGCGCGGGCGGCTTCCCGCCTCGTTGCGCATTGCAGCATGAAACTTGACGCGCGTCGGGCGAACACGTCACAACTTCGGCCTCTGTCGGCCAACGGCTGAAGGATATCAGACATGCTCACCGTCGCATGCCGCCTTTCCCGTCTGTCCGTCCCGCTCCTCGCCGCCATGCTGGCGTCCGCCCCGGCGCCCGCCGAGCCCTACCGCCTGCAGCCCGGCGACACGGTCGACTTCGCGCTCCTCGGCACCGCCCCCCTGTCGCGCCGGATCATGATCGACCAGGACGGCGCGGTCAGCATCCCGCTCGGCGGCTCGTTCCCGGCGGCCGGCCGCACGGTGGACGACCTGCGCGCGGCGGTGATCGAGCGGCTGAAGTCCGTGTCCTTCCCCGCCGGCGTCGACACGCAAGGCGTCACCGTCTGGAGCGTGATCTATCCCGAGGGCGTGTTGGTCGAGATCGCCGAATACCGGCCGGTCTACGTATCGGGCGATGTGCTGACGCCGAGCTCTCAACCGTTCCGCTCGGGCGTCACGGTGGCGCAGGCCGTGGCGGTGGCGGGCGGCGTCAGCGCCTATCGCGGCCGGCAGGACCATTCCATCGACCGGACCGAGCTCGGCGAGGAAGAGACCGCCGCCTACGCCGCCGCCTTCCGGACGGCGCTGCGTGTCGCCCGGATCGAGGCGGAGCTGGCGGGGCGGGGCGAGCCGGACTTTTCCGGCGTGCCGGCGGACGGTCTCGACCCGGCCCTCGCCGACAGGCTACGCGCGCTGGAACTGGAGCAGATGGCGGCGCGCCGCGACGATCTTCGCAAGTCGCGCGAGAACATCCGCGGCAACATCGCCAGTTCCGAGGCGCGCCTCGGATACCTCAGGCGGTCGCAGGCCAATCTCGAGGCCGAGACGCGCAACTACGAGGACGAGGTGAAGCGGGTGGAGGGGCTGCTCCAGAAGGGGCTGACACCCATCGACCGGCTTCGCACCGCCCAGCGCGGGGTGCTCCTCGTCTCGACGCGTTCGCTGGACACGCTCGCGGCGGTCACGCAGGTGGAGCGGGACCTGTCCGACCAGCGGCGCGCGCTGGAGAAGCTGGACGACACCCAGCGGCTGGACAACCTGTCCGCGCTCCAGGCCGCCTCGGCGGAAGCCGCCCGGTCGCGTGCCGAGATCGAAGGGCTTCGAATGAAGGCGCGCGTCGTGTCAGGTCTCGGCGACGCTGCGCAGGACGTCCGCTACTTCGTCACCCGCCGCGACGGAGCCGCTCCGATCCGCCGCGAGGCGGATGCGGGCGACGTCCTTCAGCCGGGGGATCTGGTGGAGGTGGCGCTGGACGCCCCCGCCGCGCAAGCCTTGGCGGCAAAGCCGACGACGGTCGCCGCGGCCCCGCCGGCGATGGCGGCAGCGGCGGAAGCGGAGACGGAGGCCGCGCAGGCGCCCACGCCGCGCCGCCGGTCGGGAATTCCCCTGCCGACGCCGGCCGTGCGCCCCAACTAGCGGCGCCGGACGGGCTCAGCCGAGCAACAACGCCCCGATCGCCGCCCAGATCATCGCGGACAGGCCGAAGCCGACCATGATGCCGCGCGCCGGGTTCATCGCGTCGCTCCGGCGCGACTTGGCGCGCTGGCGACGACGCTTGGAGCTGGCCTGGATCGTGGTGATGGACATGACGGGCTCCCCGATCGGATCTGCCGCGATCATCGGCGGGGCAGGCTAAGGATCTCCGACGGAAATCCGCGCAATTTGAACCAACCGCCCGTTTTGCGCGGGCGGCACGATCGGGCGCCCCCGTTCAACCGCCGACGAGGCGGAACCAAACGCCGATGCGGGCGCGCCCCGCCGGAGACCAGGGCCCGTCCAGGGTCGGGCGGTCCCGCCCGCAGCGAAACAGCGGCGCGCGCCGGTCGGCAAGGGCCGCCGCGCGCTCGGGCGCCGTGGCGGACGGTCCTGCGCCCTCCTCGACCGCGCCGACCACGCAACCCGGCGCGCCGTCCCGCGCCGGTTTCAGGACCACGATCACATCGGCCGGCGCCTCGGCCGCTTCGGGAAACCGGTAGCGCAGCACGGCGGCGATCGGGCGGTCGCCGAGGAGCCGCCAGGCCACCGACTGTCCAAGCCGGGCGCCGTCCGGCGGCGCGGGCAGGAAACCTTCCGGCCGTAGCAGCGCCACCTGGCGCGCCGCCTCGGGGCCCCGCAGGAATACGTCCGCCCCCACGAGGCCGGCGCAGCGCAGGACGTCTCCGCCGTCCGCCGGCGGCTCCATCGGGCGGCACAGGCGCGGCAGGAGCGGCGACACCGCGCCGGTGATCTCGGCCGGCGGGGTCGGCGGGGCGGCCGGGGCCGACAGAACGGCCAGAACCAGAAGCAGCGGGTGCATGCGCGGGTCCTCCAAGGCCTCGGGGCCGGCCGGGGCACGGGCGTTACAGGGTCGCCGTGCCCTCGATCAGGATGGTGACGGCGCCGCCGATCAGGACGCGCCCGTCCCCGGCGGCGCGGACATGCACCCGGCCGAGGCGCCCGATGGCCGTGCCCTGCGCCGCGACATAGGCGGCCGGCAGGCGGCCCTCGCTCTCCATCCAGCGGGCGAGGGCGGCGTTGAGCGAGCCGGTGATCGGGTCTTCCTTGACCCCGTGCCAGATGTTCAGCATCCGCACCTCGCGATCGGCGTCGCCGCCCTCGCGATGCGCGCCGATCAGCCCGATCCGCCGCTCGGCGGGAAAGCTCGCCCCGCGCGGGTCGGCGGCCAGCACGGCCTCGGCGCTGCGCAGCTCGATCGCGTCCCAGGTCGGACCGTTGTCCAGGCGGGCGGCGCGCACGACCTCGGCCGGATCGATCCGCAGGGCGGTGAGCGACTTGGCGAGCCGTTCTGGCTCCATCGGGCCGATGCGGGTCGGCGGCGCCACGAAGGCCGGGAGCGCGCCGCTCCGGTCGATCTCCACGAGGCCGATGGCGCATTCCTGGCGCACCAGCGTCCCGTCGCGCGGCACGCCGCCGGCATGGAGCCAGGCGGCGCAGCTCCCCAGCGTCGGGTGCCCGGCGAAGGGCAGTTCGCCCGTGGTGGTGAAGATGCGCACCCGGTAGTCGGCCGCCGGGTCGGTGGGCGGCAGGAGGAACGTCGTCTCGGCGAGGTTCGTCCAGGTGGCGAACCGCTGCATCGCCTCGGTGTCGAGCCCCTCGCCGTCGAGCACCACGGCGAGGCCATTGCCGCGCGCCGGCACTTCCGAGAACACGTCGCACTGGATGAACCGTCTGCGCATGGTCGCCGCGTCTCCCGCCTGTTCCTCCCGCTTATGCGCCGTCGGCGAAGGGGCGTCCAGCCGCCGGCGCTTGCTCCGCCCCGCCCCATCCGCTACCCGCCGTCCGATGCCGACGTGCGGCAGGGCATCATGGGCGGGGTCGGCATGGCGACGTTTATCGGCTTCCTGGCGATCCTGATGTGGTCGCTCCTGGCGCTCCTGGCGGCGCGCAGCGGCGCGGTTCCCGCCTTCCAGCTCGCCGCCATGACCTTCGCGGTGGGCACCCTGGTCTGCGTGGTGCCGCTGCTTCGCCGGCGCGGGGCCCTTCGCGTCCTGCGCCAGCCGCCACGCGTCTGGCTGGTCGGCGTCGGCGGCCTGTTCGGCTACCACGCGCTCTACTTCGCGGCCGTGCGCGCGGCGCCGGCGGTGGAGGCGAGCCTGATCGCCTATCTCTGGCCGCTGCTGATCGTGGTCGGCTCGGCGCTCGTGCCGGGCGAGCGGCTGCGCTGGTACCACGTGGCGGGCGCGTCGATCGGGCTCGCCGGCACCGCGCTGGTGATCGCCGGGCGCGACGGGGGCCTTTCCTTCTCGCCGGCGCACGCACCCGGCTACGCGCTGGCCGCCTCGGCGGCCGTGTTCTGGGCGGGCTACTCGCTCCTGTCGCGGCGCCTGGCGGCGGTGCCGAGCGAGGTCGTGGGCGGCTTCTGCGCGGCAACGGCCGTGCTGTCCCTGATCTGCCATCTCCTGTTCGAGGAGACGGTCTGGCCGGCGACGGGGGCAGAGTGGGGCGCGGTCGCGCTGCTCGGCCTCCTGCCGGTCGGGGCGGCCTTCTTCTGCTGGGACATCGGCATGAAGCGCGGCGACGTCCAGCTCCTCGGCGCCGCGAGCTACCTGGCGCCGATCCTCTCGACCCTGGCGCTGGTCGCCGCCGGCGAGGCGCCCGTCTCGGCTTCGCTCGCGCTGGCGGCGGTGCTGATCGCCGGCGGCGCCTCGCTCGCGGCGCTTCCCCTGTTCCGCCGGCTGGCCGGGGGAGCCGGACGATCGCGCACGGTACGGTTCTGACCAGGCAACTCCTCCGTCCGATACAGTAATGCAGACGAATATTTAAACTCGGATCCCTAGGTTGTGCCCAGTTTCAACCGGAAGAGGGGATTCGTCGCGCCCATGCGTCTTACGATCTCGCGCAAGCTCGCCGCTCTCATCATGCTCGCTGCCCTGGGCAGCCTGGCCGTCATGGCGGTCCAGCTCATGGAGCTGCGCTCCTCGATCTGGGGCGACCGCGAGCATCTGCTCCAGATGCAGGTGGCGTCGGCGGTCTCCGTGATGAAGCATTTCTCGGACGAGGCGGACGCGGGCCGCATGACGCAGGACCAGGCGCAGACCGCCGCGCGCGAGGCCGTGCGCAACATGCGCTACGGCAACAACGAATACGTCTTCGCCTTCCTGCCCGACGGCACGCGCGTCATCCACGGCGACCATAAGCTGGAAGGCAAGAGCGGCTGGGACGACAAGGACGCCAACGGCCTCTTCCACGTCCGCGAGCTGATCGCGACCGCGGCCAACGGCGGCGGCTTCGTGAGCTACTTCCGCTCGCGCGTCGGCGAGGACGTGGCGCAGCCGAAGCTGTCCTTCTCCACCCGCTTCGCGCCCTGGAACTGGACGGTCGGCACCGGTGTCTACGTCGACGACCTCAACGCGCTATTCCGCTCCTCGGTGTATCGCGCGATCGGAACGAGTGCGGTCATCCTGGCGATCCTGTGCGCGGCCGCGTTCGCCATCGCCCGCTCGATCTCCAAGCCGGTGATCCGCCTGACCGCCGACATGCGCCGTCTGGCCGAGGGCGACAAGACGGTCGAGGTGTCCGGCCTCGGGCGGGGCGACGAGATCGGCGCGATGGCCGAGACGGTGCAGGTGTTCAAGACCGCGGCGGTCGAGAAGGAGCGGCTGGAGGCGGAGGCGGAAGCCTCCCGCCTCGCGCAGGCCACCAGCCGCGAGCGGCAAGCGGCCATCGACAACGCCCGCGCCGAGGATCTGCGCAGCTTCGTCCACCTCGTGGAGACGAGCTTCGAGCGCCTGTCCTCGGGCGATCTGACGGTGCGCATGAACGACGGCGTCGCCACCGAGTTCGAGCCGATCCGCCAGACCTTCAACGCCTCGGTGGAATCGCTCGAGACCGCGATCGGCGCCGTGGTCGGCGCGATCGGCACGATCCGCCTCGGCCTCGGCGAGATCTCCAACGCCTCCAACGACCTCGCCCAGCGCACCGAGCAGCAGGCCGCCAACCTCGAGGAGACCGTGGCCGCGCTGTCGGAGGTGACGCGCGCCGTGAACGGCACGGCCGAGGGCGCCTCGAAGGCGCAGGGATCGGCGGCGGCGACGCAGAAGAACGCCGAGGCGGGCGGCGCGGTGGTCGCGCGGGCCATGGAGGCGATGGCCCAGATCGAGGATTCCTCCGGCAAGATCGGCCGCATCATCGGCGTGATCGACGAGATCGCGTTCCAGACCAATCTCCTTGCGCTGAACGCGGGCGTCGAGGCGGCGCGCGCCGGCGAGGCGGGACGCGGCTTCGCCGTGGTGGCGCAGGAGGTGCGCGGGCTCGCCCAGCGCTCGGCCGAGGCCGCCAAGGAGATCAAGACGCTGATCTCGAAATCCGGCACGCAGGTCGAGGCCGGCGTCGAGCTCGTCACGGCGTCCGGCCGCAGCCTTGACCAGATCGTCGACCAGGTGTCCGAGATGAACCGCATCGTCGCGCAGATCGCCGGCTCGGCCAAGGAACAGGCCACGGCTCTGCGCGAGGTGTCGACGGCGGCCGACCAGATGGACAAGGTCACCCAGCAGAACGCGGCCATGGTGGAACAGACCACCGCCGCCGCGCAGGCGCTGTCGACCGAGACCGACCAGCTCGCCGCGCTCACCCGCCGGTTCCGCGTCCGCGCCGCCGGCCCCGCGGAGCACGCCGCCCCGGCGTCCTCCATCCGGCGCCCGTCGGCCCCGACGCCCGTCCGCCCGGTGCAGCAGATGCGCACCGTCGGGCACGGCGGCGCAGCCGCCCTCGCGGCTCCCGTCGACGACAGCTGGGAGGAGTTCTGACCGTCCCCCCGCCCGCCGCGCCCTATCCGGAGCGCGGCGGGCGGGGACGCGGGCGCCAGTCGGGCGGGGCCATCTCGAAGCTCTCGAAACGGAACCCCGGAGCCACCGTGCAGGTGACCAGCGTCCATTCGCCGAGACTGGTGGCGGTCTGCCACCAGCCGGACGGCACGGTGAACTGCGGCGCCTCGCCCGCCAGCACGTTCGGTCCGAGCCGGTGGGCGGAGGCGTCGTGGCCGTTCGGCGAGACGGTGAGGACGAGGGGCGACCCGGCATGCCAGGCCCAGGTCTCGGCAGCGTCCGTGACGCGGTGCCACTCGGAGGTCTCGCCGAGGTCGAGCAGATAGTAGATCGCGGTGGAACGCGCCCGTCCCGTCTCGTCCACCGCCGTGTCGCGGAAGGTCTCGCGATACCAGCCGCCTTCGGGATGCGGCTCCAGCCGCAGCGCCGCGACGACGTCCCGCGCCCTCAATAGCCGTTCCTCCGCTCGCGAAGCGCCGCGAAGACCGCCACCGGATCCTCGCCCGCCATCCCCAGCGCGCCCTGGAGTTCCGGGTCGTCGGCCCGAAGGAAGGGGTTGGTGCGCTTCTCGCGGCCGAGCGCCACCGGCAGCGTCGCCTCGCCCCGCACCCGCAGCGCCTCCACTTCCTTCACACGCTCCTGCAGCAGGAGATTGCCGGGGTCGACGTCCAGCGCGAAGCGCGCGTTGGTCGCCGTGTATTCGTGGCCGCAAAAGAGCATGGTCTCGTCCGGCAGCACCCGCAGCCGCTTCACGCTTTCCCACATCGTGGCGGCGTCGCCCTCGAACAGGCGCCCGCAGCCGAGCGAAAACAGCGTGTCGGCCGCGAACAGGGCCCCGGCCGCCGGCACGAAGTAGGACACGTGGCCGGCGGTGTGTCCGGGCGTGTCGATGACCTCGATCCGCAGGCTCCCGACCGCGAATCGGTCGCCGCCCCGCACGCCCCGGTCTAGGCCGGGGATGCGGGCGCGCTCGGCCTCCGGTCCGACGACCTGCGCGCCGAAACGCTCCTTGAGCGCCTCGTTGGCCGCCACGTGGTCGCCGTGATGGTGCGTCGTCAGGATATGGGTCAGGCGCCAGCCCTCGCGCTCCAGCGCCGCCAGGATCGGCGCCTCCTCCGGCGCGTCGATCGACAGGGTGCTGCCGGACTGCGGGTCGTGCAGCAGCACGCCGAAATTGTCGCTGCGGCAGGTGAACTGCCGAATCGGATACGGGGACATCGCAAACCTCGCGCCTTCGCCTCGACCGCGCTAGTTAGGGCCGGAACCTCTCGACGGGAGAGCGGATGACCGCCGTGAACGCCGACATCGTCGACCTGCGCGACTTCTACGCCTCGCGGCTCGGGGATGCGTGCGTGCGCTCGCTCGCCATGGCGCTGGGCGCGGTGTGGAAGCCGATCCGCGACGAGCGTCTCGTCGGGCTCGGTTACGTCACGCCCTATCTCGACCGTCTCACGGGCGAATCGGAGCGCACCCTGGCCTTCATGCCGGCGGCGCAGGGGGCGGTGAACTGGCCGCTCGGGCGTCCCTCGCTGGCCGCGCTGGTGCACCCGGCCGAGCTGCCGCTCGGCGACGCCTCCGTGGACCGTATCCTGATGGTGCATGCGCTGGAGTTCGCCGAGGATCCGGCGGAGATGCTGGGCGAGGCCTGGCGGGTGCTCGCCCCCGGCGGGCGGCTGGTCATGGTGCTGCCGAGCCGGCGCGGCGTATGGGCGCGCTTCGAGCACACGCCCTTCGGCTCCGGCCGACCCTGGTCGCGCCCGCAGGCGACGCGCCTCCTGCGGGACACCCAGTTCACGCCGGCCGGCTTTTCCGAAGCCCTGTTCTTCCCGCCTTTCCGCCGCGAGCGACTGCTGAACTTCGCCGGTCCGTGGGACCGCACGGGCCGGCGTTTCTGGCCGATGTTCGCGGGCGCCATCGTGATCGAGGCGGTGAAGCTCGTCTATCGCGGCATCCCCGTCACCAGCCGCGAGCGCAGCCGCATCCGCGCCATGCGCCCCGTTCTCGTGCCCCAGGGCACCCCCTCCCCCGCGCTGCACCTCGAAACGCGCCGGCCCACGCCTTAGATCGGGGTCCCGACACGACAACGCAGGATGGTCCCCATGGAACAGCGCAAGCTCGGCCCCGACCTTTCCGTCTCCGCCCTCGGCCTCGGCTGCATGGGTATGTCCGAATTCTACGGCGAGGGCGACGACGGCGAATCGCTCTCGGTGATCCACCGGGCGCTCGATCTCGGCGTCACCTTCCTCGACACCGCCGACATGTACGGCGTCGGCCGCAACGAGGAACTCGTCGGGCGCGCGCTGCAGGGTCGCCGCGAGCGCGTGGTGCTCGCCACCAAGTTCGGCAACGTCCGCGGGCCGAACGGCGAGCGACTCGGCATCAACGGCCGGCCGGACTACCTGCGCCGGGCCTGCGACGCGAGCCTCCGGCGGCTCGGGACCGACCACATCGACCTCTACTACCAGCACCGGGTCGATCCGGGCGTTCCGATCGAGGACACGGTGGGCGAGATGGGCCGCCTGGTGGAGGAGGGCAAGGTGCGCTTCCTCGGCCTGTCGGAGGCGGGGTCCGACACGATCCGCCGCGCCCACGCCACCCATCCGATCGCCGCGCTCCAGACCGAGTACTCGCTCTGGAGCCGCGATCCGGAAGCGGCGATCCTGCCGCTCCTGCGCGAGCTCGGCATCGGCTTCGTGCCCTATTCGCCGCTCGGGCGAGGGTTCCTGACCGGGCGGTTCCAGAAGCCGGAAGACCTGCCGGACGACGACTTCCGCAAAGGCAGCCCGCGCTTCTCCGGCGAGAACTTCGCAAGGAACCTCAAGCTCGTCGACACGGTACGGGCGATCGCCAAGCGCAAGAACGCGACGCCCTCGCAGCTCGCGCTCGCCTGGGTGCTGGCGCAGGGGCACGACATCGTGCCGATCCCCGGCACCAAGCGCATCCGCTATCTCGAGGAGAACGCGGAGGCCGTCCAGGTCGCGCTGACGCCGGACGACCTCGCCGAGATCGACGAGGCCTTCCCGGCCGGCATCGCGGCGGGCGAGCGCTACGCGGAAGCGGGGATGAAGACGGTCGACCTCTAGCGCGCCGGCGAGCGCGCGGCGATGACGGAACGTGTTCGCACCGTCATGCGGCCCTGCTAGAAGGGCGGGGGACGGCACGGGCGTCAGCTCCCGGCACCGCCCATGTCGTCCCCCGCCCTTCCCGCCCCCTCGGACACGAGCCGAACCGATGCGAACAGCCGTTCTAGCGCCCGCCCTCCTCCTCGTCCTCGCCGGCCCGGCGCTGGCCGAGGATCTGCCCCAGCGAAACCAGATCGAGCTCTTCGGCCAGGCCGAGGGCGCGGGGCTCACCGGAACGGCCCGCAAGACGCGCGCCGTGGACGCGCGCCCGGCGCGCGAGGGCGAGGTGGTCGTCACCGTGATCCCCGGCGAGGGCGTCGAGACCACGTCGAAGCCGGCCGAGCCGGGCGACTGGGTGGTGCGCAACCGCTGCTCCGCCGACAAGGCCGCCAACCCGACGATCCTGGTGAAGGCCGCCCGGTTTCCCGAGCGCTACGGCGCCCCGCAGGGTGAGCCGGACGCGGAGGGCTTCAGGGAGTTCCATCCGAGCGGCCAGGAGATGGGGTTCTTCCTCGTGTCCCCGGAAACCGGCGCCTTCCAGTTCGTCGCGCCCTGGGGCACGCCGATGGTCGCCAAGCCCGGCGACGCCATCGTGCAGATCCCCGGCGATCGCGACGACACCTATCGGATCGCGCGCGCCGAGTTCGACTGCACCTACGAGGTGCTGAAGGCCCCGGCCGCCAAGTGAGGCCGCCGCGTCCCGGCCGCCTCGCCGGGACGCCACCGCCGCTATCGGCGGAGCACGAAGACGCCCTGCGCGCCGAACAGGTTCCAGACCGCCCAAGGCAGGCGCATGCCGACGCGTTGGCCGGCCGAGTTCAGCGCCACGGCGCTCTCCACCTCCGCCCCCAGCTCGCGCGCCAGTTCCACGAAGTCGCGGATGGTGCAGAAGTGGATGTTGGGCGTGTCGTACCACGAGTAGGACAGGCTCCGGGTCACCGGCATCCGCCCCTTGAAGAACAGGGACGAGCGCACCGACCAGTGGCCGAAGTTCGGAAACGAGACCACCGCGCGACGGCCGATGCGCAGGAGCTCGGCCAGCACCAGCTTGGGGTTCTCGGTCGCCTGGATCGTCTGCGACAGGATGGCGTAGTCGAAGGCCCCGTCGGGATAGTGCACCAGATCGCTGTCGGCGTCGCCCTGGATCACCGACAGGCCCCGGCGCACGCATTCGTTGACGCCGGGCTGGCTGAGCTCGATTCCCCTTGCGTCCACGCCGCGCCGCGCCTGGAGGAGCTCCATCAGCGATCCGTCGCCGCAACCCACGTCGAGCACCCGGCTGCCCGGCTCGACCAGTTCGGCGATGGCGCGCAGGTCGACGCGCGCGCCGCCCTCCTCCACCGACACGATCCGCGACGTCGGCACGGGCGCCGTCTCCGCCGCGCTCACAGGAGCCCCCTCGCCTTGGCGGCCGAGGACAGGAAGCCCTGCACCGCGCCGGTGAATTCCGGCTCGTCGAGCAGGAACGCGTCGTGGCCCTTGTCGGTCGCGATCTCCACGAAGGACACGGAGGCGGCGTTGGCGTTGAGCGCATGCACCACGGCCCGGCTCTCCTGCGTCGGGAACAGCCAGTCGGACGAGAAGCTCACGAGGCAGAAGCGCGTGCGCGCGCCCCGGAAGGCGTCGGCGAGGCGCCCGCCGTGCTCGGCGGCGATGTCGAAATAGTCCATGGCCCGCGTCAGGTAGAGATAGGCGTTGGCGTCGAACCGGTCCACGAAGGTCATGCCCTGGTGCCGAAGGTAGCTCTCGATCTGGAAATCCGCCTCGAAGCCGAAGCCGAGCCGGTCGCGATCCTGGAGGTTGCGTCCGAACTTGCGATGCAGGGCCGCCTGCGACAGGTAGGTGACGTGCGCGGCCATGCGCGCCACCGCCAGGCCTTTGTGGGGCCGGGTGCCGTGCTGGAGATAGTGTCCGCCGCGCCAGTCGGGATCGGCCATCACGGCCTGGCGCCCGACCTCGTGGAAGGCGATGTTCTGCGAGGAATGGCGCGCGCCCGTGGCGATCGGCAGCGCCGCGAAGACGCGCTCGGGATACGCCACCGTCCATTGCAGGACCTGCATGCCGCCCATCGAGCCGCCGATCACGGCGAAGAGCTGGTCGATGCCGAGCCGGTCGATCAGCATGGCCTGCGCGCGCACCATGTCGCCGATGGTGAGCACCGGCAGGTCGAGCGCGTAAGGGAGACCCGTGCGCAGGTCGACCGAGGCCGGCCCCGTGGAGCCCATGCACGAGCCGATGACGTTGGACGAGACGACGAAGAACCGGTCGGTGTCCACCGGCTTGCCCGGGCCGATCAGGCTCGACCACCAGCCGGGCTTGCCGGTCACAGGGTTGGGGCTCGCGGCGTACTGGTCGCCCGTCAGGGCGTGGCAGACGTAGATCGCGTTGGATTTGTCGGCGTTCAGCTCGCCATAGGTCTCGTAGGCGATGTGGAAGGGCGAGAGGGTGCGGCCGCCGTCGAGGCGCAGCGGCTCGTCCTCGCCGAAGAAGGCGACCTTGGAGGACGGCTGACGCGCCTCGCGCGCGCTCAACGTTTCCTCGGTGACGGGATCGGCGATGATCGACATGGCTCGTGCTATCGCCCCGCGTGCCGCAGCGCAACGGATTGTTGCGCCCTCCCTCGACAGCCGGCACGCCGGGGAGTATGCGCGGGCGCATGTCTCCCACCGGCCGAGCAGCAGGACCCGCGATGACCAGCCTTCCCGCACGCCCCCAGCCCAAGCCCGGCGTCCTCGACATCGAGGCCTACGTGCCGGGCAAGAGCAAGGCGCCGGCGGGTGTCCGGCTGCACAAGCTGTCCTCCAACGAGACGCCCTTCGGCGCCTCGCCCGAGGTCCAGGCGGCGCTCGCCGACGTCGCGGCCCACCTGGAGCTCTATCCCGACGGCCAGGCCGGCGCCCTCAAGGCGGCGATCGCCGAGGTGCACGATCTGCCCGCCTCGCGCATCCTATGCGGCAACGGCTCCGACGAGCTGCTCGGCCTCCTGGCGCAGGCGTTCCTGTCGCCCGGCGACGAGGCGATCCACACCGAGCACGGCTTCCTCGTCTACGACATCTACATCCGCGCCGCCGGCGCGACGCCCGTGGTCGCGCGCGAGCGGGACGAGCGCGCCGAGGTGGACGCGATCCTCGCCTGCGTGACGCCGCGCACCCGGATCGTCTTCCTGGCCAATCCGAACAACCCCACCGGCACCTACCTGCCGGCCGCCGAGATCGAGCGCCTCCATGCGGCCCTTCCCGCCAACGTCCTCCTGGTGCTGGACGCGGCCTATGCCGAATACGTGCGTCGCGAGGACTACCGCGCCGGCACCGAGATGGTGGCCGCCAACCGCAACGTCGTGATGACGCGGACCTTCTCCAAGATCCACGGCCTCGCCGGCCTGCGCATCGGCTGGATGCTGGCGCCGGAGGAGATCGTGGACGCGCTGGACCGCATCCGGGGCCCGTTCAACCTCAACGCCATGGCCATCGCGGCCGGCGCCGCCGCGATCCGCGACAGCGCGCATGTCGAGAAGAGCGTCGCGCACAACGACGCCTGGCTCGAGCGGCTGACGCGCGAGCTTTCGGCGCTCGGCCTTCGCGTCACGCCCTCGGTCGGCAACTTCGTGCTGGTCCACTTCCCCGACCGGGCCGGACACACGGCGGCGGATGCCGACGCCTTCCTCACGACGCGCGGCTTCATCCTGCGGCGCGTGACCGGCTACGGCTTTCCCAACGCGCTGCGCATGACGGTGGGTTCGGCGGAGGCCAACGAGGGCGTCCTGGCCGTGCTGAAGGATTTCCTCGCGAAATGACGGCACCGCTCTTCGAGAAGGTCGCGCTGATCGGCATCGGCCTGATCGGCTCGTCCATCGCGATCAACATCCGCGACCGGGGCCTCGCGCGCGAGGTGGCCGTGGCCACGCGCCGCGAGGCGACGCTCCGGCGCGCCGAGGAACTGCGGCTCGGCACGAGCTTCCACCTCGACCCGGCCGAGGCCGTTCGCGACGCCGACCTCGTGATCCTGTGCCTGCCGGTCGGATCCTGCGGCGCGGCGGCGGCGGCGATCGCCCCCCACCTGAAGCCCGGCGCCATCGTCTCCGACGTCGGCTCGGTGAAGGGCGCGGTGGTGGACCAGATGCGCCCGCACCTGCCGGCCCACGTCCACTTCGTGCCGGGCCACCCGATCGCCGGCACGGAGCAGTCCGGGCCGGATGCCGGCTTCCTGGAGCTCTTCGAGAACCGTTGGACGATCCTCACCCCGCTGCCCGACACGGACGAGGCGGCGACCGAGCGCCTACGCGCCCTGTGGCTCGCCACCGGCGCGATGGTGGAGGTGATGACGCCCGAGCACCACGACCTCGTGCTCGCCATCGTCAGCCACGTGCCGCACCTCATCGCCTACAACATCGTGGGCACGGCCGCCGATCTGGAGACGGTGACGCAGTCCGAGGTCATCAAGTTCTCGGCCTCGGGCTTTCGCGACTTCACGCGCATCGCCGCCTCCGACCCGACCATGTGGCGCGACATCTTCCTGACCAATCGCGACGCGGTCCTCGAGATGCTGGCCCGCTTCTCGGAGGACCTCGCCTCGCTCCAGCGCGCCATCCGCTGGGGGGACGGCGACGCGCTGTTCGACCTCTTCACCCGCACCCGCGCCATCCGGCGCTCCATCGTGCAGGCGGGGCAGGACACGGAGGAGGCCAATTTCGGCCGCCTCAAGCCGCGACGCGACCCCTGGAACGAGGGCGCGCCCGGCGAATAGGCGTCAGATCCGCGGCAGCCGCCCGAGCGGGATGAAGCCGAGCCGGGCCTCGCCGTCGCGCACCGCGACGTCGAGCACGGTCCGGCCGTTCTCCTGGCGCCCCACGAGGCCGATGCCGCCGGCGATCGTCGAGGCGATGCCGGCGCTGCCGGGGACGAGGGCCGCGACGAGCGCGGCGATCGCCTGCGGGTTCTGGACGCCGAGACGGAAGTCGCCCGAGATCTCTCCCGTTTCCGAAACCCGGAAAGGGCCCGACACGTCGACGCTCGCGCCCGCCGCCGAAGCGAGGCGCAGCGTGCGGATCAGTCCCGCCTCGCCGCGCAGCGCCGGCCCGACCTGCCCACCCGGCACGCCGTCGCGCAGCCAGGCCGCCGCGCCGTCCACCGTGAGGTCTGCCGACAGGTCGAAGGACGGCAGGGTCCCGATGCCCGGCACGGCGGCGATCACGCCCGCGTCCGACAAGGCGAAGTCGAGCCCCGCCCCGTTCTGCCGCGCATGGGTCTCGAGCCGCGTGGAGCGCGCGAGCGGGGCGAGCGCGCCGTCGTCGCCGACGAGCGACAGGACGGGTCCGTCCACCGCGATCGACACGCGCTCCATGCCCTCGCTCCAGAGGCTGGTGGAGGCCTGGGCGAGATCCCAGCCCATCTCCAGCGGCGGCAGGTCCGGCAGGTCGGCGCGCAAGGGGCCGCCGAGTTCGGCGACGATATGGGACGGCTGGTAGAGCTGGGCCGCCGTGCGCAGCGTGCCCGCCGAAAGCCGGATGCCGTTCCCGGGCGCATCGACGCCCACGGTGTCGCAGGACAGGCCGATGCGGAACGGATAGCCGAACACCTCGCGCCCGTCGCAGGCGATGGTGGTGCCTCCGCCCGCCGACGCGTCCAGGAACGATGCGACGCGCCGGTCGAGCTCGCCCGCCAGATAGTACCAGACGCCGGTCAGCGCCGCCGCCAGCACCAGGACCACGATCGCGACGCCCGCGAAGACGCGACCCGCCGCGGAGCGACGGCCCGTTTCCCCTTCCGCCCTTGACCTTGCCATCCGGGCATCCTTTCTGCGCAGCCGAACCGGCGCCTTCATGAAGCGCCGGAGACGGGAATGGCAAGAGTGATGGACGATTTGTGGGTCTTCGCCTACGGCTCGCTGATCTGGCGGCCGGGCTTCGAATACGAGGAGCGCGCCCGCGCCCGCCTCGCCGGCTTCCACCGCTCGCTGTGCATCTACTCCCACGTACATCGGGGCACGCCCGAGAGGCCGGGGCTCGTGTTCGGGCTCGACCGGGGCGGCTCGTGCGTCGGCATGGCGTTCCGCGTGCGCGCCGACCGGGCGGAGGCGACGGTCGCCTACCTGCGGGAGCGCGAGCTGGTGACCAACGTCTACCTGGAGACGAGGCTGCCCGTGCGTCTCCTGGACGGGCGCCCGGTGCGCGCGCTGGCCTACGTGGTGGACCGGGGGCACGCGCAGTATGCGGGGCGGCTGTCGGTGGACATGGCGGCCGCGCTGGTCGCGCGCTCGCACGGGCAGTCGGGTGCCAACCGGGACTACGTGCTGTCGGCCCTGGAGGAAATCCAGCGTCTCGGCCTCAACGACCGCTGGCTGGAGAGCGTGGCGGCGCGGCTCTGAAGCGTCAGAGCCCCTGCGTGCCCTCGGGCGCGCGTTCCTGTTCCACCGGATGCGGGTCGGGATCGGCCAGGAGCCGGGCGACCAGCGGGCTCACGGGCAGGTCGGGCCGCTCGGCATAGGCGGATCTGACGAGATCCAGCGAACGCTCCTCGATCCGGTCGCGCAGGGCGGCGATGAAGGTCTCGCGGTTCAGGCCGGGCGGGATCGGCTCCAGGAACTGCGCGCGGATCGTGCCGGGCTCGCGGCGCACCGCCTGGCGCGGCCAGAACAGACCGGAATTCAGCGCCACCGGCACGGCCGGAATGCCGAGCTCGGCGTACAGGAAGTGGATCCCTGGGCGGTAGTTCGGCGCGGTGCCCGGCGCCGAGCGCGTGCCCTCCGGGTAGATCACGATCTGCCGCCCCTCCGACACCGCCTTGCGCGCGCCGGCCAGGAGCGAGGGCAGCACCGCGGCGCGCCGCGAGCGATCCACCGGGATCATGCCCATGGTGCGCGCGTACCAGCCGAAGACCGGGATGCCCATCAGTTCCTTCTTCAGGATGAAGGCCGGCCGTTCCACCACGAGGAGAAGCGCGATGACGTCCCAGAAGGACTGGTGCTTGGCGGCCACGATGCAGGATCCGGCGGGCATCATCGCCGCGTCCTCGACACGCGAGCCGGTCCCCGCCACCGTGCGCAGCAGCCAGAGGCTGTTGCGCGCCCAGCCCTTGACGATGCGCCAGCGCCGCGCCTCCGGCAGCAGGAAGAACACCGGCAGGTGCACGAGAAGCTGCCCGATCAGGTGGGCGTAGAACAGGATCTGGAACAGGACGGAGCGAAACAGGATCATCGGTCGAGCGGCTCGAACACAAGGCGGCCCTTCGGGCGGGCGCTTCCTCATACGGGCCTGCGCGCGGAAGGGAAAGGCGCAAGCGCGGCGCCGCGCGAGAACGGGCGGCGCGATCGCCCGCCCCGGTGGCGACGCGACGCGCCCGCGCCTATTCCGACCGGCCCGCGACGCGGTGGTGCGCGCCCCCCAGCGCCGCCAGGTCCAGCCCGGTCGAGAGCCGTGCCTTGACCGCCAGGACCTTGGCGTATTCCGTCACCAGGAGGCGCAGGCCGAGCCGCGTCGGCCAGCCGTCGCGCCGCCAGAGCTTCTCGGGCGAGACGGGATAGGGAACGATCGCCGGCGCGTCGGCGACGCCGCCCATCTCCAGGAGCGAGCGGGGGATGTGGTAGTCGCTGGTGACGAGGAGCAGGCGTTCGAACCCGTGTTCCTTGGCCCACTGGGCGGTCGCCTCGGCGTTGCCGATCGTGTCCATCGCCTCGTAGTCGAGGTCGACGCAGCAGTCGATCAGCGCCATCTCCGTGTCCGTCGCGCGCGCGATGGCGGCGGCGCTGGTGCCCCGGTTCACGCCGCTGATGAGGAGCCGCCGGCCCTGGCCCTCGCGCAGGAGCCCGATCGCCTTGCGCAGCCGCTGCTCGCCGCCCGTCAGCACCACGATGCCGTCGGCATGGGCCGTGACGGGCGGGGCGGACAGCGCCGCGACGTCGCTGGCGAAGCGCGCGAAGCCGCCCACCAGATAGGCGCCGCCCGCCAGCACCACGAACAGCGCCAGCCAGGCCGACCGACGCGGCCAGTGCCCGCGCCTCCCCTGCCGCGCCGTCACCGCGCCCTCCCGCCGTCGAGCCGGCCGCTGCAAGTCATTCTCATCCGTCCACCGGCGACAGCATGTCGATCGCGGCCAATTGGCTAGTGACCGTGATGCGAGAGGTCAGCGCGGTCAAGACGCCGATAGAGATCACCAGCGCCGCGGTGCCCGCATAGCCCCACCAGCCGATGGCGAAGGAGCC
Source organism: Aureimonas flava (assembly GCF_003583935.1). GTDB lineage: Bacteria > Pseudomonadota > Alphaproteobacteria > Rhizobiales > Rhizobiaceae > Aureimonas > Aureimonas flava. Next base: position 20,938 of record NZ_QYRN01000006.1, on the reverse strand, counting down.
GAACAGGGCGCTGATCTGGTCGGCCTCCGGCGTCGCCTGGTTGGCGCGCGTCCACTGCCCGACGAGCAGGAACACGAGAAAGGCGCAGGCGCCGCCGGCGAAGGCGCCGATCAGCCCGAGCTTCAGGAAGTGGCGCTGGAACTCGCCCGCGATGAAACCGCTGCGCGCGCCCACGAAATGCAGCACCTCGATGATGTGCCGGTTGCCCGTCATCGCCCCGCGCGTGGCGAACACCACGGTGAGGACGGTGGCGATCATCACCAGCGCCAGGATCGCGATGCCGATCAGCACCGTCGCGTGGGCCATGGAGACGAGCCGCGACACCCAGGCGCGGTGGTCGTCGAGGCTCGCCTGCGGCACGGCGGCGCGCACGGCATCGCGCAGCCGCGCGAAGTCGGGCGGCCGGCCTTCGTCGATTCCGACGATCACGAGGCGCGGCACCGGAAGCTCGTCGAGGTCGAGCCCCTCGCCGAGCCAGGGCTCCAGGAGCCGCCCGGTGGCCGCGTCGTCCAGCGGCACGGCCGAGACCACGCCGGGCACCGCGAGCACGGTGGCGCGGATCGTGTCCAGCGCGGCGGCCATGTCCAGCCCCTCGTCGGGGCGCACCTGCACCGTCACCTCGCGGGCGATCTCGCTCTGCCAGTCGGCCGCCGTGTCGGCCACCAGCGTCACCGCCCCGAGCGTCAGGCTGGCCAGGAAGGTCATGATGGCGATCACGGTGAGCAGCGCGCGCCCCGCCACGTTGCCGGGCGGCACGATCGGGTTCGCCCGCGCCTGCCCGCGCGAGCGCCATCGTGACAGGAGGGCGCGGGGATCAGTCATAGATCTGGAGCCGCCCGTCGGCGAGGATCAGGCGGCGCGCCTCGATCTGGTCCATCAGGCCGAGGTCGTGCGTGGCGATCACCACGGCGGTTCCGGTGCGGTTGAGCTCCATGAACAGGCGCAGGAGGCGGCGCGCGAGCGGCGGGTCGACATTGCCGGTCGGCTCGTCCGCCAGGAGGATGTCCGGCCGGTCGATCAGCGCGCGCGCGATCGCCGCGCGCTGCTTCTCGCCGCCCGACAAGACGACGGGCGAGGCGTCGAGCCGCTCGCCGAGACCCACCCACTTGATGAGGTCCACCACGTCCCGCCGATAGCTCGCCTCCTCGCGCCCGCGCACGCGCAACGGCAGCGCGACGTTCTCGTAGGTGGTCAGATGGTCCAGCAGGCGGAAGTCCTGGAACACCACGCCGATGCGCCGGCGGATCGCCGGAAGGTCGGTGCGCTTGAGGGTCGAGGCGTCCTTGCCGAGCACCGTGATGAGGCCGCGCGTGGGCTTCAGCGCGAGAAAGAGCATGCGCAGGAGGCTGGTCTTGCCCGCGCCGGACGGCCCGGTGAGGAACTGGAAGGACTTCGACCGGATCTCGAAGGTCAGGTCGCGCAGGACTTCCGGCCCCATGTCGTAACGCAGGCCCACGTTCTCGAACCGTATCAAGCCGCACCGGCCTCCCTGCCTTGCGACGCCCGGCGGCGTCGTCACCCGTCCCTGATCCATCAATCCGGCTGCATTCGGGCCGCCGTCGTGCCTCACAAGCTTCCGTTAACCATAAGAGCTTACCGAATCCTGACCTTCGCGCGCCGAGCGCCGCGATGCATCGATCGGTAGGAGGCCGGCATGGAGCCGAACCACCCTCATGGCCGGCTCAGCCGGCGGCGCCACGACTGGCGCGGCGCGCGCGAACTCGTGATCGAGGGCGAGGCGCGCGTCGTCTCGCGCACCGCGGGCGCCGGCCCGCGTCCGGCGCCCGCCGCCTCGGCGCCGCGCTGGGGCGCCGCGCTGGACGCGGCGGCGGCCCTCGCTCCCACGGCCCCCCGCCTAGCGCGCCTCGCCGTTCCGGCCGGCCTCGCCCTCGCGGCGCTCGCCGTCTTCGCCCTGTCGCCCGCCGAGGCGGAGAGGCATGGCGCCGGCGAGCCGGCGGTGCGCGTCGCGGCCGCCCCGGTGCTCCGATGATCGCGGTTCGCGGGCGCGCGCTCGAGGTCCTGTTCTCGGAGGAGACCATCGCGCGCGAGGTGGATCGCATGGCGGCCGAGATCGCCGCCCGGCAGCCGGAGAACCTCCTCGTGGTGGCGGTCCTCAAGGGGTCCTTCGTGTTCGCGGCCGACCTGATCCGCGCCCTGCATCGCCACGGTGTCGCGCCCGAAATGGAGTTCATCTCGCTCTCGTCCTACGGCGCGGGAACGGTGGGCGGCGACGTGCGCATCGTGCGTGACGTGGAAGGGGCGATCTCGGGCCGCAAGGTGCTCCTCGTCGACGACATCCTCGAATCGGGCCGCACGCTCCTCTTCGCGCGCGACCTGATGCTGGCGCGCGGCGCCACCGGCGCCGAGATCGCCGTGCTCCTCGACAAGCGCATGAAGCGCGCGGCCGCCATCGAGGCCGATCACGTCGGCTTCGAGTGCCCGGACGTGTTCGTGGTCGGCTACGGCATGGATGTCGGCCACGCGTTCCGCGAACTGCCTTTCGTGGGACGGGTCGTGGACTGAACGCGGCCCTGCGACATTTACGGTTCTGCGCGCCTTCGCGCGTGGAGCCGCAGCGTCGCTGACGCGTTGTCGCCTCCGATCGGATCAGGAGACGACGCCAATGCCCAAGCCGTCATGGATCACCCTCGCCCTGGTCCTGGCGATGGGCGAGAGCGCGCTGGCAGCGCCTCCGGCGCCCGATCTCTCGGAAGGCGCGATCAATTCGGCGAGCTTCGAAGACTGGACCGCCCGCAACCGAGCCGCCGAAGCCGCCGCCGAGAACCCGGGCGACCAGCCGGCCGGAGACGACGCCGCCGCGCCGGTCGAGGACGGCGACGAACCCGCCCCGCCCGCGGACACGGAGGCTGCGGCTGCGGCAGCCGAGCCGACGAGCGAGGAGGAGCCGGAGGACGCGCCGGACCCGTTCATGATCCGCGTCCAGGTGCTTCTCGATCGCGCCCATGCTTCGCCGGGCGTCATCGACGGCCGTTCGGGCGGCAACACCGAAAAGGCGATCCGCGCCTACGAGGAAGCGCACGACATGAGCGTCGACGGCGTGGTGGACGAGGCGCTCTGGAAGGCGCTGTCGCGGGACGGCGGACCGGCGGTCAGGACCTACCAGCTGACGCGCGAGGACATCGACCAGCGCTACGTCTCGGACATCCCGTCGGACTACGGCGCGATGGCGAAGCTCGACTGCCTCTGCTACCGCGGTCCCGCGGAAATGCTCGCCGAGCGGTTCCACATGGACGAGAAGCTGCTTCTCGCCCTGAACCCCGGCGCCGACTTCAACTCCACCGATACCCGGATTCTCGTCGCCGACCCCGGTGCGGCGCCCGAAGGCAAGGTCGATCGCATCGTGGTCGACAAGTCGAAGGGCGAGCTCTTCGCCCTCGACGCCGACGACCGCGTCCTCATGTCGGCCCCTGCCACGATCGGCTCCGACGATACGCCCTCGCCGAGCGGCACGATGAAGGTCAACGGCAGCGCGCCCGATCCGACCTACGAGTACGATCCGGACAAGAACTTCCAGCAGGGCAAGAACCGGAAGAAGCTGACGATCCCGGCCGGACCGAACGGTCCCGTCGGTTCGATGTGGATCGACCTGTCGAAGCCGACCTACGGCATCCACGGCGCACCCGAACCCTCGCAGATCGGCAAGAGCGGCAGCCACGGCTGCGTCCGCCTGACCAACTGGGACGCCGAGGCGCTCGCCCGGCTCGTCCAGCCGGCCAGGACGACGGTCGAGTTCAAGGGCTGAGGTCGGCGGCCCTTCACCAACGGTTAGCCCTGTTCGGTAAGGGTTCGGACAAGGATGGGCGGGCATACTCCGTGCCACGGACCGGGCCTTGCCCCGTCCGGCCGGCACGTGCCGGCGCGTGCGAGGAGCAGATCGCCATGGCCCGAATCTTGATCGCCGAGGACGATACCGGCATCCGGCTTCTGGTGGCGCGCGCCCTGCGGCTGGAGGGCCATGAGGTGCTGGTGGCCGAGGACGGCGAGATGGCGGTCGACGTCCTGGCCGAGGAGAACGGCGCGTTCGACCTGCTGCTGTCCGACATCCGCATGCCCGGCATGACGGGGATCGAACTCGCCCATGCCGCGCACGCGACGTTTCCCGACCTGCCGATCCTCCTGATGACCGGCTATGCCGAGCAGCGGGAAGCGGCGGAAGACCTGTCGGCCTTCATCCTCGGCGTCGTGGAGAAGCCCTTCACCATCGCCGAGATCCGCCAGCGCGTGGCGCAGGCGCTCGCCGGCCTGCCGGCCTGCCGCCACGCCGCCGCGCCGATGCGCCGCTACGGCTGAGCCGTCAGGCCCGGCGGGCGACGAAGAACAGGCGCGGAAAGGCCAGGAGCCGCCGGCCGTCCGCGCGCGCCGGGTAGCGCCGGTCCATTTCCTGCGTGTAGCGCGCGCGAAACCGCGCCCGCCCCGCCTCGTCCAGTGGGTCCACGAACGGCTTCAGGCCGGTCGAGGCGAACCAGTCGGTGATGGCCTGCGGCGATCCCATCGGATGGTTGTAGATCGTGGTCCAGACGTCCAGCTCGGACGCCGCCCCCGCCAGCCAGTCGTAGTACGTCTCGCGCGGAGCGATCGCCTCGCGCGCCTCGTCCATCCCGCCCAGCGCGGAGGCGAAGGGCGCCTCGCCGGCGATGTCGCGCATGGCGACCTGCGACGGGTCGGCGAGATTGTCCGGGATCTGCACGGCCAGGAGGCCGCCGGCCCGCACGTGGGCGAACAGGGCGGGGACCAGCCGGGCATGGCCGCGCACCCATTGCAGGGCCGCGTTGGAGAACACGAGATCGAACGGGGTGTCCGGCGCGAAGGCGGCGATGTCGGCGCGCTCGAAGCGTGCGTCCGGCAGGCGTGCCCGCGCGGCCTCCAGCATCGCATCGGACGTGTCGAAGCCGATGATCTCGGCCTCGGGAAACCGCTCCGCCAGCAGCGCCGTGGAATTGCCGGGCCCGCAGCCGAGGTCGGCGATCCGCAGCCCCGCGCCTGCCCCCTCGCCGATCCGGCAGCGGGCGAGGAGGTCGCGGGCCGGGCGCGTGCGCTCGTCCTCGAAGCGGGTGTAGAGGGCGGGGTTCCAGTCGGCCATGGCGCGGCTCCGTACGGGGATGGCCGCGTTCTACGTGCGCCGGCCCGCCGTGCCAAGCCGGCCCGCCCGGCTCAGGGCGTGCGAAGCAGGCGCTCCAGATACTGCCGCTCCTGCTCGGGCGAGAGCGGACGTCCAAGCCGGTCGCGGATCTGGTCCAGGATGCGGCGCGCGCGCTGGATGTCGATCTCGTCGGGCACGCCGACGTCCTGGCCGAAGTCGGGCCCTTGCGTCTGGCGCTCGCGGCCCAGGGGGTCGCGGCCCGAACGTTGCTGCCCCGGCCCCTCGCCGTAGCGGCCTGGACCGCCGGGCTGCATGCCCTGGCCGGGCTGCTGCCCTTCGCCCTGCCCCTGCATGGCCTGCATCTGGTTCATGGCGTCCTGCGCTCCGCGCCGCAGCGCGCTCATCGCGTCGCCCTGCTGGCCCACCGCCTCGCCGTCGTCGCCCTGGCCGATCGCGCCTTCGGCCCGGCCCATCGATTCGCCGGCCTGCCCAAGGTCCTCGCTCGGCTGGAGGCCCTGCCCCTCCATCGCTTCGCGCAGCGCCTGAAGGTCCTTCTGGAGCTGGCCCTGCTCGGCCTGGAGGCGTTCCTGCAGGGCGCGCAGCTCCTCCTCCGTCATCGGCGGGCGCTGGCCCTGCTGGCCCTGCTGGCCCTCCTGACCTTGCCGACCCTGCTGGCCGGGCTCGCCGCCGCGCTCGTTCTCCATCTGCCGCCGCATCTGCTGGCGACCGAGCTCGAAGGTCTCGTCCATCAGCTTCTGCTGGCGCTGCAGCATCTCGCCGAGCTGGTTCATCTGCTGCTGCATCGGGCTCTGCTGGCCGGACTGCTGCTGCCCCTGGTTGGGCCGCATGGCCTGGAGGCTGTCCATCATCTCGCGCAGCTCAGACAGGAGCTGCTGGGCGGCGTCCTTGGAGCCGGACCGCGCCAGATCCTCGATCCGGTCGAGCATGCGGTCGAGGTCCTGCGGGCGGATCTCCTGGCTCTCGCCCATCTGCGACAGGCTCTGCGGCGGCATGTTGCGCATCGCCTCGGCCATGGCCTGCATGTATTCCTGCATGGCCTGGCGCAGCTCCTGCATGAGCTGGGCGATCTCCTCGTCGCTCGCACCGTTCTCGAGCGCCTGGGACAGCTGCTCCTGAAGATCGCGCAGCTTGCGCTCGGAAGCGCCGAGGTCGCCGTCCTCGATGCCGAGCGCGATCTGCCACAGGAAGTCGACCGCCGAGACCAGCGTCTCGTCGTCGGGCGCGTGGGCGATGCGCTCGCGCACGGCGCGAAGCGCGAGGTAGTGCGCCGGATTGGCGATGAACTCGTCGCCGCGCAGGGTGATCGCGTCCAGCATGGAGACGACGCGCGGCGCGGCGTTGGCGTCCAGCGCCAGGATGCGGCGCTGCTCCACTACGGCGCGCGCCATCGGGTCGGTGAAGCGCCGCTCGGGAAGCGTCACCTCGAGCGGCGGCGTCTCGCCGGCCTGCCCCCCGTCGTCGCGCACCGTCAGCGTCAGGGCGGCGCGCGTACCGGCATAGGGACTGTCGGTGAGCGCGAGGCTGGTGCGCCCCTCCGCCTCGCCCACGCGCCGGCGCGGCAGGGACAGCGAAGGCTCGGGCGGAGCGATCAGCGGACGCGCGCCCGGAGCCACGGGCTCGCGCGTGGCGAGCTTGGCCTCGCCGGCCGCCACGCCGTAGTCGTCGCTCACCGCGAAGGCGAGGTCGAGCGAGCCGTTGCGCCCCGGCTTCGGCTCGCCGCGGAAGGCGACGGTCGGCGGCGTGTCCGGCGTGACCGTGAAGCGCCAGGCGCCGAGGTCGCGGAAGGTTCCGGCGATGCGGGCCGTTCCGCTCTCGCGCAGGGGCAGCTCGTATTCGCCGGCGACGGGCGCCTCCGCCGTCTCGGCCGTGTCGGGCGCCTGCCCTTCGGGCACCACCGGGGCGATCGGCGCCGCCTCCCCGCCCTCGGGCCGGAAGGTCGCCTCGGTGCCGCGCCGGTCGGAGACGCGCAGCGAGAGCACCGTGCCCTCCGGCACCTCGATCGGACCCTCCGCACTCGTGTCGGCGGCCAGGAGAATCGGCGCGCGGCCGGTATAGCCGGGTGGCGTCGCCCAGGCGTCGACGCGCACGCCGGCCGCGAGCTCCGTGTGGAGCGGCGCCAGCGCGTCGGCGACGCGCCCGCCGAGCGGACCGAAGGAGAAGGCGAAGCCGGTGACGACCAGGAGCGCCACCATGGCCCGCAGGCCGTAGGGATCGATCGCATAGGTGCGCGTGCGCGGGCCCGTGGAGCGCAGGGCGCGCAGGCGCTCGGCCATGCGGCGCTGATGCTCGTGCCAGAGCGCGGCGGCGAAGTCGTCGCCGGCCGGCACCCGATCCTCCTGCGCCTGGAGCGGCTGGTGGTCGAGCGCGCTGTCGGCCTCGACGCGACGGGCGACCTCCGCCCGCGTCGGCAGGCGGACGCGGCGCGCGCCCCACAGGGCGGCCAGCGCGCCGAGACCGAGCACGCCGAGAAGACCGATGCGCAGCCAGTCGGGCACGGCGGCGAAGACGCCGAACCAGGCGAGAATCAGGAAGGCCCCGACCAGCGCCGCCAGCCGCACCAGCGTCGGCCAGGCGCGCTCGGCGAGGATCGCGGCAGACGCCGCGCCGCGCACGGAGGCGGTGCGGGCCATGTCGAAGCCGGAGGTTTCAGGACCCATGAAGCCGCTTTCGGAATGGGCGGGCCGGGCCGCCGCCGGCTCGGATCCGCGCCTCATCGCATGCGGACGCCGGCAAGCGATGACATGGCCGGGCGCCCTTCTGTCTCGGGACAGACTAACAGCTTTTGAGGCGAAGGCGAGGCGCTGACGCGGGCGTGATGCCGCGCCGGCACCCGCTCACAGCCAGGGCGGCAGGCGGTCGAGCGCGATCAGGTCCTCGATCGGCGGGCGCGGGCGCACCACCGCATAGGCATCGTCGCGCACCAGCACCTCGGGGACCAACGGCCGCGAATTGTAGGTGCCGGACTGCACGGCGCCGTAGGCTCCCGCCGAGGCGACGGCTAGGAGATCGCCGGCCTCGGCCGGTGGCAGCGACCGGTCCTTGGCCAGGAAGTCTCCGCTCTCGCAGACCGGACCGACCACGTCGGCGGTCACGAAGTCGGCATCGCCCGCCGGCTCCACCACGGGGCGGATCTCGTGCCACGCCTCGTAGAGCGTCGGGCGGATCAGGTCGTTCATCGCCGCGTCCACGATCAGGAAGGTGCGGCCCGCCTCCTCCTTCCGGTAGATGACCGAAGTGACGAGGATGCCCGCGTTGGCCGCGATCAGGCGGCCCGGCTCGAACACCACCCGCGCGCCGAGGTCGCGCACGTGGCGCTTCACGATCTCGGCATAGGCCGGCGGGCCGGGGGGCAGTTCGTTGGAGTTGCGATAGGGCACGCCGAGGCCGCCGCCGAGGTCGATGTGGCTGATCGCGTGGCCGCGCGCGCGCAGGCGCCGCACCAGCTCGGCGAGCCGGGCGAAGGCGAGGTCGAAGGGCTCGAGGTCGACGATCTGCGAGCCGATATGCATGTCGATGCCCGACACCGCGATCCCCGGCAGCCGGGCCGCGAGGTCGTAGACCGCCTCGGCGCGCTCGAAGGCGATGCCGAACTTGTCGGACTTCTTGCCGGTCGAGATCTTGGCGTGGGTGCGCGCGTCGACGTCCGGGTTGATCCGGAACGAGACGTGCGCCGTGCGTCCGGACGCGGCGGCGCGCTGCGAGATCGCATGCAGCTCGGGCTCGGACTCGACGTTGAAGCAGAAGATGCCGGCATCGAGCCCGGCGTCGATCTCGGCCGCCGTCTTGCCGACGCCGGAGAACATGATCTTCTCGGCCGGGACGTCGGCCGCAAGGGCGCGCGCCAGCTCGCCCCCGGACACGACGTCCGCCCCCGCGCCGAGCGAGGCCAGCGTCCGCAGCACCGCCTGGTTGGAGTTCGCCTTCATGGCGTAGCAGACCGTGGCGTCGATATCGGCGAAGGCGTCCGCGAAGACGCGGTAGTGCCGCGTCAGCGTCGCGGTGGAATAGCAGTAGAACGGCGTGCCGACCTCGGCCGCGATCGCGCGCAGGTCCACGTCTTCGGCATGCAGGATGCCGTCCCGATACTCGAAGTGGTTCATGAGCCGTACCGGTACGCTAGTTCAGGAGGCCGTCGAGAAGGAAACGCTTCTTCTCGGCGTTGGGATTGGTGGTGACCTCGGTCGGCAGCACCGAACGGTCGGTGGCGAGCGGGGCGACCTTAGGCAGGCGGGCCGTGCCCGTCGCGTCCGGCACCACGGCGCGCGAGACCTGCCCGTCGGGCAGCTTGGCCACGGGCACCGTCTTGCGCCCGCAGCCCGAAAGCGCCAGGGCGGCCACGAGGCCGAGGCAGATCGCAAAAGCTGGTTTCGTCATTCCGCCCGGCATCCCGTCGTCCATCCGCGCGGGCGCGCGGCCCGCTTCTCGTGCTTACCGCGTCCGCGCCGGGATCACTAGCCTTCCGACGCCAGCCGCTCGCGCCAAGCCGCCGCCTGCGCGCGGACCCCGTCCGGCGCCGTGCCGCCGAAGCTCGTGCGGGAGGCAACGGAAGCGTCCACCGACAGCACCGAGTAGATCTCCTGCCCGATCCGCGCCTCGATCGAGCGGAGATCGGCGAGCGGCAGGTCCTCCAGGGCGACGCGCCGTTCCTCGGCCAGCGCCACGACGCGGCCCGTCACGTGATGGGCCTCGCGGAAGGGCAGGCCGAGCTCGCGCACCAGCCAGTCGGCGAGGTCCGTGGCGGTGGAGAAGCCGGCGCCCGCCGCCGCCCGCATCTTGGCGGCGTTCACCTGGAGATCGCTCACCATGCCGGTCATGGCGGCCAGCGCCAGGGCCAGGCTGTCGATCGCGTCGAAGACCTGCTCCTTGTCCTCCTGCATGTCCTTGGAATAGCTGAGCGGCAGGCCCTTCATGATGGTCAGCAGCGCCACCAGCGAACCGGCGATGCGGCCGGTCTTGGCGCGCACCAGCTCGGCGGCGTCCGGGTTCTTCTTCTGCGGCATGATCGAGGAGCCGGTGGAGAAGGCGTCCGACAGGCGCACGAAGTCGAACTGCGGCGTCGACCAGATCACGATCTCCTCGGCGAGCCGCGACAGGTGCGTGGCGCAGATCGCCGCCGCGGACAGGAACTCCAGCGCGTAGTCGCGGTCGGAGACCGAATCCAGCGAGTTGCGCGTCGGCTCGCGGAACCCGAGCGCCTCGGCCGTCGCGTGCCGGTCGATCGGGAAGCCGGTGCCGGCGAGCGCGGCGGCGCCGAGCGGCGATTCGTCCATGCGCCGGATCGCGTCCCGCACCCGGCCCCGGTCGCGGCCCGCCATCTCGACATAGGCGAGGCAATGGTGGCCGAAGGTGACCGGCTGGGCCGCCTGGAGATGGGTGAAGCCCGGCATCACGGTGGCCGCGTGCTCCTCGGCGCGCGCGAGCAGCGCCTCCTGCAGGGCGCGCAGCGCACGGTCGAGGTCCTCGGCGGCGCGCTTCACGAAGAGGCGGAAGTCCACGGCCACCTGATCGTTGCGCGAGCGCGCGGTGTGCAGGCGCCCGGCGGCCGGACCGATGAGTTCGGCGAGCCGCGCCTCCACGTTCATGTGGATGTCCTCGCGCGCCTTCGAGAAGGCGAAGCGTCCCTCCGTGATCTCGGTGCGGATCGTCTCGAGCCCCTGCCTGATTTCCGCCGCGTCGGCGGTCGAGATGATGCCCTGCCGTCCCAGCATCTCGGCATGGGCGATCGACCCGGCGATGTCTTCCCGGTAAAGGCGCTTGTCGAAGTCGATCGAGGCGTTGATCGCTTCCATGATCGCGCTGGGGCCGGAGGCGAAGCGTCCGCCCCACATCTCGTTGCTCGTCGTCTTGTCCACGAAAAGGCCTTTCCTGCCGATGTCCGACCCGAAGCCGACCCCGTCCCCCGCACCCCGGCCGTGGGGCACGAAGCGGATCCTGAGCCTCGCACTCGCCGGCGGACTGCTCGCCGGGGCCCTCGGCGTATACGTGATGGAAACGCGCTCTGGCAACGAAACGGTGGCGTCCTGCCCGGCCGCGCCCGCCCTGGCCTCGGCGCTGGACGCGGCGGCGCAGGGCGAGGTGGCCGCGATGCGTCCGCTGGAGACCCCGTTCGACGTCTCCGCGCTCGCCTTCCGCGACGGCGAGGGTCGCGACACGACGCTCGGCGCCATGCGGGGCCAGTCGCTCCTGGTGAACCTCTGGGCGACCTGGTGCGCGCCCTGCCGGGCGGAGATGCCGGCGCTGGACGCGCTGGAGCGCGAGGCGGGCGACGAGAGCTTCGCGGTGGTGCCGATCAATGTGGACACGGGCGACGACGCCAAGCCGCGCGGCTTCTACGCCGAGACGGGCCTGCGGTCTCTGCCCTATTTCCGCGACGAGACGATGGGCGTGTTCAACGACCTGAAACGCCAGGGCGTGGCGCTCGGCCTGCCGGTGACGCTGCTGGTGGACGGGGGCGGCTGCGCCCGGGCCGCGATGAACGGGCCGGCGGAATGGGCGAGCCCCGACGGGCAGCGCCTCATCGACGCGCTGAAGGGCGGCGGGGCCTGACGCCCCCCCCTTACGCCTTCTTCAGGAACTCGGTGCGCAGCACGAGGTCCTTCACCTTCTCGGCCCGGCACTCCACGAGGTCCGGGTCGCCGGTGAGGCGGATGTTCTTCACCAGCGTGCCGCGCTTCAGGGTCACGCTGGTGCCCTTCACCTTGAGGTCCTTGACGAGGGTCACGCTGTCGCCGTCGGCGAGCGGCGTGCCGTTGGAGTCGCGGGTCGTGTCGCTCAACGTCTCGGCCCTTTCAGCGCGTCGGCACCGGGGTCTCGCCGCGATAGTCGTAGAAGCCGCGCTTGGCCTTGCGGCCGAGCCAGCCGGCCTCGACATACTTCACCAGGAGCGGGCACGGGCGGTACTTGGAATCGGCCAGCCCGTCGTGCAGCACCTGCATGATCGACAGGCAGGTGTCGAGCCCGATGAAGTCGGCGAGCTGGAACGGGCCCATCGGGTGGTTGGCGCCGAGCCGCATGGAGGCGTCGATCGATTCCACCGAGCCGACGCCCTCGTGGAGCGTGTAGATCGCCTCGTTGATCATCGGGATCAACACGCGGTTGACGATGAAGCCCGGAAAGTCCTCCGAGATCGTCATGGTCTTGTCGAGGCTGCCGACGAAGCGCTTGGACATCTCGAACACGGCGTCGTCGGTGGCGATGCCGCGCACCAGCTCGACGAGCTTCATGACCGGCACCGGGTTCATGAAGTGGATGCCGAGGAACCGCTCGGGCCGGTCGGTGCCCGAGGCAAGCCGCGTGATCGAGATGGAGGAGGTGTTGGAGGCGAGGATCGCGTCGGGCCGCAGCACCGGACAGACCTGGGCGAAGATGCGCCGCTTGATCTCCTCCTTCTCGGTCGCCGCCTCGATCACGAGGTCGGCGGGCGCCAGATCGTTGACGCCGTCGGCGGGCTTGAGGCGCGCCAGCGCCGCGTCGCGCGCGCCCGCTTCGATCTTGCCGCCGGCGACCTGGCGCTCGAGCCCGGCCGCGATCTTCTCGACGCCGCGGGTCGCGAGCTCCAGGCTGACGTCGTAGAGCACGACGTCGTAGCCCGCCAGGGCGCTCACATGGGCGATGCCAGCGCCCATCTGCCCGGCGCCCACGACGCCCACCGTGCGAATGTCGGCCATGATCGGTTCCCCGCCTTCGCCGTCAGAGCTTGCTCGTGAGATCGGGCACGATCTGGAACACGTCGCCGACGAGGCCGTAGTCGGCGACCTGGAAGATCGGGGCGTCCTCGTCCTTGTTGATGGCGACGATGACCTTGGAGTCCTTCATGCCGGCGAGGTGCTGGATGGCGCCCGAGATGCCGCAGGCGACGTAGAGGTCCGGCGCCACGACCTTGCCGGTCTGGCCGACCTGCCAGTCGTTCGGCGCGTAGCCCGCGTCCACCGCCGCGCGGCTGGCGCCCACCGCCGCGCCGAGCTTGTCGGCGAGCGGCAGCATGACCTCCTCGAACTTCTCGCGCGAGCCGAGCGCCCGGCCGCCCGACACCACCACCTTGGCGCCCGACAGGTCGGGCCGCTCCGAATGGGCGACCTCCTCGCCGACGAACCGCGACACGCCGGGATCGGCCGCCGCGCCGACGCTCTCCACGGGCGCCGAGCCGCCCGCCTCGGCGGCCGCGAAGGCTGCCGTGCGCACGGTCAGCACCTTGATCGCGTCGTTGGAGCGCACCGTCTCCACCGCGTTGCCGGCATAGACGGGCCGCTCGAACGTATCGGCGGCCAGGACCGCCGTCACGTCCGACACCTGCATCACGTCGAGAAGCGCGGCCGCGCGCGGCAGTGCGTTCTTGAGCGCCGCCGTGGCCGGCGCCACCACGGCGCCGTAGCCGGGCGCCAGCCCGACCACCAAAGCGGCCAGCGGCTCGGCGAGATGGTGGCCGTAGGCGGCGTCCTCGGCGTGCAGGACCTTGGCGACCCCCTGGAGCCCGGCGGCGGCCTCGGCCACCGCGCCCGAGCCCTGGCCGGCCACCAGCACATGGACCTCCGCGCCGAGCTGGGCGGCGGCCGTCAGCGCCTTGGCGGTCTCGCCCGACAGATGGGCGTTGTCGTGCTCGGCGATCAGTAGCGTGGTCATGGACGGAATCTCGCGAATGGGAAAGGAACGGGACGGTGGCCGGAGAGCCGGCCGGAACGGGGGTGGCGCGGACGCGCGCGGCTCAGACCAGGCCAGCGCCCTTGAGCGCGGAGACCAGCTCGTCCACCGAGCCGACCTTGACGCCCGCCTGACGGCCCTTGGGCTCGGCGACCTTCACCACCTCGAGGCGCGGCGCGAGGTCCACCCCGAACTCCGACGCGTCCCGCTCCTCCAGCGGCTTCTTCTTCGCCTTCATGATGTTGGGCAGCGACGCATAGCGCGGCTCGTTGAGGCGAAGGTCGGTGGTGACGATCGCCGGCAACGCGAGGCCGACCGTCTGGAGCCCACCGTCCACCTCGCGCGTGACCGACAGGCCGCCGTCCGCCACCTCGACCTTGGAGGCGAAGGTGCCCTGCGCCCAGCCGAGCAGCCCCGCCAGCATCTGGCCGGTCTGGTTGCAGTCGTCGTCGATCGCCTGCTTGCCGAGGATCACGAGGTCGGGCTTCTCGGCCTCGACCACGCCCTTCAGGAGCTTGGCCACGGCGAGCGGCTCCAGCCGCCCCTCGGCCTTCACGAGGATGCCCCGGTCGGCACCCATGGCGAGCGCGGTCCGGATCGTCTCCTGCGCCTGCGCCACGCCGACCGAGACCGCCACGACCTCGGTCGCCGCGCCCCGCTCCTTCAGGCGCAGGGCTTCCTCCACCGCGATCTCGTCGAACGGGTTCATCGACATCTTCACGTTGGCGAGCTCGACGCCCGTCCCGTCCGCCTTCACGCGGACCTTAACGTTGTAGTCGACGACACGCTTCACACAGACGAGAATCTTCATCGGGGCCTTCCCTGGCTTGCCCACGGGTCGCGCCGCGGGCCGGACTTTTCAACCGCCCCTTTCATACGGAGGGGCCGGAGAGGGTTCAAGCAAACGGGTGCGACGCATTCCGACCGTTTCGCGACGGACGCTACACGTCATTGACGTTTACGTCAAAGTTTTCAGCGTCTATCGGTTCGCGCCGGGCACCCAGAGCACGTCGCCGCGTCCCGAGTCGTTGGCGTGGCGCGCGGCGACGAACAGGTAGTCGGAAAGCCGGTTCACGTAGCGGAGCGCGGGATCCGACACGCGCTCGCCCTCGCGCCGGGAAAGGTCCACCATCAGGCGTTCGGCGCGGCGCGCGGTGGCGCGCGCGACGTGGAGATGGCTCGAGGCGGGCGTGCCGGCGGGCAGCACGAAGGAGTTCAGCGGCTCGAGGTCTGCGTTGAGCCGGTCGATCTCGCGCTCCAGCCACTCCACCTGCGCCTCCGCGATCGCCAGCCGCTCGTAGGGCGGCGGCTCGTCGCCCTCGGGCGTCGCCAGGTCGGCGCCGAGATCGAACAGGTCGTTCTGGATGCGCGACAGGGCGGCGTCGAGATCGGCCGAGGCGTGAAGGCGCGCCACGCCGATCAGCGAGTTGGTCTCGTCCACGGTGCCGTAGGCCTCGATGCGCAGATCGCTCTTCACGCGCCGCTCGCCGTTGCCGAGCGCCGTGGTGCCCTTGTCACCCGTGCGCGTGTAGATCCTGGTGAGCCGAACCATCGCAAGCCTTCCGTGTCCCCGGTGCCGAACCCATCTAGGACGCGGCGCCGGAGGGGAAACCGGCCGTGCGCGGGTTCAGCGCGCGAAGTAGAGCGCGCCCACGATCACGGCGACCGCGATCGCCTGCAGCATGACGCGCGCGCGCATCAGCTTCTGCGATGTGTTGCCGGGGCCGCCGCGCATCATGTTGGCAAGGCCCATCACGAGGACCACGGCGACCGCGATCATGAAGATCACGGCGAGAATGGTGAAGATCGTCGACATCTGACTTCTTTCCGGCGTGCGCCGCCTCGGGTGATATAGGCCCGGCCGGCCCCGAACGCGAGCGCCGCGACCTCATGCCTCGCGCCGGCGCCCCCCGAAGCGAAGCGCGCCCGTGGCCGCCGCGACGCCTCCTGCCGCCAGCGCCATGCCGAGGAGTTGCACCGGCGTCAGCGCCTCGTCGAACAGGACGAACGTCTGCAGCGCCGTCACCGCCGGCACGAGATACATGAGCGAGGCGACGCGCGACACTGCGCCCTCGCGGATGAGATAGAGCAGCAGGAAGATCGCCCCGATCGACAACGCCAGGGTGAGCCAGAGAAGCGCGAACACGAGCTCGCCCGTCCAGTCCACCCGCATCGTCTCGAAGGCATGGGCCGCCACGAGGGTCGGCAGCAGCGCCCCCACGTACTGCGCCGCCGTGCCGACGCGAAGGTCGAGCGAGCCGACGAACCGCTTCTGCCAGACCGTGCCGAGCGAGATGCCCGCCACCGCGAAAAGCGCCGGCGCGAGCTGGCCGAGGCCGAAGCCGCTCGCCTGGCCGAGCTTCGGCGCCACCACCAGGGCGACGCCGAACAGCCCCACCGCCAACCCGGCCCAGTGCCGCGCGGTGACCCGCTCGCCGAGGAGCGACGCCGCCATGACGGCGGTGAGGAGCGGCTGGAGGCCCGCCACCAGCGCCGCGACGCCGGCCGGCAGGCCGTGGCGCACGGCGAAGAACACGCCGCCGAGATAGAGTCCGTGAATCAGGCTTCCAGCGAAGGCGGCGTGCGCCAGGCGGGGAGCGGACACGCCCGCCGCGCCGCGCAGCGCCAGCGCGGCCGCCGGAAGGAGGATCAGCAGCGCCAGCGCGTAGCGCATCGACAGGAACGTGAAGGGCTCGGCATGCGGCATCGCGTAGCGTGCCCCGACGAAGCCGGTGGACCAGAGAAACACGAAGATGGCCGGAAAGAAGGGCAAGAGCCGGCGCAAGGCCACGGTCCTTTCGAATGCCGCAGGCGGAAGGGTCGGAGCCCCGGCGTGCGTTCGCGATACCAGTCGCGCGTCGCCCGTCAACCCCCGCATCGGCCGGATCGTCCCTCGCCTCGGTTCCCCGCGCGGGGTAAGCGGGGGCATGTATCGACCTTCCGAGATGCCATGACGCTCGTTCTCTCCGTCGTCGCCCCGATCTTCCTCCTGATCGCGCTGGGAACCCTGTCGGCCAAGTCCGGCTACCTCCCGGCCTCAACCGGCGACGCCCTGTCGGGTTTCGTGTTCAAGGTGGCGGTCCCGGTGCTGATGTTCCGCACCGTGGCGACCGCGCATTTCGGCGAGGCCAATCCGCTGTTCCTGTGGGTCGCGTATTTCGCGGGCGTCGCGCCCGTCTACGCCGCCGGCATGTGGATCGGCCGGCGCTTCGGCGGCACCGACCGCCGCGGCGCGGTGATCGCGGGCGTTTCGGCCAGCTTCTCCAATCTCATCTTCGTCGGCGTCCCGATGATCGAGCGCGCCTTCGGGCGCGAGGGGCTGGACGCGCTGGCGCTCCTGCTGGCGATCCACCTTCCCACCATGATGCTGGTCTCGACGCTGCTCCTGGAACGCGCCGCCCTCGGCGACGCCCGCGACAAGGGCGAAAGCGCGAGCTTCTCCCCCCGGCGGGTGGTCGGCCAGGTCGTGCGCAACCTGTCGCGCAACGCGCTGGTGGTGGGCCTCGCGTCCGGTGCCCTGTGGCGCTGGACCGGGCTGCCGCTGGAAGGGCCGCACGGCGAGGTCCTGCGCCTCGTCGCCGGAACGGCGGGACCGACGGCCCTGTTCGCGCTCGGCATGTCCATGGTCCGCTTCCCGATCGGCGGCGACCGGCTGGCGCCCTTGGCGCTCACCGCCCTGGCCCTCCTGGTCCAACCGCTGGTCGTGTTCGTGGTGGGCGCGGCGATCCTGCCGCCACTCTGGCTGAGCGTCGCCGTGGCGGCCGCCGCCTGCCCGGTCGGCGTCAACGCCTTCCTGTTCGCGACCCATTTCCGCACCGGCGAGCGGCTGGCCGCCAGCGTCATCGTCCTGTCGACGCTCCTGGCCGCGCTGACGCTCACGGCATGGCTCGCCCTTTTCCACTGAGGCCCACCATGCGCCGGATGTCCTCGGGCCCCAGCCCCGCCTCGCGCAGCGCGCGCAGCGACACGTCTCCCCGGCTCTTGGAGAGCTTCTGCCCGTCGGAGCCGAGGATCAGGTCGTGATGGTGGTAGACGGGAACGGGAAGGCCGAGAAGCGCCTGGAGCAGCCGGTGGACGGATGTGGACGGCAGGAGGTCGAGCCCCCGAACCACATGGGTGACGCCCTGGATCGCATCGTCCACCACCACCGAAAGATGGTAGCTCGTCGGTGTATCGCGTCGCGCCAGCACCACGTCGCCCCAAAGCTCCGGCTCGGCCGGCACGTCCACCGCCTCGCCGCCGCCCGTTTCGGCGAACAGGAGCGGCGCCACGAGCCGCTCCCGCGCCCGCCGCATGTCGAGCCGCCAGGCGAAGGGCTCGCCCGCCGCCATCCGGCGACGACGCTCCCCTTCGGGCAGCAGGCGGTCGAGGGCGGGATAGATCGGCGCGCCGTCCGGATCCACCGGCCAGGGTGCGCCCTCCGCCTCCTCGAAGGCGGCGGCGTGGCGCCGAATCTCGCCCCGCGTCATGAAGGCCGGATAGGCCAGCCCCTCCCCGGCGAGCGCCTCCAGCGCCGCGCGGTAGTCGGCGAAATGCGCCGATTGTCGCCGCACGGGCGTCTCGTGGGCGAAGCCGAGCCAGGCGAGGTCCTCCCGGAGCATCGCCTCCAGCGCCGGGGTGCAGCGCGCCGTGTCGATGTCCTCCAGCCGCAGAAGGAGGCGCCCGCCCCTCTGGCGCGCGAGGTCCGCATTGAGAAGCGCCGAGTAGGCGTGGCCGAGATGCAGCAGCCCGTTGGGGCTGGGCGCGAAGCGGAAGACGGTCGGATCGGCGGCCATTCCCTCCTATCTCACGCGCCCCGCGCGGCGCCTAGGAGGCGCGCATGATTCGCAGCCAGGAGGATGTCGATCGCGGCTTGGCCCGGCTCGTCGCGCTGGATCCGCGCCTCGCGCCGGTGGCGGCGGTGGCCGGGCCGACGCCGCTGCGCCCGGGCTCGGCGGATCTGCCGGGGCTCGTCGCCACCGTGGTCGCGCAGCAGGTGTCGCGCGCCAGTGCCGCGGCGATCCTCGGCCGCCTCGCGGCCCTCGTGGACCTTTCCGATGCCGGCGCGCTGCGCGCCGCATCCGACGAGACGCTCCGGCAGGCGGGCCTGTCGGGCGCCAAGGCCCGCACCGTGCGCGCGCTCGCGGCGGCGATCGGCCGGGGCGAGCTCGATCTTCGCCGCGTCGCCGAGGCTCCACCCGAGGAAGCGATCCGCGCGCTGGTCGCGATCCCGGGCATCGGCCGCTGGACGGCGGAATGCCATCTCCTGTTCGGGGTCGGTCATCCCGACATCTTCCCCGCCGGCGACCTTGCCCTGCGGATAGCGGTCGGCCGGGGAGTGGGCCTCGGGCCGCGCCCCGCGGAACGCGCGGTGGCGCTGGCGGCCACTGCGTGGTCGCCGCTGCGCTCCGTCGCGGCACGCCTGTTCTGGGCCTACTACGCCGCGCTCCTGCGCCGCGACGCCGCCCCCGTCGCAGGGCCGCCCGTCCTGCCCGGACCGAGCGCGCGGTAGCGGGACCTGTGCATGGCGTTTTGCCAGCGGTGCCAACGGCTTCACAAAGGCGACACGATAGGCCACGATAGTGGAGACGCATATGAAACGTGCATGAGCATACGGTTTCGCAAAACCGGCTCCCGTTCTTGCGAAGCCGCTGCCTTGCGTGAAGGAGAAGCTCCTTGACGATCGCAGTGCCGTCTTCCTTGTCTCCGGCGCTTGTCCTGAACGCCGATTACCGGCCCCTCAGCTACTATCCGCTGTCCCTATGGTCGTGGCAGGACGCGATCAAGGCGGTGTTCCTCGACCGCGTGACCATCCTGGCCGAATACGACCGGGCGGTGCACAGCCCGACCTTCTCCATGCGCCTGCCCTCGGTCGTGTGCCTGAAGTCCTACGTGAAGCCGGCGCGGCATCCGGCCTTCACGCGCTTCAACGTGTTCCTGCGCGATCGCTTCCAGTGCCAGTATTGCGGCTCGCCGCACGAACTCACCTTCGATCACGTGATCCCCCGATCGCGCGGCGGCCTGACCACGTGGGAGAACGTCGTCGCCGCCTGCTCGCCGTGCAACCTGAAGAAGGGCGGCCTGATGCCGCGCGACGCCGGGATGCATCCGCATCAGGCGCCCTATCAGCCGACGGTGCACGACCTGCACAACAACGGACGACAGTTCCCGCCGAACTTCCTGCACGAGAGCTGGCTCGACTACCTCTACTGGGACACCGAGCTCGAGCCCGAATAAGACCCGCGCGGCATCCGGTCGGCGGGCCGCGTCGGTTCAGGCGAAGCGGTCCGCCCGCGCCAGCGCGCTGCGTAGGGCAAGCGCGGCCAGCGCAAGGGCGATCAGCGTGTTCCAGCCGGCCAGCGACAGGCCGAGAATGCGCAGCGCGGCTTCGGAGCAGGAAGGAGGCCGCACGGCGTCCATCGACGACAGGAGATCGCCTGACAGGTCGATCGCACCGCCCGCCGCGCAGTCGGCCGGTCCCGGCCAGAAGCCCCATTCGACCCCGGCATGGAAGACGCCGAGCCCGGCCGCCCACAGCATCAGGAGCCCGACGGCGAGAAGCAGGGCACGTGTCGCGACGGCCGGGGCCTTCAACCACGAGACGGCCAGCGCGACGAGGGCGATCGGTATGCCGATATAGTAGGGCGTGCGCTGCTCCAGGCAGAGCGCGCAGGGCATGTAGCCACCCACGTGCTGGAACAGGAGCGCCCCCCCGACCGTCGTGGCCATCCCCACCGCGAGCAGGCCCGCCGCAAGAGTCTGCCGAAAGCCGGTCCGCTCCCGAAAGGTGACAAGTCGCGCCATCGTGGTCTCGCCTTCGATCGTTGCCCGGCCGGCGGGCGCCCGGATCGCGCTATGGACGCTTTCACGCTTTCATGGCAAGAGGATCGCGGCGCCTCCGGGGCGTCCTCCGTCGCGGGCGTGGCGGAATTGGTAGACGCAGCGGACTCAAAATCCGCCGTCCTCACGGATATGTCGGTTCGAGTCCGACCGCCCGCACCACGGCCTCGACGCCGCTCCCGTCCCTCGACGACACGCCGCTTCCTTCTTTTCACGTCGCATCCGGCAAGCCCCGCGCGACGGTTCTGGCGATGGTTGGGACGTGGCCTTTGGGGGAGGTTGCGAAGGTTCACTACTCGTCGCCGCGGACGCAGTTTCTGGAGCGCCGTGTGGTGGACAAGGGGACGGGCCGGAAGGGGT
>NZ_QYRN01000005.1 GCF_003583935.1 Aureimonas flava | reverse complement strand
TCATCACGGTGATCCATCACCATCCGAACCGCACGGGCGCGGACCTCGGGACTAAACGGCGGTGTTCTCTTCGTCATGGCTCCATCCTCTCAAGAGTTGGAGCCTCCGACAAACCCGGGGCGGTTCAATTTTGGCCCTAAGCCCTCGCCCCCCTGACCAGCCTGGGACCGCCTAGCCGACATTGAAAGCTCGATGGATACGCCGTCCCTGTAGGTGCTGATCAATTTGCGACGGATATCGGTGAACTGAACCTTGAGAATCTACGGTTGCGAGCAAACCAAAGGCTGCTTTGGGGTTTTGCCTTTGATCGCGCCGATAGGCGAACTCGGGTGGAAAGCGGTCGGGCAGCTTTCCGGAGGTATGGGACACAAGCGGTCACCGAGTTTCGAGCATTCAAACCCTAGTTCGGTCGTGTGGCACGCCCACGACTTCGGAAAAGGAGAGTTTACTTGGACGTGGCATGGCCGCGCGATTCAGGCCGATCCGAGCTGCCGGACAGCATATCATCAAGTCTTGCAATCACCGCTTCGCTCCTGCTCCGAACAGGCGCCGCAATCGCCTTGGAGGTCTTCTAAATCATAATAGTTGGCGCTTTCGGCGGGCACGATTAGAAACCCTGGCATAGTCGATCCAACCGTTGCCCGCGGCGTCCATGTCCAAACAGCCATCCGCGATCGCCGCCCTCTTCCTCCAAGAGGAGAGCCGCCTCAAACGCATCGTCCGGCGGATCACGGGTTGCGCCTTCCTGGCCGAGGACGTCGTTCAGGACACCTTCGTCAATCTGGCCAAGCACGACCTGACGGCGCAGGATCGCGGATTTCTGGTGCAGTCCGCCAAGAACCTGGCGATCGACCGGATCCGCCAGGACCGGCGCAGGCGCGACGCGCTGGCGGCCCTGCGGCCCGAGCAGGTGGCGACCGCCCCTCCCTCGCAGGAGACCGCCTGCGCCGACCGCGAGGCGATGCAGGACTTCCTCGCCGCCCTGCGGGGTCTGCCGGAGCGCACGCAACGCGCCTTTCTCCTCTCCAAGCTCGACGGCCTCTCCTATGCCGAGATCGCCGACCGGCTCGGCGTGTCGGTCTCGACGGTGGAGAAGGACCTCATGTCCGCCCTTCTGTTCTGCCGCGACTGGCGCCGGAACCGCGACTTGTTTTGAGGGTGGCGCCGCTTAAAAACGTTCTCGCCGCAGGACATGCGCGGACTGAACACGAACGAACGTGACGGATGCCTTCTTCGACCGAAGAGCGGGACGAGACCGAGCGGCAGGCGCTCGAATGGTTCGTGCGGATGAACCGAGGGGATGTGACGCGCGCCGACCGGCTCGCGTTTCGCGCCTGGCTGTCCGGGGGGCGCGACCGGCATGACGCGTTCCAGGCGGCCAAGCGCCTGTGGAACGAGATGGACGGCCCGGCCGCGCAGTGGGGAGGCGACGGGTGGCACCGCCGGACGCCGCGCCGCCCGTCGAGGCTCAAACCGGCGTTCCGCGCCCTGGCGGTGGCGGCGAGCCTCGCCGCCGTCGGCCTCGGTCTCGGCGTCTTGCGCGATGCCGGTCTGATCGACCGGGCGATGGCCGACCATGCGACGCGTCCCGGCGAGCAGCGCGAGATCGTTCTCCCCGACGGCTCCTCCGCGTTCCTGGACGGGGACACGGCGATCCGGGTCGACATGGCGGGGCCGGAGCGCCGCGTCGAGCTCCTGCGCGGGCGCGTCTTTCTCGACGTGCGGCACGACGAGGCGAGGACTTTCGAGGTCTCGGCGGGCACGGTCGAGACGCGGGTTCTCGGCACCGCCTTCGCCGTCGAGGGCGACGCGGACCATGTCGGGGTGTCCGTGGAACGGGGGCGCGTCGGTGTCTCGACGCCGGACCGCCGCATCGAACTCACGGCCGGACAGGAAGTCTCGGCCGAGGGCGGGCGGCTCGGCGCCGTGCGAAGCGTCGATGTCCAGACGGCCCATGCCTGGCGGCGCGGGATCGTGGTCCTCGACGCCGCCCCCCTGTCGCGGATCGTCGACGAACTCGCCCGCATGCAGACGGGCCGCATCCTCGTGTCGGACGCCTCGCTTCGCTCGATGACGATGTCCGGCGTCTTCAGCGTCCGCGATCCCGGCGCGGTGCTTGAAGCCCTGCGGACGGGACTCGGGCTGCACGTCGCCGAGATTCCGGGCGTGGCGACCGTGATCTACCGATGACCGGGCGCCCGGATAATTTGAGGGATTAAGTCCGGTTATTCGTTCCCCTCTTCGACGGCGAGTTTTGCCGGTTGGGGTCGAGGGGTTCGAAGACGATGGTGAAGACGACGGTGTGGGGGTGCCTGCGGGGCGGCGTGTCGGCAACGGCGGTCGCGCTCGGTCTGTGCGGCGGGCTCGTGGGCGGGACCGGTCCGGTCCCCGTCTTCGCTCAAGGCTCGCAAACTTATGCGTTCCGCATTCCCCCCAAGCCGCTCCTATCGGCCCTGGCCGACTTCACCGCGGTCACGGGCGTCCAGATCGTACGCGGCGGCTCGCGTCCGATCGCGGGCACGTCCGGCGCCGTGTCGGGGCGCTTGAGCGCGGACGAGGCGGCCGCGCGCCTGTTGAGCGGCAGCGGCCTGACCTATCGCTTCACCTCGCCCCGGACGCTCCTGGTCGAGGCCCCCGGCGAGGCGGCGGGTGGCGTCGCGGCCGACGGCACGGTGGTTCTCGACATGGTTGTCGTGGACGGCGGGGGCGAGTCCGCCTTCGGCCCGGTCGACGGGATCGTGGCGACGCGCAGCGCCACCGGCACCAAGACCGAAACGCCGCTGAAAGAGACGCCGCAGGCGATCAACGTCGTCACCGCCGACCAGATGGCGCGGCAGGGGTCGCAGACCGTCACGGAGGCGCTCCGCTATACGCCGGGCGTCATCGCGCAGTACGGCAACTCCGATCTGCGCCACGACTGGCTCACCGTGCGCGGCTTCACCCCCGGCCGCTATCTCGACGGACTGCGCCTGCCCTTCGGCGCGCGCGGCTATTCCCAGCCGCGCATCGAGCCGTTCGGCCTGGAACGGGTCGAGGTGCTGAAGGGCCCCGCTTCGCTCCTCTACGGACAGGGCAATCCGGGCGGCACGCTGAACATGGTCTCCAAGCGCCCGACCGAGGAGCGCGTGCGCGAGATCCAGGTCCAGGGCGGACGCTACAGCCGGGCGGAACTCGCCGGCGATTTCGGCGGGCGGCTGGACGAGGAGGGCCGGTGGCTCGGGCGGATCGCGGCGCTCGGCCGGATGACCGACACGGAGACGGACTTCGTCGAGGAGAACAAGCTCTTCGTCGCACCCTCCCTCACGTGGCGCCCGAGCGATGCGACGAGCCTCACGCTGCTCGGCCAGTATCAGCGGATCGACGCGCCAGGGGGCGGACAGGCGCCGGGCCTTCCCGCCGACGGCACGCTCTACCCCGACCCGGTGACGGGCCGTTTCATCGAGCGCGGCACCTTCATCGGCCAGCCGGGATACGATCATTTCGAGAACGAGCAGTGGTTCGCGGGCTACGAGTTCGCCCACGAGCTGTCCGATCAGGTCGAGATCCGCCAGAACCTGCGCTACGGCGAGGTGGACACCCATTCGCAGCGCGTCCAGGGCTTCTGCTTCCCCACGACCTCGCTCTGCTCGGCCACCAATCTCGGCCGCTACGCCTGGGCCTTCCCCGAAAGCGCCAAGCTCTTCACGGTCGACAACCAGGCCGAGGTCCATTTCGACACGGGGCCGCTGGAGCACACGGCGCTAATCGGCCTCGACTATCTCGACGAGCGCTCGGACTTTTCCGAGAGCAATCTCCAATACGTCAATTTCCCGCGCGGCGTGCCGGGCTATCTGGCCTTCCCCTACAACGTGTTCAGCCCCGGCTACAGCCTGACGGCGCAGGTGCCCAAGCCGGCGACGGTGATCGACCAGACGCGCAGCCAGCTCGGCCTCTACGCGCAGGACCAGGTGAAGTTCGGCGGCTGGTCGCTCGTCGGCGGCCTGCGCCAGGACTGGGCCGACACGACGACCGACACCACAACGGTCTCGACCTCGACCACCCGCACCACCGATCAGAGCGACAGCGCCCTGACCGGGCGTGCCGGCCTCCTCTACAGCTTCGACAACGGCATCACGCCCTATGTCAGCTACGCCACGTCGTTCCAGCCGGCCGCCGGCACGGACCGTCTCGGCAGCGCCTTCGATCCGACGGAAGGCGAGCAGATCGAGGTCGGGCTCAAATACGAGCCGACCGGGATCAACGCGCTCTTCACCCTCTCCGCCTTCCAGCTGACGCAGACCAACGTTCTCACGCCCGATCCCCTGAACTACAGCTTCAGCGTCCAGACCGGCGAGGTGGAGATCCGCGGGCTCGAACTGGAGGGCAAGGCCGAACTGGCGGACGGGCTGGAGCTGATCGCATCCTACGCCTACCAGGACAGCGAAATCACGAAGGCCAACCCCAGCTCGGCCGCGGCGGCCTCGACGCTCGGCAATCGCCTCGCCTTTGTGCCGGAACACCAGGCGAGCGCGTGGCTCGACTACACGTTCGGCGAGGGCCCGCTCCACGGCTTCGGCCTCGGCGGCGGGCTGCGCTACACCGGGCAGACCTTCGGCGACAACGCCAACAGGTTCGATATCCCGTCCTTCACGCTCTTCGACGCCTCCGTGCGCTACGACTTCGGCGCCCTGTCGCCGAAATACGAGGGCGTGACGCTGAAGGTCGATGCGACCAACCTCCTCGACAAGACATACGTCTCGACCTGCATCGCGCCGGTCGGGTGCTATTACGGCGAGGGGCGGATGGTCTACGCCACGATGAACGTGAAGTTCTGAGCATGAACCCGTCGCGTCGCGACGTCCTGGCGGCGGCGCTCCTCGCCGCCGCATGCGGGGCAGGCGGCGCGCGCGCGGGCGCGCCGCAACGCATCGCCGTCCTCGACTGGGCGCTGGCGGAACTCGTGCTGGCGCTTGGGGTCAGGCCCGTCGCCGTCGCGGAAACGGCGCTCTATGCCGGCCGTGTCGGCGAGCCGGCGCTGCCGCCCGGCACGATCGACCTCGGGCTGCGCAGCCAGCCGAGCCTTGAGCGCCTCGCCTCGATCCGGCCCGATCTCATCCTCGCCCTTTCGGGATACGGGCCGGCCGAAGGACGCCTTCGCCGCATCGCGCCGACCCTCGCGCTCGAAATCTACGGGACGACGCGGCGACCGCTCGACCGGTCGCAGGAGGCGCTCCGCACCATCGCGGCGGCGACCGGCCGCGAGGCGGCAGGGCGCGACGTCATCGAGCGCTTCGACGCCGCGATGGAGACGCAGCGCAGGCGCTTGGAGGCGTGGGAGCGCCGGCCGATCCTCGTCCTCAACTTCGTCGACGAGCGCCACGCCGACGTCTACGGCCGGGGCAGCCTGTTCGACGCCGTCTTCACGCGGCTTGGTCTCGACAACGCCTTTTCCGGCGCGACCAACCCCTGGGGCTTCTCCACGATCGGCCTCGGCGAGATCGCCGCCCGTAGCGGTGCCCGTCTCCTCATGGTCTCGCCGGGGCTGCCGGATGGTCTCGCCGGAAGCGCGCTCTGGCGGAGCCTGCCGAGCGTGCGCGCCGGGCGTGTCTCGGTCCTGCCGCCGGTCTGGCAGTTCGGTGCGCTCACCGCCGCCGAGCGGTTCGCGACCGTGCTAGCGGACAGCTTGGCTCCCTCATGAGGCAAGGCCTCGTCGCGGCCCTTGGGTTCCTAGCGCTCGCCCTGCTCTTCACCGGCTGGGTCTGGTCGCAGGACCTGCCGCCCGCCCAATGGTGGACCGCCCTGCGCGACGCCGACGCCCCGTCCTACGCGCAGGCGGCCTTCGCCTTGTCGGCCGTGCCGCGCCTCCTCGTCGCCTTGCTCGCGGGGGCGGCGCTCGGCCTCTCCGGCTTCGTGCTTCAGGAAGTCCTGCGCAATCCCCTGGCCGAGCCGGCGACGCTCGGGCTGTCGGCGGGCGCGCAGCTCGGCGTCACGACGGCTCTCCTTCTGCTGCCGGGTCTTGGCGCTGGCGGCCGCATGGGGGCGGCTCTTCTCGGCGCCGGCATCGTCGGCGGCCTGGTGCTGGGGCCCAACTTTCGACGGGGCCTCGACCCCGTTCGCGTCGTCCTCACCGGGCTCGTCGTCAACCTGATGGCCTCCGGCCTTGCGACGCTCCTCGCGCTGATGCAGTTCGAGTATCTGCGGGCGCTCTTCGTCTGGGGCAGCGGTTCGCTCCTCCAGAACGACGGCTCGGTCGCCCGGCGTCTGGCGATGGTGGTCCTGCCGGTCGCGGCTCTTCTGTGCCTCCTCGCGCGCCCCCTGGCGCTGGCCGGGCTCGGAGACGCGTCCATGCGCTCGCTCGGGGTCCGGCTCGCCCCGTTTCGCATGGCCTCGCTGGGCCTTGCCGTGGTTCTTGCCGGCGTCGTGACGGCCGATGTCGGCGTGATCGGCTTCATCGGACTGGCCGCCCCCCATCTCGCCCGCCTTTCGGGCGCCGGGCGATCGTCCGATCGCGTGTGGCTGGCTCCGCTGTTCGGGGCCGCCCTCCTGGCGGGCAGCGATGCCCTCGTGCAGGGTGCCGCACCCGTCCTCGGCATGGTCCCGACCGGCACCCTGACCGCGATGCTCGGTGCGCCCCTGATCCTCCTGCTCCTGCCGCGGCTCGCCTCCACGGCCATGCCCAGGCCGCCGGCCCCGGCCCCCACGGGGCGTCCACCGGGGCCGCTCGTCCTGCCGACGATCCTTGCCCTGCCCGTCGTGGCCATCCTCATCGCGGGGCTCGGACCGGCGGGCGACATGCCGTTCGATCTCGCGCTGGCGCTGGAATGGCGGTGGCCGCGCATGCTGGCGGCCGCCGCGACGGGCGCGCTCCTAGCGCTGGCGGGCGCGCTGATCCAGCGCCTCCTCGGCAACGACATGGCGAGCCCGGAAGTGCTGGGCGTCAGTTCGGGCGCCGCGGCCGGCGTGACGCTGGCGTTCCTGGTGTTGCCGGTCTTCGCTCCGGCAAGCTTGCTAGGTTTCGCTCTGGCGGGAGCCGTCGCGGCCTTCGTGGCTCTTCTCTCCGTCGGCGGACGCCGAGGCTTCTCGTCAGAGCGCCTGCTTCTGGCCGGCGTCGCCTTGGGAACGCTGGTGTCGGGGGCCGTCTCGCTGGTGATCGCCAGCGGCCATCCGCGGGCGGCCTATGTCCTCGCATGGATGGCGGGCCCGACCTACCGCGCCGACATGACGACCTCGCTCGCAGCGGCCGCCGTCCTTCTCGCGACGCTCCCCCTCGCACTCTCGATGGCGCGCCCGCTGACGCTCCTGCCGCTCGGGCCCGCCACGGCGCGCGCGCTCGGCCTCGCGCTCGGGCGAACGCGCCTCGCCGTCCTCAGCCTTGCGGCGGTCGCGACGTCCGCGGCCGTGCTCGTCGTCGGTCCGTCGAGCTTCGTCGGCCTAATCGCTCCGCACCTCGCCCGAACGCTCGGCTTCACGCGCGCGGCGAACCATCTTCTCGTGTCGGCCACGATCGGAGCCACCACGCTGATGTTGGCCGACGGCCTCGGCCGAAGCCTGATGTTTCCCTACGAGATTCCCGCAGGCGTCCTCGCGAGCCTGCTGGGCGGCCCTTATTTCGTCTGGGCGCTGAGCCGCACGCGCTGACGACAGAAGAAGCATCGTCCGTCGTGCAACGGCATGAGCCACGACGGACACCAGACAGGGACCGCCTATCGCGAACGTCCGGTTTTGGAGAGCTTGCGCATGTCGCCCAAGGTCAGAGAAGGGTCGTTTGCGGATTGGCAGCTTACGGAGGACGGCTGCGAAAAGCTGACCTACGCAGCTATTGCAATCACGCTTCGAGAGTTGAGGCGTACAGTATCCGATAGACCTGCATCCGCGAGCAGCCCACAGCCTTGGCAATGGCTGCTGGCCCCAATCCCTCGGCGCGTAGGGCCACAATGTGCTGACGGTTGAGGCGGGGCCACCCGCCACGATAAGCGCCAGCTGCCTTGGCACGCTCGATGCCCTCGCGCTGACGCTCCTTGATGAAGCGCCGCTCCATCTGCGCCACCATCCCGAGCACCGTCAGCACGACATGGCCCATCTCGCCGCGCGTGGACACGTGTGGGTCGAGCACGGTGACGAACGCGCCGCGCTGCTCGCACTCGTGAATGAGGTTGAGAACGTCGCGGGTATCCCGACCCAACCGATCCAGGCGGGTGACGAGCAGTTCATCGCCCGGTCGCAGAAACTCGATAACCGTGGCGAGTTCAGAGCGACCGTCGCGGCTGGCACCAGACACCTTCTCTGCGCGGATGATGGCGCACCCCTCGGCTCGCAGCCGATCGAGTTGCCCATCGAGGTCTTGGTCGAGTGTGCTGACGCGTGCGTAGCCGATGCGGGCCATGGGTCACCTCAAGGTTTAGGCCCAAGGCGTACCAAGTCACAAATAGCGGTCGTCAACTCAGATGTTACGAAGCAAAGGCCGGCCCGAGTGACGACACGGTAGGGTATGCGCTGAAGTGACGCTAGCCGATGGCCGCGTGCACGTTCCTCTCATCAAACGTACGTTGTGCCATTACCGTAAGCTGTCATACTTCGTAGCATAACAAGATTCGACCCCGGCTGGCATTGGAAGCTTGTATGGCATCGATCAAGATCGGGACTGATGGGCCAAGCCCAACTGACCAAGTTCGCATTTATGCGCAACGGCAGAGGGTTCGTTATCGGTTCGATTCCAGCCAAATCGAGCAAGCAGATAATGCTTATGTCGCTTGGGTCGATCTTATGGGCGCTGGTCACCTAATGTCCATGTCACTTGAGAAGCCAGCAAATGCTCTAGTTCGTCTGCATATGGCCGTTGATCAAGCGGTTGCGGCCGCAAGTTGTGTTGATACCTTGCCGATCAATGACGGCGTTTTTATCCTTGCTTCTGATAAAATTGTCATTCAGCAGGTTGTCCGATCGGTTATGATGGATCTGGCATCGATATTCATATCCACGAAAGTTCCTCAGAATCGCTTCCTGCTTCGCGGCGGCATCGCATATGGGCCTGTCTATCGCGGTGAAGCGATTGCAAAAGGGTTGTCCGCAACCAAGCGCCTTGCACACCAAAACACCTTAAGTAGAGTGGCCTTTGGCCCAGCGATAATTCAGGCTTTTCGAGAGGAGAGCGCCGCGCCGCCTTATGGAATTGCCATACACGAGTCTGCGCGCTCCTTCGCGCCCGTAGGGTCGTCCCCGTTTCTAATGACACATTGGCTCTGGTGGCTAACCCACGCTGATCTCAAACCACCATCAAATGCTCCGCCGCTCACCGTTCTTACGGATGTTCTCTGTTCTGACCTTATGGAGCATTTCGCATGGCTCCGAGAAACGCTGCTCCTTCACGGTATTCAACCTGAGAAACTGAAAAACTGGGAGAATACTACCCAACAATATTTCAGGTTTAAGCCCTCAACAGCTTGAAACCAGCATCGCTCGTTTGCCCAGCCGATTGGCGATCAAAAATACAACTTACGGTCAGTCTTTGCGGGAAAATGCTGACACGTAGTTGCGGGTAGATGAAGTTGAGCGAAAATTGATCCGGAATACTCTAGAAGAAACGCACCAGTCAATTATCGAGGCAACAGCTGTCTCGCCGTCTCTGGCATCAATCGCAGTGCAGTTTCGCTTAGTGATTCGGTGCGCGACAAATCAGATCGGAAATGGATCTGACTGACTTCAGATGGGACACCATCTCTGATTGCGGGAACCGCTGCCAAGTCGTAAAAGAGCAGAGAGGCCAGCGCTAGGCGATCATCATATCGCGCCCCCATAGCCGTCGGCAAACTCTCGCCCAGCGACCCGGCGATGGTTTCCTGAACCTTGAGGATCAGGTCGTCACGGTCAGCCAGTGCAGCCTCGATTGCAGCAACCAACTCACGCAGCGATTGACCTCCACCGCTACTCTCAATGAACAGCGAAGCGAGCAGCCCGACCGTTCCTGCCGGTGGCTTACATTGTTCAGCGGAAAGGTGATGGATGCGCAGCCGTTCCGCTGACGATTTGACGTCAAGGCGCACGTCGCCAACAGAGAAGTCGAAGCGGTCTACGTCGAGACTTCGCCAAGCCTCGACCGACGCCTTCACGTTCCGACTGACCCCAATCAGGAAAAGCTCGCCGAGGAGTCCGTTGAGCGAGCGTGACGCCGGGCGGGCCAGCCGCCGGAACACTTCGATCAGGCGCTGAACCGCTTGCACGATGTCATTGAGCGAAGGGTTTGGCCCTATGATGCGTAGAATTGTTTCACCGACATGCAGAAAATAGGTTTGTGCCTGTGGGTCCTGCGAGGTGCAGGTAATGACTGATAGCAACTCCTCGCGCTGTTCCCCGTCCACTGGATGGATGCGATGCCGGCTGCCGAAGCGAGCTTCAAGCATGGCCAGCCGCACGGGCACATGAAAAACGCCCGGACCGCTGCCAAGCAGCAGGCTTGGTTGCCCAGCAGCGTTGCGGCCCACATAATGACGCTCAAAGCCCTGAATTGGGCGCACACTAAACGCTTCAACTTCGGCGTCATGCGCAAGGGGCTCGATAGAGGCAAGCAACTCGGCGAGCGAAACGTCAGTCATGCTGCTCACGCTGGTCCTGCGAGACCCAATCAACTTCGAGTCGTCGCGGAATCCAGATAGCGATGACAGGCACGTTCTCAACGACCACGGCATCGCCGCGACGAAGTTGAAGAGTGTGGAACTGGATTGTCACGGTATCCTGGTCGCGAAAGGCGGCATCGCCGGGATAGCTATACCCGCCAGATGCCAGCCGCGTCGCGCCTTGGAACAGTTCATTTATCTTGCCATTGGCGTCGATAGCACGAGAACGGGCAAACTCGGGGCTAATATGGTAAATGGTGCATCGTTCGTCGCAGTTGTCCTCAAGCGCTTTGGAAAGCTGGAGCATCAAGCCAACAAGATTGCACGAATCCGACGCACCTGTGACTCTGAACGGCACGATCAGGTCGCTGACGACCTGTGCGAGGGATAGGCCACGAGCTACCTTGTGCCGCTGGGCAGGCTCACGGCTGGCCAGATCAGGATCGACCTCAAGCGCGATGCTAGCGAAGAACTGCGTGGTCGCAGCCCGGTTCGCATCCAGCACCTCCTCAGGCGCTTCCGCGACGCCGGGATAAAACCATTGATTGGAGTAATTGCCCCGCACGTACTCGTAATTAATGACATTGCGCCGGCACGCCTGAAGATCGGGCGAGAGTACGAAGGCACGTTTCCACGCGCTTAGCGGTTGGCCGCTACGCTGCACGTCTTGGAGTTGGCGGCGCATATCCTCTTCATGCGCGACATAGTCCTCAAAGGCATTGAGCGCATCCTGTTCGAGGTAGATGCGGCAGAAGCCTAGATATCGCTGCTTATAGCCAAAGAATCGGCCTCGCTGTTGCACTGTATCGGCGTTGCCCATACCCGGACCACGCGGCATGTAAGTAACAGTGAGCCCCTCGACGGTGAAGCCACGATCCATCGCCTGCCCGCCAACCAGTATCCAGCCATAAGACTGACTCCAATCGATCTCCGGAGTTTGACCGGCGCGCGCATTGACCTGCTCGATCTTCGTCCTGCGGAATGCCCTCGGAAGCCGCCTCGCCAAGTCGTCAAACGAAGGCAGGCCACTCACCGTACCAGTGAGTTCGTCATAGTCCTTGCGGAACTCGTCCAGTAGGTCCTGCTTGTCGGCGTTACCATCGGACAACTCCAGCACCCGCTGCCAATCGTCGAACATGGCGCTGATCCACCGCCAATATTCAGCGTGGGAATCCGTACGCTGTGACGGATGAACAAGCATGGATCGGCGCGGGTTGCGCACGCTCTGCCCTTCAACGAGGCCGGCCGCTACTCCAAGCAGAAAAACCCGCAATGCTTCGCACAGTGGCTCAGGGGGATCAGTGAGGGGATTGTCGTCCGTTGAGATGTCTTGCGGGTCAATCACCTTGATGAGCGGCATGTTGCCGGAGAAGAAAGCTTGCCCGCCAACGTATCCAGTACCCGGCTCCAGCACCTCAACGAATCCGGGCGACAGCGCGTCGATGATGTTGATTAGCAATGGTGCTTGAGGAGTTGCGGTGTATTGAAGGAAGGTATGGTGCGGGATCGCGTCACGCACATCGAGCAAACGCTGATAGGTCGTGCTTTGGCGCTGCTGCCGGACGAGTGTATTAAGACTCGCCTGATCAGCTTCGTCGTCGATGATGAGAGTCGGTACACCTGCAAGGTCGAGATGTCGCAGCAGACCGACAAGCTTGCGCAACCAGCTATGGTTCTTCATCACCGTGATGAGAACGGTGGCGCGCTCGCTTTGCGCAACGTCGGGATCAGACCATTCACCGAGCGTCTGCTGGATATGCCTGCGATTAGTCTCGTTGTCGGCAGGGTTGATGTATAACTTCCACTGGAGCGATCCTTGGATTTCCTCGATCTGAAGGTCTTTGCGGAGCCGATCGGTAGATTGCTTGAGCAGTAGCTTCGATATGCCTGCCACTACGATAACAAGCTGAAACCCGTTGTCGCGTGCCAGCGCCATAACGGTCGTGAACGATAGCGTCTTGCCGCTCTGGACATAGCCGATAACGAGGCCAGTTTCGCTGCCCGAATCGGCTTGTGGGTCAACAGACTTGGATAAAATCGATGCGGCTGAACTCAGCACCGCATCCTTCGCGTCTTGGCTTTCATGAGCGAGTTTTCTAAAGACCAACTCCCTCGCTTCCTCGCCAATGTGCGGACTCCAGTTTGCTCCTAGCTGATGCGAGGGATTAAGGGGTGTAATTACGGCTGATCCATTGGGCATCCCCCAACCTATGGCTTGGCGAGAGCTGCGCGCAACAGTTCATTTAAATTACGGCGAATGGTGCCTGCCTGCTTCAAGCCGACGCCGCGCGCCAGTTTTTCCGAAAGTGCCAAGCCGGCTGCGACGCGAAGCAAGGCTTCTACACCGTCAGGGTCAGTTTGAGCGAAGCTGACCATGAACGGGTGGATGAGCGACAACCTGATCTCAAGTACCTGAACGCCATCCTGCTGGGCAGGTTGGTCGCTCACCGCCAGCCAATCCGCCTGCGCAGGATCGTTCGTCAATTCGATCCGAAGCAGCCATTTCTGATCGCGGAAATGAACAGCCAACTCACGCTTTGCCAACGACGGCTCAGGCTCCAACGGAGCCTCGCGCGTCTCAACCGGCTGCTCGCTGGCGAGCCCCGGCAACGCCTCGGGTAAGGTCGCCTGCACGGCATGGACAGTCCTGCCGATGGCCTTTTGGGCGGCGTCGGCAAGCTCGTTGCGGGGAGCCTGAACGCGATAGAGATCGGCCTGCCGGAGAAGGGGCAAGTCGTCCTTATCAAGCTCCTCCCGTAGTAGTTCAAGGAATGGCCGCTCATTCTCGTCCCAGCGGAAGCCGTCCTTGGTATGGCTGACCTCGAACCCGTCGAGATGAATTTCGCCGAAGAGCCTCCGCCAACGGAAGTTACCCGGCTGGCCGAATATATAGGATGGCCGATACCCTTCATCACCACTACCCTCGATCAGCCTGCCTCGCCGAAAGAGCGCAAAGCCCGAGCGGTTGGTATTCATTGGGTCCATAAGGGCGGCAAAGCCATGAGCCGAGAGACCGCCCCCAAGATCGAAACTGATTTCTCGCCGCCACAGCTTAGTTCCGTCCTCGGGTTTTCGAACATAAGGGACAGAAAGTATGCGCGGGGAGACGTAGTTGAGGGAGTCGCCGTTTAGGCGGATATTAAGCACCTCGTCGCGAAGATAAACGCGGTATATGTCGGTCAGGTGTTCCTTGATCTTAGAAACCGTTCGCCCGGCGGGAAGATGATAGGGCTGTTCAAGAACGACCTCAGTGAAGTGAGCGCTTGCCTTGATTGGAGCCGCTTCAATCTCGAGTTCCTCGATCTCATCACGGACGATTTTCGCAACGTCAAACCTCACCATTCGTCCCATTGGATCGCCGAGAGCTTTTGTGCGCACTGACCAGCGTGGTGCGAACCAGCAAGCTGCGCTTTTCATCCCCATGCCGAACTCAGATAATCCCTCACGTTCTGGTGGGATCGCTGCGGGACGGAAGGCGCGAGGAAAGTCCTGCAAGGCGATGCCTGCGGCGTTGTCACGAATGATGATGCGCGACGGCGCTGCCTGCTCGACGATGATCTCCACCTTCAGCCGGAAACCTCTGCCATGCAGGGCTTCCAACCGGTCCTTATTAACGAGGTAACTCTGAACGGAGTTGTCCACAAACTCGGCCAAAGCAAACCATGTCTTGTAATTCAGATGCCGAAGAATAGAGAGAACGCTGACGCCCGGCCGGATTGCGACCGCCGTGATTTCCTCGGCCGCCGTTCCCTTAGGCGGCAAGGTTTTCTCCCGCCCGCAAGACCATCATAAGCTCTGCCGCGCCTGAATCAGCGGGAGGGCGTAGCAGCACAGTGGCAACGGCGGCGATAACGTCCACGTTAACGGCATTACCAAGCGCCTTATGCGCGGCGCTCTGGCTATCAGGTAGGTTAGGCAGCTTACCCATACTTTGGAGTCGCGCGCATTCACGCATAGTCATGTAGCGGCGCTCCCACGGGATAACCGGCACCTGACTTGTTGTTAAAGCCACAAGCGAAGGAGCCGAAGTCGGGCGTTTCGCGCGTATTCCAGACGCACGGAACTGAATCACAGTCTGCCACAAGTCGCGCGGCCCAGTCTTCCAATTCCATTCCAGTTTCTGGAAGCTTGGAGCAAATTCTCTGATACGAGGAAGCCATGGATCAATAACCGATTTATGGCGCTTATAAAATTCGCGGTTTTGGCGAATGAACTGCTGCTTCCAGTCCGGGAAGCGTTTGACTTCATCCCGCGCGTATGCGGGCAAGGCAGCCCTTATCGCATCTTCCCCAAGCCCCTTCAAAGAGCATCCGAGAGCTCCCCTGAAGGGCGCAATCTCAGCAAAGCCAAGTTCATGCGGCGTCATATCGCGATAGGGGTAGGTGGCCCCGAATTCCATTGCCCAGATAGGGAATGAGGGAAGTTCCTCATCTACTGGCAATTGGGCGATCAGCGCCTGCCACGTCTCAAGGTACTCAATGAACTTCGGCCCAAGCTTTCGGGCTTCTTCCGGCTTCTCATCGAGAACGCTCTTGATGGTGATCTCGTCAGGACGATGGGTAGCGGTCGGCCAAGAAAAGTGATCCAGCCCGCCTCGCGCGCCGACGATGATGGCGCGCTCTCGCACCTGCGGAACACCAAACATATGGGGCGATAGCTTCCCTAGATCGACCTGATATTCTAGCGCTTCCAGCCTGCCCTTAATCTTCTCCCAAGTCCTGCCTTCGTCATGCCGTATCAGGTTCGGCACATTTTCGATCAGCAGATAGGTGGGCTTGTGGGTGTCTAGGATCGCAAGGACGTAGTCGAAGAGGTCGCCCCACTGAGGGCAATCAAAACCAAGTTGGTCACCTGCCTTTGAGAAAGGCTGGCAAGGAAATCCTGCACACAAAATGTCATGCGGAGGCACCTTTGCATGACATTCACGAATGTCGCCATGAGGGCGGATTTCGAAGTTCAGTTCGTAGAGTTTCGCGAGCGCAGGATCAATTTCGGACGCAAACACACACTCATGCCCAAGACGCCCCAGAGCTTGATGGAAGCCGCCTAACCCTGCAAAAAGATCAATGAACCGCAAGCCCGCCATGTATCAATCGTCCAATGGGAACGCAAGTTGCCGAACTGCGTGACGTTCCAGCAGATTTTTGATTGCGACGTTCACAACGTATTGCAGCTTCAATGGTGGTTGGTGACTATCGGCGATAGCGCGCAGAGCTTCATAATCATTATTATCGAGAGAAACTGTGAAGCGTTTCTGTTGCAGCGTTTTCATCACGATGCACTCCATCGCACCTTAGTGCACCAGTTTGCACCAACACTTGATGATTGTCGATTGATTTGGGTTCGAGTAGACGCGGTGGCTACTCACTCCACAGGACGTAACCAGTCAGCCGATGGAACGGCGCGAGCCTCGGCTTCGTGAAGGTCTCCAAGCGCGAGCGCGGCCTCTTATCGACCTTGATCGTTAGACCTGCTGTTGAATCTTTCGAAGGCTTCGCAATCGGTAGCGGCACAGCCGAGATGCACCTCTCAGGGTGGACGGATCGGCTCCCGGACGTAGGCCACAACGCTCATGGTCTCATAGAGAAGGGTCGTCCGGCACTGTGCTGTAAAGCCCACTACCAACCAATGAAAAATGTGGGCTAAAGTGAGGGTTGCCTAAACTAACAAAAACCCAAATCGTAGTAAAATCAGGGCTTTACGCGAGATAAATGGCGGAGAGGGAGGGATTTGAACCCCCGATACCCTTGCGAGTATGCCGCATTTCGAGTGCGGTGCATTCAACCACTCTGCCACCTCTCCGTCCGAGGTCGATCGCGAGGATCGATGAAGCATACGCCTATGAGCGTGGTCGGCGCCCTGCGACGCGAGGGCTCTCTAGCAAACCTTCCGCCGTTCGTACAAGAGGCAATCGACGGGCGCGCGACAGTTCGCGGACGGGCGTTTGCGACCGTCTCGCCCCTTGACGTTTCCCCCGCGCGCGGATAGGCAACGCGCGTCGCAGGCCATGTCCTCCGCGTCTCTTGCGGATGCGTCGGACCGGTCGGGCGGCCTCGTTCGAAGAAACACAAGAAGACGGCCCGACGCGCTCCGGCGCGCGAGAGCCGATCCCAAGAGGCAAGTTATGTTCGCAGTGATCAAGACCGGCGGCAAGCAGTACCGCGTCGCCGCCAACGACCAGTTCGAGATCGAGCGCCTGGCCGGCGCCGCGGGCGACAGCGTGTCGTTCACCGAGGTTCTGATGGTCGGCTCGACGATCGGCGTGCCCTTCGTGGCCGGCGCCACCGTGGTCGGCGAGATCGTGGAGCAGACGCGCGGCCCGAAGGTGATCTCCTTCAAGAAGCGCCGTCGCCAGAACTCCAAGCGCACCCGCGGCCACCGCCAGGACCTGACGCTGATCCGCATCTCCGAGATCCTGACCGACGGCAAGCAGCCCTCGGCGAAGGCCGAGGCGCCGGTTGCCGCCGAGGCGACGGACGCCGGCGCCAAGAAGGCCGCCAAGGCGAAGCCGGCCGCGGACGCGCAGGGCGACGAGGCTGCGCCCAAGAAGCCCCGCGCGACCAAGAAGAAGGCCGAGGGCGACGAGGCCTGAGACGCGATCGACGGGAGCCCCGCAGCCCCCGTCGCGTTGAGACGAGACATTCCCCGAGCGCTCGTGCGGTGCCGCAAGGCCCCGGGCGCCCCAGACGATCAGGAGACTGAAACATGGCACACAAAAAGGCTGGCGGTTCCTCCCGCAACGGTCGCGACTCCGAGTCCAAGCGCCTCGGCGTGAAGAAGTTCGGCGGCGAGCAGGTCATCGCCGGCAACATTCTGGTGCGTCAGCGCGGCACGCGCTGGCATCCGGGCGTGAACGTCGGCATCGGCCGCGATCACACCCTGTTCGCCGTGGCCGAGGGCACCGTGACCTTCCAGAAGAAGGCGCAGGGCCGAACCTACGTGTCCGTCATGCCGAAAGCCGAAGCCGCCGAGTGACCGGTCGCTTCAGAGCGCCGGCGTCCCAACGACCCGGCCTCTGACCGACACGCAAGTCGGACGAGGAATGAGAACCGGGGAGATGGGCCGCCATCTCCCCGTTTTGCATTTCCGGAGGGGTCCGATGACATGCGACGATAGTTGCCTCGAGGCCGACGACGACGACTGTCGGCTGACCACGCGACGGCTGGTGCTGCGGGACGCGCGTCTCGCCGACGCGCCGGCGGTGGCGCGCCTCGCGAACGATCTCGAGATCGCGCAGATGACGTCGCGCATCCCCCACCCCTACGGGATGGACGACGCGAGCGCGTTCCTCGGGCGGACCGAGGAGGAGCTGATCGTGGCGATCACCGCGCGCGGCGACGAGACCTTTCTCGGCCTGTGCAGCCTGGCCGCGACGGCCACGCCCGGCACGGCGGAACTCGGCTACTGGATCGGGCGCCCCTACTGGGGTCAGGGCTTCGCGACGGAGGCGGCGCAGGCGATGGTGGACTACGGGTTCGCGGCGCTGGAGCTGGCCGCGATCGAGATCCGCTGCCGCGTCATCAACACGGCCTCGCGGCGGGTGATCCAGAAGTGCGGCTTCGGCTATGTGGGCACCGGCATGTCCACCTCGCTGGCTGCCGGGCGGGTCGCCAGCGAGACCTATCGGATGGACAGGCGCACATGGCAGTCGCTGAAGAGCTGGTGCACGCCCCGATGACGGCGGCCCCCCTCGCCCGCGCGGCGCTGGTCGCGCTGCTTTGCCTTGCGGCGGGTCCGGTCGGGGCGGCGGACGGGTTCTCCCTGCACGCCTTCTTCGACGGCGACAGGGTCAGCGCGGGCGAGATTCGCACGCTCGGCCTGTTCCGCGAACGCTTCACGGCGCGCTTCCGGGGCAAGGCGACGGGCGCGGCGATCGACCTCGACGAGCGCTTCGCCTTCCAGGACGGCGAGCGCCTCCAGCGCTGGCACCTCGTGGAGCAGGACGGTCGGGTGACCGGCACCGTGCGCACGGAGGACGAGGCGGGGACACTCCAGGGGCCTTTTCCGGTCACGGGCCGAAGCGCCCCCGACGGGGCGCGGCTTGCCTATCGCGGCATCGCCCCCGGCGGCGGGCGGTTCGCGCTCGACTTCGTGCACGAGATCACGCCGCGAGCGGACGGCACGGTCGCCAATCGCGTCCGCGTCTCGCGCTTCGGCGTGCCTCTTGCCCGGGCCCGCGTAACCTTCGCCAAGAGCGCCGCGGCGCTCCAGCCCCATCTTTCCGACCCATGAGGCCCCGTGTTCGAGTTCCAACGCGGCGCCGGGCGCGCTAAACAGGCCGCCAAACCATGAGATTCCGGCCGAAAGGCCATTCAGGACAGGACGATGAAGTTTCTCGACAAGGTCAAGGTCTATGTGCGCTCGGGCGACGGGGGCGCCGGCGCGGTGTCCTTCCGCCGCGAGAAGTTCATCGAGTTCGGTGGTCCCGACGGAGGTGACGGCGGGCGCGGCGGCGACGTGTTCATCGAGGCGGTCTCCGGGCTCAACACGCTGATCGACTACCGCTACCAGCAGCACTACCGCGCCAAGATCGGCATGCATGGCATGGGCCGCAACCGCACGGGGGCCAAGGGCACGGACGTGACGCTCAAGGTGCCGGTGGGGACGCAGGTCTTCGCCGAGGACGAGGAAACCCTGCTGGCGGATCTCACCGAGGTCGGCCAGGTGTTCCGCGTCGCGGCCGGCGGCAACGGCGGCTTCGGCAACTGGCAGTTCAAGTCCTCGATCAACCAGGCGCCCCGCCGCGCCAATCCGGGCCTGCCCGGCGAGGAGCTGACGATCTGGCTCCAG
Organism: Aureimonas flava; assembly: GCF_003583935.1. Classification (GTDB taxonomy): domain Bacteria; phylum Pseudomonadota; class Alphaproteobacteria; order Rhizobiales; family Rhizobiaceae; genus Aureimonas; species Aureimonas flava. The sequence goes on along the minus strand of NZ_QYRN01000005.1, from coordinate 393,696 downwards.
CTCAAGCTGATCGCCGATGCCGGTGTCGTCGGCCTGCCCAACGCCGGCAAGTCAACCTTCCTCGCCAGCGTCACCGCCGCCCGCCCCAAGATCGCGGACTATCCGTTCACCACGCTGCACCCCAACCTGGGCGTGGCGACCGTGGACGGGCACGAGTTCGTCATCGCCGACATTCCCGGCCTGATCGAGGGCGCGCACGAGGGCGTGGGCATCGGCGACCGGTTCCTCGGCCATGTCGAGCGCACGCGCGTCCTGCTCCATCTCGTCTCGGCGGTGGAGGATGACGTCGCAGGCGCCTATGCGACGGTGCGGCGGGAACTGGAGCTCTACGACGAGGGCCTGATCGAGAAACCCGAGATCGTCGCCCTCAGCCAGGCGGATACGGTGGACGACGAGACGCGGCGCGACAAGCTGGACGCGCTGGCCGAGGCGAGCGGCACCAAGCCGCTGGTGCTCTCGGCCGTGACCCGGCACGGGCTGCCCGACGTGCTGCGCCGCCTGCGGCGCGAGATCGACGGGTTGGCGGACGATGCGGCGGACCAGGAGGCCGAGGACCGGCGCCGGTTCGGCGGCTCGCTGGCCGAGGAGGACTGGCGCGGATGAGCGATGGGCTGGCATCGTTTCGGCGGATCGTCGTCAAGATCGGCTCCGCGCTGCTGGTGAACCCAGAGTCCGGCCTGCGCGAGGCATGGCTTCGCTCGCTGGCGAGCGACGTGGCCGCCCTTCACCGCGAAGGGCGCGAGGTTCTACTCGTGTCGTCGGGGGCGATCGCGCTCGGCCGCTCGATCCTTAAGCTGTCGCGCGGGCCGCTGAAGCTTGAGGAGAGCCAGGCCGCGGCGGCGGTCGGCCAGATCGCGCTGGCGCGTGCCTACAGCGAGGCGCTGGGCACCCACGACATCCAGGCCGGGCAGATCCTCCTGACGCTCGGCGATACGGAGGAGCGACGGCGCTATCTCAACGCGCGCGCGACCGTGGGCACGCTGCTCGGCTTCGGCGCGGTTCCGGTGATCAACGAGAACGACACGGTGGCGACCACCGAGATCCGCTACGGCGACAACGACCGGCTGGCCGCGCGCGTCGCGGCCATGATGTCGGCCGACCTCCTGGTTCTCCTGTCCGACATCGACGGCCTCTACACCGCCCCGCCGGCGCAGGACCCGGACGCCGCGCACATTCCCCTGGTCGAGGCGATCACGCCGCAGATCGAGGCGATGGCGGGAGGCGCCGCCTCTCCCCTCTCGCGCGGCGGCATGAAGACCAAGATCGACGCGGGCAAGATCGCGACCGACGCGGGCGCGGCGATGATCATCGCCTCCGGCCAGCGGCTGCATCCGCTGGATGCCGTTCGGCGCGGCGAGCGCTCGACGCTGTTCCTGGCGGCGGCCGATCCCGTGCGCTCGCGCAAGCGTTGGATCGCCGGCCATCTCAACGCGTCGGGTCGCCTGCACGTGGATGCCGGCGCGGTGCAGGCGCTGCATGCCGGCAAGAGCCTTCTGCCGGCCGGCGTCAGGCGGGTGGACGGCGAGTTCCGGCGCGGCGACACGATCCTCGTCCTGGACGAGGCGGGCGCGGAAGTGGCACGCGGGCTGGTCGCCTACGACGCGGCGGAGGCGCGGCTGGTGGCCGGCCTGCGTTCGGCCGAGATCGAGGAGCGGCTCGGCCAGGGCGTCCGAGCCACGATGATCCATCGCGACGACCTCGTGGTCGGACGCAACTGGCAGGACGAAGGAGCCTTGCGCGATGCTGGATAAACCGTCCGATCTCGCTGCCGTGATGGCCGACATGGGTGCCCGCGCCAAGGCGGCCGCGCGCGTGCTCGCCCAGACGCCGGGCGCCGCCAAGGATGCCGCGCTGCGCACCATGGCCGAGGCGGTGGAGGCCGCGGCGCCGGAGATCCTCGCCGCCAACGCGGCGGACGTCGAGCGCGCACGCGGGGCCGGCATGGCCGCCTCCTTCATCGATCGCCTGCGGCTCGACGAGGCGCGCATCGCCGGCATCGCCGCGGCGCTTCGCGACATCGCCGCCCTGCCCGACCCGGTGGGCGCGGTGACGGAGGAATGGACGCGGCCGAACGGACTGAGGATCCGGCGCGTGCGCACGCCCATCGGCACGATCGGCGTGATCTACGAAAGCCGGCCCAACGTGACCGCCGATGCCGGCGCGCTTTGCCTCAAGGCCGGCAATGCCGCGATCCTGCGCGGCGGTTCCGACTCGGCCCTGTCCTCGCGGGCGATCCATGCGGCGCTGGCGCGCGGGCTGGAAGCGGCGGGCCTGCCGGCCGATGCGATCCAGATCGTGCCGGTGTCCGACCGTGCGGCGGTGGGCGAGATGCTGGCCGGGCTCGGCGGCGCGATCGACGTGATCGTGCCGCGCGGCGGGCGGTCGCTGGTGGAGCGGGTCCAGCGCGACGCGCGCGTGCCCGTGTTCGCCCATCTGGAGGGCCTCTGCCACGTCTACGTCGACAAGGCGGCCGACCCGGCGATGGCCGTCGAGGTCACCCTGAACTCCAAGATGCGGCGCACCGGCATCTGCGGCTCGGCCGAGACGCTGCTGGTGGACCAGGCGGCGGCAAGAACGCATCTCGGCCCCATCCTCGACGCGCTGCGCGCGGCCGGCTGCGAGGTGCGCGGCAGCGACGCTGTGCGCGCCCTCTACCCGGATGCCGCACCCGCGACGGAGGAGGACTTCCGCACCGAGTATCTCGACGCGATCATCTCCGTGGAGATCGTGGACGGCGTCGAAGGAGCGATCGCACACATCGCGCGCTTCTCCTCCGGCCACACCGAGGCGATCGTGACGCAGGACGAGGCCGCCGCGGCGCGCTTCTTCGGCGCCGTGGACTCGGCGATCCTCCTCCACAACGCCTCGACCCAGTTCGCCGACGGCGGCGAATTCGGTTTCGGCGGCGAGATCGGCATCGCGACGGGCAAGATGCATGCGCGCGGCCCGGTGGGCGTGGAGCAGCTCACGAGCTTCAACTACCGCGTCTCCGGCACCGGTCAGCTCCGCCCTTGAGGATCGACACGCCGCGCGAGCCGAGCCCCGAAGACCTGCGGATGCCCCCTGCGCCCGCCGGCCTCCGGGTGGGCCTCTTCGGCGGATCGTTCGATCCGCCGCACGAGGGCCATCTGCTGGTGGCCGAAACCGCGCTGCGGCGGCTGCGGCTCGACCGCTTGTGGTGGATCGTCAGCCCCGGCAATCCGCTGAAGGCCGGACGCCCCCCCGCCCCCCTGGCCGATCGGCTCGCGCTGTGCCGCCGGTTGGCCGAGGATCGCCGCATCGTGGTCACCGCCTTCGAGGCCTCTCACGACGTGCGCTATACGGCCGACATGGTGGATCTGGTGCTGACCCACCGACCGGCGGCGCGCTTCGTGTGGGTGATGGGTGCCGACAACCTGGCGACCTTCCATCGCTGGCAGTCCTGGCGGGCGATCGCCGCCCGGCTGCCGATCGCGGTGGTAGACAGGCCGGGCGCCACCCTGGCGCCGCTGTCCTCGCCCGCGGCGCGCACGCTCGCCGCCGCCCGGCTTCCGGAGGCCGACGCGCGGCTTCTGCCGGCGCTCGCCCCGCCGGCCTGGACCTTCCTGCACGGCCGGCGGTCCGCGCTGTCGTCTACCCGCCTAAGGGAGGCGGCGCCCCGCTCGTCTTGAAAGGGTCATCGATCCTTGCCACTTTACTTGCGGGGCGAAAGTGAAGCCCCGCCGCAACGCTCGAAAGGAGCACTTAGCTGAGACCCGCTGCCGAACTGAACGACGACGTCGACACCCTCTCCCCCGAGCGGGAGGCCCCGCTTCCCGACCGGCCGGTCGTCGACCTCGTCACCGCCAGCCTCGACGACTCCAAGGCCGAGGACGTCGTATCGATCGACCTGAGGACCAAGTCGGCGCTCGCCGATCACATGGTCATCGCGTCCGGGCGCTCGCATCGCCACGTCTCGGCCGTCGCGGACCATCTCCTGCGCGACCTCAAGGAGGCCGGCTACGGCAATGCCAAGGTCGAAGGCCTCCAGAACGGCGACTGGGTGCTGATCGACGCGGGCGACATCATCGTCCACATCTTCCGGCCCGAGGTCCGCTCCTTCTACAACATCGAGAAGATGTGGAGCGTCGGCGAGGCGGGCGACACGGTCGTCCATTGATCCGGGTCCGTCCCCTCCCGGCTCCCGGCCGTTGAGGCTCTGGATCGTGGCGGTCGGCCGGATGAAGGCCGGCCCCGAACAGGACCTCGCCGCGCGCTACCTCGACCGCCTTCGCAAGACCGGCGCGCCGCTCGGCCTCGAATGGGGCGGCGTGCTGGAGTTCGCCGAGGCGCGTCAGGCCACGGTGCCCGAGCGCAAGCGCGACGAGGCCGCCCGCATCGAGGCCGCCCTGCCCGCCGGCGCCGCCTTCATGGTGCTGGACGAGACCGGCCGCATGCCGAGCTCGCCGGAATTCGCGGGCGAGATCGCCCGGCTGCGCGACGAGGGGCTGCGCGACCTCGCGCTCGTGATCGGCGGGCCGGACGGCCTGCTGCCCGAGCTGCGCGCGCGGGCGCAGACGGCCGTCGCCTTCGGGCGGCTGACCCTGCCGCACCAGATCGTGCGCATCCTGGTGGCCGAGCAGCTTTACCGCGCCACCACCATCCTCGCCGGCCACCCCTACCACCGGTCCTGACGCGCCGCCGCGCGATGCAGGACTGCAACAGGACCGCGAAATCGCCCGCCCGCCGGTTGTCTGCCGCGGGCCCGCCCCGCTCGTCTGCGAAACGGAATGGGCCGGGGCGGACCCGCCCCGGCATGGTTGATGATATCTTAAGCTCCCGCCGGTAGTCTTGCGGCCATGGAGCGGCACGGCGGGCGAGGATAGCGGTTGGGCGGGATGTGTGCGGCCTTGCGGCGCGGTGCCGGGGCGGGCTTGGCTGGGCTGACGCTCCTCCTAGCACTGCCCCTCGCCACCGGTACGCTCGCCGCGCCGGACGGCGCCCCCCCGGCGCCCGGCGCGGCCGCATCGTCCGGCACGGCCGCGCTGGCGGACCGGCAGTCCGGCAACCGGGCCGAACTCGACCGCATCACCGCCGAACTCCGTCGCTCCAAGGAACTCACCCAGCGGCTCGACGCCGAGGTGGCCGCGCTCGCCGCCGACCGCGACCGGATCCGCGAGGCGACGATCTTCGCCGCTGCCGAGCAGAAGCGCATCTCCGCCGAGATCACCGCCTCCGAAGGCCGGCTGGCCTCGCTGGTCGGACAGGAGACGGGGGTCAAGGCCTCGCTGCGCGAGCGGCGCGGCGTGCTGGCCGAGGTGCTCGCCGCGCTGGAGCGGATGGGCCGCGCGCCTCCGCCCGCGCTGCTGGTCAAGCCCGGCGATGCGCTGGGCTCGGTGCGAAGCGCCATCCTGCTCGGCGCCGTGGTGCCGGAGATGCGCGAGCAGACCCAACGCCTGGTCGCCGACCTCCAGCGCCTCGCCGCGATCCGCCAGGCGCTGGAAGGCGAGCGGGCGCGGCTCGCCGACGCCGGAACGCGGGGCGCCGAGGAAGCCGCCCGGCTCGACCGGCTGATGGCCGAGAAGCAGAAGCTGGAGGCCGAGGGCCGCGGGCGCATCGGCGAGGAGAACCGCCGGGCCGCCGACCTTGCCGCGCGCGCCACGACGCTGCAGGACCTGATCGCCTCGCTGGAGGCCGAGGCCGAACGCTCGCGCCAGGACGAGGCGCAGCGCGCCCGCATGGCGGCGGAGGCGGAAGCCGAGCGCCAGCGCATCGCCGCCGAGGCCGCGAAGGCCGCCCCGACCGGAACCGTGGGGCGCATGGCGGCAGGGCCCGACGCGGAGGCGCAGCCGCATACCTACGACATCGCCGCACTGCGCAAGGAAATGACGAGGCTGGAGCCCACCGCCCCATTTTCGACATTGAAGAAGAGCCTCGTGCTCCCCGTATCCGGGACGCTCGTCCAGGGGTTCGGAGAGAAGGACGATCTCGGTCGTCCGTCGTCGGGGATCCTCCTCGCCGCGCGGGCGGGGGATCTGGTGACGGCGCCGGCAGAGGGGCACATCCTGTATGCGGGACCGTTCCGCTCCTACGGCCAACTCTTGATCCTGAACGCGGGCGGTGGCTATCATATCGTGTTGGCCGGCATGAGCCGGATCGATGTTGCGGTGGGACAGTTCGTCCTCGCGGGAGAGCCCCTGGCGGCGATGGGGGCCCTTCGGATCGCAAGTGCGGCGGAAGCGGACGTGTCGAAGGCCGAACCCTCGCTCTACGTGGAATTTCGCAAGGACGGGAAACCGGTCGATCCGGACCCTTGGTGGGCGGATGGATCATCTGGAAGGACGAGGAATGATACGTAAGCTCTCCATTCTCTTCGCGGGAGCGCTTCTGGGTGCCACCGCGATGACGGCCTTCGTGGGACCGCATGCCGGCGTCGCCAACGCAGCCGGATCCGACACCTATCGCCAGCTCGCCATCTTCGGCGACGTCTTCGAGCGCGTGCGCGCGCAGTATGTCGACGTTCCGGACGACCAGAAGCTGATCGAGACCGCCATCAACGGCATGCTGACCTCGCTCGACCCGCATTCGAGCTACATGAACGCCAAGGAAACGGCGGACATGCGCACCGAGACGCGGGGCGAGTTCGGCGGCCTCGGCATCGAGGTCACGATGGAGAACGAGCTCGTCAAGGTCATCTCGCCCTTCGACGGCACCCCGGCCGACAAGGCGGGCGTGCTCGCCGGCGACCTGATCGCCGAGATCAACGGCGAGCAGGTGCGCGGCCTGACGCTGGCGGAAGCCGTCGAGAAGATGAAGGGCGAGATCGGCACCTCGGTCGACCTCACCATCATCCGCGAGGGTGCGACGCAGCCGGTGCGCCTCCAGATCGAGCGCGCCGAGATCAAGGTCCCGTCCGTTCGCCACACGGTCGAGAACGACGTCGGCTACATCAAGCTCCTGCGCTTCAACGAGCAGACCACCTCCGGCATGGAGGAGGCGATCGCCGACATCAAGGCCAAGATTCCCGGCGACAAGCTCAAGGGCTACGTGCTCGACCTGCGTCGCAATCCGGGCGGCCTCCTGGACGAGGCGGTGAGCGTCTCCGACGCCTTCCTCCAGAACGGCGAGATCGTCTCGACGCGCGGGCGCAACGCCGAGGAGACCCGCCGCTACAACGCCCGCTCGGGCGACGACATCGACGGCAAGCCTCTGGTGGTCCTGGTCAACGGCGGCTCGGCCTCGGCGTCCGAGATCGTCGCCGGCGCGCTGCAGGACCAGAAGCGCGCGACGATCGTCGGCTCGCGCTCCTTCGGCAAGGGCTCCGTGCAGACCATCATCCCGCTCGGGGCCAACGGCGCGCTGCGGCTGACCACGGCGCTCTACTACACGCCCTCCGGCTCCTCCATCCAGGGTCGCGGCATCCGCCCCGACATCGAGGTCGAGCAGCCGCTGCCCGAGGAGATCAAGGCGCAGATGGGCCTCAAGGCCGACGAAGACCTCAAGATGGGCGAATCGTCGCTGCGCGGCCATATTCAGGGCGCCGAGGAAGGCGACGAGGGTTCCGGCTCGCTCGACTACGTGCCGCCCGAGGCCAAGGACGACCTGCAGCTCCAGTACGCCTACGACCTCCTGCGCGGCGTGAAGACCAACGCGGCCTTCCCGCCCAAGCAGGACACCGCTTCCGCCGCCAACTGAGTGGACGGCGCGAGATCGAGGGCCCCGGCGGCGACGCCGGGGCCCTTTTTCGTGCGCAGGCAAAGCCCCGATCCAGTCTTGCGTCCTATGAAGGATGCATGCGTGAAGAGCTCTATCGCCCCCTTGGCCAGACCCTCGCTCCCGTCGCCGGGACGCGACGACGCGCGCGCGGCCCCTGGCTCGGCGGCGCCTGCCTCGTGGCGCTCGTGGCGGCCGGCTCCGTCGCCACCGCATTGATGCAGCCGGGCTTCGCGCCGCCCCCCGTCGCGCCCATCGCCCCGTCGGAGGTCGTCGCGCAGAAGGTCGCGGAGCCGGCGGAGCGCCAGCCCAATGTCCTGCGCATGGAGCCCGGCGGCGGCTTCACCATCGCCGACGCCGACGGGCGGCGCCCGCTGGTGGACGACGGCAACCCGCTGACCGGTTCGATCCGGGTCCTCGAGCCGGGTTCGCTGCGCCAGCCCTCCGCCTTCGCCCACCTGCCCGAGCAGGCCCTCTTGGAGCAGACGGACTTCGGGCCGCTGCCGGTGCGTGGCACTGACGGACGACGGCCGCTCGACGTCTATGCCGGCGACTGGTCCGGCACGGGCGGCACGCGCATCGCCATCGTCGTCGGAGGTCTCGGCGTCAGCCAGAGCGGCTCGATGCGGGCGGTGGAGGAACTGCCTGCAGGCGTGACCCTCGCCTTCGCCGCGGAGGGCAACAGCCTCGACCGCTGGCTCCAGGCCGGGCGGCGCGGCGGCCACGAGGTGCTGCTCCAGGCTCCGATGGAGCCCTTCGGCTATCCCAACGTCTCGGCCGGTCCGCACACGCTGAAGGTCGCCGATGCGGCCGCCGGGCGGCTCGACGACCTCCACTGGTCGATGGGCCGCATCACCAACTACGTCGGCGTCATGAACTACATGGGTGCGCGGCTGAACGCCGACCCGGCGGCGCTCCAACCGTTCCTCGGCGAGATGTCGAAGCGCGGGCTGCTCTATCTCGACGACGGCACCTCCCCCCGCTCGGAGGCGCGCGACGTCGCCCTCGCCAACGGAACCCCCTTCGCCGCCGCCGACCTCGTGATCGACGCGGACCGCGAGCCCGAGGCGATCGCGCGCCAGCTCGACGTGCTGGAGCGCATCGCGCGCGCCAAGGGCACGGCGATCGGCACAGCCAGCGCCTTCGACGCGTCGATCGACGGGATACGGGACTGGGTCGCCGCTGCCGCCGAGCGCGGCATCGAGATCGTTCCCGTATCGGCGCTCGCCTTCGACCCGGAGGCGCGGAGCTGACGCGCGGGACCCCGGCGCCGGGCCCCGACGTTTCATCGCCCTGCCGGATGCGTTAGCCTTCGGGAATGAAGCCCGGAGCCCGCATGTCCCCTACCCCCGATTCGCTGCCCTATCGTCCCTGCGTCGGCATCATGGTCCTCAACGCCGAAGGCAAGGTCTTCGTCGGACGCCGCATCGCCGAGCCGAAAGGCGAGATGGACGGTGCCGCCCAGCTCTGGCAGATGCCCCAGGGCGGCATCGACGAGGGCGAGGATCCGCTGGTCGCCGCGCGCCGCGAGCTGCACGAGGAGACGGGCATCCGCTCGGTCTCCCTTCTGGCGACGACGGACGGCTGGCTGCGCTACGAACTGCCGCCCGAACTCGTCGGCGTCGCGCTGAAGGGGCGCTACCGCGGCCAGATGCAGAAGTGGTTCGCCTTCCGCTTCGAGGGCGAGGACGGCGAGGTCGAGATCGATCCGCCGCCCGGCGGCCACACGGCCGAGTTCAGCGAATGGGCCTGGAAGACGATGGACGAGGTCCTCGATCTCGTGGTCCCGTTCAAGCGGCCCGTCTACGATCAGGTGATCGCCGCCTTCCGCCCGCTGGAGGCATCGCAATGAGCGCGCGCGAGCCCTCGCGGTTGGCGATCCGGGAGATGGCGGCGGGCGAGCTGGTGCTCGTCCAGACCATCCACGCCTCCGCCTTCGGGCGGGACGAGGAAGCCCGCCTCCCCCATGCGATCGTCTCCGCCGGCCACGACGTGATCTCGGTGGTCGCGACGGACGGCGACTATTTCGTCGCCCATGCCCTGTTCACCGCGCTGGAGGGCGCCGACCGGGCGCTGGCCCTCGGACCCGTTGCCGTGGTGCCCGACCGGCAGGGCGAGGGCATCGGGGTGAGGCTTGTCCGCTTCGGCCTCGACCTCGCGCGCGAGCGCGGATGGCGCTCGGTGTTCGTGCTGGGCGATCCCGGCTTCTACGGCCGGCTCGGCTTCCGCGCCAATCTGGCGCGCGGCGCTGTGGTGCCCTGGGCGGGACCGAACTTCCAGGCCCTCGAGCTCGTGCCGGGTGCGCTGGCCGGCTGGTCCGGCGTCCTCGTCTACCCCGACGCGTTCGGCGCCGGCGACGACGAGGACGACGACTGAGGGACGGCATGAACGACGAAGGCCCGGCTGCGGATGCAACCGGGCCATCTCGTATGCGAACAACGCGACCGCGCGCCGGATCAGAAGCCGAGGGCTTCCTTGGCGTTGCGCAGGTCGGCCAGCCGACGCTCGGCGCGCAGGCGCACGGCGGCGTCGGTCGCGTCGGCGACGTCTTCCTCGGTGTTGCGAATCTGCTGGTCGAGATCGGCGACGTCGATCTCCTCCACCGGCACCGCGTGCTCGGCGAGCAGCGTGAAGCCTTCCGGGTTGATGTCGGCGAAGCCGCCGTGGACGAAGATGCGGCGCTCGGTGCCGCTGGCCAGCGTCGCCTGCACGACGCCGGGCTTCAGCGTCGTCATCAGCGGTGCATGGCCGGGCATGGCGGTGAAATAGCCCTCGCTGCCGGGAGCGACGACGGCCGAAACCTGCTCGGACAGGAGCAGACGCTCCGGAGACACCAGTTCGAACTTGAAGCTCTCAGCCACGATCCGCCTGCCTTGCTCGGCTCCCCAAGTGGAGCTCAGCCTGAAGCGCGGTGTCGAAATGTCGAACCGCGATCTCGAATTTGTCGCGGCAGCCGGGATTGCAGAACCCGACCACCCGATCCCGATACAGTGTCAACGCGTCGCCCGAGATCGGTTGTCCCGACCACGGGCAGGTCTCGTTGACCGCGTCCTCGATGCGAAGGCTCTCGGACGCGACCACGGCGTCAGGCCTGCGCGGCCATCTTCTGGGCCTTCTCGATCGCCATGTCGATCGAGCCGACCATGTAGAAGGCGGCTTCCGGCAGGTGGTCGTACTCGCCCTCGACCAGGCCCTTGAACGAGCGGATCGTGTCCTCCAGCGGCACGAGCTGGCCGGGCGAGCCGGTGAACACCTCGGCCACGAAGAACGGCTGCGAGAGGAAGCGCTCGATCTTGCGGGCGCGGGCGACGGTGAGCTTGTCCTCTTCCGACAGCTCGTCCATGCCCAGGATCGCGATGATGTCCTGCAGCGACTTGTACTTCTGCAGGATCGACTGGACCTTACGCGCCGTCTCGTAGTGCTCCTCGCCGAGGATCATCGGCGACAGCATGCGCGAAGTGGAGTCCAGCGGATCCACCGCCGGGTAGATGCCCTTCTCCGAGATCGCACGGTTGAGAACCGTGGTCGCGTCGAGGTGGGCGAACGAGGTCGCCGGCGCCGGGTCGGTCAGGTCGTCGGCGGGCACGTAGATGGCCTGCACCGAGGTGATCGAGCCCTTGGTGGTGGTGGTGATGCGCTCCTGCATGGCGCCCATGTCGGTCGCCAGCGTCGGCTGGTAGCCCACCGCCGAGGGGATGCGGCCGAGAAGCGCCGACACCTCGGAGCCCGCCTGCGTGAAGCGGAAGATGTTGTCCACGAAGAACAGCACGTCCTGGCCCTGGTCGCGGAAATTCTCGGCGATGGTGAGGCCGGTCAGCGCGACGCGGGCGCGCGCGCCGGGAGGCTCGTTCATCTGGCCGTAGACCAGCGCGGCCTTCGAGCCGGCGGTGGAGCCGCCGTTCTCGTGCGGGTCCTTGTTCACGCCGGACTCGATCATCTCGTGGTAGAGATCGTTGCCCTCGCGCGTGCGCTCGCCGACGCCGGCGAACACCGAGTAGCCGCCGTGCGCCTTCGCGACGTTGTTGATCAGCTCCTGGATCAGAACCGTCTTGCCGACGCCAGCGCCGCCGAACAGGCCGATCTTGCCGCCGCGCGCGTAGGGCGCGAGGAGGTCGATCACCTTGATGCCGGTGACCAGGATCTGCGACTCGGGGTTCTGCTCGACATAGGGGGGAGCCGGCTGGTGGATGCCGCGCTTGGCCGTGTACTCGATCGGGCCCACCTCGTCGATCGGCTCGCCGATGACGTTCATGATGCGGCCGAGCGTACCGTCGCCGACCGGAACCTGGATCGGCGTGCCGGTGTCCACCACCTGCTGGCCGCGCACCAGGCCCTCGGTGAGGTCCATGGCGATCGTGCGCACGGTGTTCTCGCCGAGGTGCTGGGCGACCTCGAGCACGAGGCGGTTGCCGTTGTTCTCGGTTTCCAGCGCGTTGAGGATCTCGGGCAGGTGGTCGTCGAACTGCACGTCGACGACGGCGCCGATGACCTGCGCGACGCGGCCGCGGCGGCCGTTCATATCCAGAGTGTCAGCCATGCGAGTTTCCTCTCGGGTTCTCTCGGCGCGTCCGGCGGCCCCGCCCCCTCGCGCCCATCGTGTCGTACTGCGGCGCGCCACCCCTTTGGGCGGCGCTGCCGGGAATCCTTAGAGCGCCTCGGCGCCCGCGATGATCTCGATCAGTTCCGTCGTGATCTGCGCCTGGCGCTGACGGTTGTAGGAGATCGAGAGCTTGTTGATCATGTCGCCGGCGTTGCGCGTGGCGTTGTCCATCGCGCTCATCCGCGCGCCCTGCTCCGAGGCGCCGTTCTCGAGCAGCGCCCGGAAGATCTGCACCTTGATGTTGCGCGGGATGAGGTCCGCCAGGATCTGCTCCGGGCCGGGCTCGTATTCGTAGAGCGCGGTGGCGCCGGCGGCCTGCGTCGTCGCCTCGTCCGTCGTCGGAACCTCGGCGGGGATGATCCGCTGGGCCGTGGGACGCTGGGTGATGACGTTCTCGAAGGCCGAGTAGAAGATCGTGGCCACGTCGAACTCGCCGGCCTCGAACATCTCCATCACCTTGTCGGCGACGGTCTCGGCAGCCGAGAAGCCGATCGTGCGCGCACCGCCATGGTCGAGGCGGGCGACGATCCGATCGCCGAAGTCGCGGCGCATCAGGTCCGTGCCCTTCTTGCCGACCGAGATGATCTTGACGGTCTTGCCCTGCCCTTCCAGGCGGCGGACGTGCTCGCGGACCAGACGCACGATCTGCGAGTTGAAGCCGCCGCACAGGCCGCGGTCGGAGGTGAAGACGACGAGCAGGTGCACGTCGTCCTTGCCGGTGCCCGCCATCAGAGGCAGAGCTTCCCCGTCCTCCATGGCGCCCGCGATGTTGGCCAGAACCGATGCCATGCGCTCGGAATAGGGGCGAGCCGCCTCGGCCGCGTCCTGGGCGCGGCGGAGCTTGGCCGCCGCGACCATCTGCATGGCCTTGGTGATCTTCTGCGTCGCCTTGACCGAGGCGATGCGGTTTCGCAGATCCTTGAGCGAAGCCATCTGTCGGGTCAGTCTCCTGGGCGGCCGTGGCCGTTAGTTCGAGCGGCGATCAGCTCAGGCGAAGGACTTCGAGAACTGCTCGAGCACCGTCTTGAGCTTGGAGCGCGTGTCGTCCGACAGCTGCTTCTCGGTGGCGATCGTCTCGAGCACGTCCTTGTGCTCGGTGCGCAGCGAGGTGAGGAGCCCCTCCTCGAAGCGGCCGACGTCCGACACCTTGAGCTTGTCGAGATAGCCTTGCGTGCCCGCGAAGATCACCGCGACCTGCTCTTCCGTCTTCAGCGGCGAGAACTGCGGCTGCTTCAAGAGCTCCGTCAGGCGCGCGCCGCGGTTCAGGAGGCGCTGCGTCGAGGCGTCGAGGTCGGAGCCGAACTGCGCGAAGGCGGCCATCTCGCGATACTGCGCGAGCTCGCCCTTGATCGAGCCGGCGACCTGCTTCATCGCCTTGATCTGGGCGGCCGAGCCGACGCGCGACACCGAGAGGCCGACGTTCACCGCCGGGCGGATGCCCTGGTAGAACAGGTTGGTCTCCAGGAAGATTTGCCCGTCCGTGATAGAGATCACGTTGGTCGGGATGTAGGCCGACACGTCGTTGGCCTGCGTCTCGATGACCGGAAGGGCGGTCAGCGAGCCGGCGCCCATCTGGTCGTTGAGCTTGGCCGCGCGCTCCAGGAGGCGCGAGTGCAGGTAGAACACGTCGCCCGGATAGGCCTCGCGGCCCGGCGGGCGGCGCAGCAGAAGCGACATCTGACGGTAGGAGACGGCCTGCTTGGACAGGTCGTCATAGGCGATCACGGCGTGCATGCCGTTGTCGCGGAAATACTCGCCCATCGCGCAGCCGGCGAAGGGCGCGATGTACTGGAGCGGGGCCGGATCGGACGCGGTCGCGGCGACCACGATCGAGTAGGCCATGGCGCCGCGCTCTTCCAGCGTGCGCACGAACTGGGCGACGGTCGAGCGCTTCTGGCCGATCGCCACGTAGATGCAGAACAGCTTGTCCTTCTCGTTGCCCGCGTCGTGCGCCGGCTTCTGGTTCAGGAACGTGTCGAGCAGGATGGCGGTCTTGCCGGTCTGACGATCGCCGATCACCAGCTCGCGCTGGCCGCGGCCGACGGGGATCAGCGCGTCGATGGCCTTGAGGCCGGTCGACATGGGCTCGTGCACCGACTTGCGCGGGATGATGCCCGGCGCCTTGACGTCGACGCGGCGGCGCTCGGTCGCCTCGATCGGGCCCTTGCCGTCGATCGGGTTGCCGAGACCGTCGACCACGCGGCCGAGCAGACCCTTGCCCACCGGCACGTCCACGATCGCGCCGGTGCGGCGCACGGTGTCGCCTTCCTTGATGTCGCGGTCGGAGCCGAAGATCACGATACCGACATTGTCGGACTCGAGGTTCAGCGCCATGCCGCGCACGCCGCCGGGGAACTCGACCATCTCGCCGGCCTGGCACTGGTCGAGGCCGTAGACGCGCGCGATGCCGTCGCCGACGGAAAGAACCGTGCCGACCTCGGAGACTTCCGCCTCGTTGCCGAAGTTCTTGATCTGGTTCTTGAGGATTGCGGAAATTTCCGCGGCCCGGATGTCCATCAGCCGACCTCTTTCAGCGCAAGCTTAAGGGATGAGAGTTTGGTGCGAAGCGAGGTGTCGATCTGGCGCGAGCCGATGCGGACCACGAGGCCGCCGAGGATCGCAGGGTCGACGCTCTCGCGCATGGTGACAGTCTTCGACGTGTAGCGGCCGAGCGCGTCGCGCAGTTCGCGCCGCTGCTCGTCGTTCAGCGAATGGGCGCTGACCACCTCGGCGTCGACCTCGCCGCGATGGGCGGCGGCCATCTCGCGGAACCCGCGCACGATGGACGGAAGGGCGAACAGGCGGCGGTTGGCGGCCACGACCTTCAGGAAGTTGCCGACGAGCTGGCTCGGCCCGGTCTCGGCCACCACGGCCGAGATCGCGCGGAGCTGGTCGTCCGACGTGTAGGCCGGGCTCTCGACGAGCCGGCGGAAGTCGGCATTCTCATCGACGAGCGACTGGAACTGGAGAAGCTCGGACTCCGTCGCGTCGATCGAACCTTCGTCGCGAGCAAGCTCGAAGAGGGACTGGGCGTAGCGTTCGGCGACCCCGGAAACCGGAGAGGAGGATTGTGCCACGGACGATCGCTTCTCTTCTTATCTGGGTTCCCGGACCCGCCCGATCAAGTCGCGAAGGCTTCTGGGAACAGGTCAAAAAAAGGTCGCGAACGCCGAGGAACCTGTCCCCGGCCTGACCGCGATGTGGGGTCGTCTAGCACAGGGTTCCCCACTCCACAACAGAGCTTCAGCGCCGGAAACGCGGGTTCACAGCATGGTTTACCGGGCCGTGCTTCAGGCGGCCACGAGACCGAAAACGGGCGCGAGGCAAGCCCCCGCCAGGACCAAGTTGACGAGCAGCCAGAGCCAGTTGCCGAAGCTCGACGCGTCGTCCGACAGGATGGACACGAGCCGCCCGAAGGCGACGAAGAGCCAGCCCGCCCCCAGCGTCATCTGCATGAAGGGCTGGTCGAAGAAGAACATGGTGACGAGCCCGGTGCCGAGCGGGAAGCCGGCGAGCGTGCCGCGGATCTCGGACAGGCCGACCCGGCGCTCGCCGATCGGCTGGAGCTTCGCCATGCGCAGGAAGACGCCGGGCGCGAACAGCGCGAACAGCCCGTAGAGGATGCTGAAGCAGGCGGCCGCGAAGGGCAGCGCATCGGCCGTGGTGGCGGGAAGGGTGATCGGCATCGGGTCTCGCGACGCTGTGGGAAACGATGCGGCGAGGGATTAGCGGAAAACCGGAAGGGCGGCAAAGGCGGACGCTCAGCCGGTGCAGTTCCCCTCCACCGCGATCTCCTTCCGCCCCTCGCCGCGAATCAGCGTCATGGTGCCGGCAAGGCTCACCGCCTCGGCCGTCCGGCCCGTCTCGCGCATCGTCATGTTGACGTTCACGCGCGGCTCGCCCGCCGAGCGCCACACGGTGACGTTGGCCTGCGCCCCGTCGGCACCCGAGCGCACCTTCTCCAGCTCGCGCAGCACCCCGTCCACCATGACGTAGCCGCGCTCGGCCGGATTCTCCGCCTTGGTCTCGCGCATCACCAGAAAGGCGAAGCGCCAGGTCTGCGGGTCGTCGAAGCGGAACGCCGCCCTCGCCTCCGGGGTGAAATAGGTGCAGCGCGACGGCGCGGGGTACCAGAAGATCGTGTCCTGCGCGGCCGGCGGCCCGAGCTGCGGCGCGGGTTCGGCGCCGGAGCCGCCCTCCTGCGCGAGGGCCGGCGCGCAGGCCAGGAGCGCGAGAACCGCAAGCCCGATCCGTCCCATTGCCATCTGCCCCTCCCGCCGCGGTCATCCATCGCATCCGGCATGGCAGGAACGGGCCCACACTGACAAGGGCACGAAGGCGAGGCTTGCCGCCTCCGCCGAGAAGACGAGCGGCACGGCGTCGTTCCCGTTCGGATCGCAGAGGGGCTCGACCCTAGAGAAAGCTCTGCGGATCGATGTCGACCTGCACATGCACCGATCCGCGCGGACGCGGGGCGGCGGCGATCATGGCGCGCAGGAAGGCCTGCAGCGGTGCGCGCCGCCCGCCCTGCGCCAGGAGCCGGAACCGATGGCGACCGCGCACCAGGCCGAGCGGCGCCTCGGCCGGGCCGAGGAGCTCGATGCCCATGTCCTCCGGCGCCGCGCGTGCCAGTTCGCGCCCGTGACCCTCCGCCTCTCGCCGCGTGTCGGCCGACACGATCACGGCCGCCAGCCGGCCGAAGGGCGGCAGGCCCGCGCGCTCGCGCTCGTCCGCCTCGCGGTCGTAGAAGCGGTCCGGGTCGCTCGCGACCAGCGCCTGCATCACCGGATGCTCCGGGCTCCAGGTCTGGATCATCCCCCGGCTCGCGAGCCCCGACCGGCCGGCACGGCCCGTCACCTGATGCAGGAGCTGGAAGGTGCGCTCGGCCGCACGCGGATCGCCGTTGGCAAGACCAAGGTCGGCGTCCACCGCGCCGACCAGCGTCATCAACGGAAAGTGATGGCCCTTGGCGACGAGCTGCGTGCCGATTACGATGTCCGCCTCGCCGTCGGCCACGGCGTCGAGCTCGCGCCGCAGCCGCCGCGCGCCGCCGGGCAGGTCGGACGACAGGAGGATCGTGCGCGCCTCCGGGAAGGTCTCCAGCATCTCCTCGGCGATACGCTCGACCCCCGGACCGCAGGCCACGAGATGGTCCAGCGCGCCGCAGGACGGGCAGCTCTCCGGCCGGTGCTGGGCATGGCCGCAATGGTGGCACTGGAGGGTGCCGCGCAGGCGATGGTCCACCAGCCACGCCGAGCACTGCGAGCACTGGAAGCGGTGGCCGCAGGCGCGGCAGAGCGTCAGCGGCGCGTAGCCTCGACGGTTCAGGAACAGAAGCGCCTGCTCGCCCCGCGCCACGGTCTCCTCGATCGCCGTCAGCAGCACCGGCGACAGGAAGCGGCCACGTGCCGGCGGATGCCGGCGCAGGTCCACCAGCGACAGGTCGGGCAGGGCCGCATCGGCGAAGCGACTCGCCAGCGGCACGTGGGCGTAGCGCCCCGCCCGCGCGTTGACCCGGCTTTCCAGGGAGGGCGTGGCGGAAGCGAGGATCACCGGGCAGCCCCCTTCCCGCCCCCGAACCACGGCCATGTCGCGTGCGTGATAGAAGGTCCGGTCCTCCTGCTTGTAGGCGGGGTCGTGC
This sequence comes from Aureimonas flava, assembly GCF_003583935.1. Taxonomy (GTDB): domain Bacteria; phylum Pseudomonadota; class Alphaproteobacteria; order Rhizobiales; family Rhizobiaceae; genus Aureimonas; species Aureimonas flava. Next base: position 375,784 of record NZ_QYRN01000005.1, on the reverse strand, counting down.
TCCTCGTCGACGATCACCAGTCCGAGTTCGGGAAACGGGAGGAACAGGGCCGAGCGGGCGCCCGCCACGACCTTCACGCGCCCCTCGGCCACCTGCCGCCAGACCTTTTCGCGCATGCGGGGCGGCACGTCCGAGTGCCACTGCGCCGGCTCCGCGCCGAAACGGGCATGGAAGCGGTCGATGAAGCTCTGCGTCAGCGCGATCTCGGGCAGGAGGATCAGGACCTGCCCGCCCCGATCGAGCGCACGCGCCACGGCCTCGAAATACACCTCGGTCTTGCCCGAGCCGGTGACGCCTTCGAGGAGGCTGACCGAGAAGTCGCCCGCCTCCACCGGCGCGATCAGCCGATCGGCGGCCTCGCGCTGGTCGGGCGTCAGCTCGGCTCTGCGATGCGCGGTGTCGGGCTCCGGCACCGCCGGGTGCGGCGGAAGCGACACCGGCTCCAGCGCGCCCGCCTTCAGGAGCCCGTCCACCACCGACACGGCGACGCCCGACGCATGGGCGAGGCCCGAGCGGGTCCAGGCGGGCGACGCCGCGAGCGTCTCCAGGACGCGCGCGCGCGTCGGCGTCATGCGCGGCGGCGCGGTGCCGGTCGCGCGCAGGCCGTCCACGTGCGGCTCGGGATCGAACGCGACCGGCGCGCGCAGCACCATCCGCGCCACCAGGCCCGGCGGCGAGAGCGTGTAGTCCGCCACCCAGTCCACGAAGCGGCGCATCGCGGCGTCGAGCGGCGGGCAGTCGAAGACGTGGGTGATGGCGCGCAGCTTGCGCGCGTCGACCGGGTCTGTCGGCTGGTCCCACACGACGCCCGCGACCTGGCGCGGCCCGAGCGGCACCTGGACGATCGAACCCGGCTCGACCACCATCCCCTCGGGCACGCGGTAGGAATAGGGGCGCTCGGCCGGCAGCGGCACCAGCACCGGCACGACGACGGGCCCGCCGGGCAGCGCCTCCGGCGGAAACAGGGAATCGGAGATGCGGGCGGGGGTCTGGTCCAAGCGAAGGGCTGCGTGATCGTGAACGGGGACGGCGCCGCGTCGGGGAGCCTCTGCCACCATATCGTCGTTTGGGAAGTGGGATGAAAGGGGCGCGCCGGGCACGGCCGATTTCCCGCTTGCTTCCGATACGCGCTCCTATATCACCACCTGACATCAGGATCGACGGCGGCGCCCGTTGGCCTCGGGAGGGGCCGGCCGCCGGTGAGCGCGAAGGACCAATTCCATGAAATTTTTCGTCGACACGGCCGATATCGCCGAGATCAGGGAACTTCAGGACGCCGGCCTGATCGACGGCGTGACCACCAACCCGTCGCTGGTCCTCAAGGCCAACCGGCCGATCAAGGAACTCCTGAAGGAGATCTGCGAAGTGACCGACGGCCCGGTCTCCGGCGAGGTCGCTTCCACCGAGTTCGACGGCATGATGCGCGAAGGCAAGATCCTCGCCGACATCGCGCCCAACATCGTCATCAAGCTGCCGCTGACGCTGGACGGTCTGAAGGCCTGCAAGCACTTCACGTCCGACGGGCTGAAGACCAACGTCACGCTGTGCTTCTCGGCGAACCAGGCCCTGCTCGCGGCCAAGGCCGGCGCGACCTACATCTCGCCCTTCGTCGGCCGGCTGGACGACATGAACATCGACGGCATGGAGCTGATCTCCGACATCCGCCGCATCTACGACAACTACGGTTTCGAGACGGAGATCCTGGCCGCTTCCATCCGCACGCCCAACCACGTGCGCGAGGCGGCTCTCCTCGGTGCCGACGTGGCGACCGTCCCGCCGGCGACGCTGAAGTCGCTTGTCAAGCATCCGCTGACCGACAACGGCCTCAAGGCCTTCGTCGCGGATTGGGCCAAGACCGGCCAGTCGATCGGCTGACGCGAAGCCTCCATCACCGCAACGAAAAAGGGCGGCTCTCGCGAGCCGCCCTTTTTCGTGCGCCATGACCGGGGAGGAGAACGGCCGGCGCACCGGATGCCGTCAGGCGTGCTGGAAATGGCTCTCGAGGAAGTAGAGCGACTTGTCGACGCCGCGCCCGACCTCGGTGAAGAGATCGGAGGTCAGGTCGTCGCCCGCCTCGTCCGATTCGCTCACGGCCTCGCGCAGCGCCCCGCCCCACTTGGCGTAGCTGTCGGCAAGGCGCTTCAGGTGGCCCATGATGTCCACGAGATCCAGCGGATAGGGCTCGAGGACCGAAGCCTCGCTGGAGGCCTGGACCGTCCCGCGCGCCTGTCCGCCGAGGGCCGTCAGGCGCTCGGCGATCGTGTCGACGTAACCTTCCGCCTCCTCGTGGAGCTGATCGAACAGGAGGTGCGTGCCGTAGAAGTTCGGGCCCTTGACGTTCCAGTGCGCCTGCTTTGCCTGGTAGCTGAGGTCGATGGCGGACGCGAGGTGAACCTGGAGCAGCTCGATCATCGAGCGTCGCAGGTTCTCGTTCAGGCTGTTCTTGGTCGGGTGGATCGGCGTCGTGCCCTTCTTGGCCATCGTAGTCTCCTGGAAACCGCGTACAGGGTCCGGCGCCGCGCGCCGGATGCGTCGGCTCCAGTACGCGCGGGGACGGCGATCGGTTCCCGGTTGTCCCCGGCGCGCGTTGCCGCGGGCCTAGCCGAGATTGCCCTTGAGCTCCTGCTGCGCCTTCGCGCCCCAGACCGCCTTGACCGCGGCGTCCCGCCCGCAACCCATGCGATAGCGCTTGTAGTGGCCGGGATTCTTCCGGGCGTAGTCCTGGTGGTAGTCCTCGGCCGGGTAGAACTGCGAGGCCGGCAGCACCGCGGTCGCGACCTTCTGCCCCAGCTCCGCCTGCACCGCTTTGCGGCTGGCCTCGGCGGCGCTCTTCTGCGCGCCGTTCATCGCGAACACCGCCGTGCGGTAGGAATCGCCCCGGTCGCAGAACTGACCCCCGGCGTCGGTCGGATCGATCGAGTGCCAGTAGGCCTGGAGAAGTTGGTCGTAGGAGATCTTCGCGGGATCGTAGGTGACCTTCACCGCCTCGTAGTGGCCTGTCGTCTCGGTGATGACGTCCTGGTAGGTCGGGTTCGCAAGATGGCCGCCGGTATAGCCGGAGACGGTCTTCGTCACCCCCTCGACATGGTCGAGGTCGGTCTCCATCGACCAGAAGCAGCCGCCCGCGAGGATCGCCTCGTCGGCCTGGGCGGCGAGCGGCGTGAGAGCGACGAAAAGGCCGAGCGCGAGAACGCCCGGCCGCAGGAAGGATGAACGCATCATCGAAGGGTCTCCGCGGGGGGTCGGCCCTTCAGATACGGCCCGACGATCCCGGCGGATGCAAGGCGACCGTCAGACGCGCCGTTCCACCATCATCTTCTTGATCTCGGCGATCGCCTTGGCCGGGTTCAACCCCTTGGGGCAGGCCTGCGTGCAGTTCATGATCGTGTGGCAGCGGTAGAGGCGGAACGGATCCTCGAGATTGTCGAGCCGCTCGCCCGTCGCCTCGTCGCGGGAATCGATGAGCCAGCGATAGGCCTGGAGCAGCACGGCCGGGCCGAGGTAGCGGTCGCCGTTCCACCAGTAGCTCGGGCACGAGGTCTGGCAGCAGAAGCACAGGATGCACTCGTAGAGGCCGTCGAGCTTCTCCCGGTCCTCGTGGCTCTGGCGCCATTCCTTCTCGGGCTCGGGCGTCTCGGTCTTCAGCCAGGGCTCGATCGACCGGAGCTGGGCATAGGGCACGGTGAGGTCGGGCACGAGATCCTTGACCACCGGCATGTGCGGCAGCGGATAGACCTTCACCGCGCCCTTCACCTCGTCCATGCCCTTGGTGCAGGCGAGCGTGTTGGAGCCGTCGATGTTCATGGCGCAGGAGCCGCAGATGCCCTCGCGGCAGGAGCGGCGCAGCGTCAGGGTCGAATCGACCTTGTTCTTGATCCAGAGCAGAGCGTCGAGCACCATCGGGCCGCAGTCGTCGGTGTCGACGTAGAACGTGTCGACGCGCGGGTTCTGGCCGTCGTCGGGGGACCAGCGGTAGATGCCGAACTCGCGCACGGACTTGGCGCCGGCCGGCTTCGGCCAGACCTTGCCCTTCTGCACGACGGAGTTCTTGGGGAGCGAGAGTTCGACCATGGCCGGGTCCTGGACAGGGATGCGCGTCTTTAGAATGGGGCTAAACACGAATGCGCGGGCAGTGCAACACGGCACGGTGTCGCCGTCGGCGTTAAACCGTTTGTATGCGGCAAAGCCCTTCCGAAGCCTGAACCGGACCGCCCGATCAGGGCTGGACGATCACGGGAAAGGGCCCGAACCGCTCCGGCTTGCCGGCTTCGTCGGCAATCTCGGCGAGCACGGCGGCATGGGTGCCGGCCGCGACCAGGCCCGCGCCCTCGGCATGGGCGGCCGCCGCCTCCAGCGTGCGCCCGAGCGTCGTCGGCACACCCGCCGCCTCGATGCGCCGCAACTCGCGCTCCACCTCGTCGGACGCGGTGCCGGCGGGGCGCACGTCGTGGATATGGACGGCGAGGATGCGGCCGGGATGGCGCTCCACCGCCGCGGCGTAGACCGTGGCGTCCTTCTGGCCGGAATCGCCGATCAGCACGAAACGCAGGTGCGGATAGTCCGCCAGGAGCCCGTCGATCTCCTGGTCCTTGTGGCTGCGATGGCGGCGCAGGAGCCAGCCGAGCGCGTCGCTCGACAGCGAGCGCAGCAGCATCGGCCCGGCGGGAATGTTCTTCAGCGCCATGAAGCGCTCGAAGATGTCGGAGAGGTTCCAGGGGCTGGACGAGACGTAGAAGACCGGGTTGGTCTGCGGCCCGGCCGAGCCCTCGCACAGGGCCCGATAGAATTCCGAGACGCCCGGAAAGGCGGTGCGCGCCTCCGGCGAGTTGGCGGTGACGATGCGCCAGTGCCGCAGGAGCTTGAAGGCGCCGGTGTGGATGATCGTGTCGTCGATGTCCGAGATCACGCCGAAGCGCGCCGCGCGCGAGACGACGCGCGCCCGGCCCTCCGCCTGCACCGGCCGGAAGTCGTAGCCGCGCGCGGTCTCGAGCGTGAAGCGCAGCGGCGTCCAGGGCCCCGCATCGTCGCCGAGATGCGCGGCGTCGAGGTCGAGGTCGAAATAGCCTTCGGTGTCGCTGAAGACCTCGCCCGACCCGGCCGGCCCCTCGTAGCGCACGCGCGCGCCGCCGATCTCGTCGGTCTCGTAGCGCTTGAAGGTCAGCCACAGATTGCGCAGGCGGGAGTTGGAATGGGGCGCGTCGAAGACGCCCTCATCCTCCAGAACGCGCCCGAGGATCGTCAGCCGCCCCCGCGCCACCCGGCCGGGATAGACCACCAGCGTCGGCCGGTCGGTCAGCCCGACGGCCCGTTTCACCGTGAAGCGCAGGACGCGGCTGCGACGAAGGATGTGCCGGCCGATACCGCGCAGCGTGTCCGAGATCATGCGTCGGCGATAGCAAAGCCTGCGTGGGTCGGAAAGATGTGCCTCACCACGACGCCCTTCGGATGTCTCGCTGAGACGCGCGCCATGCGCCGGCCGAGGCCGACGCCGGAGACGGCGTGCGGCCCGGCCCGCGACATGGACCGGGCGTTCCGTCGGATCAGTAGACGCGCTTCTTCGGCTGGATGTACTCGATCTCGTTCGACATCGTGTAAGTGTGCACAGGCCGGTCCTCCAGCGTCACGGTCTTGGCCACCGTGTCGCAGAAGCTCAGCGTGTGCTTCATCCAGTTGGCGTCGTCGCGGTCGGGGAAGTCCTCGCGGGCATGGGCGCCGCGCGATTCCTGGCGGGCGAGCGCCGAATCCATGGTGACCACGGCCTGGGCGATCAGGTTGTCGTATTCCAGCGTCTCGATGAGGTCGGTGTTCCAGATCAGCGAGCGGTCGGTGACGCGCACGTCGTCGGACGCCTTCCAGACCCGGTGGATCTTCTCGTGGCCTTCCTCCAACACCTCGCCCGTGCGGAACACGGCGCAGTTGGACTGCATCGTGCGCTGCATGTCGTCGCGAAGCTCGGCCGTGGACGTGGACCCTTGCGCGTAGCGGAAGCGGTCGAGGCGGGCGAGCGAGTTCTGGCCCGCGTCCGCCGGCAGCGGCGCGTGGCTCTCGCCGGCCGAGACGGTCTCGGCGCAGCGCAGGCCCGCCGCGCGGCCGAACACCACGAGGTCGATCAGCGAGTTGGAGCCGAGGCGGTTGGCGCCGTGCACCGACACGCAGGCCGCCTCGCCGACGGCCATCAGGCCCGGCACCACCGAATCCGGGTTGCCGTCGCGCTTGGTCAGCACCTCGCCGTGATAGTTCGTCGGGATGCCGCCCATGTTGTAGTGGACGGTCGGCAGGACCGGGATCGGCTCCTTGGTCACGTCGACGCCCGCGAAGATGCGGGCCGATTCGGAGATGCCCGGCAGACGCTCGTGCAGGATCTTCGGATCAAGATGGTCGAGGTGCAGGAAGATGTGATCCTTGTTCTTGCCGACGCCCCGGCCGTCGCGGATCTCCATGGTCATGGAGCGCGAGACGACGTCGCGCGAGGCGAGGTCCTTGGCGGAAGGCGCGTAGCGCTCCATGAAGCGCTCGCCCTCGGAATTGGTGAGGTAGCCGCCCTCGCCGCGCGCGCCCTCCGTGATCAGGCAGCCCGCGCCGTAGATGCCGGTCGGGTGGAACTGCACGAACTCCATGTCCTGCAGCGGCAGGCCGGCGCGCAGCACCATGGCGTTGCCGTCGCCGGTGCAGGTGTGGGCGGAGGTGGCCGAGAAGTAGGCGCGGCCGTAGCCGCCGGTGGCCAGGATCACCTTCTTGGAGCGGAAGCGGTGGATCGAGCCGTCGTCCATGTTGAGGGCGACGACGCCGCGGCAGGCGCCCTCCTCGTCCATGATGAGGTCGATCGCGAAATACTCGATGAAGAACTCCGACGAGTAGCGGAGCGACTGTCCGTAGAGCGTGTGGAGGATCGCGTGCCCGGTGCGGTCGGCGGCGGCGCAGGTGCGCTGGGCGGGCGGACCGTTGCCGAAGTCGGTGGTCATGCCGCCGAACGGGCGCTGGTAGATCTTGCCGTCCGTGGTGCGCGAGAAGGGCACGCCGAAATGCTCGAGCTCGTAGACCGCCTTGGGCGCCTCGCGCACGAGGTACTCGATGGCGTCCTGGTCGCCCAGCCAGTCCGACCCCTTCACGGTGTCGTACATGTGCCAGCGCCAGTTATCCTCGCCCATGTTGCCGAGCGAGGCGGCGACGCCCCCTTGCGCGGCCACCGTGTGCGAACGGGTCGGGAAGACCTTGGTGATGCAGGCGGTCTTGAGGCCGGCCTGGGCCGCGCCGAGCGTGGCGCGCAGGCCCGCGCCGCCGGCGCCGACCACGACGACGTCGAACGTGTGGTCGACGAAGGCGTAGGCCTTGCCGTTCTGCGCCGGCGCGCTGCGATGGGGCTGGGCAGTCGCCATGGTGTTCAGGCTCCGAAGCTCATCTTGACGATCGCGAAGAGGCTCGCCGAGGCGACGAGCACCGCGAAGAAGGTGTTGAGGATGACGAGGGCCACCCGGGCGCCGCCGTGCACGTAGTCCTCGATGATGGTCTGCATGCCCAGGCGCATGTGGACGCAGACCGCGATCACCACGAGGCCCATCACCAGCCCGACCAGCGGATTGGCGAAGGCGGCGCGCACGCCGGCATAGGGTTCGTCGTGCAGCGCGATCAGCAGCACCACGAAGAAGGAGATCAGGAAGAGGTTGGCGACGGCGGTCAGCCGCTGCAGCCAGAAGTGGCCGGTGCCCTCGCCCGCCGCACCGTAGCCCCGAACCCGCTTGAGAGGCGTTCTCATGTCCATGACGGGACCCTTCCTCAGACGATGACGACGACCAGCCACAGGAGAACGGTGCCCACGAGCGAGGCGACCAGCGTGGCGATGGCGAACTTGGTGGATTCCTCGCGGCCGAGGCCGGCGCCCGTGTCCCAGATCAGGTGGCGGATGCCGCCCGCCATGTGATGGAGCAGCGCCCAGCTGTAGCCGAACAGGATCAGCCGGCCAAGGATCGAGCCGAAGAAGCCCGAGGCCCAGGAGAACGCCTCCGGGCCGCTGGCGGCGGCGACCAGCCACCAGACCACCAGCGCCGTTCCCACGTAGAGCGCGCCGCCCGTGATGCGGTGCAGGATCGACATGGCCATCGTCGGCCGGAACCGGTAGACCGTGAGATGCGGCGACAGGGGCCGTGCGGATTTGATGTCTGACAAGGATCACTCCGTGGGCGATCGCGGCTGGCGAAGGGCGTGGGTCGCAAGAGCGCGCACGCGGCTGGACTGCTTCTAAAGAACCTGTGCGGCTGCGAAATCAAGCCGCGATCGGGCGCTTTCGCCCCCAAACCGATTGAATGTCGCTTGCGCCGCAGGCGCAGGCTCAACGATCGATGAAGCGCAGCACGTAGCTCGACCAGTCCGCCGGCTCGGCCACCTTCTCGTAGAGATGGCGCCCCGAGCCGCCGTGGCGCGGCGCGTTGAGCACGAGGCGGGACCAGCCGCGCGAATCGGCCTCCTCCGCCAGGAGATCCACCATCGCCTTGGCGATGCCCTTGCGGCGGTGGCGCTGGTCCACGAACACGTGGTCCGCCAGGCCGGCCCGCATGCCCGTCCAGGGATCGGGCAGGTCGTAGAACTGGAGGAAGCCGACGAGTTCGCCGTCGAGCCGCGCACCCAGGATCTCGCCCGTCCGGTCCTGCAGGAGCTGCTCTGCGTAGAACGTGTCCGGAGCGCCCGGCGCGCCGCGGAACATGGCCTGATTGTAGGCGGCCAGGAGCGGCGCCAGATCGCGCGCGTCCTTGAGGCGCAGAAGGCCGATCTCGATGTCGGGGACACGTTCGCTGAGGCTCATGCCGCTGGTGTGCGGCGGAAGCGGACGGGCGTCAAGTCGGGCGTCGGCACGCCGGAAACGAGGCGCACGTTCGCCGCCGAGTTGCCCTTGCGTTACGCAGACGGTCCCGGCTACACATTCCCCGCCGTGCGGCAGCCGCACACGCGTTCGCCCGTGGATTGTATGTCGGGGCGCGGATCACGAATCGACCGGGATCGAGGGGAGCTGGACCGATGCGCGCCGACATCCTCGCCTGGTCGGTGCCGATCCTCTTCTGCGCCCTCGCGCTCTGCTTCCTGTTCCTGTCCCGGCTGCACCGGAGCCTCCTCTGGTGGAGCGCCGGCTTCTTCGTGGCGTCGATCGGCTTTGCCATGACGATCCTGCCGACGACGCCCGGCAGCGTGGTGAAGCCCACGATCGAGGACACGATGTTCCTGATCGCGCTGGCCATCGCCAACGCCGCCTTCGCGTCACGCGCCGGGCGGCGCCCGCGATGGTTGTGGCTGGCCGCGCTGGTGGTGGCCGGCAGCGCGAGCGCGGCCGGCGGGCTCTCGATCATGGAGGGCTCGGTGCTGCACGAGGTGCTGGCGGTCCAGTCCGCCTGCGCCGCGCTGATGCTCCTGTCGGCCTACGAGATGCGCCGGGACGAGGGCGACCTGAAGCCGCTCCTTCTCGGCCTGTGCACGCTGATCGCGATCAGCCTCCTGTTCCAGAACGCGCTGCTCCTGTCCGCCCCGCCCGACGGGCTCACCGTGTCGAACTGGCGCGACACGGACTGGGGCTTCGTGTTCCAGCTCAACGGCGCGGCGACCGGCGTGATGCTCGCCATCTGCGTGATCCTGACCACGACGCTCGACATCATCGCGCGGCTGCGGCGCGAATCGACGGTGGACGCGCTGACCGGAGCGCTCAACCGGCGCGGGCTGGAGCAGCGCGTCGAGGCGCTGCGCCGGAGGGCCGGGCGCGCCGCGCCGATCGCCCTGATCCTGTGCGACCTCGACCATTTCAAGTCGATCAACGACGGCTACGGGCACGAGGCGGGCGACGCCGTGCTGTGCGGCTACGCGGCCCTGTGCGCGCGCATCCTCGGACGGGACGGGCTGATCGCGCGGATCGGCGGCGAGGAGTTCGTGATGGTCGTCGCGGACGTGGATCTCGAAGCGGGCGCGACGACCGCCGAGGCGCTTCGCGTCGCCACCCGTCGAGTGCTGTGGCCGGGCCGGCTGTCCGGCCTCTCGCTCAGCGCGAGCTTCGGCGTGGTGGCGCTCGGCGCGGACGAGCCGCTGCTGGGCGCCATCGACCGCGCCGACACGCTGCTCTACCGCGCCAAGGCGAACGGGCGCGACAAGGTGGTGGTGGAAGCGGCAGGGCAGCCGGTGTTGCCGGCTCCCCTGCCGCGTCTCGTCCGGCACGCCGGGGTGCTGGCCCGCTGACGCGAGGCCGGCTTCCCCGGGTCCCTCAGCGCCACTCGCGGATATCGACGAAGCGGCCCGCGATCGCCGCCGCGGCGGCCATGGCCGGCGAGACGAGATGCGTGCGCCCTTTGAAGCCCTGGCGGCCCTCGAAGTTGCGGTTCGAGGTCGAGGCGCAGCGCTCGAAGGGCTTGAGCCGGTCCTCGTTCATGCCGAGACACATGGAGCAGCCGGGTTCGCGCCAGTCGAAGCCGGCCTCCTTGAAGATCGCGTCGAGACCCTCGGCCTCGGCCTGGAGCTTCACGAGCCCCGAGCCGGGCACGATCATCGCCGACACGGTGTCCGCCACCTTTCGCCCTTCGACGACCTTGGCGACGGCACGCAGATCCTCGATGCGCCCGTTGGTGCAGGAGCCGATGAACACGCGGTCCACCGCGAGGTCGGTCATCGGGGTTCCCGGCGTCAGGCCCATGTAGTCCAGCGCGCGCTTCTTGGTCTCGCGCTTGTTCTCGTCGGCGATCGCCTCCGGGTCGGGCACCGTGCCGGTCACCGACACGACGTCCTCGGGGCTCGAGCCCCAGGAGACGATCGGCGGCAGGTTGGCGGCGTCCAGGCGCACCACCTTGTCGAAATGCGCGCCCTCGTCGGTGTGCAGGGTGCGCCAATAGGAGACGGCCTGCTCGAAGGCCGCCCCCTTGGGCGCGCGCGGCTTGTCCTCGATATAGGCGAAGGTGGTCTCGTCGGGCGCGATCACGCCGGCGCGCGCGCCACCCTCGATCGACATGTTGCAGATCGTCATTCGCCCTTCCATCGAGAGCGCCCGGATCGCCTCGCCGGCGTATTCGATGACGTAGCCCGTGCCGCCGGCCGTGCCGATCTCGCCGATGATGGCGAGGATGATGTCCTTGGCGGTGACGCCTGCGGGGAGCCGCCCGTCCACCTGGACGAGCATGTTCTTGGCCTTCTGCTGGATCAGCGTCTGGGTCGCCAGCACATGCTCGACCTCCGACGTGCCGATGCCGTGCGCCAGCGCCCCGAAGGCGCCGTGGGTGGAGGTGTGGCTGTCGCCGCACACGATCGTCATGCCCGGCAGGGTGAAGCCCTGCTCGGGGCCGATGATGTGGACGATGCCCTGGCGCTGGTCGACCTCGTCGAAATACTCGACGCCGAACTCGGCCGCGTTGCGCGCCAGCGTCTCGACCTGGATGCGGCTTTCCTCGTTGTGGATGCCGCCGCGCCGGTCGTAGGTCGGCACGTTGTGATCCACCACGGCGAGCGTGCGCGCCGGGTGGCGGACCTTGCGCCCCGCCGAGCGCAGACCCTCGAAGGCCTGCGGGCTCGTCACCTCGTGCACCAGGTGACGATCGATATAGAGAAGGCTCTCGCCCCCCTCGCCCACCGCGACGACATGGTCGTCCCAGATCTTGTCGTAGAGGGTGCGGGGCTTTGCGGTCTGGCTCATCGGTTCGGGATCTCGAAAGGGGCCGGCCAGCCGCTGGGGGCCGCCTGCCGAACGTCGGAAGAAATGGTGAGGGCGCTGGGCGCGGCCCGGCGCGGACTCAGGCCGTAAGGTGGACGGCCGAGATCTGCCGGTAGAAGAAGCGGCCGGGCATGCGCGCGCGGTCCTCGACCGGGGAGAACCCCAGCGTGGTCGGCAGGCGCCCTGCGGATGTCGCGCTTCTTCGCATGGTTCCAAAATACGCCCGCGCCGCCGGCTGCGCAATGGGCCCCGGCCGGCGGGGCGCGGGGCTCACGGGTTGGTGGTGGCGGCCGCCCCCTCGACGCTCCGTCGCTCGGCCCCGGCCGCCTCGGCGAGGCTCGGCGCCGGCGCGCCGGCGCGGCGCGCGTAGCGCTGCGCGAGCGCGGCGCAGGCGAAGAGCTGGATCTGATGGAACAGCATCAGCGGCAGCACCACGAGCGCCATGGCATGGCCTGCGAACAGGATGCCGGCCATCGGGATGCCGGTCGCCATGCTCTTCTTGGAGCCGCAGAACACGATGGCGATCTCGTCCTCGCGGCTGAAGCGGAGACGCCGCGCGAGCAGCGTCGTCGTCGCCAGGACGAAGGCAAGGATCGCGACGTCCAGGAGCACCACGACGGCGAGGTCCCTCCACCCCAGGCTCGTCCAGACGCCCGCCACGACACCCTCCGAAAAGGCCGCGTAGACCACCAGAAGGATCGAACCGCGATCCACCACCAGCGTCACCGGCTTGTGGCGCGCGAGCCAGGCGCCGATCAGCGGCCGCGCGATCTGGCCGGCGACGAACGGGGCGAGGATCTGCAGCGCGATCTTCTCGATCGCGTCGAACGAGAAGGCGTTGCCCGACCCGCTGGCCACGAGCAGCACCAGGGCGGGCGTGACGAGGACGCCCAGCATGTTGGACACGGAGGCGCTGGTCAGCGCCGCCGGCACGTTGCCGCCCGCGATGGAGGTGAAGGCGATCGAGGACTGCACCGTGGACGGCAGGAGGGTGAGGTAGAGGATGCCGAGCGCCAGTTCGGCCGGCAGGATCCGCCCGGCCAACGGCGCGACCAGGAGCCCCACGATCGGAAACAGCGCGAAGGTGCACAGGAAGACCAGTCCCTGGAGGCGCCAGTGCAGGAGGCCCGCCCAGACCGCCTGCGGCGAGAGCCGCGCGCCGTAGAGGAAGAAGAGGAGCGCGATGGCCCCGTAGGTGATCCAGTCGAACGCCACCGCCACCTCTCCGCGCGCCGGAAGCACGGCCGCGAGCGCCACCGTCGCGATCAGGAGCAGGAGGAAGCGGTCGACGGGGATCGCCCGCAGGCGACGACGAAGGCTCATGGCGGACCTCTTCTCGATGGGCGGGCGCCCGGGTGCGGCCGAGCGCCCATCCGAAACGCGAAAGGGCGGCACGAGGGCCGCCCTTCACCGGATTCGACGGAAGACCGAGGCTTACTCGGCGGCGGCCTTGGCGGCGTTCTTGGCGGCTTCCTTGGCGGCGCGCTCCTCGGCGGCGACGGCACGGGCGTCGTCGTTGAGCTTGCGGGCGCGCACGTTGGTGGCCTCGACGATACGGGCCGACTTACCGCGACGGTCGCGCAGGTAGTAGAGCTTGGCGCGACGCACGCGACCGCGGCGGACCACCTCGACCGACTCCAGCGCCGGCGAGTACATCGGGAACACGCGCTCCACGCCCTCGCCGTAGGAGATCTTGCGAACGGTGAAGTTCTCCTGGATGCCGGCGCCCGAGCGGGCGATGCAGACGCCCTCGTAGGCCTGCACGCGGGTGCGGGTGCCTTCCGTCACGCGGACGTTGACGCGCAGCGTGTCGCCCGGCGAGAAGGTCGGAAGCGTGCGGATGGCGGCGATGCGGGCGGCCTCTGCGGCCTCCAGTTCGGCGATGATGTTCATGGTCTGCCTCGGTTCGTTTCATGCCGGCGGGGCCGGTCATGGCCGTGAAACACGGTCAAGTTATTCTGAGGAAAGCGTGGCGCTCTTACACGCAGGAGGCCGCCTTGTCGAGGGGCCGGGCAGGCGCGCGCGCGGCTATGCGCGCGGGCGCCCATCGCCTATGCAACGGGCGATCCTTGCGCCGGAGCCGCCCGATGACGCTTCTCTATGCCCTGTCGCTGTTCCTGTCCGGCTTCCTGGCCGGCGCGATCAACGCCGTCGCGGGTGGCGGCACGTTCCTGACCTTCGGGGCGATGACGCTGGGCGGCGTGTCGCCGATCGCCGCCAACGCCACCTCGTCCGTGGTGCAGTTCCCGGGCTACGTCACCTCCACCCTCGCCTACTGGAGCGACATCCGGCGGATGTGGCGCGGCGCGCTGATGCTGGCGCTCGCCTCCGTCCTCGGCTCCTGCGTCGGCGCGCTGGTGCTCCTGTCGCTCGACAATCCGCGCTTCCAGTCCATGGTGCCGTGGCTGCTGCTCGCCGCCACGGCCCTGTTCGCCGCCGGCCCCTGGCTCAAGCCGAAGCCCCGCCACGCGGCGGAATCGGCGGCGGGCAAGGGGCTCGCCGGCCCGGCCGTGCAGTTCGCCACCTCGATCTACGGCGGCTTCTTCGGCGCCGGGATGGGCATCATGATGCTGGCGACGCTCGGCCTGACGCAGGGGGGCGACTACCACCGGCTCAACGCCTTGAAGAACATGCTGGCCACCGTGATCGCCGTCGTCGCGATCGTGGTCTTCGTGTCGGGCGGGGTCGTGGCCTGGGCGGAAGCCGCGGTGATGATGCCCGGCGTCGCGCTCGGCGGATATGCCGGCGTGTGGACCGCGCGCCGGGTGCCCCAGCCCTATGTGCGCGCGGCGGTGATCGCGGTGGGCCTGGCCCTCGCCGTCTACTACTTCTGGCGCAACGCGGCGGGCTGACCTGCCGGCCGGGTAGCAATGGCGGCCGGTTCTTGCCATATAGGCCGCGAACCCCGAGCCACCGGCCCTCTTGCGACCATGACGCACCCGATCCCCTTCGCCCGCATGAACGGGCTCGGCAACGAGATCCTGGTCGCGGACCTGCGCGGCACGTCGGCGAGGGTCGCGCCCGAGGCCGCGCGTGCGCTCGCCGTCCGGTCGGAGACGCATTTCGACCAGATCATGGCGATCCACGACCCGGTGACGCCGGGCACCTTCGCCTATGTGCGCATCCACAATGCCGACGGCACGGAAGCCGGCGCCTGCGGCAACGGCACGCGCTGCGTGGTGCAGGCGCTGGCCGCCGAGACGGGCAGGCGCGACTTCGTGTTCGAGACCCGCGCCGGGCTCCTGGAGGCCTTCGAGCGCGCCGACGGGCTCGTCACCGTGGACATGGGCCTGCCGCGCTTCGACTGGCAGGCGATCCCGCTCGCCGAGCCCTTCGCCGACACGCGGGCGATCGAGCTGCAGATCGGGCCGATCGACGCCCCGGTCCTCCACTCGCCCTCCGTCGCCTCCATGGGCAACCCGCACGCCGTGTTCTGGGTGAGCGGCGACGTGTGGTCCTATGCGCTGGACCGTTTCGGCCCGATCCTCGAGAACCATCCGATCTTCCCGGACCGCGCCAACATCACCCTCGCCCGCGTCACCTCGGCCGGCAGCATGGACATCCGCACCTGGGAGCGCGGCGCCGGCCTCACCGGCGCCTGCGGCTCGGCCGCCTGCGCGGCGGCGGTGTCGGGCGCGCGCACGGGGCGCACGGGGCGCACGGTCGCCGTCGCCGTGCCGGCGGGCGGCGAGTTGCTGATCGAATGGCGCGGCGACGACCACGTGCTGATGACCGGCCCCGCCGAATGGGAATGGTCCGGCACGCTCGACCCGGCGACCGGCGCCTTCGCGCGCGACGAGGCGCCCGCCGAGGCGCGCGCATGAGCGGCGTCGAGGTCATCTCCTTCGGCTGCCGCCTCAACACCTACGAGGCGGAGGTGATGCGGCGCGAGGCCGGCGAGGCGGGCCTGGGCGCCGACGGACGCAAGGCGATCCTCGTCAACACCTGCGCGGTCACGGCCGAGGCGGTTCGCCAGGCACGCCAGGCCGTGCGTCGCGCGCGCCGCGACAACCCGGAGGCGCGCATCGTTGTCACCGGCTGCGCCGCGCAGACGCAAGGGCCGAGCTTCGCCGCGATGGCCGAGGTCGACGCCGTGATCGGCAACGAGGAGAAGCTCAGCGCGGCGAGCTACCGCGCGCTGCCCGACTTCGGCGTAGCGGCCGCCGAGAAGATCCGCGTCAACGACATCATGAGCGTGCGCGAGACCGCCGGGCACATGGTGGACGCGATCGAGGGGCGGGCCCGCGCCATCGTGCAGGTGCAGAACGGCTGCGACCATCGCTGCACCTTCTGCATCATCCCCTTCGGGCGCGGCAACTCGCGCTCCGTGCCGATGGGCGCGGCGGTGGACCAGGTGAAGCGGCTCGTGGCCAACGGCTATCGCGAGGTCGTGCTGTCGGGCGTCGACATGACGAGCTGGGGCGCCGACCTGCCGGGCACCCCGCGCCTCGGCACGCTGGTGCAGTCGATCCTGCGGCACGTGCCCGACCTCAGGCGCCTGCGCCTGTCCTCGATCGATTCCGTCGAGGCCGACGAGGCGCTGGTGGAGGCGGTGGGCGGCGACGCGCGGGTGATGCCGCATCTGCACCTGTCGCTCCAGGCGGGCGACGACATGATCCTGAAGCGCATGAAGCGCCGGCACCTGCGCGACGATTCCATCCGCTTCTGCGCCGAGCTGCGCGCCCGCCGGCCCGACATCGTCTTCGGCGCCGACATCATCGCCGGCTTCCCGACGGAAACCGAGGCGATGTTCGAGAACTCGCTGCGGCTGGTGGACGACTGCGGGCTGACGCTGCTGCACGTGTTTCCGTTCTCCCCGCGCGAGGGCACGCCCGCCGCGCGCATGCCGCAACTGCCGAAGGCGGTGGTCAAGGAACGCGCCGCGCGCCTTCGGGCGCTGGGCGAGGCGGCCTACCGCGCCCATCTCGCCCGCGCCGTCGGCCAGCGCCGCTCGGTGCTGGTGGAGCGCGAGGGGCTCGGCCGCACGGAGGACTTCACGCTCGCCGAGATCCACGCCGGCCTCCCCGGCGAGATCGTGGACGCTATCATTCATGGCGAAACGGGCGAACGCCTCCTCGCCACCCCCCTCACGGCCGCGCGCGTCGCAGCCTGACCTGACCGATCGGATCGCACCGCATGACCGAGCAAAAGGGCTTCTTCCGTCGCATCTTCTCCTTCGGGGCGAAGGAAGACGAGCGCACCCAGCACGAGGGAGGCCTCGCCCGCACGCAGGACACCACCGCCGCGCGGCCCGACGCCACCGCGCCGGAGATCCACCAGCCGGCGATGGCCTCGGCCGACGTCGATTCCGAGGCGGGAGCGGCCGCCGACGAGCCGGCCGGCGGCGGCATCGAGCCGCTCCGCCCGTTGGATCAGGACGGCGCGGCCGTCTCGGCTGAAAAAAAAACTCCGCACTAGAGGCTGAACCGGCCGCCCCGGTCCTCCCCGTCGCCCCCGCGGCGGAAGAACCGGAGGACCACGCGCCGAGCGACGACACCCGCTTTCTCGACGAGCCGCTGACGCCCGCCCGCGAGGCCGAGGCGGATTTCTCCTGGCTGGACGCGCCGGCCGCGGAGGCGGACGACGCGCCGGACGAGGCCGCTGGGGACGAGGCCAAGCGCGAGGCCGGCGCCCTTGCTCCCGCCGAGGCCGCGATCGTGCAGGGCGACGGCGGCATCGACGCCGGCGCGGTCGCCGACGAGCCGGAGGCCACCCCGCTCGAACCGGAGCCGGTCGCCGACGAGCGCGACGAGTTCGCCTGGCTCGACGCACCCCTTCCCCCCGACGAGGAGACGGACGAGAGCGCGGCCCCTTCCGCCCCCGGCTCGGACGCGCCGGACCGGCTGGACGTCGCCGCGAGTGGAGCGCCCGGCGGTCCGCTCGCGGGCCTGCCCGGTCTGCCGCCGGTTCCCGCCTCGCCCGCGCGCCTGCCGGTGGACGGCGAGGGCTGGAGCCTCAAGGAGAGCCGCGCCGACGCGGTGCTCGCCGCCGAGCCGCGAAAGCCCTTCTTCCAGCGCCTGCGCGAAGGCCTGGCGCGCTCCTCCAACCAGCTCTCGGGTCAGATCACCGCGCTGTTCACCAAGCGGCGGCTGGACGAGGAGACGCTGCAGGAGTTCGAGGACGTCCTGATCCAGGCCGACCTCGGCGTCGAGACCGCCATGCGCATCACCGACCGCCTGTCGGACGGCCGCTTCGGCAAGGAGATCTCGGGCGACGCGGTGCGCGCGATCCTCGCCGACGAGGTCGAGAAGGCCCTGGCGCCGGTCGCCCGGCCGCTGGAACTCGACCTTTCGGTGAAGCCGCACGTCATGCTCGTGGTCGGCGTCAACGGCACGGGCAAGACCACCACCATCGGCAAGCTGACCGCCAAGCTGGTGCAGGGCGGGCTCAAGGTGACGCTCGCGGCCGGCGACACGTTCCGCGCCGCCGCGGTGGAGCAGCTCAAGATCTGGGGCGAGCGCACGAACTCGCCCGTGGTCGCCAAGGCGATCGGCGCCGACGCCGCCGGCCTCGCCTTCGAGGCCTACGACGAGGCGGTGCGCAACGGTTCGGACGTCCTCATCATCGACACCGCCGGCCGGCTGCAGAACCGCGCCGAGCTGATGGAGGAACTCGCCAAGATCGTGCGCGTCCTCCAGAAGCGCGAGCCCGACGCGCCGCACACGGTGCTCCAGACGCTGGACGCCACCACGGGCCAGAACGCGTTGTCCCAGGTCGAGATCTTCCGCAACGTGGCCGGCGTCAACGGCCTCGTGATGACCAAGCTCGACGGCACGGCGCGCGGCGGCATCCTCGTGGCCATCGCCGCCAAGCACAAGCTTCCGGTGTTCTTCGTGGGCGTCGGCGAAGGCATCGACGATCTCGAGCCCTTCAAGGCGCGCGACTTCGCCGAGGCCATCGCGGGCCGGGCCGGCACCGCCTGAAATCAGCCGCGATGGCGCGGGACACCCGCGAAGGCCGCCGCGCGAAAGGAACGATCATGTCCGACGAGATCATCGAGAAGCCGCCCAACACGCCGGGACGCCGGGAGATCAACCCGATCCTGAAGTTCGCGCTGGAGCTGGGCCCGCTGGTGGTCTTCTTCTTCGCCAACAGCCGGGGCGACGCGATCGCCCATGCCGTACCGGCGCTGGGGAACCTCGGCGGCCCGCTCTTCGTGGCGACCGCGCTGTTCATGATCGCGACCGTGGTGGCGCTCGCCGTCTCCTACGCGCTGACGCGAACGCTGCCGATCATGCCGATCGTCTCGGGCGCCGTGGTGGTGGTGTTCGGCACCCTGACGCTCTGGCTGCAGGACGAGGTCTTCATCAAGATGAAGCCGACCATCGTCAACGGCCTGTTCGCCGCCGTGCTGCTCGGCGGGCTCGCCTTCGGCAAGTCGCTGCTCGGCTACGTCTTCGACCAGGCCTTCAAGCTGGACGACGAGGGCTGGCGCAAGCTGACGCTGCGCTGGGGCCTGTTCTTCGTGTTCCTCGCCGTCCTCAACGAGGTGGTCTGGCGCCTGTTCTCGACCGACTTCTGGGTGGCCTTCAAGGTCTGGGGCACGATGCCGATCACCGTCGCCTTCATGCTGTGCCAGTTCCCGCTGCTCAAGCGGCATTCGCTGGAGCCGCTCTTCGACAAGTAAGCGTGAACGCGGCGCGCGCCCGAACCGCCCCGTCGCGCTTGTAGCGGCGGACGGCCATCCCACATCGGTTCCCAGACGAGAAACGCGGGGAATCGGCCGATGGTGGACGCGCAGAAGCTACTGGATCAGTTCCTGGGAACGGGGCGCGGGTACGAGACCGGCGCCCGCCCCGGCCAGCCAGGTGCCGGCGGCGGTTCGATGCAGGACACGTTGGCGAGGACGCTCGGCGGCGCGCTCGGCGGCACCGGCGCGCGCTCGGGCGGCGGGATCGGGGACCTGATCGGCGGCGTCCTGTCCGGTTCGCGCGGGGGATCGGCCGGATCGTTCGGCGGCGGCATCGCGGGCAAGGCGATCGGCGGCGCGATCGCGGGCGGCCTCGCCACCAAGCTCCTGGGCGGCAAGCGCGGCAGGAAGCTCGGCGGCTCCGCCCTCAAGCTCGGCGGCCTCGCCCTGGTGGCGGGCCTCGGCTACAAGGCCTGGGCCAACTACCAGGCGCAGCAGCAGGCCGCCGGCGGCGCCGCCCCGGCCCAGGCGGACGCGGCCCGAGTGCCGCCGGGCGAGATCCCGCGCGTCGCCGGCACCCGCTTCCACCCGGAAGACGACACCGAGGCCGAGCGCCGCGCCCGGCTGCTCCTGTCCGCGATGATCGCCGCGGCCAAGGCCGACGGCTACATCGACCGGGCCGAAGAGGAGGCGATCTTCGGCCGGATCGATGACCTCGACCTCGACGCCGAGGACAAGGGCCTTCTGATGGACGAGATGCGCCGGCCGCTCTCGATCGACCAGATCGTGGCCGAGGCGGGCGACCGCGAGACGGCCATCGAGGTCTACACCGCCTCGGTCCTCGTGGTGGACGCCGACCACCCGGCCGAACGCGCCTATCTCGACCTCCTGGCCGCCCGGCTCGACCTGCCGCCGGAGCTCGTCGCCGAGATCCGCCGCGCGACCGACGACGCGCAGGCTTGACGCAACGCGGCGGCGGGGCTCTAGCCTGCCGCCATGTTCGCCCTCACCCGACACGAGCGTCTCGCGCAGGAGATCCGCAGGAGCCGGTTCCTGGCGCGGGCCGCTCCGATCGACGGCGAGGCGGACGCCCGGCGCCTCCTCGCCGAGTGGAGCGATGGGCAGGCGAGCCACAACTGCTGGGCCTGGCGCGTCGGCGCCGTGTATCGCTTCAACGACGACGGCGAGCCGAGCGGCACCGCCGGCAAGCCGATTCTCCAGGCGATCGACGGTCAGGAGCTCGACCGGGTGCTGGTGGTCGTCACCCGCTGGTTCGGCGGCGTGCTTCTGGGCGCCGGCGGACTGATCCGCGCCTATGGCGGCACCGCCGCCGCGTGCCTGCGCGCGGCCGAGAAGGTGCCGCTGGTGGACGCCTGCACGCTTGCCCTCGACTGTCGCTTCGCCGACCTCGCCCTCGTCCAGGCCCGCCTCCAGGCGCGGGCCGGCGTCACGATCGAGGATCAGGTCTTCAACGCCACGGGCGCGACGATCCGCGCCCGTCTGCCCGAAACCGAGGCCGATGCGGTGGCGGCCGCGCTTATCGAGGAGACCGGCGGCCGTCTCGCCGTGTCGCGCGTCGACGAGTAGGGACCGCCCGGACCGGACGCGTGTTTGGGCCCGTCCGGCGCGCCGGCGACCGGGGTCTAGAACTCGCCCACCGGCAGCATCCGCCCGTCGGGCATGCGGTCGCCCGCCGCGCCGGCCGGGTTGCCGAAGGGAACCGGGGGCGCCCCCGCCTCCGCTTCGCGGTCGTGGTCCAGCGCCCAGTGGACCGAGGGAAAGGCCAGCTCGTCGCGGGGTATCTCGTCCGCGCCGAAGAAGCGAAGCTCCAGGGTCTCGATGCCAGGCGCGACGTCCTGCGCCGCGAGGCGGGCGCGGAAGATGAGCTGCACCTGGCTGATGCGCGGCACGCTGTACACCGCCAGCAGCCGCTCGATGGCGATCGCCGCCCCCGCCTCCTCGCGCGCCTCGCGCATCGCGCCGCCTTCCGGCGTCTCGTTCAGCTCCATGTAGCCGGCGGGGATGGTCCAGAAGCCCCGGCGCGGCTCGATCGCCCGACGGCACAGCAGGACGCGCCCCTCGTGGCGCACCACGGAGCCGACCACGATCTTGGGGTTCTCGTAGGCGATGAAGCCGCAGCGGTCGCAGACCTTGCGCGGCAGGACGTCGCCATCCGGGACGCGGACGGAGAAGGCGGGGCTCGTCTGGTTCATGCGGCGAAAAGATAAGGCGGGCGCGGCGGGCGGCGACGGGTCGCTTCCGGCGGGGCCCGCCTTGCGCTAGACCGGAGGTCGGCGGCGAGCGTCCCGCCGCAAGGATATGTGTCATGCCGACAGCCGCCCGGTCGCCCTGGATCGCCCTTCTCTGCGGCGCGGTGATCGTCACCATCGCCATGGGCCTGCGTCAGAGCTTCGGCCTCCTCCTGCGCCCGGTGGAGCTGGAGATCGGCGTCGGGCGCGAGGCCTTCGGCCTCGCGATCGCGCTCCAGAACCTCCTCCTCGGCGTCGCGCAGCCCTTCGTCGGGGCGCTGGCGGACCGACACGGCGCGGGGCGCGTGGCGGCCGCGGGTGGCCTCGTCTACGCCGTCAGCCTGGTGCTCGCCTCGCAGGCGGCGGGCGCCTTCGGCCTGCAGATGACGCTCGGCACGCTTCTCGGCCTCGCCATGACCGGCGTCACCTTCGTGGTGGTGCTGGGCGCCGTCGGGCGCTTCGTGCCCGCCGAGAAGCGCGGGCTCGCCTTCGGCATCGTCACCGCCGGCGGCTCGGTCGGCCAGTTCCTGCTGGTGCCGGCCATGCAGATGGCGGTCGCCGCCCTCGGCTGGCGCGGCGCGCTCGTGGCCGGCGCCGTGCTGGCCGCGGCCATGGTGCTGCTGGCGGCGGGCATCGCCGGCCGGCCGGCCGTCGCCGCGAGCACGGCGGCCGCGCCCGCCCAGCGGCTCGGGGACGCCCTGCGCGAGGCCCGAGGACACGGCGGCTACTGGCTCCTCAACGTCGGCTTCTTCGTGTGCGGCTTCCACGTCGCCTTCATCGCGACCCACCTTCCCGCCTTCCTCGCGGACGAGGGCCTCGACCCCGGCGTCGGCGCGCGGGCGCTCGCCCTGGTCGGCCTCTTCAACATCCTCGGCTCCTACGTCTTCGGCCTGTCGGCCGACCGGCTGCGCAAGAAGAACGTGCTGGCCGCGATCTATTTCGGCCGGGCGGTGGTGATCGCCGCCTTCCTGGCGGTTCCCTTCACGCCGCTCTCGGTGACCGTCTTCGCCTGCGCCATGGGCTTCCTGTGGCTGGGCACCGTGCCGCTGACCAGCGGGCTGGTCGGCCAGATCTTCGGCGTGCGCTACCTGTCAACCCTGTTCGGCATCGTCTTCATGAGCCACCAGATCGGCGCCTTTTTCGGAGCGTGGGCGGCCGGGCTCCTGTTCGAGCGGACCGGCAGCTACGATCTCGCCTGGACGGTGTCGATCGTGCTGGCGGTGGTGGCGGCGCTCGCCAACCTGCCGATCCGCGACGCGCCGATGCGCCGGGCGAGCGCCGGGCTCGCGGCATGAGCCGGCGCGTGGAGTTCGTCGCCATCGGCCTTCTGGCCGGCCTCTCGGCCCTCGGCTACGCCCTGTGGCGGGCGGAGGGCCTCGGCCTGTGGACCGGCATGGCCTTCGGCTTCTGCCTCTAGGAGTTCGGCGGCGCGATCCGGGCGAGCGCCGGCAGGAGGCCGGCCTCGACGCTCTCGCGCGTCAGCGGTCCGGTGCCCTTCCACAGGATCGTCCCGTCCGGCCCGACCAGGAAGGTTTCGGGCACGCCGTAGACGCCCCAGTCGATGGTGGAGCGGCCGGGCTCGTCGGTGCCCACCGCGTCGAACGGATTGCCGAGTTCGCGCAGGAAGCCGAGCGCGTTGGCCGGCTTGTCCTTGTAGTTGATGGCCACGATGTCGAAGCGCGGGTCCTGCGACAGCGCCATCAGCGCCGGGTGCTCCTGTCGGCAGGGCACGCACCAGGACGCGAAGACGTTGACGAGGCGCGTCCTGCCGTCGCCCGGCACGAGGTCGAGGCCGGGCACCGGCGCCCCGGAGGCGTTCACCAACCCTGCGAGCGCCGGAAGCCGCGTCTCGGGCGCCGGCTTGCCGATCAGCGCGGAGGGCAGCACCTGGGGGTCGTGCCCGGACAGGAGCTGGAACAGGAAGACGCCCGCCAGCCCCGCGAAGATCACCACGGGCAGCATCACCAGGAGAGGACGCCGGCGCGGGCCGGGCGGCTGCGCCTCGCTCACCGCCCGCCTCCCCCGTCCGGGCCGCGCCCCCGACCCGAGACGCCCTCCAGCGCGGCGAGCCGTCGCTTCACGGCGCGCGCGTCCAGGAAGACCCAGAGGCTGAGCGCCCCCAGCGCCAGGCCCGCCATGCCGTAGGCCGCGGCCACGAAGGCGACGTAGCTGTCCTCCATCGCCTCAGGCGCTTCCGAGCGCGCGGCGGCGCTGCAGGCTGAGGAGGCGACGGCGGCGGATCTCCGTGCGCATGGCGGTGAGGTGCAGGGCGAAGAACAGCGTGGAGAAGCCGGCCGCGCAGAGCCCGAGCGGCCACAGATAGACCGCCGCGAGCGCCGGGCCGTCCATGCGCAGGACGCTGGCTGGCTGGTGCAGCGTGTTCCACCAGTCCACCGAGAACTTGATGATGGGGATGATCACGAAGCCCACCAGCACGAAGATCGCGGCCATGCGACCGGCCCGCTGCGGCTCCTCGAAGGCGCGGGTCAGGGCGACGAGCCCGAGATACATCAGGAACAGGACGAAGACCGAGGTGAGGCGCGCGTCCCAGACCCACCACGTGCCCCACATCGGACGGCCCCAGACCGAGCCCGTGAAGAGGCAGAGGAAGGTGAACACCGCGCCGATCGGCGCCGCCGCGCGGATCGAGACCTCGGCGATCGGGTGGCGCCACACGAGGAGCCCCAGCGCGGAGACGCTCATCACCGTCCAGACCATCATGGACAGCCAGGCGAACGGCACGTGCACGAACAGGATGCGTACCGTGGTGCCCTGCTGGTAGTCCTCCGGGGCCCGGAGGGCCAGCGCGAGGCCGACCGCGAGCAACGCCAGCGCCAGCCCGTAGAGCCAGGGCTGGACGCGCCCCGAGAGGTCCAGGAACCGGGTCGGGTTCGCCAGAAGCGCGAAGCGGGAGGGACGTGCGGCGAGGTCGCTCATGGATTCCAGCTTCTAGACCGGCTCTCGGCGCGCCGCAAACGTCAGGTGCCCCGGGCCGGGCGTCCGCCGATCCACCGGGCCATGCCGATGGAGGCGGGCATCACCGGCTCGAAGCCGAACTTGGCGTAGAGGTGCCGCGCGTCGCCGTCGGCGACCAGGCTGACATAGGCGCTGTTCGGGGCGTTTTCGTGGAGCCAGTCCATCAGCGCCGCGAAGATCCGCCGGCCGAGGCCCCGCCCCTGATGCTCCGGCTCCACCGCCATGTCGACCACCTGGTAGAAGGCGCCGCCGTCGCCGATCACGCGGCCCATGGCGATCGTACGACCGCCCGCCGCGACCGTCACGGCGAACAGGGTTCCCCGTAGACCGCGCTCGGCCGCCTCCTGCGTCTTCGGGCTGAGGCCGGAGACCTCGCGCAGCCGCCGATAGTCGGCGACGGCGGGGGCGCCCTCGATCAGGGTGTAGGCGTCGGACATCGTTCCGGCTCCGGTTCAATCCGTGGAAAGCTTCAGCGCCGCGGCCGCCGCGAAGGGGCCGAGAACGCCGTAGGCGAGCGTCAGCGCGCACAGGATCAGGAAGGGCGCGCGAAACAGCGCCGCGTCGTTCAGCGCGCCATAGGTCGCCGAGACGCCGAAGATCAGTACCGGCACGGCGAGCGGCAGCACCAGGACGGAGACCAGGACGCCGCCGCGCGGCAGCGACGCGGCGACCCCCGCCCCCACGGCGCCGATCAGCACGATCGCCGGCGTGCCCACCAGAAGCGTCAGCGCGGTGGCGAGGAGCGCGGCCGGCTCCAGCGCCAGGAACAGGCCGAGCAGCGGGCTCGCGAGCACCAGCGGCAGGCAGGAGGCGCACCACAGCGCGGCGCATTTGGCGAGCACCGCCAGCGGCGCCGCGACCGGCCCGGTCAGCACGAGGTCGAGGCTGCCGTCGTCGCGGTCGGCCTGGAACAGGCGGTCGAGCGTCAGCAGCGTCGACAGAAGCGCGCCGATCCAGAGGATCGCCGGCCCGATGCGCGACAGGAGCGCGAGGTCGGGACCGACGCCGAAGGGGATCGTGGCCACCACCGCCAGGAAGAACACGACGCCCACGAGCCCGCCGCCCGAACCCGACAGTTGCAGCGCGAGATCGCGCAGGAACAGCGCGCGCATCAGCCGATCTCGTCCCAGCCGCCGTCGTCGTCACCCGTCGCCGTCGCCGGCTGGACGCGGGCGAGCGGCTCCAGCGCGAGCTCGCGCGCCGCCCCGACGTCGAGCGGCTGGTGCGTGGCGGCGACCACGATGCCGCCGCTCGCGAGCCGTTGTCGGCAGAGCTCGGCGATGCGCGCCTGCGAGGCGGCGTCGAGCGCGGTGGTCGGCTCGTCCAGGAGCCACAGGGGGCGATCGTCCACGAGCAGCCGCGCGAAGGCCGCGCGACGCTGCTGGCCGGCCGACAGGGCGCCCACGGCCAGGGCCTCGGTTCCCTCGAGCCCGACCGCCGCCAAGGCGGCGGCGGGTCGCAGCGCGGCGCGGCGGCCGAAGGCGGCCCAGAAGGCGAGTTCGTCGCCCACCGGCCGGGCCGGCTTCAGGGCGTTGCGGTGGCCGAGATAGTGGCCGGCCTCGATCGGGCGTCGCGCCGGCTCGCCGTCGGCGGCCCGCGCGCCCTCGATCGCGGCGGTGCCGGCGAGCGGCGGGAGGAGGCCCGCCAGCGTGCGCAGGAAGCTCGACTTGCCCGCCCCGTTCGGCCCGGTCACCAGCAGCGCCTCGCCCGCCCGCAGCGTCAGCCCGATCGGGCGCGTCAGGGCGCGCCGTCCGCGGCCGACCACGAGGCCGGAAAGGGTGAGCTGGAGCACGGGCGGAACGGCCTCTTCCCCGCGGCCGCGGGACGCGGGCCGGACAGTGTCAGGGTTCCGTTTCTGGCGGCTGGCCCGCGCGAACGCAAGCCGGGTCCGCCGAGGATGGAATTCCCTAACCCAAAGGCGATGCCGCGCGCTTTGACCCCTTTATAGCCATTACAATCTTCCCTATAAGGCGCCCAACCACACCAGCGACCGGCGTGGAGTCATCAGCGCCGATCTCCGTGCCCCGCTCGTCCCGAGCGGGTACTGAGGCGGACGGGCGGAAATGGTCGTACCCGCATCTCCATCGTGCCCGGCCCGAGGGCGCGGCGGTCGTTCGCCTTTCGGACATTCTTTGGTTCGAGAAGGAACGAGAGTTCTATGTCCCATCCCGATAGCTTCAAAAGCCGCAAGACCCTCGACGTCGGCGGCAAGTCCTACGTCTACTTCGACCTCAGGGAGGCCGAGCGGAACGGACTAGAGGGCGCTTCGCGCCTGCCCTACTCCCTCAAGGTGATCCTCGAGAATCTCCTGCGCAACGAGGACGGTCGCACGGTTCTGGCCGACGACATCCGCGCCATGGTCAAGTGGCTGGACGACAAGGGCAAGGCCGGCCACGAGATCGCCTATCGCCCGGCGCGCGTCCTGATGCAGGACTTCACCGGCGTTCCGGCCGTGGTGGACCTCGCCGCCATGCGCGACGCCACCGAGTCGCTCGGCGCCGACCCGAAGAAGATCAATCCGCTCGTGCCGGTCGACCTCGTGATCGACCACTCGGTGATGGTGGACTATTTCGGCCAGCCGGACTCCTTCTCCAAGAACGTCGACGTCGAGTACGACCGTAACGGCGAGCGCTACACGTTCCTGCGCTGGGGCTCGGGCGCCTTCCAGAACTTCCGCGTCGTGCCTCCCGGCACCGGCATCTGCCACCAGGTGAACCTCGAGTACCTGGCCCAGACGGTGTGGACCAAGGAAGAGAACGGCGAGACCGTCGCCTATCCCGACACGCTGGTCGGCACCGATTCGCACACGACCATGGTCAACGGCCTGGCGGTCCTCGGCTGGGGCGTCGGCGGCATCGAGGCCGAGGCGGCCATGCTGGGCCAGCCGATCTCCATGCTGATCCCCGAGGTCATCGGCTTCCGCCTCGACGGCAAGCTGCCCGAGGGCACCACGGCGACCGACCTCGTGCTCACCGTCACCGAGATGCTGCGCAAGAAGGGCGTGGTCGGCAAGTTCGTCGAGTTCTACGGCCCGGGCCTCGCCAGCCTGACGCTGGAGGACCAGGCGACCATCGCCAACATGGCGCCCGAATACGGCGCGACCTGCGGCTTCTTCCCGGTCGACAAGGACACGATCGCCTATCTCGAGGCCACCGGCCGCGACAAGGCCCGCATCGCGCTGGTCGAGGCCTATGCCAAGGCGCAGGGCATGTATTTCGATGCCACGGCCGCCGAGCCGGTGTTCACCGACACGCTCTCGCTCGACCTGACGACCGTGGTGCCCTCGCTGGCCGGGCCGAAGCGCCCGCAGGACCGCGTCGCCCTGACCGAGGCCGCCCCGAAGTTCCGCACGGCGCTCGCCGAGCTCCAGGGCGGGCGCAAGCGGAGCGAGCTGCCGACCTCGGTCGGTGATTCGCGCTTCATGGACGAGGGCGCCGTGCCGCCGGCCCAGACGCCCGAGACGGTGCGCCATCTGGTCCAGGGCGCGACGCACGGCATCTCCGACGGCGACGTCGTGATCGCGGCAATCACCTCCTGCACCAACACCTCGAACCCCAACGTCCTGGTCGCCGCCGGCCTCGTCGCCCGCAAGGCGGCGGCGCTCGGCCTGAAGCCCAAGCCCTGGGTCAAGACCTCGCTGGCGCCGGGATCCCAGGTCGTCACCGAGTATCTCGAGAAGGCCGACCTCCAGAAGGATCTCGACGCGCTCGGCTTCAACCTCGTCGGCTACGGCTGCACCACCTGCATCGGCAATTCGGGCCCGCTGCCCGAGGCGATCTCCGAGGCGATCAACAAGAACGACCTCGTGGCCGTGTCGGTGCTCTCGGGCAACCGCAACTTCGAGGGCCGCGTGAACCCGGACGTGCGGGCGAATTACCTCGCCTCGCCGCCGCTGGTGGTGGCCTACGCGATCGCCGGCTCGATGTTCGTGGACATCACCAAGGATCCGCTCGGCCAGGACCAGAACGGCAACGACGTCTTCCTGAAGGACATCTGGCCGACCACGCAGGAGGTCTCCGAGATCGTCCGCCGGACGGTGACGCGCGACCTCTTCGAGAGCCGCTACTCGGACGTCTTCAAGGGTGATCCGAACTGGCAGAAGATCGCCGTGTCCGGCGGCCTGACCTACGACTGGGACGACCGCTCGACCTACGTGCAGAATCCGCCCTACTTCGAGGGCATGTCGATGACCCCGAAGCCGGTCACCGACATCAAGGACGCGCGCGTCCTCGCGCTCTTCCTCGACTCGATCACCACCGACCACATCTCGCCGGCAGGTTCGATCAAGAAGAACGGCCCGGCGGGCGAGTACCTCGTCTCGCACCAGGTGCGCCCGGTGGACTTCAACTCCTACGGCGCGCGTCGCGGCAACCACGAAGTGA
The DNA here is from genome assembly GCF_003583935.1 of Aureimonas flava. Classification (GTDB taxonomy): domain Bacteria; phylum Pseudomonadota; class Alphaproteobacteria; order Rhizobiales; family Rhizobiaceae; genus Aureimonas; species Aureimonas flava. Next base: position 346,879 of record NZ_QYRN01000005.1, on the reverse strand, counting down.
TGATGCGCGGCACCTTCGCCAACATCCGCATCAAGAACCAGATGGTTCCGGGCGTGGAAGGCGGCATCACCAAGCACTACCCCTCGGGCGAGCAGCTCGCGATCTACGACGCGGCGATGAAGTACCAGCAGGACGAGGTTCCGCTGGTGGTCTTCGCCGGCAAGGAGTACGGCACCGGCTCCTCGCGCGACTGGGCGGCCAAGGGCACCGTGCTGCTCGGCGTTCGCGCCGTGATCGCGCAGAGCTTCGAGCGCATCCACCGCTCCAACCTCGTGGGCATGGGCGTCGTGCCCTTCGTGTTCCAGGAAGGCACGAGCTGGCAGACGCTCGGCCTCACCGGCGACGAGACGGTGACGATCGAGGGCCTCACCGAGGTGCGCCCGCGCCAGACCATGAACGCCACCATCACCCGCGCCGACGGCGAGGTGCTGACCGTTCCGCTGCTCTGCCGCATCGATACGCTGGACGAGCTGGAGTACTTCCGCAACGGCGGCATCCTGCACTACGTGCTGCGCCAGCTCGCCGCCTAAGGCCGGCGCGCCGACACCGGCCGTCCGGTATCGCCGACACCTCCACGCCGCCGCCCCTCCCGGGGCGGCGGCGTTTTCGTTCGCGGCCCTTCTGCTTCACCCCCAATTGAACGTCTCGCGATCGATCGGCGCTTCATCCGGCCACCGGCCCGGTCCATGTATGGGGCATCGAAGCGGCAGGGAACCGAACCTCGTGACCTCACGCCGATCCGTCGCCCTCGGGTTCCTCAGCCTTGCCGGACTGGCTCTCGCGGCCGCGCCGCCGGCCCTGGCCGGCGATCGCAGCGTCTCAAGCCGGGACGTGCGCGGCGTTCTCGAACTCTTCACCAGCCAGAGCTGCCGCGAATGCCGGCCGGCCGGTGCGGTGGTCGGCCGCCTCGGCACCGCGCCCGACATCGTGGTGCTCGCCTACCACGTGGACTACTGGGACTATACCGGATGGCGGGACAAGCTCGCCGACCGTCGCAACACCGCCCGGCAGAAGGCCTATGCCAAGCGGCTCAAGCTCGGCGCGCTGGTGACGCCGCAGGTCGTGGTCAACGGCCGGCAGGCGCTGGGCGGCGCCGACGAGCGGGCGCTCGCCCAAGCCATGGCGGAGACGCCGCTCGGCAGCGCGCAGGCCGCCGGCGAGATCCGCATGCGCACGCAGGGCGACGCCCTGCATATCCGCGCCAGCGCCACCGGCGGCGAAGCCGGGCGCTCGCCGCCGATCCTGGTCCTCGTCACCTATTCCGAACGCGTGGAGACCGTCGTGCCGGGCGCGATGCCGGCCGGCCGGACGCTGATCGACCACTTCCCCGTTCGCGACTGGCGCATCCTCGGTTCGGTGGACGGCGCCCCGATCGAGCTCGAGATGCCGCTGTCGCTGCTGGTGGGCGACGGCGACGGACGCACGGGCCTTGCCGCGCTGCTGCAGGCGGTGGGTGCGGACAACAAGCCGGGCCCGATCCTCGCGGCGGCGGCCCTGGAGTTCTGAGCCGCGGCCGCCGGGCCGTTCGGCCGTCACAGGCGCGGTCCGGTTTGCAACCGGCTGGGCCCGCCTCCATTTCCATGACAGGATGATGTCGCAGGCTCGAGGCCGGACGAGGCCTGTCCTGCCCGGCAAGGCGCCCGCGCCACCGGGACGGCAATGGGGAATGGACGATTTGACCGATACACTGTCGCAGCCCTCCGCCACCCTGATCGACCTCGCGCAGGTCCGGGGATCGGCGGCTCCCGAGATCGTCTCCTTCGACCGGCACGAGCTCGGGCAGATCCTCCGGGTCTACGGGCGCATGGTGGCGGCGGGCGAATGGCGGGACTACGCGATCGACACCCTGAGAGACCGCGCCGTCTTCTCGATCTTCCGCCGCGCCTCCGAGATGCCGCTCTTCCGCATCGAGAAGAACCCGAAGCTCGCCCGCCGCCAGGGCGCCTACAGCGTTACCGCCGCCAGCGGCCTGGTGATGAAGCGCGGGCACGAGTTGGAGCCGGTGCTGCGCGTCTTCGACAAGAGCCTCAAGCTGATCGAGGAGTGAGCCGGCCTCACATCCGCTCCTTGATGCCGGACCGGATCAGCCACCAGTTCACCGGGTAGCTGGTGGCGAAGCCGCAGACCATCGCGACCTGCATGGCGAACCAGAACTCGGGCGTGTCCACCTCCGCGCGCTGGCCGAGGAGATGCCCGAACAGGTAGAACTGCGCGAAGGCCATGAAGCCATACATGCCGACCTGCCAGGCGATGAGCGACAGGGTGTCGGCCTTCAGGGCGGCGACGATCCCCTCTCCCGGAGACAGATCGCGCATCGGAACGATGGCGAAATACTGGAACACGACGCCGAGCGCGAAGGCGAACACGAAGTCGAGCACCCACACGGCGAACATCTTTTCCGCGAACACGGACTGCCATCCGAACCACACGGCCACCGCCGGCACCAGGAAGGCCAGCCACTCCGCGGCGATGTCGCCGATCATGCAGCCGCTGCCGCAGTGGAGCGCCCCCTTGCCGACCATCACGGGGAACGGAGCGGAGGCGCGATCCGACATTCCCCCGCCGTGCATGTCGCGGTGGGCGTCGCTCCCGTTCCCGTCCGCGCGAGCGTAGCGCAGGTAGGCCCAGACCACGGCGCCCGTCCCGAACAGGGCCGTGACGGGCCAGACGACGTTCATGATCGCCATCGGCTGCGGACGCCGCAGGATGTCCACCAGGACGCCGAGCGCGCACAGGACGCCGATCGCAAGGGCTGCGATCGACAGGATGTGGAGCCAGGTGGGAAACATGCGCAACGCCTCACGGTTTCGTGAGACATGGCGCCGCGCCGATGTTCGTCTACCGTTCCCTGCGATGTCCGCGCGCGTCGCGGGGCGTCACACGAGTGTTCCGGGATAGGCGGCCTCGTCAGGCAGCGTATCCTTGCCGCCGTTCACCGCGCGTTGCATCAGCACCGTGTCGATCCAACGGCCGAACTTGAAGCCCGAGCCCTCGAACACGCCGACATGGGTGAAGCCGTGCTTGGCGTGGACGCGGATCGAGGGCGCGTTGCCGGCATCGCCGATCACCGCGATCATCTGACGGAAGCCGAGCGCCTGCGCGGCGTCGAGAAGGCGCTGGAGAAGCGCGGCGCCGACCCCCTGCCCCCGCGCTTCCGGCGCCAGATAGATCGAGTCCTCGACGGTCCAGCGATAGGCCGGCCGGGCGCGGAACGGGCCGGCATAGGCATAGCCGATCACTGCCCCTGCGTTGTCGCAGGCGACCGAGTATGGATAGCCCTGCCGCCGCAGCTCGCCCATGCGGCGCGACATCTCCGCTTCGTCGGGCGGCGACAGCTCGTAGGTCGCGGTCCCGTGCAGCACCGCCTCCGCGTAGATGCGGGCGATGGCGGGGATGTCGTCGAAAGACGCGTCGCGAAGGGTGAAGGCGCTCATGGATACTGCCGTCGAGAGAGGAGTGCGGAGCATCCTAGAAGGCGCGCCCCGCCGGCTCAACGCAGGGCTCGGGGGCCCGAACGAAAAAGGGCGGCCCCTGCGAGCCGCCCCTTCGATCCGATCCTGCCTCGACCCGCTCAGTCTCGGTTGCCGAAGAGCTGGAGGAGGAACATGAACATGTTGATGAAGTTGAGGTAGAGCGACAGCGCCCCCATGATCGCCTTGCGGCCGGCCACCAGCGTGTCGTCGCCCTCCCAGTACATCTCCTTGATGCGCTGCGTATCGTAGGCGGTGAGGCCGGCGAACACGAGAACGCCGATCACCGAGATGGCGAAGCCGAGCGCCGAGGACTGGAGGAAGATGTTCACCAGCATCGCGATCACGATGCCGAACACGCCCATGATCAGGAACGAGCCCATCGCCGACAGGTCGCGCTTGGTGGTGTAGCCGAACAGCGACAGCGCGCCGAACGAGGCGGCGGTGATGAAGAACACCTGCGCGATCGAATCGTGCGTGTAGACGAGGAAGATCGTCGACAGCGACGCGCCGACCATGGCGGCATAGACCCAGAACGTGGTCTGGGCGGCCTGCACGCTCATGCGCGAGATGCGGAACGACAGGAAGAACACCATCGCAAGCGGCGCCAGCATCATCACCCACTTCAGGGGCGAGACGAACATCGCGTAGCCGAAGTCGGTGAGGTAGACGTCCGGGCGGATGGCGTAGGCCGTCGGCTCGGCCGACACGGCCGCCGCGTAGACGGCGTAGGCCACGATGCCGGTGATGGCGAGACCGCCCGCCATCAGGTTGTAGACTTTGAGCATGTAGGCCCGAAGGCCCTGGTCGATCGAGGCGTCGATCCGGCTGCCCGCAGCCGGAACGCTTCTCACGCCCTGGTTCCATTTCTGCGCCATCGAAACATTTCCCTTCGCGTCTGGTCCCGTCGGTGTCGATCGGATCCGAGTGGAGCCGAGGCGCCGCTGGCGGGACTCGCAGCTAGCCTTGCGGGAAATATGCGAGGGCATACCGCGAGTCACAAGGCCGTCGGCGGCCGGATCGCGATTCCAGCCGTCTCGGAGCGATTAAATTTCCGTCATCAGCGCTTCGTTGACCATGATCGGCGCTTTCCTAGAGCTCGCGCAGCACCGGCGCCGCCTTCTGGCCGAGGACGCGCCAAGTGCCGGCGAGGCCGAACCCGACGGTGAGAACCAGCGCCGCCACGAGCGTGACCACCGCCAGGCCGCCGTCGAAGACGAAGGGCAGCCGCATGACGCGGGCGACCACGTACCAGGCGGCCAGAGCTCCGGCGCCCACGGCGAACAGCGCGGTGGCCGCGCCCAGCGACATGTATTCCGTCACATAGGCGCGGATCAGCGTCGCGCGCGTCGCGCCCAGCGTCTTCAGGACCACCGCGTCGTGGACGCGCGCCCGATTGCCGGCGGCAAGCGCCCCCGACAGGACCAGGACGGAGGCGACCAGTGCCACGGCCGCCGCGGCGCGGATCGCCAGGGCGAGCTGCGCCACCAGCGCGTTGACGGCGTCCAGGGCGTCCTTGACGCGTACGGTGGTCACGGAGGGGAAGGTGTTGGAGATGCCCGACAGCACCGCGCGCTCGGCTTCCGGCGTGTCGTTCGGCATCTGCAGCGTCGCCAGCCAGGCATGGGGTGCGCCGGCGAAGGTGTTGGGCGAGAACACCATCACGAAGTTGATGGCAAGCGATTCCCATTGCACCTCGCGCAGGTTGGCGATGCGCGCGGTGATGTCGCGACCGAGCACGTTGACGGTGATCGTGTCGCCGATCCGGAGGCCGAGCTCGCCCGCCTCCTCCGCCGCGAAGGAGACGAGCGGCTCGCCCGCGTAGTCGGCCGGCCACCACTCGCCCGCGGTGAGGGTCGCACCTTCCGGCAGCGTGGCGTCGTAGGTGATGCCCCGATCGCCCCGCAGCACCCAGGCGCCTTCGGGCGGCACCTCGACCTTGGACACGTCCGTTCCGCGAAGTTGCGTGATGCGCCCGCGCAGCATGGGCACGTCCTGGAGCGTCGAACCGGGGGCGAGCGCGGAGATGGCGGTGCGGAAGGCGTCCACCTCGGCGGACTGGATGTCGACGAAGAAGAAGTTCGGCGCGCGGGCCGCCAGCGTGCCGCCGATCTCGTTGCGCAGGTTGCGGTCGATCGAGGCGAGCGTGACCAGGAGCGTCAGCCCGAGCCCCAGCGACAGCACCACGGAGGCCGTCAGCGCGCCCGGCCGGTGGATATTGCCGATCGCCAGCCGCAGCGGTGTCGAGCGCACGCGCGGCAGCCGTGCGGCACCCCAGCGGATCGCCATGGCGACGAGCCGCAGGATCACGAAGGCGACCGCGGTGGCCACCAGGAACACGCCCGCCACGCCCCGGTCGCTGGACATCGCCAGCGCCAGAGCGGCGACCCCGGCGGCCAGGAGCAGCGCCGTGCCGGCATAGGCCCAGCGCATCCGCAGCGTTCCCGGTCCGTCGTTGGCGCGGAACAGGGCCGTCGCCGCCACGTCGCGCGTGCGCCCGAGCGGCAGGATCGCGAAGGCCAGCGCGGTGAGATAGCCGAACACCGCGCCGATCAGCAGCGCGCCCGGATAGACCGACGCCTCCGCCGCGATCGGAATGTGCGCTTCCAGGAAGCGGGCTGCGAAGAAGGGGGCCGTCGCGCCCAGCAGCAAGCCGAGCACGATGCCGACGCTCGAAAGGATCAGGATCTGCAGAAGATACACCGTGACCACGAAGCGGCCGCTGGCTCCGAGGCTCTTGAAGGTGGCGATCACCGTGCGCTTGGAATCGAGATAGGCCGAGACGGCGTTGGCGATGCCCACGCCCCCCACCACCAGCGCGGTCAGCCCGACCAGTGTCAGGAACTGCGAGAACCGCTCGATGTTGCGCTGGAGCGACGGGGCCGCCTCGCTCGCATCGCGGATGCTCCAGCCGGCCTGGGGAAAGCGCGTGTTGGCCTCGGCCTGGACGAGTTCGGGGTCGCGCGAGGGATCGGCGAAGCGGAGCTTGTAGTCGTATTCCACCAGCGAACCCGGCTGCACGAGCCCGGTCGCGGCCAGGGCATCGAGCGAGACCAGGAGGCGCGGGGCGAAGATGAAGCCGTCGGACAGGACGTCCGGCTCGCGGGTCAGCACGCCGCGCAGCTCGATCTCGATCTGTCCGACGCGCACCGTGGCGCCGGGCCGGATGCCGAGCCGGTCGAAGAACTCGGGCGCGGCCAGCGCACCGAAGCGTCCGTCGCGCTCGGCCAGCAGATCGGCCAGCGGCGCAGCGGGCTCGGATCCGACCGTGCCGAATAGCGGATAGCTCGCGTCCACCGCCTTCAGCTCGCTCAGGGTCTGATTCGAGCCGTCCGGCAGGCGCGCCATGGAGCGCAGCGAGCCGGTCTCGGCCACGGTGCCGAGCCCGCCGAGCCACGCGCGCTCCTCGGCGCTCGCCCGGCGCTGGTTGAGGCCGAAGCGCATGTCGCCGCCGAGGATCGTGCGACCCTCGCGCTGGATGCCGCTGGTCATCATCTCGGAGACCGAGTTCACCGCCGCGATCGAGGCGACGCCGAGCGTCAGGCAGGCGAGGAAGATCACGAAGCCGCGCAGCCCCCCGCGCATCTCGCGAAGCGCGAAGCGGAAGGCGAGCGCCAGGGAACCGGCCGGGCGCGCGGCCGAAGCCGCAGGGCGCGCTTCGCTCACTGGGCGGCTTCCGCGAATGCGGCCCTGTCCTTGCGGCCGCCGGCCTCGACCACGCCCGAGCGCACGGCCACCTCGCGTCCGCAACGGGCGGCGAGCGTCCGGTCGTGGGTGACGAGGATGAGCGTCATCGCGCGCCGCGCCTGCTCGGAGAACAGGAGGTCGGCGATCTGGGCGCCCGTCTCGCCGTCGAGATTGCCGGTGGGCTCGTCGGCGATCAGGATGTTGGGCTCGGGCGCGAGCGCGCGGGCCAGAGCCACGCGCTGCTGCTCGCCGCCCGACAGCTCGCCCGGGTAGTGGGTGACGCGCGCCGCGAGCCCCACGGCGGCGAGCTCGCGCTCGGCCCGCGCGAACGCGTCCGGCACGCCCGCCAGCTCCAGCGGCACGGCGACGTTCTCCAGCGCGGTCATGTTGGGAATGAGGTGGAAGGACTGGAAGACGATGCCCACATGCCGGCCCCGGAAGGCGGCGAGCTGGTCCTCGCTCAAGGGGCCGAGCGCCTGGCCGGCGATCTCCACCAGCCCGTCGTCGGCGCGTTCCAGCCCCGCCAGCACCATGAGCAGCGTGGACTTTCCCGAGCCGGACGGGCCGACGATGCCGACGGATTCGCCGCGCGACACGTCGAGGTCGACGCCCTTGAGGACATGCACCGCGCTGCGGCCCGATCCCAGCGTCAGTTGAACATTTCGTAACCGGACCGCTGCTTCAGCCAAGGCGACGTCCTTCCTATATCCTGCCTGCGCGGTGCCCGAAGCCTGCCGTCCGGCGGGCGCGGGCGCCTTGCCGCAACGCGGAATATGGGTGGCCCATGCAGCGCTTCCAATCGCTTCTCGCCTTCGTGACGATCGGTCTCGGCCTGGCGCTCGCAGCGCCCGCCGGGGCGCAGCAGGCGGCACCCGAGGTGGTGGCCTTCGGCGACAGTCTTTCGGCCGGATACGGCGTCGGCCCCGGGGAGTCCTTCCCCGAACAGCTCGGGGCGGCGCTCGCCGCGAGCGGCCATCCGGCGCGCGTCGTCAACGCGGGCGTGTCGGGCGACACCACGGCGGGAGGCCTCGCGCGGCTCGACTGGTCGGTGCCGGCCTCCGCCGACGTGGTGATCGTGGAGCTCGGCGCCAACGACGCGCTGCGCGGCGTCAGCCCGGACGTCACCCGCGCCAATCTCGACGCGATCCTGGGCAAGCTGAAGGCCCGGCCGCACACGCAGGTGCTTCTGGCCGGCATGATCGCGCCGCCCAACATGGGCGCCGACTTCGCCACCGCCTTCAACCCGATCTACACCGATCTCGCGCGCAAGCACGACGTGCCGCTCTACCCGTTCTTCCTGGACGGGGTGGCTGGCCAGGCTGGCCTCAACCAGCAGGACTACATGCACCCGAACGCGAAGGGCGTGGCGGTGATCGTGCGGGGGATCCTGCCGCAGGTGGTGCAGGCTCTGGAAGCGGCCGCCGGCGCCAAGGGATGACCGCGGCGGCACGGCCCTGGTGCATCGCAGCAACGCAGGCCCGGCTTCTGTGAAGAAGGCGGCGGCGAGCCTTGAAGTCCAAAACCCGTGATGAAAGTCTTCCCCGTGTAAGGCACTCGGTCGCGCTCCCGTGACAGGCAGGCGCCTGGTCTCGAGCGTGGCCCCGAACGGGAAGGATCGTGCAATGCCGAGACTGTTCACCGCCCTCGAGATCCCGCGCGACGCCGCCATGGCGCTCTCCTTCCTGCGCGGCGGCCTGCCTTCCGCCCGCTGGATCGACGCGGAGAACTACCATCTCACCCTGCGCTTCGTCGGCGACGTCGAGGCGCGCATGGCGGACGAGATCGTGGCCGCGCTCGACCGCGTCCGCCGCGCGCCCTTCCCGGTGACGCTGCGGGGCCTGGGCGCCTTCGGCGGAAAGAAACCGCATTCGGTCTATGCCGATGTCGAGCCCTCCCAGCCGCTCGACCTTCTCCAGGGCGAGCTCGACCGCATCCTCAAGCGGCTCGGCGTGCCGGCGGACCCGCGCAAGTTCACGCCGCACGTGACGCTCGCCCGCCTTCGCAACGGCCGGAGCGAGGAGGTCGCCCACTATCTGGCCCTGCGCGGAGGCTTCCGCGCGCCCGCGTTCCAGGCCACGCGCTTCGTCCTGTTCTCGTCCAAGGATTCGGTCGGCGGCGGCCCCTATGTGATGGAGGAGGCGTTCCCGCTGGACGCCGTGCCGGCGCTGCGCGAGGCCGGCGCGCTCGCCCACGCCACCCGCTGACCCCATCGCCCGGCCGGTTTGAAACCCGGCCGGGCGCACGCCATATCGCCGGTGCGGGGGAGAACTGACGCAGGAGACGGCCATGACGGACCAGAACGGATCGACGGCAGGCGAGGCGCCGGACGGCACGGTCCAGATCGTCCCGACGGCACCGGACGAGGCGCTGGTCGGCGAGATCCTGCTGCCGGGCGACGCCGCGGAGCAGGCCCGGCAGGAACAGCGCGTGCGCAAGGGGTTCTTCGCCACGCTGAGGCGCGCGGCGCGGCACATCCCCTTCATGGAGGACGTGGTCGCCTCCTACCATTGCGCGCTGGACCCCGCCACGCCGGCCGCCTCGCGCGGGGTTCTCCTGGCCGCCCTCGCCTATTTCGTGCTGCCCTTCGACGTGATTCCCGACTTCATCGTCGGTCTCGGCTTCACCGACGACGTGGCCGTGCTTCTGGCTGCCTTCTCGGCGGTGCAGAAGAACATCCGGCCCGAGCACTACGAGCGGGCGCGCGAAACGCTGAAGGACGATCCCGAAGGGTCCGCCCGCCCCGCCTGACGCGGTGTCGGGCGATGGTCCCACTATCGCCCCATTCGTTCGGTCCTCGTCGGTCCCGGTCGCTCGTGGGCGGGCCGCAACCGCGTCGCGCGCTCACGCCGCGAAGCGACGAAGTCTCGAATGCGTGTTCGGGAATTTCCGGTTCGTTTACCCTGTGGAAAGGCTTATCGCCCACCCTGCGGCCACGAGCGCGCTCGGCCTGCCGACGGGTCGAGCGTCGAATGGCATTCCGGACCAAGCGGGGACACGAACTCCATGAAGTATGCTCTGACGGCGGCGGTCGCGATGGTGGCGCTCTCCAGCGTGGCGTCTGCCGCCCAGACACCGACCCGCATGAACCAGTACAACGACTGGGGCAGCTATTCCTACGACTCCAGCGGATCCAAGGTCTGCTACGTCCTGTCGACGCCGAAGACGATGCAGCCGTCCAGCGTCGACCACGGCGACATCTTCTTCCTCGTGTCCCAGAAGCCCGGCAACAAGAGCGCCTACGAGCCTCAGGTCGTGATGGGCTATCCCCTGCGCGACGGATCCAAGGTCACGGTCGACGTCGACGGCAAGAAGTTCGCCCTGTTCACCCGCGGCGAGAGCGCCTGGGTCGAGAACGCGGCCGAGGAGCCGCAGCTCGTGGCGGCCCTGAAGGCCGGGCGGTCGATGAAGGTCGACGCGGTCTCGCAGCGCGGCACGCAGACCAACTACACCTATTCGCTCGCCGGCGTGACGGCAGCGATCAACTCGCTGGCGAGCTGCAAGTAGGCGGCGCCGAAGCGGCCGAACGACCACGGGGCGCCGACGATCCGGCGCCCTTTTTCATGTCCGCCGCCGCCTGCACGACAGGCTTTCGAGCCCCAACCCCTTGCGAATTCGCTCGTTTCGGATCATTTGAAGCCGATCCAGACGAAGTCCAGTACGAGAAGCGGGGCGCGAGCGCGAGCCTCGCGCGGGGCAAGGTATCTTCATGAGCGTGTCGATCGACCTCACGAGTTCCGCGCCGGGCGCGCGCCCGGCCGCGCCCGTCGCCGCCCCGGCTTCGGCCCGGCGCTCGCTGCTCGGCCTGTCGCGCGAGGAGATGGGCGCGGCGCTGGTGGAGGCCGGCATTCCGCCCAAGCAGGCGAAGATGCGCGTCCAGCAGCTCTGGCACTGGCTCTACGTGCGCGGCGTGCGGGACTTCGAGGAGATGCGCAACGTCTCCAAGGATCTTCGCGCGACGCTGGACCAGCATTTCGAGATCGCGCGGCCGGAGATCGTCGAGGAGCAGATCTCCGTCGACGGCACGCGCAAGTGGCTGTTCCGCTTTCCCCCGCGCGGCGCCGGCCGCCCGGTGGAGATCGAGACCGTCTACATCCCCGAGGAAGGGCGCGGCACGCTGTGCGTCTCATCCCAGGTCGGCTGCACGCTCACCTGCACCTTCTGCCACACCGGCACGCAGCGCCTCGTGCGCAACCTCGAGCCGTCGGAGATCGTCGGCCAGGTGCTGACGGCGCGCGAGCGGCTGGGCGACTTCCCCGACGCGGCGACGCCCCAGGGCGCCATCGTGCCCTCCGAGGGGCGCCTCGTGTCCAACGTCGTGATGATGGGCATGGGCGAGCCGCTCTATAACTACGACAACGTCAAGGCGGCGCTCGCCGTGGTGTCGGACGGCGACGGGCTGGCCCTGTCCCGGCGCCGCATCACGCTGTCGACCTCCGGCGTCGTGCCGATGATCCCGAAGACGGGCGACGAGATGGGCGTGATGCTCGCCATCTCGCTCCACGCGGTGACCGACGAACTGCGCGACGTGCTCGTGCCGATCAACAAGAAGTACCCGATCCGCCAGCTGATGGACGCCTGCCGCGCCTATCCGGGCCTGTCCAACGCCAAGCGCATCACCTTCGAATACGTGATGCTGAAAGGCGTCAACGACAGCCTGGCCGACGCGCGCGAGCTGGTGCGCCTCCTCAAGGGCATTCCGGCCAAGATCAACCTGATCCCGTTCAACCCCTGGCCGGGCAGCCCCTACGAGTGCTCCGACTGGGACCAGATCGAGCGCTTCGCCGATCTCGTGAACCAGGCCGGCTACGCCTCGCCGATCCGCACGCCGCGCGGGCGCGACATCTTCGCCGCCTGCGGCCAGCTCAAGTCCGAGTCCGAGCGTATGAAGCGCGGCGACCGGCTGGCGCTGGAGGCGGCGGTCGCGGTCTGACGTCGCGCGCCGTCCCGGCAGCTCCCCCGCATGGCCCAGGTCCTGCGCTTCCTGTTCCTAATCCCGATCGGCTTCGTGCTGGCGTGCTTCGCCGCGAGCTTCGCCCTCCTGTGGCCCTTCGTCGATCTGCCCTCCGGCGCGTCGTCCCCCCCGGGCGTCTGGCTGGAACTGTCGGTCGGCTTCTTCGCGCAGGCGGCGCAGGTCGGCACCCTGGCGCTCGTGCCATGGGGCATCTTCATGGTGCTGACCGAGGCGCTCGGCTGGCGTTCGCTCCTCGTGCATGCCGGCACGGGCATCCTCGCCGGCTTCGCGGCGGCGCGCATTCCGCCGGGTGCGGGCAGCACGGCGCTGGAGACCGCGATGATCGTCGCGGGCCTCGCCTTCGCGCTCGTCTACTGGCTGGTCGCCGGCCACGGCGCCGGCACGTGGCGTCGACGCAGAGCCGCCACGCCTCCCCCTCCCCGTCCCTGAAGGAGCCCCCATGGCCCGCCGACCCTCCAACCCGCGCGATGCCGCCGAAGCCGCCTTCAAGGCCGCCACCGTCAAGCCGCCCGAGCGCATGCGCGAGGCGCCCGCCGTTCCCGGCCGGCGCGAGCAGGTGACGCTGCGGGTCGATTCCGAGGTGCTGGAGTGGTTTCAGGAGGATGGGCCCGGCTGGCAGGACCGGATGGCCGAGGCGCTGCGCCGCGCGGCCGGGAAATAGACCGTCGGACCTTGCTGTACGGGCCGATCGTGCCAGTTCGCCTGGCATGATCGTGCTCCATCACCTGAACAACTCGCGCTCGCAGCGCGTCCTATGGCTGCTCGAGGAGCTCGGCGTGCCCTACGAGGTGCGGCGCTACGAGCGCCTGCCGAGCCTTGCGGCGCCGCCCGAGCTGAAGGCCGTGCACCCGCTCGGCAAGTCGCCCGTGCTGACCGAGGGCGATCTCGTCCTCGCCGAGACCGGGGCGATCGTCGCCTATCTCGCCGAGACGCACGGGCACGGCCGCTTCCAGCCCGAGCGCGGCTCGCCCGACTGGTGGCGCATGCAGCATTTCCTGCACCATGCGGAAGGGTCGGCCATGCCGCCGCTCTTCATGAAGCTCGTGTTCGCCCGCATTCCCAGCCAGGCGCCCGTGCTGATCCGGCCGGTGGCCAAGGCGCTGATGCGGGGCGTGGACGCCCATCTCCTCGCGCCCCGCCTCGCCGAACTCTTCGACTACTGGGACGCGGCGCTGGCCGACAGCGGCTGGTTCGCCGGGCCGGAGCCGACGATCGCCGACGTGATGATGAGCTTTCCGCTGGAGGCCGCCGGCGCGCGGGTCGGCTTCGGCGCGCGGCGCAACCTGCCGGCCTTCGTGGAACGCGTCCATTCCCGACCGGCCTATCGCGCGGCGCTGGAGCGCGGCGGCCCCTACGCCTACGCCTGACGGGCGCCTCTCAGGCCCGGGCGAGCAGGATGTGGACCGCGAAGGCCGAGAAGACCGAGGCGAACAGCCAGTCGATGAAGCGCATCACGGCCGGCTTGGTCTTGAGCGTCGCGGCGATGCGGTCGGCGGCGAGGATCATCGCGAAGGTGATCGGCGTCGCCACCACGATGAAGTAGACGCCGAGGAAGAACAGCTTGCCCCCCGCATGCGGATCGCCAACGGCGACGAACTGCGGCAGGAACGTCACGAAGAATAGGATGATCTTCGGGTTCAGGAGGTTGATCCCGATCCCGGTCGCCCAGTTGGCGGCGAAGGGCTGGGGCGGCGTCCTGGCTCTGTCCACCGAAAGCGACGAGCCGTGGCGGATCGCCTGCACGGCCAGCCAGACCAGATAGGCCGCGCCGACGACCTTCAGCGCGAGGAACGCCTCCGGCGAGGCGGCGATCAGGGCCGAGAGGCCGACGGCGGCCAGCGTCGTGTGGATCAGCGATCCCGTGCAGGCGCCGCAATAGGCGGCAAGGCCCGCCCGGCGCCCCTGCGCCAGCGTGCGCCCGAGGAACAGCGTCATGTCCGGTCCGGGCGTGATGGTCAGCACCACGGCGGCCAGGGTGAAGGCCGCAAGGGCCGACAGATCCGGCAGGAAGGTCATGCGGCCTCCGGTGCGAGCCGCCCGCGTGCGCGGGCCTCGAGGACAGTGAGCCGGATCGGGGGTGCGCCGGGCTCGTGCCGCGCCCCGTCGTCGGAGGATCACTCTTACGTCATCGCGAGGTCGCGGGAAAGCGGCGGCGACCTGTCGCCGGGCGCCTGCGCTCTTTCTTCGCCCACGGCGCTTTGTTAAGAGCGCCCGACGGAACCTTCGGGGCGCCCTTGCCCGAAAGGCGCCGTCGGCGCTCCCGGTTCGGGGCGCGATCGTCCTCTTTCCGGGAACATTCCGAAGCATGGCTCTTCCGCGCGACGTCAAGAAGGTGGTTCTCGCCTATTCCGGCGGCCTCGACACATCGATCATCCTGAAGTGGCTCCAGACCGAGCTCGGCGCCGAGGTGGTCACCTTCACCGCCGATCTCGGCCAGGGCGAGGAGCTGGAGCCCGCGCGCCGCAAGGCCGAGATGCTCGGGATCAAGGAGATCTTCATCGAGGACGTGCGCGAGGAGTTCGTGCGCGACTTCGTGTTCCCGATGTTCCGCGCCAACGCGGTCTACGAGGGCGTCTATCTCCTGGGCACCTCGATCGCCCGGCCGCTGATCTCCAAGCACCTGATCGACATCGCCAAGCGCACCGGCGCCGACGCCATCGCCCACGGCGCGACCGGCAAGGGCAACGACCAGGTTCGCTTCGAGCTCTCGGCCTACGCGCTGAATCCGGACATCAAGATCATCGCTCCCTGGCGCGACTGGTCGTTCAAGAGCCGGACGGACCTTCTCGACTTCGCCGAGAAGAACCAGATCCCGGTCGCCAAGGACAAGAAGGGCGAAGCCCCCTTCTCGGTCGACGCCAACCTCCTTCACTCGTCCTCCGAAGGGAAGGTGCTGGAGGATCCGAGCGTCGAGGCGCCGGAATACGTCCACATGCGCACGATCTCGCCCGAGGCCGCGCCCGACAAGGCGACCACGATCACCATCGGCTTCGAGCGCGGCGACGCGGTGTCGATCGACGGAACGCGCCTGTCGCCCGCGACGCTGCTCGCCAAGCTCAACGACTACGGCCGCGACAACGGCATCGGCCGGCTCGACCTCGTGGAGAACCGCTTCGTCGGCATGAAGTCGCGCGGCGTCTACGAGACGCCGGGCGGCACGATCCTGCTCGCCGCCCACCGCGCGATCGAGAGCATCACACTGGACCGGGGCGCCGCGCATCTCAAGGACGAGCTGATGCCGCGCTACGCGGAGCTCATCTACTACGGCTTCTGGTTCTCGCCGGAGCGCGAGATGCTGCAGGCCCTGATCGACCGCAGCCAGGAACACGTCGAGGGCGAGGTGACGCTGAAGCTCTACAAGGGCAACGTCATGGTCACCGGCCGCGCGTCGCCGAAGTCGCTCTATTCCGACAAGCTCGTCACCTTCGAGGACGACCAGGGCGCCTACGACCAGAAGGACGCCGCCGGCTTCATCAAGCTGAACGCCCTGCGCCTGCGCACGCTCGCCAAGCGCAACGGCCTCTGAAGTCGGGGACGCTAAACGAACGGGGTCGGCGGATCGCTCCGCCGGCCCCTTCGCGTGTCTGCCGGCCCGCTCAGGCCGTGGCGACCGAACCCGGCAAGGCCCGGCCCCTGTTGAACGTCATCCCCGTGAGCACCACGGCGAGCCAGAGAGCCGCCAGCACCCACCAGATGCCGCCGGCGATCAGCGCCATGCCGATCAGGCCGGCCTGCAGCGTGTAGTAGGCCATCGGGATCAGCGTCATGCGGATCACGTCCCCCTCGCGGTCGGTGAGGCCGACCACGGCCGAGGCCGCCACCACGTTGTGCACGCAGATCATGTTGCCGGCCGCGCCGCCGACCGCCTGGAGCGTGACCACCAGGATCGTTGACAGGCCGGTCAGTCCGATCTGCTCGGCCGCCGAGAACTGGAACAGCGAGAACATCATGTTGGACACGGTGTTGGAGCCGGCGACGAAGGCGCCCAGCGCCCCGATCAGCGGCGAGAACAGGGGCCAGAGCGACCCCGTCACGCCGGCCACCGTCTCGGCCAGCACCAGGGGCATCGATTCCAGCGGCCCGCGCCCCGTGTTGATGAAGACCTGCACCATCGGCACCGCGATCAGGAGCGCCGGGGCGGCCGAGACCATGGTCGCCGCCGAGTTGCGCCAGGCCCGACCGTAGGCCCGTCCCGACATGCGGAAGATCAGGAACGACAGGAGCGATGCGAGGATCAGGATCGTGCCCGGCGAATACAGGAGCTGGGCGCTGGCGTTGATGCCCGATCCGAACAGGTCGCGGAAGGCGAGCGTCGCGTCGGGCGAGGTCAGCGCCGCCTTCAGGGGCGCAACGGTGCGCGTCGCCACCAGGAGCAGGGCGACGACGAGATAGGGAGACCAGGCGCGCAGGAGCGAGATGCCCTGGCCTTCCGCCGCGTCCTCGGCCCCGTCGCCTGCGGTCCGCATCCGCCCGAACCAGTTCTCGTTCCAGCCGGCGCGGGCCGGGAAGTCGAAGCGCGTCGCGGGCATCAGGAAGCCCCGGCGCGCGGCGGGCACCACGATGGCGAGGCCGATCAGGCCGCCCAGCAGCGACGGGAACTCCGGGCCCAGCAGCAGCGCCACCAGGAAATAGGGAACCGTGAAGGCGAAGCCGCAGAACAGGGCGAACGGCCAGACCGCGAACCCCTCGCGGAACGAGCGGTTCGCACCGAAGAAGCGCGTCAGCATGCCCACCATGATGAGCGGCACCACGAAGCCGACCAGCGCATGCACCATGGCGACGTTGACCGCCAGCTGCACGACGTATTCGGAGAGCGTCGTGGGCGCGATGCTCTGGGTCACCATGTCGCTGTTGGACAGGCCCGTCCCGACCCCGACCAGCATCGGCGTGCCCACGGCTCCGAAGGAGACCGGCGTCGACTGGATGATGAGCGTCACCAGGACGGCGGCCATGGCCGGGAAGCCGATCGCGACCAGCAGCGGGGCGGCGACCGCCGCCGGCGTTCCGAAGCCCGAGGCACCCTCGATCATCGAGCCGAACAGCCAGGCGACGATGAGCGCCTGGATGCGCCGGTCCGGCGACAGTTCGGTGAAGCCCCGGCGGATCGCCCGGATGGCGCCGCTTTCCTGGACCGTCTGCAGCAGCAGGATCGCGCCGAAGATGATGAAGAGAAGCGTCAGCGCGGTCACCAGACCGTTGACCGTCGCTCCGGCGACCGTGCCGAACGTCTGCCCCCAGACGGCCAGCGCCAGCACCACCGCGGTGGCATAGGCGACCAGCATGGCGAACTTCGCCGAGCGGCGCATCACGACGAGAAGCACCAGCACCACCGCGATCGGCAGTAGCGCCAGCACGAAAAGAACGGACTGCGGCAAGAGACCCTCCCATCTTGCACGTGTCGAATCGGCTTCGGGCCTCCCGCCCTCGCCGCATCGGGCAGTCAACCGCATGCGCCGCCCCGCCGCAACGTTGCGCAGGCGGTTCGATGCTTGCGGGGCCTTACAATCGTGTGTTCGGGCAACCAATTGGGTGGGACGTTCGCAGGAAGGCCCGACGATGATCCCCTATTCCGTCCTCGACCTCTCGCCCATTCCCGAAGGCGGCACGGCGGCCGACGCGCTGGCCAACTCGCTGGATCTGGCCCGCGCGGCAGAGCGGCTCGGCTATCGGCGCTTCTGGCTGGCCGAGCATCACAACATGACCGGCATCGCCAGCGCCGCGACGGCGGTGGCCATCGGCCACGTCGCCGCCGGCACGCGAACCATCCGCGTCGGCGCCGGCGGCGTCATGCTGCCCAACCACGCGCCGCTCGTGATCGCCGAACAGTTCGGCACGCTGGCGACGCTTTATCCCGGCCGCATCGACCTCGGGCTCGGCCGGGCGCCCGGCACCGACATGATGACCGCCCGCGCGCTGCGCCGGAATCTCGAGAGCTCCGACAGCTTCCCGCAGGACGTGGTGGAGCTGATGGGCTATTTCGCCGACGCCGAGCCCGGCCAGCGGCTTCGCGCCGTGCCGGGCGCGGGAACGAACGTGCCCGTCTGGATCCTCGGCTCCAGCCTCTACGGGGCGCAGCTCGCCGCCCATCTCGGCCTGCCCTACGCCTTCGCCTCGCACTTCGCCCCGCAGGCGCTGGACGACGCGGCGGAGATCTACCGGCAGACGTTCCGACCCTCGGCCGAGTGGGCGGCGCCGCACTTCATGCTGGCGATCAACGTCTTCGCCGCCGATACGGACGCCGAAGGCCGCCGCCTCCAGACGTCGATGCAGCAGGCCTTCGCGCGCCTGCGCTCGGGTCGGCCTGGCCCGCTGCCCGTGCCGGTCGACGATATCGACGCGGTTCTGGACGCCGGCGCGCGCGCCATGGTAGACGAGGCGCTGCGCGTCTCGGTGGTGGGCGGACCGCCGCGGGTTCGCGAGGGGCTGGAGCGGCTCGTCGCCCGCTATCGGCCGGACGAGGTGATCCTGACCGGCCAGATCCACGACCACGGCGCCCGGCTGCACTCCTTCGCGCTGGCCGCCGACGCGATGCGCGCGATCGGTGGCGCGAGCGTGCAGGCCGCCGAATAGGGTCAGGCCGTGTTCGAACCCTCGGCGCGCGGCTCCTTGCAAAGGAGGTTCACCGGCTCCTCGAGCTGCGGGTCGGTGCTGAGGTTGCCGCGCACGATGCGCAGCACGGCGCCGGCCGCGCGAATCTGCTCCTCGGTGAGCCCCTGCGTGGCGAAGCTGAAGATCTTGTCGAACAGCGGATCGAGTTCGCGCATGATGCGGAACGCCTCTTCGGTCGGCTCGATCAGCTTGGCCCGGCGGTCGTTGGGGTCCATCGTCCGGTGGATCAGCTTGCGCGCCTCCAGCCGGTCGAGATAGGCGGACAGGGTCATCGGCTCGACGCCCATCCGTTCGGCGAGCACCGCCTGGCGCGACCCTCGGAAGCGGATCACGTGGCCGAGCGCCCGAATTTCACCCGGGGTCAGCCCCAACCCGTTTTCCGCGACGGTCTTCTCGAAATACTGTCGGAAAAGCCGAGACGTATCGGTAAGGAGAAACCCGAACGCATTTCCCATCGTCAAGTCTGGCACAGGTCGCCGCCTTTTTCGTCAATCGAGAGCCAAGCCGTTCCTTCGATCGGCCGAGACGTCACGTGTCGCCCGCACCATGTCCTTCATTCGACGGCTACGGGCAAGGGACGATTCTTTGAAAATGAGCCTAAAAATGACAGAATCCCAAATCGAGGCGTTTGATTCCCGCCTTGCCTTTCCCCAGCGGCAGCTGCTTCCGGACTTCGAAAGCCTGGCGCCGGACGACTTTGCCGCAGCCTTCCGCAGGGCGATGGACGCGCACGCGGCCGAGATCGAGGCGATCGCCGGCGAGGCCGCCGAGCCGGACTTCGAGAACACGATCCTCGCCCTGGAGCGCGCGGGCCGTCCGCTGTCGCGCGTCGCCTCGCTGTTCTTCGCGCTGGCCGGCGCCCATACCAGCGAGGGCATCCAGCAGGTGGAGCGCGACGTCTCGCCCGCGCTCTCGCGCCACGGCTCGCGCATCTCGCTGGACGCCGCCCTGTTCGCGCGGATCGACGCCCTGTTCGAGCGACGCGCCGAGGCCGGCCTCGGCGCCGAGGAGATGCGCCTCCTGGAGCGCACCCATGCCGGTTTCGTGCGCTCGGGCGCCCGGCTCGCGGGCGACGACCGACAGCGCTTCGCCGACATCAACGCGCGGCTCGCCGAACTCGGCACGGGCTTCTCGCAGAACGTTCTGGCCGACGAGAGCGCCTACGCGCGCCCCGTGGCGGAAACCGACCTCGCGGGCCTGCCGGCCTTCCTGGTCTCGGCCATGGCGGACGCCGCCGCCGAACGGGGGCTGACGGGCCACGTGGTCACCCTGTCGCGCTCGATCGTGGTGCCGTTCCTCACCTATTGCCCGGACCGGGGCCTGCGCGAGGAGGTGTTCGGGGCGTGGACGCGGCGGGGCGAGCGCGAGGGCGCGACCGACAACCGCCCGGTGCTCGCCGAGATCCTGCGACTGCGGGCCGAGAAAGCGAGGCTCCTCGGCTTCCCCTCGTTCGCCGCCTACAAGCTCGACGACACGATGGCCGGGACGCCCGAGACCGTCGAGGCCCTGCTGCGGCGCGTCTGGGACAAGGCGCGCGAGCGCGCCGAGGCCGACGCCCGCACGCTCGCGACCCTGGCGGCCTCCGGCGGGGACAACGCCCCACTCGGGGCGGCCGACTGGCGCTTCCATGCCGAGAAGCGGCGGCAGGCGGAGTTCGCCATCGACGAGGGGGCGCTGAAGTCGTACTTCCAGCTCGACCGGATGATCGAGGCCGCCTTCGACGTCGCGGGCCGGCTGTTCGGCCTGCGGTTCGAGCCCCTGCCCGAGATCCGCGCCTGGCATCCCGACGCGCGCGTCTGGCGCGTCCTCGACGCCGACGGGACCGAACGGGGCCTCTTCATCGGCGACTATTTCGCCCGCACCTCCAAGCGATCCGGGGCCTGGATGAGCGCGCTGCGCTCGCAGCACCGGATCGACGGCGGCCAGACGCCCGTGATCTACAACGTGTGCAACTTCGCCAAGCCGGCGCGCGGCCGGCCGGCGCTCCTGTCGGTGGACGACGCGCGCACGCTGTTCCACGAGTTCGGCCACGCGCTGCACGGGCTCCTGTCGGACGTCACCTACCCCTCGCTCGCCGGCACCGCCGTGGCGCGCGACTTCGTGGAACTGCCGTCCCAGCTCTTCGAGCACTGGCTCACCGTGCCGGCGATCCTCGAGCGCCACGCGCTGCACGCCGAGACGGGCGAGCCGCTGCCGGCCGCCAAGATGCGGAAGCTGGAGGCGGCGCGGACCTTCGACGCGGGCTTCGACACGGTGGAGTTCACCGCCTCCGCCCTGGTGGACCTCCTGTTCCACCGCGAGCGGGAGGCGCCGGCCGACCCGATGGCGCGCGAAGCGGAAATCCTGGCAGGGCTCGGCATGCCGCGGGAGATCGTGATGCGCCATCGCTCGCCGCACTTCGCCCACATCTTCTCGGGCGACGGCTATTCGGCGGGCTACTATTCCTACATGTGGTCGGAGGTGCTCGACGCCGACGCCTTCGAGGCCTTCGGCGAGGCGGGCGACCCGTTCGACGCGCAGACCGCCGGGCGGCTCCGGCGGTTCGTCTACGCCGCCGGCGACTCGGACGACCCGGCCGCCCTCTACGAGCGGTTCCGCGGCCGCGCGCCCGACCCGGACGCGCTGATGCGCAAGCGCGGTTTCGCGGCCTGACGGACCTCCCTTTCGCTTTTGCGAAAAATCCTTTAAGGAGCGGCCCAATGACCGCGACGTCCTTGGGCCGTTTCTTCTGAGACGCGCCTCCAAACGCGTTTCAACTCCTTCCGGTGACCCGACACATGAAGCTCCGCAACATCGCGATCATCGCGCACGTTGACCACGGCAAGACGACCCTGGTCGACAAGCTGCTCGCCCAGTCCGGCTCGTTCCGCGAGAACCAGCGCACCGAAGAGCGCGCGATGGACTCCAACGACCTCGAGAAGGAGCGTGGCATCACGATCCTCGCCAAGGCCACCTCGGTGGAGTGGAAGGACACGCGGATCAACATCGTCGACACCCCGGGCCACGCCGACTTCGGCGGCGAGGTGGAGCGCATCCTGAACATGGTGGACGGCGCCGTGATCCTGGTGGACGCGTCGGAAGGCCCGATGCCGCAGACCAAGTTCGTGCTCGGCAAGGCGCTCAAGGTCGGCCTCAAGCCGATCGTGGCGATCAACAAGATCGACCGCCCCGACCAGCGCCACGAGGAGGTTCTGAACGAGATCTTCGACCTGTTCGTCAATCTCGACGCCACCGACGAGCAGCTCGACTTCCCCGTGCTCTACGGCTCGGGCCGCGCCGGGTGGATGGCCGAGGCGCCGGAGGGCCCGCAGGACAAGGGCCTGGAGCCGCTGTTCGACCTGATCCTGAAGCACGTTCCCGAGCCGGACACCGCCGGCAAGGACGAGCCGTTCAAGATGATCGGCACGATCCTTGAGGCCAACCCGTTCCTGGGCCGCCTCATCACGGGCCGCATCCAGTCCGGCTCGATCAAGCCGAACCAGACGATCAAGGTCCTGAACGGCGAGGGCCAGCAGCTCGAGTCGGGCCGCATCTCCAAGATCCTCGCCTTCCGCGGCCTGGAGCGCACGCCGATCGAGTACGCCGAGGCGGGCGACATCGTCGCCATCGCGGGCCTCCAGAAGGGCACCGTCGCCGACACGTTCTGCGACCCGTCCGTGAGCGAGGCGCTCAAGGCGCAGCCGATCGACCCGCCGACCGTCACCATGAGCTTCATCGTCAACGACTCGCCGCTCGCCGGCACCGAGGGCGACAAGGTGACGAGCCGCGTAATCCGCGACCGCCTGCTCAAGGAGGCCGAGGGCAACGTCGCGCTGAAGATCGAGGAATCGGAGGACAAGGACTCCTTCTTCGTGTCGGGCCGCGGCGAGCTTCAGCTCGCGGTGCTGATCGAGACCATGCGCCGCGAGGGCTTCGAGATCGGCGTCTCGCGCCCGCGCGTCGTGATGCAGAAGGACGAGGCCACCGGCGACACGCTGGAGCCGATCGAAGAGGTCGTGATCGACGTCGACGAGGAGCATTCGGGCGTCGTCGTGCAGAAGATGAGCGAGCGCAAGGCCGAGATGAAGGAGCTGCGCCCGTCGGGCGGCGGTCGCCAGCGCCTCGTGTTCCATGCGCCGACGCGCGGCCTGATCGGCTACCAGTCGGAACTGCTCACCGACACGCGCGGCACGGCGATCATGAACCGCCTGTTCCACTCCTACGCCCCCTACAAGGGCGCGCTGGCGGGCCGCACCAACGGCGTCCTGATCGCCAATGCCGCCGGCGAGGCCGTGGCCTACGCCATGTTCAACCTCGAGGACCGCGGCCCGATGATCATCGATCCGGGCGTGAAGGTCTACGAGGGCATGATCATCGGCATCCACAGCCGCGACAACGACCTCGAGGTGAACGTCCTCAAGGGCAAGCAGCTCACCAACATCCGCGCCGCCGGCAAGGACGAGGCGGTGAAGCTGACGACGCCGATCCGCATGACGCTGGACCGCGCCCTCTCCTGGATCCAGGACGACGAGCTGGTCGAGGTGACGCCGAAGAACATCCGCCTGCGCAAGCTCTATCTCGACCCGAACGAGCGCAAGCGCTTCGAGAAGAGCCGCAAGGTCGCCTGACCTCCAGCTCGACGAACGATCCTATCGAGGGGACGCGGCACCGCCCGCGTCCCCTTTTTCGTGGGCGCATGTTCACGAATGCATCATCGCGCCGAATCCTTCATCATCCGCAGGAACGCGCCCCCCTTCCGGCCGTTCAGCGGGCAAGGAGGATGTGCCATGTCGTACCTGTCGCCCCAAGCCGGCGAGATCGTCGCCGACAACCACCTCCAGCCGATCGACATGAACCGGAAGGACTGGTTCAGCGCGCTCGGCGCCTCCCTGCCGGACCAGTCGATGCAGGCCGGACAGGGCGCGGGCTGGATGAACCGCCGTCCGCCGGGCCTTCGAGCCGCCACCAAGGCCTGAGGGCGGAACCGACGGGACGGCTGGCGCACTCACGAACGATCGACGCGAGCGAGGCGATGCCGGGAACCGGCACCGCCTTTTTTCATGTGGTCAGCCGCCCCCCCAGAGCTTCGGGATCTGCTGGGCCACGGTGAGCACCGACAGGAAGCCGAA
Organism: Aureimonas flava; assembly: GCF_003583935.1. GTDB lineage: Bacteria > Pseudomonadota > Alphaproteobacteria > Rhizobiales > Rhizobiaceae > Aureimonas > Aureimonas flava. Next base: position 323,033 of record NZ_QYRN01000005.1, on the reverse strand, counting down.
CAGCAGGAAGCCCCAGGCGAGCGCCGCGACGCGGCCCGGTCCCGGCCGGATCTCGGGCACCAGCAGGCGACGGTTGAGGCGGATCAGGAGACCCGAATAGATGAACATCATCAGGCCGCCGACGCAGGCCGAGATCACCAGCAGCACGAGCGGCTGCGTGAGCCCGGCCAGGAGGACCACCACGCCGATCGCGACCAGGGTCCAGACGATCCAGAAGTAGAGGCGGCTTTCGTTCGCGCGCTTCAGGTAGGAGGTGCGCAGCACGTCGGCTGCCAGCCGGGCCGTATAGTCCACGATGCCCGTGGCCGCCCCGAACAGCGAGAAGGCGCCGATGAACCAGAACAGCGCGCCGAACCAGCCGCCGACCCGCTCGGCCAGCACCTGCCCTTCGCTCTGCACGAAGGCCACCGAGTTGGGGAGCCCCTCCTGCCCGTAGACCGTCGCATAGGCGAGAAGCGAGGTGAACGTGATGGTGACGAAGGTGATCGCCACGAAGGTGAGGAGCTGCTCCCAGTTGGCGAAGCGCCACCAGCGGTTCCAGCGAGCCATGTGCTCGGGCGTCGGCTCGAACACGAAGCCGGTCGAGGGTGCGGCCTCGGGCTGGCCGGTCACCGGGCTCCGGATGCGCGGCACGTACTTGCCCATGCCGAAACCCTTGTCGCGGATCCAGTTGGACTGGCACAGGTTCTGGCCGCCGCCGGCGCCCGCGAAGGCCAGCGCGCCCAGAAGCAGCGCGAAGCCGAGCTCGGTCGGGATCGAGGCGGTGGTGACGATCTGCGGCAGGGCCGCCCAGTCCTCGGCCGTGATCACGAAGAAGCCCGCGATGACGATCAGCAGGCCGACGGCCGCGACCTTCACCATCTGGAGCCGCTCCAGCATGACGTAGACCACGGGCGCCAGCGTCAGGATCAGCCCGATGGAGATCAGCATGGCGATCGCGATCCAGCGTGGCTCGCCGCCCACGATGTAGGACAGCATGGTGGCCGAGCTCGTCGCCCAGCCGGGCCACAGATTGGCGAAGCACGTCATCAGCGCGAACACCAGGCCCCAGTGCCGCCAGAACCGGCTGAAGCCCGTCAGCACGGTCTCGCCGGTCGCCAGCGTGTATCGCTCGATCTCCATGTTCAGGAAGAACTGGGTCATCACGCCGAGCAGCGCCGCCCAGACGAAGGCCATGCCGACCTGGCTGGCGATGTAGGGATAGAGAATGAACTCGCCGGACGACAGGCCGACGCCCGCGGCGACGATGCCGGGGCCGATCAGCTTTCCGGTGTTGGCGGGCGCGGGCGGTAGCTCGCGCACCTCCGGTCGACCCAGGACATGGGTCGGGAAGAGATCGGCGGCCGAGCCGCGCATCTCCCTGCTTGGGTTGGACATCGATCCTCCTGATTGCGGCCCGCCGACCCCAGCGCGGCGGGCGCCCCCTCGGGCAATCCCCCTAGATAGGGCGCTGCGGGAAAGGCGCCCGCACCGCCACGAAACCTTGATGCCGGCGCGCCGCGCGATAGGTCAGCCGGGCGAAAGGCGACGGAGGCGAGCATGAGAGCGGTGGGATACGCGGCGTCGCCTCCCGACGGGTCGGTCGAGCATCTGGCGGATCTCGACCTGCCGCCGCCCACGCCGACGGGCCGCGATCTCCTGATCCGGGTCGAGGCGGTGTCGGTCAACCCGGTGGACACCAAGCAGCGCGGTCCGGTGGGCGATCCCGCCCGGCTGCCGCGCATCCTCGGCTTCGACGCGGCCGGCACGGTGGAGGCGGCGGGCGAGGACGCGACCCTGTTCCGCCCCGGCGACGCGGTGTTCTACGCGGGCGCCGTGGACCGGCCGGGCTCCAACCAGGAATTCCAGCTCGTGGACGAGCGGCTCGTGGCCCGCAAGCCGTCACGCCTCGATTTCGCCGACGCGGCCGCCCTGCCGCTCACCGCGATCACGGCCTGGGAAACCCTGTTCGACCGTTTCCGCATCCAGCCCGACCTCAGCGAGAAGGGCACGCTCCTGGTGATCGGGGCGGCCGGCGGCGTCGGCTCGATCGCCACGCAGCTCGCCCGAGAGCTGACCGGGCTGACCGTGGTGGGCACCGCCTCGCGCGCCGAGAGCCGGGACTTCGCGCTCGACCACGGCTGCCACCACGTGATCGACCATTCGCAGCCCATGGCGCCGCAGATCGAGGCGCTGGGCCTCGGCCCGGTGGACTACGTCTTCGGCGTCACCCGGACGCCGGACCACATGGCCGACATCGGGCTTCTGATCCGCCCGTTCGGGCATCTCTGCGTGATCGACAGCGCGGAGATGGACCTGTCGCCGATCCGCTTCAAATCGGTGTCGCTGCACTTCGAGTACATGTTCACGCGCCCCGTCTTCCAGACCGCCGACATGATCGAGCAGCACCGGCTGCTGGCCGAGGTCTCGCGGCTGGTGGACGCCGGGCGCATTCGCTCGACCCGCACCCGCACCCTCGCGCCGATCTCGGCGGAGACGGTGCGCGAGGCGCACCGGATGAGCGAGACCGGGCGCACGCTCGGCAAGACCGTGATCGCCGGCTGGCCGGCCGCGACGCCGGAGGCTTGAGGATGGGTCTCCTTTCGGGCCTCCTGGGCCTTGCCAGCGACCTCGACACCGGCGCCCTCGCCCGCGAGCTGGAGCCGGTCCTGCTGCCCGACGAGACGATCGAGGTCGCTTTCCAGATCGTGCGCGACCAGATGGCGTTCACCGACCGGCGCGTGATCCTGGTCGACAAGCAGGGCATGACCGGGCGCAAGCGCGCCTACCATTCGATCCCCTACCGGGCGATCACCATGTTCTCGGTGGAGACGGCCGGCTCCTTCGACGCGGACGCCGAGCTGCGCATCTGGGTGTCCGGCCAGTCGCAGCCCTTCCTGCAGAACCTGTCGCGCGGTACCAACCTCGCCGGCATCCAGAAGGCGCTGGCTTCCGGCACCCTCGGGCGGGGCTGAGGACGCCCGCCGCATTGCGGTGGGGATTTGCCTCGCGAGCCATTGAGGCGCTCGCCCCTCCGAGCTACCAGAACGCAATGGCATGCCCTCGACATACCCGGTCCACATTTCGGTCGAATTCGATGGATCGTCCCGCCGCGATCATAGTTAACGCGACATGAAGACGATCGCCGCCGATGTCCGACTTGCCGAGGCCGCCGACGCCGGCGCGCTTTCGCTGGTGCACGCCGCGTCCTGGACGTCGGCCTACCGGGGCCTGATTCCCTACCGGGCGCTCTCGGCCATGGTGGCGCGGCGCGGGCCGGACTGGTGGTCGCGGGCCATCGCCAACCGGGCCACCATCCTGGTGCTGGAATACGGCGGCGAGATCGTCGGCTACGCCACGGTCGGCCGGAACCGCACGCGGGGCCTCAGCGTCGACGGAGAGGTCTACGAGCTGTATCTGAAGCCCGAGTTCCAGGGCGTCGGCTTCGGGCGGCGCCTGTTCGACGCCTGCCGCACGCTGATGGCGGCGCGCGGCCTTCGCGGCGTCGCGGTCTGGTCGCTCGCCGACAACGAGAACGCCGTGCGCTTCTACGAAGCGGCCGGCGGCGCCGACGTGGCGACCGGGTCGGAGACGTTCGAGGGCGTGACGCTGCACAAGATCGCCTACTGCTTCCAGTAGGCGCCCCGGCATCGGGCGGGCGGCCGTTCACCCTTCCGTGCGCCTTCGATTGCCTCCCGCGCGGCGATTGGCTAGGAACCGCCGAGCTCAACTCGGAGATTTCCATGCGCATCGACGCCATCGCTCGCGGCAAGAACCCGCCCGAGGACATCAACGTCATCATCGAGGTGCCGGTCGGGGGTCATCCGATCAAGTACGAGATGGACAAGGAGTCCGGCGCGCTCTTCGTGGATCGCTTCCTGTACACCCCGATGACCTATCCGGGGAACTACGGCTTCGTGCCGCACACGCTGTCGGACGACGGCGACCCGATCGACGTCCTGGTCTGTTCGACGCGCCCGCTGTTTCCCGGCTGCGTCATCAACTGCCGCCCGATCGGCGTCCTCAAGATGGAGGACAACAAGGGTCTGGACGAGAAGGTGATCGCGGTCCCCTCGCCCGAGCTGACCCAGCGCTACACCAAGGTCTTCGAGCACACCGACCTGCCCGAGATCACGTTGAAGCAGATCGAGCACTTCTTCGAGCACTACAAGGATCTGGAGCCCGGCAAGTGGGTGAAGATCGGCGGCTGGGCCGGCGCGGCCGAGGCGAAGACGATGATCCGCGAGGCGGTCGCGCGCTACGACGCCGCGACGGAGGCGGAGAGGACCGCGACGCCCGTGGGCCAGGAAAACGCCTGACGCCGTCCGGACGCACGATCCAATTCGAGAAGGGGGCCCCGCGGCCCCCTTTTTCGTGGCGGCTCAGCGCATCTGCGCGGCGAGTTCGCGCGTCGGCCAGCAGGTGGAGGGCAGGCCCGCCTTTTCCTGATAGGCGCCGATCGAGCGTCGCGTCTTGAAGCCGGCGAGCCCGTCCGGACGACCGACGTCGTAGCCGCGCGCGACGAGCCGCTCCTGGAGCCGCGCGACGTCGCCCCGCGTCAGCCCCGCGACCTTGCGCCATTCGCCCGAGAACGGGCCGCCGCCCGCCATCCGGTCGGCGAGGTGCCCGATGAACAGGGCGTAGAGGTCGGAGTTGTTGTACTCTTTGATGACGTAGAAGTTGGGCGTGGCCACGAAGGCCGGCCCGAAGCGCCCGGCCGGCATCAGGAGATGGCCGGTCGCCCGCATCTCGTTCGGCGGAAACGCGCGGCCCGAGACGCGGGTCACGCCGGCCTGGGCGAAATCGGCGATCGGACGCCCCTGGTCGGGCCCTTCCAGCGTGCAGGACACCGACGCGGGCACCCTGGCCTCGAAGCCCCAGTCGCGCCCCGGCTGCCAGCCGGACTGGCGCAGGTAGTTGGCGATCGAGGCGAGCGTGTCGGGCACCGAGTTCCAGATGTCGCGGCGCCCGTCGCCGTCGAAGTCCACCGCGAGCGCGCGGAACTTGGTCGGCATGAACTGCGGCTGGCCGAGCGCGCCGGCCCAGGACGACTTCATCTGCGCCGCCGTCAGGTCTCCGTCCTGGACGATCCGGAGCGCGGCGATGAGCTCGGCCCGGAACATCTCCTTGCGCCGTGCGAGATAGGCCTTGGTGCCGAGCACCTCGAAGGCGTCGTAGGGGATCTTGGCCGCGCCGTAGCCCGATTCGCGCCCCCAGACGGCCACCACGATCGGCCCCGGAACCCCGTAGCGCGCCTCGATCCGCTTAATGACGCCGGCATACTGCGCGAGCATCGCGCGCCCGCGGGCGGCGGTCGCCGCCATCTTCGCCTCGTCGAAATAGGCGGTCGGGCTCTGGAACTCGGCCTGCCGGTTGATCTCCTCGACCTTGGCCGCGTCGCCGGGCAGTTGGAGGTCGGGGAGCTTGGTGTTGGCGCGCACGCCCTCGAATGCCGCGTCGAACGTGCGCCGCGACACGCCGACGGCGCGGGCCTCGGGCCAGATGTCGTTCTGCAGGAAGGCGCGGAAGCCGGCCTGCACGTCCTGCGCCGCGGCGACCCCGCCCATCGCCAGCCATGCCGCCAGCGCCCATGCGATCCGTCTCATGTCTCAAGTCCCCGGCATGCCTCGTCCTGCCGGAAGGCTAATGCGGCGGGCTTGCGTCGATCTCGCGGCGGCGGGGAATCAGATCTTCGTGCGCGAGCGCATGGCGGCCGAGAGCGTGCCCTCGTCCAGGTAGTCGAGCTCGCCGCCCACCGGCACCCCATGCGCGAGGCGGGTGACCGAGACATCGAAGTCGGCGAGCTGGTCGATGATGTAGTGCGCGGTGGTCTGCCCCTCGACGGTGGCGTTGACGGCGATCACCAGCTCGCCGATCGACCCTTCCGCCACGCGCTCCACCAGGCGGCGGATGGTGAGGTCGTCGGGGCCGACGCCTTCCAGAGGCGACAGGACGCCGCCCAGCACGTGATAGGCGGCGTTGAGGGCCTTGGCCCGCTCCAGCGCCCAGAGGTCGGACACGTCCTCCACCACGATCACCGTGGTCTGGTCGCGCGCGGGGTCGCGGCAGATCGTGCAGGGGTCGCGCGTGTCGATGTTGCCGCAGTTGGAGCAGACGCGCACCTTCTCGGCGGCCTCCGCCATCGCATCGCCCAAGGGCCGCAGAATCTGCTCCCGCCGCTTCACGAGGTGCAGCGCGGCGCGCCGGGCCGAGCGGGGGCCGAGGCCGGGAAGCTTCGACAGAAGCTGGATCAGCCGCTCGATCTCGGGGCCGGCGATGGTCTTGGACATGGAAGGGCGGCCTCGAAGGGGCGAAGCCGGGCGCGCGGGCGCCCGGCGGCTGGGAGACGGACGCCTAGAAAGGCAGCTTCATGCCCGGCGGCAGCGGCAGGCCGGCGGTCAGGGCCTGCGTCTTCTCCTGCACCACGGCGTCGAGCTTGCGCTTGGCGTCGGCATGGGCGGCGACCAGGAGATCCTCGAGGATGTCCTTCTCGTCGGGCTTGAGCAGCGAGGGGTCGAGCTCGACCGAGACCAGCTCGCCCGTGCCCTTCAGCGTCACCGACACGACGCCGCCGCCGGCCTGCCCGGAGGCCGTGGTCTCGGCGATCTCGGCCTGCAACCCCTGCATCTTCTCCTGCATGGCCTTGGCCTGCTTCATCATGCCCATGAGGTCCTTCATGCGCCCTGTCCCTTGCTGTTGATGTCAGTCGTCCTCGGGGTCGGCGTCCGCCTCGAACAGGACGCCCTCCCCCATGTCGTCATCGCCGCCGTCGAAGCCAAGGTCCGACGGGTCGATGTCGATGCGTTCCGGCAGGTCGCTCTCGTCGGCGAGCGGCGGTCCGTCGTCGGCCGGCTCGGCCGGTTCCGGCTCCCCGCGCAGGCGCACCTCGCGCACCTTCGCGCCCGGCAGGGCGGCGAGGATCGCGGCGACCTCCGGGTCGGCCTCGGCCTCGGCGATCAGACGCGCACGGCGCGCGGCGTCCGCCTCCTCCAGCGTCTCGCCGCCGCCCTTGCCGGCCACCGTGACGACCCAGCGCATGCCGGTCCATTCGAACAGCCGCTTGGTGAGCTCGCCGGAGAGCGCCACCGGCGCGCCATCGGCAAGCTCGATCTCCAGGCGTCCGGGCTCCATGCGCACGAGGCGCAGATAGCGGCGGATCCATGCCTTCATGCGGGAGTCGCGCCGCTCGCCCGCCAGCCTCTCCAGGTCGCGCAGCGAGGCTGGCAGGCTGTCGGGGTCCGCCACCACGGCGGGCGCGGCGGCCGGCGACACGGGCTGCGGGGCGGAGGCCACCATGCGCGCGGCCAGGGTCGGCCCGCCGGCGCGCATCTGCGGCGCCGTCGGCGGGGGGGCCGCGACGGCTGCCGAGACGGACGGCGCGACCGCAGCCGGTGCGCCGTCGCCGCGCGGCGCTGCCGCCCCGTTCGACGGCCCGGGGGAGCTCGACGCCGGGCGCGCGCCCCCCTCGCGCAGGAGCCGGGCGAGGTCTTCCGGCGAGGGCAGCGTGGTGGCGTAGGCGATGCGGATCAGCGCCATCTCGGCCGCCTGCCGCGGCGCGCTCGCCGCGCGCGTCTCCTCGATCGCCTTGAGCAGCATCTGCCAGACCTCGGACAGGGTGCGCACCGACAGGCGCTCGGCGAAGTCGCGGCCGCGCTCCACCTCGACCGGCGAAAGCGAGGCGTCGCCCGCGGTCTCGGGCACGAAGCGCAGCGAGGTGACGAGATGGGTGAAGTCCGCAAGGTCCGTCAGCACCACCAGCGGATCGGCGCCGACCTCGTACTGTCCGGCGAACTCGCGCAGCGCCCCCGCTCCGTCGCCCCGCATCAGCAGCTCGAACAGGGTGACGATGCGCGCCCGGTCGGCAAGGCCCAGCATGTCGCGCACCGTGCCGGCCTCGACATGGCCCGCGCCGTGGGCGATCGCCTGGTCGGTGAGCGACAGCGCGTCGCGCACCGATCCCTCCGACGCGCGGGCGAGGAGGCGCAGCGCGTCGTCGTCGGCTTCGACGGATTCGGCGTCCAGTACCCGGCGCAGGTGCGCGATCATCACGGCCGGATCGACGCGCCGCAGGTCGAAGCGCTGGCAGCGCGACAGGACGGTGATGGGGACCTTGCGGATCTCGGTGGTGGCGAACACGAACTTCACGTGCTCTGGCGGCTCCTCCAGCGTCTTCAGCAGGCCGTTGAAGGCCTGCGTGGACAGCATGTGGACCTCGTCGATGATGTAGACCTTGTAGCGCGCCGAGACCGGGCGGTAGCGCACCTGCGCGATGATCTCGCGGATGTCGTCGATGCCCGTGTGCGAGGCGGCGTCCATCTCCACCACGTCCACATGGCGCCCCTCCATGATCGCCTGATCGTGGAGGCCGGGCTCGATCATGTGGATCGTCGGCTGGTGGACGGTCTCGGTCTCGTAGTTCAGCGCACGGGCGAGGATGCGCGCCGTGGTGGTCTTGCCGACCCCGCGCACGCCGGTCAGCATCCAGGCCTGCGCGATGCGCCCCGCCTCGAAGGCGTTGGTCAGGGTGCGCACCATCGGCTCCTGGCCGATCAGGTCGTCGAAGGAACGGGGACGGTACTTGCGCGCCAGGACGCGGTAGGGCGTCGCGGCGGTCGGGGGATGGGGATCCTCGGCCATCGGCTCCATTCGGCTGCGGGGCGCGGCGACCGGCTGCTCGAGCCGGCGGCGCCGGCGCGACCCTACGCGGCTTTTCGCACAATGCAATCGGCGCGCCGTCGCAGCGACGGCCGACATGGAAAAAGCGATCGGGCTCGGGATGGGCAGATCCGTCGCATCTCGCGGCGACCGCGCGCTTCGCCTATGAAGGCGAATCGCCCCGGACACCGGATGCCGGACGAAAGGGTGGGAGGCTGGCACGATGACCCGTGCCGGAATCGTTGGGGCTGCTTCCTTCCGGACCTGACCCGGTTGGCGAGCGGCTCGTCCACCACCAACCTCCCGCCCTCCATATCGTGGAGATCGCCTCGAAATGCAAGCCGACCCCCTCGCCTTCTCGCTCGACGAACGCCTCGACGCGGACACGCGCTTCCTGTGCGACCTGCCGCTGTGCCGGCTCCTGCTGATGCGCGACGCGCGCTGGCCCTGGCTGATCCTGGTGCCCCGCCGGCCTGCCTTGGTCGAGCTGTTCGACCTGGAGGAACGCGACCGGCTGGCGCTCCTGGCGGAGGCGAACCGCGTCGCGGAGGTCCTGAGCGCGGCCACGGGGTCGGAGAAAATCAATCTCGGCGCCCTCGGCAACGTCGTCCGGCAGTTCCATCTCCACGTCGTCGCGCGCTCGTCCGGCGACCCGAACTGGCCGAGGCCGGTCTGGGGCTTCGAGAGCGCCCTTCCCTATCCGGCCGGCGCCGAGGAGGCGCTCGCCCGCTCCGTCCTGGAAAGACTCGCATGACCCCCGCAGATCCTCCCCGCCTCGGCTACTCCCGCAACCCGCTGCGCCGCGACGGCGAACTGCGCAACGAGGCGTCGCTGGCCGAGGCGCTCGCCGATCCCGCCGCGCGCGTCTACCTCACCGCCGGCGGGCAGTGGCTATGCCGGGGCGACGAGACGCCCGACCCGGCCTTCTCTGTGGCGGAGGCCGCCGCGCTGGCGGGCGACGCGGCGATCGAACTGCTGCTGGGGCACGAGGGAGGCGCGCCCCGGCTCGCCGCCGCGATCGCGCCGCGCGAGCCGGACGGCGACGTCGCCGGCTGGGACCTTCGCGCGCTCGGCATGCGCGAGGTGCTGCCGCCCGAGGTGGAGGGGCAGCTCGCCCAGGCCGCCCATCTCCTGAACTGGCACGCCTCGGCGCGCTTCTGCGGGCGGTGCGGCGCGCCGACGCGCAGCGAGGCGGCCGGCTTCCGCCGCCGCTGCACGGCCTGCGGGCACCTCGTCTTCCCGCGCACCGACCCCGTGTCGATCATGCTGGTGCACGACGGGGCCGGGCGCTGCGTGCTCGGTCGCCAGCCGCATTTCGCGCCCGGCATGTGGTCGTGCCTCGCCGGCTTCGTGGAGGCGGGCGAGACGCTGGAGGACGCCGTCCGGCGCGAGACCCTGGAGGAGGCCGGCCTTGCGGTGGACGAGGTGCGCTACCATTCCTCGCAGCCCTGGCCCTTCCCCGGATCGCTGATGATCGGCTGCATCGCGCGGAGCCCCCACGGGCCGATCGCCTTCGACGCCACCGAGCTTGAGGACTGCCGCTGGTTCGACCGCGCGGAGGTCCGGGCGATGATGGAGAACCGGCATCCAGAGGGCCTCGTCGCGCCGGCGCGCTTCGCGATCGCGCACCACCTGCTGGCTGCCTTCGCAAGCGGCAACGAGCTGTCTTCGAAATAGGCATTAAGATGACATGAACGCGGAATTGGCGGAGTTATGCGCGATGTGCACAACAGTCGTGCGAAACATGCTCTCCTTTTAAGCATCTGCGGGGCGTATATCGGGTTCAACGAAATCCGACGTTCCCCGAGGCTCCCATGCTCAACTCCATCGCCCAGCGCATCCAGTCCTTCCGTTCGCACCGCCGCACCATCATCGAGCTCAACAGCATGGACGACCGCATGCTGAGCGACATCGGCGTGCTGCGCGGCGACATCGACCGCATGGTGCGCGTCGGCCGCTAAGCCGCCGCTTCTCCATCGCCCCAACGAAAAAGGCCCCGCTCGCGCGGGGCCTTTTTCGTTGGGGCGGGGCGCCCTCAGTCCGCCGCGTGCGGATGGGCCGGACGGTCCGGCGAAGCGGGGTAGACGCCCATGATCGACACGCGCTTGGAGAAGAAGCGCAGCTCGTCCAGCGCGCGGGCGACGCCCGGGTCCTCGGGATGGCCTTCGATGTCGGAGAAGAACTGCGTCGCCACGAACTTGCCCTCGAGCTGGTAGCTTTCGAGCTTGGTCATGTTGATGCCGTTGGTGGCGAAGCCTCCGAGCGCCTTGTAGAGGGCGGCCGGCAGGTTGCGCACCTCGAACACGAAGGTCGTCACCACCACCCCCTCCGAGCGCGGCGCCCAGAGCTCCCGCCCCCGGCCCGGCCGCGACAGGACCACGAAGCGCGTCGTGTTGTGCTCGGCGTCCTCGACGTTCTCGGCCAGGATGTCGAGCCCGTAGAGTTCGGCCGCCAGGCGCGGCGCGAGCGCGGCGACGTGGGGCTCCGGCATCTGCGAGACGACGCGCGCCGCTCCGGCCGTGTCGCCGGCCACCACCGGCTTCCAGCCGTTGCGGCGCAGGATGCCGCGGCACTGGCCGAGGGCGTGGATATGGCTGTGCACCTCGCGGATGTCGCCCATCGCCACCCCGCGCTTCGCCATGAGCTGGAAGCGGATCGGAAGGAAGAACTCGCCCACGATCTGGAGGCCCGAGACGGGCAGGAGATGGTGGATGTCGGCGACGCGGCCGGCGATGGTGTTCTCGATCGGGATCATCGCGAGGTCGGCCTCGCCGCGCGTCACGGCGGCCAGCGCATCCTCGAAGGTCGGGCACGGCAGGGGCTCGAGATCGGGATACATGGTGCGGGACGCGGTGTCGGAATTCGCGCCCGGCTCGCCCTGGAAGGAAATCCGGCCCGAACGGGCCGCCGGCTCGAAGAAGCGGCGCGCCTCCTCCAGCTGATGGGGCATGTCGACACCGAGCGGCACGGCGTCCACGACCTCCGCCTGGATCCGCATTCCCGCTTCCAGCGCGCGGAGCTGCTCCAGCTTCTCGCGCGTCTCCAGCGGCGAGGGCGCGAGCGCCACGAAACGCGCGAGCGCCGCCCGCCGATAGGCGTAGATGCCGACGTGGTGATAGAGCGGCCCCTCGCCCGTGGGCGCCGTGGCGCGGGTGAAGTAGAGGGCGCTCAGCCGGTCCGGCCCCACCGGCGTGCCGACCAGCTTGACCACGCTCGGATCGTCCCGGTCCGCCTCGTTCGCGATGGCGACCGCGACGGTTGCGATGTCGCAGCGCGGATCCTCGAACGGGCGCAGCACGGCGCGGATCGTCTCCGGCTCGATGGTCGGCAGGTCGCCCTGGAGGTTGATCACCGTCTCCACCTCGCCCGCCGGATCGAGGCGCTCCAGCGCCTCGAAAATCCGGTCCGAGCCCGACTGGTGGTGGCCGCCCGTCATCACCGCCTCGAAGCCGGCCGCCACCGCCGCGTCCCGGATCGAGGGATCGTCGGTGGCCACCACGACGCGGCCGATGGCGGCCTCGCGCGCACGCTCGGCCACGCGCACGATCATCGGACGTCCCGCGATGTCGGCGAGCGGCTTGGCGGGAAGCCGGGTCGAGGCCAGTCGGGACGGGATGAGGATCATGGTGGACATGGACGGGAACTCTGGTGCGGACGTGGGAAATTTAGGCGAAGCTGTGACAGGAGGGCGCTTGATCGATTCCGATCGGAATGTCAGAACGCTTCCAATTGACGGGCTCAGCAGGGGCCGCCGGAGCCGGCGGAACACGCTTCGGTCCGCGGAACGTCGAAAGCGCGTGTCGTCGGCCCCTTGCGCCGGCTGCAGAGGGAGCCGCCCTTTATCATGAATTCGTTCGAGGCCAACAAGATCTTCGGCGCCCTGCTCGGCACCGTGTTCGTTCTGTTCGGCGGCAGCCTACTGGCCGAGGGCATCTTCCACGCAGAGACGCCCGAGAAACCCGGTTTCGAGATCGCGGTGCCCGACGCGCCGGCCGGCGGCGGCGCCGCCCCGGCCGCCAACGAGGTGACGCCGGTCGGCCAGCTCATGCAGTCCGCCAACGCCGAGGCGGGCGCGGCGATCTTCAAGCGCTGCCAGGCCTGCCACTCGGGCGAGAAGGGCGGCCCCAACAAGGTCGGCCCCGACCTGTGGGACATCGTGAACCGGCCGATCGCCTCGCACGAGGGCTTCAGCTACTCGGCGGCGCTGACCGAGTTCTCGCAGGGCAAGTCGGTCGTCTGGGACTGGGACCACCTGAACCACTTCCTGCACGGCCCCAAGCAGTACGTCCAGGGCACGGCCATGGGCTTCGCGGGCATCCCGAAGGACCAGGAGCGCGCGGACCTTCTCGCCTATCTCGGCACCCTGTCCGACAACCCGCCCCCGCCGCCCGCGCCCGACGCCGGCGCGCCGGCCGGCGGCGAAGCGGCGGCCGAGGGCGCGGCACCTGCCGAAGGGGCAGCGCCGGCCGAGGGTGCCGCGGCGCCCGCCGAGGGCGCGGCCGCCCCCGCGCCGACCACGCCGAACGCCACCACCAACGCGAACGCGCTGCCCAACGACGCGGTGAGCCAGCCGCAGGGCGCCGGCACCACCGACCAGACCACGGGCGCCGCCCCGACCACCCCGCCCGCCGGAACGGTGCCCGCCACCGGCGACAACGCGACCAGCGCGCCGGCGGGTGCCCCCGTGCCGCCGGCCGAGCCGGGCCAGGCCGCGCCGGAGGCACCGGGCACGCAGGCCCCGCAGCAGAACCCGGCCCCCGCGACGCCGGCGGCTCCCGCCGCCCCGGCCGAAAATCCGGCTCCGGCTCCGGCTCCGGCGCAGTAAGCACAGAAGACGCTTCGACGACGGGAAAGCCGGACCGGCCAAGGTCCGGCTTTCTTCGTTTCGGGCCCGGTTCGCGCGCTAGCTCGGGTGGACAGGGTGGCGGCGAAGCTTACACTTTCGTCAGACGCGCCTTTCGCCCGAGGAAGGCCACAAAGCTCGGGCGGGGTCTGGGCATCCGGCCCGCCCGCCGCGCCGGCCCCGCCAGATGGAGATCGATTTGCCGCCAGTCTCGCGCGCCGTGTCCGCCCTCGCCCTGACCGCTTTCCTCGCCCTGTCGGGCGCGCCGGCCCTGGCGCAGGAGGCGGCGGCACCCGCAGCGCCCGGTACGCCGACGCGGCAGGCGGGCGAATGGCGGACCTCGTCGTCGCTGATCCGGCCCTCGAAATACGGCGACGACTTCGCCCATTACGACTATGTGAACCCCGACGCGCCGAAGGGCGGGCGCCTCAATCTCCAGACGTCGGGGACGTTCGACAGCTTCAACCCCTTCCCCGTCCGAGGCACCCCGGCGGCCGGCTTCGCCGCCTTCGGCGGGGGGATCGCCTACGACACGCTGATGGACCAGGCACCGGACGAGCCGGGCGTCAGCCACGGGCTGATCGCCGAGGCGATGCGCTACCCGGACGACTTCTCCTCCGTCACCTTCCGTCTCGATCCCGACGCCCGCTTCCAGGACGGGCAGCCGATCACCGCCGACGACGTGATCTGGACCTTCCGGACGGTGACGCGCCTGTCCCCGCTCTACGCCAACTACTACCACAACGTGACCAGCGCCGAGGTGACCGGCGAGCGCGAGGTGACCTTCCGCTTCGATCAGACCGGAAACCGCGAGCTGCCCAACATCATGGGCGACCTCGTGGTGCTGCCCCGGCACTTCTGGGAAGGCACGGACGCGCAGGGGCGCAAGCGCGACATCGACAACCCGACGCTGGAGGTCCCGGTCGGATCGGGCCCTTACCGCGTCAAGGCCTACCAGCCCGGGTCCACCGTCACCTGGGAGCGCGTGCCGGACTACTGGGCGGCGGACAAGGGCCCCCGCCGCGGCCGCTTCAACTACGACGAGATCCGCTACACCTACTTCCGCGACCAGAGCGCCGGCTGGGAGGCCTTCAAGCGCGGCGGCTTCTCCGACTACCGCTCGGAGAACAGCGCCGGCCGCTGGGCGCAGGGCTACGACTTCCCCGCCTTCCGCGACGGGCGCGTCAAGAAGGAGGCGATTCCCTCCGAGAGCGGCGAGCCGATGCAGGGCTTCGTGCTCAACACGCGGCGCGAGAAGTTCTCCGATCCGCGCACGCGTCACGCGCTGACGCTCGCCTACAACTTCCAGGAGATGAACCGCTCGCTGTTCTACGGGCAGTACGCGCGCACCACGAGCTATTTCCAGGGCACCGAGCTCGCCTCCTCGGGCCTGCCGAGCGAGGCGGAGCTGAAGATCCTCGAGCCGCTGCGCGCCGAGATCCCGCCCGAAGTCTTCACGACGCCCTTCACCCTGCCCGACTACTCGGACCCGGGCGCCGAGCGCACCTACCTGCGCGAGGCCTTCGAACTCCTGACGCAGGCCGGCTGGAAGCGGCAGGGCTCGCAGCTCGTGAACGCCAAGGGCGAGCCGTTCCGCATCGAGTTCCTGGCGGCCGACCCGTCCTCGAGCCGCGTCATCGATCCCTTCGCCAACCAGCTCAAGCGTCTCGGCATCGAGACCTCGACGCGCATCGTGGACGCCTCGCAGTATCAGGCGCTCGCCGACAATTTCGACTACGACGTAGTGACCGACGTCATGGCGCAGTCTCTTTCGCCCGGCAACGAGCAGCGCGACTTCTGGTCCAGCGCGGCGGCGAGCCAGCCGGGTAGCCGCAACGCGGCCGGCATCCGCAACCCGGCCGTCGACGCCATCATCGAGAAGATCATCTACGCGCCGGACCGCGACAGTCTCGTGGCCGCGACGCACGCCCTCGACCGGGTTCTCCTGTGGAACTTCTACGTCGTGCCGCAGTACCACAACCCCAACATCTGGCTCGCCTGGTGGGACAAGTTCGGCATGCCCGAGCGGCGACCGGCCTATGCCGGCATCGATCCGTTCTCGTGGTGGGTCAAGGGCGAGGTGCCGGTGAACACGCCGGCAGATCAGGCGGCTGCGGGCGCGCCCGACCCGGCCGCCGCGCCCGCCATTCCCGCCTCGCGACCCTGAGGGCCGACCGATGACGGAAAGCTTCGTTCGCATCAGCCGTCGCCATTTCGGCAAGCTGGCGATGGGCGCGGCGGCGGCCGCCGCCCTGCCCCGCCTGTCCTTCGCCGACAATCCCGCCGACACGCCGCTGCACGGCCTGTCGGCCTTCGGCGATCTGAAATATCCGGCGGACTACGCGCAGTTCGACTACGCGACGCCGGAGGCGCCGGCCGGCGGCCGGTTCACCTTCACCGTGCCGTCCTGGTTCTTCAACCAGTCCCCCGACACGTTCGACACGTTCAACACGCTGGTGCTCCAAGGCAACGCGCCGCCGCGCATGGAGATGCTCTACGAGGGCCTGATGCTCTCCACGCTGGACGAGCCGGACGCGATCTACGGGCTTTTGGCCGAAAGCGTCGCGGTCTCCGCCGACGGCAACCGCTTCACCTTCCGGCTGCGGCCTGAGGCGCGCTTCTCGACCGACGCGCCGGTGACGGCCGCCGACGTCGTGTTCTCCTACGACACGCTGAAACGGGAGGGCCATCCGTCCCTTGCCATCCAGCTCGTGGAGGTGACCGAGGTCGCCGCCGAGGACGAGCGGACCGTTCGCATCGTCTTTTCCGGCCGCCAGACCGTGCCGACCGCGCTGGCCGCGCTGTCGATGCCGATCGTGCCGGCCGCCTTCTTCGCCGACCGACCCTTCGGGCAGGGCGGCTTCGATGCTATTCCCGGCTCCGGAGCATGGGAGGTGGGCCGCTACGCCGCCGGGCGCTTCATCGAGTACGAGAAGCGCGCCGACTACTGGGGCCGCGACATGCCCTTCTCCAAGGGGCTCGGCCATTTCCAGACCATCCGCGTCGAGTGCTTCCGAGACCGTCAAGCCGCGCTGGAAGCCTTCAAGAAGGGCGACGTGACCTATCGCGAGGAGTTCACGCCGCGCGCCTGGGCGAGCGAATACGCGTTCCCGGCCGCGCAGGACGGACGCGTGAAGCGCGACACCATCCCCGGCGAGAGCTGGCCGAACTTCCAGTGCTGGGCGCTGAACCAGCGCCGGGCCCAGTTCGGCGACGCGCGGGTGCGACGCGCGATCAACCTGTGCTTCGACTTCGAGTGGACCAACGCCAACCTCCTGTTCGGCCTGCGCCAGCACTCTCAGTCGCCGTTCGAGCTGTCGGACTACGTGGCGACCGGCGCGCCGACGCCGGAGGAACTCGCCGTCCTCGAGCCGCTGCGGGCCGACCTGCCGCCGGAGGTCTTCGGCGAGGTCTGGACCCAGCCCGTCACCGACGGTTCGGGCCGCGACCGTCGGCCCTTGCGCGAAGCCTCCGAGCTCTTCGCCGCCGCCGGCTGGACGCGGCGGGGCTCGACCCTAGTGGACGCGGCCGGCCAGCCATTCCGCCTCGAATATCTCCTGAACGACCCCGAGCAGGGTCGCGTCTACGGGAAGATGGTCGAGAACATGAAGCTGCTCGGCGTCGAGGCGTCGATGCGCGTGGTGGACGCCGCCCAGTATCAGGACCGGCTGAACCGCTTCGACTTCGACATGATCCTCTGCCGCTTCGGCTTCAACGGCACGCCGACGCGCGAAGGGATGTCGCTCTTCTTCGGCTCGAACGCGCGCGACCGCGACGGGTCCTACAACTATCCCGGCATGGCGAGCCCGGCGGTGGACCGACTTCTCGACCGGATCGGCGAGGCGAGGAGCCGCGACGAGCTGACGCATACCATGCGCGCGCTCGACCGCGTGCTGCGCTGGCGGCTCGACTGGATCCCGAACATCCACGCCGAGGGCCACAACAGCGCGTGGTGGGACATGTTCGGCATGGCGCCCACGAAGCCCGAATACGGCTTTCCGGTGGAACATCTCTGGTGGTACGACGAATCCAAGGCCAAGGCGATCGGCCGGGCGTGATCGCGCCCGCCGACGCCTTCGCACAACGGAACCGCTGAATGGCCGCATACATCCTTCGACGCCTTCTCCTGATGATCCCGACGCTGCTCGGGATCATGGCCGTGTCCTTCGTGGTCATCCAGTTCGCGCCCGGCGGCCCGGTGGAGCAGGTGATCGCCGGCCTCCAGGGCCAGGGCGGCGGCGCGGCGGACCGGCTGGGCGGCGGGGGCGGCGACATGGCCGCCCAGAGCGGCGACACGTCCGGCTACCGCGGGGCGCAGGGGCTCGACCCGGAGTTCATCAAGCGGCTGGAGGAGCAGTTCGGCTTCGACAAGCCGGCCTGGCAGCGCTTCGGCGAGATGATCTGGAACTACGCCCGCTTCGACTTCGGGACGAGCTTCTTCTCCAACGCCACCGTGGTCGACCTGATCGTCCAGAAGCTGCCCGTATCGATCTCGCTCGGCCTCTGGATCACGCTTCTCTCCTACGTGATCTCGATCCCGCTCGGCATCCGCAAGGCGCTGCACGAGGGCTCGCGCTTCGACACCTGGACGAGCGCCGTCATCATCGTCGCCTACGCGATCCCCGGCTTCCTGTTCGCCGTCCTGCTGATCGTCCTGTTCGCGGGCGGCTCGTTCCTCGACTGGTTTCCGCTGCGCGGCCTCACCTCCGACAACTGGGCGCAGCTGTCCTGGCCGGCGCGCATCGCCGACTACTTCTGGCACCTGACGCTGCCGCTGATCGCGCTGTCGCTCTCGGCCTTCGCCACCACCACGCTCCTGACCAAGAACTCGTTCCTGGACGAGATCCGCAAGCAGTACGTGACCACCGCGCGGGCCAAGGGCCTCGCCGAGCGGCGCGTGCTCTACGGCCACGTCTTCCGCAACGCAATGCTCATCATCGTGGCCGGCTTTCCGGGCGCCTTCATCTCGGCCTTCTTCGCCGGCTCGCTGCTGATCGAGACCATCTTCTCCCTGGACGGGCTGGGCCTCCTGTCCTTCGAGAGCATCTACAAGCGGGACTATCCGGTGGTGTTCGCCACGCTCTACATCTTCTCCCTGATCGGGCTCGTGACCACGCTGATCTCCGACCTCACCTATACCTGGATCGATCCGCGCATCGACTTCGAGCGGCGGGAGGTCTGACCCGGTGACCGATACCGTCGAGGACCGCAACGCCAAGGATCGCCCGGCCGAGCCGGCCACGCTGCGCGAGGCGCAGGGCGGCGCCAGCGGCGTCGCCCAGGCCGGGCCGCCGGTGGTCGCCATGGGCCGGCCGCCGCGCCTGTCCCCGCTCAACCAGCGCCGCTGGCAGAACTTCAAGGCCAACCGGCGCGGCTGGTGGTCGCTCTGGATCTTCGGCCTGCTCTTCGTGGTGACGCTCTGCGCCGAGTTCGTCGCCAACGACAAGCCGATCCTGATCTCCTACAAGAACGAGTACTACGCGCCGATCTTCCGGGACTACCCGGAGGAGGTGTTCGGCGGCTTCCTGCCCGTCACCAACTACCGCGACCCGTTCATCCAGGACGAGATCGCCGCCAACGGCTGGATGATCTGGCCGCCGATCCGCTACTCCTACCAGAGCGTCAACAACGAGATCCCGACGCCCGCCCCCTCCCCGCCGTCCTGGACCTTCTCCAAGGAGGAGCGCTGCGCGCGCTACCCGCAAGGGGTGGCCGACCCCAACTGCACGGTCGGCAACTGGAACTGGCTCGGCACCGACGACCAGGCGCGGGACGTGCTCGCCCGGCTGATCTACGGCTTCCGCATCTCCGTCCTGTTCGGCCTGATCCTGACCGCCGCCTCGGCCGTGATCGGCGTCTTCGCGGGCGCCGTTCAAGGCTATTTCGGCGGCTGGGTCGATCTTCTGTTCCAGCGCTTCATCGAGATCTGGTCCTCGATCCCGGTGCTCTACCTGCTCCTGATCGTCGCCGCGATCCTGCCGCCCGGCTTCTGGATCCTCCTCGGCATCATGCTCCTGTTCTCGTGGGTGGCCTTCGTGGGCGTGGTGCGGGCCGAGTTCCTGCGCGCGCGCAACTTCGAATACGTCAATGCCGCCCGCGCGCTCGGCGTCGGCGACTGGACCATCATGGGCCGCCACCTCCTGCCCAACGCCATGGTGGCGACGCTGACCTTCCTGCCCTTCATCCTGAACGGGTCGATCACCACGCTGACGTCGCTCGACTTCCTGGGCTTCGGACTGCCGCCCGGCTCGCCATCCCTCGGCGAGCTCCTGGCGCAGGGCCGCAACAACCTCCAGGCACCCTGGCTCGGCATCTCGGGCTTCGTGGTCCTGTCGCTGATGCTCTCGCTTCTCGTCTTCGTCGGCGAGGCGGTGCGCGATGCCTTCGACCCTCGCAAGAGCTTCCGGTGACCGCGTCATGAGCGACCATCACGGCCATTCCCACGACCACGCCGGCCACGACCACCACGACCATGCCGCGCATGCCAGCACCAAGCGGCTCGGCATCGCGGCGGCCCTCACCGGCCTCTTCATGCTGGCGGAGATCGCGGGCGGTCTGATCTCCGGCTCGCTCGCGCTTCTCGCCGATGCCGGCCACATGTTCGTGGACTTCGCCGGCCTCGTCCTGGCCTTCGCCGCCGCGCGCCTCGCCCTTCGGCCGGCCGACGCCAAGCGGTCCTACGGCTACGACCGGTTCCAGATCCTCGTCGCCTATTCCAACGGCCTCGTGCTCTTCGGCATCACCGCCGTGATCGTCTACGAGGCGTGGCGGCGGTTCTCGGAGCCGGTCGAGATCCTCGCCGGCCCGATGCTGGTCGTCGCCGTCGCCGGTCTCCTCGTCAACGTCGCGGCCTTCTACGTGCTCCACGGGGGCGACAAGGAAGACCTCAACATGCGCGGCGCGCTGCTGCATGTCCTCGGCGACCTTCTCGGCTCCGTCGCCGCCATCGTGGCGTCGGTGGTGATCCTTGCCACCGGCTGGACGCAGATCGACCCGATCCTGTCCGTCCTCGTCTGCCTCCTGATCCTCGCCAACGCCTGGCGTCTGGTGCGGGAGTCCGCGCACGTGCTCCTGGAGGGTGCGCCGGCGGGCGTCGACGGCACGGAGGTCGGCCGCCACCTGCGCGCAGCGATCCCCGGCATCGAGGACGTGCACCACGTCCATGTCTGGATGATCACGCCGCGCCGCCGGGCGGCGACGCTTCATGTCTGCGTGCCGGAGGGCGCCGACGGGACGGCCGTGGTGCGCCGCGTGAAGGCGATGCTGAGCGACGACTTCCGGATCGACCACGCGACGGTGGAACTCGAGCACGGGCACTGCGCCGATGCGGGAACCGCCTGCGGCGGCGATCATGCCCATGACCACGCGAGCCATGATCACGGGCACCATCACCACGCCCACGGCGCCCACCCCCGTCCGGCCTGAGAGGATGAGAGCCGCTTGAGCCAGATCGCCCCCCGCCCCGACGCCGGCGCACCGCTTCTCGACGTCCGCGACCTGAAGGTCGCCTTCCACCAGAACGGCGAGACGAGCCTTGCCGTCAAAGGCGTGTCCTTTGCGATCCACAAGGGCGAGACGGTGGCGCTCGTCGGCGAATCAGGGTCGGGCAAGTCGGTCTCGGCGCTGTCGATCCTCAAGCTCCTCCCCTATCCGTCCGCCAGCCATCCCGGCGGCGCCGTGGTCTTCCAGGGGAAGGATCTCATCGCCGCCGACGACAAGGCGCTGCGCGGCGTGCGCGGCAACAAGATCTCGATGATCTTCCAGGAGCCGATGAGTTCGCTCAATCCGCTCCACACGATCGAGCGCCAGATCGGCGAGGTGATGAAGATCCATCGCGGCCTGTCCGACAGGGCCGCGCGCGAGCGCACCCTCGAGCTGCTCCATCAGGTCGGCATCCGCGAGCCCGAGAAGCGGCTCGGCTCCTATCCGCACCAGCTGTCGGGCGGCCAGCGGCAGCGCGTAATGATCGCCATGGCGCTCGCCAACGAGCCGGACCTCCTGATCGCCGACGAGCCGACCACCGCGCTCGACGTGACGGTGCAGGCGCAGATTCTCGAGCTCCTGAAACGGCTCCAGGCCGAGCGGGACATGGGCCTCCTCTTCATCACCCACGACCTCGGCATCGTCCGGCGCATCGCCGACCGGGTCTGCGTGATGTATCGCGGCGAGATCGTCGAGACCGGACCGACGGCGGAGATCTTCGCCAACCCGCAGCACGCCTACACCAAGCACCTTCTGGCGGCCGAGCCGAAGGGACGCCCGCCGGCCGCCAACGCCAACGCGCCGCTCGTCATGGAAGGCCGGGGCGTGAAGGTCTGGTTTCCCGTGCGCACGGGCCTCATGCGGCGCGTGAGCGACCATGTGAAGGCGGTGAACGGGATCGACGTCGCCGTGCGCGCCGGTCAGACGGTCGGCGTCGTCGGCGAATCCGGCTCGGGCAAGACGACGCTCGGCCTCGCGCTCTGCCGGATGATCGCGAGCGAGGGCGAGATCCGCTTCGACGGGACACGGATCGACACCAAGTCGTCGCGCGAGATGCGCGACTGGCGCGACCGCATCCAGATCGTGTTCCAGGACCCCTACGGCTCGCTCAGCCCCCGCATGCCCATCGCCGACATCGTGGCGGAAGGCCTGCAGGTGCATCAGCCGAAGCTCTCGAAGGCGGAGCGGGACGCGCGCGTCGTCTCCGCGCTCGAGGAGGTCGGCCTCGATCCCGCGACGCGCTTCCGCTACCCGCACGAGTTCTCCGGCGGCCAGCGCCAGCGCGTCGCCATCGCCCGCGCCATGGTGCTCAACCCGCGCTTCGTGATGCTGGACGAGCCGACCTCGGCGCTCGACATGAGCGTGCAGGCGCAGGTGGTCGATCTCCTGCGCGACCTTCAGCGCAAGCACGACCTCGCCTATCTCTTCATCAGCCACGACCTCAAGGTCGTGCGCGCGCTCGCCAACGAGGTGATCGTGATGCGCGGCGGCCAGGTGGTGGAGCGCGGCCCCTCGGAGGAGATCTTCGAGCGCCCGAAGACCGACTACACCAAGGCCCTGATGGCCGCCGCCTTCCGCATCGAGGCGGCCGGCGCGGCGGACGTCGCCCAGTGAGCGCCCCGACCTACCGCGCGCGGTTGGAGGACCAGCCGCTCGACTTCTCCGTCAGCGAGGAGCGGCGCGTGTTCGACGGGTTCCGCCCGCTCGACGTGCTCACGCTGACCCACGCGCCGCTGGCCGAGGCGCGGCGCGGGCGGGTGCGGCGCGAGATCGTGCGCGGCGGGCGCTGCGCCGTGGTGATCCCCTACGATCCGGCGCGGGACGCGATCGTCGTGATCCGCCAGTTCCGCGTCGGCGCCGCGCTCGCGACGCCTCACGCCGCGCCGCTGGAGCTGCCGGCCGGCGGCATCGACGAGGGCGAGGACCCCGCCGCCGGCGCCGCGCGCGAACTGGAGGAGGAGACGGGTCTCCGGCCGCGCGCGGTGGCGCACTGCTTCTCCGTCCTGTCGACGCCCGGGCTCACCGACGAACTGGCGATGGTGTTCCTGGCCATCGTCGATACCGCGCACCTCACCGGCCGGGGCGGCAAGGCCGACGAGGACGAGGACATCCTCGCCATCCCCGCCCCCTTCGACGCGCTGCTGGACGCGGTGGACCGGGGCGCCGTGCAGAACGGGTTCCTGGTCTGCGCGACGCACTGGTTCGCGCGCCACGGCCGTGCCCATGCCGCGCTTCTCGCCGATTCGATCCAAACGGACCCCGTCTCTTGAGCATCCTCCTTTCCGTCACCGGTTTCGACGCCACGCGCTGGATGGAGGCCCTCCTGGCGGCCGCGCCCGGCGAAACGGTGGTGCTGCGTCCCGCCAGCGCGGCCGACGAGAGCATCGACTACGCCGTGGTCTGGCGGCAGCCGCCCGGCGTGCTGTCGAACCTGCCGAACCTGCGCGCCGTGTTCTCGCTCGGCGCCGGCGTCGATCACATCCTGCAGGACAAGACGCTGCCGGACGTGCCGATCCTGCGCATCGTGGCCGACGACCTGACCCACCGCATGAGCGAATACGTCGTGTGGCGGGTGCTCGACCACCACCGGCGCGGCATGACCTACCGCGCGCAGCAGGCGGCGCGGATCTGGAACGAGCGGCGCCAGCCGGCGGCGTCCGAGATCGAGGTCGGCGTGCTCGGGCTCGGCGAACTCGGCCGCGACGCCGCATCCAAGCTCGGGACCCTCGGTTTCCGCGTCTCGGGCTGGAGCCGCCGCCCGAAGACGGTCGAAGGCGTCGAGTGCTTCCACGGCGAGGCCGGGCTCGACGCCGTGCTGTCGCGGGCGGACATCCTGGTCGTGCTCCTGCCGCTCACCGCGGAAACGCGGGGCATGATCGACGACGGCTTCCTGTCGCGGTTGAAGCGGGAGACGCCGCTCGGCACGCCCTCGCTGGTGAACGCGGGGCGCGGTGGCCTCCAGAAGGATTCCGCCATCCTGCGCGCGCTGAACGACGGGCGCCTGATGGAGGCTTCGCTCGACGTGTTCGAGCGCGAGCCGCTCGCCCCGGACAGCCCGCTCTGGCGCCATCCCCGCGTGTTCGTGACGCCGCACGCCGCCGCCTCGTCCGATCCGGCGGCGCTCGCACCGATCATCATGTCGCAGATCGCGGCGCACCGGCGCGGCGAGGCGCTCGGCAACGTGGTGGATCGCGGCGCCGGCTACTGACGCCTTAGCCGAGGCGCCGCCGCACCGTCACGGGCGAGCCCTTGGCGAGCGCCCGCCGCTCGGCCTCGGCCAGCGGTTCGGCCGCCGTCATCATGTGGTGGGCGTTGGCGTGGAGCAGCGTCTCCCCGTCCAGCATCACCCCGACATGGCCGCGCCAGAACACGAGGTCGCCTCGCTGCAAGGGCTCGTCCGCCCGGAGGGGACGCCCCAGCGACGCGGCCTGAAGATCGGTGTCGCGCGGCGCCTCGATGCCCGCAAAGCTCAAGGCTAGTTGCACGAGGCCCGAGCAGTCGATGCCCGAAGCCGACTTGCCGCCCCATAGGTAGGGCACCCCCCGCAACTCTTCCGCCACCGAAACGAAATCGGCGGTGCGGACATCGGCGGGTTCGAGATGCTGCACCACGACCGCGCCGAAGGGCAGCATCAGCGCATAGGTGGCGTTGTGGTCCTCGGCCTCGGCACGGACGCTGACGCGCGCGCCCAGCGTCAGCTCGCGCATCGGCGGGCGCTTGATGTCCGGGCCCGGGAAGACGAAGGTCCGGGGCACGCGCACCCGGTGGGTCG
Source organism: Aureimonas flava (assembly GCF_003583935.1). Classification (GTDB taxonomy): domain Bacteria; phylum Pseudomonadota; class Alphaproteobacteria; order Rhizobiales; family Rhizobiaceae; genus Aureimonas; species Aureimonas flava. Next base: position 298,302 of record NZ_QYRN01000005.1, on the reverse strand, counting down.
CCTCCGGCGGCGGCCCCGCGAGGATCGCCGCGGCCGGCATCCAGCCGACATAGCGGTCGCGCTCGAGCTGCACCCAGCACCAGCCCTCCGGCGTCTCCTCGAAGATCGTCACCGACTCTCCGTGCAGGGACTGCGTCTCCAGCGGGGCGTCGGGCGAGGGATGGCGGCGCAGGTCGGCCAGCGGCGCGTCGACGTGAGCGGGCTCGCCGCGCACGAAGCGGTCGGCCTCGACGCGCCCGCGCAGCCGCTCGTCGGCAAGGTCCGGGCGCGCGGCGTGGATGCGGCGGTCCAGCGCCACCGTCATCGGGCGAGCCCGCCTGCCTCGTCCACCAGCCGGTCGGCCATCTGCGACACGAAGAGGCTGCCCTCCACCGTGCGGCGCACGAGCACGTTGCGCAGGTCCTGCGGATCGCGCCGGCGCTCCAGGAGGTTGAGCCGCCCCATCGTGTCGAGGGCGCGCGTCACCACGGGCTTGGTGACCTTCAGCTTCTCGGCCAGCCCACGCACCGTATGGGGCGGCGGCTCCAGATAGACGGTCAGGAGGATCGCGGTCTGGCGGGTCGTCAGATCCGGTCCCGCCTCGTGCGTCTGCTTCAATGCGTTGCCGTGCAGCAGGCGCAGTGCCTGCGCCGGGCGGATCTCGATCGCCATCCCCGGTCCCCACCGAATCCGGCTCTCGTTTCGGAACCGGTCCGGTCACAGGACATGGGGATTGAGGCCGTTTCAAGAAGCCGGATAGCGCGCCCGCAGCACCCTGGCGAGCGCGCGGATGCCCTGCGCCTCGCCGCCGGCCGGGCCGGTCGGCCCCGCCTGCGGGCGCCATCCGTAGACGTCGAGATGCGCCCAGGTCTTCGCCCGGGCGACGAAGCCCTGCAGGAACAGCGCCGCGGTGACCGACCCGGCGAACCCGTCGGCCGTCACGTTGTTGACGTCGGCGATCTTGGAGGCGAGGTTCCGCGCGTAGGGCTTCCAGAGAGGCAGGCGCCAGAGCGGGTCGTGAACGGCGGACGCCGCGGCCGCGAGCTCGGCCGCGAAACCCTCGTCGTCGGTGAAGAAGGGCGGCAGGTCCGGGCCCAGCGCGACGCGCGCGGCCCCCGTGAGCGTCGCCATGTCGACCAGGATCTCGGGCGCCTCCTCGTCGGCAAGGCTCAGGGCGTCGGCGAGGATCAACCGCCCTTCCGCGTCCGTGTTGCCGATCTCCACCGTCTTGCCGTTGCGGCTCGGCAGCACGTCGCCGGGCCGGAAGGCGTTGCCGGCGATGGCGTTCTCGACCGCCGGGATCAGCACGCGCAGGCGCACCCGCAGCCCCTCGCCCATCACGATGCGGGCAAGCCCGAGCACGTTGGCCGCGCCGCCCATGTCCTTCTTCATCAGGAGCATGCCGGACGCGGGCTTGATGTCGAGACCGCCGGTATCGAAGGCGACGCCCTTACCCACCAGCGTCACGCGGGGCGCGTCCTCCGGACCCCAGCCGATGTCGATCAGGCGTGGAGCCACCGCGCTCGCACGGCCCACGGCGTGGATCATCGGGAAGCCGGCGGACAGAAGCTCGTCGCCCGCCGTCACCGAGACACTCGCCCCGTATTCGCGCGCCAGCGCCCGCGCGGCCGCCTCGATCCCGTCCGGCCCGAGATCGTTGGCGGGCGTGTTGACGAGGTCGCGCACCAGCGCGGCGGCGGCCGCCTCCAGGCGCACGCGCGCCTCGTCGGCACCCTCGGGCAGCGCCAGCCGCGGCCCGTCGTCGGCGGCCTTGGACCGGTAGCGGTCGAAGCGATAGGCGCCGAGCAGGAAGCCGAGCGCCGCCAGATCCGGGTCCAGCCCGTGGCCGGCGGCCAAGGCCCAGTCGCCGGCCGGCAGGCCGGTCGCCAGCGCGCCGGTGAGCAGCGACCGCTCCGCCGCGCCGGCGCCGGGTGCGCCGAGGCCGAGCGCGGCCGAGGCGAGCGCCCCGTCGGCGCCCGGCGCGAGAAGGACGCTGCCCGCTCCGCCCTTCCAGCCCGTCGCGCGGGCCCAGGACCCGAGCGCCTCCGGCAGCGCGGCGGTGTCGCCCTCGCCCGCGAGGTGGACGGGGCGTGCGGCGGAACCCGGGGGCAGGAGGCGGGATGTCATGGGCGATGGGTTCCTCGTGGCGCGCTCCGAAGGATTAAGGGAGCGGTAAGGTTAACGATTTATGGCTTGGCGACAGACTGCACAGCCGGATCGGGACCCATGCGCGCCATCGAACCTTTCAGCCGGTCCGCCGCCTCGCTTCACGAAGGGGCCTACGCCCGGCCGGCGCTTCGCGCAAGGCGGGCGGCGCTCGCCGGGGGCCTGGCCGCGCTGGCGGCGCTGGCCGGCTGCAACCAGACCTCGCGCATGCACACAGGGTCGATCGGCCCCTCCCCTGCGGCGTCCGCCTCGGCCACCGCCCTGCGCGGCGAGAAGCCGCTGTCCGAGATGTCGGCCGAGGAACTGGCCGGCGCGGTCCGGGCCTACGGCGCGCGCTACGACGGCAACCCGAAGGACAAGGACAACGGCCTCGCCTTCGCCTCGGCGCTCCAGATGACCGGCCGCAACGATCAGTCGCTCGCTGTGATGCAGCAGATGGCGATCGCCCATCCCAACGACCGCGACGTCCTGTCGGCCTACGGAAAGGCGCTGGCCGCCGCCGGCGATCTGCCCAAGGCGCTGGAGACCGTGCGCCGCGCCCAGACGCCGGACCGCCCCGACTGGCGCCTCCTTTCGGCCGAAGGCGCCATCCTCGACCAGCTCGGCCAGCCCCAGAAGGCGCGCGTCCTCTACGAGAAGGCGCTGGTGATCCAGCCGAGCGAGCCCTCGATCCTGTCGAACCTCGGCATGTCCTACCTTCTGGCCAACGATCTGCCGAAGGCCGAGAGCTACCTCTCGCGCGCCGTGGCCCAGCCCGGCGCCGACGCCCGCGTGCGCCAGAACCTGGCGCTGGTGATGGGCCTGCAGGGGCGGTTCGACGAGGCCGAGCGCACCGCCTCGGCCGTTCTCAGCCCCGAGGAGGCCAAGGCCAACGTCGTCTATCTGCGCCAGATGCTGTCGCAGAAGAACACCTGGTCCGAACTCGCCGCCGAGGACCGCGGCTGACGCACGCCCCGCCGCCTGAATGGAGGCGCGGCCGTCCGCCTAGCGAACGCTACGCGAACGGGCGACGTCGCGACGCATCCTTTGCGTCCGGACGTCACGGATCGGCCGGCGTAGGACCGGCCACACCCGCATCCTCCAGGGTCATCGCTTCACCGGTTGATGATCTGGATCGCGGCCGGGCCGATGATCACGGCGAAGAGAACCGGCAGGAAGAACAGGATCATCGGCACGGTGAGCTTGGGAGGCAGCGCGGCGGCCTTCTTCTCGGCCGCCATCATGCGCATGTCGCGGCTTTCCTGGGACATGGTGCGCAGCGCCACGCCGAGCGGCGTGCCATAGCGCTCGGCCTGGATCAGCGCGGTGGAGACGGAGCGCACCGATTCCATGCCGGTGCGGGCGACGAGGTTCTCGTAGGCCTGGCGCCGTTCCGGCAGATACGAGAGCTCGGCGCAGACCAGCACCAGTTCCTCCGCCAGTTCGATCGACTGGATGCCGATCTCGTCCGCGACGCGGCGGAACGCGGCCTCGATCGAATTGCCGGATTCGACGCAGATCAGGAGCAGGTCCAGAGCGTCCGGCCAGGCACGGTTGATCGACTGGCCGCGCTTGGTGGATCGGTTGCTGACGTAGAAGTTGGGCGCGTAGAACCCGGCATAGGCCGCCAGGATGCAGACGAACAGGCGCACGGGAAGCGTGTATCCCGCCATCAGCTTGAGGCCGAAGATGTAGAAGACAGCCAGCAGACCGAACACGAGCGGCAGGGTCACCCGGCAGAACAGGAACAGGGTGGTGGCCCGCTGCGAGCGCAGTCCCGCCACGCGCAGCTTGGCCAGCGTGGCCTCGTCCATCAGCGCGGTGCGCAGGTCCAGCCGCTCCACGACGCGGGCCGCGAACGACACGTCCTGCTCCTTGCGCAGGCCTCGGCCGCGCCCCAAGTCGCGCTCGCTCGCCAGGCGCGCGCGCTCTCTCGCGCGCAGTTCCTCGCGCTCCAGCGCCACGGCGCGCATCCGCGTCTTCATCTCGCGCCCTGTCAGCAGCGGCAGCGCCACCGAGACGAAGGTCGCGAACACGGCGACGGCCACCAGAAGGCCGAGCGCCGCCTGGCTCGATAGGCCGAGGAGGCTCAGAACTGCGTCCATGGGCGCTGCATCCTAGAGGGCCGCCGTCCGGGTGGCGCCGAGGCCACCGCGCGGCGTCAGAAGTCGAAGTTGATCATGTTGCGCATGACGACGATGCCGACCGACATCCAGATGCCCGCGCACACGAGAACCAGGTTGCCCGAGCTGGTGGTGAAGAGGATCGAGATGTAGTCGGGCGAGGTGAGGTAGACGAGGAAGCCGACGATGAACGGCAGAGCGCCGATGATGGCGCCGGATGCCTTGGCCTCCATGGACATCGCCTGGATCTTGCCCTTCATCCGCTTTCGCTCGCGAAGGACGCGCGACAGGTTGGACAGGGCCTCGCCGAGATTGCCGCCCGCCTGGCTCTGGATCGACACCACGATCGCGAAGAAGTTGGTCTCGGCCAGGGGCATGTTCTGGTAGAGCCGCTCCACCGCCTCGGTCATCGAGAGGCCCATCTGAAGCCCCTCCACCACGCGGGCGAACTCGGAGCGGACGGGTTCCGGCGTCTCGGCGGCCACCATGCGCAGCGTGTCGTTCAAGGGCAGGCCGGATCGGATGCCTCGCACCACCACGTCCACGGCATTGGCGAACTCGTCCACGAACTTCTTCTGCCGCCGCTTGCGCAGGAAGCCGAGGAGCCAGCGCGGCACGCCGAGGCCGCCCACGATGCCGATGCCGGCGGCCACCAGCAGCGGAGCGCCGCAGACGAGCGCCACGAGGGCCATCACGACGCCGAGCCCGACGCTGGCGAGCACGAAGGCGCGCATCGACAGCTTGAGCCCCGCCTGGACGATGCGCCTGTCGATCGTCGCGTTGCGGGCGTGGCGGGACTTGGCCTTCTGCTTGCTGTCGAGGTCGTCCAGGGACGACTGGATCGACTTGCGGCGCTTGGCCACCTCCTGCATGCGGTCGCGCGCCTGCCGCTTCGCGAGGGCATCGCTCTCGCTCTGCTTGTATTGGCCGAGGCGGCTTCGCGCGTTCTTCTCGACCTGGAGGCGGGGCTCCAGGATCGCATAGGTCAGGGCCCCGAGCGCGATCGTGGCGAGGGCGACGAACGCGATCGCGATCATGCGCCCGTCCCGCCCTTGACCTCGGCCGCATCGAGCGCGCGCGCGAGCCGCTGCTCCTCGCCGTAGTAGCGCGCGCGGTCCCAGAAGGCCGGGCGCCCGACGCCGGTGGATCGGTGGCGGCCCATCAGCCTACCGCGCGTGTCTTCGCCGAGGATGTCGTAGACGAAGAGGTCCTGCGTGGTGATGACGTCGCCCTCCATCCCCAGCACCTCGGTGATGTGGGTGATGCGGCGCGAGCCGTCGCGCAGGCGGGCCGCCTGCACGATCACGTCGATGGAGCCCGTGATGATCTCCTTGACCGTGCGCGACGGCAGGGAGAAGCCGCCCATGGCGATCATGGATTCGATACGGTTGAGGCACTCGCGCGGCGAGTTGGAGTGGATCGTTCCCATCGATCCGTCGTGGCCCGTGTTCATCGCCTGGAGGAGGTCGAAGACCTCGGGGCCGCGCACCTCGCCGACGATGATCCGCTCGGGGCGCATGCGCAGGCAGTTCTTGACGAGATCGCGCATGGTGATCTCGCCCTCGCCCTCGATGTTGGGCGGGCGGGTCTCGAGGCGCACGACATGGGGCTGCTGGAGCTGGAGCTCGGCCGAGTCCTCGCAGGTGATGATGCGCTCGTCCTCGTCGATGTAGCGCGTCAGGCAGTTGAGGAGCGTCGTCTTGCCCGAGCCCGTGCCGCCCGAGATCACGATGTTGCAGCGGACGCGACCGATGATCTGAAGGATTTCCGCGCCCTCTGGCGAGATCGCGCCGAAGTTCACGAGCTGATCCAGCGTCAGCTTGTCCTTCTTGAACTTGCGGATCGTCAGGACGGTGCCGTCGATGGCGAGCGGGGGCGCGATAACGTTGACGCGGCTGCCGTCGGGCAGGCGCGCGTCGCAGATCGGCGAGGATTCGTCGACGCGTCGCCCGACCTGGCTGACGATGCGCTGGCAGATGTTGAGGAGCTGCTGGTTGTCGCGGAAGCGGACGCCCGCCTCGTGCACCTTGCCGGCGACCTCGATGAAGGTCTGCCGGGCGCCGTTGACCATGATGTCGGCGATGTCGTCGCGCGCCAGCAGCGGCTCGAGCGGCCCGTAGCCGAGCACGTCGTTGCAGATGTCGGCCAGCAGGCTTTCCTGCTCGGCGATCGTCATCGCGAAGTTCTTGATCGCGATGATGTCGTTGACGATGTCGCGGATCTCCTCGCGCGCCGCTTCGGTTTCGAGCCGGGCGAGCTGCGACAGGTCGATCGTGTCGATCAGCGCGGCGAAGACCTTGCTCTTGGTCTCGTAGTAGCTGTCGGACCGGGGCTTGGCGGCGGTTGCGGATGCGGGCGGCGGCTCGGGGGCGCGGCGCGCCGGCGCGGGCGCCGCCGCCGCGACCGGAGCCGCGACCGGGGCGGGAGCCGCCGGGCGCGCGGGCGCCGGTGCCAGGGCGGCGGCCGGCATGGGAGCCTTGGCCGGGGTGTCGGGTCCGCGCTTTCCGAACATGTTTCCTCCGAACCTAGCGGCGGCGCATCAGGCCGAACAGGCCGGACCGCGCCGACTTCTGCGCCCGCTTGGCGGGGTTGCGCCCGGTCACCGCGTGGGCGATCTCGGCGAACGCCTCCACCGACGGATGCTTGGGCTCCGCCTCGCAGACCATCCGCCCCGTGTTGGCCGCCGTGCCGAACACGGCCGGGTCGAAGGCGATCGTCGCCAGCGGGGCGAGGCCCAGCGGCTCGGCGAACTCCTGCGGGTCGATCTCGGGGCGCTTGGGCATGCCGGTCTGGTTGAGCACGAGCCGCGGCGGCACGTCGTTCGGCCGCAGCCGCTTCAGCGTATCGACGAGGTTCTTGGCGTTGCGCAGGTTGGCGAGGTCCGGCGTCGCCACGATGACGATTTCGTCGATCCGCTGGAGCACGCTGCGCGTCCAGTCGTTCCAGGCATGGGGCAGGTCGAGCACCACCGAGGGCGTGCCGCGCTGGGCCGCCTCGATCAGCGGCGTGAAGGCCTCCGGCTCGAAGTCGTAGGTCCGCTCCAGCGTCGACGGGGCCGCCAGCAGCGACAGGTGGTCGGCGCACTTGGCCAGGAGGCGATCGAGGAACACCTCGTCCAGCCGGTCGGCCGAGAACACGGCCTCGGCGACACCCTGGGCGGGATCCTTGTCGAAGTTGATGTTGGCGGTGCCGAAGGGCAGGTCGAGGTCGGCCAGCACCACGTCGGAGGCGAACAGCTTGCCGATCGACCAGGCGACGTTGTGCGAGACGGTGGAGGAGCCGACGCCGCCCTTGGCGCCGACGAATCCGACCGAGCGGCCCAGCGGCGCCGCGTCCGGCGCGGCGAAGAGCTGCGACACGAGGCCCACGAGCTCGGACAGGGATATGGGGGCCAGCACGTATTCCGAGATGCCGCGCCGCGTCAGCTCGCGGTACAGGGACACGTCGTTGCAGTGGCCGACCACCACGACCTTCGAGCCGGGATCGCAGACTTCCGCGAGCGTGTCGAGCTCGGCCAGGAGCTCGGCCGGGGCGAACTGGGATTCCAGGATCACCAGGTTGGGCGTGGGCGCCGAAGCGTAGTGTTCGGCCGCGGCGCGGATGCCCCCGGTGTGGACGCGCAGATGCGCCTTGGACATGCGCCGATCGGCACCGGCGGCCTCGATCACGCCTGCGACCTCGGGCGTCTCGCAGAAGGCCTGGACCGAGATGCGCGGGATGGGTCGGAGCGCGTCGAGGCGCTCCCTCAGCGTCTCGTCGTCGAGATGGTAGGCGGTCTCGGAGAAGGGCGTGGATGACATGGACGGCACCTTCCTACCAGTCGTAGTTGGATTCGGTTCGGCTTCGTTCGGAGGCCGTCGCGTTGCCCTGCCGGTAGTCGCCGATCACTGTGGTCCGACGCTCGGCGTCGATCTCGCTCATGCCGCGCGGCCCGAGCAGGTCGCGCGGATCGGAGATCTGGGCGGCGAGGTTGGCCTGGCTGGCGCAGCCGAAGTTCTCGTAGTTGCGGTTCTGGTAGGTGTCGCCGAGATCCTTCGGCCACTGGCCGCACGGGTGGTCGAGTGCGGCTGTGAGCCCGTTGAAGGAGAGGCGGATCGGGAACGCCTCGCCGCCGGCGTCGACGTCGTACGAGGAGACGAGGATGCGCGAGTGCGGCACGCCTTCGCGGCCCAGCGCGCGCACCATGTCCTTGACCACCAGCCCCGCCGCGGCGGCGTTGCGCGTGCCGGCCGGGGTCTGGATGCGGATCACGGCGGCGCGGGAGGCGCGGAAGCGCGCGGCGAAGCTCTGCACCCGCGTGAGGTCGGCGTAGGTCAGTCGCGTCTCGGACGAGGCGACCAGGATGTCGAGGTCTTGCGTGGCCTCGCCGACGATGATCGGATGGCGGGCGCGGTAGTCGTCCGGCACGAAGTTCAACGAGGCGTCCGGGCGCTGCGCGCAGCCGGCGAGGCCGAGGGCGGCCAGGACGAAGCCGGCCGAGGCGAGGCGCCGGGCGGCGGAGGGGGTCGCGTGCGCTCTCATTTGTAGATGTATCCAACGGTGCCGTGGTAGCGGCTGGACGGAGGGGCGGATTCGGACCGGCCGTAGACGCGGTTGATGCGGCCGAGAAGGTTGCCGGAACCGTCCGAGGTGAAGGCCAGGTTGTCGTCGGGCCGCGCGAGGTCCTGACGCGCCACGGGCCGCACGAGGTAGGGCGTCACGATCACGACGAGCTCGGTCTCGTAGCGCTGGAAGTCGCGCGAGCGGAACAGCGTGCCGAGGATCGGGATCTTGGACAGGCCGGGATAGCCGGAGATCACCTGCCGCATCTCGTCGCGCACGAGGCCGGCGATCACCAGGCTGCCACCGGAGGGCAGCTCCACCGTGGTGTCGGCGAGGCGCTTGCGGATACCCACGAGATTGACGCCCGGCGCGATGCCGCCCGGAATGGCGTAAGGCGACTCGAAGGTCGGCTCGGACACGGAGGTGCGGATTTTCAGGCTGATGCGGCCAGGCGACAGGACCACTGGGGTGAAGTCGAGGCCGATGCCGTAGTCGATCTCGCGGTGTTCGTACTCCACGCTGGCCGGCGTCGTGTCGTAGCCGACGATGTTGCCGGCGTTGTTGAGGATCGCCGTGCGCGTCTGCGCGGTCTCGCTCTTGCCGCTGGCGATCGAGAACTCGCCGCCAACCTTGAACGAGGCGCTCTCGCCCGAGATGGCCGTGAGGCTCGGCTCGGCCAGGGTGCGCATCACGCCCGCCTGCTCCAGCGCCTGGAGCTGGGCCGAGATGCCGTTGTCGCTGCTGCCGCCGTTCAGGAGGTTGAGGCCGGAGTTCGAGATCGCCTTGCCGAGGCCGAACGGGTTGTCGGTCGCGGCGGAGAAAGCGATGCCGTCGATCGAGGCGATGCCGATGCCGTCGATGCCGAGCTGCTTCACGATGGAGCGCTGTACCTCCGCCACGGTCACCTTGAGCGTGACCTGGTCCTCGCCCTGGATCTGGAGGAGGTTCACGATCTGGCTGCGCTGGAGGCTCGGGGCGATCTGCGAGACGGACGAGGAGGAAATGCTGGCCGACGTGCTCGAGGCCGACGCCGTCCTGACGTACTGGCCCGTGGTCGCCTCGCCGCCGCGCGTGAAGATCGTGGCGAGGTCCACGGCGCGTGCCGCGTCCTGCGCGTTCTGCACGGTTCCCGTCAGGATGACGTTGTCGTTCAGCATCTCCGCCTTGACGTCCGCGGTCGGGATGAAGCGGCGGATGGTGGCGGCCAGCCCCTCGATGTCGCGCTCGATCTTGAGGTCCAGGACGGCGATCTCGCGACCGGCCGCATCGAACACGAAGATGTTGGTCTGACCGACCCGCTTGCCGAAGAGATAGATCCGCCGGGGCGTGCGCGTGACCGCGTCGGCCACCGAGGGATCGGCCACCACTATGTCGTGGGCGTCGCGCGGCAGATCGACCACCTTGCTCTTGGCCAGGCCGAGCGGGATCGTCTGGTTGAGCCGGTGCACGGAGATGATGGCGTCGTTCGACGCGGCCAGCGCCATGTCCGGCGCGCCGGCCGCCAAGGCGGCCATGGCGACATGGGCCAGGGGTCGCAGGATGCGGTTGGCCATCGGTCAGTTCCCCGCGGTCAGGTTGGTCGTCTTGCCATAGCGGACGAGGCGGATTTCGTTGTGGCTCGGACCCTTCGCCTGCTCCAGCAGGAAGGCGGCGTAGCCGGGCGAGCCGGGTACGGAGTCGGACAGGGAGCGCAGCGACAGGACCAGCCGGTCCGCCATGCGCTGGGCCGCCGTCAGCGCCTCGGCCTGGTTGGGATCGACCTCCAGCGTCGCGGTGGAGCCGACGACCACCCGCTCGCCCTCCTTCTCCTCGATCGTCTGGTCGATGGCGAGGACGCGCAGGTTCTTCAGGACGGTCTGGGTGTCGAAGCTGGCGGGCTGTCCTTCGACGGTCGGACGCGCGCGCGTCATGATGACGTCGACATGGTCGTTCGGAAGGATGAAGCCGCCGGCGGAGGTATCGGGCGAGATCTGCACCGCGACGGCGCGGCTGCCCGTCGGCAGGATCGCGGACATGAAGCCGCGATCGGAGTGGATCAGCTTCGCCTCGCGGATCGGCTCGCCCGAGAAGAAGCTCTGGCGGGCGACCGTGCCCTTCAGCTCGTCGATGGCGTCGGGCCGCTTGTCGCGGCGGATCAGCGTCTCGGTGACGCCGTCCTCGGGCCACTTCATCCAGTCGAGCGCGCCGGCGGTGGCCGATCCCATGCCGATGTCCTTGGAGGCCACGAGGACCTCCACGAGCTTGATCGGCGGCTGGACGGGCTGCGCGGAGATGATGATCGGCTCGGGCGGTGCCTTGCCGAGGTTCAGTGCGAGCAAACCGGCCCCGACCGCAGCCACGGCTGCTACGCCGAAGATCGCCAAGCGGGCTGCCTGCATCCTCTCAACTCCTCTTGCGGTCTCGGGGAAATCGACCGATGAGGCGTTATGGAGGATAAATCCTCAAGGCATGGTTAACGCTTTGCTGACGCGGGCGGTCCGGGGTGAGGAACCGTAAACCGGACCGTCAGGCGGGCAGCGTCGCCAGCAGCGCCGGGACCGAGAGAAGCCCCCCGCCCGCGATGGCCACCCCATAGGGAATGCCGGTGTCGGCGCGCAGGAGCCTGTCCAGGGATGCCACGCCGGTGGTGGGCGCAAGGCACGTCCGGGCGAGAACGAAGGCCAGCGTCAGGACGCCGCCGAGGACCGAGGTCCAGACCAGGAAGGTCAGTAGCGTGGGCGTCGGGCCGAGCCACAACGCGGCCGCCGCCAGGAGCTTGGCGTCCCCGCCGCCCATCCAGCCGGCGGCGAAGCACCCGAAGGTGATGCACAGCATGGCGAGGCCCGCCGCGAGATGCACCCCGACGGATGGCAGGGGCCAGCCGGCGGCCAGGGCGAAGGCCGGGAACACCAGCGCCAGCGCCAGGACCAGCCGATTGGGGATCGTCATGGAGGCGAGGTCGGTGGCCGCGGCCAGGACCATGGCGATCGGAAACGCGAAAAGGAGGACCGCTGCCATGGAAACGGGTCCTCCTCTTCGTCGGGTCAGCTAACCTTCGTAGTGATATCGGTTAGTTCGGGCGGGCGCCGTCGAGCTCGGTGCCGATATAGGAGAAGGTGCTGCTCAGAGACGAACCGAGCGCGCTCGCGCCGGTGATGATGGCGATGCCGACGAGAGCGGCGATCAGACCGTATTCGATCGCGGTCGCGCCGGATTCGTTCTTGCGGAAACGCTTGATGAGCTTGAACATGGAAACTCCTGCCCGTTCGATGGAAACCAGTCCCGACGACCCGACATCGTCCGTCGTTCGGTATGTCCCACACTACCGGGAAGCGTTTTCCGCTGGCTTAAGGAACACCCTTAAGAAAGCGTGAAACCTTTCCCGCTCGCGCCATGGTGAAGGCATTGCAAACGAAGTGAGGCAACCTCTCCTTAATCATCGCGGCATTACGAATTGGACTGCCGGCATCTTGCGACCGGCGGAGTCTGTTCCATGCGTCACGTCGTTCTCGCAGCGGTCGTCCTTCTTGCCGGTCCCTCCGTCGCGCAGGCCGGAAGCACGGACGGCCTGACCGTGCCGATCGACCAGGCTCGGATCCTGCGCATCCCGCGACAGGCGGCCAGCGTGATCATCGGCAACCCCTCGATCGCCGACATCACGATCCACGATTCGCGCACGCTGGTGCTGACCGGGCGGTCCTACGGCGTGACCAACCTCGTGGTCCTCGACAACGACGGCGAGGTCATGCTGGACGACAGCGTTCTGGTTTCCAGCGTCGAGGACCACTCGGTGCGCGTGTATCGACAGGACGTGAGGACCACCTATTCCTGTTCGCCGATCTGCGCGCCGAAGGTCGTGATCGGCGACGACTTAGGCGCTTTCAGCGTGGCCGTGGACCAGGTCAAGCAGCACGACGGCCTGTCCCAGCCGGCCAACTGAGCGGCCCGCGCGCGGCCCGATCCGGGGCCGCCCAGGATCGGCCGCTTTCGTCGCCGAAGGGAGGCCCGCAAGAGGAGGGACGCTTGGCCCGCGCAATCCTGATCGTGCTCGACAGCTTCGGCATCGGCCACGCGCCGGACGCCGCCGACTTCGGCGACTCGGGCGCCGACACGTTCGGCCACATCCGTGCGGCCGCGCTCGCCGGTCGGGCCGACAGGGCGGGTCTGCGAAAGGGTCCGCTCGCCATCCCGCACCTCGAACGCCTCGGCCTTCTCGCCGCCGCCGGTCTCGACGACGGCCCGGCGCCCGCGGGGCTGCACGGCGCGGCCGAGGAGATCAGCCGCGGCAAGGACACCCCTTCCGGCCACTGGGAGATCGCGGGCGTGCCCGTGCGCTTCGACTGGGGCTACTTTCCGCACACCGTGCCCTGCCTGCCCTCCGCGCTCGTCGCCGCGATCGTGCGGGAGGCCGGTCTTCCCGGCATCCTCGGCGACCGACATGCGTCCGGCACCGAGATCATCGCGGCCGAGGGCGAGCGCAGCCTGCGCACCGGCATGCCGATCCTCTACACCTCCGCCGACAGCGTGCTGCAGATCGCCGCCCACGAGACCGCCTTCGGTCTCGACCGGCTCTACGCCCTGTGCGAGATCGCGCGCCGGCACGTCGACGCGCTCAACATCGGCCGCGTCATCGCCCGGCCGTTCCTCGGCGAAACCGCCGCCACCTTCCGGCGCACGGGCAACCGCCGCGACTACGCCGTTCCCCCGCCCGAGCCCACCCTTCTCGACCGCGCGCTGGCCGCCGGACGCCGGGTGACGGCGGTCGGCAAGATCGGCGACATCTTCGCCCATCGCGGCATCTCCGAGGTGCGCAAGGGCAACGGCAACATGGCCCTGTTCGACGCGCTTCTCGGCGCGGTGGACGAGGCGGGCGACGGCGACCTCGTGTTCGCCAACTTCGTGGACTTCGACAGCGTGCACGGCCATCGGCGCGACGTCGCCGGCTACGCGGCGGAGCTCGAGGCCTTCGACCGGCGCCTGCCCGAGCTGGCGGTGCGCCTCAGGGACGGGGACCTTGCGATCCTCACCGCCGACCACGGCTGCGATCCCACCTTCCCCGGCACCGACCACACGCGCGAGCGAGTGCCCGTGCTCGGCTTCGGGCCGGGCATCCGGCCGCGTTCGATCGGCACCCGCCCCACCTTCGCCGACATCGGCGAGAGCGTCGCCGCCCATCTCGGCCTGCCGCACGGCCCGCACGGGGCGAGCTTTCTGTAGACGCCCGGACCCCGCGACCTTGGCGGCGCGGGCCGCAGGCACTAGAGGCTTGGGGCAGACATCAGCCGAAGGGACATCCGCATGGACGGCGTCACCGTGATCGATCATCCGCTGGTCCAGCACAAGCTGACCCTGATGCGCAAACGCGAAACCTCGACCGCGAGCTTCCGCCGCCTGCTGCGCGAGATCTCGACGCTCCTGTGCTACGAGGTGACGCGCGACCTCGACATCACCACAGTCGAGATCGAGACGCCGATGGAGCCGATGACGGCGCCCATCCTGGAAGGCAAGAAGCTGGTCTTCGCCTCCATCCTGCGCGCCGGCAACGGGCTCCTGGAGGGCATGCTCGACCTGGTGCCCGCCGCGCGCGTCGCTCATGTCGGCCTGTATCGCGACCACGAGACGCTGCAGCCGGTGGAATACTACTTCAAAGCGCCGGAGGATCTGGAGAACCGCCTCATCATCGTGGTCGACCCGATGCTGGCCACGGCGAACTCGGCCACCGCCGCCATGGACATGCTGAAAAGCCGGGGCGCGCGCAACATCCGCTTCCTGTGCCTGCTCGCGGCGCCCGAGGGCATCCGACGCTTCCGCGACGCCCATCCCGACATTCCGGTCTTCACCGCCGCGATCGACCGGCAGCTCAACGAGAAGGGCTACATCGTGCCGGGCCTCGGCGACGCGGGCGACCGGATGTACGGCACCAAGTAGCCGCCGGCCCCCTGCCCCGCGCGAGGTTCGCGCGCCTCAACGCTTTGGCAACCCGGCTGGTTCAGGCTGGACCGGCGCGGCGCTTTCGGCGCGCCAGTCCCGGATGCCGGCCGATGTCCAAGCTCCTTCCCCTTCTCGTCGGCGCCACGGCGATCGCGCTCGTCTTCCCTTCCGCCTTCGAGCGCTACCGGGCCAACCTCGTCTCGGAGGGCGAGGTGGAGCGACTGGATTCGCCCCGACCCGTCGTGGAGGCTGCCCTGCCGCCGGCCACCGGCCGCACCGTCCGCCTCGAAGCGGGCGCCGACGGCCACTTCCGCACCCTCGCCCGGTTCGACGGGCGAAACGAGGACGTGATGATCGACACGGGCGCGACCTACGTGGCGCTCGGCGAGGACGCGGCACGGCGCCTCGGGCTGCGCGTCGGGCCATCCGACTTCGTGTACCGGGCGCAGACGGCGCAGGGGAGCGTGCGGGCCGCGCTCGCCAGCGTGCGGCGCCTGTCGATCGGCCCGGTGGAGCTGTTCGACGTCGACGTCATGGTGCTGCAGGGGCAAGGCCCCGGCACGACGCTCCTCGGCATGAGCTTCCTGAAGCGCCTCGCGCGCTTCCAGGCGGAAGGCGGACGGCTGACGCTGTCGCAGTAGACGCGCGTTCCCGTCCTGCCTTGCCTTCCGCTCCTTAGCCGGGAAACACTGCCCACGTTGATTCGGAGGGGAGATGGCGATGCGGAAGCGGATCGTGGGGACGGCGGGCGCGCGGGCGCGCAGCGGAACGGGAATCGCCTGCGCCCTGGCAGGCCTGGTGCTGGTTGCGGCGCCGAGCCGGGCGGCGGACTATCCGCATGCGCAGGAGCCGATCGGGACGGTCACGCAGGTCTACGAAGGCAAGCTCCTGCCCGACCAGGCGGTGTCGACCTTCCGCAACATCGACCGCCTGTTCCCGACGCGCACGATCGCGGCCGGCGGCACCGTGCGCGCGCTCCCCGCAGCCGAGACGCCGCTCGGCGAGGTCGTCTTCACCGAGGGAGACAAGACCTACGACCTCTTCGACGTGATGGCGCTGGACAGCTTCACCGCCATGATCGTGCTGAAGGACGGCAAGGTCGCGTTCGAGACATACCAGCGCGGCAACACGCCGGACACGCGCTGGATGTCGATGTCGGTGGCGAAGTCCATCACCTCGACGCTCGCCGCCATCGCCATCAAGGAGGGCAAGCTCTCCGGTCTCGACGCGCCGGTCACCGACCACGTGCCCGCCCTGAAGGGCAGCGCCTACGAGGGCGTCACCCTGCGCGACGTGCTGACGATGACCTCGGGCGTTCGCTGGAACGAGACCTATACCGACCCGGCCTCCGACCGGCGCGCGCTCCTGAAGGCGCAGGTCTCGCAGGAGCCGGGCTCCGCGATGAAGCTGATGGCGAGCCTGCCGCGCGCGGCCGAGCCCGGCACCGCCAACAACTACTCCACCGGCGAGACGCAGGTGCTCGGCGAGGTCGTGCGCGGCGCGGTCGGCAAGCCGCTGGCCGAGTACCTGTCGGAGAAGATCTGGGTGCCCTACGGCATGGAGGCGGACGCCAACTGGTGGCTGGATTCGCCGGACGGGCACGAGATCGGCGGCTCCGGCATCTCGGCGACGCTACGCGACTACGCCCGTTTCGGCCAGTTCTTCCTGGAGAACGGGACGATCGACGGCGCTTCGATCCTGCCGGACGGCTGGGTGCGGGAAGCCGCCGGCCCGACCGCGCTCGAGGACGGCTCCAAGCTCGACTACGGCTACATGTGGTGGACGGGCTGGACCGAGCCGTCGATCGCCGACGGCGCCTTCGCCGCGATCGGCATCCAGGGGCAGAACATCTACATCAATCCCAAGCGCGACGTCGTGATCGTCACCTTCGGCGCGCAGCCCAAACCCGTGGGCAAGGAGCCCGTGGATCCGCTGGTGTTCTTCGACGCAGTCGCCGCGGCGCTCGACTGAGGGTGGCCGGCGAGGGGCGGATCGGCTCTACCCCCCGTCCGCCGGCGCCAACGCCCAGGGGTTGAGCGTCTCGCCGGGATCGAGCGCCCGGCGCAGCGCCCGCATCAGCCGCCGCTCCTCGGGCGAGCGCAGCGTGTCGGCGAGCCCAGCCTTGGCCTGCCCGAGGCCGTGCTCGGCCGCGAAGCTGCCGCCCATCCCGGTCGCCAGCCGCGCGACGGCGAGCCCGATCTCGCCGGCCCTGCCGTCGAAGTCCGCCGCCCCTTCCGGGGGCGATAGGTTGTAGTGGACGTTGCCGTCCGCCAGATGGCCGAACGGGTTGACGCGCACGCCCGGCAGGAGGCGCTCGCACAGCGCACCGGCCGCCCGCAGGAACTCGGCGATCCGGCCGGGCGGCACGGCGACGTCGTGCTTGAGCTGCGCCCCTTCCAGCCGCTGGCCCTCCGGCTGCTCCTCGCGCAGCCGCCAGAAGGCCGCGCGCTGGGCCTGCGAGGCGGCGATCGTCCCGTCCAGCACGAGCCCCTCCCCCATGCCCCATTCGAGCGTGGCGGAGAGGATGTCCTCCAGCGGCATGCAGTCGGAGGCGCTGGCGACCTCCACCAGGAGGTAGCAGCCGCCCCGCGTCCCCAGCGGATAGGAGAGCGCCGGGATGTGGCGCAGCGCGAGTTCGAGCCCGATCTCGCTGAAGAATTCCAGTCCGGTGAGCACGTCCCCCGCCTCCGCCCGCAGCCGCGTGCCGAAGGCCACCGTGGCGGCCGCATCGGGCAGGACCAGGAGCGCCGTCGCGCGTTGGCGGGGCGCGGGATGGAGCTTCAGAACGGCGCGGGTGACGACGCCGAGCGTGCCTTCCGAGCCGCAGAACAGCCGGCGGAGCTGGTAGCCGGCATTGTCCTTCTGCACGGCCCGCAGGCCGTTCCAGACCGTGCCGTCGGCCAGCACAACCTCCAGCCCCAGCACGAGATCCTGCATCATGCCGAAACGGAAGGCGTGGCTGCCGCCGGCATTGGTGCCGATCAGGCCGCCGATTTGCGCGCTGCCCTCGGCGCCCAGGTGCATCGGGAACATCAGGCCGGACCCGTCCAGCGCCTCGTGCAACGCCTGGAGCACCAGCCCGGCCTCGACCTCGATCGAGCCGCTGGCCGCGTCGGGCTCGCCGCGCGCCGCCATCCGGGCGAGCGACAGGATCACGCCGCCCGGCGCGCCCAGCACCGCGCCGCCGCACAGGCCCGTATTTCCGCCCTGGGGCACCACCGGAACGCCGGCCGCATGGGCCGCCGCAAGCACGGCCGAGACCTCGGCCGTGGCGGCGGGCCGGGCGACGCCGAGCGGCGGCGCGCCGTAGCGGTCCAGCCAGTCGCGGGTCCACGGCCTTGCATCCGCCGCCGGGATCCAACCCTTGGGCCCGAGGATGTCCGAAAGCCGCTCGGCCAGCTCCGTCATGTCCGCATCTCCCGCAGCCGCCTCCGCGGCGATCCCGCCCACTGTCTAGTGGCCGAACCGGACCCTGGAAAGGGTCGCCCGCCGCGCCCTCACGCGGCCGGTCGCTCCGGCGGGTGGCCGAGCGCGTGGAGGATGCCGCGAAGCTCGGCCAGCCCGCGCATGCGGCCGGTGGCGGGATAGCCGGGCGTCACCGCCTTGTGGAGGTCGTCCAGCATGCGATGGCCGTGGTCGGAGCGGAAGACGATCGTCTCGCTCCTGCCGCGCTTGCCGTCCTCGGCCACCAGCTCGCGCAGCACGGCGACCATGTCGACGTCCCCCTCGAGATGCGCTGACTCGTGGAACGAGCGCGGGTCGGCCTCGCGCCGGGTGGCGCGCAGATGCGCGAAGTGGATGCGCGAGGCGAAGCGGCGGGCGATCCGGGGCAGGTCGTTGTCGGCCCGCACGCCGAGGCTGCCGGTGCAGTAGCACATGCCGTTGGCGGACGAGGGCACCGCGTCGAACAGCGCGGCGTAGTCCTTCTCGGTGGAGGCGACGCGCGGCAGGCCGAAGAGCGGGCGCGGGGGATCGTCCGGGTGCAGCGTCAGCTTGACCCCGAACGCCTCGGCGGCCGGCGTCACAGCCTCCAGGAACTCCACGAGATGGCGGCGAAGACGCGCCGCGTCGACGTCGCGATACTCGGCCAGCTTGTCGCGGAAACCGGGAATGGTCATCGGCTCGGTGGTGGAGCCCGGCAGCGCGCTGGCGATGTTGCGCGTGAGGGCGGCGATCTCGCCCTCGCCCATCGCCTCGAACCGGGCGCGGGCGCGCGCCTGCTCCTCGGGCGCGTAGTCGCGCTCTGCGCCGGGCCGCCGGAGGATGTGCAGCTCGAAGGCCGCGAAGGTCTCGAAGTCGAAGCGCATCGCCGTCGCGCCCGTGTCGGTCACGTGGTCGAGCTCGGTGCGGCACCAGTCGACCACCGGCATGAAGTTGTAGCAGACGATCCCGATGCCGGCCCGGGCGACGCTTTCCAGGCTGGCGATCCAGCCGTCGATCTCCGCCCGCGCGGCACCCCCCGTCCGCTTCACCGCATCGGGAATGGGGATGCTTTCCACGACCGACCAGCGCAGCGGCGCGCGGCCGGGCGGCGTCGTCTCGATCAGGTCGCGGCGCGCCTCCACGGCCGCCCGCGTCCAGACCTCGCCGATCGGAACCTCGTGCAGCGCCGAGACGACGTCGGTCGCCCCCACCTGCCGGACCTCGTCCAGCGTCACGTTGGCGTCCGGTCCGAACCATCTCCAGCCCTGGCGCATCGATACTCCCCTTCCCGGTCCCTGCAGGCCGTCGTCAGATGAAATAGTCGGGATGGCGCGCGCGGATCTCGGCGAGATCCGGGATCACGGCGCCGAGATGCCCCTCCATCGCCGTGCGGGCGCCGATGCGATCCCCTGCCGCGATGGCGCGCAGGATCGCCTCGTGCTCGACGACGACCTGCTCGGCGCGTCCGAGGATCGGCAGCGTCAGGCGCCGCGCGCGGTCGAGCTGCACCTTGGCCTGCAGGAGCAGCGTCCAGATGCCCGGATGGCCGGCGAGATCGGCGATCGCGGCGTGGAAGGCCTCGTCGGCCTCGTGGAACCCGTCGTTGTCGCCCACCGCGGCGCTCGCCTTCTGCCTGCGGATCGCGCGCTCCAAGGCGTCGAGGCGACCGGTGGCGACGCGCTCCGCCGCCTTGTCCACCGTGACGCCTTCCAGCGCCTTGCGGATCAGCACCGCTTCCGGGATGGCCCGCACCGGCACGCGCGAGACGAAGGTGCCGAACTGCGGCCGCACGTCCACCAGTCCGATCTCGGCGAGCCGGATCAGCGCCTCGCGCACCGGCGTGCGGCTGACGCCGAAACGATCCACCAGCCCACGGTCCGCCAGCGGCGTGCCCGGTGCGAGGCGGGCCGACACGATGTCCGCGCGCAGCGCCTCGAAGACTTGGGTGGCCGAGGTGAGGCGACGCGGCTGCGCGGCGACGGCTGGCTCCCGGTTCGGCGGGTCGAGAAACCTATCGGCCGTCATGGATGAGGCGAGAACAGCGAGACATCGTGGCATACTAGTATGCCAGTGCGACGACGGTGCCAAGGGCGACGCTGCGGAGACCGCCGTCGCTGGAACGACCGCGCGCCGCCGGTGCGCCGCGCGGCACAAGCCCGGAAAGACATCGGGGAACCCGGACGCGGGGCACGCCGTATTGGCGGAATGACGACCAGGAAAGACGACAAGCAGCCGGAGAGCCCACGTGACCGGCGCACCACCTTGCTGCTGCTGACGGCGGTGGTGGCGGGCGGCGGGTTCGCGACGATCGCGCTCGCGAAGGGCGCGTGGGACCTCGTCCAGCGCTACGGCGGGCTATGAGCCGGCGCGCCGGGATCAGGACTTCGGGCTGAACTCGTCCGGCGAGAAGTCGTAGCCTTCGCCGCAGAACTCGCACGTCACGTGGATGCGGCCATCTTCAGTGCTGTGCTCGAGATCCTCGGCCGAGAAGCCGTCGAGCACCCCGCGGATCTTCTCGCGGTTGCAGGAACAGTCGTCGCGCACCGGGGTGGCGGGGAAGACGCGCACGCCGCGCTCGTGGAACAGGCGGAACAGCAGCCGTTCGACGCCGACGTCGGGATCGGCGAGTTCGGAGGGCTCCACCGTGCCGACCAGCGCCTGGACCTCGGTCCATGCGTCGTCCTCGGTGAAGATCTCGGACACCGCCCCTTCCGGCGCGTCGCCGCCCGGCAGGTCGGCCAGGCGCATGCGCTCGGGCGCCTCGGGCAGGAACTGCGCGATCAGCCCGCCGGCCCGCCAGCTCTCGGCGAAGCCCCCGCCGTCGCGCCGGCGCGACATGCGCGCGACGGCGAGCCGCACGGTGGTCGGGATCTGCTCGGACTGGCGGAAATAGGTTTCGGCGACCGCCTCCAGCGTGTCGCCGGACAGCTCCACGATGCCCTGGTAGCGCTGCATGTGCGCGCCCTGGTCGATCGTCAGGGCCAGGATGCCGTGGCCCAGAAGCTCCGCCGGATCGGTGCGTCGCGCCGCCGCCGCCTCGGCCAGCCGGTCGGCATCGAAGCGCGCATAGGCTCGCACGCTGGACGGCATGGCGAAGTCCACCACCAGGAGGTCGACGGGACCGTCGGTCTGGGTCTGGGCGATGAACTTGCCGTCGAACTTCAAGGACGTGCCGAGGAGCACGGTGAGGACGATCATCTCGGCCAGCAGCCGCGCCACGGGCTCGGGATAGTCGTGGCGCGCCAGGATGGTGTCCACCATGTCGCCGAGCTGCACCGCGCGCCCGCGCGCGTCCAGCGCCTCGACGGCGAAGGGCACCACCGCGTCGTCGCCGGCGAAGCCGAACTCGCCGAGTTCCGTCCCGTGCTCAACCATGGGCGGCAACGGCACCGAAAGCCCAGGCGAGGATCGATTTCTGCGCGTGGAGCCGGTTCTCGGCCTCGTCGAACACCACCGACTGCGGCCCGTCGATCACCTCGTCCGTCACCTCCTCGCCGCGATGGGCCGGCAGGCAGTGCATGAACAGCGCGTCGGGGCGGGCGTGGCGCATCAGCGCGGCGTTGACCTGGTACGGCAGGAAGACGTTGTGCCCCCGCGCCTCCGCCTCGCGGCCCATGGAAACCCAGGTGTCGGTCACGACGCAGTCGGCGCCCGCCACCGCGTCTTCCGCCTCGCGCGTCAGATGAAGGCGCGCGCCGGCCGCCCGCGCGCGCTCGACGTAGCGCGGATCGGGGTCGGAGCCTTGCGGCGTCGCCACACGCAGCGAGAAGTCGAAGGCACCGGCCGCCTCGATCAGCGAGTTGAGCACGTTGTTCCCGTCGCCCGTCCAGGCGAAGGTCTTGCCCTTCACGGAGCCGCGATGCTCCTCGAAGGTGAGGAGATCGGCCATGATCTGGCAGGGGTGGGTGTCGTCGGTCAGCGCGTTGATCACCGGCACGGTGGCGGCGTCCGCCATCTCCAGGAGGCGCGAATGCTCGGTGGTGCGGATCATGATCGCGTCGACGTAGCGCGACAGGACGCGCGCGGTGTCGGCGATGGTCTCAGCGCGCCCGAGCTGCATCTCGGACCCCGAAAGGAACAGCGTCTCGCCGCCGAGCTGGCGCATGGCCACATCGAACGAGACGCGCGTGCGCGTCGAGGGCTTCTCGAAGATCATCGCCAGCATGCGCCCTTCCAGCGGGCGCGGGGCGGCGCGGCCGAGCGCCTTGCGCTCGCCGGCGTCGTCGAGGATGGCGCGCAGGTCCTGGGGCGCGACGGCCGACAGGTCGAGGAAGTGGCGGGGGGTCGAGGTCGCGGCGCTCATGCGGCAGAGCTTTCGCTCGCGCCGGCCGAAAGGTCCGCCACCGCCGCCTCGATCCGTTCCATCGCCTCGCGCACCTCGTCGGCCGACACCACGAGCGGCGGCAGGAAGCGCACCACGTTGTCGCCGGCGGGCGCCGCCAGGAGCAGGTGCCCGCGCAGCGCCTCCACGAACTGCCCGTTGGGCACGCGCGGGCGCACTCCGATCAGAAGCCCCTCGCCGCGCACGTCCTCCACCACGTCCGGGTAGCGGTCCTTCAGCGAGGCGAGGCTTTGCTTGAACAGAAGCGCGGTGCGGCGCACGTCCTCCAGGAAGCCCTCGGCGAGCACGACGTCGAGCACCGCGTTGCCGACCGCCATGCCGAGCGGATTGCCGCCGAACGTGGTGCCGTGGGTGCCGGCCGTCATGCCCTTGGCGGCCTCGGCCGTCGCCAGGCACGCGCCCAACGGGAAGCCGCCGCCGATGCCCTTGGCGGAAGCCAGGATGTCGGGCTCGACCCCGGCGTTCTCGTAGGCGAACAGGCGCCCGGTGCGTCCGATGCCGGTCTGCACCTCGTCGTAGACCAGGAGCAGGCCGTGCTCGTCGCACAGGGCCCGAAGCTCGCGCAGGAACTCCGGCGGCGCGGCGCGCACGCCGCCCTCGCCCTGGATCGGCTCGATCAGGATCGCCGCCGTTTCCGGGCCGACCATGGCGCGCGCGGCGGCGATGTCGCCGAACGGCACCTGGTCGAACCCCTCGACCTTGGGCCCGAAGCCTTCCAGGTACTTCTTCTGGCCGCCGGCCGCGATGGTGGCGAGCGTGCGGCCGTGGAAGGCCCCCTCGAAGGTGAGGATGCGGAAACGCTCCGGCCGGCCCGACACGTACTGGTAGCGGCGCGCGGTCTTGATCGCGCATTCCAGCGCCTCCGCGCCCGAATTGGTGAAGAACACCTTGTCGGCGAAGGAGGCCTCCACAAGGCGTGCGGCGAGGCGCTCCTGGCCCGGGATTTGGAACAGGTTGGACACATGCCACAGGCGCGACGCCTGGTCGGTCAGCGCCGCCACGAGATGCGGATGGGCATGGCCGAGCGAGTTGACGGCGATGCCGCCGGTGAAGTCCAGGAAGCGCCGACCGTCCTCGGTGACGAGCCACACGCCCTCTCCTCGCTCGACGCGAAGGTCCGCGCGGGCGAAGGTGGCGAAAAGCGGATTGTCGTGCTCGGACATGGGGCTGGCTTCTTGGGTTGAAGGGCGGTTCGGGGCGACGGCTCGAAGCGGTCCGTCGGGGATCGCCGCCGCGCCGCAGAGGCGGCGACGGGCCACGCGCGCGGGGCGAGGCGGCAGCCCCGCTATACCACGCGGCGGCGGCCGATTGTCAATCGAAACCCCGGATTTCCGGCCCTTCCGAGCCCGATCCGCGGGACAGCAAGCTGTTGAAAAGCCGCAAAAGCGATTCGTGCAACACTGTGCGTGCCTTGCCACAGAAGCCCGCAGCGAGTTAAGTTGACGCTAGACACCATATTTCGTGCGGCGAAAACGGCCTCCTACCACATCTGGTAGTTCTGGGTCCTTCTGGTCAGGCCGAGTGGATCGGCGGCGCGTCGCACGGGCCAAGAGTTAGGAGTCAGTTCATGAGTTGGACCGACGAGCGGATCGATCTTCTGAAGCAGCTCTGGGGCGAGGGGCTGAGCGCCAGCCAGATCGCCGCCCAGCTCGGCGGTGTGACGCGCAACGCGGTGATCGGCAAGGTGCACCGGTTGAAGCTCGACAGCCGCCTCAAGGCCTCCACGCCGATGGAAGCGGCCGTGGCGCCCCGCGTGATCCGCCCCGTGCTGGTGGAGACGGCACCCGAGGAGGTGCCCGCGCCGCGCATCGTGCCCGTCGCCACGCCGGCCGTCGCGGCGATCGCCCCGGCCGCCACCGTGCCCGTGCGGCCGGCCCGCCCGGCGACGCTCGGCGCCACCGCCCTGAAGCTCGAGATCGAGCCGGAGGTCGAGGAGGAGGAGGTCGTCGGCCGTGTCGAGGTGCAGCACGGGCCCGGCGAAGTGGTGCCGATCTCGCGCAACCTGACGCTGGTCCAGCTTTCCGACCGCACCTGCAAGTGGCCGCTCGGCGATCCGCTGTCGGACGAGTTCCGCTTCTGCGGCAACCACGCGCCGGACGCCTCGCCCTACTGCCAGTACCACGCGCGCATCGCGTTCCAGCCGGTTTCCGAGCGCCGCCGCGTCCGCTGACGACGACGCTCATCCGACAAGGAAGGCCCCGGCGATCCCGCCGGGGCCTTTTCCGTTGGCGGTCCGAGCGAACGGCACCGACAGCCGAAGGCTGGCGCGCGGCGGTTCGTTGCGCTATGGGGCGCGCATGAGCCAGAGCCCCCTCCCCGACCGCCTCGCCATCGACCCCGACAGCCCGTTCCACGACGAGGCGCTCCTGTCGCAGGGCATCGGTATCCGCTTCAACGGTGCCGAGAAGACCAATGTCGAGGAGTATTGCGTGAGCGAGGGCTGGATCAGGGTCGCCGCCGGCACGGCGCGCGACCGGAAGGGCAAGCCGATCCTGCTCAAGCTGAAGGGCACCGTGGAGCCCTTCCTGAAGGGCGACGCGGCCTGAGGCCGCGCGCCGGCACCGCGGCCGTCAGACGGTCTCGGTGCGGACCCCGGCACGCGCGGGCGCGGCGGTGAAGGTCTCGTCCAGCGCGTAGCCCGCGCCGCGCACGGTGCGGATCGGATCGCGCTGGCGCCCCCGGTTGACGGCCTTGCGCAGCCGCCCGACATGGACGTCCACGGTGCGCTCGTCGACGTAGATGTCCCGTCCCCAGACGCCGTCCAGAAGCTGCTCGCGCGAGAACACGCGGCCGGGCGACTGCATCAGGAACTCCAGGAGCTTGAACTCGGTCGGTCCGAGCTTCAGCTCGCGTCCCGCGCGTCGGACACGATGCGTCTCGCGGTCGAGGTCGATGTCGCCCGCCACGAGCTGGCTGGAAATCCGCTCCGGCTTCACCCGGCGCAGCATGGCGCGCACGCGCGCCATCAGCTCGGGCGTCGAGAACGGCTTGACCACGTAGTCGTCGGCGCCCGTCGACAGGCCGCGCACCCGCTCCGATTCCTCGCCCCGCGCCGTCAGCATGATGATCGGCAGACGCTCGGTCTCGGGCCGCGCGCGCAGCCGCCGGCACAGCTCGACGCCGGACAGGCCGGGCAGCATCCAGTCCAGCAGCAGGAGGTCCGGCACCTGCTCCTTGAGCCGGAGGTCGGCCTCGTCGCCGCGCGCGATGGTGTCGACGGCGTAGCCCTCGGCTTCCAGATTGTAGCGCAGGAGGATCGAGAGCGCCTCCTCGTCCTCCACCACCGTGATGCGGGGCGCCATGGTCAGGCGCCTCGCGCGCCGACCGGCGCCACCAGGGTCGGCGTCGAGTCGCCCTTGGGCCGCTCGATCTCCATCTGGCTGCCGGTCTTCACGTAGAAGATCGTCTCGGCGATGTTGGTGGCGTGGTCGCCGATGCGCTCGATGTTCTTGGCGGAGAACAGGAGATGCGTGCAGGCGGTGATGTTGCGCGGATCCTCCATCATGTAGGTCAGGAGCTCGCGGAAGATCGAGGTGTAGAGGGCGTCGATCTCCTGGTCGCCGCGCCGGATCGCCTCCGCGCGCAGGTGGTCGCGCGTGGCGTAGGCGTCGAGCACCTCCTTGAGCTGGCCGAGGGCGAGCTCCGACATGTGCTCGATGCCGCGCACGAGCTGCACCGGCTGGGCGTGGTCGTGCACCGCCAGAACCCGCTTGGCGATGTTCTTGCCCAGATCCCCGATGCGCTCCAGGTCGTTGGAGATGCGGATGGCTCCGACGATCTCGCGCAGGTCGTGGGCCATCGGCTGCCGCTTGCCGATGGTCATGATCGCATGCTCGTCGATCTCGCGCTGCGCGGCGTCGAGAAGCACGTCGTCCGCCACCACCGACTGGGCGAGGCCGGCGTCGGAGCGGATCAGCGCCGAGACGGCCTGTTCCACCATGCGCTCGGCCTGACCGCCCATCTCGGAGATGCGACGCAGGATGAACTTGAGCTCTTCGTCGTAGGACGTGACGATGTGTTGTACCATGGCGCTCGGCTCCCTCATGGATGCGGGCGGTGCCCGGTTGCGTCGCTCCGGTCAGCCGAAGCGGCCGGTGATGTAGTCCTGGGTCCGCTTGTCGTCCGGGTTCTGGAACATCTTCTCGGTCGGTCCGACCTCGACGATCTTGCCCAGGTGGAACATGGCCGTGCGCTGCGAGACGCGCGCCGCCTGCTGCATCGAGTGCGTCACGATCACGATCGTGTAGTTCTGGCGCAGCTCGTCGATCAGCTCCTCGACCGTCGCGGTGGCGATCGGGTCGAGCGCCGAGCAGGGCTCGTCCATCAGGATGACCTCGGGGCTGACCGCGATCGCGCGCGCGATGCACAGGCGCTGCTGCTGGCCGCCCGAGAGGCCGGTCCCGGGATCGTGCAGCCGGTCCTTCACCTCCTCGAACAGGCCCGCCTTGCGCAGCGAGGTCACGACGACCTCCTCGAGATCCGCCTTGGAGCGCGCGAGGCCATGGATCTTGGGTCCGTAGGCGATGTTGTCGAAGATCGACTTGGGAAACGGGTTCGGCTTCTGGAACACCATGCCGACCCGGGCCCGCAGTTCCACCACGTCGATGCCCGAGTGGTAGATGTCCTCGCCGTCGAGGGTGACCTTTCCCTCGATGCGGGCGCCGTCCACCGTGTCGTTCATGCGGTTCAGCGTGCGCAGGAAGGTGGACTTGCCGCAGCCCGACGGGCCGATCAGCGCGGTGACCTGCTGCTCGTAGACGTCGAGGTCGACGGCGAAGAGCGCCTGCTTGGAGCCGTAGAAGACCGATACGTCCTTGCCGCGTATCTTGGCCGCCGGGGCCATGGCGGCCGCGGCCGGGACGGCGGCCTTGATCGGAAGCTGTTCCATCATGGATGTCGCCTTTACCAGCGCCGCTCGAAGCGGCGGCGAAGAATGATCGCCGTGATGTTCATCACGGCCAGGAAGAGGAGGAGCACGATGATGGCGCCCGAAGTGCGCTCCACGAAGGCGCGCTCCGCCTCGTTGGCCCACATGTAGATCTGAACGGGCAGCGCGGTGGAGGGGTCCATCGGCGTCGTCGGATAGTTGGCGACGAAGGCCACCATGCCGATCAGGAGCAGCGGCGCCGTCTCGCCCAGCGCATGGGCGAGGCCGATGATCGTGCCGGTCAGGATGCCGGGCATGGCGAGCGGCAGGACGTGGTGGAACACCATCTGCATGCGCGAGGCGCCCAGACCGAGCGCCGCGGCGCGGATCGAGGGCGGAACCGCCTTCAGGGCCGCGCGCGTCGCGATGATGATGGTGGGCAGCGTCATCAGCGTCAGCACCAGGCCGCCGACCAGCGAGGCCGAGCGGGGCAGGCCCATGTAGTTGACGAAGATCGCAAGACCCAGGAGGCCGTAGACGATGGAGGGCACGGCCGCCAGGTTGTTGATGTTGACCTCGATGAAGTCGGTGAAGCGGTTCTTGGGCGCGAACTCCTCGAGGTAGATCGAGGCGGCGACGCCGATCGGCAGGGCCAGCGCGAGCACGATCGCCATCATGTAGAGCGAGCCGATGATCGCCACGCCGACGCCCGCCGTCTCGGCGCGCGAGGAGGCGCCGAAGGTGAAGAGGCCGGTGTTGAAGCGCTGCTCCATGTCGCCGGCCTGCTCCAGCGTCCTGATCCATTCGAGCTGCTTGTCCTTGATCGGACGACGCTCCTCGGGGATCGACAGGTCGAACTGCCCCTTCACCGCCGAATCCACGGTGGAGTTGGCGTAGAGCCAGACGTCCTGCGTGGTGCCGATCACCGACAGGTCCTCCATCACCATGCCGCCGAGCTGGGTGCGCACCCCTTGCGAGACGAGCTGCGTGGCGGCCGTGACGTCGGCGCGGTTCTTGGGGTCGATGCCGAGCCGCTGGACCAGCGCGTCCTGCACCAGCTTCGGATAGTTGGCGAGGCGCAGCGCCTGGAGGTCCTTGCCGCCCGTGTTCTTCGGGTCGATCACGCTCTGGGAGAAGGTGATCGGCAGGCGGATCTGGGTCTGCCAGAACGCGGTGTAGCCCTGGCTGACCACCGTCCACAGAAGCGTGGCGAGGAAGATCATGCCGACCGCGATGGCCGCGATGCCGTAGGCCTTGAACCGGCGCTCGGAGGCGTAGCGCCGCTTCAGGCCGATGTCGCGGCGCGGCGGCGCCTTGGCGTCGGCGACCGCGCGGCCGCCGGCAGGAAAGGTCGCGTCGCTCATCAGTCGTACTGCTCCCGATACTTGCGCACGATGGCCAGCGCGATGACGTTGAGGATCAGGGTGATCGCGAACAGGGTGATGCCGAGCGCGAAGGCCACGAGGCTCTGCGGCGAGGTGAAGTCGAGATCGCCGGTGAGCTGCGAGACGATCTTGATCGTCACCGTGGTCATCGCCTCGAACGGGTTGGCCGTGATGTTGGCCGCGATGCCGGCGGCGAGCACCACGATCATGGTCTCGCCGATCGCCCGCGAGGCGGTCAGCAGCAGCGCCGAGACGATGCCCGGAAGCGCCGCCGGCAGAACCACCTTCTTCACCGTCTCCGACGGGGTCGCGCCGAGGCCCAGAGAGCCGTCGCGCAGCGAGCGCGGAACGGCGGTGATGATGTCGTCCGACAGCGACGACACGAAGGGGATCAGCATGATGCCCATCACCAGACCGGCGGTCAGGATCGACTGCGCCTGGATGAAGCTCGCGTAGTTGCCGGTCAAGAGCCCGTGGATGTCGCCCGACAGGTCCCGCAGGAAGGGGCCGACGGTGATCAGCGCGAAGAAGCCGTAGACGATGGTCGGGATGCCGGCCAGCACCTCGAGCAGCGGCTTGACCACCGAACGGAGGCGGTCGGACGCGTATTCGGCCATGTAGATGGCGGCGAACAGGCCGACCGGCACCGCGAAGAGCATGGCCACGAACGCGATGTAGAGCGTGCCGAGAAGCAGCGGGATCAGGCCGAACTGGCCGGTGGCGGACGACCCCGCCGCCGCGAAGCGCGGCTCCCACACGGTGCCGAAGAAGAAGTCGGCGGGCGGTACGCGGCTGAAGAAGTCGATCGATTCGAACAGCATCGAGAAGACGATGCCGATCGTGGTCAGGATGGCGATCGAGGAGCAGAGCACCAGGAACGTCTTGACCACGGCCTCGACGCTGTTGCGGGCGCGCAGGCGCACCGCGATTCGGCGAAGCGCGAGGACCAGACCGCCGAGCGAGACCGCGATCACCGCGACGGTCATCGCCAGCCGGCTCGTGTCCTCCAGCCCGTTGCGCTCCAGCGCCTGCCGGACCATCGAGTCCGTCGCTTCGCTGGGCACCGGAATGCCGCGCCGGGCGAGCAGCGGGCGCAGCTCGGCGACGCCGATGCTGTCGAGGCCCTGCCGCTCTTCCGCCGGCAGGAGGCGGACGCCCTCGCCGATCGAGCGCACCAGGCTGGCGCGTAGCGTCGGCGCGAGGTCGGTCTCGCCGGCGGCGGCGACGGGCGCCGTGACGAGGCTCGAGACGACCACCGGCGAGACGGCGAGCCAGAGCGCCATCAGGAGAAGCGCGGGGATCGTCGTCGCCATCGCGGCATAGACGCCGTGATAGATCGAGCGGGAGTGGAGCTTGTCGGTCGAGCCGGCGGCGAGCTGCGCGCTTCGTCGCCGCGCCAGCGCGAAACCGGCGGCGCCGAGCGTCAGCACGATCAGAACGATTGCTAGGATGGACACCGTTCCTCGTCTCCCGACAGGATGAACGAACGAGGCGGTCCGGAACACCGGACCGCCGTGGGCGACGGCGCAGCCCCGAGTGGGGCCGCGCGCCTCGTGCGGGCGGTCAGCCCTCGATCGCGGTGCCGGCCGTGAACTTCTGGCGGGCCTCCTCGCGCTGCTCCTCCGGCGCGGGAACCAGGCCGTACTGGGCGAGCGGGCCGTCCGGGCCGACCATCTGCTCGGACAGGAAGAAGTCCACGAACTCGGACAGGCCCGGCACCACGCCGATGTGCGCCTTCTTGACGTAGAAGAACAGCGGACGCGAGACCGGATACTCGCCCGAAGCGACGCTCTCGACCGAGGGCGTGACGCCGGAGACGGTCGCCACCTTCAGCTTGTCCTGGTTTTGCTCGTAGAAGGCGAGACCGAACACGCCCATGCCCTGCGGGTTGGCGGCGATGCGGGCCAGGGTCTCAGTGTAGTCGCCCGAGATGTCGGTCGCCTTGCCGTCGTTGCGGACCTGGTGGCACTGCTCCTTGGCCGCCTTCTCGTCCATGCCGGACGCCTTGTAGGCCTCCAGCGCGCCCGAGGCCTCGCAGCCGGCGACCAGGAGCTTCTCCTCGAAGACCTCGCGCGTGCCGTGGTTCTCGGCCGGGATGAAGGCGGCGATCGGCTGGGCGGGCAGCGAGGCGTCGGCCTCGTTCCAGGCCGTGTTGGCGTTGTCCACGACCTTGCCGTCCTTGACGACCTTGGCGGCCAGCGCGTTGAACACGGCCTCCGGCGTCAGGGCGAAGCTCGGGCCCTGGGCGGACGAGGCGAAGACGATGCCGTCGTAGCCGAAGCGCACTTCCTGGATCTCGTTGACGCCGCCGTCCTTGCAGGCCTTCTTCTCGGATGCCGAGATCGGGCGCGAGGCGTTGGCGATGTCGACCGTGGCGGGGCCGACGCCCTGGCAGAACTGGCGGAAGCCGCCCGAGGTGCCGCCGGACTCGACCACCGGGGTCGGGAAGTCGGGATAGACCTCGCCGAAGTTCTCGGCCACGATCTGCGCGTAGGGCAGAACCGTCGAGGAACCGGCCGCCTGCACGGGCTCGGCGGACTGCGCGAAGGCCTGGCTGGAAAGGGCGAAGGCGGCGCCGAGCGCGAGGCCGGCAAGCGTCTTGTGCAACACGAGATTGTCTCCGTCATGGAGTTTCAAAAGCGAACCGCCCGACGATCAGGTCTGCGGCACCGGTTCGCGGATGGTCTAACCACCTCGCGCAACTCCTATATGACAGCTTCCTATACAGATTGTGACAGTTTAACCTATTACGTTCGCTACGTTTTTTCGATCGCGTCGAGAAACCGGACGAATCGGACCGCGAAGGTCGCGCCTTTTCCGGGCTCGGAGACGATCGACAGCCGAGTCCGATGACGGGTCAGCACATGGCGCACGATCGACAGGCCGAGACCGGTGCCTGGCTTGCCCGTCGCCCCCTCCTCGACCCGATAGAAGCGTTCGGTGAGGCGCGGCACGTGCTCGGCCCGGATCCCCTTGCCGAAGTCGCGCACATAGGCCTCCACGCCCTCCCCGTCGCGCCGGAGGCCGATCTCCACCCGACCGCCGTCGCTGCCGTACTTGCAGGCGTTCTCGAAGAGATTGGCGAAGACCTGGATCAGCTCGTCCCGGTCGCCGTTCACGAGGACGCCCTCCCCGTCGAGACCGACCAGCCGCACCGCGAGGCCGCTGTCGGCGGCCTGCGGCCCGAGCTGGCCCGCCACGCTGCGCAGGACGTCGGCGATGTCGGCCGCCTCGTTCGGACGCAGCCGGCGGCGCGTCTCGATCCGCGACAGCGACAGAAGGTCGTCGATCAGGCGCGACATGCGCCGTGCCTGGTCCTGCATGATGTCGAGGAACCGGGCATGCGCCGCCGCGTCGTCGCGGGCGGGCCCCTTCAGTGTCTCGATGAAGCCCGACAGGGAGGCGAGCGGGGTGCGCAGCTCGTGACTGGCATTGGCGACGAAGTCGGTGCGCATCCGCTCGAGCCGCCGGGCCTGCGTGTGGTCGCGGAACAGGAGCAGGAAGAAGGGCGGCCGCTCCTCGCCCGCCAGGCCGAGCGGCAGGATGTCGACACCCCAGGAGCGGTCGGCCGGCAGGCGCTCGGCAAGTTCCTCCTGGTCGGGCTCGTCGCTCTCCACCGCGCGCTCCAGCGCCGCCAGAAGGTCGGGCGAGCGGAAGCGCATGGCGATCGGGTCGCCCAGCACGAAGGGGCCGAAGGCGCGCATCGCGGCGGCGTTGGCGAACCGCAAGGCGAGCGAGCGATCCACCACGGCGGCGGGCTCGCGCACCGCCTCCACCACACTCTTGACGCTGGCGTCCGGCCAGAGCGGCGTCTGCCGGGCGCGGCCGGACGCGGCGCGGCGCGGCAGCGTGCCGTCGGCACCGCGCAGCAGGAAATGCGCCAGCGCGCCGGCCGCCAGCGGGGCCAAGGCCGCCCATCGCGCCTCGGCCACCGTCGCGGCCACCAGCGCGAGGCCGGCGGCGAAGATCAGCGCCGGCGCCCGGCGAAGCCAGCGTCGCGCCGTTTCCCCGCCGGAGCGTCCCGTCTCGTTCACGTCTTGCCCCGGATGTTGGACGCTCAGCCGACCCGGCGAAGCCGCAGCGAGAAGACGTCGACGTCGTTGGTGGTGCCGTTGACGCCCGGCTCGATGGCGATCGAGGCCGGCGAGCGCGCGTCGGCCGGCACCGGCACGTCGAAGATGAAGGCCTCTTCGCTCATCGTGGTGGAGAAGCGCTGGCGCTCGCACAGGCTCGTGCCGCCGAACAGGCAGCGAACGGAGAACTCGCGCGCCGTGCCGTCCGGCGATCCCGCCGTCACCTCGATGCGCACGTTGGAGCCGGCGATCTCGCCGACCACGCCGGGGCCGATGGCCATCAGCACCTCGCCCTCGCCCGCCGTCGGGCCCGACACGCGCACCGCGTCGCGCCCGCCCGACCGGGGCGCCGCCTCGATCCGCCCGCCTTCGGGCGTCGAAAGGCTCTCCAGGTCGTCGCCGTCGAACACGGTGATCCAGTCCAGGGCGGAGGTCTCGTTCTGCGCGGTCGGGGAAGCGGGCGCCGATCCCCGGATCATGCCGCCGACGAAGTAGGCCAGAAGCGCCAGCACCAGCGCGAACACCACGGCCGCGATCAGGACCGAGCGCGCCGAGCGCGCGTCGCGCACCGGCGCGGCGGCGGGCGGGCGCTCGCCGCCCGGCGTCCAGGTGCTGGCGGCCGGATCCTCCACCGCCTCGACGGGCTCGAAGGCGCGCGGCTCGCGCGGCTCGCCGTCGAGCGGCGCGGCGTATTCGCCGGCCTGCGGGGTATCGGGTGCAAGGCCCGGATCGGCCTCCTCCGGCGCGGGCGCGCCGTCCGCGGGCCAGTCGGCATAGTCCGCCTCGACGCGATCGATCGTCTCGGCCAGCCTGGCGCGCTGGGCGGCGACCTCCGCCTCCTCCGCGCCGCGCGTCTCGAGCATCCGCTCCAGGGCGCGTTCGGAAGCGGCGTAGATGCTTTCCCGGAAGGCCGGATCGCTCGCGTCGCCGCCCTGCAAGGCACGCCGCAGGCTGTCTTCCATTGCGCTCATGACATCTCCAGGCCGATCGAGGCGACGCCGCCGCGCCGGCGCCTCGACATCCGCATCTGGATAGCGAATGCGGCGGAATGGAGCAATCGGGCGCTGGAATGCGCGTGGCCGGCCGAGGTCGCGCCGACGCCCGGCGACCTTTCCTTTCCGCGCGGGCGCCCGACCTTGTTTCCACGAACCACAGGTTAGTGATCGAAGTCCGCCCGATGCCGTCGTCTCCCCGCATTCCCAACCCGATCGGTCAGCACGGCGTGATCGGCGACCTGAACACGCTCGCCCTGGTGACACCCGACGGGCGCATCGATTTCCTGTGTCACCCGAACATCGATTCGCCGACGCTGTTCGCCTCGCTGCTGGATCCCGAACGGGGCGGCGAGTTCCGGCTCTGGGCGACGGCCGAGGGCATGGGCCGGCGCCAGATCTACCTGCCCGACACCAACATCCTCCTGACGCGCTTCCTGGGCGAGGACGGCATCGGCGAAGTGTCCGACTTCATGCCGCTCGACGGATCGGGGCGCATCGTGCGCCGCGCCAAGGCGATCATGGGACCGGTCGCCTTCGCGCTGCGCCTCGAGCCGCGCCCCGAATACGCCGCCGTCGTTCCGGACCTCACCCCGACGCCGGACGGCGCGCGCATCGAATGGACGCGCGGCGACGGCGGGCGCGAGACGATCCTCCTCCACACCTCGGTGCCGCTGCGCGTCGAGGGCGGCGCGGTGACCGGCGAGGTGACGCTCGCGGAGGGCGAGACCGCCTTCGCGGTGCTGTGCCCGGCCCGCGAGGGATGGTCCGCCGCGGACGACGCCTATGTGCGCGCCTCGTTCCGCGACACCCGCGCCTACTGGCACGACTGGGTTTCGCGCGGGCGCTATCCGACCTTCTGGCGCGAGCTGGTGGTGCGCTCGGCGCTGACGCTGAAGCTCCTGACCTCGGCCCGCCACGGCTCGATCGCGGCGGCCGCGACCTTCGGCCTGCCGGAGGTGGTGGGCGGCGAGCGCAACTGGGACTACCGCTTCTGCTGGGTGCGCGATTCCGCCTTCACCCTCTACGCCCTGTCGCGCCTCAACTACTTCGACGAGGCCGAGGCCTTCATCCATTTCCTGATGGAGCGGGTGGCCGAGAGCGACGGCGAGCGGTCCGGGCTGCAGATCATGTACGGGATGGACGGACGGGGCGAACTCGCCGAGACCGAGCTGCCGAACCTTGCCGGCTACGGCGGGTCGAAGCCGGTGCGCGTCGGCAACGGCGCCTTCGACCAGCGCCAGATGGACATCTACGGCGAGTTCATGGACGCGGTCTACATCGCGACGCGGGCGCGCGGAAAGCCGAGCTACAGTGTCTGGGCCAAGCTCACCGGCCTGATCGACTGGCTCTGCGGCAACTGGCACCTGCCCGATCGGGGCATCTGGGAGAGCCGCGGGGAGGACAAGGAGTATCTGTCGTCGCGCCTGATGTGCTGGGTGGCGATCGACCGGGCGATCCGCATCGCCGTGCGCGAGTCCATGCCGGCCGACCTCGCGCTCTGGCACGAGCAGCGCGACCGGATCCAGCGCACCATCGTGGAGGAGTTCTGGAACCCCGAGATCGGCGCCTTCACCCAGTTCAAGGGCGGCGACACGCTGGACGCCGTGGTGCTGCTGATGCCGCTCGTGCGCTTCATCAACCCGCGCGACCCGATGTGGATCTCGACGCTCAAGGCGGTGCGCGAGACCCTGGTCCATGACTGCCTCGTGCGCCGCTACATCAACGGCCCGTCGAACCACGACGGGCTGGAGGGCGAGGAAGGCTTCTTCACCATCTGCTCGTTCTGGTACGTCGAGGCGCTGGCGCGAACGGGCTTCGTCGCGGAGGCCCGCCTCCTGTTCGAGAAGCTGCACGCATACGCCAACCATCTCGGCCTCTACGCCGAGGAGCTGTCCACCGACGGGCAGCATCTCGGCAATTTCCCGCAGGGTCTCACCCACCTGTCGCTGATCTCGGCCGCCATCTGGCTCGACCGGGCGCTGCGCGGCGACGGGTCCGATCCGCACCATGCCGGCTTCCAGATGATCGAGGACCCCGATGGCATCTTCTGACCTCCACTCCCTCGCGGGCCAGGTGGCCGTGGTCACCGGCGCCTCGGCCGGCATCGGCCGGGCCTGCGCGGTGGAGCTGGCGCGCGCGGGCGCCGACGTCGCGGTCAACTATCACGGCTCGCGCGAGGGCGCGGAGGAGACCGTGGCCATGATCCGGGATCTCGGCCGGCGCGCGATCGCCGTGCAGGGAGACGTCGGCGCCGAGGCGGACGTCGCGCGCCTGTTCGACGAGGCGCAGGAGCGGCTCGCGCCGGTCGATATCGCCGTCTCCAACGCCGGGCTCCAGCGGGACGCCGCGCTCGCCGACATGAGCCTCGAGGACTGGGAAACGGTGATCCGCACCAATCTCACCGGCGGCTTCCTGATGGCGCGCGAGGCGGTGCGCCGGTTCCGCACCAAGGGAAGGCGGCCGGAGGTCAGCCGCGCGCTGGGCAAGCTGATCTTCGATTCCTCCGTGCACCAGCGCATTCCCTGGGCCTTCCACGTCAACTACGCGGCGTCGAAGGGCGGGCTGAAGCTGCTGATGGAATCCGTCGCGCAGGAGGTCGCCGCCGAGGGCATCCGCGTCAATGCCGTCGCGCCCGGCGCCATCGCCACCGACATCAACCGCAGCGAACGCGAGAAGGAAGGCGGACGGGAGGCGATGCTGGCGCTGATCCCGCATGGGCGGGTGGGCGATCCGGAGGACGTCGGCCGCGTCGTGGCGTTCCTGGCCTCCGACGCCTCGGACTACATCGTCGGGCAGACCCTGTTCGTGGACGGCGGCATGGCGCTCTATCCCGGCTTCCGCGGCAACGGCTGAACGCGAAAGGGCGGCCCGAGGGCCGCCCTTCTCGTGGGGTCGCGGTGGAGGCGGCCGCTCAGCGCAGCTCGTCCTCCTCCTCGTTCTCCTCCGGCTCGGTGCGGCGCATGGAGGTGAGCTTGGCGAACACGGCGGCGGCGTCGAGCTCGTCGTCCTCGCGCGGTGCGGCGCGGTAGTTCTGGGTCTGGGCCGCCGAGAGCAGGCGCTCCTCCTCGGCCACCTCCTCCGGGCGCGGCATGCCGCGCGAGGCCTTCTCGACCTCGAGGTCGAGGTCGATCTGCGAGCACAGGCCGAGCGTCACTGGGTCCATCGGCTGGAGGTTGGCCGAGTTCCAGTGGGTGCGCTCGCGGATCTGCTCGATCGTGTGCTTGGTCGTGCCCACGAGGCGCGAGATCGCCGGATCCTTGAGCTCGGGATGGTTGCGCACCAGCCAGAGGATCGCGTTCGGGCGGTCCTGACGCTTGGACACTGGCGTGTAGCGCGGCCCCTTGCGCTTGGCCTCGGGCACGCGGACCTTGGGCGGAGCGAGCTTCAGGCGATGCTTCTCGTCCTTCTCGGCGCGCACGATCTCGTCGCGCGTGAGCTGGCCGGTGATGATCGGATCCATGCCCTTGATGCCCTGCGCCGACTCCCCGTCCGCGATCGCCTTCACCTCCAGCGGGTGCAGCGTGCAGAACTCGGCGATCTGTTCGAAGGACAGGGACGTGTTGTCGACGAGCCAGACGGCCGTGGCCTTGGGCATCAGAAGCTGCTGAGCCATGGATATAGGTCTCCTGTGGGCCCGCCCCGGTCAGGCGGGCTGTGGTCATGCCACGAATTCCGGAAATCGACGCTGACTATAGGCATGCGCGGCTCGGTTCGCAAGGAACGATGCGTGCCCCGCCCCGTCTCACCGCGCGCCGGCGCGCGTCACCAGAACGATCTTGCCGATGTGGTCGGCGTCCATCGCCGCATGGGCGCGCGCCGCATCGGTCAGCGCGAAGGTCGCGTCGATCAGCGGTTTCACGCGGCCCTCGGCGACGAGCGGCCAGACCCTCTCCTCCAGCTCGGCCGCCAGGGCCGCCTTGAACGCCGCATCGCGCGCGCGCAGCGTCGAGCCGGTCAGCACCACGCGCTTGCGCATCACCGCGAAGAGGTCCAGCTCGGCCCGGCGCCCGCCCAGATGCGCGATCTGGACGATGCGCCCGTCCTCCGCCGCCACCTCGACGTTGCGCGCCAGGTAGTCGCCGCCGATCATGTCGAGCGTCAGGTCGACGCCGCGCCCGTCGCGCCACCCCCCGAGCGCCGCCACGAAGTCCTCGGTGCGATAGTTCACCGCGAGCTCCGCTCCGAGCCGGCGCGCCGCCTCCGCCTTGTCCGCGCTGCCCACGGTGGTCGCGACATGGGCGCCAAAGGCGTGGGCGAGTTGGATCGCCACCGTGCCGATGCCGCTTGTGCCTCCGTGCACCAGCAAGGTCTCGCCCGCCCGCAGCCCGCCGCGCTGGAAGACGTTCTGCCAGACGGTGAGGAAGGTTTCGGGGATCGCGGCCGCCTCCACCATGCCGAGCCCCGCCGGCACGCTCAGCACCGAGCCCTGGTCGGCGAACGCGTATTCGGCGTAGCCGCCGCCGGCGAGCAGCGCCATCACCCGGTCGCCCTCGCGCCAGCGCGACACGCCAGGCCCCACCGCCGCCACCGTGCCGGCGACCTCCAGCCCCGGCCAGTCCGGCGCGCCCGGCGGGGGCGGATAGGCGCCCATGCGCTGGAGGACGTCGGGCCGGTTCACGCCCGCCGCGTGCACCGCGATCAGCACCTCGCCCGCACCCGGCCGGGGCACCGCGGCGGTGCGCTCGACGAGGACCTCCGGTCCGCCGTGACCGTCCAGGGCCATGATCGTCATCTCTTCGGGCTGGGTCATCGGGCACATCTCCTGCAACGTCGCTCCCACTTAACGCGAGCCGGCGAAATGTCCTCCCCGGATTAACCCCTCGTTGACCATTCCGGCGCATAGTCGGGGCAGTCCAGATTGCTTTGGATGGCGACCTTGCCGGTTGTCGAACCTCCCTGTTGAACCTCAAGAGCCGCCCCGTGCGGCTCTCTTTTTGCCGCAGCGCCAGGGGTTCGACATGCTTTCCGGCCGTTAACCAACAATGGCCGGGCCTGCTTGCGCATCGGGACCGGGACGTAGATTCTAGGAGCGACAGGGCGGCGGCGCGCCGAGCC
Source organism: Aureimonas flava (assembly GCF_003583935.1). Taxonomy (GTDB): domain Bacteria; phylum Pseudomonadota; class Alphaproteobacteria; order Rhizobiales; family Rhizobiaceae; genus Aureimonas; species Aureimonas flava. The sequence continues at coordinate 259,463 of NZ_QYRN01000005.1, read as the reverse complement.
GGCGGGACGCCCCTGCAACGATTCGCTTCAAGGTCGGTTTTCCGCGCATGACACATTCAGTTCTCGATCACGGCGAACCCACCCGAACGGTCAGGCTGGCGGAACGGCTTGCCTTCTCGTCCTCGTTCCAACCGATCTTCGACGAGGGGATGACCCTGGTCGACGAGACCGCGGCCTATCTCGACGGGGACGGACGGCGCGACGCGCGCGCCATCTCGCGCGGGGCGTCGACGCTCTACGCGGCCGAATCCATGCGCCTCACCACGCGCCTGATGCAGGTCGCCTCTTGGCTCCTCCTCCAGCGGGCCGCCAACCAGGGCGACATGTCCCGCGCGCAGGTCGAGGCCGAGAAGGTCAAGGTCCGGCTGGACGGCATCGGCGGCGGCGCGGACTCGCCGTTCTACGAGGAACTCCCCCTCGCCTTCCGCGACCTCGTGGAGCGCGCCGTGATGCTGGAGCGCCGCGTGGCGCTTCTCGACCGCGAGATCTACGGCGACCCGCAGGTCGACGGTTCCGCCAATCCGGTGGGCGAGCAGATGCACCTGCTGCGGACCGCCTTCGCGGTGTAGAGGCACCGCATGTCGGACACGAAAGAAGGGCGCGCGGGCCTCCACCCGCGCGCCCTTTTTCCGTTCGGGGACGGCGCAACGAAAAAACCCGGCCGGAGCCGGGTTCTCCGATCGCTCGCTAAGTCGGCGATCAGATGCCGAGGCCCTCGTAGCGCTTCTTGAAGCGCGAAACGCGGCCGCCGCGATCCAGCATCTGCTGGTTGCCGCCGGTCCAGGCCGGGTGGCTGATCGGGTCGATGTCGAGATTCAGCTTGTCGCCCTCGGCGCCCCAGGTCGAACGCGTCTGGTACTCGGTGCCGTTGGTCATCACGACGGTGATCGTGTGGTAGTCGGGGTGGATGTTCTGCTTCATCGCTCGTTTCCCAGGCTTTCGCGCTCGCACCCACTGAGGGCCATGGAAGCAGCCCGCCGGCAGGGGCGCCGGGTGGACATTTCGACCAAGGACCGGAATGAGGAGCGCGATCGCTTTCAAATTCAAGGGCGAGCCTATACATCAGGCCCCGATAGCGCACAAGGGCCGCCGGGCGGCCGCAAGGGGCAGCCGATTTGCGAAACGGAACCGCCGAAAAGGCCGGCGGCGGGGCGCCCCGCCGCACGTTGAAGCCGCTGGCCCGCCTGTGGCCCTACATGGTCCGCCACAAGGGCCACGTGGCGGCGGCACTGTTCTTCCTGGCGCTCGCGTCCGTGACCACGCTGTCCCTGCCGCTCGCCGTGCGGCGCGTTGTGGACCACGGCTTCGCCTCGGCCGATACGGCCTTCGTGAACTCCTATTTCGGCATGCTGGCGGTGCTCGCCCTGGTGCTCGCGCTGGCGAGCGCCGGCCGCTACTACTTCGTCATCACCATCGGCGAGCGCGTCGTGGCGGCGCTGCGGCGGGACGTGTTCGCCCATGTCCTGACCCTTTCCCCCGCCTTCTACGACCGCAACCTCTCGGGCGAGATCGTCTCGCGCCTCACCGTCGACACGACGCAGATCAAGTCCGCCGTGGGCGCCACGGCCTCGCTGGCGCTGCGCAACTCGATCCTGTTCGTGGGCGCCGCCGCGATGATGGTGGTGACGAGCCCCGGCCTGTCCGCCATCGTCCTGGGCGCGATCCCGCTGATCGTCCTGCCGCTGGTCGCCTTCGGGCGCAGCGTGCGGGCTCGCTCGCGCGCCGCGCAGGACGTCCTGGCCGGCGCCGGCGCCTATGCCGGCGAGGCCATCGGTTCGGTGCGTGCCGTGCAGGCCTTCACCGCCGAGGGCGAGGCGCGCGCGCGCTTCGACGCCGCCGTGGAGGACGCCTTCGAGGCCGCGCGCCGCTCGGTCTCCGCCCGCGCCGGGCTCACGGCCTTCGCGATCTTCCTCGTCACGGCCTCGATCGTCGCCGTGCTCTGGGTTGGCGCGCAACAGGTGATCGGCGGAACGATGACGCCCGGCACGCTCGGGCAGTTCCTGCTCTACGCCGTGTTCGCCGCTTCCAGCCTCGGCCAGCTTTCCGAGGTCTGGGGCGAGTTGACCGCGGCGGCCGGCGCGACGGAGCGCCTGTCCGAACTCCTGGAGGACCGGTCGGAGATCGCCGATCCCGCCTCCCCGGTATCGCTTCCGGCTGTTCCCACCGGCGCGGTGCGCTTCGAGGACGTCGCGTTCCACTATCCGACGAGCCCCGGGCGCGCGACGCTGCGGGGCCTCTCGTTCGAGGTCCGTCCGGGCGAGACGGTGGCGCTCGTCGGCGCGTCGGGCGCGGGCAAGTCCACCGTGTTCGCGCTTCTGGAGCGCTTCTACGACCCGGCCGCCGGTCGCATCCTGGTGGACGGCGTCGACATCCGCCGCGTCGCGCTCCATGCGCTGCGCCGGCGCATCGCGCTGGTGCCGCAGGACGTCACGATCTTCGCCGGCACGCTCGCCTCCAACATCGCCTTCGGGCGGCCGGACGCCACGCGCGCGCAGATCGAGGCGGCGGCCGAGGCGGCGCTGGTCACGCCCTTCGTGCGCCACCTGCCGGACGGGTTCGACACGACGGTCGGCGAGCGGGGCGTCACCCTGTCGGGCGGCCAGCGCCAGCGCGTGGCGATCGCCCGCGCCATCTTGCGCGACGCGCCGATCCTGCTCCTGGACGAGGCCACCTCGGCGCTCGACGCCGAGAGCGAGGGGCTGGTCCAGACCGCGCTGGACGGGCTGATGCGCGGGCGCACCACGCTGGTGATCGCCCACCGTCTCGCCACCATCCTGAAGGCCGACCGCATCCTGGTGGTGGACGGCGGACGGATCGTCGAGGAAGGCACCCATGCCAGCCTGATCGCGGCGGACGGTGCCTATGCGCGCCTTGCGCGGCTCCAGTTCGGCGCAGCGGAGGCGGCCCTGCGGGGCGCTGCCGAATAGGCGTCCGGGCCACCCGCCGAAAAGAAAATAGGTCAGCATTGTTGACATATTCTCCGCGCATGTGGTGAAGGACGCGCAGGAGGATGTCCATGACCCTGACCGACCTGTTCGCCACCCGCTCCAGCCGCATGAAGGCATCGGAAATCCGGGAACTCCTGAAGCTCCTCGACCAACCGGACATCATCTCCTTCGCCGGTGGCATCCCCGACCCCGCGCTGTTTCCGCACGAGGCCTTCCGCCAGGCCTATGCCGACGTCCTCGGCGGCGCCCAGGCCGACGCCGCCCTGCAGTACCAGGTGAGCGAGGGCTACCTGCCGCTGCGCCGCTGGCTCGCCGCGCACATGGCAACGCTCGGCGTTCCCTGCGACGAGGGCAACGTCTTCATCACCTCCGGCTCGCAGCAGGGGCTCGACTATCTCGGCAAGCTGATGCTGTCGCCCGCCGACACGGCGCTGGTCGCGTGGCCGACCTATCTCGGCGCGCTCCAGGCCTTCAACGCCTACGAGCCGACCTACGACCGCCTGGCCCCCGAAGGCGGCAACACCACGCCCGCCGCCTATGCCGAGGCCGCCGCCAAGGCCGGCGGGCGCGCCAAGTTCGCCTATCTCGTGCCCGACTTCGCCAATCCCACCGGCGAGACGCTGACCCTGGCACAGCGCGAGGCGGTGCTGGACCTCGCCGCCGAGCTCGACATCGCCGTGATCGAGGACGCCGCCTATCAGGCGCTGCGCTACGAGGGCGACCCCGTGCCGCCGATCGCGGCGCTCGACTGCGCCCGCTCCGGCGGCCTGGACGCGGCCCGCACGATCTACTGCGGCTCGTTCTCCAAGATCCTTGCACCCGGCCTTCGCATGGGCTGGATCTGCGCGCCGCGTCGCATCGTGGAGAAGCTCGTGCTGATGAAGCAGGCGGCCGACCTCCACAGCCCTTCCATCAACCAGATGGCCATCCACCGCGTCGCCGAGACCAGCTACGCGGCCCAGGTCGAGAAGGTCCGGCAGGTCTACGGCGCGCGGCGCGACGCGATCCTCGCGGCGCTGGAGGCGGCGATGCCGGCCGGCGTCGAATGGAGCCGGCCCCAGGGCGGCATGTTCGTCTGGGTCACGCTTCCCGAGGGCATCGACACGGCGACACTGCTCGCCCGCGCCGTCGCGGAGGAACGCGTCGCCTTCGTGCCCGGCAGCGCCTTCCATGCCGACGGCTCGGGCCGCAACACGCTGCGCCTGTCGTTCACGCTGGCGGACGAGCGCGCGGTGACGCAAGGCATCCCCCGCCTCGGGCGCCTCGTCCGGGACGAGATGGGGCGCCGCTGACGAGGGCCCCTCGGCCCTCTATCGTTCGGTGAGCTTCAGCTCGATCCGCCGATTGCGGGCGCGCGCCTCCGGCGTGTCGCCCATCACCAGCGGCTGGAACTCGCCGAAGCCGGTGGCCGCCAGGCGGTTGGCCGGCACGCCCGCCTGCACCAGGAAGCGCACCACCGCCGCCGCGCGCGCGGTGGAAAGCTGCCAGTTGTCGGTGAAGCGGCCGCCGCTGATCGGCACGTTGTCCGTGTGGCCGTCGACGCGGATGATCCAGTTGATGTCGGACGGGATCTCGCGGTTGAGCTGGATGATCGCCTCGGCGAGCTTCTCCATCTCGTCGCGCCCGGCGGGCTGGAGGATGTCCGCACCCGAGGGAAACAGCACCTCCGACTGGAAGACGAAGCGGTCGCCGACGATGCGGATGTTGTCGCGGTCGGCCAGGATCTCGCGCAGGCGGCCGAAGAAGTCGGAGCGGTAGCGCGCCAGCTCCTGCACCCTCTGGGCGAGCGCCACGTTGAGCCGGCGCCCGAGATCGGCGATCTGCGTCTGGGATTCGCGGTCGCGGCTCTCGGACGCGCCGAGCGCATCCTCCAGCGCCGCGATCTGCTGGCGCAGCGCGGAGAGCTGCTGGTTCAGGAGGTCGATCTGCGTGCGCGCCTGGGCCGAGACCTGCCGCTCCGATTCCACCTGCGCCTGGAGCTCGCCGACCGCGGGCGCGGCGCCACCGCCGCCCGCCCCCGCCCGTTCGCCGTCCAGCGCCGCCTGGAGACGGGTGCGCTCGGTCTCGGCGCCGGCCAGCGAGGCCTGGAGCGCGGCGATCTGGTCCTGGAAGTCGGTGGAATTGGATCGCTCCAGCGCGAGGAGTTGGTTGAGTTCGGCGATCTGCGAGTTCAGCCGGTCGAGCACCGTGTCGCGCCCCGACAGGTCGCGACTGAGCAGGAACTGCGCGATCACGAAGACCGACAGGAGGAACATGATGGCCAGGAGCAGCGTGGACAGCGCGTCCACGAAGCCCGGCCAGTAATCGATGTCCCGCCGCAGCCGGCGACCGCGCCCGAGCGCCACGGCCTCAGTTCCGCTCGATCTCGGAGAGCGACCGGTTCAGCCGCTCCAGGACGCGCCGCATCTCGCGCTGCTCGTTGGCCTGCGCCTCCACGAAGTCCCGAAGCGTCTGCTGCTCGCCGCGCATGTGCTGGACGAGGCCCTGGATGCTCTCGGCGAGGTTGGCCATGGCGGCGCTGGTGCGCGGGCTGGTCGAATGCTCCAGCACCAGGCGGTTGATGCGGTCGGACAGGAGGCGGAACTCCTCGCCGCTGGAGCCCACCGCCGCCCCTTCGGGCGCGACGATCGCCGGCATCGGCAGACCGCCCTCCACCGCCACCGTGGCGAGCCAGTCCTCCAGCTCGGTGTAGAACCGGTTCTGCGCCCGACCGACCTGTAGGTCGAGGAAGCCGAGGACGAGCGATCCCGACAGGCCGAACAGCGAGGACGAGAACGCCGTGCCCATGCCCGAGAGCGGGGCCGACAGGCCGGACTTCACCGAATCGAGCACCGTCGCCGCATCGCCGGCGGCCGGATCCAGCGACTGGATCGTGGAGGAGATCGAGCCGATCGTGGTGAGAAGGCCCCAGAACGTGCCGAGAAGGCCCAGGAACACGAGGAGGCCGACCAGATAGCGCGACACGTCGCGCGATTCGTCGAGGCGCCCGCCGACCGAGTCCAGGATCGCGCGCACCGACGACGCCGGCAGGCTGCTCGGCATCGCGCCGTGCCCGACCATCGCCTCCATCGGCGCCAGCAGCACGGGTGCGCGGGCGCGGCGCTCGCGGTCGTTGTCGCGCAGCGCGTTGAGCCAGCGGGCCTCGCGCGCCAGACGGAGAATCTGGAGCAGCGCCAGAAGGATGCCGACCGCCAGGACCCCGAGGATCAGCCCGTTGAGGCCGGGATTGGTGGAGAAGGCCTGGATCACCTGCCGGCCGAGGATCATCGCCACGAAGCCGGCCAGGGCCAGGAAAACCAGCATGGCCCACAGGAAGACCAGGGGGCTGGAAAACCGGTCCGGGCCCCCATGCGGGATGGGGCGGCCGTCGGGGGATGAACTCAGAACCTGCATCGGTACGGCACCCGCTTGGCGAACTCGCTGGCTGGCGGGGAAGCTAGCGGAGACGCGGCGCGCTGCAAATCGCTTTTTCGCGGAAAGCGCGCCACGCGCAACACGTTAGGCCGCCTCAGCCCTCGCTCGGCTCGGCCGGCTCGGTCCGGGGCTTCGCCCCGCCGCGCATGGCCGTGCTCGCCTTCTTCAGCGCCGCCACCAGCGCCCGGTGCACGAGCTCGTTGCCGCAGGCGAGATCGCCCTCGGCGAACTCGAAGGCCGAGCCGTCCGAATGGGTGACGAAGCCGCCCGCCTCGCGCACCAGGATCGAGCCGGCGGCCACGTCCCAGGGCTGGAGCGAATGCTCCCAGAAGCCGTCGATGCGGCCGGCCGCCAGATAGGCGAGGTTGAGCGCCGCCGAGCCCATGGCCCGGATGCCGGCCGTCTCGCCCATCATCTGCCGCGCCTCGAAGAGGTAGCGCGCGTGGTCTGCGTGGCCGAGATGGGGAATGCCCGTCGCCACCACGCATTCGGCCAGCTTGGAGCGCGCGGCGACGCGGATGCGGCGGTCGTTCAGGAAGGCGCCGCCGCCCCGCTCGGCGGAGTAGAGCTCGTCGCTCGCCGGGTTGAAGATCACGCCGGCCACGATCTGCCCGTCGCGCTCCAGGCCGATCGAGATCGCGAACTGCGGAATGCCGTGCAGGAAGTTGGTGGTGCCGTCCAGCGGATCGACGATCCAGCGGTGCTGCGGGTCGCGGCCCTCCACGGCGCCGCGCTCCTCCATCAGGAAGCCCCAGTCCGGCCGGGCGCGCGACAGTTCCTGGAAGACGATCTCCTCGGCCTTGCGGTCGGCGTGGCTGACGAAGTCGGCCGGCCCCTTCATGGACACCTGGAGGTTCTGCACCTCGCCGAAGTCGCGCGTGAGCGAGCGGCCCGCCTTCATCGCGGCCTGCGTCATCACGTTCATCAGCGCCGAACGGGCCATGGCTTCAACTTTCCTGATAGCGATCGAAAGAACCGGCGGCGGCGCGGGGCCGCGTGCCTTGTGCCCGCAACCGAGGGCGGCGCGGGACGAAATGGAGAACGGGCGCCTCACAACCACACTTGAACGGTGGGTTCAAGCCCCGTGCGTCATCCGGCGCGGAAGCGGTTGGCCGCCTCCAGCGCCGCCTTCTGCTCCGCGTCGGGCAGGTCGCGGAACCAGCCGTCCAGCGTGGCGTCCGAATTGGCGGCGCGCCGGGCGAGCACGGTCCACATCGCGGCCTGCCCACGGTCGCGCGGGGTTCCCACGCCGTCCTTGTAGAGATGGGCCATGCGATTGACCGCGATCGGGTTGCCGCGCTCGGCCGCGCCCTTGAGCCAGCGGAAGCCCTCCAGGGGATCGGCGGGGCCGCCGCGGCCGTTGATCAGCCAGATGCCGAGCTCGATCTGCGCGGTGTCACTGCCGCCCTTGGCCGCTTCGGCGAGCCAGCGGCGCGCCTCCGCGTCGTCGGCCTTCTGCGTGCCCCGGCCGTAGGCGTAGAGCTGCGACAGGGCGTATTGCGCGTCGGGAAGGCCGGATTCGGCCGCCTTGCGGAAATAGGCGGCCGCCTCGGTGAAGCCGCCGGTGGGCGAGGCGCGGATCAGCATCTGGCCGTAGTTGTAGGCGGCCAGCGGATTGCCGGCATCGGCGGCGGCCTTCATCAGGTCGCGTGCCGTCGCGTCGTCGGGGGGCACGGCGCGCCCTTCGATCAGCAGCATGGCGTAGCGGAACTGCGCCTCCGGCACGCCGGCCTTGGCGGCGATCCCGTACCAGCGGGCCGCTTCGGTCTCGTCGCGCGGGACGCCCAGCCCGCGGCCGTAGATCTCGCCGAGCAGGGTCTGCGCCGCCGGGTCGCCGAGATTGGCGAGCGGCTCGGCGATGCGCAGGGCCGAAAGGTAGTAGCCGCGCTGGAAGGCGCCGTAGGCCTGGGCGCTGGCGGACGGCGCGCCCGGAGCGGCACCGTCGTCGTTCGCGCGGGCCACCGGGGTCGGCAGGAGGTTGGACGACAAGGGCGGCGGGGGCACCTCGAGGCCGGCGGCGGGCGCCGCGGGGGCCGGCGGATCCTGCGCCGCGGCGGGCGTGGCGGACAGGAGCGCCAGGAGAAGCGCCAGTCGCCTCATGCCGCGGCCTCCTCCATCGCCGCATCGATCAGCCGCTCGGCGGCCCGGACCCGTTCGCCCGCGAGCGCGAGGTCGGCGAACACGGCGCTGGACAGGGCGATGAACTCGGCCCGCGTCGCGACCGCGGCCGGCAGGCTCGCAAGATCCGAGCCCCCCTGCACGATGCACGGAATCTCGACGATCGAGGCCCACCATTCGGCCAGTTCGAGATTGCGGCGCAGGGGCTCGGGCGCGGCGTCGGCGCCGAGCTTTCCGAAGAAGAGGTAGTCCGGCATGCACTCGCCGGCTTCCAGCGCGTCGTGCCGCGTGGTGAAGCCCGAGGCGCCGACGATCAGGCGGGGCGCGAACCGGCCGACCGCCTCGCGCAGGGCCGGCACGCTGCCGGAGGGATCGTGGAACCCGTCGGCGCGCACGCGGCCGGCGCAGCGCGTGTCGCCCGCCACGATCGCGGCGGCGCCCGCCGCCTGGATCACCGGCACGAGGCGCTCGGCGAAGTCCTGGAAGGGCCCCGGCTGGCGGTCGGCGGGGTCGATCAGCACGGAGGCGACGTCGCCCGCGTCCAGCGCCTCGCGAAGCGCGGTCTCGCCGGCCTCGCCGTCCGGCAGGAGGGTCGTCGCCAGGACCAGTCGGGGGCGGATACGGTCGTCGTCGATCATGGAAACATCTGCGCAGCGGGCGGAACGGGCCGGTCGGGCCGGCGGGCTGCTGTAGATACCGATTGCGGCGAGACTACAAGGGCGCGCGCGGATCGGAGGGCGCGGCCTGGGAAGGCCGCGCCGGGGAATGCTCGTGGATCGTCAGTGGGCCGAATGGCGCAGACGCTCGATCTCGTCCTTGAGGACCAGCTTGCGCCGCTTCAGTTCCTGTAGTTCCGCATCGCTCATGGCCGGCTTGGTGTGGGCCGATGCGATCTCCTCGTTGAGGGCCGAATGGCGCTGCTCCAGGGTCGCGAGATGGGCATCCAAGGACATTCTTGAGCTCCTTTGGGTTTTCCGCCTCCATCGACGTCCGGACGACCGGACCGTCGTGGACGCCATGAAGGTGTCACATAAGGTTTGAGCTGTCGAATGGGGTTCAAGACCCGGGTTTTTAATTTCCCGCCGTCCTGATATCCAAAGGACGGGGTCGAAGCGCCCGTTCCCGAGCGGTTGGAAGGACTTGCCGCCGGGGCCGGTTCCGGGTCGATTTTTTGTGATGCCGCGGCCCGCCGACCGGGCGCCGCGGCGCGGGGGTTTCGCGTTCGAGGGGACCGGGGTGGCGGATCAGGAACAGGCCGAACTCAGGCTGCAGCTCGCCAGGCTGCGCCAGGAACATTCAGATTTCGACGCGGCGATCGAGGCGATGGAGATCACCGGCTGCGACCGGCTGCAGATCCAGCGCATGAAGAAGAAGAAGCTCCTGATCAAGGACCGCCTCCAGGACCTCGAGGACCAGGTCCTGCCGGACATCATCGCATGAGCGCGCCCGCGGTCGCCGTGATCATGGGCAGCCAGTCCGACTGGGCCACCATGCGGCACGCCACCGAGACGCTGGACGCGCTCGGCATCGCGCACGAGGCGTTGATCGTGTCCGCCCACCGCACGCCCGACCGCCTCGTCGCCTTCGCCAAGGGCGCGCGCGAGCGGGGCTTCAAGGTGGTGATCGCGGGCGCGGGCGGCGCCGCGCACCTGCCGGGCATGGCGGCCTCGATGACGCCGCTGCCGGTCTTCGGCGTTCCGGTGGAAAGCCGGGCGCTGTCGGGCCAGGACAGCCTCCTGTCGATCGTCCAGATGCCCGCCGGCATCCCGGTCGGCACGCTCGCCATCGGCCGGGCCGGCGCGGTGAACGCCGCGCTGCTGGCCGCCAGCGTGCTCGCCCTCGGCGACGCCCCGCTCGCCGCGCGGCTGGACGCCTGGCGCGCGCGCCAGAGCGAAGCCGTCGCCGAGCGCCCCGTCGACGACGCGACGCCCGCGCATTGATCTCCCCCGCATCCAGGCGGTCCGCATGACAGCCCCCCTCCCCTTCGGCTCCACCATCGGCATCATCGGCGGCGGCCAGCTCGGCCGCATGCTGGCGTCCGCCGCCGCGCGCCTCGGCTTCCGCACGCTAGTGCTCGACCCCGATCCCGACTGCCCGGCGGCGCAGGTCGCCAACGAACTCGTGCGCGGCGCCTACGACGACCTCGCCGCGCTGCGCACGCTGGCCGAACGCAGCGACGTCGTGACCTACGAGTTCGAGAACGTGCCGGTGGCGCCGCTTCGCGCGCTGGGCACGGCCACACCCGTCCATCCGCCCATCGAGGCGCTGGAGGTGGCGCAGGACCGCGTCGTGGAGAAGGCCTTCCTGAACGGCATCGGCATCGCCACCGCGCCCTGGCGCGCGGTGGACGACCCGCAGGAGCTCGACCACGCGCTGCTCGACCTCGGGGGCGACTGCATCCTCAAGACGCGCCGCCTCGGCTACGACGGCAAGGGCCAGGCGACCATCGCGGCCGGCGGCCCGCACGACGACGTGTTCGAGAGCCTGGGCTCGGTGCCCGCCATCCTGGAGCGCAAGGTGCCGTTCGTGCGCGAGATCTCGGTGATCGCCGCGCGCGGTCAGGACGGCGGGTTCCAGGCCTTCGACCCGGCCGAGAACGTCCATCGCATGGGCATCCTCAGCCGCTCCACCGTGCCGGCCGAGGTCGCGGACGCGTCCGCCGAGGCGGCGGTCGCCACGGCGCGCGCGATCCTCGACCGGCTGCGCTACGTGGGCGTGATCGGGGTGGAGTTCTTCGTCGCGGCGGACGGCGCGCTTCTGGTCAACGAGATCGCGCCCCGCGTCCACAATTCGGGCCACTGGACCGAGGCCGCCTGCACGGTGTCGCAGTTCGAGCAGCACGTGCGCGCGGTGGCGGGCCTGCCGCTCGGCTCCGGCGAGCGCCATTCGGACTGCGTGATGGAGAACCTGATCGGGTCCGAGGTGGAGCGGGCCGCGGCGCTTCTGGCCGAGCCGCGCACGCTCGTCACCCTCTACGGCAAGCGAGAGGCGCGGGCCGGCCGCAAGATGGGCCACGCGACGCGGCTCGCGCCGCGAAAAGGGATCTGAAACGGCAGGCGAGGCGCGGTCACATGGTTGACATCGCACCCCGCCTGCCGCTATTGCCACCCCCAGGTCGACGCGCCCCCCAACGGCGCGTTTTTCATTATGCGGCGGAATGGGACTGGGCCCGATCGTCGCCTCGCAATCGACGGTCGAAGCCATGAAGATCAAGAACTCGCTGAAGTCCCTCAAGGGCCGCCACCGCGCCAACCGCCTGGTTCGCCGCAAGGGCCGCATCTACATCATCAACAAGCTCGCCCCGCGCTACAAGGCGCGTCAGGGCTGACGCACCGGGCCGCACCGCGCGGCCCGACGAAATCGTTTGGAAGGCGCGCCGCGACGACTTAAGCTCGTCGCATGCGCGCCTTTCTTCGTTTCCGCCCTGCCCGTATCGCGGCCCCCGCCCTTCTCGCCACGCTCGTGCTGGCGACGGGCGGCGCGCCGTCCCGCGCGCAGGACGCCCCGCCGCCCGGCGTCGCGACGCCGCCTGAGGTGCCGCCTGAGGCACCCGCCGCCGACGAGACGCCGCAGGCGCGACTCGACCGCCTGTTCGCCGAACTGAAGCGCGAGCCCGACGCCGAGAAGGCGACGGCGATCGCCAACCGCATCCAGGCCGCCTGGCTGGAGAGCGGCAGCGCCACGGTGGATCTCCTGTTGCTGCGCTCGACGCAGGCCATCGCCCGCAAGGACGCGGCCGCCGCTTTCGACCTGGTGGACCAGGCGATCGTTCTCGATCCCGACTTCGCGGAAGCCTACAACCGGCGCGCCACGCTGCACTACACGCAGAACCACTACGCGCGCTCCATGGCCGACGTCGAGGAGACGCTGCGGCGCGAGCCGCGCCATTTCGGCGCGCTGGCGGGGCTGGGCGCGATGCTGGAGGAGCTGGGCCGGGATCGCGAGGCGCTGGAAGCCTACGGGCGCGCGCTCGCCGTGTATCCGACCATGAAGGCCGCGCAGGACGCGGCGGCGCGGCTGGCCGAGAAACTGTCCGGCCAGCCGGCCTGAGGCATCGGGAGTCCGCCGGGCGGCGGACCGTCGGTCAGACGGCCGAGAGGCCGTCGGAGCCGATATAGGCGATGCGGATCATGTTGGTGGCGCCGGGCGTGCGCAGCGGCACGCCGGCCGTCACGGTGACCCGCTCGCCGACGCGCGCGTAGCCCTGCTGGACGGCGAGGCGGCAGGCGCGGTTGATCATGTCCTCCATGTCGAACGCATCCTCCGTGACCACGCAGTGCAGGCCCCAGACGAGGCTGAGCCGGCGCGCCGTCGCCTCGATCGGCGACAGGGCGAGGATCGGGATCTGCGGGCGCTCGCGCGCCGTGCGCAGGCCGGTCGTGCCGGTCGAGGTGTAGGTGACGATGGCCGCCACCTGCAGCGTCTCGGCGATCTGGCGCGCCGCCAGCGACACGGCGTCGGCGCCCGTCGCCTCGGCCGCGGGGCGCTGGGCGAAGATGATGCCGGGATAGAGCGGGTCCTTCTCCACCTCGACGGCGATGCGGTCCATGGTCTGGACGGCCTCGATCGGATAGGCGCCGGCCGCCGATTCGGCCGACAGCATCACCGCGTCCGCGCCCTCGAACACGGCGATCGACACGTCCGACACCTCGGCGCGCGTCGGCACCGGGGCGGTGATCATCGATTCCAGCATCTGAGTGGCGACCACCACCGGCTTGCCGGCGCGCCGCGCCGCGCGCGTGATGCGCTTCTGGATGCCGGGCACCTGCTCCAGCGGCATCTCGACGCCGAGGTCGCCGCGCGCGACCATGATCGCGTCCGACAGTTCGATGATCTCGTCGAGCCGCTCCACGGCCTGCGGCTTCTCGATCTTGGACAGGAGGCCGGCGCGCCCGCGCGAGAGCTTGCGCGCCTCGGCGAGATCCTCCGGCCGCTGGATGAAGGACAGCGCCAGCCAGTCGACCTCGGCCTCCAGAACCGCGTCGAGATCGCGCCGGTCCTTGTCGGTCAGCGCGCCGCTGGTGAGCAGCGTGTCGGGCAGGCTGACGCCCTTCTTGTCGGAGATGCGCGTGCCCGCGACGACCTCGCAGCGGATCGCGGTGCCGGTCGATTTCAGCGCGCGGAGTTGAAGCTTGCCGTCGTCGATCAGCAGGCGGTGGCCCGGCTGGACGGTCTGGAGGATCTCGGGATGGGGCAGGTAGACGCGGTTGCGGTCGCCCGGCTCCGGATTGTCGTCCAGGGTGATGATGTCGCCGGGCTGGAGGTCCACCTTGCCTTCGGCGAACTTGCCGACGCGCAGCTTGGGACCCTGGAGATCGGCGAGGATGCCGATCGGCCGGTCCACCGCCGCCTCGACCCGGCGGATGCGCGCTACGAGCTCTCGCATCGTGTCGTGGTCGGTGTGGCTCATGTTGATGCGGAAGACGTCGGCGCCCGCTTCGTGCAGCTTGCGGATCATCGCCTCGTCGGACGAGGCCGGCCCGAGCGTTGCGAGAATCTTCACGCGGCGATTGCGTTTCATGGCTTGTCGGTCCCCTCGCGTGCCGCTTCCGTCAGCTGGACCATCCAGCTGCCCTGTCCGCCGGTGTCGTACTCCCGAAAGCCCATCTTCTGGAACCCGCGGGCGAAGCAGTCCTTGACTCCGACGATCTTGAACTCGTTTTCGGCGATGCACATGTCGATGTCGCCCGCCCAGCGCCCGAGGCCCTCGGCGTCCTCGGCGTAGATGTAATAGTAGCGCGACTGCAGCTCGCCCTCGATGACGGAGCGACACGTCGTCGCCGGGATGCGCCACCAGCCCTCGCTGACCCAGCCTTCCGCCGTTCGCTGCCCGACCGCGACGCCCACCAGCGCCTGCGTCCCGTTGCAGACGCGGAAGTCCGCGTGCGCGTCGGTGCTCAGGAACGGGGCGGCGAAGGCGGAGAGGGCCAGGGCGAGAGCGGCGGCGGCGATCGGGGATTGCAGACCCAGGATCGGGCAGGACAGCATGGGCGACCCTTTGGATAAGGACGGCGGCGGGCCCTTCTCGCATAGTCAGGAAAACTGTCAAAGGCGGGGCGGCCCAACGGCGCCACTTTTTATTAAATCGATGCGATCGCGCGGCGGGGCCGGCTTGCGGGCCGGCGGCGGCGGGGCGATATCGAACGGCGACGCCAAGACCAGGAGCCGACCATGGACCGTGCCCCAACGACGACCGAGCTCGAGGCCGCCGCCTTCCGGCGGTTGCGCGACCATCTGCGCGCGCGCCCAGACGTCCAGAACATAGACCTGATGAACCTTGCCGGCTTCTGCCGCAACTGCCTGTCGACCTGGTATGCCGAGGCCTCGGCCGAAGCCGGGGCGCCGCTCACCAAGGAGGCGGCGCGCGAGATCGTCTACGGCATGCCCTACGACGAATGGCGCGCGCTGCACCAGCGCGAGGCGAGCGCAGACGCGCAGGCCGCCTTCTCCGGCGCGCGCGCGCACGATTGAGGTGGAGGTAACCCTCGGGTAACCATTCGGCGTCATCGAAGGGGAAGCCGACGCCCGCGCGGGCGGCTTCGCTCCGTCGCCCGATACGAGGTCCGTCCCATGCCCAGCGCCGTCCTGCCCGCCGTCGATCCCCAGGCAGGGCGCCGTGCCGGGCACCGGGGCGCCTGAGGCCGCCCCGCGGATCCGACCCCCGCGCCGACACATCCATCAGGCGGACGCTTCCCGGCCCGCCGCTTCATCAGGCTAGACCCATGTCCCAGACGATCGAGAATGCTGCCGAAACCAACGTCGCGGCCGACGAGCTGCGCTCCTTCGTGGAGCGCATCGAGCGCCTCGAGGAGGAGAAGAAGCAGATCGCCGACGACGTGAAGGACGTCTACGGCGAGGCCAAGTCGCGCGGCTACGACACCAAGGTGCTGCGCAAGGTCGTGTCGCTGCGCAAGCAGGACCGAAACGAGCGGGCCGAGCAGGAGGCGATCCTCGACCTCTACCTTCAGGCGCTCGGCATGAACTGAGCGGTCGCCCGCCCCGGTCGGCTTCCCGTGAGGGTCCGGACGGGGCGGGCTCGATCGCGACGGGCCGGGGCCGCTCCCGCCCCGTCCCGCGCCGTCTGGGGATCAGGCGGTTGGCCTGGTGTCCTTCAGCGTCGCCATGTCGATCACGAACCGATACTTCACGTCGCTCTTCAGCATGCGCGCATAGGCGGCTTCGATGTCGTGGATGTCGATCATCTCGATGTCGGAGACGATGCCGTGCTCGGCGCAGAAGTCGAGCATCTCCTGCGTTTCCGCGATGCCGCCGATCAGCGATCCGGCGAAGTTGCGCCGGCGCCAGATCACCGAGAAGGCCGCCACGGACAGCGGCCGTTCCGGCGCGCCGACCTGGCACATCGTCCCGTCGCGCTTGAGAAGATTGAGATAGGCGTTGACGTCGTGCTCGGCCGCCACGCAGTCGAGGATGAAATCGAAGCTCTCGCCGTGCGCGCCCATCTGGGCGGGATCGGTGGAGACGATCACCTCGTCCGCGCCCAGCCGCCGGGCGTCGTCCGCCTTGCCGGGCGAGGTCGTGAACAGCACGACGTGGGCGCCCATCGCATGGGCGAGCTTGACGCCCATGTGCCCGAGGCCGCCGAGCCCCACGATGCCGACCTTCTGGCCGGGGCCGACGTCCCAGTGGCGCAGCGGCGAATAGGTGGTGATGCCCGCGCACAGGAGCGGCGCGACGGCGGCGAGCTCGAGGTTCTCGGGGATGCGAAGCGTAAAGCCCTCGTCCACCACGACCGCCTCGGAATAGCCGCCGAAGGTGGTGCGGCCCGTCTGCGGCTCGACGCCGTTGTAGGTCGCGACAAAGCCGTTCTGGCAATAGTTCTCCAGGCCGTCGGCGCAGGCCGCGCAGGCCTGGCAGGAGGCGACCATGCAGCCGACGCCGGCAAGGTCCCCGACCTTGAACTTCGTCACGCCGGCGCCCACCGCCGACACGCGGCCGACGATCTCGTGGCCCGGCAGGCAGGGATAGGTGGTGTTCCGCCAGTCGTTGCGGGCCTGGTGGAGGTCCGAATGGCAGACGCCGCAGAACAGGATGTCGATCTTGACGTCCCGCTCGCCGACATCGCGGCGCTCGAACCGGAAGGGGGCAAGGGGCTGATCGGCGGCCGGGGTGGCGAAGCCTTCGCAGATGAACATGGGCACAATCCTCGTGTCGTATCGAAAGGCGCGAGCGGCACGCCGCCCGCGAAGGGGTCGTATCAGTCGGCCGCGTATTGCGCGTCGTCCACCTGCTCCATCCACGCGACGTTCTCGCCGTCGCGGACGTTGGTGATGGCGATGTGGGACATGGCGGTCTCGGCCGTCGCGCCATGCCAGTGCTTCACGCCCGGCGGGGTCCACACCACGTCGCCGGGACCGATCTCGCGCTTGCGGCCGCCCTCCTCCTGCACCCAGCCGAGACCGCGGGTGACGATCAGCACCTGGCCGGCGGGATGGGTGTGCCAGGCCGAACGGGCGCCGGGCTCGAAGGTCACGAGCCCGCCACCGTTGGCGGTGTGCTCGTTGGGGGCGTAGAGGGGATCCACGATCACCGAGCCCGTGAAGTTCGCATCGGCACCCTTGGCGGAGGCGCGCGAACCGTTCGGCGAGATCGTGCTCGTCTCGGCCTGCGCCGCAGCGCCGGCGAGCGCCAGGGCGACGAGGGCGGCGGGAAGCGTCTTCATCGGTGTCTCCTCCTCGTTCGGATGGGCTCGCGCGCGGCGGGCTTCGCCGGGCTCACCGCGCGGCGTACTCGTCGTCGGTGACATGCTCCATCCAGTCCACGACCTTGCCGTCCTCGTGTTCCTGGATGGCAATGTGGCTCATCGCGTTGTCGCGCGCCGCGCCGTGCCAGTGCCGCTCGCCCGGCTCGAACCACACGACGTCGCCGGGACGGATCTCCTGGATCGGGCCGCCCTCGCGCTGCACCAGCCCGATGCCGGCGGTGACGATCAGCGTCTGGCCGACCGGATGGGTGTGCCACGCCGTCCGGGCGCCCGGCTCGAAGGTCACCAGGGCACCAGCGCCGCGCCGCGCCTCGTTGGCGGCAAACAGCGGATCGACGCGCACGCTGCCCGTGAACCAGTCGGCGGGCCCCTTGCCGGAAGGGTTGGCACCGTTCTTGGTGATATCCATGGTGGTCGCTCCTCGATCGAGGCCGCCCCGCGGCGGTTTCGACGCCTATCTACACCTCCGGAGGCGTTCGATTAGGGGGCCCCGTTCGCTAGAACCTATGAGCGGTGCACATGAATGCGCGCCGCCTCGCCCGGAGCCGCCCTCGGACGGAGCGCCGCGATTGCCGTAGACCGACGAAACCCGCATGGTCCGATGACCGGAGATCATGAATGCTGCGCGAGAACGTCAACAGCCTGATGGCGTTCCTCGCCGTGGCCCGCGAGCGCAGCTTCACGCGCGCGGCGGCGCAGCTCGGCGTGTCGCAGTCGGCGCTGAGCCACACCGTCCGCCAGCTCGAGGAACGCGTCGGGGTGCGCCTGTTGACGCGCACCACGCGCAGCGTCAGCCCGACTCCGGCCGGCGAGCGTCTGATCGCCAGCCTCGAGCCGCGCTTCCGCGAGATCGAGGAGGAGCTGGTGGCGGTGGCCGGCCTCGGCAGCCGGCCGGCGGGCATGGTTCGGATCACGGCGGTGGACTACGCCATCGACACGGTGATCTGGCCGAAGCTGTCGCGGGTGCTGCGCGACTATCCCGAGATCGAGGTCCAGGTGGTGTCCGACTACGGCCTGACCGACATCGTGGCCGACCGGTTCGACGCCGGCGTGCGCCTCGGCGAGACGGTCGCCGAGGGCATGATCGCGATCCGGATCGCTCCCGACGAGGCCTACGCCGTGGTGGGCGCGCCGGCCTATTTCGAGGGCCGCGACCCGCCGCTGGTTCCCCAGGATCTCGCCGCGCATCGCTGCATCAACCTCTGGCTGCCGACGCATGGCGGCAACTACGTGTGGGACTTCGAGAAGGGCGATCGCGAGATGCGCGTCCGGGTGGCGGGCCAGGCGACCTTCAACGGTATCCGCCAGGTCCTGGCGGCGAGCCTGGACGGCTACGGGCTCGGCTACATGCCCCTCGGCCTGGCGCGGCCCGACCTCGACAGCGGGCGCCTCGTGCGGGTGCTGGCCGACTGGTGCCCGCCCTGGTCGGGCTACCATCTCTACTATCCGAACCGCCGCCAGCCCTCCGCCGCGTTCCAGGTGGTGCTGGACGCGCTGCGTCATCGCGGCTGACCGAGGCGCCCCGCCCCGGCCGCCAGGCGCCACGAACACTTCCCGCGCCACGTGCACCGCCGAGAAGACCTCCCGCCAGCCGCCGCGCGGGGTGCGCTCCGGCCGCGATCCGCGCCGACCGGCCGGACACGATCGACACGGGCATCGTCGCGAGGCTGCGCGCGGGGGCAACGCCCGGCCATCGCGAGACCTCGCCGGGAAGCGGGTCCTGCACGCAGCAGGCCGGGACCAGCGAAACGGCCTCCGCATCGGCACGACGGCGGCGGGCGAGTGGCGCTCCCGCGCCGGCACGGCGGTCGCCGCGGTGGGCGGCTTCGTGCCGACCGTCCTCGAGCCTGATCGAACGACCGGAAGCGAAGGCCCCCCCCCGGCAGGCGCAGCCCGGCAACGCCGAACGGTTCCGTGAGCCGGGGCCATCGACGCCCGCAAGGTCCGAACGCGACGACGCCCCCGGCGGGGGAGCCGGAGGCGTCACCAAGTCGAAAGTCAGATGCGGTCGATCAGCGGCCGCGCCGACGCTTGTGGCCGAGGCCCATCTGCTTGGCGAGGCGCGAGCGCGCCGCTGCGTAGCTCGGCGCCACCATCGGATAGTCCGCCGGAAGCTCCCACTTCTCGCGGTATTCCTCGGGCGACAGGTTGTAATGCGTCATCAGGTGGCGCTTGAGCGACTTGAACTTCTTTCCGTCTTCCAGACAGACGATGTAATCGTCGGTGACGGACTTCCTGACCGACACGGCCGGCTTGGGCTTCTCGGCCGGCGGCGGCTCGGGCTGCGCGCCGGCCATTCCCAGGGCGCCGTGGACGTCGGCGATCAGGGCGGGCAGATCGGAGACCGGCAGCGAATGGTTGCTCACATAGGCCGCCACGACCTCGGCCGTGAGTTCCATCAGCCCGGCGTTGTCGTCCGACAGGTTCGACTCGTCCATCTCTTATCCGATCCGATCATCAGGCGGAACAGTTGCCGAAGTGAAGGGCACGGGGCAATTGCGCAGGAAAACGCGAATCGTCTTCAAGGCCCGTCGATGCAACTGTTCGCATACGTTGATTGATACGGTATCTGAGAAACGCTCGGGTCTTTGTCAAGCGCGGTTTTCGAAACGCACAGTTAACCGGCACCTTGCGGACGGCATCGGTACGAAATCAACTTCCCGCAACCGGTGCACGAACACGCCGCGACGGGCGGATGACTTCGCGACCTTCGCCCCGGACCGCCGATCGGCCGAAGCAACCATCCGCGCGGCGGCGTGGACGCTTGCTTCGGCGAGAACCGGCGGGATCCGTCGGCTCAGTTGATCTTGCGCACCGGCATGAAGTGCACGGCCTTGCCCTCGAAGCGCGAGGAGGCCGCGGGCGCCCCGTCCTTGCGCGAGAAGCCGTGGGCGAACACCGCGTCGGGCAGGTTGCCGATCAGGCCGTGGGCGACGGGGCGCTGCAGGTCCTGCTCCAGGGCCCGCCGCTCCGGGTTCGAGATCAGCGATGCAACCTCGACGCGCTCGGCGATCATCCGGCGGGACGGCTGGGCGGCGCGGCGGGCGGCCGCGATCGCCGCCTCGTCGCCGACCACGCGCCCCCCCTTGGCGGATACTGTCCGGCGCACCGCGCCGCCCGTCCCGGAAGCGGCGGTATCGAGCGAGGCGAGGCGGATCGGCCCGGACGATGCCGGCACGGGCGTCGCCGCGAGCGCCGCCACCGCTGCCGGCCGATGCGAGGGCACGGCGGCCGGATGGTTCGCGCCGTCGGTGCCAGCCGCCGCAGCCGCGCTTTCCGCCATCGCGGCGGCGATGATAGATTCGGGCGTGAGATCGGGCTCGGCGCCGATCATGCGCGGCGTCGGGAGGGCCGCCTGCTCGCCGCGCAGCACGGCCTCGAAGGGCGGGCGGGCGCGCGGGGTGGGCACGGCGTAGGCGAGCTGCGCGGGCGCGCCCGGAGCGGCCTCGACCGGCGCGGCCTCCGCCTCCAGGGCGGCGACCAGGGTCTGCGCTGGATCCACGGCGTCGGGCCGCACGGGCGCGCTGGTCGGCAGCGGCACGCGGGCCGGCACCAGCGCGGCCACCGCGGTCTCGGCGGGGATGCCGGCGGGCGGCGCGGCACGGACCGGGCTGGAGCCGTCGAACGCGTCGCGCTCGGGCATGGGAACGCCGTTGGGGAGCGTGGCCGGCGGCAGGGCGCGGGCCGGCCGGACCGCCGCCACCTGCACGGCGGGCTCGGGCGCGGCCTGCGGGCGCGGCGCCGGGGTCCGGCCCACGGGCGCCGCCGTGGCCTCCGCCTCGTCCTCCGCCTCGTCCGCGCCGCCGCCGAAGATCGCCGCCAGCAGCGAGCGACCGCCGCCCGAGCGCGACGCGGAGGCGATCTGCACGTCGTTCGCACCCTTGCGCTTGTTGTAGGAGGCGAGCGCCGTCTCGTAGCCCGGCAGCGGCTTGCCGTCGGCGGGCACATGGATCGTGTTGCCCTTCGGGAAGACGGACGCCAGCTCCTTGCGGCTCATGCGCGGCCAGTAGCGGCCCTTTCCGGTGTCGAAATGGACGAAGGGCGAGCCCGAGCGCGGGTAGTATCCGACGCCGCCGAGCTGCATGCGCAGGCCGATGTCGCGCACCTTCTTGAGAGGCACGTCGGGCAGGAAGAAGTCGACCGCCTTGCCCGACATGTGCAGGCTGGAGCCCGCCACGCCCGACGAGCGCGAGCGCAGCATCTTGTTGGTGCCGGGCGAGCGGTAGCCGCCGATCACGTGGATGTAGCCGCGCGAGCCCGACTGCTTGTGCGCCTCGTAGAGGAGGTCGAGCAGCTTGGGGTCCATCGTGGTCGGCTTGTTCTCGCGCCAGTCGCGCAGCGCCCAGTTGGCCTTCTTCAGGCCGTCGGGCAGGAACTTGCCGTCACGCTTGTAGGTGATCTCGGTCTTTTCCTTGAGATGGACGTGGTAGAGCTTCAGGGTCCGCGTCTCGGCTTGCGCCGCCGTCGCGGCCAACAGCCCCATCAGGACGACCGCCGCACGTTTGAAGGCGCGTCGCGAGACGCATTCGGTCCATCCGAACATACGGTACTTCCCCCGGTGCGTCGTCCCGCTGATGGACGTCCCCCATCAGTTCGCAAATGAACTCGATCAAGCCGACGAGCGTCATCGGAAACGAGTGCGGCACGAAAATGACACATGGTCTACTTTCGCGCCAATACACAGGAATCTGGTTAACGCCCAGTGAAATTCGGACCAGGCTCGTTGGCCGCCTGCCGATTCGCCCGCCCGGCGGTGCTCGATTCCGCCGGGGAAAGGCGGGATGCGCCGGCGGGCGGCCTGTCCTATATGCCTTGCCCGAAGCCGGTGCCGCGATGGTGCCGCGCCCGTTCAGAGCCGGAGTCCGCCGTCCATGAGTTCCGTCCAGCCGACCGCCCCGCGCACCGCGCCCGCCGATGCCGGGGCCCTGCCCGAATGGAACCTCGCCGACCTCTATTCCGGCATCGATGCGCCCGAGATCGCGCGCGACCTCGACGAGGCGGCGCAGCGGGCCGGCGCCTTCCAGGCCCGCTGGAAGGGGCGGCTGGCCGAGGCGGCTGGCGCCACCGGCGAGGACGGGCTGGGCGCGGCGATCGCCGAGTTCGAGGCGATCGAGGAAGGGCTCGGCCGGCTCGTCTCCTATGCCGGGCTCCTCTATTCCGGCGACACGGCCTCGCCCGCCAACGCCAAGTTCTACGGCGACATGCAGGCGCGCGTCACCGACATCTCCTCGCTGCTCCTGTTCTTCGCGCTGGAACTGAACCGGATCGACGAGGGCGTGGTGGACGCCGCCATGGAGCGCGACGCGGCGCTGGCGCACTACCGCCCCTGGGTGGTCGATCTGCGCCGCGACAAGCCGTTCCAGCTCGAGGACCGGGTGGAGGAGCTGTTCCTGGAGAAGTCGGTCACCGGCCACGGCGCCTGGAACCGGCTGTTCGACGAGACCATGACCGCGCTGCGCTTCGAGGTGGGCGGCGAGGAACTGGCGCTGGAGGAGACGCTGAACCGTCTCCAGGACCCCGACCGCACGAGGCGAGCCGAGGCGGGCGCCGCGCTCAGCCTCGTCTTCCGGCGCAACCTGCGCACCTTCGCGCTGGTCACCAACACGCTGGCCAAGGACAAGGAGATATCCGACCGCTGGCGCGGCTTCGAGGACGTCGCCGACTCCCGCCACCTCGCCAACCGCGTGGAGCGCGAGGTCGTGGACGCGCTGGCGGAGGCCGTGTCCGACGCCTACCCCGCGATCGCCCATCGCTACTACGCCCTCAAGGCCCGCTGGCTCGGCCTCGACGCGCTGGAGTTCTACGACCGCAACGCCCCCCTGCCCGGCGCCTCGCGCCGCGACATCGGCTGGGACGAGGCGCGCGAGACCGTGCTCTCGGCCTATCGCGGCTTTGCGCCCGACATGGCGGAGATCGCCGGCCGCTTCTTCGAGCGCGGCTGGATCGACGCGAGCGTGCGGCCCGGCAAGGCACCGGGCGCCTTCGCCCACCCCACCGTGCCGAGCGCGCATCCCTATGTGCTCGTCAACTATCTCGGCAAGCCGCGCGACGTGATGACCCTGGCGCACGAGCTCGGCCACGGGGTGCACCAGGTCCTGGCGGCCGACCAGGGCGCGCTGATGGCGTCGACGCCGCTGACGCTGGCGGAAACCGCCTCCGTGTTCGGCGAGATGCTGACCTTCCGTTCGCTGCTGGAGCGCGCCGCCACGCCCGCCGAGCGGCGCACCCTGATCGCCTCCAAGGTGGAGGACATGATCAACACGGTGATCCGGCAGATCGCCTTCTACGAGTTCGAGCGCGAGATCCACACCGAGCGCCGCCGGGGCGAGCTGACGGCCGAGCGCATCGGCGAGATCTGGATGGCGGTGCAGGCGCGCAGCCTCGGCCCGGCCGTGCGCCTCGGCGAAGGCTACGAGACCTTCTGGACCTACATCCCGCACTTCATCCACTCGCCCTTCTACGTCTACGCCTACGCGTTCGGCGACTGCCTGGTGAACTCGCTCTACGCCGTCTACGAGAAGGCGGAGGACGGCTTCCAGGAGAAGTATTTCGCGATGCTGCGGGCGGGCGGTACCCAGCACCATTCCGAGCTCCTGCGCCCCTTCGGCCTCGACGCCGCCGACCCCGCCTTCTGGAGCCGGGGACTGGCGATGATCTCGGGGCTGATCGACGAGCTGGAGGCGATGGACCAGCCGGCCTGACCGGCGCTCAGCAGGGCAGGCGGTCGCCCCAGTCGGCCCGTCGCGCCCGGCGGAACGCCTCGCCGTCGCGCTTGGTGACGAGCCGTTCCACGGCCGTGCCGTCCGACCGGCACAGCCTCACGCGCACCTTGCCGCTGCCGGCGCGCGGCGGCGCGAGCACGCGGGCGAAGGCTTCGCCGCCCGGCTCGCCGCGCGTCAGGGCGACATAGGCGAACTTTTCGTCCTCGAACGGCACCTCCGCCTCCTTGGCCCGAAGGTGGAGGCGCGAGCGCGGCAGGCGCCGGGCGAAATGGCACCAGTCGGGCGCCTGGACCGGGCAGGCCGCCGCGTGCGGGCACGGGGCGACGACGCGCGCGCCCGCCGCCACCAGCCGGTCGCGTACCGCCAGGATACGCCGCCAGCCGGCCGGTGTGCCGGGTTCCACCACCAGAAGGACGCCGCGCGTGCGCGCCCAGAGCGCCTCGGCGAGCGGCGCGATCGCTCCCGGTTCTATCTCGTCCAGGACATAGCTCAGGGTCACGAGGTCGGCGGCGGCGAGCCCCTCGAGCCCGCCGGAGAGATCGCCCGCCTGCCATTCGGGCCGGAAGCCGAACGCCCCCTCGCCGAGCCGCTCCCCGAGCCGTCGGATCGGGTCGGAGGCCTCCAGCAACGTCGCCCCGGCGAGCGAGGAATAGGCGTCGGCGCCCGCCCAGAGCGCCGTTCCGGGCCCCGCCCCCACGTCGAGAAGGCTCGACGGGGCGAAGGCGGGGAATGCCTCCGACACCGCGTCGAGGCATGCGCGCAGGGCCGCGTAGGTCGCCGGGAGGCGCGCGGCGGCATAGGCCTTGGCGAAGAGGTCGTCCGACAGGTGGAGACGTCCGTCGCGCGTCTCGGCGCGGTAGCGCGTCGACAGCGTTTCGCCCGCCCTCTGGAGGTCGGACGACGGCGTTCCGGCGAGTTCCGCCTCGATCGCGGCGCGAAGGGGGAGAGGAAGGTCCATCGGATCGGCGCGCGCGGGGCGGGCGCCAGGGCCCGACCGGGCAGCAAGCCCCTTTTATTTGACAGCGTCTTGCTCTAGCCCGGCGCTTCCAGACACGTCCAGACCGAAAGGGACCCCATGGCAGACGAGAACTTCCCGGTCCACGCCGAGATCACCGGCCCGATCGTGATGATCGGCTTCGGTTCCATCGGGCGCGGCACCCTGCCCCTGATCGAGCGCCACTTCCGCTACGACCGGTCGCGGTTCACCGTGATCGACCCGCGCGACACGAGCCGGCACCTTCTGGACGAGCGCGGCATCCGCTTCATCCAGGAAGGCGTGACGCGGCAGAACTACCGCGAGCTTCTCACCCCGCTTCTGACCGAGGGCGGCGGCCAGGGCTTCTGCGTCAACCTGTCGGTCGACACCGGGTCGGTGGACCTGATGCGCCTGTGCCGCGAGCTCGGCGTCCTCTACATCGACACGGTGGTCGAGCCCTGGCTCGGCTTCTACTTCGACGAGAACATGTCGAACGCCGACCGCACGAACTATGCGCTGCGCGAGACCCTGCGCAAGGAGAAGCGCAAGCATCCCGGCGGCACCACGGCGGTCTCCACCTGCGGCGCCAATCCGGGCATGGTGTCCTGGTTCGTCAAGCAGGCGCTGGTCGACATCGCGCGCGACACCAACATGGACTTCGAGGAGCCGGGCCCGGACGACCGCGAGGGCTGGGCCAAGCTGATGAAGAAGGCGGGCGTCAAGGGCGTGCACATCGCCGAGCGCGACACGCAGGTCGCCACGCGGCCCAAGCCCCGCAACGTGTTCTGGAACACCTGGTCGGTCGAGGGCTTCCTCTCGGAGGGCATGCAGCCGGCCGAGCTCGGCTGGGGCACGCACGAGACCTGGATGCCCAAGAACGCCAAGACGCACAAGAAGGGCTGCCAGGCGGCGATCTACCTGGAGCAGCCGGGCGCCAACACGCGCGTGCGCACCTGGTGCCCGACGCCGGGCCCCCAGTACGGCTTCCTGGTGACGCACAACGAGTCCATCTCGATCGCCGACTACTTCACCCACCGCAACAAGGACGACGAGGTGACCTATCGCCCCACCGTCCACTATGCCTACCACCCGGCCAACGACGCCGTCCTGTCGCTGCACGAGCTGTTCGGCGCGGCCGGCAAGATCCAGCCCGAGCACCACGTGCTCGACGAGAACGAGCTGGTCGAGGGCATCGACGAGCTGGGCGTCCTCCTCTACGGCCACGCGAAGAACGCCTACTGGTACGGCTCGCAGCTCAGCCTCGAGGAAACCCGCCGCATCGCGCCCTACCAGAACGCCACGGGCCTCCAGGTCACCTCGGCCGTCCTGGCCGGCATGGTCTGGGCGCTGGAGAACCCGGAAGCGGGCATCGTCGAGGCCGACGAGATGGACTACCGCCGCTGCCTCGAGGTGCAGCGCCCCTATCTCGGACCGGTGAAGGGCTACTACACCGACTGGACCCCGCTGACCGACCGTCCCGGCCTCTTCCCTGAGGATCTGGACGAAAAGGATCCCTGGCAGTTCCGGAACATCCTCGTCCGCTAAGGTCAGGAGACCATACTCAGCAGTGGAAAAGCCGCAGGATGACCTGCGGCTTTTTCGTTGGACGCTGGCGATGCGTTTTCCCCGCCCTAACATTGCGTCGCAAGTGCTTGATGCACTTGAGGAGTGACTGATGGGCGAGTTTCTTACCGAAGCCCAACGTAAGCACAGCATCATACGCGAGATCATGGACGCGGCCATGGCCGGCTCCGTCGGATCGATCGCGCGCCATTTCGCTCCGGGCGCCGTGTTCTCCAACCGGAACAACGCCGGCATCATCGACGCGCCCTGGTTCAACCGGATGGAAGGCGAGTACCGCCTGCAGGGCGAGGACGAGGCCAAGTCGTTCCTCAACGAGCTGCTGCGCCGGGCGACCTACATCTCCTACAAGCTGCGCGGCATCGTGGTGGAGGACGACGAGGGCGCCAGCCGCTGCGACTGGACGCGCCAGGACGAGACCGACGGATCGCTGGTCACCGGCAGCACCGTGTACTGGTTCGCCTTCACCACCGACGGGCGCATCCGATCCATCGAGACGATCGGCACCATCCATTCGGTGATCGCGCCCAAGCGCGAGGAAGCCTTCGCGGGTTCGCTCTCGCGCGGCTGAGGAAAGCCGGCGCCGCGACCATGACTCGGTACGGCTTCTGCCCTAGACTTCCCTTCAACTTCATCCGTCCGTGCCCCGGAGTCGCCGATGCGTTCGCTTTCCACCGTCCTTCCGCTCGCGGCGGCGCTTCTCGCCCTGTCCGCCTGCCAGAGCATGGCCCCTCCCCCCCAGATGGCGGCGGCGCCCCGCGCCACGGGCCTGGAGGGCGAGTGGTCGTCGGTGGGCGGTCCCGTGGCCTACACCGCGACCTTCGCGGGCGGGCGTTTCACCTCGCGCGAGGCGGCGACCGGCGCCGTGCTGGCCGAGGGCAACTACACCAAGATGGGCGCGAGCCAGGCGAGCATCATCTACAGGTCGCGCTCGCGCAACCAGCAGATGTCGGTGAACTGCAATCAGATGGCGGCGGACCGGCTGGCCTGCGTCGACGCCAACGGCAGCCGCTTCGAGTTCTCGCGCCGGGCCTGACCGCGAGGCGGCGGACGCTTTGTCCGCTTGCCCGCGCGGGGCCTTTTGTCCATATCCGGTTGCGGCGGCGGGCCCATGCGTCCGCCGCCGCAGCCGCTTCCGGCCCACCCGAGCGAATCCCTGCGCCCATGCTGACCAGCCCCCGCCCCGCCGCCGACGCCACGGCCATCGGCCCACTGCCCTCCGGCCACCCGCCGGTGAAGCCGAAGCGCGTGGGCGTGCTCCTGGTCAATCTCGGCACGCCCGACGGCACCGACTTCAAGCCGATGCGGCGGTACCTGCGGGAATTCCTGTCCGACAAGCGCGTGATCGAATGGCCGCGCGCGGCCTGGTATCCGATCCTCTACGGCATCGTCCTCAACACGCGACCGAAGAAGTCCGGCCACGCCTACGAGCAGATCTGGAACCGCGAGCGCAACGAGAGCCCCTTGCGCACCTTCACCCGCTCGCAAGGGGAGAAGCTGGCCAAGCGTATGGCCGGCGAGGCCGATGTCGTGATCGACTGGGGCATGCGCTACGGCAGCCCATCGATCGCCGAGCGCGTGGAGGCGCTGCGCGAGCGCGGCTGCGAGCGCATCCTGTGCTTCCCGCTCTACCCGCAATACTCGGCCTCCACCACGGCGACGGTGAACGACAAGTTCTTCGAGCACCTGACCAGCCTGCGCTGGATGCCGGCGGTGCGCACCGTGCCCGCCTATCACGACGAGCCCGTCTATATCGAGGCGCTGGCGCGCTCGATCGAGACCCACCTCGCCTCGCTGCCCTTCGAGCCGGAGCGCGTGATCGCCTCCTACCACGGCATCCCACAGAGCTACTTCCGCAAGGGCGACCCCTACCATTGCCATTGCCAGAAGACGTCCCGCCTCGTGGAGGAGCGCCTGGGCTGGGAGAAGGGCCGCTTCATGACCACCTTCCAGTCGCGCTTCGGGCCGGAGGAATGGCTGCAGCCCTACACCGACAAGACCGTCGAGGCCCTGGCGAAACAGGGCATCAAGCGCATCGCCGTCCTCAACCCCGGCTTCGTCTCGGACTGCCTGGAGACGCTGGAGGAGATCGCCGGCGAGGCGGGCGACATCTTCCGCGAGCACGGTGGCGAGCATTTCAGCCACATCCCCTGCCTCAACGATTCCGAGGGCGGGATGGACGTGATCGAGCACATGGTGCGGCGCGAGCTCGGCGGCTGGATCGGCTGACCGGCTGGGGCGCCGGCCAACGGCGTGCCTCTTCGCCTCAGGCGACGCCGAGGCGCAGGAGATCGTGCAGGTGGATGATGCCCACCGGCCGCTCGCCCTCCACCACCATGAGCGCGGTGATGTTGGCGCCGTTGATGATGTCCAGCGCCTTCACCGCGAGCGTGTCGGGCCGGATCGTCTTGGGCGCGCGGGTCATCACCTCGTCCACCGTGCGCCCGAGGAGATCGGGCGCGAGGTGGCGTCGCAGGTCGCCGTCGGTGACGATGCCGAGGAGCCGGCCGTCCTCGGCCACCACCGCCACGCAGCCGAAGCCCTTGCGCGAGATCGCGAGGATCGCCTCGCCCATCTTCGTGCCGCTCGCCACCAACGGCAGCGCCTCGCCCCGGTGCATCACGTCGCCGACATGGCGCAGGCTCGCCCCGAGCTGGCCGCCGGGGTGGAAGATGCGGAAGTCGCTTGGGCTGAACCCCTTGCGCTCCAGGAGCGCCACCGCCAGCGCATCGCCGAGCGCGAGCTGGAGCGTCGTGGAGCTGGTGGGCGCCAGCCCGTGCGGACAGGCCTCCGCGACGCGCGGCAGGACGAGCCGCTCGTCGGCCGCCGAGCCCAGCGCCGAGCTCTCGCGCGAGGTGACCGCGATCAGCGGAATGCGGAAGCGGCGCGTATAGGAGACGATGCCCGTAAGCTCGGCCGACTCACCCGACCAGGACATGGCCAGAACCGCGTCGTCGCGCCCGATCATGCCGAGGTCGCCGTGGTTGGCCTCCACCGGATGGA
The DNA here is from genome assembly GCF_003583935.1 of Aureimonas flava. GTDB lineage: Bacteria > Pseudomonadota > Alphaproteobacteria > Rhizobiales > Rhizobiaceae > Aureimonas > Aureimonas flava. The sequence goes on along the minus strand of NZ_QYRN01000005.1, from coordinate 229,979 downwards.
CGAAGAAGGCCGGCGTGCCCGTCGAGGCGAAGGTCGCGGCGATCTTCGAGCCGACATGGCCGCTCTTGCCGATGCCCGTCACGACCAGGCGGCCGCGCACGCCCGCGATGATGTCGAGGACGCGCTCGAAGGCGGCACCGAGCTCGCTCTCCAGGGCGTCGGCCAGAAGCGTCAGGCCCTCCGCCTCCGTGCGCACGGTGCGGATGGCGGATTGCGTGCCGGGGGCGGGCGCGGACGGGAGCGGAAGAGCGCGGGAGGTCATGCGCATCCTCTACTCCCCCCCGCGTGCGTGCGCCAGCGCCGCCTTGCGCAAGGCCCGCGCGGGTCAGCCCGGCACCATGGTCGCCCGCTAGGAATGGTCGCACGCACGCCCTGCGCCGGCCGCCACGCCGCGCGCCTCGAGACGATCGGACATGACGCGCAGCCTTCGTCCCCTTCTCGCCTCGCTCCTTCTGACCGTCGCGTCGGGCGGGTCCGCTTGGGCGCAGGATGCCCTGCCGGAACGCCCGCCCCGGCGCGGCGACGGGGAGATGCGACTGTCCGACACGGCGGACCTGCGCACGCAGGTGCCGCCCGCCTCCGAACGCGAGGCGATGCAGCCGCTGGACCCGGCCCTGCGCGAGCTGTCCAACGACGCGGAGGCCGGTCTCGCCGACCCGTCCGCGCCCCCACCCCGTCCCGCGGCGCTGCCCGAACGCCCGGAGGCGGATCCCGCCGAGGCGCTGGACCTCTTCGCCGGGCCGCCCGAGCCCCGGCGGGAGAACCTGCCGCAGTCGGTTCCCCAGTCCGCGCCGGCGCGGCCCGTCAATCTCGGTGCGCGCCCGGCGCGCGCCTCGCGCGACGCCGGGCTCGCAGCGCAGGAGGCGGGCGCTCCGGGCGATGCCGCAGACCTCGCGCTCGCCGCGGAGGACGGCGCGATGCCGGACGGCCGGACGGCCGCCGCGGCGGGCGCGCCCGCGCAGCTCTTCCGCGCGATGGGCCCGGTGCGGAGCCCGACCGCCGACACGCGGCTCGGTCGCCAGGGCGCCGCCGGGCTCGACGACCTCGACCGCGTGCTGCCCCGTGCGCAGGACGACCCCTTCGCCGCGCCTGGCCTCCGGCTCGGCACCTTCGCTCTCTACACCTCGCTGGAGCAGAGCTTCGGTGCCTCCGACAACCTGACCAACACGCTGGACGGCGTGCGCGGCGCGTTCTCCGAGACCACGGCCGCGGCGCGCCTCCTGTCGGACTGGAGCCGGCACGAGGCGGAGATCAACGCGCTGGCGAGCTACCGGCGCAACGATTCCGGTCCGCTGGAGGAGGTTCCCCGGATCGAGCTCGACGGGCGCCTGCGGCTCGACCTCGACCGCGACTGGACCACCACGCTGCGCGGCGCCCTGCGCTTCGACCGGGACGACCCGCTGATCACCGGCCCGGCCACGGCCGAGGGGTCGGACCGCGACATCCTCAACTATTCCGCCGGCGCGTCGCTGGCGCGCGACGTCGGGCGCCTCCACGCCGCGCTGGACCTGTCGGCCGTGCGCGAGGATCGCGACGACGGACTGTTCGACGGCACCGTGCGCCGCCTAGACGACAGCTTCACCACCTGGAGCGCGGGGCTGCGCACCGGCTACGACGTGACGCCGCCCCTGCGCCCCTTCGTGGCGGCCAGCGTGGGGCGGCGCCTGTTCGACGAGACGGCGGCGGGGTCTCCCTCGCGCGACAGCGTGATACCGGCGCTGCGCGGCGGGCTCGGCTTCGACTGGGGCGAGAAGCTGTCGGGCGAGGTGGCGCTCGGCTACGCCTGGAACGTGCCCGACGACGACGCGCTGGAGACGCGGGCGAGCCCCACGGTGGACGCGCAGGTGAACTGGTCGCCGCGCCGGGGCACCGACGTCCTCCTGCGCGGCGAGACCTTCTTCGAGCCCGACACGACGGGCCTGTCCACCTCGACGCTGTACCAGGCGTCGCTGGGCCTGCGCCATCGCGCCACCGCACGCATCGACCTCGAAGGCCGGCTGGTGGCCGGGCTCCGCGACGGGCCGGTCGCGGGCGACGAGGCCCTCTACGCCGCCGAGACCGGCCTGACCTACTGGCTCAGCCGCTACCTCGCCGTCACGGCGCGCTACCGCTACGACCGGTTCGATTCCCCCCTGCCGGGGCTCGACTACGACGCCAACACGTTCCGTCTGAGCGTGCGCGTCCAGCGCTGACAAGGAAAAGGGCGCCCGAGGCGCCCTTTTCCGTCCGATTTAGGCGCCGCTATTCGGCGGCCGTGCGCGAGGATGTGCGCCGCTCCTGCGGCTCCACCGTGCGCATCAGCTCGTCGAGGTCGTCGAACACCTTGTGGCGGATGTCGTGGCGCCACAGGGCGAAGGCGACGTTGGCCTGGATGAAGCCTTCCTTGGAGCCGCAGTCGAAGGTGCGGCCGGTGAAGGGATAGGCGTAGAAGTCCTGGCTCTTGGCGAGCTTGAGCATGCCGTCGGTGAGCTGGATCTCGTTGCCGGCGCCCTTCTCCTGGGTCGACAGGATGTCGAAGATCTCGGGCTGGAGGATGTAGCGGCCGGAGATGAAGAAGTTGGACGGCGCCTCTTCGGCCTTCGGCTTCTCCACCATGCCGTCGACGCGGAAGCCGCTGCCCACCTCGGCGCCCTTGCCGACGATGCCGTACTTGTGGGTCTCGGCCGGGTCGCACTGCTCCACGGAGATGACGTTGCCGCCGGTCCGCTCGTAGAGCTCCACCATCTTCTTCAGGCAGCCCTCGCTGTCCTGCATGATCATGTCGGGCAGCAGCAGGGCGAAGGGTTCGGGACCCACGAGGTCGCGCGCGCACCAGACGGCGTGGCCGAGGCCGAGCGGGGCCTGCTGGCGCGTGAAGCTCGCGGTGCCGGCGGTCGGCTGGAGGTCGTCCAGGAGGCTGAGCTCGGCGGTCTTGCCGCGATCGCTGAGCGTGTTGACCAGTTCGACCTGGATGTCGAAATAGTCCTCGATCACGCCCTTGTTGCGGCCGGTGACGAAGATCAGATGCTCGATGCCCGCCTGCCGGGCCTCGTCCACCACGTACTGGATCACGGGGCGGTCGACGACCGTCAGCATCTCCTTGGGGATTGCCTTGGTGGCGGGGAGGAACCTCGTCCCCAGACCCGCGACCGGGAAGACGGCCTTCCTGACCTTGCGCATTCGTGATCCTTCCTGCCGATTACGAGAACGTGACTATATGGCGAGACGAACGGCCGCGTCGAGCGAATCGACGGACACGCCGTGATTTCGCCTAAGAAGATGCTGATTAGATGACGCCTCACGCAACGAAAAGCTTTTCGTGTCCGGACGTGGTAAAGGAAGCGTTCACATCCGCCCTCTAGACTCGAGGCCCTCGCTAACGTTCTGTCCTTCCAAGGAGTAGACCCATGCCTGGACCGATCCACAAGCGCTTCCTGGCCCTTGGCGCCGGCTGCCTCGCCCTTCTGGTCGCCTCGTCCCCGGCGCTTGCCGACGCCGGCTTCCGCAACTGGATCTCCGGCTTCGAGAAGACCGCCGTCGCAAGCGGCATCAGCCGCGGCACCTACCGCGCCGTGTTCGCGGGCGTCAGCGAGCCCGATCCCGACGTGATCCAGAAGGCGCGCTTCCAGCCCGAGTTCCAGGACAAGATCTGGGACTATCTCGACAACCGGGTGAACGACGAGTCCGTGGCCGAGGGCCGGCGCATGCTGGTCCAGTACAAGCCCTGGCTGGACCGGATCGAGCGGCGCTTCGGCGTCGACCGGCACATCCTCCTGGCGATCTGGTCGATGGAATCGAACTACGGCCGCATCCTCGAGCGCCAGGACGTGATGAAGAGCGTGCCGCAGGCGCTGGCGACGCTCGCCTATCTCGACCCCAAGCGCGCCAAGTTCGCCCGGACGCAGCTTCTGGCCGCGCTCAAGATCGTGCAGGACGGACACGTCACGCCGAAGGGGCTGACCGGCTCCTGGGCCGGCGCCATGGGCCACACGCAGTTCATCCCGACCAGCTACCAGGCCTATGCCGTGGACATGGACGGCAACGGCCATCCCGACATCTGGAACTCGGTGCCGGACGCGCTCGCCACCGCCGCCAACCTTTTGGCGAAGAACGGCTGGCAGACCGGCAAGACCTGGGGCTACGAGGTCGTGGCACCCGACGGCGCGGCGCGGCTCGAGCGGGCCAACCGCAAGCTGTCGCAGTGGTCGGCCAGCGGCTTCCGGCGCGTCAGCAACCGCCCCTTCCCGAACCCCGGCGACAACGCCAACCTGGTGCTGCCGGCCGGCGAGGCCGGGCCGGCCTTCCTGATGACCAAGAACTTCTTCGTCATCAAGCGCTACAACAACGCCGACAAGTATGCGCTGGCCGTGGGGCACCTGGCCGACCGGATCGCCGGCTACGGCGACTTCGCCCAGAGCTGGCCGCGCGGCTACACGCCGCTGTCCATGGAGGAGCGCTACGAGGTGCAGCAGCGCCTCACGCGTCATGGCCTCTACGACGGCAAGATCGACGGCAAGATCGGTTCGGGCTCCAAGCTCGCGATCTCGGCCTACCAGCGCCGCGCGGGCGTCGAGGAGGACGGCAACGCCTCCAAGGCCCTGCTCGAGCTCATGCGGAGACAGTAAGGCCGATGGCGGACGAGACCCGCGCGCGACCGGCTCGCGCCCTCCTGTCCGCCGTGCTGGCCTGCGCCCTTCTGGCTGGGCAGGCCGCCCACGCTCCGCCGGCCGAGGCGCAGCAGCGCCGCGGCCTCCTCGACATGCTGTTCGGCGGCGGACGCGGCGAGGCCCGCCAGCCGCCGCAGCGCGTCGATCCTCCGCCGCAGCGCCGGCAGGTCAAGAAGGTGCGCAAGCCGCGACGCGACGCGGGCTCCGCCGGCCGCTCGCGCTCCGACCGGACCGCCGCCGCCGCCGGAGCCGCGGCGGGTGCCGCGGCCGTGGCCGCACCGGTGGAGAAGAGCGAGACCGCCCGCACCGTCCTGGTGATCGGCGACTTCATGGCCGGCTCGCTCGCCAAGGGGCTGGAGGAGGCCGTCTCGCAGAACCGCGAGATCCGCGTGGTCTCGAAGGTGGACGGATCGTCGGGCCTGGTGCGCGACGACCATTTCGACTGGCCCGCCGAGATCGGCCAGGCGATCGCCGACAGCAAGCCCGCCGTGGTGGTGGTGATGCTGGGCGCCAACGACCGGCAGGCGATCCGCGAGGCGGGCACCTCGCTCGGCCTGCGGACCACGGAATGGAGCGAGCGCTACGACGCCCGCGTCGAGGCGCTGGCCGCCGCCGTGCGCGCCGGCGGCGCCACCCTGGTCTGGGTCGGCGCCCTGCCCTTCGGCATCGACCGCGCCAACGAGGACATGGTCTACTTCAACGACCTCTACCGCACGGCCGCCCTCAAGGCGGGCGGCGAGTTCGTGGACGTGTGGGGCGGCTTCACCGACGCCAACGGCGCCTTCACCGCCTCCGGGCCCGACATGACCGGGCAGACGGCGCGGCTGCGCAATTCGGACGGCATCACGCTGACCGGCGCCGGCCAGGACAAGCTCGCCTATTTCGTGGAGAAGCCGGTGACGCGGGTGCTCGGCCTCAGCGTCGACGACCTCGTGGCGAGCCTCGGCGCCCAGCAGCTCTCGGCGGACGACCTGCCCTCGGTGGACGATCTCGCCTCCACCACCAGCACGCCGCCGGTGAGCTTCTCCGACCCGAGCCTCGACGGCGGCGACAGGCTGCTCGGCGGCGGCCCCGCCCCCGCGGCGGCATCCGGCACGGACGCCAGCCCGCGCGCCAGGCTCGTGGTGGCCGGCGCCCCGCACGACCCGACCGAGGGCCGGGCGGACCATTTCAACTGGACCGGGCGCGCCGGCGCGGTGTCGCCCACGACGCGCGACAACGCGATCGTGTTCCGGGGATCGACGACCCTCGACGAACTCCGGCGGCAGGCGAAGGACGCCGCCGCGCCGGAGGCGGCCGACGCGGCCGACGCGGCGGCGCGCAACTTGTCTCCCCCCACGGCACCCTGACGGATCACCAGGCGAGAAAGCCGGTGGCCGCGGCCGCGACGGCGCCGTAGCGAAGGAGCTTGCCGGCGCCCACCAGAAGCAGAAAGGGCAGCCAGCGCACGCCCAGCACTCCGGCCACCAGCGTCAGCGCGTCTCCCACCACGGGCAGCCAGGCGAACAGGAGCGTCGGCAGCCCGAAGCGCGCGAACCAGGCTCGTGCCCGGCCGAGGCCGCGCTCGGACACCGGAAACCAGCGGGCGCCGCTGCGATGCATCAGCCACCGCCCGCAGGCCCAGTTGAACAGGCTGCCGAGCGTGTTGCCGAGGGTCGCGACCAGCGTCAGCACCACCGGGTCGAACCCGCCGCGCAGGATCAGCGCGACGAGCATCGCCTCCGACGAGCCGGGCAGGAGCGTCGCCGACAGGAAGGCGGAGGCGAAGAGGGCCCCCTGGATCGCCAGGGGGCCCGCGCCTTCGGCCAGTTCGATCATCGCTCCGCCCGCCGGCACGCCGGGCCTCAGGCCTGTCGGGCGGCGGCCTTCTTCTCCAGGCGGCGGCGGTGCAGCACCGGCTCGGTGTAGCCGTTGGGCTGGGCGCACCCCTCGATCACCAGCTCCAGCGCCGCCTGGAACGCGATGGAGCGGTCGAAATCGGGCGCCATCGGCTCGTAGGCGGGGTCGCCGGCGTTCTGCTGGTCCACCACGGCCGCCATCCGGCGCATGGTCTCGACCACCTGATCGCGCGTGACGACGCCGTGGCGCAGCCAGTTGGCGATGTGCTGGGACGAGATGCGGCAGGTGGCGCGGTCCTCCATCAGGCCGACGTCGTGGATGTCGGGCACCTTGGAGCAGCCGACGCCCTGGTCGACCCAGCGCACCACATAGCCGAGGATCCCTTGCGCGTTGTTGTCGAGCTCGGCCTGCACGTCCTCGGGCGTCCAGTTCGGGCGCACGGCCACGGGGATGGTCAGGATATCGGCGAGCTCGGTGCGCGGATGGCCCTCGAGCGCGGCCTGGACCTTGGCCACCGAGACGTCGTGGTAGTGCGTCGCGTGGAGGGTCGCGGCCGTGGGCGACGGCACCCAGGCCGTGTTGGCGCCGGCCTTGGGATGCCCGACCTTCTGCTCCAGCATGGCGGCCATCTTGTCGGGCATCGCCCACATGCCCTTGCCGATCTGCGCGTGGCCCTTGAGGCCGCAGGCGAGGCCGGTGTCGACGTTGCGGTCCTCGTAGGCCTTGATCCAGGTGGCGGCCTTCATGTCGCCCTTGCGGATCATCGGCCCGAGTTCCATCGAGGTGTGCATCTCGTCGCCGGTGCGGTCCAGGAAGCCGGTGTTGATGAACACCACCCGGCGGCGCGCCCGGCGGATGCATTCCTTGAGGTTGACCGTGGTGCGCCGCTCCTCGTCCATGATGCCCATCTTCAGCGTGTCGGGCTCGAGCCCGAGCGCGCTCTCGACGCGGCTGAAGATCTCGTCGGCGAACTCCACCTCGTCGGGCCCGTGCATCTTGGGCTTCACGATGTAGACCGAGCCGGCGCGGCTGTTGCGCGGCCCATCGGTCTTGCGCAGGTCGTGCAGCGCGATCAGCGCGGTGAACACGGCGTCGAGGATGCCCTCGGGCGCCTCCGAGCCGTCCGGCAGGCGCACCGCCGGGTTGGTCATCAGGTGCCCGACATTGCGCACGAGCATGAGCGAGCGGCCCGGCAGGGTCAGCGCGGAGCCGTCCGGCGCCACGTAGTCGCGGTCGGGGGCGAGCCGGCGCGTCAGCGTGCGGCCGCCCTTCTGGAAGGTCTCGGCGAGGTCGCCCTTCATCAGGCCGAGCCAGTTGCGGTAGACCGCGACCTTGTCCTCGGCGTCCACCGCTGCGACCGAATCCTCGCAGTCCTGGATGGTGGTGACGGCGCTCTCCAGGACGACGTCCGAGATGCCGGCGCGGTCGAGCTTGCCGATCGGCGTCGCGGCGTCGATCACGATCTCGGCATGGAGGCCGTTGGTGACGAGCAGCACCGCCTCCGGCGCCTCCGCCGTCCCGCGATGGCCGGCGAACTGGTCGGGCCGGGCGAGCCCCGTCTCGCCCCCCTCGCCGACGCGCGCCACGAGACGGCCGCCGGCGACCGAGAGCCCGGACACCTCCGCCCAGGAGGCTCCGTCCAGGGGGGCCGATCGGTCCAGGAAGGCGCGCACCCAGGCGACCACCTTGGCGCCGCGCGCCGGGTTGTAGTCCCCGCCCCGCTCGGCGCCGCCCTCCTCGGAGATCGCGTCCGTGCCGTAGAGCGCGTCGTAGAGCGAACCCCAGCGGGCGTTGGCCGCGTTCAGCGCGAAGCGCGCGTTGAGCACCGGCACCACGAGTTGCGGGCCCGCGACCGTGGCGATTTCGGGGTCGACATCGGTCGTCTCCACGGAAAAGGCTTCGCCCTCGGGCACCACGTAGCCGATCTCGCGCAGGAAGCTCTCCGCCTCGGCACCGTCCACCGCCCGACCCTGCCGCTCGCGGCACCAGGCGTCGATCCGGGCCTGCATGTCGTCGCGCACGGCCAGGAGCTCGCGGTTGCGCGGGGCGAGATCGGCGAGGATCTCGGCCAGCGAGCGCCAGAACCCGTCCGCGTTTACGCCCGTGCCCGGCAGCGCCTCGTTCTCCACGAAGGCCTTCAGCACGGACGCGACCTCGAGGCCGTGGATCTCGACGGTATCGGTCATGGGCGGGCTCCTCCTCCTGGTTCGGTGGCCTGTGGGTTTGGGGGAAGGAAATACCCCTGTCAAACAGGTTGGGTAGGGAACGCACGGTCGAGGCTTGCCAAAGCGGCCCGGCCCCGAGACACTCCCGCCCGTCCCTTGGAAGGAGCCTTCATGCGATCCGCCCTGCTCGGCCTCGTGGCCGTCCTGTCCGCCGGCACCACGCTGCCGGCCCACGCCTTCGACCTCACCATCCTCCACATCAACGACTTTCACAGCCGGGTGGAGCCGATCTCGAAGTCCGACGGCCCCTGTTCGGAGAAGGACGCGGCGGAGAAGGCCTGCTTCGGGGGCGTGGCGCGCATCGCGGGCGCGGTGAAGGCCGAGCGGGCGGCGGCGGGCGCGACGCCGACGATCCTGCTCGATGCCGGCGACCAGAGCCAGGGCTCCTTGTTCTACACGCGCTACCACAACGACGACGCCGCCGAGTTCATGAACACGATCGGCTTCGAGGCGATGGCGGTCGGCAACCACGAGTTCGACGACGGCGTGCCGGTGATCGAGAAGTTCGCCGGCGCCGTCCGTTTCCCCATGCTGATGGCCAATGCCGACCTCGTGCGGGAGCCCGGCCTGGCAGCCGTGGTCGAGCCTTCCACCGTGCTCGAGAAGGACGGCGAGCGGATCGGCATCATCGGCCTGACGCCGCGGGACAACCAGGAACTCACCGCGGCCGGCAAGTCGATCACCTTCACCGATCCGGTCGAGGCGGCCCGGCGCGAGGCGAAGAAGCTGACCGACGAGGGCGTGAACAAGATCATCCTGCTCAGCCATTCCGGCTACGAGCTGGACAAGCGCCTCGCCGCCGAGGTGCCGGGGATCGACGTGATCGTCGGCGGCCATTCTCACACGCTCCTGTCCTCCACCGACCCGAAGGCGGCCGGTCCCTATCCGACGCTGGTGAAGGGACCGGACGGCCGCGACGTGCCGATCGTCCAGGCCTATGCCTATTCCAAGTACTTGGGAAAGCTGACCGTCAGCTTCGACGACCAGGGCCGCGTGACCAAGGCCGAGGGTGCGCCCATCCTGCTCGACGCCTCCGTGCCCGAGGACGAGGCGATCAAGGCGCGCGTCGCCGAACTCGCCAAGCCGCTGGAGGAGATCCGCTCCAAGGTCGTGGCCGAGGCGGCCGCCCCGATCGACGGGCAGCGCGACACCTGCCGCGTCTCCGAGTGCCAGATGGGCAACCTCGTGGCCGACGCCATCCTCGAGCGCACCCGGGACCAGGGCACGACGATCGCGATCGGCAACGGCGGCAACGTGCGCGCCTCGATCGACGAGGGGCCGATCACCATGGGCGAGGTTCTCACCGTCCTGCCCTTCCAGAACACGCTGGCCACCTTCCAGCTCACGGGCGCGGACATCCGCAAGGCGCTGGAGAACGGCGTCTCCCAGGTCGAGGAAGGGGCGGGCCGCTTCCCCCAGGTGGCCGGCATCCAGTTCGACTGGTCCCGCAAGGGCGAGCCGGGCGTCGACCGGATCAAGGCGGTGCGCGTGAAGGACGCGTCGGGCGAATGGGTGCCGATCGATCCGGCCGCCACCTACACGGTGGTCTCCAACAACTTCCTTCGCCAGGGCGGCGACGGCTACGCGGTGTTCGCCACCGAGGCGAAGAACGCCTACGACTTCGGTCCCAACATGGAGGACGCGGTGATCGCCTACCTCCAGGACGGGCACACGCCCTACCGGGCGGCGACCGACGGACGCATCCGCGAGGTCGAGTGACGTGAGCGGCGTGGAGGCGAGAACGCGATGAACGGCTATTCGATGGGTTTCGATCTCGGACTCGGCAGCGTGTTCGTCGTGGTCGTGGTGGTGGCGGCCCTCCTGGTGCTCGCCTCCACGGTCAAGATCGTGCCGCAGGGCTACAACTACACGGTCGAGAACTTCGGCCGCTACGTGCGCACGCTGACGCCCGGCCTCAACATCATCGTCCCCTTCGTGGAGCGCATCGGCCACCGGATGAACATGATGGAGCAGGTGCTCGACGTCCCCACGCAGGAGGTCATCACCCGCGACAACGCGAGCGTCGCCGCCGACGGCGTCGCCTTCTACCAGATCCTCGACGCCTCGGCGGCGGCCTACGAGGTGTCGAACCTGCAATACGCGATCCTGAACCTCGTGATGACGAATCTGCGCTCGGTCATGGGCTCGATGGACCTCGACGACCTCCTGTCCAACCGCGACACGATCTCCGAGCGCATCCTGCGCGTGGTGGACCAGGCAGCCCACGGCTGGGGCATCAAGATCACCCGCATCGAGATCAAGGACATCAACCCGCCCAAGAATCTCGTGGATTCGATGGCGCGGCAGATGATGGCCGAGCGCGAGAAACGGGCCGAGATCCTGGAGGCGGAAGGCGCGCGCAACGCCAAGATCCTGCGCGCCGAGGGCGAGAAGCAGTCGCAGATCCTCGAGGCGGAGGGCAAGCGCGAGGCAGCCTTCCGCGAGGCGGAGGCGCGCGAGCGTCTGGCCGAGGCCGAGGCCACGGCGACGCGCCTCGTGTCCGAGGCCATCGCGGCCGGGGATGTGCAGGCGATCAACTACTTCGTCGCCCAGAAGTACACCGAGGCCCTGGCCAAGCTGGCGAGCGCCCCCAACCAGCGCGTCGTGCTGATGCCGCTGGAGGCCTCGTCGCTGATCGGCTCGCTCGGCGGCATCGCCGAGCTCGCCCGCGCGGGCTTCGCCGATCCCCCGTCTCCGTCGGCGCCGCGGCCGCCCTCCTCCGTGCCAAGAAGCCGCGGCGTGGTGTTTCCGCGACCGGAGGTCTGAGCGCGATGGGCGAGGCGGTGGGCGCCTACGGCTGGTGGATCCTCGGCGTGCTGCTACTGGTCGGCGAGCTCGCGCTGCCCGGTGTCTATCTCCTGTTCCTGGGGATTGGGGCGATGGTGGTGGGCGCCAACGCGCTGGTCGGGCTCGACCTGTCCTGGCAGAGCCAGCTCCTCGGCTTCGTCGTGGTCTCGGGGGTCGCCGCGCTGCTCGGCCACCGCCGGTACGGGCAACGCGCGAAGGCGCCTTCGGGCGAGCCGCTCAACGACCGCACCGCCCGGCTGGTCGGACGCCGCGCGCGCGTCAGCGAGGCGATCCGCGACGGACGCGGCCGGGTCGCCGTGGAGGACGGCTGGTGGAACGCGGAAGGGCCCGACCTTCCGGTGGGCGCCGGCGTCGTGGTGACGGCGGCGAAGGGATCGGTGCTGATCGTCAGCGCCCTCGACCGGGAGGGTTCGCCGAAGCCCTAGCGCTCGGCCAGGAGCACCCGGTGATCCAGGAAGAACTTGGCGAAGAACGGCAGGCTCGCCGAGCCGACCTCGCGCGCCGCGCGGCCGATCGTGCCCTCCACCACCGCGACCGGCGGCAGGCCCTGGAGATCGATCCGGCCGAGCGCCTCGCGTGTCGCCTCGGTCAGGCGCGCGCGGACGGAGACGGGGAAGCTGCCGTCGATCACCGCCTTCTCGAAGTCGTAGACGGAAACCGCCGAGGCGACGGCATGGGCGAGGCCCTCGGCGGCTTCCGCGATCCAGTCGTCCAGGAGCGTGCCGAGCCCGGTCCAGTCGGCGTCCTTGCGCCAGAGCTCCACCGCCGAACGGCCCGCCTCCTCCACCCGCCGCTCCAGGACGTGGATCGAGGCGGCGTGGATGAGCTGGTGCCGCCCGCCGCCGGGGGCGGGCACGGGCATGGAGCCGAGCGCCCCGGCATTGCCGGTCCGCCCCGGCACCAAGGCCCCGTCGACCACGATGCCCCCGCCCACGAACGCGCCGACGAAGAAGTAGATGTAGTCGGCCGAATCGATCGCGCCGAAGGCCTGTTCCGCACCGCAGGCGGCGGTGACGTCGTTGGCCACGTAGACCGCCTCGCCGGTGGAGGCCTCGAGTTCGGCGGCGACGTCGAGATGGCGCCATTCCTCCATCTCGCCGGCCGGCGCGCCGTTGGCCTCGCCCCAGGACCAGAGCTGGAAGGGCATGCCGACGCCCAGCCCCGCGATGCGCCGGCGCAGCGCCGGCGGCAGCGCGGCGCGCAGGTCCGCCACCCCCCGCTCCACGAAGGCCTGCACCTCCGAGCGGCGAGGAAAGCGGTAGAGCACGTCGCGCGAGTCGCGCACCTGCCCCACGAAGTCCATCAGCACGATCTCGCTGGTGCGCCGTCCGAGCTTGAGCCCGAACGAGAAGGCGCCGTCGGGATTGAGGCGCATCGGCACGGAGGGCTGGCCGACGCGGCCGCGCCGCGGCTCGCCCGCCAGCACCAGCCCCTCCGCCTCCAGCGAGCGCATGATCACGGAGGCGGTCTGCGGCGACAGGCCGGACAGGCGGGCGATCTGCGACTTGGCGAGTTCACCGTGGCGGCGGATCAGCGACAGGACGGCGCGCTCGTTGTGGACCCGCAGCCCCGCCTGGTTCGAGCCGCGCAGGCGCTCGTCGGTCGATTCGCGAACGGAACTCCCCGGCGCCTCGCCGCCTGTCGGCATCGCCTCGTCCATGCGTGTGGTCCCCCGGCCGCCCGATCGGGCGGCGATGCGCGACATTTCACCAGCCGGCAAACCCTGTCAATAAATAAATAAATCTCGTTGAGTTATCGATTGACAGTTTCATCCCGAGGTTGTTGGATGCCCCGGCTCGGTGCGGACGAGGAGATTCGCCCGGCGGGGCGCCATGATGGGCGTCGCATCCAGTTTCGGGAGATGTTTCTTGCAGCTTCGTCGCTTCCTCGCTTCCGCCGCGCTCGGCGCGCTCGGTCTCGCCGCCATGACGGCCGGCGCCTCCGCCCAGTCGCCCATGACCGTCTGCCTGATCACCAAGACGGACACCAATCCGTTCTTCGTGAAGATGAAGGAGGGCGCTGAGGCCAAGGCCAAGGAGCTCGGCATCAATCTTCAGTCCTACGCGGGACGCGTCGACGGTGATTCCGACAGCCAGGTCCAGGCGATCGAGAGCTGCATCGCGGCGGGCGCCAAGGGCATCCTGATCGCCGCCTCGGACACCAAGGGCATCGTGCCCTCCGTGCAGAAGGCCCGCGACGCCGGCCTGATCGTGATCGCGCTCGACACGCCGCTGGAGCCGCTGAACGCCGCCGACGCCACCTTCGCCACCGACAATTTCGAGGCGGGCGTGCTGATCGGCCAGTGGGCCAAGGCCAAGATGGGCGCGGAGGCCGAGAACGCCCGCATCGCCTTCCTCGACCTTACCCCGCAGCAGCCTTCCGTCGCCGTCCTGCGCGACCAGGGCTTCATGCAGGGCTTCGGCATCGACGTGAAGAACAAGGACGTGGTGGGCGACGAGGACGACAAGCGCATCGTCGGCCACGACGTGACCAACGGCAACGAGGAAGGCGGCCGCCAGGCCATGGAGAACCTTCTCCAGAAGGATCCGACCGTCAACCTCGTCTACACGATCAACGAGCCCGCCGCGGCCGGCGCCTACGAGGCGCTCAAGGGCCTGGGTCTCGCCGACAAGGTGACCATCGTCTCCGTGGACGGCGGCTGCCCCGGCATCGCCAACGTCAAGGACGGGGTGATCGGCGCGACCTCCATGCAGTATCCGCTGAAGATGGCCTCGATGGGCGTCGAGGCGGTCAAGACGTTCGCCGAGAGCGGCGCCAAGCCGGAGGCCTCGGCCGGCCTCGAGATCACCAACACGGGCGTCGATCTCGTCACCGACCAGCCGGTGGACGGCGTGACGTCGATGGACACCGAGGCTGCCGCCAAGGCCTGCTGGGGCTGACGATCGGCGGGCGGCGGGAGGTCTTTCGACCTTCCGCCGCCCGACGTCGCGTCGCCCGACATCCACCCCCGCGCATCGCCGGCGCCAGCCCCGGCCCAAAGCCCCTCGGGAGGCCTCGTTCCATGAGCGAAACCACGTCTAGCAAGGGCAGCGAATTCGAGTCCGGTCTCGCCAAGAGCGATACGCGCGTGGCCGACTTCTCCGGCCATGGCCGGACGCCGCTCCAGCATCTCCAGCACTTCCTGCACGGCAACCCGACCATGGTGCCGATCATCGTGCTCCTGTTCGGCATCATGGTGTTCGGCCTCCTGATCGGGCAACGCTTCTTCAACGCCTTCACGATGACGCTGATCCTGCAGCAGGTGGCGATCGTCGGCATCGTGGGCGTGGCCCAGACGCTCATCATCCTGACCGCGGGCATCGACCTTTCGGTCGGCGCGATCATGGTCCTGTCCTCGGTGATCATGGGCAACCTGGCGGTGATGAACGGGGTGCCGGCGCCGATCGCCATCCTGGTCGGCTTCGCGGTGGGAACGCTGTGCGGCGCGATCAACGGCGTGCTGGTCGCCAAGGTGCGACTGCCACCCTTCATCGTCACGCTCGGCATGTGGTTCGTCTACGAGGCGATCAACTTCATCTACACCCAGAACGCCACGATCCGGGCGCAGGACGTGACCGCGGAGGCGCCGCTCCTCCAGTTCCTGGGCAACACGTTCCAGCTCGGCGGCGCGGTGTTCACCTATGCCGTGGTGAGCGTGATCGTCCTGGTGGCGCTGTTCTACTACATCCTGAACTACACGTCCTGGGGACGGCACGTCTACGCGATCGGCGACGACGAGGACGCCGCGCGCCTGTCGGGCATCCGCTCCAACAAGGTCCTGATCTCGGTCTACGCGGTGTCGGGGCTGATCTGCGCCTTCGCCGGCTGGGCGCTGATCGGGCGCATCGGCTCGGTCTCGCCGACCTCTGGCTACGAGGCCAACATCCAGGCGATCACCGCCGTGGTGATCGGCGGCACCTCGCTCTTCGGCGGGCGCGGCTCGGTGCTCGGCACGCTGGTGGGCGCCCTGATCGTCGGCGTGTTCGCCATGGGCCTGCGCATCTACGGAACCGATCCGCAGTGGACACGCCTGACCGTCGGTGCTCTCATCATCCTGGCCGTGGCGGCCGACCAGTGGATCAGAAAGGTTTCCGCGTGATGGTTCAACTCGGCACCCAACCCGTCCTGCAGGCGCGCGGCCTGAACAAGCGATACGGCCGCGTGGTGGCGATCGACAACGCCGACTTCGACCTCTATCCCGGCGAGATCCTGGCCGTGATCGGCGACAACGGCGCCGGCAAGTCGACCCTCATCAAGGCGCTTTCGGGCGCGGTGACGCCCGATTCGGGCGAGATCCGGCTCGATGGCAAGCCCGCCACCTTCGCCAATCCGCAGGCGGCGCGCGACGCGGGCATCGAGACGGTCTACCAGCAGCTCGCGCTGTCGCCCGCCCTGTCGATCGCCGACAACATGTTCCTCGGGCGTGAGCTGCGCCGCGAGGGGCCGCTCGGCTCCTATCTGCGCATGCTCGACAAGCCGCGCATGCGCAAGATCGCCCGCGAGAAGCTGTCCGAGCTCGGACTGATGACCATCCAGAACATCGACCAGGCGGCGGAGACGCTCTCGGGCGGCCAGCGCCAGGGCGTGGCCGTGGCGCGCGCCGCCGCCTTCGGCTCCAAGGTGCTGATCCTGGACGAGCCGACCGCGGCGCTGGGCGTCAAGGAATCGCGCAAGGTGCTCGACCTCATCCTCGAGGTGCGCGCGCGTGGCCTGCCGATCGTGCTCATCTCGCACAACATGCCCCACGTCTTCGAGATCGCCGACCGCATCCACATCCACCGCCTGTCCAAGCGGCTCTGCGTGGTGGACCCGAAGTCGATCTCCATGTCCGACGCCGTGGCGCTGATGACCGGCGCGAAGTCGCCGGAGCCGGAGATCCTGGCGGCCTGACGCGGCTGCCGCATCGCCCGTCGACGCCGGCCGCGCGCCGGCTTCGTCTGTTGCGCGCCACCGCATCGTCGACACGGGGGCTCGCCGGCCGAGCTTTCATGGCGGCATGCGACGGGAGCCCCGCGCGATGACCGAACGCTTCGACCTCTACTACTGGCCCGGCCTCCAGGGGCGCGGCGAGTTTCCCCGGCTCGTCCTGGAAGCGGCCGAGGCCTCCTATCGCGACATGGGGCGGCTGGCCGAATCCGACGGCGGCGGCGTGCCCGCCATGATGCGCATCCTGCGGACCGGCCTGCACGGACGCATCCCCTTCGCCCCGCCCTTCCTGGTCCAGGGCGAGCGCCTCGTGGCGCAGGCGGCCGAGATTTCGGCCTGGCTCGGCGAGCGGCTGGGGCTGGCGCCCGACCGGGAGGACGACCGCCTGTTCGCCCGCACGATCGCACTGACCACGGCCGATCTCGTGGCGGAGGCGCACGACACGCACCATCCCGTGGCCGCTGGCCTCTTCTACGAGGACCAGAAGCCGGAGGCGCTGCGGCGCGCGGAAGCGTTCCGGCGCGAGCGCATGCCGAAGTTCCTGGGCTGGTACGAGCGCCTGCTCGCGGCCAACCCGAGCGGCGTCCTGGCGGGCGGACGGCTGGCCCACGCCGATCTCGGCCTGTTCCAGGTCGTGGAAGGGCTCCGCTACGCCTTCCCCCGGCGCATGGCCGTGCTGGAGGGCGATCATCCGCGCCTCGTCGCGCTGTGCGAGCGGGTCGCCGCCCATCCGCCGGTGGCCCGCTACCTCGCCAGCTCCCGCCGCATCGCCTTCAACGAGGACGGCGTCTTCCGCCGCTACCCGGAGCTCGACGGCGACTGAAGCGGCGGATCGGCTGCGCGCGGCGGCGGACCATGGAAAAAGGGCGGCCGCGCACCGCGCCACCGCCCTTCTCTATCGAGGTCCGGCTCCGGCCTTGCCGGCGCGCCGCGTGTCAGTTCGCCAGCTTGGTCGCGAAGAGCGCGAGGCCCTGCTGGTAGACGGTGGCGCGGTTCCAATCCACGAGGCGCGCGAAGTTCGGCTCACCCGGATTGTAGCCGGCGCCGGCGATCCAGCCGTGCTGCTTGAGGAAGTTGGCGGTGGAGGCGAGAACGTCCGCCTTGGAGCGGATCAGGTCGCGCCGGCCGTCGCCGTCGAAGTCCACCGCGTAGCGCAGGTAGTTCTTGGCGAGGAACTGCGTCTGGCCGATCTCGCCGGCCCAGGCGCCCTTCATGTCGGCGGCGCGCTTGTCGCCCCGGTCCACGATCTCGAGCGCGGCCATCAGCTCCTCGGTGAAGAAGTCCGAGCGGCGGCAGTCGTAGGAGAGGGTGGCCAGCGAGCGGAAGATGTTCATGTTGCCGGAGTTGGCGCCGAAGCCCGTCTCCATGCCCCAGATCGCGACCAGGATCTCCTTCTGGACGCCGTAGCGCTGCTCGATCCGGTTCAGGAGGTCGCGGTTCTGCGCGATGATGCCCTTGCCCTTCTTGACGAAGGAGGCGGGCGCGCGCCGCTCCATGAAGGCGTCCAGCGAAAGCTTGAAGCTCTTCTGGTTGCGGTCGAGGCTGATGACCTTGGGGTCGTAGCTGACGTTGCCGAGCGCGGTCTGGAGCGTGTTCTGCGAGATGCCGCCGGCGGCCGCCTGTCGCTTGAAGCTTTCCAACCAGGGGCCGAACCCGGCCGAGGAATTGCCGCAGCTCTGGGCGAGCGCGGGAGCGGCGACGGTGAGCGCGGCGGCCGCGAGCGCCGCGCGAAGGAGCGGAAGTCTTCTCATGCGATGGTCCCTCAAGGTTTGCGTCCGCCGGCGCATACCCCCGAAGGGCTCAAGCCGGCCATTGGTCGTGGCGATTCGCGCGGAGCCCGGGACAGGCACCACCGTGGATTGATTCTCCCGCCTTAAACAACAAGAAAGCGTTTGCGAAGAGGCGCCGCCGGACCGTTTTTCGCCCGGATCAACCCGTGCGCGCTCACGCTTTCGCGAGCACCGCACGGACTGGCCGGCCCGGACGGGAGGCCCTATCCTCCGGCGCGACATTGCCTCGATTCCCGGAAAGTCCGCCGATGTTCATCGCCATGAACCGCTTCAAGGTCCTGCCCGACGCCGCCGACGAGTTCGAGGCGCTCTGGGCCAACCGCGAGACGCACCTGCACACCGTGCCCGGCTTTCGCGAGTTCCACATGCTGAAGGGCCCCGAGCGCGAGGACCACCGCCTCTACGCCTCGCACACGATCTGGGAGAGCCGCGAGGCCTTCGAGGGCTGGACGCGATCGGAGGCCTTCCGCGCCTCGCATCGCGGGGCCGGCAGCACCCGCCCGCTCTATCTCGGACACCCCGAATTCGAGGGCTTCGAGGTGATACAGACCGTCGATGCCGAAGGCCGTCGGAGCTGACGCCCTATTCGGCGGCGATCGGGCGGACCCAGAGCGAGGAGCAGACGATCCGGCTGGTGTCGCAACGGTCCTTGTTGCGGCCGGCCACCTCGACCACCTCCTCCATCAGCCCGTCCGACAGGCGCGTCGGCTCCAGACCGAGCCGGATCAGCGAATCGTTGGCCACCACGAGGTCGTTCTCGGCCATCTCCTTGCGCGGGTTGTCGAGATGCTCGACCGGCACCCCGGTCATGCGCGATACCATCTGCGCCAGATCGCGCACCCGGTGCGTCTCGGTCATCTGGTTCATGATCTGAACCCGGTCGCCGCGCCGGGGTGGCGCCTGGATGGCCAGCGCGATGCAGCGCACCGTGTCGCGGATATGGATGAAGGCGCGCGTCTGGCCGCCCGTGCCGTGGACGGTGAGCGGGTGGCCGATCGCCGCCTGGGCGAGGAAGCGGTTGAGCACGGTGCCGTAGTCGCCGTCGTAGTCGAACCGGTTGACCAGGCGCTCGTCGAGATCGGTCTCCGGCGTCGACGTGCCCCAGACGATCCCCTGGTGCAGATCGGTGATCTTCAAACCGTCATTCTTGGCGTAGTAGAGAAAGAGGAGCTGATCGAGGGTCTTCGTCATATGGTAGATCGAGCCGGGATCCACCGGGTAGAGGATCTCGACATCGGCCTGTGCGCCGGCCGAGCGCAGCGTGGCGTCGATATACCCTTCCGGGATCGTCATGCCCTTGGTCTTGCCGTAGCCGTAGACGCCCATCGTGCCAAGATGGACGAGGTGGGCCTCGGGACACGCCTCCACCATGGCGCAGAGCACGGCCGAGGTGGCGTTGACGTTGTTGTCGACCGTGTAGCGCTTGTGCCAGGGCGACTTCATCGAATAGGGGGCCGCGCGCTGCTCGGCGAAGTGGACGATGGCGTCCGGCGCCACGTCGCGGAACAGCGCCTCCAGCCGGTCGTAGTCCTTGGCGACGTCGAGCAGGACGAAGTCGATCGGGGTGTTGCGCGTCTCGCGCCACGCCTGGAGCCGCTCCTCGATGGAGCGGATCGGCGTCAGGCTGGACACGCCGAGCTCCTCGTCCGTGCGTCGACGCACCAGGTTGTCGACGATGGTCACATGGTGCCCTTCGGCCGACAGGTGCAGGGCGGTCGCCCATCCGCAGAACCCGTCGCCACCCAGAACAATCACCTTCATGCGGACATCACTTTCGTCTCGTGGCGTGCCCCGGCACGCTTCGTCGAAGCAAGCTCTATCATCGTGAAATGCATTCGGAAACGGACCTTCCGTTTCCACCGGTTGGGGGAAGTCCAAACATGCGTATCCTGATCGCGTCCGACGCCGCCGAACCGCAGGTCAACGGCGTCGTCCGGGTGCTGGAGACGACGGCCGGCTGGCTGCGTCGCTTCGGCCACGAGGTCGAACTCTTCGGGCCTGCCGACTGCCCGCACACCGTGCCGGCGCCCGGCTACCCCGAGGTGCGCCTGGCGGTCGCGCCCGGCCGAACCATCGCGCGGCGCGTAAAAGCCTTCCGCCCGGATTCGATCCACATCCCCGTGGAGGGCACGATCGGCCTGTCCATGCGCCGTTTCTGCCGCGCGCGCGGCATTCCCTTCACCACCTCGTACCACACCCGCTTCGGCGACTACTTCGACCGCAAGCTCGGCTTCGGGTCCGCCGCCGCCTACGCGGCCCAGCGCTGGTTCCACAACGGCGGGGCCGCCATCATGGTGCAGACCCAGACGCTGGAGCACGAGCTCGCCGAGCGGGGCTTCCACAACATCTGCCGCTGGGGCCGGGCGGTGGACACCGAGCTCTTCCATCCCTGCCGCGGCGAGGCCGGCTTCGACGTCGACTTCCTCGCCCTGCCCCGTCCGATCTTCCTGTATCTCGGCCGGGTGTCCGACGAGAAGAACCTGCCGGCCTTTCTCGGCCTCGACCTTCCGGGCTCCAAGGTCGTGGTCGGCGACGGGCCGGCCAACGCGCGGCTGAAGGCGGCCCATCTGGACGCGCATTTCCTCGGCTACCGGCACGGCGCGGACCTCGCGCGCCACCTGTCGGCGGCCGACGTCTTCGTGTTTCCCTCGCGCTTCGAGACCTTCGGCCTCGTGGTGCTGGAGGCGCTGGCCTGCGGCACGCCCGTGGCGGCTCTGCCCGTGCCCGGCCCGCGCGACATCGTGGGCGGCACGCCGCACGCCGTCCTGTCGGAGGACCTGCGCGCGGCGGCTCTGGCCGCCCTGAAGATCGATCGGGACGGATGCCGACGCTTTGCGGAAGGGTTTTCCTGGGAAACCTGCTCGCGCGAGTTCGAGGCGAATCTCGTGGGGATCCCGGAGGATGTCTGGGGCCGTCCGGCGCGGCTGGCGCCTGCGGCCTGAAGGTCTTCGGGCCACTGCGAACCGGTTCCACCGGCGGCCCGTCGTCGGCCCGCCGGGGAACCACCCCTCGGGTCAGGCGACCTTCGCGGTGACCTTGGCGGCCGTCTTGCGCGGGCGCTTGGCGGGCTTGGCGGCCGCCTCGGCGGCGGCGACGACGGCTTCCTCGGCCTCGCGGGCGAGGCGTAGCGCCCGAAGGCGCGCGGTCTTGTCGTTGGTGGCCTTGGTCTCGGCGCGGATCAGGCGCATCGCCGAACCCTTCTCGGCGCGGTTGGCAATGTCGCCGAGCTCGCTGCTGCGCAGCGTCTCGCTCCTCACTGGCATGTCCATGAAGCACGTCCTTCCCGGCCGGGACCTTGATCCGAGCGCACGGGGGGCTGCCCCCCCGATTGCGGAAAACCCGGCATGGCGGCCAGGGCGGCCGCTCACCTGAGTATCTAGGGCGGCGGAGGCGGGCTGCGAGGCCGGCGGCGGCTCACAAGGTGACGTAGGTTCCCAGTTCCACCACGCGGTTGGCGGGGATCCTGTAGTAATCGATCATGTCGTAGGAGTGCCGCGCCATCTTGATGAAGAGCTGGCTCTGCCAGCGCGGCATCTCCGAGCGCGCCGCAGAGCGGATGCGCCGACGGCCGACGAAGAAGGTGGTCGACATCACGTCGAACTTCACGCCCGTCTCGCGGAGCTGGATCAGCGCCTGCACGAGGTTGGGCTCCTCCAGGAAGCCGTAGTGCAGCGCGATGCGCGCGAAGCCGGGCGCCAGCTCGCGATAGTCGATCCGCTCGGCTAGCGGCACGTAGGGCGTGTTCTCGGTGCGGATGGTGACGATGACGTTGCGCTCGTGCAGGACGCGGTTGTGCTTGAGGTTGTGCAGGAGCGCCGAGGGCACGGTCTCGGGCGTCGAGGTGAGATACATCGCCGTCCCCGCGACGCGCGACACCGACGAGGTCTCCATCGCCTTGATGAAGGTCTCCAGCGACAGGTTCTGCTGGGCCGCCTTGGTGTTGAGAAGGCGCACCCCGCGCACCCACACCGCCATCAGCACCACGATGCAGCCGCCGATCACCAGCGGCAGGTAGCCGCCGTCGGCGAGCTTCAAGAGGTTGGCCGCGAGGTAGGCGAGGTCGATCAGGAGGAACGGCGTCACCACGGCGACCGCGAGGCCGAGCCCCCATTTCCATCCATAGGCGAACACCACCACCGCCAGAAGGCTGGTCACCACCATGGTGCCGGTGACGGCGATGCCGTAGGCGGCGGCGAGCGAGGAGGAGTCCTGGAAGAACAGGACCAGGAGGACCACGCCGATCAGCATCAGCCAGTTGACGGTCGGCAGGTAGATCTGCCCCTGTTCGGTCTCGGACGTGTACTCGATCTGGAGGCGCGGCAGGAGGCCGAGCTGGATCGCCTGCTGCGTCAGCGAGAAGGCGCCGGTGATCACCGCCTGGCCGGCGATGATCGTGGCCATGGTCGCGAGGATCACCAGCGGGACGCGCGCCCAGTCGGGGGCGGACAGGAAGAACAGATTGGGCAGCACCGCCGGGTCGTGCAGCGCGAAGGCGCCCTGCCCGAGGTAGTTGAGCAGCAGCGCCGGCCCGACGAAGCCGAGCCATGCGAACTGGATCGGCCGCTTGCCGAAATGGCCCATGTCCGCATACAGCGCCTCGGCGCCCGTGACGGCCAGGAACACCGAGCCGAGCACCGTGAAGCCGACGATGCCGTGGCTGGTCATGAACCAGAACCCGTTGATCGGGTTCAGCGCATGGAGGATCTGCGGCGCGTCGCCGATATGCGACAGGCCGATCAGCGCCAGCGCGATGAACCACACCGACATGATCGGGCCGAAGAAGCGGGCGACCAGCGAGGTGCCGAAGGACTGCACGGCGTAGAGGGCGATGATCACGGCCAGCGCGATCGGCACGATGTAGGGGTCGAGCCCGGGCGCGGCCACCTTGAGGCCCTCCACCGCCGACAGGACGGACACGGCAGGCGTCAGGATGGCGTCGCCGTAGAACAGCGCGGCGCCGACGATGCCGAGGCCCATGATGATCCTGTTGGGCTTGGCGAGCGCCTTCTGCGCCAGCGCCATCAGCGACAGCGCCCCACCCTCTCCCTGGTTGTCGGCGCGCAGCACCAGCATCACGTATTTCACCGTGACCACGAAGATCAGCGACCAGACCAGAAGCGACACGATGCCGATGATCTCGCTGGCCGAGGGCACGCCGCCGACATGCAGCAGCGATTCCTTCATCGCATAGAGCGGACTGGTCCCGATATCGCCATAGACGACGCCGATGCTCCCGAGGACCAGCGGGGCCATCCCCTTGGAATGGGGGTTCTCGCGCGTCTTGAGCTGCGTCTCGGCCGCAGGAGCCGCCTGACCGCTGGTCATTCCTCGAACGAGGCCTCCGGGATGGATCGGAACGAATGGGTCAAGAGGCCGACGCCTTCGCCTCTGGCTGGCCGTGCGCCCGGCGGACGGACGGCTCGTCGTGACGTGATGCCCCGGCCGCGCCGGGGGGGGCGCTCGGAGACTGCGGCAGCGCCCATAGCATGGAAACGCGCCGCTGCGAAAGGCAGAGGGTCCGGGCCGTTCCGGCGGCGGTCGGCCGAGCCGAAATTTGCGTCGCGCTCACGCATCGGCCTGCCTTTCCGGATAGGTGCGGACGCTTATGTACTCCCGACGACAGGTCGATCTCCGGATGGCCGACGAGCGTTGTTCGCCCGGCGCCGCAGGGACAGGACCGGTAAGCGTGCGAGGAGACCGCAATGACGTCGGATCGGGATCAGGAAATCCGGAACCTGGCCTATTTCCTGTGGGAGAAGGCCGGCCGGCCCACGGGCCGGGAGCATGACTTCTGGGCCGCCGCCGCGCGCGAAGTCGAAGGCAAGAAAGAGCCGCGCAAGGACGAGCCCGCCCACGAGAACCGCTTCGTGGCGCGCTGACGCCCGGCTGCAGGAGACCAGCATGCGACAGGACATCAAGGAACATATGGACGTGATCGGCGCCGACGGCGTCCACGTCGGCACGGTGGACCGGGTCGAGGAGAACCGGATCAAGCTGACGCGCAAGGACAGCGGCGAAGGGTCGCATCGCGGCCACCACCACTACGTGCCCCTCGCCCTCGTGGCCGAGGTGGAGGGCGACCGCCTGCGCCTGTCGGCCAACGCGGACGTAGCCGTATCCATGGAAGAGGAAGGCGACGGCTCGCCCGCCTGAGACGCGACGGGGCGCGGCCCCGCCTCTCACGCCGCGCCTTCCGAGCCCGTTGCCGCACCGGTGCGTGCGGTCCGACCGTCCCGGCCGGCGGCGACATTGACTTCGCGCCGGCGCTGCGCGATCTTCCGCCCATTCCGAGGGGTGCACCGACAGGTGCTGAGATGGCTGCGAGGC
This sequence comes from Aureimonas flava, assembly GCF_003583935.1. GTDB lineage: Bacteria > Pseudomonadota > Alphaproteobacteria > Rhizobiales > Rhizobiaceae > Aureimonas > Aureimonas flava. The sequence continues at coordinate 205,418 of NZ_QYRN01000005.1, read as the reverse complement.
CGAACCCTTGAACCTGATCCGGGTCATACCGGCGTAGGAACGGGAATGGGCGTCCTTCGCCTTCGTTGTCTCCGCTCGACATCCGGATCTCTTGTGGCCGAAACCGGCCGGGGAGATCGCATGCGCCCACCTGTTCCCCCCTTGCCCGACGCACCGTCCGCCCGCCACCGCCCCGTGTCGGGCTGAGGCCGGTGCGCGCATTCCGCGCGATCGCGCTCGGCCTCGTGGCCGGCATCCTCGCCTGGCAGGCGACGGTGCTCCTCCTCGAGCCGCCGCGCTACATGCTGCCGCCGCCGCTGGATGTGGCGCGCACGCTGTGGACCCATGCCGCGCGGCTCGGCCGCGAGACGCTGGTGACCGGGGTCGAGATCGCGCTGGGCCTCGTCCTCGGCGTCGCGGCTGGGATGGCGACGGCGCTGGCCACCGTCGCCCTGCCGCGCTTCGGCGCCGTCCTTTGGCCGCAGGTCCTGATCCTCCAGGCGATGCCCGTCTTCGCCCTGGCGCCGCTGCTGGTGCTCTGGTTCGGCTTCGGCATCGCGTCCAAGGTGGTGATGGCGGCGCTGATCATCTTCTTTCCCGTCGCCTCGGCCTTCGCCGACGGTCTCCGGCGCACCGACCCGGACCTTCTGGACGCCACCGCCCTGACTGAGGCCAGCCACTTCCAGGCGCTGTGGCACGTGCGCGTGCCGCTGGCGGTGCCGGCCTTGATCAGCGGGTTGCGCGTGGCCGCCCCGCTGGCGCCGCTCGGCGCGGTGATCGGCGAATGGGTCGGTGCGTCCGGCGGCCTCGGCTTCCTGATGATCCAGGCCAATGCCCGGATGCAGACCGACCTCCTGTTCGCCGCCCTTGCGATCCTCGCCGCCCTGACGCTGACGCTGCGGGCCCTGGTCGACCAGCTCGCGCCCCGCCTCGCCCCCTGGGCCGCGGAGGAGGCGCCGCCCCCCTTCCTGCAACGCTTCGCCACGAGAAAGACCCAGACCCGATGATCGTCCGCTCCCTCCTCGCCGCGACGGGCTTCGCGCTCGCCGCGCTCGGCCCCGCGCCGGCCCTTGCCGCCGACAAGCTGACCGTGCTCCTCGAATGGTTCGTCAACCCGGACCACGTGCCCCTGGTGGTGGCGCGCGAGAAGGGCCTGTTCGCCGCGCGCGGCCTCGACGTCGACCTCGTCCCCCCCGCCGACCCGTCCGCCCCGCCGCGCCTTCTGGCCGCCGGCCAGGCCGACGTCGCGGTCCACTACCAGCCCAACCTCATGCTCGACGTGAAGGCGGGCCTGCCGCTGGTGCGGTTCGGCACGCTGGTGGAAACGCCGCTGACCACGGTGATGGTGCGCGCCGACGGGCCGGTGAAGACGCTGGCGGACCTCAAGGGTCGCAAGGTCGGCTACTCCGTCGCCGGCACCGAGGAAGCCGTGCTGTCAACCATGCTCGAATCGGCCGGCCTGTCGCTGTCGGACGTCGAGATGGTCAACGTCAACTTCGCGCTGACGCCCTCGCTCCTGTCGGGCAATGTCGACGCCACGGTGGGCGCCTATCGCAACTTCGAACTGACGCAGATGCGCCTCGAAGGCCACGAGGGTCGTGCCTTCTTTCCCGAGGAGCACGGGGTGCCGGCCTACGACGAGCTGATCCTCGTCACCAGCCGCGACAAGATCGCCGATCCCCGCCTGCCCCGCTTCGTGGAAGCCGTGGAGGAAGCCGCGATCTTCGCCACCAACCATCCCGACGAGGCCCTGGCGCTGTTCCTGAAGGCCTATCCCGACCTCGACGACGAACTCAACCGGCGCGCCTTCGCCGACACGCTGCCGCGCTTCGCCAAGCGCCCGGCGGCGCTGGACGCGGCGCGCTACGAGCGGTTCGCCGCCTACATGCAGTCGAAGGGCCTTCTCGACACGGTTCCCCCGCTCGCCGATTACGCGGTGGAGCTCGCGCGGTGACCGCGATCGCACTGACCATCGCGGGGTCCGATTCGGGCGGCGGGGCCGGCATCCAGGCCGACCTCAAGACCTTCTCCGCGCTCGGCGTCTACGGCGCCAGCGTGCTGACCGCCGTGACCGCGCAGAACACCCACGGCGTCACCGCCATCGAGGACCTGTCGCCCGGCATCGTCGCGGCGCAGATCGACGCCGTGCTGTCGGACCTCGCGGTGGGCGCGATCAAGATCGGCATGGTGTCGCGCAGCGAGACCATCCGCGCCATCGCCGAGCGCCTGCGCGCGCATGGCCGGCGCGCCGTGGTGGACCCCGTCATGGTGGCGACCTCGGGCGACCGGCTGCTGCGCGAGGAGGCGATCGAGGCCCTGCGCGACGAACTCCTGCCACTCGCCGACGTCGCGACGCCCAACCTCCACGAGGCCGCGCTGCTCACCGGGCTGCCGGTGGCCGAGGACGAGGCCGGGATGGAGCGCCAGGGCCGCGCGCTGCTCGGCTTCGGCGCGCGGGCCGTGCTGGTGAAGGGCGGCCACGGGAGCGGACCGGACAGTGTCGATCTCCTGCTCCAGCGGGACGGCACGCAACGCCTCCCCGCCCCCCGCATCGCCACGCGCAGCGACCACGGCACCGGCTGCACCCTGGCCGCCGCGGTGACCGCAGGCCTCGCCGGCGGCCTCGCGCTGCCGGACGCCGCGCTCGCCGCCAAGGCCTACCTGACCGACGCCCTGCGGGCCGCCGACTCCTTGCGCGTCGGCACCGGACGCGGCCCCGTCCACCACTTCCATGCCTGGTGGCCCGCCACCCGAACAGGAGACGACGCATGAGCCCACGCTTCACCGACGCGCTGCGCGAGGCGAGCGAGCCGGACTGGACGGCGAGCGTCGAGCATCGCTTCGTCCGCGAGATCGCCGCGGGCAGCGTCGCGCCCGCCGTGATGGCGACCTATCTCGTCCAGGATCACCGTTTCGTCGACAGCTTCCTGGCGCTGCTCGGCGCCGCCGTCGCCTCGGCCGACACGTTCGAGGCCCGCCTGCGCCTCGCCCGTTTCGCCGGCACGATCGCGGGCGAGGAGAACACCTACTTCCTGCGCGCCTTCGAGGCGCTCGGCGTCGACGTGGAACGCCGCATCGACGAGCCGGACAAGGCGCCCACCACGGGCTTCCAGTCGCTGATGCGCGAGGCCGCCGCGACGCGCTCCTACCCGTCCGCCCTCGCCGTCCTCGTGGTCGCCGAATGGCTCTATCTCGAATGGGCGCGACGCTGCCCCGAGCCTCTTCCGCCCGATTTCGTCCAGGCCGAATGGATCACGCTGCACGACAACCCGGACTTCCGCGACGTCGTCGCCTTCCTGCGGGCCGAGCTCGACCGGACCGGACCGGCCGAGGCGGAGCGCGTGTCGGACTTCTTCCGCCGTGCGGTGCGCCTGGAACGCGCCTTCTTCGACGCAGCCTACGAGGCATGACGATGGACATCTTCGACCGCCTCCGCCAGGCGACCCTCGCCGACTGGACCGCCTATGTGGAGCACCCCTTCGTGCGCGAGCTCGGGGCGGGAACGCTGCCCCAGGCGGCCTTCCGCACCTATCTGGAACAGGACTACCTGTTCCTCATCCAGTTCGCCCGCGCCAACGCGCTCGCCATCTACAAGAGCCGCACGCTCGCCGACATGCGCGAGGCGAAGGGCACGCTCGGGGCGATCCTGGACGACGAGATGCACCTCCACGTGCGCCTGTGCGCGCGCTGGGGCATGACGCGGGACGACCTGGAGCGGGCGGCCGAGCATCCGGCGACCGTCGCCTACACGCGATTCGTGCTCGACTGCGGGCAGTCCGGCGACCTCCTGGACCTCAACGCCGCGCTCGCCCCGTGCGTGATCGGCTATGCCGAGATCGCCCGCGCCCTCGCCCCTTCGCTTCACGACGACCATCCCTATCGCGAATGGATCGCCGACTATGCGGGCGAGGCCTACCAGGGCGTCGCAGCGCGCGCGCGCGGGCATCTCGACCGCCTGGCCGAACGCTACCTCACGCCGGCGCGCCTCGGCCAGGTGCAGGAGATCTTCGCCACAGCCTGCCGGCTGGAAGCGGACTTCTGGCAGATGGGTCTCGATTCGGCCCGACGCGCGCATTGACGTCTCGCCCCTGCCAAGCGGGGGCGACACCACGCGTCGAAACGGCGGATCGGGCTACGGGATCTGTGCGAAAGGGAATGGTGCCCAAGGGCGTAGCGCCCTCCTCCCTGCCTGCCAAAGCCTTAGCGAGAAGTGGGACCGGCATTTCAACCGGGTGAACACACAGCTTTTCGGCGTTCGCGTCCCACTCGTTCAAGCGATTTCCTGACATGAGCGCCGCCGCAGAGACGGCAGAGCGCCCGGTTGTAAAAAGCTCGACTGCCCACGCTGGCGGGGTCAGTGCGCTGCGCCTCGGCTGGTACGATCTCGAGGAGATGAACGAGGAATTCGCCTTCGTCGTCATCGGCAAGGGTCCGATGATCGTCTGGCGAAGGCCTGGGGCTGAGCCTGACGAGGAAGTCCGGCTGATCTCGATCGACGCCTTCAAGGCGTTGAGCCAGAACGCCCGACATCCGTTCAAAGACGAGAAGGGCAAGGACCGGTCGATCTCCTACGCCGACAAATGGCTGATGGACTCGGGTCGGCGGGATTACGCCGGGCTCGAGTTCTTCCCTAGCCCGGATGGCGCGAAAGGCAGGGACGGTTTCCTGAACCTCTGACGCGGCTTCTCGCTGAAGCCGAGCGCGGAGGGATCCTGGACCATCTTCCGTGACCACCTCCTAACGAACGTCTGCGACGGCGACCCTGCGCTCTATCGCTGGCTCTTCGCCTGGTTCGCGCAGATGGTGCAGCAGCCCCGATCGAAGCCGGGCACGTCGATCGTGCTGCGCGGGGGACAGGGCTATGGCAAGTCGATCGTCGGCGAGATGATGGGTTCGCTGATCCATTCCCACTACCTGCTCGTCGACGATCCCCGCTACCTGATCGGCAACTTCAACATCCACATGGCGAGCCTTCTACTCTTGCAGGCGGATGAAGCGGTGTGGGCGGGCGACAAGACGGCCGAGGGCAGGCTGAAGAGCCTTGTTACCTCGTCGGCCCAGATGATCGAGAGCAAGGGCGTCGACCCCGTTCGTCTCGCCAACCATCTACGGATCATCTTCACGTCAAACAACGACTGGGTGGTGCCGGCGGGCAATGACGAACGCCGCTTCGCTGTCTTCGACGTAGCGCCCCACTCGGCGCAAAACCATGGGTACTTTCAGGAGCTGGCCGACGAGATGGACGCGGGGGGCCGGGAGCGGCTGCTCCACGACCTGCTAGCCTTCGACCTATCGACGGTGAACCTGCGCGAGATCCCGAAGACGGAAGCACTCGCCGAGCAGAAGATCCACAGCCTCGATCCTGTTGGGCTCTGGTGGCTCGACCGCTTGAAGGCAGGGATGCCGACACGCGGGCACCACGAGTGGCCGGACTTCGTGCCGACGCGCGTCCTGGTCGACGACTACGTGGCCGCAGCGGATCGCGTCGGTGTGCATCGCAAGTCGTCGGAAACGCAGTTCGCCATGCGGCTAAAGAAGATCGTGCCGAGAGCGCACAACACACGCCGAAGCGTTCGGCACGACAACAGCGGTCCCCCGGAGCGGGTCTACGGCTACGAGCTACCGACGCTGCGAGACTGCCGGGACGACTTTGAGGCGTACCTCGGCCAGCCGGTGCCGTGGGATCGCAGCGACGAGTGAAGCGTCTGCCTAACCTGCCTGGCCTTTTGGGCTGACCTTTGCCGAGGTTAGCCACGCGAAAAAGCAAGCCCGTTCAATGGGATGCCTAACCTGTCCGGCCTGTCCGACCTCGTTTCCCCAAACATACACATGCGCAGGTGCGCATACGCATCAATCACAGGTCAGACAGGTTAGGCAGGTCAACCAAAGCCAACGGAATCAAGCGATTAGGCCTGCCCGACCTTGGCCCATCAACAGGCAGGAGGTCGGGCAGGCCGGATCCAGCAGGCACGGGAGGGGGGAGGTCGAAAGTTCGGCCTTGGGGACCCTCCTCCGTCACAGGGGAACTCACGCGGAGATTTAATTCTGCTGAGACGACTTTTCGAAGTCCGAAAACCGAGCTGACCACGCTGAAACCCTTGTATTGCAGGGGTTTGAGCATTCGAGGCGCCGGAAACGGGCCATTACTTTTCCCATCGCCCATAGCGCACTGAGAGGACCGACCGATGACCATTCGGAACACTGCCGACGCCGAACTGAAGGCCCTGGCCGACAGCGCCATCCATCAGACCCTTGTCGCGCTTATCGAACGCGGCGTGTCGTTCGAAACGGCGATGGATCGGCTCCTCACCACCGCCGCCGCGCAGATCGCACGCCACGAGGGCGCTGAGCAGACGGCGCGGATCTTCCGGTCCATGGCCGACAATATCCAGCGGGGCGCTCTCGTGGCTGTGGAACGTCGCACGACGGCGAACTGACCCCTTGAAGAGCGTCCCGGCTCGCGGTAGCTATGGAATCGTCTGATCGCAGAAGTTCACCGTCTGGTACGGGTTCGGAGCGACAGCGACCTTCCTGCCACCGGTGGATGCCGGGACGCGAAGTTTGATCCAGCCGATTCTTCGGCTCGCTCCTTCACGTCAGATCGGCAGATGACCCAACTTTCCCTGAAGCAGTCCGGTTACCTTCGGCTCAAGTTCGATGCCAGCGCAGAGACAGGCTCCGTGACGGGCCTCGGCTCCGTTTTCGGCAACGTCGACAGCTACGGCGACATGGTGATGCCCGGCGCCTTCGCGAAGTCGCTGGCCCAGCACAAGCGCGAGGGGACCATGCCCCTTATGCTCTGGATGCACGATTGGGCGAAGCCAATCGGGCGCTGGCTGGACATGGAAGAGACCGACATCGGCCTTCTCATCCGGGGCCAGTTCAACACCCAGACCACCGCCGGCAAGGATGCCTTTCACCACGTCACCGGTGGCGACGTAGCCGGGCTCTCGATTGGTTATAACATCCCCGCCGGGGGTTCGGAATTCGACCGAAAAACGGGCGTGTTGAAGCTGCTCACCCTCGAGCTGTTCGAAGTGTCCGTCGTCAGCTTCCCCGCCAACCGTCAAGCCTTGATCCAGCTCGGCAGCAAGAGCGAGCTGGAAGACCACCTCCGCAAGTCCGGCATGTCGAAAGAGGCTGCGCGTCGCGTGGCCTTCGGCGGCTGGCCTGCGCTCGACCAATCCGCCCCTTCCGACTTCTCGCCCCTTCTGGCCGCGCTTCAGGCGTCGGCTCGACGCTTCTAAGGAAACGCTCCCATGCACATGCATCTTCGAACCAAGTCCAATGCCGGCAGCGGCGTCGATGTGGATACCATCACGCGGGCAATCGAGCAGCGCGATACGGCCGTCGCGGCACGCCTCGATGCCATCAAGAAAACGGCTGACGACGGCGCCACAAAAAGCCGTGAGTCAGAGGCGCGCCTCGACGAGCTCGAACAGAAGATGGCGCGCGGAGCTGGCGGCGGGACGCCGGTACGCGAAGAGACCTGGGGCGAGCAGTTTGTGAAGGGCGTCGACATCGAAGGCTTCCGCAACAACGCGGATCGCCGGAAGCAGTCCGAAGGGCTGCTGATGAAGACGACGATCACCTCGGGCGCCACGTTGGGCGGAGCGCTGATCCGGCCCCATCGTGACGAAGCTGTGCTCCTGCCCCGTCGTCCGCTGCGGGTGCGCGACCTCATCCCCTCGATCCAGATCGGAACGGGCGCGGTCGAGTATCCGAAGCAAACGGCGCGCTCGTCGGCGCCGGCCATGGTTGCCGAAGGTCAGCTCAAGCCCGAAAGCGCCATCAGCTTCGAGATGAAGACGACCAGCGCGAAGGTCATCGCGCATTGGGTGCCGGCGTCGCGTCAGATCCTCGACAATGCCGCGCAGCTCGCGGGGATCATCGATAACGATCTTCGCTATGGGCTGGCGCTGAAGGAGGACGAGCAGCTTCTCATGGGCTCGGGAACGGGAGAGAACCTTCTCGGCATGATCCCGCAGGCAACGGCTTATGCAGCGCCCTTCACGATCAGCGGCTCGACCATTATCGATCAGGTCGGCCTCGCCGTGCTTCAGGCGTCGCTCACCGATTTCCCGCCTGATGGCATCATTATGCACCCGTCGGACTGGATGCGGATCCGCCTTCAGAAGGACGCAGGCGGCAACTTCATTTTCGGCAATCCGGGCATTCGCGACTCGGCCGTGCTGTGGGGCCTGCCCGTCGTCGAGACGACCTCGATGCCGATCGACAAGTTCCTGGTCGGCTCGTTCCAGAGTGCGGCCACCGTCTACGATCGGTGGCTCCCGCGCGTCGAGATCAGCACCGAGCACTCGGACTTCTTCACGCGCAACTTGGTCGCCATCCTCGCTGAGGAACGCCTCGCTTTTGCGGTGAAGAACCCGAACGCCCTGATCTACGGCGACTTCGGTTTCGTCGCCTAAGCGCCTTCGGAGCGCCTTTCCCCTCGCTCCGGACCCGGCGGCGGTCTGACGGTCCCCCAGACCGCCGCCACCTATCCGAAGATCGCCGTCAACGGCGAAGTTTAGCTGCGAGTTTTGAGAGATGCCTTCGGAAATTAGGGTTCGTCGAAAACGGGTTCCTCCGCTCGCGCGCATTATGCGCGATGCGCTGCATCGAGCAACGCGGGCGGGGTACGACCGCCGGCAGATCGCCACGGCGTTCATTCACATGGCCGAGCCGCTTTCCGGCTCCTCGTACGATCCCAGCCGTGCATCCATTGCTGATGCTTGCAAGCTCCAAGAGCGCCTAATCCGTGAGGGTTACACGGTCGATGCGCTGCGGCAGTTGACATATGAGCGATGTCTGCTAGCGGCAAAGCGCTGTTGATAACATTCGGGCAAGGACCGATTTGGGATTGAAGTCAACCCCGAATCTCGCCATATTACCTGTGGGCCCTGCTTCCGATGAAGCCTCTAGTTCATATTAGGGGTACTTGTAGTCGGTTGCGGGGCCTTTCTGCGCTTAGCGATGTCTTTTTTGCTCTGGCCAGGTACAACAGCGAAGTCTTTAGGCACGAATAGCCAGTGCCTGTATGGTTGACGCCAGACATTCCGCGGGTCGCCCTGTCTACTCGTGCTCACTCCAATGTTGAAGTTTGGATAGATCGCCTGGATCCGCCTCAGGATATGCTTATATACCGCCTCTTTCGCTACCGTTCGTTTCGCTCGCCTCCATTGCCCAGGGGGCTTTTCGAGGTGCATATTGTTCAAGCGAAACTGTATTGCTCCTAAAACTATGTCGAGACCTTGTAGTATATCATGCTTTTTGGAGTCGACATCAGTGATCTCACTTATTGGGATGTATGCGCCAGACGCTTGAAACTCTGCGCTATTGCTGAGACTTGCGACGAATTCACGAAAACGTTCGTACTTCTCGCGGTTATCCGGGATGTCGTCTAGATAGATAGACACCCGCTTGTTCGTCCTGCTCGTTCCACAATAAGCAAGGCCGAAAGCATGCTTTATCAGCTGATAATAGAGAAGAAAGTACGCGTTATCGATCTGATCATCCGTTAAACCAAGAGGCCGGTTTGAGTTTTGGGTGAACATGATCCGCAGCTTGATGCGATTTTCCGCCACCAGATCAAAAAACGCATCGATAAACGCTATGTACTTATCCTTGTAACCCGCCGAAATCTTCGTCCACTTCAACTCCGCGTTGAGGCCGTTTGCTTGCCTAGCCGCGTCAAGCGCGTGCTCGATACTTTCCCGATCACTAGCTTCAATTAGTGCGCCGCCGTAAAAATTGGAGAAGAATGCGCCCTTGCTCAGCGACTCGTCGCAGTAAATGAGCAAATTCCGGTCGGGCATTAAACGCACTCAATGGGTTGGGATGGCGATTGAACATGGGAGGATTACGATCGAAAATCTAGAGCCAGACCGACTCGAGCGTGACCTTATCCGCGATTCAGCTGGAGAAACCAAACGAGAACAGATGGCCTACGAACGACAGCGACCGATACAGTAGCCAGCTCATCTCGAATGGAGGGCGCCCTTCGCCTAACGACCGGTCGACAGATGAAGATGCTCCTCCCAGCGGCCTTGATTGTGCATGGCAGCCTTCCGTTGGGCGATTGAGGTTCGTCCAGAACCCGCCCCAGCCCTGTAGATCAACAAACTCCCGATAGGCTATTGAAATCATTCGTAAAGGCGTGGGCAGCCACTTCGTCAGCCCAAGGCCAGAAACTCTGCGCGAACTTCCTGCCAACGCGGTGGTGATAATCGCCAGCGTTCGCAAGCGTTGAATGAACAATAGCGGCTGGATCGAGTTGGCAGACGGCACCGGCTTCGTTCGATGTGGGGACCTGCATCATGCGGGCGGCGGGCTGTTGTGACGGCCAAAACTCGCCCGCGGGTGAGGACGGCCGAGTAGGTTGTCGAGTGGATGATCTCGCAGGGCATCGTCCCGAATGGCCTCGTCCCAATAGCGCTGGCGCACGCCTTTCGATGGATCGGTGGCGTTGACGCAAGGCGAGCATCGGCGCGACGAACGTCTCCGGCTCGCGGATAAGACGATCGCTACCGCGAAGATTTTATTGACCGATCAACGATACGTGGCTGATGAACGGCGAACGGTCACAGCTGAGTAGCCTCGTGAGGCCATCACCTCTTGGACCAACGACACATCCGAAATGTTTTTCGGCCCGATGACGACATCTGTAATCATATATTCGTGGCGGCCTTCGAAACTGAACTTTTTACAAGGGACGATCCTATCGCGCTTTGCAAAAAATGACATTTGCTTCTCGGCAATCCGATAGTAGATGAGACGCCACTCCAGCTCCTCACGGAACGCGGGGTTTTTGTATTGATAAAACAACGGGAATAGCTCAAAAATGTGGTTGACCACCTTTTTAAATGCCACATCCTGAGCCTGCTTCTTTATCTCTCTCTCCTCTGCGCTACTAAGCAACCCAAACAGAGCAGCTACGCTGAAAGCTCCCTGCTCAACCCCTTCTTTTATCTTCAAAAGTATTGGTAGAATTCTAGAGCGCTGCGTGCTGGCATCGTATTCCACGCGCTGCAACATGTTTACGGCGATGCCATTGGCTTGAAAGTTTGAAGAGTCCCGCAGCTTCTCTTTGGAGAAGCCGATACTCATCCCTTGTCCATCATCGGCGTACCCCCGCCATTGACTAAGCGAGTCGCCGTCTTCGGATAAACAGAAACCGACGTTTGCGAATGTTTTGACCGCATCTTCGATCATTGCAGAAATTCGGTCGGTGTGGGGCGCCAAAACAGGATCGCTAGCACACATCTCTGCAACAACATGCTGAACCCAACTTCCCTCCATCGTATCGTTGGACAATCGAAGGTCAGATAGTTGCAGGCACTTTCCTTCAATTATCTTTAAAAAAGTGTCGTTTGTACAGTAATGGTAGAGTGTGTCGTGTGACGGCAGGACGTAATTCTGGGGTGGCTGGACTGGTGTGATTGCGCCGGACATTCTATGCCTAATCCACTCCTTAACTCGGTCCCGCCGAGCCATCGTCTGAACTATGCCGGTAAAACTCGCGCACGCGTTCCAGCGCGAGTTCGAGTTCATAGTGGGACCGAGCGTCGCCCTTCCTCTTCGCGCGTTCCAGGCTGAAGTTGATGATGTCGAGGATATCCCCAAGCGGAGCAAGATCGGGATACTCGCGTTCCAGCGTGTAGATGATCTCGCCGGTGAGGGTGCGCTCGTTCTCTTCGGCTGCGGCATAGATGCGATCGCGGACGGAGCCGGGCAGCTTCAGGTGGATGTCGTAGACGCCGCGGGCGGTCGAGCGGCTTTCGTCGTCGGCTTCGATCGTGCCGGTCAGGCGATAGATGATCTCGGCGTTGAGAGAGCGGCCGTTCATTTCGGCTTCGTGCTTCAGCCGTTCGCGCATCCCGTCTGGGAAACGCAGCATGTACTGGTCCTGCTTCGCGCTTGGATAGTCGCCTCTAGCCACCGATCATCGCCCCCTCTGCGTCACGTAGTGAAAAACTATCAAAAAGCGCTTGCCGCAACCCTAGTATTCCACTAGCTTCGCTGACGTAGTAATCAGCTAGGGGAACATGCACCGTGGCACAGCCCGCAATCTCTCGCCGATCCGAGCAATTTAACATTCGCTTGCCTGATGGATTGCGCGACAGCTTGAAGATCCAAGCAGCCTTGAACCGGCGCAGCATGAACGCAGAGATCGTGTTGATCTTGGAGAAGAACGTCATCGAGACGGAAACGGCCGACCGCTCCGGCAAGAGCGCATCGGCCGTCTGATATCCGCCGATCGCTGTTGGAGCAGCGATCGAATGTCCATCCAATCAAGTCAGGAAATCAGATGAACACGGTCGAATATACGACGGCCCAGCCGGAAATCAAAGGTCAAGGCTTCACACGCCGTGACGCGCTCGCCAGCATCGGCGCGCTGGCCCTCGCCGCTAGCTCGACGGCGGCGCTGGCGTCTGCGGCGGGAATCCCTTCCGACTTGGACAAGCTGATCCAGCGCTACATTGCCGCCGAGACGGAATGGGCCGAAGCTGAAGAGCAGTGCGGTGCGCTGACGAAGGCCTATCGGGACAGCCTGCGTACCGATCCCGTTGTGGTCGAGTGCAGCGGCCAGACGCCTTGGCAGATCACAATAGCTGACAGCAATGAAGTGCACGCCAATGTCGTCCACGGTCGCGCTGCGAGGGCGATCAACGATCTCGTGCGCCTTGTTTCCGGCCCCGCTACAGATCGGGACATTGAGCGATCGCTCAACATGGCTCTCGCCGAGAGGGCTGAGAACATGAAGCGACTGAGTTCAGGCTACGAGGCGGTAGAGCAGCGCGCGGCAACGATGGGTTTGCCCGCGGCGGAAGCGCGCGAAAATGCAGCTGAAGCGGCGATGCACGCGGCGCTCGATGCTGTGCTGGCCTATCGTCCGCGCACGCTCCGGGAGGTCTGGCAGTACTGCGACTTCATCAAGTCCGACCATGGCTTCGGAGCGCACGTGCTTCCCAGCGAAAAGCATATGGACCTGATTTTCGCCGCTCTCTCGAGCCCGGAAGGCGGGGTCCATGCCTGAAAGGCGCCCCTCCCCTCTGGCGCCTCGGCTGGTTAATCGTGAGGTGGCGGCTGCCTACGCTGGCATCGGCGCCACCAAATTCGACGAACTGGTCAGGTCCGGCGTGATGCCGAAGGCAAAACGGGTCGGCACTCGTCGTCTTTGGGACGTGCACCGCCTAGACGCCGCAATCGACGACCTTCCGGACGAAGCGGCCCGCGTCGTGAACGAGTGGGATGATCTCCCCGAAGCGCCGAGGGCGCGATGAAGGGCAGTTTTCGCCATGTCGTTGAAGACGTGGATCGTCATGGAAACGTGCGGATCTACTACCGCAAGCCGGGCGGCCGGAAGATCCGCCTGCGCGGCCCGGCAGGGTCGGCGGACTTCCTGGAGGACTATCAGGCGGCCGTCGCAGGTCGCCTGAAGCCAAAGGCCACAGCGGCGACGATCGGCGAAGGCTCGCTCCGCTGGGTGTGCGTTCGCTACTTCCAAAGCGCGGCTTTCCGTGGACTGGAGCCTGTCACGCAGCGCGTGCGCCGGGGCATCCTTGAACGGCTGTGCGAGAAGGAAGGCGAAAAGCCTTTCGCGAAGATGCGGCCCGTTCACATTCGGCGCCGGCAAGACATCGAGGCGGATCGACCGGAAGCCGCGAACGCCATGGTGAAGGCGCTTCGGCAGCTCTACAAGTTCGCGATTGAGGACGAGATCGTCGATCGCAACCACGCGGCCGATGTTGCCTATCTGAAGGGCAATCCGGACGGCTTTCACGCATGGACGCTGAAGGAGATCGACGCCTACGAGGATCGGCATCCTGTCGGCTCCAAGGCGCGCCTGGCGCTCGCCCTGCTCCTCTACACCGCCCAGCGCCGGGAGGACGTTCGCCTCTTCGGGCCGCAGCATGTGGAGGAAATCGAGGGCGAGCGTTGGCTCGTTTTCCGGCAGAACAAGAACCGGAACCGCAAGCCGGTCGATCTCGGCATTCCGATCATCGACGAGTTGCAGCGGATCCTCGACGCTTCGAAGCTTGGTGAGGAGACGTTTCTCGTCTCCGAGTTCGGCCGCCCCTTCGCGTCGGGGACCTCGTTCTACAACCGCTTCAAAAAGTGGTGCCGGGACGCCGGGGTCGGGCATTGCGCACCGCACGGACTGCGTAAGGCAGCGGCTTCGCGGATGGCTGAGCTGGGATGCACGGATCGGCAGATCATGTCGATCACCGGCCACACCACATCGAAGGAGATCGATCGCTACACGCGCGGGGCGCGGCAGCGGACGATTGCCGGAAGCGCCGGGGCGAAACTTTCAGGGGCCGCAAAAGTCCCACCAAAAGACGCAAAAGAGCAGAGTGGGACAAATTCCCGCTCCAACGCACTGCAATCAAACGAGAATTAAAATGAATGGTGCCCAAGGGCGGAATCGAACCACCGACACTGCGATTTTCAGTCGCATGCTCTACCAACTGAGCTACTTGGGCGCCGTCCGAAAGGCGGCCCGGTGGGTCGCTTCGTTCGGTTCGCGCCTTATAGTCAGGGTCCGACGACCTGTCCAGCCCCCGCGTGGCGGGTCGCGAAAAAACCGCCGCACGACACGCCTTGCGCTCCCCGCCAGCCTATGGCAATAGAGCCGCCGTCGGCCAGCTGCGGTAGCTCAGTGGTAGAGCACTCCATTGGTAATGGAGAGGTCGAGAGTTCAATCCTCTCTCGCAGCACCAGCCCTCCCCCACACCATTGCATCCCCTCGGAACGACGCCGTAACGGCTAACGCCTCGCGGCGGGATGTCCGCCGAACGGCCTCGCACCCTCTTCGCATTTGCGCGAAAGGGTTTCGCAGGCGCGGCTCGACGGGTACCACACTCAACGTGCGCCGCACCGGCCGCCGAAGGCGCGGCTCTGCGTCGGAGCGCCCCATTGATCCCTGCCGGTCGGTGCCGCATCTGCGGTGGCGTACGACCGGAGAAGGGTGCGGTGGCGAGGAAGCATCGGGGCCGATGGAGCGAGGACGCGGTGCCGGCGGTGCCCGAGCCGGTCTCGTGCTGGCTCTGCGCCCGCCCCCTCGGCGCCCGAGTCGAATGGCATCATCCCGTGCCGAAGAGCCGGGGCGGCAGGGACACCGTCCCCGTGCATCCGATCTGCCATCGCACGCTTCATGCCTGCTTCAGCAACGCCGACCTCGAACGGCATGCCGAAAACGGCGTGCCTTTGTCGGCCGAGCCGGGACTTGCCCGCTTCCTGCGCTGGATCGCCGACAAGCCGCCGGACTTCCACGCGCCGACACGCAAGCCCCGCTGAGGCGGAAGACCGAGCGCCGCGAGATCCACGCGGAGGCGATCCATGCCCCCTCGGCGAATATCGATGCCTTGCTTATCGATAGTGCGCTATCTATATCCGCCGCATGACGCCCGCCGATCCCCTCCTCGAGGCCGCTTTCACCGAAACGCTCGTGAAGACCGCACGCAAGCTGCGCACGCGCTTCAACGCCGAGGTCATGCGGCATGGGCTGACCTATCCCCGCGCCCGCGTCCTCGCGGTGCTGGCGGATCGCCAGCCCCTGCGCCAGGCCGATCTCGCGGCCGAGCTCGAACTGGAAGGTCCGACGGTGGTCCGGCTCCTCGACGGCATGGAGACGCTCGGCCTCATCGCCCGCCGCGCGGTGACCGGAGACCGGCGCGCCAAGCATGTGGAACTCACCGAACGCGGCGCCTGCCAGGCGGAGGTCGTGGCCGCGATCTCCCGGCGCCTGCGGGAGACGATCCTCGCCGGCAGCGACGCGGCCGCGCTAGAGGCGGCGCTCGGCGTACTGCGCGCCATCGCCGACACGCTGGACGGGCCGGTCGAGGGAGGCGGGAAATGACCGACGAGCCTGCGAATGCCGCACGCGCGACAGCCCAGGTCGGCGGCCCCGCCCCCGCGGACACGGCGCCGGACGGCACCCCGCCTGAAGCGCCGCGGTCCAGCCGCCGGGGCGCGCCGATGCCGGCGCCTGCCCCCTTCGTGCCGAAGCCGGCCGGGCGGGCCGCGCTCTACATCCTCGCCTCGACCCTGATCGCGATGACGCAGGGGCTCGGGCTCAACCTCGTCACCGCCAATCTCTATCAGATCCAGGGGCCGCTCGGCGCCACGCTGAACGAGACCGTGTGGCTTTCGGCCGCCTATCTTGCGCCCAATGTCAGCATGACGCTGTTCCTGACCAAGGTGCGCGCGCAGTTCGGCCTGCGCTTGTTCGCGACCTACGCGATCGTCGCCTTCGTCGGAGTCGCGTCGCTGCATCTCGTGGTGGACGACATCCAGTCGGCGATCGTGGTGCGCTTCTTCGCCGGCGTCGCGGCCTCGCCGATGTCGTCGCTCGCCTTCCTCTACATGCTGGAGTCCTTCCCGCCGGAGCGGAAGATGACGGTGGGCGTCAGCCTGGCGATGACGAACCTGTCCATCGCAGCTCCGCTGGCGCGTCTCGTGTCGCCGCGCCTTCTCGATCTCGGCGGCTGGAACGGCCTGTTTCTCCTGGAGACCGCGCTCGCTCTGGTCAGCTTCGGGTTCATCCGCCTGCTGCCGCTGAACTCGCCGCCGAAGACGCCGGTGATCGAGCGGATGGACGTCGTGAACTACGTGTTCATCGCCGTCGGCCTCGGTTCGCTCGCGGTGGTGGCGACGGTGGGCCCGTTCTACTGGTGGCTGGAGGCGCCGTGGATCGGCGCGCTCCTGGCGCTCGGCATCGCGAGCCTGACGGTCGCCGTGGTGGTGGAGCTGAACCGCGCCAACCCGCTGATCGACATTCGCTGGATCACCTCCCGGGAGATCGTGCACTTCGCCGGCACCCTGCTTCTGTTCCGGCTGCTCCTGTCGGAGCAGACGAGCGGTGCCAACGGCTTCTTCCAGGTGCTGGGCCTGCGCAACGAACAGATGGCGACGCTCTACCTCGTGATGATCGCCTCGGGCGTTGCCGCGGGGCTCCTGTGCACGCTCATCGTGCGTCCGGGCCGTGCGCCCTACATCCACATCGTCGCGCTGTGCTGCCTGATCGCGGGATCGCTGATGGATTCGCGCGCCACCGCGCTGACCGGCCCCGAGGGGATGTATCTCAGCCAGGGGCTGATCTCGGCGGCGGGCGTCCTGTTCCTGCCCCCCGCGCTGGCGGTCGGGTTCACCTCGGCCATGAAGCGCGGGATGAACTACATCCTGTCCTTCCTGATCGTGTTCCTGACGACGCAGTCGCTCGGCGGCGCGATGGGCTCGGCGCTGTTCCGCACCTTCGTGACGATCCGGGAGAAGTTCCATTCGAGCCAGATCGCCGAGAATGTCGTCCTGTCGGATCCGGTGGTGGCCGCACGCGTCGCCAGGACGGGCGCGGCCTATGCGTCCGTCCTGCCCGACGCGGCGCTGCGCCAGGCCGAGGGGCTCGCGGTGCTGAGCGCGCAGGCGACCCGGCAGGCCAACATCCTCGCCTATAACGACGCCTTCCTCGCCGTCGCCGCTCTCGCCTCCCTGGGGCTCGCCGCGCTTCTCGTGCACCTGGCCGCGATCCATCTCGGCCGATGGCGTGCGGCGCGCCGAGAGGCGGCTGCTGCCTGAAGCCCTCGCGAATCCCTCCCCCTCCCCGTTCCGACACCCAGCCGAAGTTCGTCCGATGAAGCTGTCCCGCGCCCTCTCCACCCTGTTCGCCGTCTGCGTCGGCCTCGCCGGCGTCGCGCTGGTTCTCTACGCCTGGCGCCTCCCGCCCTTCGCCACCAGCATCGAAACCACCGAGGACGCCTATGTGCGCGGACAGGTCACCGTGATCTCGCCGCAGCTCGCCGGCACCGTGGTCGAGGTGCCGGTGCAGGACTACGAAACCGTCGTCGCCAGCCAGCTCATCGCGCGCATCGACGACCGGATCTTCTCGCAGAAGCTGGCGCAGACCCGTGCGACACTGGACGGGCAGCGGGCGCAGCTCGCCAATTCGCGCCAGGGCCGGCGCTCGGCCGAGGCCAAGGTCAAGGCCAGCGAGGCGGCGGTGGCCAGCGCCCGGTCCGCCTTCGACACGGCGGAGGGAAACTTCGCCCGCATCGCACCGCTCGCCCGGCAGGGCTTCGTGCCCGGAAGCGACCTCGACGTCGCCACCCGCACGCGCGACCAGGCGGCGGCGGCGCTCGACCAGGCACGCGCCTCGCTGGAGGTCTCGCGCCAGGATCTCCAGACGGTGATCGTCTCGCGCCAGTCGCTGGAGGCGGCGGTGCAGAGCGCGCAGGCGGCGGTGCGGCTCGCTCAGATCGATCTCGCCAACACGCGCATCCTCGCGCCCAAGGGCGGGCGGCTCGGCGAGGTCGGGGTCAAGCTCGGCCAGTTCGTCCAGGCGGGAACGCAGCTCACGAGCCTCGTGCCGGAAACGGTCTGGGTGGTCGCCAACTTCAAGGAAACCCAGCTTCCGGGCATGGCCGTCGGCCAGCCCGTCCACTTCACGGTGGACGCCCTGCGGGGTGCGCGACTGTCGGGCCGCATCGAACGCTTCGCGCCGGCCACGGGCTCGGAATTCGCGGTGCTGCGCCCCGACAACGCCACGGGCAATTTCACCAAGGTGGCTCAGCGCCTGCCGGTGCGCATCTCGATCGATCCCGGCCAAGCGGCGGCGGGCGCGCTGGTGCCCGGCATGTCGGTGGTGGTGCGCCTCGACACGGCGGCCGAGGCGCGCACCGACGAAGGGAACGCTCCGACAGCTCCGGCGGACGAGACGCAAGGGTGAGGAGCCGCGGGGGGACGGCCGGCTTCGGCCGCGGCCCCCTGCAAGGAAACGACGCGGTCCTCGCCCGACCGGCGCTTCAGGCCACGGCGGCGGCGTCGAATGCGGCGGCCGTCACGCCCAGAAGGGTGATCGTGCCCCCGCCCGACAGGCCGAGCACGGCGGACCCGCTGCTCTCGGAAATGCTGTAGGTCTGACCGCCGAGGTTCATGCGGTCGCCTTCGGCAGCGTTGAAGTCGAGGATGATGTCGTTGCCGTGCCCGGCGTCGAACAGGAAGAGGTCCGCACCCGAACCGCCGGCCAGCGTGTCGTTGCCGAAGCCGCCGTGCAGCGTGTCGTTGCCACGGTCTCCCGACACGAAGTCGTCGTCGCGGCCGCCATGGACGAGGTCGTTCCCCTGCCCGCCGTGCACGGTGTCGTTGCCGATGTTGCCGGTAATGGTGTCGTCGCCCTGGTTGCCGAAGAGCTGGTCGTCGTCCTTTCCGCCATAGACGAGATCGTTGCCGACGCCGGCATGGATGGTGTCGTTGCCCTGGTTGCCGAAGACGAGGTCGTTGCCCTCGTATGCGTAGATCAGATCGTCCCCGCCGAACGCGGACACCGTATCCGCGCCCGTGCTGCCGTAGAGGACATCCGCGCCCTCCGTCCCGCCGATCGACTGTCCCGCGACGCCGTAGAGCGCCTGGATGGCGGCGATGTCGGCCGCGGCGGGATCGACCAGCGATCCGAGATAGGGGTACATGATCGAGGACGGATCGTCGGCATGGCCGAGGCCGATCGTGTGGCCGATCTCGTGCACCGCGACGGCGTAGAAATTGGTGCCGCCCGCCGAGGTCGGGCCCCAGTACTCGGCCGAATCGAACGCGATCTCGGCGTGGATGGTAAGCCCGCCCGAATAGGTCCAGCTCGCCTCGCCCAGCGTCCCGCCGCGCCCGTCGAAGGCGTCCAGCCCGATCTGGATGTCGGCCGAGGCCGTGGGCACCTCGACGAAATCGATGTTGGCGAGCTTTTCCCACGTGTCGAAGGCCTGGCGGACCCAGGTCTGGAACACCGTGCTGCTGATCGCGCCGTCGAACGCGTAGAACCGCGCCCCGTCCAGGTTGAAGCTCCAGGTGACCGTCCCGCCGCCGGTGCCGGATGCCGCGGAGTCACCCCACTTGGAGCCGGTGTAAGGGACTTGGACCATTCTCTGTTCCTTGCGCTGCAACGGACTGGCGAATGAGGATGTGCTCCATCCTCCATCGCGTGAGGTAAATAGGTTGCCAACAAAGTCCGCTCACATCTGCGTTATCGCTCGCTCACGGAGGATGGACAGCTCGAATCGGTGGAAAGCGTCGCGGGCCGGCTTTCGCCGCGCACCGTCCGCCGCCAAGGTCGGCAGGCAAGAATCGGAGTGCCCGCCATGATGCCAGCCGCCGCCGTCCATCACGATGAACTCGAGACCGCCGTGGAGGAAGCCGTGGCCCAGGCGGGCGGCGATCTCCTGGCCGCCATCCGCAACCTCGCCCGCCGTCAGCACGAGATGGAGCATCGGCTCCGCTCCGACGTGTCGGCCGGCTTCGTGCGCCGCGGCCTCGCCTCGAGGCGCTGAGCCCACGCCGCGGCCGGGAGCCCCGCCTAGCCGGCGCCCTGGGCGGCCAGGTCGATCTCCAGCACCCGCAGCCCCACATCGTCGGGATGCACCCGCTGCCGGAAGCCGATGCGCCGCGCCATCGACAGCATCGCGGCGTTCTCGGCCAGCACCTCGCCATGCACGGTGCCGACGCCCTGTCGGCGGGCATAGGCGAGGATCGCCTCCATCAGGAGGCGCCCGAGCCCCCGGCCCTTCTGGTCGGAGCGGACCATGACGCCGAATTCGGCGCGCTCCCCGTCCGGGTCCGCGATCAGGCGCACCACACCGAGGATGGCGCCCTGCGCGCTTGACTCCGCGGGCTCTGCCACGAAGGCCATCTCGCGGGAGTAGTCGATCTGCGTCAGGCGTGCCGCGAAGGCGTGGCCGATCCGGCGCAAGGGGGCGAAGAAGCGTAGGCGCACGTCCTCGGGATCGCTCAGCTCGACCATCCGCACCAGCGCCGGCTCGTCCTCGGGCCGGATCGGGCGCAGCCGGAACCGGCCCTTGCGCGAGACGATCTCGGTTTCGAGCGCCTCCGGATAGGGCAGGATGGCGAAGCGCTGGCGGCCCGCCCGGTCGTCCGGGCGCAGCACGACGCGCGCGTCCAGCGCCAGCACGCCCTCGCCGTCCGCCAGCAGCGGGTTGATGTCGATCTCCGCGAGGCAATCGAGGTCGGCGGCCATGCGCGACAGGGTGACGAGCGTCTCGGCGATCGCGTCGATGTCGGCCGGCGGCCGTTCCCGGTAGCCTTGCAGAAGACGCCAGACCTTGGTGCGCCCGATCATGTCGCGGGCGAGCACGCCGTTCAGCGGCGGCAGGCCGACGGCGCGATCGTCCAGAAGGTCGGCCGCCGTGCCGCCCTGCCCGAAGCGGATGATCGGCCCGAACACCGGGTCGGTGGACATCCCCAGCCGCAGCTCGCTGGCGTTGGGACGGCGCACCATGGCCTGCACGGTGAAGCCGTCGATGCGCGCGCCGGGCTGGCGCTCGACCACCGTGCGGACCATGTGCTCGGCCGCCTCGCGCACCATGGCTGCGTCATCGAGTTGGAGGCGCACGCCGCCGACGTCGCTCTTGTGCGCGATGTCGGGCGACAGGATCTTGAGCGCCACCGGAAAGCCGATCCGGCTGGCGAGGGTGGCGGCCTCGCCGGGGTCGGCGGCGATCTCGGTGGGCACGGTGGCGATGCCGTAGGCGGCCAGCAGCGCCTTGGATTCGGGCTCGCCGAGGACGAGGCGCCCCTCGCGCCGCGCGCGTCCCACGAGCTGCTCCACCGCCATGCGATCGACGCCCGCCGGCGCGACGGCCGCCGGCGTCTGCATCAGGAGGTCCTGGTTGCGGCGGTAGGTGACGAGCTGCATGAAGGCGCGCACGGTCTCGTCCGGCGTCTGGTAGGTGGGCACGTTGCCGGCCGCGAACACGCGGCGCGCCGTGCGGGCGGCCCGCTCGCCCAGCCAGCAGGTCAGGATCGGCGTGCGACGCGCGACGCGCGTCCGTTCCACCGTCGCACGCGCCGCCTCGGTCCCGTCGGCGATGGCCTGCGGGCAGTTCATCACCAGCACGGCGTCCTGTTCGCCCGCCTCCAGGATCGCGGCCAGCGCCTCCGCATAGGCCTCGGCCGAAGCGTCCGGCGCGAGCTTCACCAGCCCCTGCGGCGAGGGCGGCCCCGGCAGGATCGGCGCGAGCCGCCGCCACGTCGCGTCGCCAAGCCCGGCGAGGCGGCCGCCGAAGCCGTCCAGCGCGTCGAGGGCCAGGGTGCCGGCGGCATCGCTGTTGGTGACGACGGCTAGGCGGTCGCCGCTCGGACGCAGGCCCGTGGCGAGCGTCGCGACCGCCTCGAACAGCTCGCGCAGCGTATCGACCCGCAGCATCCCGGCCCGCCGGAACGCTGCGTCGTAGACGTCGTCGGCGCCCCGCCCGCCGCCGATCTCGGGCCGCAGCCCGGCCGCCGACCCGGCGTTGCGACCGGCCTTGATGACCACCACCGGCTTGGTGCGCGCGGCGATGCGGGCGGCCGTCATGAACTTTCGCGCGTCGGTCACGGTCTCGAGATACAGGAGGATCGCCCGCGCACGCGCGTCCAGGGCGAGATGGTCGAGCAGGTCGCCGATGTCGACGTCGCTCATGTCCCCCGTCGAGACCACGTGCGAGAAGCCGATCTCGCGCACGTCGGCCCAGTCGAGCACGGTGGTCGCCATGGCGGCCGACTGGCTCACGAAGGCGAGGTCGCCCTTGCGCGGCGTCAGATGGGCGAAGCTGGCGTTGAGCGAGGCCGGCGGCGACAGCACGCCGAGGCAGTTGGGTCCGACCACACGCAGGAGATGCGGGCGCGCGGCTTCCAGAAGCGCGGCCCGACCGGCCGCGTCGAAGCCGGACGAGATCACCACGGCGGCCCGGCAGCCGCGCCGGCCGAGATCGGACACCAACGCCGGCACCCCCGCCGCCGGGGTGGCGATCAGCGCCAGGTCCGGCACCATGGGGAGCGCGTCGAGCGAGGGATAGCACACCGCCGAGCGGATCGAGGCCTCGCGCGGGTTCACCGGCATCACCGGTCCGTCGAAGCCGGAGCCGAAGAGATTGCGCGCCAGCACCGCGCCCACCGATCCCGGCCGATTGCTGGCCCCGATCAGGGCGATGGAGCGCGGCTCGAACAGCGCGTCCAGATTGCGGATCGACATGCGCACTCCTTGGCGCCGCGCACGAGGCAGGACATCGGGCCGGATCCATCCGGCGGAAGACGACGGTCCGCGGTCTCGCGCATGCGTTGCGCCGAGCGTAGGCGCACCACGAACCTTCCATGCGATTTGTTAAACGTAGGCGACGTAAGAATTCAACCAGCCGCGCGCCGATCGCGGCCATGTGCGGCGAGGAAGGGTGGACCGACGCTCCATGATGAACGCCTTTCGCAACATCGGGGTGCGCGGTCGCCTCCTGTTGCTGATCGCGGCAGCCATGCTGCCGCTGATCGGACTCATCGCGACCGGCCTCGTGGTGTCGTTCCGGGATGCGGAGCTCGAAGCCCAGCGCAACATCGCCAGCGAGACCAAGCTCGGAGCGGCCCGGATCGCACGTGTCTTCGACGACGCGCGCGAATTCCTGGCCACCGTGCGCCACACGCCGCAGATCCTTCGCCTGGAGCAGCCTGCGTGCAACACGCTTCTGGCGGGCCTCAAGGCGGAGAGGCCGCAGTTCCTGACGATCGGCGTGATCGGCCCGGACCGGACGCTGCTCTGCCACAGCCGGGGCGTGACCGGATCGCTCTTCCACGACGAGGACCTGTTCGAACGCGCGATCAACGCGCGCGGCAACCGCTTCTTCGCCGGCGACTTCATGATCAGCCCCGTCAGCGGCAAGCCGACCATGGCCGTGGCCATGCGCCTGCCGCCGACCGCGGGCCCGGCGGCGGGCGGCGTCGTGTTCGCCTCGCTCAACCTGTCGATGATCGAGCGCGACATCCGCACCCTGTCCGCCGCGACCGGCCATGCGCTGGCGATCGTTCAGCCGCGCGCCGCGCGCATCCTGGTCGGCTGGCCGCACACGACCGAATTCGGCACGATCGCTCCGGACTTCGGTCTCTTCGCCGCGATGCGCCAGGCGGGCGAGGGACGCAGTGCCGCGTCCGACGACCTTTCGGGGGAGCCCATGATCTACGGGTTCGAGCCGATCCAGAACGCCGGAACCGCCGATCTGTGGCTGACCGTCGGCGTGAGGCCTGCCGAGGTCTACGCGACGATGCAGCACCGGCTGCGCTGGACGCTGCTCCTGGGCGGCGGCACGCTGATCCTGGCCCTCGGCGGCACCGCGCTGATCGCCTACTGGATGCAGCATCGCCCCATCGCGCTCCTGTCGCGCTCGGCCCAGCGCATCGGCGCCGGCAACTTCGCCGTGAGCACGGGAATGGACTTCTGGCAGGCGCCCGAATTCCGCCGGCTCGGCGAGCTCGTGGACACGGCGGCGCGTACGCTGGCGCAGGCCAAGGCGGCCGAGGAGGCCGTGGCGGCGGGACAGCGGCAGTTCCAGATCGTGGCGGACAACACCGCCGACATGATCTCCTGCGTGGATGCCGCCGGGCGGCGCACGCTGGTGACCGGCGCGAGCCGGCGCATCCTCGGCTACGATCCGGCGGAACTCCTGGGACGCAGTCCGCTCGAGATCGCGATGCCCGAGGACCAGCCCATAGTCCAGTCGCTCCTTGAGACGTTCCGCGCCGGCGGGGAGGTGAAGGGCATCCGCTACCGCGTGTGCCGGAAGGACGGCAGCGTGATCTGGGTGGAGTTGTCGGGACGGCCGGTCGACGACGTGGGCGGCTGCGTCATCTCGATGCGCGACGTCGACCAGCGCCAGCGCACGGAAGAGGCGCTGGCGGAGGCGACGCGGCAGCTCGAGACGCTGGCGGCGACGGACGAGCTGACGCGCCTGGCCAACCGTCGCACCTTCAACCGGCGGCTGGACGAGACCTTCGCGACGGCGGGCGACGGGTCCGACTTCAGCCTGCTCCTGCTCGACGTCGACCGCTTCAAGGCCTTCAACGACCGCTACGGCCATCCGGCCGGCGACCGCTGTCTCGCGGCGGTCGCGGAAGCCCTCGCGGCCTGCGTGCGCCGCGACGACGAGATCGGCGCGCGCTACGGCGGCGAGGAGCTCGCCCTGATCCTTCCGGGCGCTGGGCCCGCCGAGGCCCTGATCCGTGCCGAGGCCATCCGCCGGGCCGTCCTGGCGCTGCGCATCCCGCACGAGGACGCCGAGGACGGATACCTGACGGTGAGCATCGGCGTCGCCTCGCTGTCGGACATGCGCGCGGGGAAGTCCGGCGCGGCGGAGATCCTCCAGAAGGCCGACGAGGCCCTCTACGCGGCCAAGGCCGGCGGTCGCAACCAGGTGCGCGCGCGGGCCGCCTGACCGCTCAGGCGGCGCCCGCGCGCCGGTCCTCGCGCATCATCTCGGCCGCCTTCTCGGCGATCATCACGGTGGGCGAGTTCGTGTTGCCCGACACGATCGCCGGCATCACCGAGGCATCGGCGACGCGCAGGCCCGCGACGCCCCGCACCCGCAGGCGCGGATCCACGACGGAGGCGGCGTCGGCGCCCATGCTGCAGGTGCCCACCGGATGGAAGATGGTCGTGCCGATGGCGCCCGCCGCCTCGCGCAACTCTTCCTCCGACTGGAACGCGGCGCCCGGCTTGAACTCCTCCGGCCGGAAGGGCGCCAGCGCCGGCTGGGCGGCGATGCGACGGGTCAGGCGGATCGCGTCCGCCGCCACGCGCCGGTCATCCTCGGTGGCGAGATAGTTCGGCCGGATGGCCGGCTGAAGCCGATGGTCGGGCGCGCGCGCGTGGACGCTGCCCCGGCTCGTCGGCCGCAGGTTGCACACGCTAGCCGTGAAGGCCGGGAACGGGTGCACCGACTCGCCGAACCGTTCCAGGCTCAGCGGCTGAACGTGGTACTGGAGGTTGGCCGTCTCGTAGGCGGGGTCCGACCGGGTGAAGATGCCGAGCTGGCTCGGCGCCATGGACATCGGCCCCGAGCGCCGCAGGGCGTATTCCAGCGCGATCGCCGCCTTGCCGCGCAAGGTGGAGGCGCGCTCGTTGAGCGTCGGGATGCCAGACACCTTGTAGGCGCAACGCAGCTGGAGATGGTCCTGCAGGTTCTCGCCGACATGGGCGCGCTCGAGGACGACCGGGATGCCGGCATCCGCCAGGACCTCGCCGCGCCCGATGCCGGAGAGTTCCAGGACGTGCGGCGAGCCGATCGCCCCGGCGCTCAGCACCACCTCGCCCCGGCAGCGCGCGAGGCGGATCTCGGCGCCGGAGGCGAACTCGACGCCCGTCACGCGCCCGGCCTCCACCACCAGCCGCCGGACCTGCGCATGCGTCTCGACATGGAGGTTGGGCCGGCCGCGCACGGGTTTCAGAAACGCCTTCACCGCGTTCCAACGCACCCCGCGCCGCTGGTTGACCCGGAAGTACGAGGACCCCTCGTTGTCGCCGCGGTTGAAGTCCTCGGTGCGCGGAATGCCGGCCTGTTCGGCGGCCTCGCGGAAGGCGTCGAGGATCTTCCAGTGGAGCCGCGCGCTCTCCACGCGCCATTCGCCGCCCGCCCCGTGCATCTCGTCGGCCCCGCCGAACCAGTCCTCCGAGCGGCGGAACAGCGGCAGGACGTCGTCCCAGCCCCAGCCCTCGCAGCCCATCTGGCGCCAGCCGTCGTAGTCGCGCGCCTGGCCGCGCATGTAGATCATGCCGTTGATCGAGGAGCAGCCGCCCAGCACCTTGCCGCGCGGATAGGCCAGGACGCGCCCGTTGAGGCCCTCCTCCGCGTCGGTCAGGAAGCACCAGTCGGTGCGCGGGTTGCCGATGCAGTAGAGATAGCCGACGGGGATGTGGATCCAGGCGTAGTTGTCGCTTCCGCCCGCCTCCAGCAGCAGCACCCGCTGCGCTGGGTCGGCCGACAGACGGTTGGCGAGAACGCAGCCCGCGGTGCCGCCGCCGACCACGACATAGTCGAACTCGCCCTCCATCGCCGCCGCCCCTATCCGCGCCGCCGCAGGCGGTGGGCGATCTCGCCCACGATGCCGCGCCGGAACAGGAGCACGCAGACCATGAAGGTCAGACCGGTGACGACCGTGACCGGGAAGGCAGAGGTCGCCAGATAGTTCTGGAGCGACACCACCAGCGCCGCCCCGACCAGCGGCCCGGCGATGGTACCGATGCCGCCGAGCAGCGTCATCAGGATGACCTCGCCCGACATCTGCCAGGCGACGTCGGTAAGCGTCGCGAACTGGAACACCAGCGCCTTCAAGCCGCCGGCGAGCCCGGCGAGCCCCGCCGACATCACGAAGGCGGCCAGCTTGTAGGTGCCGACCGAGAGCCCGAGCGAGGTGGCGCGCGTCTCGTTCTCGCGGATCGACTTGAGGATCGAGCCGAAGGGCGAATGGACGATGCGCCAGATGGCGAAGAGCCCGATCAGCACCACGGCGAGCACGAAGAAATAGATCGCGAGCGGTCGCGACAGGTCGACGAAGCCGAGCGCGTACCCTCGCGGCACGCCCTGCAGCCCGTCCTCGCCGCCGGTGAAGGGCGCCTGCAGGCAGAAGAAGAAGAACATCTGCGACAGGGCGAGCGTGATCATCGAGAAGTAGATGCCCTGGCGGCGGATGGCCAGGAAGCCGATCGCGAGGCCGAGCAGCGCCGCGGCGGCGACGCCCGCCAGAAGGCCCAGCTCGGGCGGCAGGCCCCAGACCTTGACCGTGTAGGCGGTGACGTAGGACGCGCCGCCGAAGAAGGCGGCGTGGCCGAAGGACAGGAGCCCGGTGTAGCCGAGGAGGAGGTTGAAGCTCGCCGCGAACAGCGCGAAGCACAGGACCTTCATCAGGAAGATCGGATAGACCAGGAAGGGCGCGAGGCAGAGCGCGGCGAGCGCGACGGCGAGGATCGCGAGCCCGGCGGCCCTGGCGGCCGGCCGCTCGTGCGGCAGCGTCATGGTGGCGTTCGTCATGTCAGGCCGCCCTCCCGAACAGTCCGGCCGGGCGCAGCAGCAGCACCACGGCCATGATCACGAAGATCACGATGTTGGACGCCTCCGGATAGAACACCTTGGTCAGGCCCTCGAAGAGCCCGAGCATGTAGCCGGTCAGGATGGCGCCGCCGATCGAGCCCATGCCGCCGACCACCACCACGGCGAACACCACGATGATGATGTTGGAGCCCATCAGCGGCGACACCTGGTAGACCGGCGCGGCCAGGATGCCCGCAAGGCCCGCCAGCGCCGAGCCGAGGCCGTAGGTGAAGGTGAGGAGCAGCGGCACGTTGATGCCGAAGGCGCGCACCATGACCGGGTTCTCGGTGGCCGCGCGCAGGGTCGCGCCGAGCCGCGTGCGCTCGATCAGCGCCCAGGTGCCGATGCAGACCACCAGCGAGGCCACCACGATGAAGGCGCGGTAGTTCGGCAGGAACATGAAGCCGAGATTGGTGCCGCCGGCAAGCTGCGCGGGCGGTGCGTAGGGCTGGCCCGAGGCGCCGAACTGGTAGCGGAACAGCCCCTCGATCACCAGCGCGAGGCCGAAGGTGAAGAGCAGGCCGTAGAGCGGATCGAGGTCGTAGAGCCGCGACAGGGCCGCCCGCTCCACGAGGACGCCGACGAGGCCAACCACGAGCGGCGCCAGCAGCAGCGAGAACCAGAAGCCGATGCCGAGATGAGTCAGCAGGAGGTAGCCCACGAAGGCGCCCAGCATGTACTGCGCGCCATGCGCGAAGTTGATGATGCGCAGGAGCCCGAAGATGATCGCGAGCCCGAGCGAGAGCATCGCGTAGAACGACCCGTTGATGAGACCGACCAGGAGCTGGCCGAGCAGCGCCTGGATGGGGATGCCGAACACCATGGTCATCGCGATCAGACTCCGAGGGTTTCGGTGAGCTGGGTCATCCGGGCCGGCAGTTCCGCCACGGGGAAGCCGTCCAGGACCTGACCGTGGTCCATCAGGTAGAAGCGGTCGGCGACGCGGGCGGCGAAGCGGAAGTTCTGCTCCACCAGGAGCACGGTCATGCCCCGGCGCTTGAGCGCCGCCAGGATCTCGCCGATGCGCTGCACGATGACCGGTGCCAGCCCCTCGGTCGGCTCGTCCAGAAGCATGAGCCGGACGCCCGAGCGCAGGATGCGGGCGATGGCCAGCATCTGCTGCTCGCCGCCCGAAAGCTGCGTGCCCGCGGAGGCGCGCCGCTCCTCCAGGTTCGGAAACAGGCGATAGATCTCAGCAATCTCCATGCCGCCGGGCGCGACCACCGGGGGCAGCAGGAGGTTCTCCTCCACCGTCAGGCCGGCGAAGATCGCCCGCTCCTCCGGCACGAAGCCGATCCCGTGGCGGGCCGTGCGGTGCAGCGGCACGCGGATCATGTCGTGGCCGTCGAAGCGGATCTCGCCCGTGCGCCGGGGCAGGATGCCCATGATGGCGCGCAGCGTGGTGGTCTTGCCGACGCCGTTGCGCCCCACCAGCGTGACGGTCTCGCCCGGCAGGATGTCGAGATCGACGCCGTGCAGCGCATGGCTCTCGCCGTACCAGGCGTTGAGGCCGCGCACGCGCAGGAGAGGCTCAACCATGATCGGTCCCCATGTAGGCGGTGCGGACGCGCTCGTCGGTCGACACGGCGGCATAGTCGCCGGCCGCCAGGATCTCGCCGCGCTGGAGCACGGTGACGCGGTGGCAGAGGTCGGCGACGACCTTGAGGTTGTGTTCCACCATGAGCACGGCCCGCGTCCGCGCGACGCTCCGGATGATCGCCGCCACGGTGCCCACGTCCTCGTGCCCCATGCCCGCCATCGGCTCGTCGAGCAGCAGGACCTTGGGGTCCAGCGCCAGCGTGGTGGCGAGTTCCAGGACGCGCTTGCGCCCGTAGGACAGGTCGGCCGCCTGGAGATCGCGCGCGTCGTCGAGCCCGACCTCGCGCAGAAGTTCCATGGCGCGCCCGTCCAACTGTTCCAGCGCCGACAGGCTGCGCCAGAATTGCGTGGCGAGGCCGGCCGGGCGCTGGAGCGCGACGCGCACGTTCTCCAGGACGCTCATGTGCGGGAAGGTGGCCGAGATCTGGAACGAGCGCACCAGCCCCATCCGCGCGACGCGGGAGGGCGAGGTCCGGGTGATGTCGGCGCCCATCAGGGTGATGGTGCCCGCCGTCGGCTGGAGGAACTTGGTCAGGAGGTTGAAGACCGTGGTCTTGCCCGCCCCGTTCGGCCCGATCAGGGCATGGACCTCGCCGTGGCGCACGTCGAGATCGACGTCCTTGACGGCGGTGAAACCGCCGAAATCCCGCCGCAGGCCGCGACAGGCGAGGACGATCTCTCCGCCGCCGGCGGCGGGGAGAGCCCCCGCCCGGTCGATGCGCTGCGCTGCGCCCGCCATCGCTCGCGCCCCTTTACTGCGCGCCCACCAGCGGACAGCCGCTCTGGGCGGGGTCGATATAGGCCTGGTCGCCCGGCACGGTGGCGAGCACCTTGTAGTAGTCCCAGGGCTTGGTGCTCTCGGCCGGCGTCTTCACCTCCATGAGGTACATGTCGTAGATCATGCGGCCGTTGGCGCCGACCTTGCCGCCGCGCGCGAAGACGTCCTCGACCGGCATCTCGTGCAGCGCCTTCGAAACGGCCTCGGTCTCGTCGGTGCCGGCCTTCTCGATGGCCTTGAGGTACTGCATGACCGCCGAGTAGGTGCCGGCCTGGATCATGTTGGGCATGCGCTGGGTGCGCTCGAAGAAGCGCTGCGAGAAGGCGCGCGAGTCGTCGTCGCGGTCCCAGTAGAAGCCTTCCGTCAGAGACAGCCCCTGCGCCGCCTCGAGACCGAGGCCGTGCACCTCGGAGAGCGTGAACAGCAGCGCGGCGAGGCGCTGGCCGCCCTGCACGATGCCGAACTCGGCCGCCTGCTTCACCGCGTTGGCCGTGTCGAGCCCGGCATTGGCGAGGCCGATGACCTTGGCCCCGGAGGACTGCGCCTGGAGCAGAAAGGACGAGTAGTCGGTGGTGGAGAGCGGGTGGCGCACCGAGCCGAGCACCTGGCCGCCGTTCTCCTTGACGAAGTTGGAGGTCTGCTCCTCCAGCGAATAGCCGAAGGCGTAGTCGGCGGTGAGGAAGAACCAGGTGTCGCCGCCCTGCTTCACCAGCGCGCCGCCGGTGCCCACGGCCAGCGCATGGGTGTCGTAGGCCCAGTGGAAACCGTAGGGGCTGCACTGCTTGCCGGTCAGTTCCGCGGTGGCGGCGCCGGTGGTGATCGTGACCTTCTTCTTCTCGCGCGAGAGGCCTTGCACCGCGAGCGCGACCGAGGAGGTCGTCAGCTCCATGATGGAATCGACCTGCTCGGTGTCGTACCACTGGCGGGCGATGTTGGAGGCGACGTCCGGCTTGTTCTGGTGGTCGGCGGTGACGACCTCGATCGGCGCGTCCAGCACCTTGCCGCCGTAGTCCTCCACCGCCATCTTGGCCGCCTCGAAGCTCCAGCGGCCGCCGAAGTCGGCATAGACGCCGGACTGGTCGTTGAGGATGCCGATCTTGACCTTGCCGTCGGACACCTGGGCGGCGGCCGGCAGGGCGGTGGCGGCGAGAAGAAGCGTCGAAAGCGCGGCGATACGGGTCATCCATGGTCCTCCCGGTTGGCGGCGAAGCCCGGGAGACGGCGCGCGGACGGGCGGAGCCCGCGGCTCCGTCGCGCAACCTCCCATGACCCGCCCCGCGTCTTCGCAAGTCGCGCGGGTTCGAGCCGTTCGCCCGCAGCACCGGGACCTCCCGCCCCGTCGTGCTGCCGATCCGGGAAGGCTAGCACCGGCCGAGATGCTTATGAATGTTCATTTCCGAAAATGTTCTGTACGAAAAGGAACAGACGAGGGACGGTGCGTGAGCGGATTTTCCTGGGACGACCTGCAGCACTTCCTGGCCGTCGCGCGCACGGGACAGTTGTCCGCCGCCGCACGCCTCCTGCGCACCAACCACGTCACCGTGTCGCGCCGGCTCGACCGGCTGGAGAAGGATCTCGGGGTCCGCCTGTTCGAGCGCTCGCCGCGCGGCTACATGCTGACGGCGCTGGGCGAGCGGCTGGTGGAGCGGGCGGGCGCCATCGAGCGCGACGCGGCGGTGTTCGCCGAGGCGGCCACCGAGGGCCCGGCGACCCCGCGCGGCACCGTGCGGCTCGCGACGCCGGAGGGATTCGGCAACTTCTTCCTGGCCGACCGCCTGCCGGTCCTGGCGCGCGTCCACCCCGCCCTGTCGATCGAGCTCGTGCCGATCCAGCAGATCGTCTCCCTGTCGCGGCGCGAGGCGGACCTGTCGGTGGCGCTGCATTCGCCGTCGAGCGGGCCCTACCGGCGCGAGCGCATCGTACCCTATCGACTGTTCGTCTACGCCTCGCGCGCCTACCTGGAGGGCGCCGGGCCGATCGCGGAAGCCGGCGCGCTCGCCGCCCATCCGGTGATCGGCTACATCGAGGACATGATCTTCACGCCGGGGCTCGACTACCTGCGCGAGATCCTGCCGGGCAAGCGGGCGAGCTACCAGAGCTCCAGCATCCACGCGCAGCTCGCCGCCACGCGGCAGGGCCTGGGGCTCGGCGTCCTGCCCTACTTCATCGCCAGCCGGCATGCCGACCTCCTGCCGATCCTGCCGCGCGAGGTGCATATCGAGCGCGACTACTGGCTGATCTGCCACGACGACCTCGTGGGCGCGCCGCGCATCCGCCTCCTGTCGGACTTCATCCGCGACACCGCGCGCGCAGCCGCCGACACCTTCGCCGGCGCGCCGCTCCTGTCGTGAAGACGGCCGCCCCGGGGCGGCCCTCTCCCGGCGTCTCGCCTTACGCCTTCGGCGCGGTCATCGTGCCGTCCATCCGGCGCCACAGGCCGAGCGGGTTGGCGTCCTTCAGGGCGTCGGGCAGGAGCCCGTCCGGCAGGTCCTGGTAGCAGACCGGGCGCAGGAAACGCTCGATCGCCTTGGAGCCGACCGAGGTGGAGCGCCCGTCCGCCGTGGACGGATAGGGACCGCCGTGGACCATGGCGTGCGCCACCTCGACGCCGGTGCCGAAGCCGTTCACCAGGATGCGGCCGGCCTTGCGCTCGAGCAGAGGCAGCACGGCGCGCGCGGCCTCGTGGTCGGCCTGCGCGATGTGGATCGCGGCGGTGAGCTGTCCTTCCAGCGCCGAGACCACCTGGGTCATCTCGCCGGCGTCCCGGCAGACCACGACGATCGAGGCCGACCCGAACATCTCCTCCTGGAGCTCGGCGGACCCGACGAAGTCGGCGGCCGAGACGCGGAACAGGGCGGCCTGCCCGCGCAGGGTTTCGCCGGCCTGCCCCTTGGCGACCACCGACACCGAGGCATGGCCTTCGACCGCGCCGACGCCCTTGGCATAGGCCGAGCAGATGCCCGGCGTCAGCATCACGGCGGCGGGCGCGGCGACGAGCGCCTCCTCGGCGCCCTTCAGGAAGGCGTCGAGCCCCTCGCCCTCGATCGCGACCACGAGGCCCGGATTGGTGCAGAACTGGCCGGCGCCCAGCGTCAGCGAGCCGACGAAGGCCTTGCCGATCGCCGCGCCGCGCTCCGCGAGAGCGCCGGGGAAGAGGAGCACCGGGTTGATCGAGCTCATCTCGGCATAGACCGGGATCGGCTCGGGTCGGTTCGCCGCGATCCGCATCAGCGCCGTGCCGCCCGTGCGCGAGCCGGTGAAGCCGACCGCCTTGATGCGGGGATCGGCCACGAGGCCTTCGCCGATGGCGCGCTCGGCCGCGAAGATCAGCGAGAACGTGCCCTCCGGCATGCCGCACTTGCCCACCGCCGCATGCACGGCGCGTCCGACCAGCTCGGAGGTGCCGGGATGGGCCGAATGGGCCTTCACCACGACCGGGCAGCCGGCGGCCAGCGCCGAGGCCGTGTCGCCGCCGGCCACCGAGAAGGCCAGCGGAAAGTTGGAGGCGCCGAACACCGCGACGGGGCCGAGCGGCACGTTGCGCAGCCGCAGGTCCGGCCGGGGCATCGGCTGGCGGTCGGGCATGGCCGGGTCGATGCGCGCGTCGAGATAGCCGCCGTCGCGCAGCACCCCGGCGAACAGGCGAAGCTGGCCCATGGTGCGGCCCCGTTCGCCCTCGATCCGCCCACGCGGCAGGCCGCTCTCGGCCATGCAGCGTTCCACGAGCGCGTCGCCCAGCGCCAGGATCTCGTCGGCGATCGTCTCCAGGAAGCGCGCCCGCGCCTCCAGGCTGGTCTCGCGATAGGCGTCGAACGCGGCCTCGGCCAGGGCGCAGGCCCGGTCGAGATCGGCCTTGTCCGCGCCGCCGAAGGCCGGCTCCATCCGGGTGCCCGTCGCCGCCTCGATTGCGTGGACCGTGCCCTGCCCTCCCTTGGAGATGGCTTGGCCGATGATCTGCTCGCCTTGGATGGTCATGGGATTCTCCGTCGTGTTGCGACCGGCGCGGCGTGCCCGCCGCCTCGCGCTCCGATTATAGGCTCGGGACCGCGGAGGGAACCGGGGTGATGCCGATCGGCGACGTTTCCTCGGACAAATACCCGTATCGGAGCGAAATCGGCTCGAACCGTGTCCTGCGGCGTGTGGGGACAGACGTCTCGCGGTTGCGCCCCCGTCCGCATTGCGGCATGGGAGACGGACGGACAACGGCACGACACGGCGGCGGCATCCCGATGAGCAAGGACCTTCTCCTCGACGAACAGCTCTGCTTCGCCGTGTATTCCGCCACCCACGCCTTCACCCGCTACTACAAGCCCAAGCTCGACCGGCTGGGCCTCACCTATCCGCAGTACCTCGTGATGATGGTGCTGTGGGAAGAGGAGCCGCAGACCGTGGGAAGCATCGGGGAACGGCTGATGCTGGATTCCAGCACGCTGACGCCGCTGCTCAAGCGGCTGGAAACGGCGGGCTATGTCAGCCGCAACCGCTCGTCGCGCGACGAGCGCGTGGTGGAGGTCACGCTGACGCCGCTGGGCCGCTCGCTGCGCGAGGATGCCTGCCCGATCCCCGCGGCGGCCCGCTCCGCGACCGGCGCCAACTCCGCGGAACTCGCCGAGCTTCGCAGCCAGCTCATGACGATCCGCGACGCGCTCAACATCGCCGACCCCGCCTGATCGGCGCGCGAGGTGCGTGCGAAGACGCGCCGAATCCGCTAAGAGGTCGCTCGACGGCGGCACCGAGGACGGTGCCGCACAAGGGAGGATCGACGATGGTGGCGCTCGGAAACGGCAATCTGGCCGAAATCTCGAAGTCGGCCCGCGTGCCGGCCTACGACCGGACGAGCCTGACGCCCGGCATCGCGCATTTCGGCGTCGGCAATTTCCACCGCGCGCACCAGTGCGTCTATCTCGACGACCTGTTCGCCACCGGCGCGGGGCACGACTGGGCCGTGGTCGGCCTTGGCGTCCGGCCGGAGGAGAAGGCGGCCTTCGCGGACCTGGCCGCCCAGGACGGGCTCTTCACCGTCACCGAGGTGGACGAGGGCGTGCGCCGGACGCGCGTGATCGGCTCGGTGATCCGCGTGGTGGAGCCGGGCGACCGTGCCGCCATCATGGCGGTGCTGACCGATCCGGCGATCCGCATCGTCACGCTCACGATCACCGAGGGCGGCTACTACATGTCGGGCGACGAGCCCGACTTCGACCATCCGGACCTCGCGGCCGATGCCGCCGACCTCGACGCCTCGCGCACCGTGTTCGGGCTGATCGCGTCCGCCCTCGCCGGTCGACACGCGGCCGGCACCCCGCCCTTCACCGTGCTGTGCTGCGACAACCTCCCCCACAACGGCGTCCTGACGCGTCGCCTGGTGACCGGCCTTGCGCGCAAGGCCGATCCGGCGCTCGCCGACCACATCGAGCGGACCGTCGCCTTCCCGAACTCGATGGTGGACCGCATCACGCCGGCGACGACGCCCGCGCAGGCGCAGTCGCTGCGCGCCGAGACCGGGATCGAGGACAAGCGCCCGGTGTTCTGCGAGCCCTTCATCCAGTGGGTGGTGGAAGAGCGGTTCTGCAACGGGCGCCCGGCGCTGGAGAGCGTCGGGGTCACCTTCGTGGAGGACGTCACGCCCTACGAGCTGATGAAGCTGCGCATCCTGAACGCCGGCCACGCCACGATCGCCTACCCCGCCGCGCTGGTCGGCCTCACCTACGCCCACGACGCGATGCGCGACGACCTCGTCCTGCGCTTCTTCCGCGACGTGGAGGAGAACGAACTCCTGCCGACCGCACCGGGCATTGAGGGCGTCAGCCGCGAGGACTATCTCGCCACGGTCACCGCGCGCTTCGCCAATCCCGCGATCGGCGACACGCTGCGCCGCCTGGCGCTCGACGGCTCCAACCGCCAGCCGAAGTTCATCCTGCCCTCCGTGCGCGAGCGGCGGGCGCGCGGCGAGGACATCAGCGGCCTCGCCCTGGTGGGCGCCCTGTGGTGCCGCTACTGCTACGGCACGCTGGAGGACGGCACCGCCATCGAGCCCAACGATCCGAACTGGGACACGCTGCAGGCCGCCGCACGCGCCGCCCGGGACGAGCCCCGCCGCTTCCTGGAGCAGCGCGACATCTTCGGCGATCTCGGGTCCGACGCGGTCTATGCCGACGCGTTCGCAAGCCATCTCGAGGCGCTGTGGCGCGACGGCGTGCGCCCTGTGCTGGAAGCCCATCTCGCTCGCAGCAAGAGCTGATTCGCCACTCGCGGCGGCGCCACGAATCGAAAAGGGCCGGACCTCCAAGAGGTCCGGCCCTTTTCGTTTGCCCGCCCCGGCGCTCGCTCCGCCGGCTCGTTCCCGGCCGGCCGAACCCTTAGGGAAACAGGATGGCGACGGCCAGCGTCGTGCCGGCTGCCAGCATGGCCAGCGCGGTCAGGTTCACGAAAACGGACACCATGGTCTCGATGCGCACCGGAAACTCTCCCTCGTAGTCGGCCCTTCGCTTCTACAACGGCCATGTTTCCGCCGGGTTTCGCCGGCGGGCCGATTTCCTCGCACCGCCCGCAATCCACAGGCACGTGACGCGGCGCGCGCCTGACGCCACCGCGGCGAAG
Organism: Aureimonas flava; assembly: GCF_003583935.1. GTDB lineage: Bacteria > Pseudomonadota > Alphaproteobacteria > Rhizobiales > Rhizobiaceae > Aureimonas > Aureimonas flava. The sequence continues at coordinate 168,578 of NZ_QYRN01000005.1, read as the reverse complement.
CGCGCCTTCGGCATGCCCGCTGGACGCGAGAAACCGAGTTGACAGACGCGCCGGTTTGGAACTTGTATGAGTTATTGCGGGTCAAACGCCCCGCAACGACGCACCCGGACGCGACCGGGGCGCCGCGCCGGCTCGGGAGGCCGGTGGGATTTCGGCCGGCCTCGACCCGGCATCAGGGAGGAAGAGCATGAGCAAGTTGGGCAAGCTGGCTGCGGCCTTGGCGATGGCGACCGTGATGGGCGCGCCGGCCTTCGCGCAGGACGGCATGGTGGTCGGCTTCTCGCAGGTCGGCTCCGAATCGGGCTGGCGTGCCGCCGAGACGGCCGTCACGAGGCAGGAAGCCGAGAAGCGCGGCATCGACCTGAAGTTCGCCGACGCGCAGCAGAAGCAGGAGAACCAGATCAAGGCGATCCGCTCCTTCGTGGCGCAGGGCGTGGACGCGATCCTGCTCGCCCCCGTGGTCGCGACCGGCTGGGACGACGTCCTGGAGGAGGCCAAGGAAGCCGAGATCCCGGTGATCCTCCTGGATCGCAACATCGAGACCTCGGACGACGACCTCTACCTGACCGCCGTCACCTCCGACCAGGTCCACGAGGGCAAGGTCGCCGGCGACTATCTGGTCGGCCAGGTCGGCTCCAAGCCCTGCAACGTGGTGGAGCTCCAGGGCACCACCGGCTCCTCCCCCGCGATCGCCCGCAAGAAGGGCTTCGAGGAGGCGATCGCCGGCCACGACAACGTCAAGCTCACCCGCTCGCAGACCGGCGACTTCACCCGCACCAAGGGCAAGGAGGTCATGGAGAGCTTCATCAAGGCCGAGAACGGCGGCAAGGACATCTGCGCGGTCTACGCCCACAACGACGACATGGCCGTGGGCGCGATCCAGGCCATCAAGGAAGCCGGCCTCAAGCCGGGCTCGGACATCATGGTCGTCTCGATCGACGCCGTGCCCGACATCTTCGCCGCCATGGCGGCGGGCGAGGCCAACGCCACGGTGGAGCTGACCCCCAACATGGCGGGCCCGGCCTTCGACGCCCTGGAAGCCTACAAGAAGGACGGCACCGAGCCGAAGAAGTGGATCCAGACCGAATCCAAGCTCTACACCCAGGCCGACGATCCGAAGGCGGTGATGGAGTCCAAGAAGGGCCTCGGCTACTGAGCCGACCCGCTGCGACGGGCCCCGCCCCGTCCGGTTCGTGATCCGCGCCGTCGGCCTCTCGTCGGGCCGGCGGCGCGGCCCTTCAAGGCGGCGGCGCCGTCGGACGCGCGAGCCGCGCGGCATCGGCCCGGCGGCACCGCGCCCGCCCATCGGACCCGAGCGAATCCATGCCCCACGACCTCCTGGCCCTGCGCGAACTGACCAAGACCTTCGCCGGGATGACCGCCCTCGACGGCGTCGACCTGACCCTGCGGGCCGGCGAGATCCACGCCCTGCTCGGCGAGAACGGCGCCGGCAAGTCGACCCTCATCAAGACGCTCACCGGCGTGTACCGGCGCGACGGCGGCCGCATCCTGCTCGACGGCGCCGAGATCCATCCGGCGGACAGCCGGCAGGCGCAGGCGCTGGGCATCGGCACCGTGTATCAGGAGGTCAATCTCCTGCCCAACCTGTCGGTCGCCGAGAACCTGTTCCTGGGCCGCCAGCCGACCCGGTTCGGCCTTACCGACGGGCGCGCCATGCGCCGGCGCACCGCCGAGCTCCTGCGGGCCTACGGGCTCGCGGTCGATCCGGCGGCCGCGCTCGGCCAACTCTCGGTCGCCGTGCAGCAGCTCGTCGCCATCATCCGTGCGGTGGACGTGTCGGGCAAGGTGCTGATCCTCGACGAACCCACGGCGAGCCTCGACGCCGCCGAGGTCGAGATGCTGTTCGCCGCCATGCGCACCTTGCGCGACCGGGGCCTAGCCATCGTCTTCGTGACCCATTTCCTGGATCAGGTCTTCGCCGTGTGCGACCGGGCGACCGTGCTGCGCAACGGCCGTCTCGTGGGCGAACGCGTCATCGCCGAGACCTCGCGCATGGACATCGTGACCATGATGCTGGGGCGCGAGCTCGGCGAGGCCGTGCACGAGCGCGCGCCGGCCCGCGCCGCCGCCGGCGAGCCGCGCGTCGCCTTCCGCCGCTTCGGCCGCCGCCGCAGCGTCGAGCCCTTCGACCTGGAGATTCGCCCCGGCGAGGCGGTGGGTGTGGCGGGCCTCCTCGGCTCGGGACGCACCGAGACCGCCCGCCTCGTGTTCGGGGCCGACCGCGCCGACACGGGCGAGGCCTTCGTGGACGGCAAGCCGGTGCGCCTCGCCAATCCGCGCGCGGCGATCCGCGCCGGCTTCGGCTACTGCCCGGAGGAGCGCAAGGTGGAGGGCATCGTCGGCGACCTGTCGGTTCGCGAGAACATCGTGCTGGCGCTCCAGGCCCGGCGCGGCTGGGCGCGGCCGCTGCGGATGCGCGAGCAGGTGCGCATCGCCGACCGCTTCGTCGAGGCGCTCGACATCCGCACCACCGACATCGAGAAGCCGATCCGGCTTCTGTCCGGCGGCAACCAGCAGAAGGCGATCCTCGCCCGTTGGCTCGCCACCGAGCCGCGCTTCCTGATCCTCGACGAGCCGACGCGCGGCATCGACGTCGGCGCCCATGCCGAGATCGTCCGGCTGATCGAGCGGCTCTGCGAGGACGGCATGGCCATGCTCGTCATCTCCTCCGAGCTCGACGAGATCACCACCTATGCCGGCCGCGTGCGGGTGCTCCGCGACCGGCGTCATCTCGGCGACCTGACGGGCGAGGACGTCTCGCCCGGCGCCATCATGCGCACCATCGCCGGCGCCGGGGTCGAGGGAACGCACCGATGAGACTGTCCCGCCTGCGCTCCGCCCTGCCGCAGCTCCTCGCCCTGGCGCTGGTGCTCGGCGTCAACGCGATCCTGTTCCCGTCCTTCTTCGACCTCTCGTTCCGCAACGACCGGCTCTACGGCCCGCTGATCGACGTGCTCAACCGCGGCGCGCCGGTGATGCTGCTGGCCATCGGCATGACGCTGGTAATCGCCACCAAGGGCGTCGACCTCTCGGTGGGCGCCACCATGGCGATCTCGGGCGCCGTAGCGGCGACGCTCACGGTGGCAGGCGTGCCGATCCCGCTGGTGATCCTCGCCGCGCTCGGCGTCGGCCTCCTCTGCGGGTTGTGGAACGGCATCCTGGTGGCGGTGCTCGACATCCAGCCGATCATCGCGACGCTGATCCTGATGGTGGCCGGACGCGGCATCGCGCAGCTCGTCACCTCGGGCTTCATCGTCACCTTCAACGACCCGGTCCTGTTCTTCATCGGCTCGGGCTCCCTTCTCGGCCTGCCCATGCCGGTGGTGATCGCGCTGGCCATGGCGGTGCTGGTGGTGCTCCTGGTCCGGCGCACCGCGCTCGGCCTCCTGATCGAGGCGACCGGCATCAACCGCCGAGCGGCGGCGCTGGCCGGCGTCGACGCCAAGGCCGTGCTGATCGCCGCCTACATGACCTCGGGCCTCTGCGCCGCCGTGGCCGGCCTGATCGCGGCGGCCGACATCCGGGGCGCCGACGCCAACAATGCCGGCCTCTGGCTCGAGCTCGACGCGATCCTCGCCGTGGTGATCGGCGGCACGTCGCTGATGGGCGGCCGCTTCTCCATTCCCCTGGCGCTGGTGGGCGCCCTGATCATCCAGGCGATGAACACGGGCATCCTCCTGTCCGGCTTCCCGCCGGAGATGAACCTCATCCTGAAGGCGGTGCTGATCGCGCTGATCCTCGTGCTCCAGTCGCCCGCCATGGGGCGCCTGACGGCGCTTCTGGCGGCGGGCCGGGCGCGCGAGACGGGCACGGCGGCGCCGGCCGCCGCCGGCTCCCGCAAGGTCTGAACCGATGAACGCGCGCTTCCTGCCCCTCCTCGTCACGATCGCCGTGTTCGCCGTCGCCTTCGCGCTCTCGGCGGTCCAGTTCCCGGCGATGCTGTCGACGCGTGTCGTGGCCAACCTCCTCACCGACAACGCCTTCCTCGGCATCGTCGCCGTGGGCATGACCTTCGTGATTCTGTCGGGCGGCATCGACCTGTCGGTCGGCTCGGTGATCGCCTTCACCGGCGTGTTCCTGGCCGTCACCATCCGCGACGGCCAGCATCCCTACCCGATGATCCTCGCGATCCTCGTGATCGCCGCCCTGTTCGGCGCGCTGATGGGCGCGATGATCCATTACCTGGAGACGCCGCCCTTCATCGTCACGCTGGCGGGCATGTTCCTGGCGCGGGGCGGTTGCTACCTGCTGACCACCGAATCGGTGCCGATCGACCACCCGGCCTTCGACGCGCTGAAGGGCATCTTCTGGCGCATTCCCGGCGGCGGCCGCCTCACCTTCGTGGCCATGGTCATGCTGGCGGTCTTCGCCCTCGGCATGCTGGTCGCGCACAAGACGCGGTTCGGCACCTACGTCTACGCGCTGGGCGGGGACCGGACCTCGGCGGAGCTGATGGGCGTGCCCGTGGCGCGCGTGACGATCGGCATCTACGCGCTGTCGAGCCTTCTGGCCGGCGTCGCGGGCGTCGTGTTCGCGCTCTACACCTCGTCGGGCTATTCGCTGGCGACGGTCGGGGTGGAGCTCGACGCGATCGCGGCGGTGGTGATCGGCGGAACGCTGCTCACCGGCGGCGTCGGCTTCGTCGCCGGCACCTTTGTCGGCATCCTGATCTCGGGCCTGATCCAGACCTACATCGTGTTCGACGGCACGCTCTCGTCCTGGTGGACCAAGATCGCCATCGGCATCCTGCTCTTCGCCTTCATCACGCTCCAGCGCGGCCTGACGAAGCGCACCGGCCTGGCCGCCGCGACCTGACCGGCGGCCGGCGGGGGATGCCCCCGCCCGCCGCCCGCCTTACCCTTCCGCCGAGAAGGCGGCGAAGGCGGCCATGTTGACGAGGTCGGTGTCGGCGGCGCCGAGCTTGACGATCTGCACCGGCTTCTCCAGCCCGACCAGCACGGGGCCGATCACCGTCGCGTCGCCGAGCTCCTGCACCATGCGCGTCGAGATCGAGGCCGAGTGGAAGGCCGGCATGACGAGGACGTTGGCCGGCCCGGTGAGGCGGCAGAACGGATAGAGAGCCATCAGCTCCGGGTTCAGCGCCACTTCGGCGCCCATCTCGCCGTCGAACTCGAAGTCGACGCTGTTCTGCGACAGGAGCGCCACCGCCTCGCGCACCCGCTCCGAGCGTTCGGAGGCCGGATGGCCGAAGGTCGAGTGCGCCAGGAACGCGACGCGCGGCGTATGGCCGAGCTTGCGGGCGAAGCGGGCCGCTTCCGTCGCGATGCGCGCGAGCTGAGGGGCGCTCGGCATGTCGTGCACGGCGGTGTCGGCGACGAAGGTCGTGCGCCCCCGCGCGATCACGATCGAGATGCCGATCACGGCGCGGTTCGGCTTGGGGTCGATGACGCGGCGCACGTCGTCCAGGACCACCGAGTAGTTGCGCGTCAGGCCCGACACCATCGCGTCCGCGTCGCCGAGCGCCACCATGGCGGCGGCGAAGTGGTTGCGGTCGGTGTTGATGAGACGGTGGCAGTCGCGCTGGAGGTAGCCGTGGCGTTGGAGGCGCGCGTAGAGATGCTCCGAATAGGCGCTGGTGCGGTTGGACAGGCGGGCGTTGTTGATCTCGATCCCGTCGCGCAGCTCCACGCCGGCGAAGCGCGCCGTCTCTCGGATCCGATCCTCGCGCCCGACCAGAACCGCCTGGCCGAGACCCTGCGTGACGTAGGTCGTCGCGGCGCGGATGACCTGCTCCTCCTCGCCTTCCGCGAACACGACGCGGCGCGGCGTCTGGCGCAGCGTGGCGAAGATGTTCTGGAAGGTGCCGGCGGTGGGGTCGCGGCGCGAGGCGAGCTGATTGCGATAGGCCGTCCAGTCCGGGATCTCGCGGCGCGCGACGCCCGTCTCGATCGCCGCGCGCGCCACGGCCTCGGGCACCTGGGTGATGAGGCGCGGGTCGAACGGCGCGGGGATGATGTAGTCCCGCCCGAACTTCGGCCGGCCGGACCCCTTGTAGGCGGAGGCGACCGCGTCGGGCACGTCCTCGCGGGCGAGGCTCGCGAGCGCCTCGGCGGCCGCGATCTTCATCGCGTCGTTGATCTGCGTGGCGCGCACGTCCAGCGCACCGCGGAAGATGTAGGGGAAGCCGAGCACGTTGTTGACCTGGTTGGGATAGTCCGAGCGCCCCGTGGCGACGATCGCGTCGTCGCGGATGGCGTGCGCCTCCTCCGGGGTGATCTCCGGGTCGGGATTGGCCATGGCGAAGATGATCGGGTTCGGCGCCATGGAGCGCACCATGTCAGGCGTCAGGGCGCCTTTGGCCGAGACGCCGAAGAACACGTCGGCGCCGCGCATCGCGTCCTCGAGCGTGCGGGCGTCCGTATGGGCGGCGTGCGCCGACTTCCACTGGTTCATGCCCTCGGCGCGGCCCTGGAAGATGACGCCCTTGGTGTCGCACAGGATCACGCTGTCGTGCGGCACGCCCATGGCCTTGACCAGCTCGACGCAGGCGATGCCGGCCGCTCCCGCGCCGTTGCACACGAGCCTGATGTCCTTCATCTCCCGCCCCGTCAGGTGCAGCGCGTTGATGATGCCGGCGGCCGCGATGATGGCGGTGCCGTGCTGGTCGTCGTGGAAGACGGGAATGTCCATCAGCTCGCGCAGGCGCTGCTCGATGATGAAGCATTCGGGGGCCTTGATGTCCTCCAGGTTGATCCCGCCGAACGAGGGGCCGAGATAGCGCACGGCGTTCACGAACGTGTCGGGATCCTCCGTGTCGAGTTCGAGATCGATCGAATCGACGTCGGCGAAGCGCTTGAACAGGACCGCCTTGCCCTCCATCACGGGCTTGGAGGCGAGCGGCCCGAGATTGCCGAGGCCGAGAATGGCGGTGCCGTTGGAGATCACCGCGACCATGTTGCCGCGCGTCGTGTAGTCGAAGGCCTTGGCGGGGTCCTCGGCGATGGCTTTCACCGGCACCGCGACGCCCGGCGAATAGGCGAGGCTGAGGTCGCGCTGGGTGGCCATGGGCTTGGTCGGCGCGATCTCCAGCTTGCCGGGGCGGCCATCGGCGTGGAAGGCGAGCGCCTCCGCATCGGTGGTGCGAATGCCGCTGCGTCGCGTCGTGTCGGCCATGGATCCCCCTCGGTCGCTGAGCCGGGCGCCTCGCCCGCCGAAGGGTCCTTGTTTCCCGGTGAATGGCCCGCGTCAACGGGGCAACCTTGCGGCAGCGCAGCGAAACCGGCGCCTGCCGCGGCCCCGGAAACCGGAGGCCGCATGCCCCAACGGAAAAGGGAGAGACCTGGGACGACAGGTCTCTCCCCGAAACTGGAGGCAGGAAGGACGAAGGGGCGCGAGGCCCCTTCGATATTGCGGTCGGATCAGAAGTTGCGCTGGAAGCGCAGGAAGCCGTTGAACTGATCGGTGTCGCCGATCGGGCCACCGAAGTCGACGTTCTTGTACGAGACTTCCGCCAGCGTCGCGAAGTTGTTCGTGATCTGGTAGCCGACGTTGCCGACCACGGCGTAGTAGTCGCCCGACAGGTCGACCGGAACGACCGTGCCCAGCGGGCTGACCGCCAGGAACTGCGTGTCGAAGGTCTCGCCGTACTGGCCCGAGAGAGCCAGACCGAGCTTGCCGAACTTCTGGGCGTAGCCCGCACCGGCGGCCCACTCGAGGAAGATCGGCAGCGAGCCCGGGGTCGGGTTCAGGATGTTCGGGTTGTTGGCGGCGAAGGTGTTGACCGTGGCCAGGCCCGAGATCGACGAGTAGACAGTCGGGTCGAAGGCGTAGTGACCTTCGATCTTCAGCTGCGAGTCGGCAGCGATCAGGTCCTTCAGGAGCACGCCGCCCTTCAGAGCGAAGGCGTCGTTGCTGCCGTCCTGCAGACGGGTCGGGAAGCCGCCCGACAGCGTCACGAAGTTGAAGTTGCTGCCGAAGGCGGTGGCGAGGTCTTCCTGGTTGAAGGTCTCGTCGTAGACGGCCGACAGGTAGGCACCGCCGAAGGCGCCCGAGTAGACGATCTTGCCGTGGATGTCCGGAACCACGTCGCCGGTGCCGTCGTCCTCGAGGCCGATCGAGGCCGAGAAGCCGCCGGTGGCGAAGGTGTAGGACACCTGGTTGGTGTTGAAGTCGCCGACCACGAGGTCGGTGTCGGTCAGAAGGCCGTCCTCGAGACCGCCGATGTTCGACGACCACATCGAGTCACGGTAGCCCATGAGCAGGCCGCCGAGCTGGATGTAGGCCTGGTCCATCGCCACGCCGTTGTTGGCGCCCGAGGTGTTGGTCGCCTGGAGACGGGCGAAGGCGCGCAGGGTGCCGAGCTCGGTCTCTTCGCGGGCGTCGAAGTTCAGACGGGCGCGGACGCGGGAAGCGAGCTGGTAGTCGTCACCCTCGAGGTTGACGGCCGGGTCGCCGGCGACGTTCACCTGGAAGCGGACGTAACCGCCGACCGAAAGGCAGGTCTCGGTGCCCGGGATGTAGTAGAAGCCCTTGCCGTAGACGTCGCAGACGCGGACGTAGTCGACCGGCTCCGGCTCGACAGCAACGATGGCATCAGCGGCGCGAGCACCGGAAACAGCGACGAGAGCCGCAGCGGAGCCAAGAAGTACTTGGTGGAAAACGTTTTTCATTGTCCCGGACAATTCCTGGTTGAAGGCTAAGGCAGCCCTTGCGGCGGCTACGTCCGACAAATGCCATTGAAGATGTTTGGAGACAATTTAAAAACCGCCGGAACGCTTGCCCATTAAGCTGACTGCCACAGCGTTGTGCCGTTTTGGCCACATTTTGACTGCGGATATGGCAGGTTCAGCTTAATGTAAGCAATACTTCCATTTCCGAAGCTGGCGCGCCGATGGGGTATGCCCCTCGAGGACACCCGGGCCGCCGGTGCGTCCGGTTCGCCCGCGCAACGGCGCACGCCGGCCCTCGCGGACGCACCGCGAGGGCCGGCCGGGATCGCTCCCGCCTCTCGGATGGGGATCGGCCGCCCGGGCTAGCGGGCGGGCGGCACATAGTTCAGCACCGGACCGAGCCAACGCTCGACCTCGGCGATGGCCATGCCCTTGCGCTGCGCATAGTCCTCGACCTGGTCGCGCTCCACCTTGGCGACGCCGAAGTAGTAGCTGTCGGGATGGGCGAAGTAGAGCCCCGACACCGAAGACCCCGGCCACATCGCGTAGCTTTCGGTCAGCACGACGCCGGCCTGCGCCTCCGCGTCCAGGAGACGGAACAGCGTCACCTTCTCCGTATGGTCGGGCTGGGCCGGATAGCCCGGCGCCGGACGGATGCCCGCGTAGGGCTCGGCGATCAGCGCCTCGGGCGCGAAGGCCTCTTCCGGCGCGTAGGCCCACAGTTCGCGCCGCACGTATTCGTGCATGCGCTCGGCGAAGGCTTCGGCGAACCGGTCGGCCAGCGCCTTGACCATGATCGCGGCATAGTCGTCGTTGGCCTTGGCGAACCGGTCGGCGATCGCCTCCTCCTCGATGCCGGCCGTCACCACGAAGCCGCCGAGATAGTCGGCGATGCCCGTGTCCTTCGGCGCCACGAAGTCGGCGAGCGCCACGTTGGGCCGCTCGCCCCGCTTGGCGAGCTGCTGGCGCAGCGTGAAGAAGGTCGCAAGCTCCGCGTTGCGCGCCTCGTCGGTGTAGAGGCGCACGTCGTCGCCCACCGCGTTGGCCGGCCAGAAGCCGACCACGGCGCGCGGGCGGAACCAGCCTTCCGAGACGATCTGGGCGAGCATGCCCTGCGCGTCCTCGAAGAGCTGGCGGGCAGCCGCACCCTGCTTCTCGTCCTCGAGGATCGCGGGATAGCGACCCTTCAGCTCCCAGGTCTGGAAGAACGGGGTCCAGTCGATGTAGCGCGCCAGCTCGGCGAGGTCCCAGCTGTCGAAGGTGCGCGTTCCCAGGAACGAGGGCCTGGTCGGCCGGAAGCCGGTCCAGTCGATCGGCTGGCGGTTGGCGCGCGCCTTCTCCAGCGGCAGGCGCTGCTTCTCGGCCTCGGCCTCCGCATGCTTCACCGCCACCCTTTCGTACTCGGCCCGCACGCCCGCGGCGTAGCTCTCGCGCCCCTCGGGCGACAGGAGGTTCGACACCACGCCGACGGCGCGGCTGGCATCGGTCACGTAGACCGTCTGGCCCTTGCGATAGCGCGGGTCGATCTTCACCGCCGTGTGGACGCGGCTCGTGGTGGCTCCGCCGATCAGCAGCGGCACGGCGAAACCCTCGCGCTCCATCTCGGCCGCCACATGCACCATCTCGTCCAGCGAAGGGGTGATGAGGCCGCTGAGGCCGATGACGTCCACCTTCTCGGCCTTGGCGGTTTCGAGGATCTTGGCGGCCGGCACCATCACGCCGAGGTCGATCACCTCGTAGTTGTTGCAGGCGAGGACGACGCCGACGATGTTCTTGCCGATGTCGTGCACGTCGCCCTTCACGGTCGCCATCAGGATCTTGCCGGCGTTCTTGCGCTCCTCGCCGCCCGACAGGCGCTTCTCCTCCTCCATGTAGGGAAGGAGGTGGGCGACCGCCTGCTTCATCACGCGCGCGGACTTCACCACCTGCGGCAGGAACATCTTGCCGGCGCCGAAAAGGTCGCCGACCGTGTTCATGCCCGCCATCAGCGGCCCCTCGATCACGTGGAGCGGGCGCTCGGCCTTGAGCCGCGCCTCTTCCGTGTCGGCGTCGATGAACTCGGTGATGCCGTTGACGAGGGCGTGGGCGAGCCGCTCCTCCACCGTGCCCTCGCGCCAGGTGAGGTCCTTGGCCTTGGCTTCCTTGCCGGCCGTGCCGCGATAGCGCTCGGCGAGCTCCAGCAGGCGTTCGGTCGGGCTCTTGCCGTCCCGCCCCGGCCGATCGAGCACCACGTCCTCGCAGGCCTCGCGGAGCTCGGCGTCGATCGTGTCGTAGACCGCGAGCTGGCCCGCGTTGACGATGCCCATGTCCATGCCCGCCTGGATGGCATGGTAGAGGAACACCGCGTGCATCGCCTCGCGCACCGGCTCGTTGCCGCGGAACGAGAAGGACAGGTTGGACACGCCGCCCGAGATGTGGGCGTGCGGCAGCGTCTCGCGGATCGTGCGCGTCGCCTCGATGAAGGCGGTGCCGTAGCCGTCGTGCTCCTCGATGCCGGTCGCCACCGCGAAGACGTTGGGGTCGAAGACGATGTCCTCCGGCGGGAAGCCGTTCTCGGTCAGGAGTTTGTAGGCGCGCGAGCAGATCGCGACCTTGCGCTCGAACGTGTCGGCCTGCCCCTCCTCGTCGAAGGCCATGACCACCACGGCCGCGCCGTAGAGGCGGCAGAGGCGGGCGTGATGGAGGAAGGCCTCCTCCCCTTCCTTCATCGAGATCGAGTTGACGATCGGCTTGCCCTGCACGCATTGCAGGCCGGCCTCGATCACCTCCCACTTGGAGCTGTCGATCATCACCGGCACGCGGGCGATGTCGGGCTCGGAAGCCACGAGGTTGAGGAACTCGACCATCGCCTTGCGCGAATCGATCAGCCCCTCGTCCATGTTGACGTCGATGACCTGCGCCCCGTTCGCCACCTGGTCGCGCGCGACGTCCAGCGCGGCGGCGTAGTCGCCGGCCGTGACGAGCTTGCGGAAGCGGGCCGAGCCCGTGACGTTGGTGCGCTCGCCGACGTTCACGAAGGGAATGTCCTTCGTGAGCGTGAAGGGCTCGAGACCCGACAGGCGCATCATCGGCTCGACCTTGGGCAGGCGGCGCGGCTCGAGGCCGGCCACCGCCTCGGCGATGGCGCGGATATGCTCCGGCGTCGAACCGCAGCATCCGCCGACGACGTTGATCAGCCCTTCCTCGGCGAAACCGCGCACCTGGCGCGCCATGGCGTCCGGCGTCTCGTCGTACTGGCCGAACTCGTTGGGCAGGCCGGCATTGGGATAGGCGCAGACGAAGGTGTCTGCGACGCTGGAGATCTCGGCGAGATGCGGGCGCATGGCCTCGGCGCCGAGCGCGCAGTTGAGGCCGATCGTGAAGGGTTTCGCGTGGCGCACCGAGTGCCAGAAGGCGGTCGGCGTCTGGCCCGAGAGCGTGCGCCCCGACAGGTCGGTGATCGTGCCGGAGATCATCACCGGCAGGTTCACGCCGGCCTCCGCGAACACCTCCTCGGCCGCGAAGATGGCGGCCTTGGCGTTCAGCGTGTCGAAGATCGTCTCGATCAGGATGATGTCCGAGCCGCCGTCGAGAAGGCCGCGCACCTGCTGGGCATAGGCGAGGCGCAGCTCGTCGAAGGTGACGGCGCGATAGCCGGGATTGTTGACGTCGGGCGAGATCGAGGCCGTGCGGTTGGTCGGGCCCACGGCGCCGGCCACGAAGCGCCGGCGCCCGTCGGCCTCCTCCGCACGCAGCGCGGCGCGGCGCGCCACGGCGGCGCCCTCCCGGTTCAGCTCGTAGACCACGGCCTCCATCTCGTAGTCGGCCTGCGCGATGGTGGTGCCCGAGAACGTGTTGGTCTCGACGATGTCCGCCCCGGCCATGAGGTAGGCGAAGTGGATGTCCTCGATCGCGCGCGGCTGGGTCAGCACCAGAAGGTCGTTGTTGCCCTGGAGGTGGCACGCGCAGTCGCCGAACCGCTCCCCGCGGAAATGCTCCTCCCCGAGCCCGAGGCCCTGGATCTGCGTGCCCATCGCACCGTCGAGGATCAGGATGCGCTCGGCGGCCGCCCGGCGCAGCGCGGTCCAGACGTCGTCGCGCGGCGCGGCGGGGCGGGAAGCGAACAGCGTGTCGAGGGTGGAACTCATGGAATGAACCTCAGGGACCTGCATGGCCAAGTCGCATATAAGGATGTCCTTATATGATTTGGGCCGAACTGGCGAGGCGGCCCGGGCGCGGCCCCGATGTCCGGCTGGCGCAACGCTCGATTGCACTGGAATCGTTCCAAAACATAGTGATTGCTGACAATTTCGTGAAGGATTAAGAGGGCGCGGCGTGGACAGGGTTCCGCGCATCCGCAGCTTGCCAGGATCCGGTCATGCTCGTCCCGTTCCTCATCATGCTTCGCGAGGGCCTGGAGGCCGCGCTCATCGTCGGGATCGTCGCGGGCTACCTTTCCCGCAGCGGCCGTGGCGCCTGGATGCCCGCCGTGTGGACCGGCATCTTCCTCGCCGCCGCGCTCGCCCTGTTCGTGGGCGCCGGGCTGCAGCTGGCGAGCGCCGAGTTTCCCCAGCGCACGCAGGAACTGTTCGAGGCGCTGGTCGGCTTCACGGCGGTGGCGATCCTGACCTCCATGGTCCTCTGGATGCGCAAGGCGGCGCGCTCGCTGAAGTCCGAGCTGCAGGGCTCGATCGACGCAGCCTTGTCGGGCACGCGCGCGCAAGGGCTCGCCCTGGTGGGCCTCGTCTTCTTCGCCGTGGCGCGCGAAGGCCTGGAATCGGTGTTCTTTCTCCTGGCCATCTTCCAGCAGAGCCCCGGCGCTGCCGGCCCGCTCGGCGCGCTGCTCGGGATCTTCGTCTCGGCGCTGCTCGGCTACGCGATCTATGTCGGCGGCGTGCGGCTCGACCTCGCGCGCTTCTTCCGCTGGACCGGGGTGTTCATCCTCTTCGTGGCGGCGGGCCTCCTGGCCGGCTCGCTGCGCCATCTCCACGAGGCGGGCGTCTGGAACCAGCTCCAGGCGCCGATCTTCGACCTCAGCGGCATCCTGCCGGAGGACGGGCTCGTCGGCAGCGTCCTGTCCGGTCTGTTCGGTTATCTGGCCGACCCGACTGTGGGCGAGGCCATCGCCTATCTCGCCTATCTCGCCGGCGCGCTGGCGCTGTTCCTGCGGCCGGCCGCCCCCGCCCCGGCCCGGCCGCGCCCGGCCCCCGCGCTTCGCTAGAGGCCCGACCGATGTCCTCCCCGCCCCTCCCGCCCGTCCGCGGCCCGAACCGCACCCTTCGGTGGGCCGCCGCCGGATCGGCGTTGCTGATGATCGCCGGCGTCGGCGCCTTCGCCTACGCCTCGCAGGTGGCCGCACGCCGCACGCCGGGCGCGGACGCCCTGACGGTGGTGCTGGAGAACGGCACCTGCCGGCCCAACGAGCTGACCGTTCCGGCGGGACGCACGACCTTTCGCATCGAGAACCGGACCGAACGCGCGGTGGAATGGGAGATCCTCGACGGCGTGATGGTGGTGGAGGAGCGCGAGAACATCGCGCCCGGCCTGTCGCAGACGCTGAGCGCGCGGCTGCGGCCGGGCGAATACGCCATCACCTGCGGCCTCCTTTCCAACCCGCGCGGCCGGCTCGTGGTCACGCCCGCGGCTGACGGCGCCGCGCCCTCGGCCCCCGATCTCGTCGCCTTCATCGCCCCGCTCGCGGAGTACCGGGTGTTCACCCAGCTTCAGGCGCGCGATCTCGCACGCGAGGTCGGTGCGCTGGACGAGGCGATCCGGGCCGGCGACCTCGCCAAGGCCCGCGGGCTCTATTCGCAGGCGCGCGCGCCGTATCTGCGCCTCGCGCCGGTGGCAAGCCGCATCGCCGACCTCGCCAACGCCATCGACCCGGTGGCGGCCTATCTCGGCGGGCGCGAGGCGGACCGCGGCTTCACCGGCTTCCACCGCCTGGAATACGGCCTGTTCGCGCAGAACGCGACGCAGGGGCTCGCCCCGATCTCCGAAAAGCTCGTGGCGGACGTCGCCGCGCTGCGCGAGCGGCTGCGCGCGCTGAAGCTCTCGCCGGCCGACATGACCGACGGCGCGGCGCGGGTCCTCCAGCTCCTGGCCGACACCACGGCGGGCAACGGGGTGGACGCCTATTCCCGCACCGACCTCGACGACTTCGATGCCGGCCTTTCGGGCGTCGCCAAGATCGTGGCGCTCCTGAAGCCCGTCGCCTCCGACGCCGCGCCGGAGGCGTTCGAGGCGGTGGGCACGCGCCTGTCCACCGTAGAGGCCCAGCTCGCCGCGCTTCGCGGCGCGGACGGCTATCCCGCGTTCGACGCGGTGCCGGCCGAAAGCCGCGAGGCGCTCGCCGAGGACACCCGTGCGCTCGGCGAAGCCGTGGAGCGGATGGGCGAGGCGATCGGCCTGTCGCAGGGTGGCGCGTGATGTCGAACGAAAGCGATCGCGGCGGGTCCATGGTGACCGATCGGCGCCGGCTCCTGATGGGTCTCGCGGGAGGAGCGGCGGCCGCCGCCGCCCTGGCCCCGGCCGCCGCCGCGCAACGACCGCAGGGCCAGGTGGCCGAGGCGCCGCACAGCGACAAGGCGAGCGAGCGACAGCCCTTCCACGGAAGCACGCAGAGCGGGGTCGTGACGCCCCGCCCCGCGGCGGGCATGGTGGTCGCCTTCGACACGCTGGCCGAAAGCCCCGCCGAGGTGGAGCGCCTACTGCGCACGCTGACCGAGCGCTTCCGCTTCCTGATGGCGGGCGGCCCGGTGCCCGATCTCGACCCGAAGCTGCCGCCGGCCGATTCCGGCATCCTCGGCCCGGTGATCTCGCCCGACAACCTGACGATCACCCTGTCGCTCGGCGACAGCTTCTTCGAGGGGCGGCCCTGGCTGCGGGCGTTGAAGCCCCGCTGCCTCCAGCGCATGGCTCGCTTCCCGAACGACGCCCTGGACCCCTCGCTCTGCCACGGCGACCTGTCGATCCAGATCTGCGCCAACACGCCCGACACGACGATCCACGCGCTGCGCGACATCATCAAGGTGCTGCCGGACCTTCTGGTGATCCGCTGGAAGCAGGAGGGCACGGTGCCGATCCTGCCGCCGAGCCGCGACGGCCAGCAGGAAAGCGCGCGCAACTTCCTGGGCTTCCGCGACGGGTCGGCCAATCCCGATTCGCGCGACGCCCGGCTGATGGACACCGTGGTCTGGGTCGGCGCGGACGGCGAGGAGCCTGCCTGGGCACGCGCGGGCACCTACCAGGCGGTGCGGGTGATCCGCAACTTCGTGGAGCGGTGGGACCGCACGCCGCTGGCCGAGCAGGAGGTGATCGTCGGCCGGCAGAAGCCGAGTGGCGCGCCGCTCGGCCACGCGGGCACGGAGGCGGACGTCCCCGACTACGGGCGCGACCCGCAGGGCGCGGTGACCCCGCTCGACGCCCATATCCGCCTCGCCAACCCTCGCCGGCCCGGGACGCAGTCCAACCTCATCCTGCGTCGGCCCTTCAACTACTCCAACGGCGTGACCCGGAACGGGCAGCTCGACCAGGGGCTGCTCTTCATCGCCTACCAGGCCGACCTCGACCAGGGCTTCATCGCCGTGCAGCGGCGCCTCGATGGCGAGCCGCTCGAGGAGTACATCAAGCCGGTCGGCGGCGGCTACTTCTTCACCCTGCCCGGCGTGCGCGACGAGGAGGATTTCCTCGGCCGCTCGCTTCTCCAGGCCGCATCGGACCTGAAAGCCTGACGACGGAGACCAGCCCATGAAGCCTTCCCAGATCACCGGCGCGGCGCTCGCCGCCCTCGTGTTCGGCGCGACGCCGACGCTTGCCGAGGTCTCGCCGCTCGACCTCGTGCAGCCCGTCGCCGAATACAAGATCTACGTCTCCGAGAAGCTGGAGACGCTGACGCGCGACACCAAGGCCTTCACCGACGCGGTGAAGGCGGGCGACGTGGCCAGGGCCAAGGCGCTGTTCGCGCCCACGCGCATGAGCTACGAATCGGTGGAGCCGATCGCGGAGCTCTTCTCCGATCTCGACGGCTCGATCGATTCGCGCGCCGACGACCACGAGAAGCGCGAGGAGGATCCCGGCTTCACCGGCTTCCACCGCCTCGAATACGGGCTGTTCGCGAAGAACTCGACGGACGGGCTCGCCCCGATCGCCGACAAGCTCATGGCCGACGTCACCGAGCTCGAGACGCGCATCTCCGATCTCGCCCTGCCGCCGGAAAAGGTGGTGGGCGGGGCGGCCGCGCTGATGGAGGAGGTCGCCGCGACCAAGATCTCCGGCGAGGAGGACCGCTACAGCGGCACCGACCTGTGGGACTTCCGAGGCAATTTCGACGGGTCGAAGACGATCTTCGAACTCGTCCGCCCGCTGCTGACGGACGACGCTGCCTTCGTGGCCAAGGTCGACAAGAGCTTCGACACGGTGGACGCGACGCTGGCGAAGTATCGCGAGGGCGAAGGCTACGCGCCCTACGAGAAGCTGACCGACGGCGACCGCAAGGTGCTGGCCGCCAACGTCAACACCCTGGCCGAGGACCTGTCCACGCTGCGCGGCAAGCTCGGCCTGAACTGATCGACGCGTCGGGCGCACCGGGGGCTCGGACGCCCGACGCTCCCGATCGTTTGGATACGCATGCGCGGCCGGCTAACGAAACAAATCCCGTGAGCATGTGAAGCCGAACGGCCCGGGCGCCCGTAGCTCCCGTGTCAGCCGTCATGTCGGCGGTTCGATCGACCCCTAAGGGAGAGACGACATGCTCAAGACCCTGATCCGCACGAGTGCCCTCGCGACCGCCCTGGCGATCGGTTCGCTCGGCCTCGCGTCCGGAGCCATCGCGCAGGACATGCCGATGGTGGGCGGCGCGCCGATGGATCCCATGAAGACGATCCCGGAGAACGCCTCGCAGGCCAGCAACCTCACGACGCTGGTCGCCGCCGTGAAGGCGGCCGGGCTGGCCGAGACGCTTTCGGGCCCCGGCCCCTTCACCGTCTTCGCCCCGACCAACGCCGCCTTCGAGAAGCTGCCGGCGGGCACGGTGGACGAACTCCTGAAGCCGGAAAACAAGGACAAGCTGACCAAGATCCTGACCTATCACGTGGTCCCGGCCAAGGCGACGAGCGAGGCCGCGATGAAGATGATCCAGGACGACGGCGGCAAGCACAACGTGACCACCGTGTCGGGCGACACGCTGACCCTGCAGATGAACGGCGACAAGCTCGTGGTGATCGACGAGATGGGCCACGGCGCGACCGTGACGCAGGCCGACGTCATGCAGTCGAACGGCGTGGTGCACGTGATCGACACGGTGCTGATGCCGAACTAAGGCGCCCCGCGCCGGGCGAACCGGAAGCCGCCGGCCCCCGTGCCGGCGGCTTTTTCGTGCCTCAGCCCGTCTTCCGCCGCCCTTCGGACCCGCCATGCGTCCGGGACGATCCCTTGCAGCTCCGCTTGGCCTCGTAGAGCGCCTCGTCGGCGAGGCGCAGGATCGTCTCCCGGTCGTGGTCGGCATCGCCCGACCAGGCGACACCGACCGTCCCCGACACGTTCGCGATGTGCCCCTTCGCGTGGGTGACGAGATGCAGGTCGCGCAGGAGCCGCGCGGTCACCGCCTCGACGTCCCGCTGCCCGTCGGTCGCCGGTACGAGGACGGCGAATTCGTCACCGCCGAGCCGGGCGGAGAAGCAGTCGTCGTAGCACGGTTGGCGCAGCCTCTCGGCGACCCGGCGCAGGACCGCGTCGCCCGCCGCATGCCCCAACGCGTCGTTCAGGCCCTTGAACCCGTCGAGATCCACCATCAGGACGGCGAGCTCCCCGCCCTCGGCCTGCGCCTTACGCAGCCGCTGCTCGAGGACCCGATGGAACTCCGCCCGGTTCGGCATCTGCGTCAGCTCGTCGGTTCGCGCCCGGTGCAGAAGCTCCTGCTCCATGCGGTGGCGTTCCGTGATGTCCTGGATCAGGCCGATCAGCGCCACCGGCGCCCCCTTCGACAGCTCGATCTCGCCCATGCAGCGCACCCGGCGACGGTTGCCCTTGGCGGTCACGAAGTCGCCGTCGAGCTCGAACGGCGCGCCCGTGTCGAGCGTGCGCATCACCGCGTCGATGAAGGCCGTCCGATGCGGCTCGGGAAAGAAGTCCATGAGGTTGCCGTTCGGCACGCCCTCGGACTGCGGAAGATCGTGGATCGCGAACACGCCGTCCGACCACGTGGTCGCCTTGCGCGCGAGGTCGTAGCGCCACGAACCCATGTCGGCCATCTGCTCGGCCTGCTTGAACTGCCGGCGCTCGCGCTCCAGGCGCTCCACCACGCCCATCAGGTCGCGCGACGCTTCGGCCGCCCGCGAGGCGACCGCCCGCGTCTCCACCAGGGCCTCGGCGATGCAGGCGAGCTCCGCCAGCACGTCCAGGTCGGCGCCGGACGAGGCGCGCGGCTCGTCGTCCAGGACGCAGAGCGTGCCGATCGTCACGGCGGCGCCGTCCGCCTGCCGCACCCGGACCGGAACGCCGGCATAGTAGCGGATGTGCGGGGCTCCGGTCACGAACGGGCTCGCGGCGAAGCGCGGATCGGCCGAGGCGTCGGCCACCGCCATCGGCTCCTCGCCCTCGAACACGGCCGTGCAGAGGGCGGACGCCCGTTCCGTCTCCTGCGCCAGGGGGCCGCAGCGTGCCTTGAACCACTGCCGGTCCGCGTCGATCAGGGTGAACGAGGCCATGCGTGTTCCCAGCAGCCGCTGGGCCGTGCGCGCGAGGGCGTCGAACTGCCGCTCGGGAGGCGTGTCGAGCAGCCCCGTCTCCGCCAACGCCTTCTGACGAAGCGCCTCGCGCTGGCCGTCGCGCATGTGTGTTCCCCTCCGGGTCCGTCACGCCGGCCCTTCGGACCCGCACGGATCTACGCGATAGCGCAATTCCCTTAAGCTTGGATTAGACCCGGCTGCGGGATCGCGCTCAGGTGGTGCGGCGCCCCTCTCGCGCTCCGATCGGGGATGGAGGCTCGGAACGAGGCGCTCTACCTTTGTCGGGCGGGCGCGGCCGCCACCTTGCCGCGCCGGCGATGGGCCGGTCCGGATCGCAGACGGCGCCCCGCACGAGGAGGCGACGCGCATGTTTGGTTACACGCCCGAACGGCTTCGATCCGATCTCCTCGCCTTCGCCGCCGACTTCCTCGCCGTGTTCCGCGAGCCCTCGACCTTCCTTCAGCTCGCCCTGGTCGGCTTGTGCTTCCTGATTGCCTGGGGGCTCGACCGTCTGACCCGCGACGCGATCGAGCGCGCCGCCCGCCGCATCCGGGGTTCGGCGCGGCTCCTGCGCATCGTCTCGGCGATCCGCCGCCGGATGCGGCTCGTGTTCTTCGTCGCGCTGCTCTGGATCTCCACCCTGTTCGACACGGCGGCGGGCGGGCCGCGATCGCAGGTCCTGTCGATCGTGCTCGACCTCGCGCTCGCCTTCCTGGTGATCGTGGTCGCCTCGCGGATCGTGCGCAACCGCGTCCTGTCGCGCGCGATCACCGTGGTCGCCTGGGGGCTGGCGGCCCTGTCGATCCTGCATCTGTCGGAGCCGGTCGCGGCGGCCCTCGACGGCGCGGCGATCCGGGTCGGCCAGTCCCGCGTCTCGGCGCTTCTGGTGCTGAAGGCCCTCGGCATCCTGGCCGCGACGCTCTGGTTCGCCTCCGTGCTCGGCCACTATCTTGATGCCCGCGTCCAGCGCAGCGACGAGCTGACGCCGACCCTGCGCGTCCTGATCGGCAAGTTCCTGCGCATCGGCCTTCTTCTCCTGGCCTTCGCCGTGGCGCTCGGGGCCGTGGGCGTCGACCTCACGGCGCTGACGGTCCTGTCCGGCGCGCTCGGCGTCGGACTGGGCTTCGGCCTCCAGAAGGTGGTCTCCAACTTCATCTCGGGCGTGATCATCCTGCTGGACCGCTCCATCAAGCCGGGCGACACGATCTCGCTCGGCGACACGTTCGGCTGGATCCGCGAGCTGCGGGCCCGCTTCGTCTCGGTGGTGACGCGCGATGGGCGCGAGTACCTGATCCCGAACGAGGACTTCATCACCAACCAGGTGGTCAACTGGAGCTTCACCAACGACCTGGTGCGCGTCGACGTCACCTTCGGCGTCGCCTACGACAGCGATCCGCACGCGGTGATCCGCTTGGCGACGGCGGCGGCGGGCGGGGTCGGGCGCGTGGTGGCGGAACGGCCGGTCGTGTGCTGGATCACCGGCTTCGGCGAGTCCTCGATCGACTTCGTGCTGCGGTTCTGGATCCGCGATCCGCAGGCGGGCCTGACCAACGTGAAGGGCGAGGTCTATCTGGCGCTGTGGGACACCTTCAAGGCGAACGGCGTCGCCATCCCCTTCCCCCAGCGCGAGGTCACCGTGCGCATGGCGGACGCAAGTCCCGGCACCTGAGCCTCTCGCGGCGCCGCCATCCCCCGCCCCCCCGCCGCAGGCCCGCAAGGCCGGCCGGGCGCCCCTTCCCCTCCAGCCCCCGATCTCCATGGTCTCCGTTCTCGACATCTCCGCGATGCTTCTGGTTCTGTCGGCCCTGTTCGGCTGGCTGAACCACCGCCTGATCCGGCTTCCCCACGCGACCGGCCTCCTGGTCATGGGGCTCCTGTCCTCGCTCGTCCTGGTGGGGATCGAGGCGCTGTTTCCGGGCGAGCTGATCTACGACGAACTCGCCCGCGCCCTGCGCCAGATCGACTTCACCAAGGTCGTCATGGACGGCATGCTGGCTTTCCTCCTGTTCGCCGGCGCCATCAACCTGAACGTCCGCCTTCTGCGCAGCCGGGCCTGGCAGATCGCCTTCCTGGCGCTCGTCGGCACCGTGATCTCGACCGCCGTCGTGGGCTTCCTGTTCTGGTGGGCGGCGGGACTGATCGGGCTGGCGGTGCCCCTCGCCTGGGCGCTGGTCTTCGGGGCCCTGATCAGTCCGACCGATCCGGTGGCGGTGCTCAACGTCCTCAAGAACGTCGAGGTGCCGGACGCGGTGCAGATCGAGATGCAGGGCGAGGCGCTGTTCAACGACGGGGTGGGCGTCGTGCTGTTCACGCTGCTGATCGGCTTCGCCACCGGAATGGGCGGCGACGACTTCACGATCGCCTCGGCGTTCGAGAGGCTCGCCGTCGAGGCGGGGGGCGGCATCGCGCTCGGGCTGGTCGCCGGATACGTCGCCTACCGGGCGATGCGGGCGATCGACGACTTTCCGGTCGAGGTCCTCATTACCCTGGCCCTCGTGGCGGGCACGTATGCCCTCGCGCAGCGCCTCGACCTCAGCGGGCCGCTCGCCGTGGTGGCGGCCGGGATCGTGGTCGGCGACCTCGCGCCACGCCGCGCCATGAGCGACCGCACGCAGGGCTACGTGTCCTCGCTCTGGACGCTGGTGGACGAGGTGCTGAACTCGGTCCTGTTCCTGCTGATCGGCCTCGAGGTCGTGATCCTGCGCTTCGACGGCACCACCACCCTTCTGGCGCTGGCCGCCGTGCCGCTGGTCCTGTTCGCCCGACTGGTCGCGGTGTCGACGCCGGTGCTTCTGTTCCGCTGGACGGGCGCCCTGTCGGCCCGCAACATCCCGTTCCTGACCTGGGCAGGGGTTCGCGGAGGCATCTCGGTGGCGCTCGCCCTGTCCCTGCCGGACGGACCGGCCAAGTCGCCGATCCTCGCCGCGACCTATGCGGTGGTGCTGTTCACGATCGTGGTGCAGGGCCTGACGCTCGGCGCGGTGGCGCGCCGGACCTTGGCGCGCCCGCCTGCGGATTGAACAGGCGGTCGCTAGTCGCGACCGACCTCCTCGGACAGGTCGCGCAGGCGCCGCTTGTCGGCTTCGATCGACAGCGCCGCCTCGGCCCGCGCCAGCGCCTCGGCGGAATGGCGCCGGGCGTTCTCGGCAAAGCCCTCGCCGCCGAAGCGCGCGAGCGTGCGGAACGCCTTCTGGAGGCGCACGCCGATCTCCACCGTCGAGGCGCCGTCGCGCGCGATGGGCGTGAACAGGTCGTCGAACAGGTCGCCCACCGCGAGCGGCGGCACGAACACGTTGGGAAAGGGCACCTCGCCCTCGCGCTCCGGCGGCTCGCCCCATACCGCCAGGAGCCGCACCGCCCGCCCGATCACGTCGATCGCGGTTCCCGGATCGTTGATGCCGGGCGACAGGGCGCGGCTGGCGATCTCTGTCAGCACCGAGGCGCCGAAGCGCGGATCCTGGTCGTAGGAGCGGATGTCCTCGATGGTGAAGCAGTCGCGGATGGCCTGCTCCTGGTTCTCCAGGTCGATCCCGTCGGCCATGGCGATCGGCGCGGTGGGGTCGGCGAGGTCACCCGGAATGCTCCGCAGGTAGATGCGGCCGGTGCCCTCGCTGGCGAGCGCCGACAGGGCGCCGACGTCGACATGCTGCACGTAGCCGACCTCGCTCACGAAGACGGGCCGGGCGGAGCGCGGGATCGCGGCCGGATCGTGCAGCGGCGAGCCGCCCATGTAGGGCAGTAGCCGGCGCTCGCGCATGGCCTCCATCGCCGCCGCCTCGACCCGCTCGGTGGTCTGCGTCACGCGCCCCAGGCTCGACAGATGGTCGATCCAACGCAGGAGGGTGACCACGATGGCGACGATCATCAGGATCGTCACCGCGAAGAGCACCACGCGCCCCTGGTCGCCGTAGAGGCCCGTCGACAGGGCGACGATGCCCACGAGGCTGAACAGGAACGAGCCGATGAAGGTCGACAGCACGTTGTGGGTCGTGGTGTCCTCGATCACCAGCCGCGTGGCGCGCGGGGTGACGTTGCTAGTCGCCGCCGAATAGGCCGAGACCATCGTGGACAGGGAGAAGGTCGTCACCGTCAGCATCGAAGAGGCGATGATGCCGAGGATGTTGTCGACGGCGTCTGAACCGATCTTGGTCGGCAGGTCGCTCGGGATGTAGGGGCTGAGCCAGGTCGCCGCGAGCGCGGTGACGACACCGCCCAGCGAGAACAGGGCGGCGCGCACCCAGATGCGCCGCGACAGGCGGCGCAGGAGCCAGAACCAGCGCGACGTCACGGACGCGACGCGCTCCCGGCGCGGCTGATCGAATCGTCGGCTTCGCCGGGCTGGTCCGCGCCCCGCGCCGCGCCGTTCCGCCGCAGGGGACCGGGCGGCTCGCGGTCCGGGCGCCTCGGCCAACCCTCGCGCTGCTCGCCCCGGATGCCGTCGGTCTCCTCGGTCTGATCATGCAGCAGCACGACCTGCGTGGGATAGGGCATGTCGATGCCGACGCCGTCGAGCGCCTGCTTGACCGCCTCGAGCACGGCGCTCTGGACATGCACCACGTTGGTGCGCTTGGAGTTCGTCCACCAGCGCACGCGCAGGTTCACGCTGGAACCGGCCAGTTCCCAGACCAGCACCTCCGGCGCCGGCTCGGTCTCGATCCCCGGCACCGACCGGATCGCTTCGAGGATCGCGCGGCGTGCGCCCTCGATGTCGTCGCCGTAGCCGATGCCCACGTCGTATTGCGAGCGGCGCGTGGGACGCGCGGTGTTGACCGTGACGGCGTGCGAATAGACGTCGGCATTGGGGATGATGACGCGCCGCCCGTCGTACATGGCGATGATCGTCGCCCGCGTCTCGATCCACTCCACCGTTCCCTCGTAGCCGTTGACGACGATCTGGTCGCCGACGCCGAACGGCCGCTGGATCAGGATCAGGAGGCCCGCCAGCCAGTTCTGCAGGATGTCCTTGAAGGCGAAGCCGATCGCCACCGAGCCGATGCCGAGCCCGGCGATCAGGTCGCCGGGGTTGAGCGAGGGGATGACGATGGTCAGGGCCAGCAGGCCGCCGACCAGCAGGATCACCCATTTCACGAAGGAGCCGAGCACCGCGCCCAGATTGGACCGGTCGTGCCGGTTGGCCCAGGAGCGGAAGGAACGTTCCACCGCCCAGGCGACCGCGAACACCAGCGCGAACAGGACGATGGCGACTACGATGTTGGGCAGAAGGCGCTGGAAGCCGACCACCCAGGTCTCGATCTTGGACAGCACGAAGGCGGGGTCGACCCGCACGGCCTGGTCGACGGTCCGTGGGGCATCGGCGGCCAGGGCGTCGACGGCGGCCGGTCCGGTTGTGGCGGTGGACGCGGGAACTTGCGCGAAGGCTTGCGACATGGCGCGGGGGCTCTCGGATGGCATCGGGGATGGGCCCCGTGCGAAGGGCCCGCGCACGGCAACATGGTGCGGCGCGGCGGAACGGCACCCCTCCCCGCCGCAACCGAGCGCCGTTCCTTCGAACTACCTGGTCCGACGGCCGCCGCCGTCCGGTGGGTGGACGCGCGGCGGCCGATGCGACGACGCCTCAGGCCAGCGTGCGAACCTTGGGCTCGCGGTCCCAGTAGCGGCGCTTGGCCGCATCCACGAAGCCGGCGAGGTCCGTGACGCCCGCGTCGGCCTCGACGCCCGCCTTGTCGAGCAGGGGCTTGGCGGCCGCGTTGTGGCCGATCGCCTTGAGATGGCCGAAGGCGTCCATCACCCACTGCACGGCCGCCCCTTCCTTCGCGAGCTTGGCGGCGGCCTCGGCGGAGAGAACCACCGCGCAGGCGTCCACCGTGGCCGAGGGCTGGCCGAAGAGCTGGGCGTCGGCCTTGACGCGGCTGCCGTCGGAAAGCGGAACGGCGCCGACCTTGGGCGCGATCGTGATCGGGTGGCCGCCGGCCTTCTTCACCGCGTCCCGGACCGCCTTCAGCTCGCCCGCGTCGGTGCCGTCGGCGAACAGGATGCCGACCGTGCGGCCCTCCAGCGTGTGCTTCTCCAGCGGTCCGCGCACGATGCGCAGCGCCGGCGAGGGCTCCATATCGATCACCGGCACCTTGGTCGGCGAGGCCTTCGGCAGGTCCATCGCGAGACCTTCGGCGACCCGGGTCGCCAGTTCCTCGTCGACGTTGCGCAGGTTCGCCATCATCGCGATGCGGATGTGCTCGATCGAGACCTTGGAGAGTTCGAACACGAAGGCCGAGGCGATATGGGCCTGCTCGGCCGGGTCCATGGAGCGCCAGAAGAGGCGCGCCTGGCTGTAGTGGTCGGCGAAGCTCTCGGGGCGGATGCGCAGCTTCTCGCCCTCCTCCTGCGCCGGATAGGTCTTGTAGCCGTTCTCCCGATCCTCGCGCGCGCCGCCCGGCTCGCCGGCCCGGGCGAGACTGTTGGGCTCGTAGTTGGCGCGGCCCTTGGGCACCTGCATCTGCATGTGTCCGTCACGCTGCTGGTTCATGAAGGGGCAGCCTCCCGGCCGGCCCTTGGCCTGGTTGATCGGGAGTTGGTGGAAGTTCACCGTGCCGAGGCGCGAGAGCTGCGTGTCGGTGTAGCTGAACAGGCGCCCCTGGAGCAGCGGATCGTTGGAGAAGCCGATGCCGGGCACCACGTGGCTCGGCACGAAAGCGGCCTGTTCGGTCTCGGCGAAGAAGTTGTCGGGATAGCGGTCGAGCACCATCCGGCCGACGATGCGGACCGGCAGCACCTCTTCGGGGATGATCTTGGTCGCGTCCAGCACGTCGTAGGGCTGGCTGTCGGCGAAGGCCTGGTCGAAGAGCTGGACGCCGAGCTCCCATTCCGGGTAGTCGCCGCGCCCGATCCGCTCGAACAGGTCGCGGCGCTGGAAGTCGGGATCAGCCCCGGCGACCTTCACCGTCTCGTCCCAGATGGTGGAAGCCAGGCCCGCCTTCGGCTTCCAGTGGAACTTGACGAAGGTCGACTTGCCTTCCTTGTTCATGAACCGGAACGTGTGGATGCCGAAACCTTCCATGTTGGCGAAGGTGCGCGGCAGGGTGCGGTCCGACATGATCCACATGGCCATGTGGGTCGATTCCGGCATCAGCGAGATGAAGTCCCAGAACGTGTCGTGGGCGGTCGCCGCCTGCGGGTAGCCGCGGTCGGCCTCCATCTTGGCGGCGTGGATCAGGTCGGGAAACTTGATCGCGTCCTGGATGAAGAAGACGGGGATGTTGTTGCCGACGAGATCCCAGTTGCCCTCGCGCGTGTAGAACTTCACCGCGAAGCCGCGCACGTCGCGCGGCGTGTCGACCGAGCCCGCCCCGCCCGCCACCGTGGAGAAGCGGACGAACACCTCGGTGCGCTGCCCCTTCTTCTGGAAGAGGTCGGCGCAGGTGATGTCGGACAGGCTGTCCGTGCACTCGAAATAGCCGTGCGCCGCCGAGCCGCGCGCATGCACGATGCGCTCGGGGATGCGCTCGTGGTCGAAGTGGTTCATCTTCTCGCGGAAGACCTCGTCCTCGATGAGGACCGGCCCCCGCGCTCCCGCCTTGAGCTGGTTCTGGTTGTCGCTGATCGGCGTGCCGTGATTGGTGGTCAGCACCGGGTGATCGGCGTCCGCGACTTGATGCGTCTCGCCGCCGTTGCCCTGATTGAGCGCGGAATGGTCTGTCATCGTCTTCCCCGTCCTGACCGATTGTCGAACAGTTCCAATCTGGGAAGGCTTCGCGGCCGGGCAACTACGGCGATCAAGTCGGACGACTTTGCCGTGTGGCGGGAGGTCGCACCGGCGGCGAGACGGTCTGGGCGACACGGGCATGCCAAGCCGACAGGCTTATATATTAGACTAAGCTAAATTAGATACGGCTTACCCGTGGAGGGATGTCATGGACGACATGCCGGCGTTCGAAGCCAAGGCGAGCGAGGTCGCCGCCATTCTGAGGGCGGTCGCCAACGAGCGCCGCCTGATGCTCTTGTGCAGGCTCCTCGACATGGGCGAGGCGAATGTCGGGACGCTGGCGGAGGCCGTCGGGCTGTCGCAGTCCGCCCTGTCGCAGCATCTCACGGTCCTGCGCGACCAGGGCATCGTCGCCCGCCGCCGCGAAAGCCAGACGCTCTGGTACCGGATCGCCGATCCGCGGATCGAGGCCCTGTTCTCGACCCTGCACGGCCTGTTCTGCCCGCCCGGGGACGAGGCAGATGCCTCGCGACGCCCGCCCGATCCCATCGCCTGAGGACGCGACCCCATGGACCAGTTCACCCCCGTGTCCGCCTTGGGCGGCGGACTCCTGATCGGGTTTTCGGCCGCCCTGCTGCTTCTGGCGAACGGACGCGTCGCCGGCATCAGCGGCATCCTCGACGGCGCCCTCCGGCCGGAGGGCCCGGAGGCGCGCTGGCGCCTCGCCTTTCTTGTCGGACTGCTGACCGCCGCGCCCCTGATGGCGCTCGCCGGCTACGCGCTTCCCACCGTCTCGATGCCCGCGACGCTGCCGCTCGTGATTTTCGGCGGCTTTCTCGTCGGGTTCGGCACGCGGCTCGGGTCCGGCTGCACCAGCGGCCACGGCGTCTGCGGCATCGCGCGGGGCTCGGGGCGCTCGATCCTCGCCACCGCGGTCTTCATGGCGAGCGCCGCCCTCACCGTCTTCACCGTCCGCCACGTCCTGGGAGGCTGATCCATGGCGCGCATCCTCGTCGCCCTCGTGGCCGGCCTCCTGTTCGGCATCGGCCTCGTGGTCTCGCAGATGGTGGTGCCCGAGAAGGTGCTCGGCTTTCTCGACGTCTTCGGCGCGTGGGATCCGAGCCTCGCCTTCGTGATGGCGGGCGCGATCCTGGTTGCGGCGCCCGCCTTCGCGCTCGCGGGCCTGATGAAGCGCCCGCTGGTCGCGCCCCGCTTCGAGATCCCGTCCCGGCGCGACATTGACGCCCGGCTGCTCGCGGGCGCCGCCGTGTTCGGCATCGGTTGGGGTCTCGTGGGCCTGTGCCCGGGTCCGGCGCTCGCCGCGATCGGCCTCGCCCCCGTGCCCGCGCTGGTCTTCGTGGCGGCCATGATCGCCGGCATGGCGGCCTTCCGTGCGACCCTCGCTCCGGCCGCCGCCGCTCCGCCGGCGACGGACGCCTGAGCGCCCTCCCCCCTCAGCGAAGGGGACGTTTCGGCGCGTTCGCCGCCGGGTCATGGTGAAGCGTCGGAATCGCCGTCTCGAAGAGGGGTTCCCAGGCTCGGATATGGCTTCGCAGCAACTCGTCCACGCCGCCGACGTCACCGGCCCTGACGTATTCGATGATCCTGTAGTGCTCGCCGACCGAAGCTTCCTGCCGCTCGCGGCCTTCCGCCGAGTTCTCGCCGTAGAAACGCATCCGGTCACGCAGGGAGAAGATGGTGTGGGTCAGGATCGGGTTGTCGGCGAGCGCGATCAGCACGTGATGATACTTCCGATCGGCGATCAGGTAGTTGCGGAAGTCCCGTCGCGCGACGGAATCGGCGATCTCGTCCGCCACGGCGACGAGCGGGGAAAGGTCGAGACCGGGCATGCGGGCGACCGTGCGCGCCGCGTAGGTTTCCAGGACGTCCCGCATGTCGAAGATGTTGCGGGTTTCCTCGATGGACGGCGTCGTGACGCGGAAGCCGCGGTTGCGGTGCGATTCCAGAAGACCGAGTTGCACGAGTTCCAGGAGAGCCTCGCGCACGGGCGTGCTCGAGATCTGAAAGCTGGTGGCCAGACTGGGCACCGAATACATGTCGCCCGGCTTGGCGTGACCGGCGATGATCTCGGCCCGGATCTGCTGGAAGACCTTCGCTCTGAGGTTCTCATCCGCCATCTGACAACGTCCCGTCGCGTCCCGCCGCCGATACGCCCCTTCCTCGAGGCGGATCTGGAGAATGCCCGGAACCGTCGGCGCAGTTTGGCAAGAATATCCCATATCGCCGCCGATGGAACCGGCATTCGCATCTGCGAAAGAGACCGGCCGCATCGCGAGACGCGACATCTGCGCCGCAGCATAGGGCCCGGGTCCTCCGTCGCGATGCGTGCGCCGGCTCCCAAACCTTCGTAAGGTCCAAAGCCTGTTTCGGGCGCAAGCGCTGCCGCATCCGGCAGCCGGAGCGGTGCCATCTGCGTGGCCAGCGGCCAGCAGGACATCATGGTCGCGGATCGGACCAGGACCTGACGGACCCCTTCCCGGCGCTCCGTTGCCGTTGCGTCATCGACGCCTTTCTCGGCCTTCGAGATCCGCCCCTTCGTCGCGACGCCTTGCTCGCCCTCGCATCTCGATGCGAACAGGCGAGCCGACGCAAAATCCGCAAAGCATGGACCTCGGATGTCGGTTCAGCCGACGAAACCGTCGCGCCCCGATGGCGACGGCGGCCGCCCCTGCGTCGACGGCAGCTCGTGCCGCCCGCTCTCCGACGATCGCCGCCGTTACACCCGTCAGATGTCCAGGTTGGCGACCTGCAGGGCGTTTTCCTGGATGAACTCGCGGCGCGGCTCTACTTCGTCGCCCATCAGACGCGAGAAGAGCTGGTCGGCGTCGGTCGCGTCGGCGACCTTGACCTGGAGGAGCGAGCGGACCTCGGGGTCCAGCGTGGTTTCCCAGAGCTGCTCCGGATCCATTTCGCCGAGGCCCTTGTAGCGCTGCAGCGACAGACCCTTGCGGCCGACGTCGAACACAGCGCCCAGGAGGTCGAGCGGCCCTGCGAGGGCTCGCTCGGTCTCCTTGCGCTTGAGGACGGGCGGCGAATCGTAGATCTCGCCGAGCCGCCCGGCGAGACGGTGGAGCGCGATCGCGTCGGCCGACTGGATCAGCCCCGCGTCGAGCGCCTGCACCTCGAGCACCCCGCGCACGGTACGCTGGAAGCGGTAGCCGCCCTCGCCGTCCGCCTCGCCGATCCAGCCGCGCTCGGTCTCCTCGGCGACCGCGTCCAGCGCCTTGGCGATCCGGTCGGCCATGACCTCCGCCTCGCCCCGGTTCTCGGCCACGGACGGGCTGAGCGCGCCGGCGATCGCCGCCTGCTCGACCACGGGGCGCGCATAGCGCGAGTGCAGACCGTTCAGCACCTGGCGCACCTGGAGCGCATCCTCCACCACGGTGCGCAGGTCGCGGCCCGAGCGGACCTCGCCCGAGCCGAGCGTCAGGATGGCGTCGTCCAGGCCGCCGTCGATCAGGTAGTTCTCCAGCGCCTTCTCGTTCTTGAGATACTGGCTCTGCTTGCCGCGCGTCACCTTATAGAGCGGCGGCTGGGCGATGTAGATGTAGCCGCGCTCGATCAGTTCGGGCATCTGCCGGAAGAAGAAGGTGAGCAGCAGCGTGCGGATATGGGCGCCGTCGACGTCGGCGTCCGTCATGATGATGATCTTGTGGTAGCGCAGCTTGTCCGGGTTGAACTCGTCCTTGCCGATCGAGGTGCCGAGCGCGGTGATCAGCGTGCCGATCTGGTCGGAGCCGAGCATCCGGTCGAAGCGGGCGCGCTCGACGTTGAGGATCTTGCCGCGCAAGGGGAGGATCGCCTGGTTCTGGCGCGAGCGCGCGCCCTTGGCCGAGCCGCCGGCCGAATCGCCCTCGACGATGAAGATCTCGGACTTCGCCGGATCCTTCTCCTGGCAGTCGGCGAGCTTGCCGGGCAAGGAGGTGATGTCGAGCGCGCCCTTGCGCCGCGTCAGCTCGCGCGCCTTGCGCGCCGCCTCGCGCGCGGCGGCCGCTTCGACCACCTTGGCGGTGACCACGCGGGCCTCCTGCGGGTGCTCCTCGAACCACGAGCTCAGCGTCTCGTTGACGAGGCTCTCCACCACCGGGCGCACCTCGGAGGACACGAGCTTGTCCTTGGTCTGCGAGGAGAACTTCGGGTCCGGCACCTTGACCGACAGGATGCAGGACAGGCCCTCGCGGCAATCGTCGCCGGTGGGCTGCACCTTTTCCTTCTTCAGGGTGCCCGACGTCTCGGCATAGCCGATGACCTGCCGCGTCAGCGCCCCGCGGAACCCCGCCATGTGGGTGCCGCCGTCACGCTGGGGGATGTTGTTGGTGAAGCAGAGCACGGTCTCGTTGTAGGAATCGTTCCACCACAGCGCGGCCTCGACCGTGATGCCGTCCTTCTCGCCCTTCAGGACGATCGGCTCGCCGATCAGCGGCTTGCGGGCGCGGTCGAGATAGCGGACGAACGCCTCCAGCCCGCCCTCGTAGAACAGCTCGCTGCGCTTCTCGTCGGCATGGCGCTTGTCGGTGAGCACGATGCGCACGCCCGAGTTCAGGAAGGCGAGCTCGCGCAGGCGATGCTCCAGCGTCCCGTAGTCGAACGAGGTCACGCCCCGGAACGTCTCGGTGGAGGGCAGGAAGGTCACCGCGGTTCCGGTGTCCGACCCCGCTTCGCCGGTCACCGCGAGCGGCGCGTCCGGCACGCCGTGGGTGAAGCTCATCTCGTGGACCTGCCCCTTGCGGCAGATCCGCATGCGCAGCCAGACCGAGAGCGCGTTGACCACCGACACGCCGACGCCGTGCAGGCCGCCCGAGACTTTGTAGGAGTTCTGGTCGAACTTTCCGCCGGCGTGGAGCTGGGTCATGATGACCTCGGCCGCCGAGACGCCCTCGGAGGAATGGATGTCGGTCGGGATGCCGCGTCCGTTGTCGGTCACGGTGCAGGAGCCGTCGGCGTTGAGCGTCACGGTGACCAGCGTCGCGTGGCCGGCCAGCGCCTCGTCGATCGCGTTGTCCACCACCTCGTAGACCATGTGGTGCAGGCCGGAGCCGTCGTCCGTGTCGCCGATATACATGCCGGGACGCTTGCGGACCGCGTCGAGACCCTTCAGCACCTTGATGGAATCGGCACCGTACTCGGCGCCCGCGCCGGGGGTCGTCTCGAAGGCTTCTGACATGATGTTCCTGTGGTGATGCGGGGGGAGGCCGCGAAGGCCTCGCCCGCCCTGCACTCGTGCCCGTCGGCCCTTCGGATATAATGGTTTCCGCCCCCGAATCCAAGCTTTCCAGCGCCTCGGCCCCGGGCCGGGGGCTTCCGCCGGGCACCCCTCGATCCCATATGCCGGGCCGTGCCCCACGAAGAGGATCGCCCCCCGATGTCCGCCATCGCGCAGCCGTTCCTGGCGCCCGCGCCGCGCCCGCAGGCGCGGCCGCTCTCGACCCCGGCCTTCGTCTGGACCGCGATGCGCAATCCGCTCGCCATCTGGGGCGAGCGGGCCTATCGCGAGCCGGTGCTGCGCGACGACTGGCTCCGCGTGCCGACCGTGGTCGTCAACGACCCGGCGGCGATCCGCCACTGCCTCGTCGACAACGCCGCGAACTACGCGATGCAGCCGCTGCGCCAGCGCATCCTGCGACCCATGCTGCGCGACGGGCTCCTGACCGCCGAGGGCGAGCTCTGGCGGCGCAGCCGGCGGGCGATCGCCCCCGTGTTCACGCCGCGCAACGTCGCCGGGCTCGCCCCCGTCATGGCCGCGCGCTCGGCCGCCTTCGCCGAGCGGCTCGCGGCGGAGGCCGACGCGGCGCCGCGCGACGTGGCTAACGAGATGACGCTCCTCACCTACGACATCCTCCAGGCGACGCTCTTCACCGACGCGATCGCCGGCGAGCCGGTGGCGTTCGCGCGCGCCATGGACAGCTTCCTGCACCGGATGGGACGGGTCGACCCGCTCGACCTCCTCGACGCGCCGGCCTTCCTGCCGCGCCTCGGGCGCCTGCTCGGCCACCGCTCCACCCGCTACTTCCGCCGCCTGATCGCCGAGACCGCCGCGCGTCGCCGCGCCCTCCTGGCGCACGATCCGGACGGGGCGCCGCAGGACCTCCTCACCCTGCTCCTGCGCGCGGACGGACTGACGCCCGACGAGATCGAGGACAACATCATCACCTTCATCGGCGCGGGGCACGAGACCACGGCCCGCGCGCTCGGCTGGACCCTGTATCTCCTCGCCTGCGCGCCGGCCGAGCGCGACAAGGTCGAGCGCGAGCTGGACGAGCGGCTGCCCAGCCTGCCCGACCCGCGCGATTGGGCAGATGCCCTGCCGCGCACGCGCGCCGCGCTGGAGGAGGCGATGCGGCTCTACCCGCCCGCCCCGTCGCTGAACCGCATGGCGATCGAGGCGGACACGGTGGCGGGCCTGGAGGTTCCGGCCGGCGCCTCGCTCTTGGTCATGCCCTGGCTGGTCCACCGGCACGAGGCGCTGTGGGAGCGGCCGGGGCATTTCATGCCGGACCGCTTCCTGCCCGAGAACCGTGCGCGGCTCGATCGATTCCAGTACATCCCCTTCGGCGTCGGGCCGCGCGTGTGCATCGGCGCATCCTTCGCCATTCAGGAAGGCGTGATCGCGCTGGCCTCCCTGATGCGCGAGTTGCGCTTCGACTACGTGGGCGCCCGTGCGCCGCATCCGGTGCAGAAGATCACCGTGCAGCCGCGCGACGGTCTGCCGATGCGCGTCGGCCGGTGTCGCGTGTCGCGCTGAATCGGCGCAATCGGGTCGCGCCGCGCCGGTTGCACCTTGATTTCGGCGCCGAAAGAGGCCATTGACACGCGATCGTTTGCCTGCCGACCGCGACGGACGTGGCCCCTGCCTTCGGGAAGGGCCCCGAGCCCTTCGGCTCCGCCGCCGACGGACGAATGAATTGAGACTGGCCGGGGCCATCCCGGACAACAACCCTCACGGGGCTACGCCCCGGCCCGTATCGAAAGGATGCCCATGAAGGTCGACGTTCGCGACAACAATGTGGAACAGGCGCTGCGCGCTCTGAAGAAGAAGCTCCAGCGTGAGGGCGTCTTCCGCGAGATGAAGGAGCGCCGGGCTTACGAGAAGCCGTCCGAGCGCCGCGTCCGCGAGAAGCAGGATGCCATCCGCCGCACCCGCAAGGCCGCTCGCAAGCAGGCCCAGCGCGAAGGGCTCCTGCCCGCGCCGAAGAAGGCCGTGCGCCCCGGCCGCTGAGCCGAGGTCGTCACCTCCCGGATACGAAAAGGGCGGCGGATCCTGGATCCGCCGCCCTTTTTCTTGCGCCCCGCGCGCGTCGTCAGGCGCCGGGCGCCGAGACCACGCCCTGGGCTGGAGCCTCGGGCCGGTCGTTGACCAGAACGGGATTGGCCTCCGGCGCCTCGTCGCGGCCGAGATAGCGCGAGGGATCGCTGTCGGCGGGCACGATTCGCTGGATCGCCTTGGGCTCGCGCCCTTCGCCGAAGCGCTGGGCGAAGCTCAGCCGGATGGCCTCGGCGATGCGCCGCTGCGCGGTCGCCGTCTCGCCCTCGGTCACCCGCCCGCGCAGCACCAGCACCTGCGCGTCGGCCGTGAGCTGGTCCAGGAAGGCCACCGGCTCGCTGAGCCGCCCGTCCGCGCCCTCGCGGCGCCAGGCCTCGATCAGCGCCTGGCGCACCTCCTCGAAGGGCATGTCGCGCGGCACGGTCACCTGCCAGGCGAGCAGGCGCGAGGCGGCGCGCGAATGGTTGCGCATCCACACGTTCCACAAGGTGGAGTTCGGCGCGAAGACGAAGAGCCCGTCGAAGGTCTCCAGATGCGACACGAAGAGGCCGATCTCGTGGACGCGGCCGGCGAAGTTCTGCGTCTCGATGTAGTCGCCGACGCGGAACGGGCGCAGCCAGAGCAGCATGATGCCGGCCGCGATGTTGGTGAGCGTGCCCTGGAGCGCGAGGCCGACGGCGAGGCCCGCGGCGCCGAGCACGGCGAGGAGCGATGTCATCTGCACGCCGATCTGCCCGAGGGCGATCACCAGCGTCATGATGATGACGACGTAGCGCACGATCGCCACCAACGGGCCGCGCACCGTCTGGTCGATCCGGGCCGACACGCCGAAGGCGCGGGTCACCAGATGGGCGAGGCGTCCGGCAAGGAAGAAGCCGACCGCCAGGATCAGGAGCGCGGCGACGAGATTGGGGAGGAAGGCTGCGGCCTGCGCGGCGAGCGTGCGCAGGAAGGTTTGCGAGCTTTCCAGGGTTTCCTGTATGGGCATGCGATCGGTCCGGGTCCGGCTGAGGTCATCGGGCGAAGCGCCGCCCTCCCGCGGCGCACCCCTTACAAGGGTCACCGGGCTCAAAAGAAAAGGGCCGCTCGCGGCGGCCCCCTCCCTCGAACGTTGCGCGCGGCCTCAGATCGAGGGCGCGCCGCGCGGCTGCTCCTTGGGTTCGGCTTCGTCCACCAGCCCCTCGAACAGCGCGGTCGACAGGTAGCGCTCGGCAAAGGACGGGATGATGACCACGATGGTCTTGCCGGCGTTCTCCTCGCGCTGGCCGACCTTGATCGCGGCGCTCAGGGCGGCGCCGGACGAGATGCCGACCGGCACGCCCTCGAGGCGCGCCACGAGACGCGCGGTGTCGAAGCTCTCCTCGTTGGAGACGGTCACGACCTCGTCGTAGATGTCGCGGTCGAGGATGGGCGGGGCGAAGCCCGCGCCGATGCCCTGGATCTTGTGCGGCCCCGGCGATCCGCCCGACAGGACGGGCGAGGCCTCCGGCTCCACGGCGATCACCTGAACGCCGGGCTTGCGGCTCTTCAGCACCTGTCCGGTGCCGGTGATCGTGCCGCCGGTGCCGATGCCGGAAACGAGGATGTCGACGCCGCCGCTCGTGTCGTTCCAGATCTCCTCGGCGGTGGTCACGCGGTGGATCTGCGGGTTCGCCGGGTTCTCGAACTGCTGCGGGATCACCGCGTTCGGGATTTCGGCTCGCAGCTCCTCGGCCTTGGCGATGGCGCCCTTCATGCCGCGGGCCCCTTCCGTCAGCACCAGTTCGGCACCGAGAAGGCGCAGCATCTTGCGCCGTTCCACCGACATGGTGTCGGGCATGGTGAGGATGAGCTGATAGCCCTTGGCGGCGGCCGCGAAGGCCAGAGCGATGCCCGTGTTGCCCGACGTCGGCTCGATCAGCGTGTTGCGTCCCGGCTGGATCGTGCCGGCGGCCTCCAGCGATTCCAGCATCGCGACGCCGATCCGGTCCTTCACCGAGGCGATCGGATTGAAGAACTCGAGCTTGGCGACCAGATGGGCCTTCACGCCCTTCTCGCGCGCCAGCTTGTCCAGGCGCACCAGCGGCGTGTCGCCGATCGTGTCGAGGATCGAATCGTAGATCCGCCCCCGGCCGTGGGTGCGCGCGTTCGTCTCGTTGGCGGGATTGTCCATGGATCTCGCGCCTCCTCTTCCCGTTTGCCGTTTGTGCCGCGCCGTCGCGCCCTGTGGGCAGATGATAGGGCGAACCGGGCCGGAGCCCCAGCATCGCGACCCGGCGCGCGCGGGCCTTCGCGGCAATATTGTGCCCCTGGGGCCCCGCGTCGAGGAATGATCTTCGGCGGGCGGACGTCGCGGTGCGCAAAGGGTCGATCGAATCCGACCGAAAGGCTTCAGGCGGAGGCAAGACGTCGGCGGCATTCTGGGCTCCGAGTCCTCCGGCTTCGGATCCCATGCGACAGACCCTGATCGACGACCTCGTGCGCTTCTCCCTCGAGCTTCTCGGGCTCACCCTCACCATGGGGGCGGTGATGGTGATCGCGGCCTTCTACACGTTCGACGGTTTCGCCCTGCCCGCCACGCGCTCGACGCTTCTGTTCTGCCTCCTTGCCCTGTTCGGCTGCGCGCTTCCGCTGCAGGTCTACGCCGCGCTGCGCATCTCGCGGCTGCGCCGCCAGAACGAGCGGCTGCACCACGTGGCGACGCGAGACGGCCTGACGCAGGTGCTCAACCGCACCACCTTCAAGCGGGCCGCCGAAGCCGAGATCGGCGCCGGAATGCGCCGCCGCACGCGCGACGTGGTGCACTACACGCTGCTGATCCTCGACGCCGACCACTTCAAGAAGATCAACGACCGGCTGGGCCACCATGTCGGCGACGAGGCGCTGACCGCCATCGCCGCCACCCTGCGCCGTTCCGTGCGCCAGCACGATCTGGTCGGGCGGCTCGGCGGCGAGGAGTTCGCGATCCTCCTGAAGGACGCGGGGCTCGAGGAGGCACGGATCGTCGCCGAGCGCCTGCGCATGGCGATCGAGCGCCTGGAGGTGGGTCCGGCCGACCGGCGGACGCGCCTGAGCATCTCGGCCGGCGGCATCGCGTTCCGGGGGCCGGTGGCCTTCCAGGCGCTCTACAAGATGGCCGACGCCAACCTCTACCAGGCCAAGCGAAGCGGCCGGAACCGGGTGGAGCTGACGCGCCTCGGCGGGCTCGGACGCGGCCCGCTGATCGAGGCCGCCCCCGCCGATCGCCGCCCGCACGAGGCCAGGGATCCACGCCGCATCGCCGGCCGCTGAACCGTCAGGGCCGCCGGACCACCGTCCACATCGCCGCCCCGGCCAGGAACAGCGCGGCCGACCGGTTCAGGCGCGCCAAGATGGCAGGCCGTTGCAGGAAGCCGCGGGCGCGGGCCGCCAGCGCCGCGTAGGGCGTCATCACTAGCGCGAGGACCGCCGTCGTGAGGGCGACGAGAACCAAGTAGTCGCCCATCGTCACATGGCGCAGGTCCACCAGCGTCGGCACCAGCGCCATGTAGAACACGATCGTCTTCGGGTTTCCGAGCGTGACCACCAGCCCCGCCCAGAAGCTGCGCGACGCGCGCTCCCCCGTGAGGGCCGCGACCCGCTTCGGATCGCCCGCCGCCCGCCAGAGGCGCCAGGCGAGCCACGCGAGGTAGGCCGCGCCGCCGTAGCGCACCAGCACGAACAGGCTGCCCATCATGTCGGCGACCAGGGACAGGCCGAACACGGCGGCCGTCAGATAGGTGAGGTCGCCGAGGACGAGCCCACCGGCGAAGGCCATGCCGTGCCGGAAGCCGGCCCCGAGCGCGCGCGCGACCAGGGCGACGACGCCGGGGCCGGGCACGGCCGCCGCGATGCCGAGCGCCAGGGCATAGGCGACGAACCCCGCCAGCGTCATCGCCTCACCGCCCCGTCGATCCGAAGCCGCCCGCGCCGCGCTCGGAGGCGGAGACCTCGTCCACCGCCTGGAACAGGGCCTGCGAGACCGGCGCGACCACGATCTGGGCGATGCGCTCGCCGCGCGCGACGGTGAAGGGCTCCGAGCCGAAATTGACAAGGATCGCCATGACCTCGCCCCGGTAGTCGCTGTCCACCGTCCCCGGGCTGTTGAGCACGGTGACGCCGTGGCGCGCCGCGAGGCCGGAGCGCGGGCGAACCTGCACCTCCCAGCCCTCGGGAATGTCCATCACCAGGCCCGTCGGCACCAGGGCGCGGGCCAGGGGCGCCAGCACCAGCGGCTCGTGGACGGCGGCGCGGATGTCCGCGCCCGCGGCGCCCGCCGACTGGTAGGCGGGAAGGTCGAGCCCCTCCGCGTGGGGCAGGCGGCGGATGCCGATTCGAGGAAGCGCGCTCATGCCCCGCCGCTTGGCCCCAATCGGCGCGCGATGTCCAGCGCCAAGCGTTCGGCGACCTCGGTCTTGGACAGGGTCGGCCACGCCTCGACGCCCGAGCGCGAGACGAGGTGCACCGTGTTGGCCTCGCCGCCCATCACCTCGCCCGACACGTCGTTGGCGACGATCAGGTCGGCGCCCTTGCGGGCCAGCTTGGCGGCCGCGTTCTCCAGGAGATCGCGCGTCTCCGCGGCGAAGCCGACCACCAAGGCCGGACGGCGCGGCCCGGTGCCCACGGTGCGCAGGATGTCGGGGTTCTCCACGAGACGGAGCGCCGGAGGCGCGTCCCCCGTCTTCTTGATCTTGTGGGCGGCGTCGTCCTGCGTGCGCCAGTCGGCGACGGCGGCCACGAACACGGCGGCATCGGCCGGCAGCGCCGCCTCCACCGCCCCGAGCATCTCGCGCCCCGTCTCGACATGCACGGTCGAGACGCCGGGGGGATCGGGCAGCGCGACCGGCCCGGACACCAGCGTCACCCGCGCGCCCAGCCGAGCGAGGCTGGCGGCGATCGCGTGGCCCTGGCGGCCGGACGAGCGGTTGGCGATATAGCGCACGGGATCGATGGGCTCGTGCGTCGGGCCGGAGGTGACGAGCACGTGCCGGCCGGCGAGCGGCCCCCGCGCCTCGCCGAGGACGGCCTCGGCGGCGGCGGCGATCTCCAGCGGCTCGGCCATGCGCCCCTCGCCCGCCTCGCCGCTCTCGGCCATCTCGCCCCGGTTCGGCCCGACGAAGCGGATGCCGTCGCGGGCCAGCGTCTCGACGTTCCGGCGCGTTGCGGGGTGCGTCCACATCGCGGGGTTCATGGCGGGCGCCAGCAGCACCGGAGCGCGGGTCGCCAGCAGGACGGCACCGGCGAGATCGTCGCCGATCCCGGCCGCCATCCGCCCCATGCGCGCGGCGCTGGCGGGCGCCACGATCACGAGGTCGGCCCCGCGCGCGAGGCGGATATGCCCGACGTCCTCTTCGTCGTCCCGGTCGAAGAGCTCGCCGTAGACCTTGGTGCCGGCGAGCGCCCCGATCGAGAGCGGCGTGACGAACTCGGCCGCGGACCGGGTCATCACCGGCGTGACCTTCGCTCCCCGCTCGCGCAGGCGGCGCACGAGGTCGAGGCACTTGTAGGCCGCGATCCCGCCGCCGACGATCAGGAGGATGCGCTTGTCGAAGAGGCTCATGGCGTGCTCGCGAGGGCGGACCGGGGTGGTGGGCGTGCCGAGGTCGAGGGCCCGGCGCCGTCCCGACACCCTAGCCGAACGTCAGGTGCCAGGCGATCACCACCAGCGCGAGGGCGGAGGCCACCTGGGCGACGTGGCTCACGATCAGCGCGGTGCGCGACTCCTTGGCCAGCTCCATCAGGTCGTCGTCGTTGATGTGGATGCCGTTCTCGATCAGGTCCGGCATGTTGTTGGCGAAGACCTCGAGGCCCGCGGCGAAATCGGGGAAGCGGTGGATGACGCGGCCGATCGCCTCGAGCCCCTTCTTGGCGTCCCGCAGCTTGGCGGCGGGCCCGAGTTCGGAGACGATGTAGTCGGTCACCACCGGCTCGGCCGCCTCCCACATGTTGAAGCGCGGGTCGTAGGCGCGCGCGACGCCCTCCACCACGACCATGGTCTTCTGCAGAAGCACGAGTTCGGGCCGCGCCTGCATGTCGAAGAGTTCCGTGACCTCGAACAGGAGGGTCAGCAGGTGCGCCATGGAGATGGTCTCGGCCGGCTGGCCGTGGATCGGCTCGCCGATCGCCCGCAGCGCCTGCGCGAAGGACAGGACGTCCTGCGTGCGCGGCACGTAGCCGGCCTCGAAATGCACCTCGGCGACGCGCCGGTAGTCGCGCCGGATGAAGCCGTAGAGGATCTCGGCGAGGAAGCGGCGCGAATCGGCCGTCAGGCGGCCGACGATGCCGAGGTCCACGGCGACGATCGTGCCGTCCGGCACCACGAACAGGTTGCCTGGGTGCATGTCGGCATGGAAGAAGCCGTCGCGCATCGAATGGCGCAGGAAGGACTGGACGAGGTTGACGCCGAGACGCGGCAGGTCGTGGCCCGCCGCCCGCACGGCCGCCACATCGTTCATCTTGATGCCGTCGATCCACTCCATCGTGAGCACGTCGCGGCCCGTGCGCTCCCAGTCGATGCCGGGCACGCGGAAGAACGGGTCCTCGGCCACGTTGTCGGACATCTCGGACGACGCCGCCGCCTCGAGGCGCAGGTCCATCTCGATGCGCGTGGACTGGGCCAGCGTCTCCACCACGGCCACGGGCCGGAGGCGCCGCGAGGAGCGCACCAGCGTCTCCAGAACGCGCGCGATGAAGGCGAAGGCCTCCAGCTCGCGCCGGAAGCGGACGCGCACGCCCGGCCGGATCACCTTGACCGCGACGTCGCGCAGCTCCCCGTCGCGGGTCAGCACGCGGGCCTTGTGCACCTGCGCGATCGAGGCGGCGCCCACCACCTCGCCGAACTCCACGAACAGGTCGTCGATCCGACGGCCGAGCGTCACCTCGATGTCGCGGATCGCCTGCTCGCGCGGGAACGGCGGCACCTTGTCCTGGAGCTGGCTGAGCTCCAGCGCGATCTCGGTCCCCACGATGTCCGGGCGCGTGGCGAGGAACTGGCCGAGCTTGACGTAGGACGGACCGAGCCGGTTCAGCGCGTGGCTCAGGCGCTCGGAGCGCGCGCGGCGCCGGGCCGAGCGCCGCGCCATCAGACCGGCGAGGCGATGGGCGAGGCTGGCCATCGGCGGCAGGCCCTCGGCGGGCAGCGCCGAGACCACGCCCTCTCGCGCCAGGATGTAGACCGCCCGC
This sequence comes from Aureimonas flava, assembly GCF_003583935.1. Lineage (GTDB taxonomy): Bacteria > Pseudomonadota > Alphaproteobacteria > Rhizobiales > Rhizobiaceae > Aureimonas > Aureimonas flava. Next base: position 127,100 of record NZ_QYRN01000005.1, on the reverse strand, counting down.
ACCAGGGCGATCGTTCCGGTGATGGGGTTGCTCAAGCCTAGAGCTTCCAGCCCGAATGAATGGCCGCGATGCCGCCGGTGAGGTTCCGGTGGGTCACGCGCTCGAAGCCGGCGCGCCGGATCGCGGTCTCGAAATTCGCCTGGTTGGGGAAGCGGCGGATCGATTCCACCAGATATTCGTAGGATTCGCGGTCCCGGGCCACCGCCCCGCCGATGGCCGGGATCGCCTTGAAGCTCCAGAGATCGTAGATCCTGTCGAGGACCGGCAGCTCGACCTCCGAAAACTCCAGACACAGGAAGCGGCCGCCGGGCTTCAGCACGCGATACGCCTCGGCCAGGGCGAGGTCGATGCGCGGCACGTTGCGGATGCCGAAGGCGATCGTATAGGCGTCGAAGCCGTCGTCCGGCAGCTTCAGATCCTCGGCATTGCCTTCCACGAAATCGAGGTTGGCCGACAGGCCGCGCTTCTCGGCCCGTTCGGCGCCCACGGCCAGCATCGAGGCGTTGATGTCGAGCACGGTGCCCCCCGCCGCGCGGCGCGAGGCCTCCACGATGCGGAACGCCACGTCTCCCGTGCCGCCCGCGACGTCGAGGAACCGCCAGCCGGGCCGGCGCGAGGGCGCGAGCCACTGCACCATGGCGTCCTTCCAGAGCCGGTGCATGCCGCCGGACATCAGGTCGTTCATCAGGTCGTAGTTCGAGGCGACGCGGTGGAACACCTCGTTGACGCGGGCCTGCTTCTCCTCGCGGCCCGAGACCGTCTCGAATCCATAGGAGGTTTCCATGCCCTCCGTTGCGCCGACGCGGGTTCGAGACATGCTCATCGACCTTTCAAGCTTCGGGACCGCGACCGGCGCGGCCCATGCGGGCGACCCATAGCGGAACGGGCGCGGGCACGCCATGTCTAGGGCCGCGCCCCGCGAGCGGACGGCGCGCCCGTGCCGGAGATGATAAGCAGCGATGCCCGAATTGCCAGAGGTGGAGACCGTGCGCCGCGGCCTGGCGCCCGTGATGGAGGGCGCGCGGATCGCGCGCGTCGAGATGCGGCGCGAGGCGTTGCGCTTTCCCCTCCCCGACCGTTTCGCCGCGCGCCTCGAGGGACGGCGGATCCTGTCGCTCGGGCGCCGGGCGAAATATCTCCTGGCCGAGATCGAGGGCGAACTCGTGCTCGCCATGCATCTCGGCATGTCCGGCTCGTTCCGCGTGGAGGGCGTCGACGGCGCGGGGGGCGGCGAGCCGGTGGCCGGCGCGGCGTTCCATCTCGCCCGCTCGGAGGACCGGCTGCACGACCACGTGCTGTTCCATCTCGCGTCCCCCGGCGCGCGCATCGTGTTCAACGACCCGCGCCGCTTCGGCTACATGAGCCTGGTGGAGGCGGCCGAACGCGACACGCATCCGCATTTCCGCGCGCTCGGCATCGAGCCCACCGGCAACGGGCTCTCGGGCGAGGCGCTGGCGCCGCGCCTCCAGGGCAAGGCGGCGCCGCTGAAGGCCGCCCTCCTCGACCAGACGATCGTCGCGGGCCTCGGCAACATCTACGTGTGCGAGGCTCTGTGGCGGGCGCGCCTGTCGCCCCGGCGCCTTGCCGGAACGCTGGTGCGCGCCGACGGGCGACCGACCAAGCGGCTTGGGGAACTGGCCATCCACATCCGCGAGACCATCGCCGACGCGATCGAGGCCGGCGGCTCCACCTTGCGCGACTATCGCCAGGCGGACGGCGCGCTCGGCTACTTCCAGCACCGGTTCTGCGTCTACGACCGCGAGGGCGAGCCCTGCCGCCACGAGGGCTGCCGGGGCGTCGTCCAGCGCATCGTGCAGTCGGGGCGCTCGACCTTCTTCTGCGCGTCGTGCCAGCGGTGACGGTGAACTATCCACGAACGCCCGACGGGCGCTACTTCGTGGCCCGGGGCCGGCTCTGGCGCCGCTGCGACCCGGCGCTGCCGGAGCCCGAGCGCGAGGCCGCCGTTCGCGCGCTGATGACCGCGCGCCGCGCGGTGCGCGATGCGGCGGGCGACGACGAGCGCCGGGCCGCGCGGCGCGACGTCGACGCGGCCAAGCGCGCGCTCGGCGAGCGCGGCCCCGTGTGGTGGCGGGACGGCGCGCGGGACTGGACGCGCTTCGCGCCCAAGAACACGCCCTATGCCGACTGGTTCGCCGGGCTGCCGCAAGCCGAACGCGAGGCCGGCGAGGCCTGAGCCGCTTGGCGGACCGCTCGCACGCCCCTATCCTTCGGACGGGCAACGGGAGGATCGGAATGGACTACACGAGCATCAAGGTGGAGCGTCGCGGCCGGGTCGGCTGGATGACCCTGGATCGGCCGAAGGCGCTGAACGCGCTGAACACGCAGGTCCTGACCGAGCTTCTCCACGCCTCCGACGCCTTCGCGGCCGACACGCAGATCGGCGCCGTGGTGCTCACGGGCTCCGAGCGCGCCTTCGCCGCCGGGGCTGACATCAAGGAGATGCAGCCCTTCGACTTCGCGCAGGCCTATCTGGGCGACTTCGCCAGCGGCTGGGACCGCTTCGCGAGCGCCCGCAAGCCGATGATCGCGGCCGTGGCCGGCTATGCGCTCGGCGGCGGCTGCGAGGTCGCGATGATGTGCGACTTCATCATCGCCGCCGAATCAGCCAAGTTCGGCCAGCCCGAGATCACGCTCGGCGTCCTGCCCGGCATGGGCGGCACGCAGCGCATGGCGCGCGCGATCGGCAAGGCCAAGACCATGGACCTCTGCCTCACCGGACGGATGATGGACGCCGACGAGGCCGAGCGGTCGGGCCTCGTGGCCCGTGTCGTGCCCGACGCCGAGCTTCTGGCCGAGGCCCAGAAGGCGGCCGAGACGATCGCCGGCTTCTCGCTGCCGGCCGCGATGATGGCCAAGGAAGCCGTCAACCGGGCCTTCGACACGACGCTCACCGAGGGTCTGCGCGCCGAGCGGCGCCTGTTCGCCGCCGCCTTCTCGCTGGAGGATCAGGCCGAGGGCATGGCCGCCTTCGTGGAGAAGCGGAAGCCGACCTTCCGCCATCGCTGACGGTGCCCGCGCCCCGACCGTTGACGGCCGGGGCGCTTGCCCCTATAAGCGCGCCAGATTTCAGGCGGCATCGTTCCGGTGCGGCCTTTCGCGCCTTGCCGCTCATCTCCGTTCGGCTCGGCGGCTTCACGTTGAACCCATTCGCGCGGAGACGGGCGGCCCAGTCGGCCGGTCGGTCCCGCGTCAAGCCGAGAGAGACTGAACATGGCCAATACGCCGTCGGCCAAGAAGGCCGCCCGCAAGATCGCCCGCCGCACCGCCGTCAACAAGGCGCGCCGCTCGCGCGTGCGCACCTTCCTGCGCAAGGTCGAGGAAGCGATCCTGACCGGCGACAAGGCGGCGGCGCAGGAAGCGTTCAAGGCGGCCGAGCCCGAGCTGGCGCGCGCGGCCTCCAAGGGCGTGATCCACCGCAACACCGCCTCGCGCAAGATCTCGCGTCTGGCGAGCCGCGTGAAGGCCGTCGGCGCCGCCTGATCGGCCGCACCCACGATCCGCTTTGAAAAGGGCCCGAGGCACATGCCTCGGGCCCTTTTTCGATTCGCTCCCCGCGCGGCGGGAGGAGTGTGGCGGGGGGACCGGCCGGACGCCGCCGCCGCGTCATTCCCCTGTCATGTGACACCCTGTCGCCCACGCCGCCGAGTTGACGTGAATCACAAAAACCCTTGCGCAAACAGCCGCTTGTCGGAGGGGGTCGGAAACCACCCCGGGTCCTTCCGGCGGCCGGCGGCGAGTCGCCGGAGTCAAGCCGGGGCGCGAAAAAGAATCCCGCGTTCAGACCTGCGACCAAATGGCGGCCCGCCCGCCTTTCGAATCTCCCTTTGAATCAGGCGATTGCGAATTTCGGCCGCGAAACGGGCATGTCGGAGTCGCCACAGTTCGGCCACGGTGAGGTCGCGAGCGCCGATTCAAAGCTTGCCCGAACCTGGGCTGTTCCGTAGCTTTTGCCCCACGACAAGAGCGCCGGACGACGAAGGCTGGGGACAAGGGGCGTTTTCCAGAACTTAAGCGGACCCACCCGAAGCCGGGTCGTCCGGGCGCTTTCCGTTAATCGATGAGGATCACCCGACCGCTCGCGCTCCGTTCGAGCGCGGCAGGGTGGATTTCGTTCTGCGTTCCGCCGCGGCCGGCTTCGGTCGGCGCGGCGTGTTGGGAGTTCGCGATGAGCCGGTCCTACAAGGGCGACGTTTCGGTCGAGGAGTGCTGGTCCGTCCTGCAATCCGACCCCCAGAGCTTTCTGGTCGACGTGCGCACCAGCGCCGAATGGAACTTCGTGGGCTTCCCGCTCGTGCCCGAGAACGGCCGGGACGCCGTGTTCGCCGAATGGCAGAACTATCCGTCGATGTCGGTCGACGCCGGCTTCGTGGAGCGCGTGGGCGCCGCGGTGCGCGCGGCGGGAGGCTCGCAGGAGTCCGCCATCTTCTTCCTCTGCCGCTCCGGGGCCCGCTCGATGTCGAGCGCGGCCGCGATGACGGCGGCGGGCTTCTCCGCCTGCCACAACGTGCTGGACGGTTTCGAGGGACCGCCGGATCCCGACGGCCACCGCGGCAACCTCGCGGGATGGAAGGCGGCCGGCCTGCCCTGGAGGCAGAAATGACCGCCCTCCACGCAGGCGCCGCGTCTGCCTCCCCGGTTCCGGGCGCGCACGCGCGCGCCTTCCCCTCCACCCCCAGCCGTGCCGCCCCGGCCGCACCTCATGATGGCGAGACCTCGATGGCAGCACCGGCACGCGACGAGACGGCGATCCTCGATCGTGTGAACGCCCGTCTCAAGGCACAGCTCGGCCCCGACGTCTTCGCCTCGTGGTTCGCCCGCCTCAAGCTCGAGCACGTCGGCAAGGGCGTGGTGCAGCTGTCCGTGCCCACCGCGTTCCTGAAGTCCTGGATCAACGGGCACTATCGCGACCTGCTGCTGCAGATCTTCGCGGAGGAGGTGCCGGGCACGCTGAAGGTGGACGTCGCGGTGCGCTCGGCGGTTCGCGGCGTCGCCGTGCCCCCGCCGGCCGCCAACGCCGACCAGCCGCCCGCCGCGAACGAGACGAGCGCCCGCGCGCCCGCCCCCCCGGCCCGCCAGGGCGCTGCCCCCGAGCGCGGCGCCGCGAGCGAGGGCGCGCGGCCGGAATTCGGCTCGCCGCTCGATCCGCGCTACGTGTTCTCGACCTTCGTGGAAGGGGCCTCCAACCGCGTGGCACTCGCCGCCGCCCGCTCGATCGCCGAGAACGGCCCGCAGTCGGTGCGCTTCAACCCGCTCTTCCTCCACGCCTCGGTGGGGCTCGGCAAGACGCACCTCCTCCAGGCCATCGCCAACGCGGCGGTGGCGCGCGAGGACCGGCCGCGCGTCGTGTACCTCACCGCCGAATACTTCATGTGGCGCTTCGCCACCGCGATCCGCGACAACCAGGCGCTCGACTTCAAGGAGAACCTGCGCGGCATCGACATCCTGATCATCGACGACATGCAGTTCCTGCAGGGCAAGTCGATCCAGCAGGAGTTCTGCCACCTCCTCAACGCGCTGATCGATTCGGCGCGGCAGGTGATCGTGGCGGCCGACCGGCCGGCCTTCGAGCTGGAATCGCTCGACAGCCGCGTGCGCTCGCGCCTGTCCGGGGGCGTCGCCATCGAGATGGTCTCGCCCGACTACGAGATGCGCCGGGGCATCCTCGCCTCGCGCGTGGCGGCGATGAAGGCGGGGGATCCGAGCTTCTCCCTGCCCGAGACGGTGGTGGAGACGATCGCGCGCCGCGTCGCCGGCTCGGGGCGGGATCTCGAAGGCGCCTTCAACCAGATCGCCTTCCGCCACGCCGTCGGCCAGCCGCTCTCGGCCGAGCACCTCGACGACCTCCTGAACCAGCTCACGCGCGCCGGCGGCGAGAAGCGGGTGCGCATCGAGGACATCCTGAAGTTCGTCTCGCGCCACTACAACGTGTCGCGCACCGACATCCTCTCGGCCCGGCGCACGCGCACCATCGTGCGCCCGCGCCAGATCGCCATGTATCTCGCCAAGACGATGACGCCGCGCTCGCTGCCCGAGATCGGGCGGCGTTTCGGCGGCCGCGACCACACGACCGTGCTCCATGCGGTGCGCAAGATCGAGGCGGAGCGGGCGGGCGACGAGAAGCTCTCGGAGGAGCTCGACGTGATCCGTCGCATGATCGAGGAGTAGGGCGCGCCGGCACCCGTCCCGATCCCGCCGGAAACATGGGCGTTTCCGGCGGTTTCCCTTTGCGCCCGGCGGCCTTTGCTCTAAAACGTCGGGACCTTTGCGATGGGTCCCGCCGGTCCGGCGACCTTTCGAGTCTGCGAACGGTTGTCGTCCATGCGTATCATCATCGAGCGGTCCAACCTCCTGAAGTCGCTGAGCCACATCCAGCGCGTGGTGGAGCGGCGCAACACGATCCCGATCCTGTCCAACGTCCTCCTGAAGACGGAGGACGGGGCGATGCGGCTGAAGGCGACCGACCTCGACATCGAGATCACCGAGAGCGTGCCGGCGAGCGGCGACGTGCCCGGCGCCACCACGGTGCCCGCCCACCTCCTCTACGACATCGTGCGCAAGCTGGCCGACGGTTCGGAGGTCAAGCTCGAGACCACCGGCGACGGCGCGCAGATGACGGTCTCCTCGGGGCGCTCGACCTTCCGCCTCCAGTGCCTGCCCGAAACCGACTTCCCCGACATCACGGCCGGCGCCTTCACGCATGCCTTCACGCTGAAGGCGTCCGACCTCGCGCGCCTCGTGGAGCGGACGCAGTTCGCCATCTCCACGGAGGAGACGCGCTACTATCTCAACGGCATCTTCCTCCACGCGATCGAGGCCGACGGCGCGCCGACGCTGCGCGCGGTGGCGACCGACGGCCATCGCCTGGCGCGCGCCGAGATGCCCGCCCCGGCCGGCTCGGAGGGCATGCCCGGCATCATCGTGCCCCGCAAGACGGTGGCCGAGATCCAGAAGCTGCTCGGCGAGGGCGCCGAGACCGTGGCCGTGGAGCTTTCGGATTCCAAGATCCGCTTCACCCTCGGCGCCGTGGTGATGACCTCCAAGCTCATCGACGGCACCTTCCCCGACTACCAGCGCGTCATCCCGACCGGCAACGACAAGGCGCTGACCCTCGACCGGCAGAGCTTCGCGGCGGCCGTGGACCGCGTGTCGACCATCTCGTCCGAGCGCGGGCGCGCGGTGAAGCTCGCCCTGTCGGACGGCCAGCTCGTGCTGACGGTCAACTCGCCCGACGCCGGCACCGCCACCGAGGAGCTGCCCGTCGGCTACGAATCGGAGGAGATCGAGATCGGCTTCAACGCCCGCTACCTCCTCGACATCACCGGCCAGCTCTCGGGCGACAGCGCCGTGTTCATGATGGCCGACCCCGGCTCGCCCACGCTGATCCGCGACGGGGGCGACGAGGGAACGCTCTACGTCCTGATGCCGATGCGCGTCTGACGGGGCGCGCCGCAGCGTCCATGGATCGCACACCCGACGCCCGGCTGCGCGTCACCGGGCTCGGCCTCGTGGACTTCCGCAACTACGAGACCCTGAACCTTTCGATCGGCTCGCGCTTCGTGGTGCTCCACGGCGACAACGGCTCGGGCAAGACCAACCTCCTGGAAGCCCTGTCGCTCCTGTCGCCCGGCAAGGGCCTGCGCCGCGCCGCCTACGGCGAGATCGCGCGCGCGGGGACGGGCGGGACGAGCGCGACCGGCGGCTTCTCCGTGCGCGCCCGCCTCGCCGGCACGCTTCCCGCCGACGAGCCGACCGACATCCTCACCCTGGTGCGACCCGACGAGGGGGCGCCCGCGCGCGTGCTGCGCATCGACGGCACCACGGCGCGCTCCACCGACGAGCTTCTGGAATTCCTGCGCGTGATCTGGCTGACGCCCGCCATGGACGGGCTCTTCACCGGTCCCGCCGCCGACCGCCGCCGCTTTCTCGACCGCATGGTGCTGACCGTCGATCCCGAGCACGGCCGCCGGACGCTCGACTACGAGAAGGCCATGCGCGGGCGCAACCGGCTCCTCGCGGAGGACCGCTTCGACGACCGCTGGCTCGCCGGCATCGAGCGGCAGATGGCCGAGCTCGGCCTTGCGATCGCGCTGGCGCGGGCGGACCTCGTGGCCCGCCTCGCCGGCCTCCTCGACGCCGCGTCCGCTTCCCCCTTCCCGGTGGCCGAGCTCGATCTCCCGTCCGGCTACGAGGACCTCGGTCTCGAGGGCGCGGCGGTGGACCTCGAAGACCGCGCGGCCGAGCGGCTGGCGCGCCGCCGCATGGCGGACCGCGCCGCGGGGCGCACGCTGGAGGGCCCCCATCGCGGCGACCTCTTGGTCGCCCACCGCGCCAAGGCCATGTCCGCGGCCCTGTCCTCGACCGGCGAGCAGAAGGCGCTGCTGATCGGCCTCGTGCTGGCCCATGCGCGGCTCGTGGAAGCCGCGTCGGGCATGGCGCCGGTCCTGCTCCTGGACGAGATCGCCGCCCATCTCGACCCCGGCCGTCGCGCCGCCCTGTTCGACATCCTCGACGGGCTCGGCGTGCAGTCGTTCCTGACCGGCACGGACGCCGCGCTGTTCGAAGCGCTGGGCGGACGGGCGCAGATGCTGCGCGTCGCCAACGGAGCCGTGACATGACGATCCCCCCTCCCCCGCTGTCGCGCGACGAGCTCGGCCGCTACGCCCGCCACATCGTGCTGCCCGAGATCGGCGGAGCCGGCCAGCAACGCCTCAAGGGCGCGCGGGTGCTCCTCGTGGGCGCGGGCGGCATCGGCTCGCCGGCCGCCCTCTACCTCGCGGCCGCCGGTGTCGGCACGATCGGCCTCGTGGACGACGACCGCGTCTCCCTGTCCAACCTCCAGCGCCAGGTCCTGTTCGGCACGCGCGACATCGACCGGCTCAAGGTCGAGGCGGGGGCGGAGGCGCTGGACCGGCTCAATCCGCATGTCGCGGTGGAAGCGCACGCGCTCCGGCTCGACGCCGGGAACGGGCCCGATCTCCTGGCGCGCTACGACGTGGTGATCGACGGCTCGGACAACTTCGACACAAGGTTCCTGGCGGCGGACCTGTGCGAGGCGGCCGCCGTGCCGCTGGTCACCGTCGCCGTGCAGCGGTTCTCGGGCTCGCTGACCACCCTCCTGCCCCATAAGGCGGGTCCCGACGGGCGCCTCTTCCCACGGTTCCGCGACCTGTTCCCCGAGCCCCCGCCGGAGGGCCTCGTGCCGGCCTGCGCCCAAGCCGGGATCCTCGGGGTGGTGACCGGCATCATGGGAACGCTGGGGGCCGCCGAGGCGGTGAAGCTCGTGGCGGACGTCGGCGAGCCGATGGCCGGGCGGCTGCTCCTGGTCGACGTCCTGCGCATGCGCTTCGAGGAGATCCGCTACCGTCGGCCGGGGCCGACCGGATAAAGCCCCCCCGAGTGGAAATTCGTTAAGCAAGAAACAACGAACCCCCTCGCCGATCATGACAACCCCGTGATTCGCCCTGGACGGCAACGTAATATCCACCCGTGTCCTCGACATTGAGCATCACGCGCGTCGATCGAGACCGTCCGGAGGGAGTGGATGACGAAGCCTATCGCGGTTCTGGGAGCGGGCCTCGCGGGTCTCACGGCGGCAGCCGAACTGAAGCGGCGCGGCCTGCCCGCCGTCGTGTTCGAGGCCGGGCGGTCCGTCGGCGGAATGGCGGCGTCCTTCAAGGATGCCGAGGGCTTCTCCTACGACTACGGCGCGCATTTCATCTCCAACCGGCTGGCCCGCGCGCTCGGCGCCGAGGGCATCTGCCGCACCGTGCGCCACTACGGCGAGGCGGTGCATCTGGGCGGGCGCAGCCGCAGCCATCCGTTCGGGCTGATGGCCGAGCCGCGCTTCCTGGCCGGCGCGCTTCGCAGCCGCATCGCCCCGCGCGCCAGGGGTCCGGCCGCCAATGCCGAGGACTGGATGCGCCGCAGCTACGGCGACGCCATGGCCGAGGAGGTGGCCATGCCGCTGGTGGAGGCCTGGTCGGGGGCGCCGGCGCGCGATCTGTCGTCCTCGATCGGCGAGAAGTTCGCCCACGGCGTCCTCAAGTCGCTCTATCTCAGCGCCGCCGCCAAGGTGACGCGACGCGCCGTGTGCAACGGCTACACCCGCACCATGCCTGAGGGCGCCGGCGTCTACCACGTCTATCCCGAGGGGGGCCTCGCCCGGCTGCTGGAGCCGACGCTGCGCAGCCTCGACGGCGCCCTCCGGCTGGAATCGCCGGTGGAACGGATCCTGGTGGACCGCGGGCGCGTCGTCGCCGTGCGCAGCGCCGGCGCCGAGATCCCGGTGTCCGCCGTGGTCTCCACCGCGCCGGTCCACGTCCTGCCCCGCCTCGTGGAGGGCAGCGACGCCCTGAAGCCGATGGCGGCCTTCCGCTACCGGCCGATGATCTTCGTGAACCTGCGCTTTTCCGGCCGCGCCATCCTGCCCGACACGATGGTCTGGGTGCCCGATCGCAGCCAACTGTCGTTTCGCCTCACCGAGGCGCCGATCTCGATGCCCTGGCTGGCACCGGAGGGCAAGACGCTGGTCACCTTCGACATCGGCTGCGAGGTCGGCGACGAGCGCTGGACCATGGGCGACGAGGAGCTCGCCAAACGCTGCCTCGACCAGCTCTGCGCGCTCTACGGCGAGGAGCTTCGCGGGCGCTATCTCGGCGCGGGCGGCACGATCCGCACCCCGATCTCCTATCCGGTCTATCTCAACGCCTACGAGACCGAGCGCAAGCGGTTCGCCCTGTCCACCGGGGTCGAGGGGCTCTACAGCGTCGGGCGCAACGGCGAGTTCGCCCATATCCTGATGGAGGACGTCTTCTGGCGCACGATCCGCCGGATGCAGGACGTCGAGCGTTACGTCGCCGGTCCCGGAGCGCCCGGTGCCGTGGTGGACGGCTCGATGTCCGCCTTCCGGCTCGATGGCGCGTCGCTCTCCCAGCCCGCCTGAACCATCTGGGCACGCGCCGCACGACGGGCGGCGCGGCCAGCCTCGCGCAAGGGGTTGTTAACCTCGATCCGCGATCATGCGGAGGTGTCGGGCTTGCGGGTCGTCCCTCGGGAGGGACCCGCAGGCGCCGGCGGGCCCGGCCCCGTCCGGGCCGCAGCATCCCCGCATGTCCGGAGTCGTCGCCCCCCGTGTCCCGCTTCCCGTTTCTCGGGCCGATCGCCCTCGCCCTTCTCGTCGCGCTGCCGGCCCTCGGCACCGCGCGCGCCCAGTCTCCGGCCGCCGCCGCGACGCCGCCGCCCACCGCGGCGGCCGAGGAGGGCGTCGACGCGGAGATGCAGCGCAAGCTGCCGCTTCCGCGCTTCGTGTCGCTGAAGTCGGCGCGCGTGAACCTGCGCGTCGGCCCCGGCAAGGACTACGCCGTGTCCTGGCTCTACCTGAAGCAGGGGCTGCCGGTGGAGGTGATCCAGGAATTCGACCTGTGGCGCCGGATCCGCGATTCCGAGGGCACCGAGGGCTGGGTGTACCACTCGCTCCTGTCGGGCGAGCGCACCGCGCTGGCCGCTCCCTGGCTCAAGGGCAAGACGCAGGCGGTGATCACCATGCACCGCTCGGCCGCCTCCGACGGGGCCGTGGTGGCCGAGATGGAGCCCGGCGTCCTCACGCGGGTGCGCGAATGCTCCTTCGGCTGGTGCGAGGTCGAGGCGGCGGGCCGCCGCGGCTTCGTCACCCAGAAGGAGATCTGGGGAGTCTACCCCGACGAACGGTTTTGAGGCGCCTCGTCCCCCCGCCTCGAATGCAGGAAGGCCGGTGGTCTCGCGACCGCCGGCCTTCTTCGTCGCCGCTGCGGGCGAGAAACGGGCGTGGCGTCAGTTCGGCGCCTTGGCCGCCGTCTTGCGGCGCAGACGCACCACCACGTCGACGTTCACGATCTCCATGCCCTCGGGGGGCTCGGGAAGGTTGCCGACCGAGATCGTCCCGTCGGGGATGTCGATCATCATGTTGTCGGCCTCCACGAAGAAGTGGTGGTGATCCGAGGTGTTGGTGTCGAAATAGGTGCGCTGCCCCTCGCCCGAGAGCGGACGCACGAGGCCCGCGTCGGTGAACTGGTGCAGCGTGTTGTAGACGGTGGCCAGCGACACGGGCTCGCCCGCCTTGTGGGCCTCCTCGTGCAGCTCTTCCGCCGACAGGTGCCGGTCCCCCGCCCCGAAGATCAGGTTGCACAGGGCCACGCGCTGGCGCGTCGGCCGCAGGCCCGAGGCGCGCAGGCGTTCGAACACGCAGAAGCTCTGAGGCCGGCCGGCCGTGCGCATGTCCGCCGTGGAGGGCTTCGCCCGGTTGTCCATGGTTCAGATCACCGAAAACTTGACACTAGAATTCACCTTTAGCCGAGCAGTGTGCGATGCCGCAAGGCCTTGTCCGGATTCAATATAGTCGGAAACCGGTCCGCGAACAATCGAAGCCCGTCAGGGCCCCGCGCAGGAGGGGGCGAGGGCGCCGAGGGCACGTCCGGATCCCGCCAGCGGCAGGCGCATGAAGCCGGCCGGGCTCGACACCTCGACGCCGCGTCCACGCTTCAGCGCCGCCAGGAGCGTCGCCGCCTCCCCCGCTTCGGCCACGCGCACGAAGCGCGAGCCGCCCCCCGCCGCCTCGGGCTCCACGCGCGCCTCCCCCGAGAAGGCGGTGCCGTCCACCGACAGGACCAGCGTCACGGGGCGGTCGGCGGGAAAGCGCGCCCCGTTGCCCGCCGCCGTGATCTCGAGCCGCCCGCCGGAGAGGCAGGCCACCTGGACGCCCGCCGGCCGCCCGCCCTTGGCGAAGAAGGCCCGCGCCCCCTCCCCCCGGCCGGTGCTTCGCCATTCCTGGGCGGCGGCCGGGCCGAGGGCGATCAGGAAGGCGGAAGCCAGGGCTGGGACGGCGAAAACGAAGCGCATGACGGCTCCATGAAGGGCATCCCGGTCGAAACCGTGACGCCGTCGCGAAAGTTAACGCATTTGCCCGCGGGCGCTCGCGTGGTAAGGGCCGTCCCGCGATCGATTTGACACAAGCTGGAACGGCGACGGCATACCGTTCCCCAACCGGACGGATCAATGGACACGGTGAAGACCCATTTCGGCAAGGACGAGATTCTGGCTTGCGGCCGGGGCGAGCTGTTCGGCGCGGGCAACGCCCAGCTCCCCCTGCCCCCGATGCTGATGTTCGACCGCATCACCGAGGTGACCACCGACGGCGGCGAGTTCGGCAAGGGCTCGATCCGCGCCGAATTCGACATCTCGCCCGATCTCTGGTTCTTCGACTGCCATTTCCGGGGCGATCCGGTGATGCCGGGCTGCCTCGGCCTCGACGCGCTCTGGCAGCTCACGGGCTTCTATCTCGGCTGGCTGGGCGAGCTCGGCCGCGGCCGCGCGCTGGGCGTCGGCGAGGTCAAGTTCACCGGACAGGTGACGCCCGGCGTCAAGCTGGTGGAATATGGCGTCGACTTCCGGCGCGTGATGCGCTCCAAGCTCAAGCTCGGCATCGCGGAAGGCTGGATGAAGGCCGACGGCGTCGTGATCTACCAGGCGAGCAACCTGCGCGTCGGCCTGTTCCAGGACGAGCAGCCGGGCGAGGCGGTCGGCGGCTGAGCCGTCCGCTATTCTTGAAGACGAAGGGTCCGGAGGACCCGAGAAGGGAGTTTGGCCATGAGGCGCGTCGTCGTGACCGGAATGGGCATCGTGTCCTCGATCGGCAACGATCTGGACGAGGTCACCGCCTCGCTGCGGGAGGCCAGATCCGGCATCAGCTTTAGCCAGGACTTCGCCGACAACGGCTTCCGCTGCCGCGTCTGGGGCAAGCCGGAGATCGACGTCTCGGACCTCGTGGACCGGCGCGCCATGCGCTTCCTCAGCCAGGGCGGCACCTGGAACCACGTCGCCATGAAGCAGGCGATCCAGGATTCCGGCCTGGCCGAGGGCGACATCTCGGGCAACGAGCGCACCGGCATCATCATGGGTTCCGGCGGCCCCTCGACGCGCACGCTGATCGAGGCCGCCGACATCACCCGCAAGAACGGCAGCCCCAAGCGCATCGGCCCCTTCGCGGTTCCCAAGGCCATGTCGTCCACCGCCTCTGCGACGCTGGCCACCTGGTTCAAGATCCACGGCGTCAACTACTCGATCTCCTCGGCCTGCTCGACCTCGGCGCACTGCATCGGCAACGCCGCCGAGATGATCCAGTGGGGCAAGCAGGACGTGATGTTCGCGGGCGGCCACGAGGATCTCGACTGGACCATGTCGAACCTCTTCGACGCCATGGGCGCCATGTCCTCGGACTTCAACGACCGCCCCGCCGTCGCCTCGCGGGCCTACGACAAGAACCGCGACGGCTTCGTGATCGCGGGCGGCGCGGGCGTGGTGGTGCTCGAAGAATACGAGCGGGCCGTGGCGCGCGGCGCGAAGATCTATGCCGAGCTCGTCGGCTACGGCGCGACCTCGGACGGCTACGACATGGTGGCCCCCTCGGGCGAGGGCGCGGTGCGCTGCATGCGCCAGGCCCTGTCCACGGTGAAGGGCCGGGTGGACTACGTCAACACGCACGGCACCTCGACCCCGGTCGGCGATTCCAAGGAGATCGGCGCCATCCGCGAGGTGTTCGGCGACGACATGCCCCATGTCCAGTCGACCAAGTCGCTCACGGGCCATTCGCTCGGCGCGGCGGGCGTCCAGGAGGCGATCTACTCGCTCCTGATGATGCAGGCCGGGTTCGTGGGCGAGAGCGCCCATATCGAGGAGCTCGACCCCGAGTTCGAGGGCGTGCCCATCGTGCGCGAGCGCATCGACGATGCCGCGATCGACATCGCGCTGTCGAACTCCTTCGGCTTCGGCGGCACCAACGCCACGCTCGTGTTCCAGCGCGTTCCGAACTGAGGGCCTTCGCCATGACCGGATTGATGACGGGCAAGCGCGGCCTCGTGATGGGCGTCGCCAACCACAACTCCATCGCCTGGGGCGCGGCGCGGGCGCTCGCCGCCCAGGGCGCCGAGATCGCCTTCAGCTATCAGGGCGAGGCCTTCGGCAAGCGGCTGCGCCCGCTCGCCGCCGAGATCGGCTCCACGCTGCTCGTGGACTGCGACGTCGAGGACGTCGCCTCGGTTGATGCGCTGTTCGCGACGCTGGAGCGCGAATGGGGCCGGATCGACTTCGTGGTCCACGCCATCGGCTTCTCCGACAAGAACGAGCTGAAGGGTCTCTACGCCGACACGACGCGCGAGAACTTCACGCGCACCATGGTGATCTCCTGCTTCTCCTTCACGGAGGTCGCCAAGCGGGCGGCGGCGATCATGAACGAGGGCGGCTCCATGGTGACGCTGACCTATGGCGGCTCGATGCGCGTCATGCCGAACTACAACGTGATGGGTGTCGCCAAGGCCGCGCTGGAGGCTTCGGTGCGCTATCTGGCGGCCGATTTCGGCCCCCGCGACATCCGCGTCAACGCGGTGTCGGCCGGCCCCCTGCGCACGCTGGCGGGCGCCGGCGTCTCCGACGCGCGCCTGATGCTCAACTACCAGCGCCGCAACGCGCCAATGCGCCGCAACGTGACGCACGACGAGGTAGGCAACTCGACGCTCTACCTCCTGTCGGACCTCTCCAAGGGCGTGACCGGCGAGATCCACTACGTGGACGCCGGCTACAACATCATGTCGATGCCGGCGCTGGACGAGCTGAAGGCGCAGGAGCGCCGCGCCGAGATCGCGGGCGAGACGGACCCCGTCTCCGCCTGATCGGCCCTCACGCCGCGCCGAGGCGCGCGGCGATCTCGGCCATGGAGGCCGACACCCAGTCGGCCCCTGCCCGCTCCAGGCGGCCGGCGGCGTCCGGCCCGGCATGGCTTCCCCCGACATAGCCGACGGCCGTCATGCCGGCGGCCTTGGCGGCCGTGATGCCGAAGCGCGTGTCCTCGATCACGACGCAGCGGCCGGGCCGCGCCCCCATCCGCGCGGCGGCATGGAGGAAGAGATCGGGCGCCGGCTTGCCGCGCTCGACCTCGGCGGCCGAAAACAGCGCGTCCGGCCCGAAGAACCGGCGCAGGCCCGCCACCTCGAGGCTGAACGCGATCCGTTCCGGATGGGATGACGAGGCGACGCAGCGCGCCAGCCGCGAGCCTTCCAGAAGGTCCGCGACGCCGGGGCACGGGCGCAGCCGCTCGCGGAACAGTGCGGCCGTCGCCGGCCAGAGGTCGGCCTCGGCGCGCGGCGGCAGCGCGCGGCCCGTGGCGGCGGCCAGAGTCGCCAGCCCGTCCGCCGCCTTCATGCCGACGATGGTGGAGAACAGCGCGGCCGAGACCTCGATCCCGTGCGCGCGGTGTACGGCGCGCAACGCCTCGCCGGCGAGGACCTCGCTGTCGACCAGGACGCCGTCGCAGTCGAAGACGACGAGATCGAACACCCTCGCCTCACAAGAAGCGGGCGCGGATCGCGGCGGCGACCCGCATCGGCGTCTCCAGCGTCGGCAGATGGCCGCACTCCTCCAGGAGCACGAACTCGGCCTCCGGCATGGCCTGCGCCATCGCGCGGCCCGCCTCGGGCGCGGAGAACGCGTCCGCCTCGCCCCACACGAGCAGCGAGCGGCAGGCGAGACCCGGCAGGTCGGCCGTGCGGTCCGGCCGCGTCATCAGCGCCTCGTTCTGCGCCAGGAGCCGGTCGGTGCCGGCGCGGGCCGCCATGGCGCGGAACGTGTCGGCGGCCTCCTGCCCGCGGCCCTCGGGCTCGAACACGATGGCGCGCGCCATTTCCTCCAGCATCTCCGCCCCGCCGTCGTCTTCGATCGCGGCACGCCGGCGGTCGAAGACCTCGCGGCTCGCCGACGCCTGCGGCGCGGCGCCCATGACCACGAGGCCCCGCACCAGGGCCGGGGCCGAGATCGCCGCCTCGCGGGCGACGTGCCCGCCGAAGGACGTGCCGGCGACGAGGCAGGGACGCCCTTCGGCCGCATCCACCACCTCGCGCGCGCAGGCCGCCATGTCGGGCGCCGCCGGCACCACGACCCGGCAGTCGAAGTCGGGGCGCAGCAGCGGGATCAGCGGCTCGTAGAGATCGCCGTCGCAGGCGAAGGCGGGTACGAGGATCAGGCGCATGTCGGCTCCGGTCTGCTGGGGTTCGGCACCGCATCTAGCGCAGGCGCATGAGGAGGCGATGACGCGCATGCCGCGTTGCGGCAGGCGCCCGGCGCGCGTAAGGAGGGCTCCCGCCTCCCTTCCCATCCACGGATCCCCCAAGGACCTTCCATGCAGCAACGACCGCTCGGGCGCACGGATCTGCGCGTCAGCCGGATCTGCCTCGGCACCATGACCTTCGGCGAGCAGAACAGCGAGGCCGAGGCCCACGCCCAGCTCGACCGCGCGGCGGAGCGCGGCGTCAACTTCCTGGATGCGGCCGAGCTCTATCCGATTCCGCCCAAGGCGGAGACGCAGGGGCGCACGGAGAGCTTCGTCGGCTCGTGGCTCCGGGCCCGGGGGAACCGCGATCGGATGGTGGTCGCGACCAAGGTCGTGGGCCGCTCGGCGATGACCTGGTTCCGGCGCGACGGATCCGAGCCGCGTCTCGACCGGCGCAACGTGCTGGAAGCGGTGGAGGGCTCCCTGCGGCGGCTCGGCACGGACTGCATCGACCTCTACCAGATCCACTGGCCGGACCGCCCCACGGCCGGCTTCGGCTCGGTGCCCACGCGCTGGACCGCGCCGGACCCTGTGGCCGACGAGGTGGCGATCGCCGAGACGGCTGAGGTCTTCGCGGACCTCGTCCGGGACGGCAAGATCCGCCACGCCGGCCTGTCCAACGAGAGCGCCTGGGGCACGATGCGCTGGCTGTCCCTCGCCGAGACCGGCGTCGCGCCCCGCATGGCGAGCGTCCAGAACGCCTACAACCTCCTGAACCGCACCTTCGAGACGGCACAGGCGGAGATCGCGGCGCGCGAGGATGTCGGTCTCCTCGCCTATTCGCCGCTCGCGCAGGGATACCTGACCGGAAAGTATGCCGGCGGCGCCCTGCCCACCGGCTCGCGCAAGCAGCTCTTCGACCGGCTCCAGCGCTACGAGAAGCCCGGCACCGCCGAGGCCGTGGACGCCTATGTCGCGCTGGCCCGCGACTTCGGCCTCGCTCCGGCCACCTTCGCCAACGCCTTCGTGCTGGCGCAGCCCTTCGTCGCCGCCGCCATCATCGGCGCGACCACGATCACCCAGCTCGACGAATGCCTCGACGCCGACGCGGTGGTTTGGACGCCCGCCATGCAGGACGCCGTGGACGCGCTGCACCAGCGTTTCGGCAACCCCGCGCCCTGACGGGTCAGGGTCGGGACCTTGCCGGTTCGCCGGCGTCCCGGCTCGCCACGGCGTCGCGCAGCCTGCGCGCGACCGCCGTCATCCGCCGAAGCTCGTCCAGGCTCAGGCCGGCCACGGCGACCAGCGCATCGCCGAGGCATCCGCTGCGGTCCTGAAGCGCCCGTCCCGCCTCCGTCAGCCGCACGATCACCTGCCGCCCGTCCGCCGGGTCGCGCTCGCGCGTCACGAAGCCCGCCGCCGCAAGGCGCGTCAGCAGGGGCGTCACTGTGCTGGGCTCCAGCGCCAGCCGCTCCGCCAGCGCGCCCACGTGCTGCGCATCGGCCTCCCAGAGCGCGGCGAGCGCCAGATACTGCGGATAGGTGATGCCCCAGCCGTCCAGGATCGGCTTGTAGAGGCGCCCGATGGCCATGGATGCGCCGTAGAGGGCGAAGCAGAGATGGTCGTCGAGGGGCAGCGGCACGGTCGCGCGCGTCATCGGAAACTCCCGGTCGGGTCGCCACTCATTATCACGATAACTTTTTGCTGGACAGGCATCCCATCGGTCGGTATTTCGTTATCGCGATAATAATCAATCGCTTTAGGAGAGCACCGCCCATGCCCGTCGATCCGATCTACAAGACCCGCGCCACCGCCTCCGGCGGCGGCCGCGACGGCCACACCCGCTCCGAGGACGGCGCGGTCGACGTCAAGCTCGTGGTTCCCAAGGAGATGGGCGGTCCCGGCGGCGTCGGCGCCGATCCCGAGAAGCTCTTCGCGGCCGGCTATTCCGCCTGCTTCCTGGGCGCCATGCGCGCCGTCTCGTCGAAGGTCGGCGTCAAGGTTCCGGCCGAGGCGACCGTCACCGCCGAGATCGGCTTCGGCCCGCGTTCGGAGGGCGGCTATGGCATCACCGCCGACCTCACCATCTCGCTGCCGGGCGTCGAGCGCGCCGACGCGCAGAAGCTGGTCGACACCGCCCATCAGGTCTGCCCCTATTCCAACGCCACGCGCGACAATGTCGCGGTCGGCCTGACCATCGCCTGAACCGGCTCCGACCAGGACACGAAAAAAAGGGGGCGGCCTGTTGGGCCGCCCCCTTTGTCTTGTCGCGAGGGATCGACGGATTACTCCGCGTCCTCCTCCTTGGCGGCCTTCTTGAGCTCTTCGCCCGTGGCCTGATCGACGACCTTCATGGACAGGCGCACCTTGCCGCGCTCGTCGAAGCCCATCAGCTTGACCCAGACCTTCTGGCCTTCCTTGACGATGTCCTGCGTCTTCTGGACGCGGTCGGCGGCGAGCTGCGAGATGTGCACGAGGCCGTCGCGCGAGCCGAAGAAGTTCACGAAGGCGCCGAACTCGACGCACTTCACCACCGTGCCCTCGTAGATCTCGCCGACTTCCGGCTCCGCCACGATGGAGTGGATCCACTTCTTGGCGGCCTCGATCTCCTTGGCCGACGACGAGGCGATCTTCACGGTGCCGTCGTCCTCGATGTTGATCTTGGCGCCGGTCTTCTCGACGATCTCGCGGATCACCTTGCCGCCCGAGCCGATCACGTCGCGGATCTTGTCGGTCGGGATCTGCATGACCTCGATGCGCGGGGCGAACTCGCCGAGCTCGGCGCGGGCCGAACCCAGCGCTTTGTTCATCTCGGCGAGGATGTGCTCGCGACCGCCCTTGGCCTGCTCGAGGGCGATCTTCATGATCTCCTCGGTGATGCCCTGGATCTTGATGTCCATCTGCAGCGAGGTGATGCCCCGGTCGGTGCCGGCCACCTTGAAGTCCATGTCGCCGAGGTGGTCCTCGTCGCCCAGGATGTCGGACAGGACCGCGAAGCGCTCGCCCTCGAGGATGAGGCCCATGGCGATGCCCGCCACCGGACGCTGCAGCGGCACGCCGGCGTCCATCAGAGCCAGCGAGGTGCCGCACACGGTCGCCATCGAGGACGAGCCGTTGGACTCGGTCACCTCGGACACGGCGCGGATCGTGTAGGGGAAGGCTTCCTTGGCCGGCAGCATCGGGCGGATGGCGCGCCAGGCGAGCTTGCCGTGGCCGATCTCGCGACGGCCCGGCGAGCCCATGCGGCCCGTCTCGCCCACCGAGTAGGGCGGGAAGTTGTAGTGGAGGAGGAAGGTCTCCTTGTAGGTGCCGGTCAGCGAGTCGACATACTGCTCGTCCTCGCCGGTGCCGAGCGTGGCGACGACCAGCGCCTGCGTCTCGCCGCGCGTGAACAGCGCCGAGCCATGGGTGCGCGGCAGGATGCCGGCCTCGGCCACGATGGCGCGCACGGTGGACAGGTCGCGCCCGTCGATGCGGCTCTTGGTGTCGAGGATGTTCCAGCGCACGATCTTGGCCTGGAGTTCCTTGAAGACCGCCCCGACCTCTTCCTTCGTGTACTTGGTCTCGGTCGCGCCCTCCGGCAGGAAGTGGGCGACGACCTTGGCCTTCACCTTGTCGACGGCCGCGTAGCGCGCCTGCTTGTCGGTGTTCTTGTAGGCCTCGCGCAGCTCGCCCTCGGCGATCGAGAGCATCTCGCCCTCCAGCGCCGAATGGTCCGGCGCGTTGTGGTCGCGCGGCTCCTTGGCGGCGTGTTCGGCGAGCTTGACGATCGCCTCGATCACCGGCTGGAACCCCTGGTGGCCGAACATCACGGCGCCGAGCATGGTCTCCTCGTCCAGCTCGCGCGCCTCGGACTCGACCATGAGCACGGCGTCCTGCGTGCCGGCGACCACGAGGTCGAGCTTGGACTCGGCCATCTCGTCGACATGCGGGTTCAGCTTGTAGGCGCCATCGATGTAGCCGACGCGCGCGCCGCCGATCGGGCCCATGAAGGGCACGCCCGACAGGGTCAGCGCGGCCGAGGCGGCCACCATCGCCAGGACGTCGGGATCGTTCTCCAGGTCATGCTGGAGCACCGTGACGACGACCTGCGTGTCGTTCTTGTAGCCGTCCGCGAAGAGCGGGCGGATCGGACGGTCGATGAGACGCGAGACCAGCGTCTCCTTCTCGGAAGGCCGACCCTCGCGCTTGAAGTAGCCGCCGGGGATCTTGCCGGCCGCGAAGGCCTTTTCCTGGTAGTTGACGGTCAGCGGGAAGAAGTCGAAGCCGGGCTTCGGCGCCTTCGCCGAGACGACCGTGGCGAGCACGGCGGTCTCGCCGTAGGTGGCGAGCACGGCGCCGTCCGCCTGGCGGGCGATCTTGCCGGTCTCCAGGGTCAGCGTGCGGCCGGCCCATTCGATCTCGACCTTGTGGGTATTGAACATGCGGTGTGCCTCATGGCTTGGCCGCGAAGCGTCGCGGCCGGCTTTCGGAAAAACGCGCATGGGCAAGACGGCGGGAGGCTTCCGGGCGAGGCGCGGCCGTTCGTCGGCGGCGCTCGGGCACGATGGGTTCCCTCCGGGCGGAGCCGTCGGGATCATGCCGGGAAGCGTCCGGCAATCCTGCCCCATGAGCGTTCGGCTCTCGGGCTCGGGACCTTTCGGAAGGCCGCCGGCCGGGACAGGCTTTCCCCGCCGGGGCGGGAGAAGCTGGGTCGGAATGCGGGACGCGGCGCCGGGAAGCTTCCGGGCGCCGCGGCGAAGGTCTTGCTTAGCGACGCAGGCCGAGACGGCCGATCAGCGCGGTGTAGCGCTCTTCCTCGCGCTCCTTCAGATAGTCGAGGAGGCGGCGACGCTGGGACACCATCTTGAGAAGGCCACGGCGCGAGTGGTTGTCCTTCTTGTGGCCCTTGAAGTGTTCGGTCAGGTTGGCGATGCGCTCCGACAGAAGGGCGACCTGCACCTCGGGCGAACCGGTGTCGCCTTCCTTGGTCGCGTATTCCTTCATGAGTTCGGCTTTGCGCTCGAGCGTGATCGACATCGGATATCCCTTTCTTGGAAAAAACGGAGGGTTGGGACGCCCTAGCCGGGATGTCGTCCAGCCAGGGCCACGAGGCCCGCCCGATCGCGAAACCGGGCATGCGGGGGTTCGTATAGGCGCATTCCCGGGCGATTGCCAGCCCGGAACGGCCGCGGCCCGTCAGCCGCGCCCGCCGAAGACGCGTTTGGGGTGGAACGAGCCCTGGTCGATCGAGCCGATCGCGACCAGCCGCCCCTGCCCCGTGGCATAGGCCTCGTCGCAGAAAGCCGGCGCGTCGCGCCCGCGCAGGAGGACCGGGTTGCCCGACAGGACCCGTCCGGTCTGGTCGTCGGTGAGCGCTACCTCGTAGAGCTCGCCGAGCGCCGTGGCCGCGTCGAGCACCATCTCGTCCAGCGCGGTGAAGTCGGTGATGCGCGCGCGCGCGCCCGCCTCCACGGCCTCCGGCGCCAGTTCCTCCAGGCCCTCCTCGGCGGCGTCCATCAGCTCGTCGAGGGTGACCATGTCGTCCTCGTCGAACGAGCCGACGCGCACGCGCCGCAGCTCGGTGATGTGGCCGAAGCAGCCGAGGTCGCGGCCGAGGTCGCGCGCGATGGCGCGCACGTAGGTGCCCTTGCCGCACTCGGCCTCGAAGGTCGTGGCGGCGCTGTCGGGCATGTCCGAGATCCAAAGCCGGTGCACGGTGACCGTGCGGGCGGCGATCTCCACCGTCTCGCCCGCGCGCGCCAGGTCGTAGGCGCGCTCGCCCTCGATCTTGATCGCCGAGAAGGCGGGCGGCACCTGGCTGATCTCGCCGGTGTAGTTGGGCAGCAGCGCCTCGATGTCGGCGCGCGCCGGGCGGCGGTCGGAGGCGTTGGTGACCGGGCCTTCCGTGTCGTCCGTCGTCGTCTCGGCGCCCCATGAGACAGTGAACCGATAGGTCTTTCGCCCGTCCATCACGAAGGGGACGGTCTTGGTCGCGTCGCCCAGCGCGATCGGCAGCATGCCGGACGCCAGCGGGTCAAGCGTGCCGGCATGGCCCGCCTTCTGCGCGAAATACAGCCACTTGATCTTGGACACGGCCTCCGTGGACCCCATGCCCTTCGGCTTGTCGAAGATCACCCAGCCGGAGATTGGGCGCCCCTTCGGCTTCTTGCCGCGACGTGCCATCAGTTGTCTTCCTCGTCTGCCGTCCCCTGCGTGTCGCGCAGGACCTCCGGCGAGCGCAGCAGCGCGTCGATCCGGGCGTAGTTGTCGAAACTGTCGTCCTGCCGGAAGCGGATCTCCGGCATGTACTTCATCTGCCTGAGCGCCGGCGTCAGTCGCCCGCGCAGGAAGCGCGCATGGGCGTTCAGCGCCCGGATGAACGGGTCCATGTCCTCCTGTCCGAACACCGTGACATACGCGGTGGCGAGCTTGAGGTCGGGGCTCATGCGCACTTCCGTCACGCTGATCACGGCGTTTTCGAGGAGCGGGTCGATGATCTCTCGCCGCTGCAGGATCTCGGTCAGCGCGTGGCGCACCTTCTCGCCGACGGAAAGCTGGCGCTGCGACGGGCCTTTGGGGCTGTTGGAATGCTTGGGCATGGCGGGTTGCTCCTGGCCGCGCGGCGTGGTCCTCGGGGGCGGGCGCAACTGCAAAGCCCGGCGTCGCCGCCGGGCTTTGCATCGCGTCCGGTGAAGGGGCCGGTCCGGCCCCGTCGAGGATTAGAGCGTGCGCGCGATATGCTCCACGCGGAAGTTCTCGATGATATCGCCCTGGCGGATATCCTCGTAGTTCTGGAAGGCCATGCCGCACTCCTGGCCGCCCGGCACCTCGGCGACTTCGTCCTTGAAGCGCTTGAGCGTCTTGAGCGTGCCCTCGTGGATGACGACGCCGTCGCGGATGAGGCGCACGCCGGCCCCGCGCTCGACCTTGCCTTCCGTGACGCGGCAGCCCGCGACCTTGCCGATCTTGGTGATGTGGAACACCTCCAGGATCTCGGCATTGCCGAGGAACGTCTCGCGCCGCTCGGGCGACAGGAGGCCCGACATCGCCTGCTTCACGTCATCCACGAGGTCGTAGATGATGTTGTAGTAGCGGATCTCGATCCCCTCGCGCTCGGCGAGCTGGCGGGCCTGGGCGTTGGCGCGCACGTTGAAGCCGATGATGGCCGCGTTCGAGGTCGCCGCGAGCTGGATGTCGGACTCGGTGATCGCGCCCGCACCCGAATGGACGATGCGCGCCTGCACCTCGTCGGTGCCGAGCTTGTCCAGCGCCGCGCCGATGGCCTCGACCGAGCCCTGCACGTCGCCCTTGATGAGCAGCGGGAAGGTCTTGAGCCCCGAGGACTGGAGCTGGGTCATCATCTGCTCGAGCGAGCCGCGCTGGCCGGCGGACTTGGCCACGGCCTTCTCGCGCGTCAGGCGCTGACGGTACTCGGTGATCTCGCGGGCCTGCGACTCGTCCTTGACCACCGCGAAGCGGTCGCCGGCGAGCGGCGTGCCCTGCATGCCGAGGATCTCGACGGGCATGGACGGACCGGCTTCCTTGAGCTGCTTGCCCTGGTCGTTGACCAGCGCGCGCACGCGGCCCCACTGGTCGCCGGCCACCACGATGTCGCCCGTGTGCAGCGTGCCGGCCTGGACCAGCGCGGTCGCGACCGGACCGCGGCCGCGGTCGAGCTGGGCCTCGATCACGACGCCCTCGGCGGTGCGCTCGGGGTCCGCCTTGAGGTCCAGGATCTCGGCCTGGAGCAGGATCGCCTCGAGCAGCTTGTCGAGATTGGTGCCGACCTTGGCCGACACTTCGACGTCCAGCACCTCGCCGCCCATCGATTCCACGAAGACCTCGTGCTGGAGGAGCTGCGTGCGCACCTTCTGGGCGTCGGCCGCCGGACGGTCGATCTTGTTGATCGCCACGATGATCGGAACGCCCGCCGCCTTGGCATGGCTGATCGATTCGATCGTCTGCGGCATTACCGAGTCGTCGGCCGCCACCACGAGGATCGCGATGTCGGTCGCCTGGGCGCCGCGGGCGCGCATCGCGGTGAAGGCCGCGTGGCCCGGCGTATCGATGAACGAGATCTTCTGGCCGTTCTGCTCGACCTGGTAGGCGCCGATGTGCTGCGTGATGCCGCCGGCTTCGCCGGACACGACGTTGGTCTTGCGGATCGCGTCGAGGAGCGAGGTCTTGCCGTGGTCGACATGGCCCATGATCGTCACGACCGGCGGCCGCGACACCAGCTTCTCGGGGTCGCTGGCGACGTCGAAGATGCCGGTCTCGACGTCCGATTCCGCCACGCGGCGGACCGTGTGGCCGAACTCGGAGGCGATGATCTCGGCGAGGTCGGCGTCGATCACGTCGCCCGGCTTCATCATCTGGCCCTGCGCCATCAGGAACTTGATGACGTCCACGGCCCGCTCCGACATGCGGTTGGCGAGTTCCTGGATGGTGATGGTCTCGGGGATAATCACTTCGCGGGCAATCTTCTCGCGGGTCTGGTGCTGCTGCGAGCGCTTGAACTTCTCCTGGCGCCGACGCATCGACGACAGGGAGCGTCCGCGCGCGTCCTCGTCGGACAGCGCACGCTCGACATTGACGCGGCCGGCGCCGCGGCGGTCGTCGCCGACGCGCGCACGGGTCGGCTTGGCGGCGTCCGCCGCCGGGCCGCGCGCCGGGCCACGGGCCGCGCCCGGACGACGGCGATCGTCCTCGTCGTCGGCGCGCGTCTTCTTGGTCAGGTCCGTGCGGCCGGCGGGGCGCAGACCCAGGCCGTCGTCCACCGGCGGCGGGCCGGGGATCACATCGGCCCCGGCCTTACCGCCGGTGCGCGCGACGGGCTTGTTGGCGGCGCGGCGGGCCGCATCCTCCTCGGCCTTGCGGCGGGCGGCGGCCTCGAGCTCGAGACGCGCGGCCTCCTCGGCCTGACGGCGCTCGGACTCCTCGCGCTCCGCACGGCGCCGCTCGTCCTCGGCGATGCGGCGCGCCTCCTCGATCTGGAACAGGCGACGGTCTTCGGCTTCGCGCTGCTGGGCGAGGATGAGCGCACGCCGACGCGCGTCCATCTCCTTGGACGACAGGTCCGACAGAACGGCGCCGCGCGGCTGGCGCGCGCCGGGGGCGGCGGCGGCCGGCGTCGGCCCGCGACGCTCGTCACGACCGCCGGGCTGCCCCGGACGGTTCGGCTGGCCGGGGCGCTGGGGCCCCGCGCCGGGGCGGCCGGACGGCGAGCCGGCATAGCCGGGACGCGCCGGCTGGCCCGGACGCTGGGCGCCGGCCGGGCTGCCGGCAGCGGCGCGCGGCGGCGTCGGCTGGGCGGCGCGCGGCGCGGACGGGGTCGCCGGGGACGGGGCCGCGACGGCGGCGGGTTTGGCGGTTTCGCTCAAGGAAGGCTTCGGTGACTCGGAAACGGGAGGGGTCGAGGGGGCTTCGGACGCGGCGGCGGGCGCGGCCGGCGTCTCGGCGACGGGTTCGGCCGGCGCGGCTTCTGCCGCCGGAGCCGTGGGCGCGGCGGCCGCAGCGGGCGCGGCCTCGGCGACCGGGGCCACCGGCGCGGCCTCGGCCTCGGGCGTCGGGGCCGGTGCGGCGGGGCGATCGGGCGCGACCGGTGCCTGCGGGTTCTTGGCCGCATGCTCCAGCGCCGCCATCTGGGCGGGGGTCAGGGCCGGGCGCGCGGGCGCGGCGGGCGCCGCCGGGGGTGCCGCTGCCGGCTCCACCGCCGCGGGCGCGTCCTTCGCCGTCTCGCCGGGGACCGAGAACTTGCGCTTCTTGGTCTCCACGACGACGCTCTTGGTCCGCCCGTGCGAGAAGTTCTGCCGCACCACCGACTGCGGGACGTTGCCGCTCGGCTTGAGGGACAGGGTCTTCTTCGGGTTGACGCTCAGCGTCTTGTCGTCGCCGGATTTCGTATCGCTCATTTACGCTTCCGCTTCCTGCGCGGGTTGTTCCCCGCGCCACTATCCGTGCCTAGAGCATTGTGCAACCGTGCTCTGCCGTTGATCTTAATGGTGGTCTCATGGACCCGGGTCCCCGGTGTCCGCGATGGTTGTCGCCCGGGCGCTTGCGCCCCGGTATGTCTCCAGCGCCTCCAGGCGCTCGATCAGGGCCGCTCCGGCGCCGCCGGGCAGGATGGCCGCATGTATCACATTGTGGTCGCCCATGGCCAAACCGATTTCGGCGGCCGTGAGCGTGTGGAAGGCCGGCACCGGTTCGGCGCCCGTCTCGAAGGCGCGGGCGTGGCGCGCCCCGTCCAGCTTGCGCACCCCGTCGGCCGCCCCGTCGGCGGCGTGCAGCGAGGCCAGCGCCTTGCCGGCGCGCAGGGCGGCATCCACCTTGGCCGCGCCCGTGGTCACCTGGCCCGCCTTGCGCGCCAGCGCCAGAGCGCCGGCGGCCGCGCGCACCAGCAGCGCCTCCAAGTCGTCGGCCAGCGTCTCCGTGCCCGCCAGCTCGCGCTTCAGGGCACGGGCCAGAAGCCGGCGCTTCAGAGCCGCCTCGACCGCCGAACGGCGCGCCTCAACATGGGCGCCCCGCCCCGGCAGGCGGCGCTTGAGGTCGGGCACGACTCGGCCGTCGGGATCCGCGACGAAGCGGATCAGGGCGCCGGCCGGCAGCGAGCGGCGCGACACGATGCACATGCGTCCGTTCATCACCGCCTCCTCCAGGTCCCCGTCCTCGTCGCCGTTCATCCGTTCCGTCGCGCTCCCGTCAGGCCTCCTCGGCCTCCTCGTCGATCTCGGCCGCCGGCTCTTCCGCCTCGACCCAGCCCGCCGAGACGCGGGCCTGCATGATCATCGCCTCGGCGTCCTGGCGGCTGAGGTCGAAGGCCGACAGGGCGCCGGTGAAGCGCTTGGTCTCGCCGTCCTTGCGCTCGGTCCAGCCGACCAGGTCGTCGGCGGCGCAGCCCGCGAAGTCCTCGACGCTCTTCACGCCGTCCTCGCCGAGCGCCACCAGCATGGCGGTGGTCAGGCCGTCGATGCCGCGCAGCTCGTCGGCGACGCCCAGCGCCTTGCGCTTGTCGTCGAGCTCCTGCTCGCGGCGGTCCAGGAACTCCTTGGCGCGGTTCTGGATCTCGGAGGCCGTGTCCTCGTCGAATCCCTCGATCGCGGCGACCTCGGAATTCTCCACGTAGGCCACTTCCTCGACGCTGGCGAAGCCCTCGGAGGCCAGAAGCTGGCCGACCATCTCGTCGACGTTCAGAGCGTCCATGAACAGCGCCGAACGCTCCACGAACTCCTTCTGGCGCCGCTCGGACTCCTCCTGCTCGGTGAGGATGTCGATGTCCCAGCCCGTGAGCTGCGAGGCGAGGCGCACGTTCTGGCCGCGACGGCCGATCGCCAGGCTCAACTGGTCATCGGGCACCACGACTTCAATACGCTCGGCGTCCTCGTCGAGCACGACCTTGGCGACTTCCGCCGGCTGCAGCGCGTTGACCAGGAAGGACGCGGCGTCGGGCGACCAGGGGATGATGTCGATCTTCTCGCCCTGGAGCTCGCCCACCACGGCCTGGACGCGCGAGCCGCGCATGCCCACGCACGCGCCCACCGGATCCACCGAGGAATCGCGGCTCACCACGGCGATCTTGGCGCGCGAGCCCGGATCGCGGGCCACCGCCTTGATCTCGATGATGCCGTCGTAGATTTCCGGCACTTCCATGGTGAAGAGCTTGGCCATGAACTGCGGATGGGTGCGGCTCAGGAAGATCTGCGGCCCGCGCTGCTCGCGGCGCACGTCGTAGACGAAGGCGCGCACGCGGTCGCCGTAGCGGAACAGCTCGCGCGGGATCTGCTCGTCGCGGCGGATGATGCCCTCGCCCTTGCCGAGATCCACGATGACGTTGCCGTATTCGACCCGCTTCACCGTGCCGTTGACGATCTCGTTCACCCGGCCGATGAACTCCTCGTACTGCTTGTCGCGCTCGGCCTCGCGCACCTTCTGCACGATGACCTGCTTGGCCGACTGGGCGGCGATGCGGCCGAACTCCATCGGCGGCAGCTGCTCGGCGATGAAGTCGCCGGGCTCCGCATCCGGGTTCTTGTCGCGCGCGAGATCGAGATAGATCTGCGTCGCCGGATCCTCGACCTCCTCGACCACTTCGAGAAGCCGCTGCAGCTTCATCTCGCCGGTCTTGGTGTTGATGTCGACGCGGATGTTGGTCTCCTGGCCGTAGCGCGAGCGGGCGGCCTTCTGGATGGCATCGGCCATCGCGGCGATCACGATCTCACGATCGATCGACTTCTCGCGCGCCACGGCATCCGCGATCTGCAGAAGCTCGAGCCTGTTCGCACTGACTGCCATGTTCACGTCTCCTGTCGAAAGCCGCCGGGCACTCGTGGCTCCGGCCCTTCGGGATGGGAGGTCGCGCGCCGCGCGGCGCGCCCCCTCCCGTCGTCACATCAATGCGCGGCGGGCGCTCCGGCTCCGTCCAGCGCGTCGTCCTCGTCGTCCAGCGGCGCGCCGCGCGCCTTGCGGGCGGCCTTGTCGGCCTTCAGCGAGGCGGCGATGAGTTCGTCGGTGAGGATCAATCGCGCCTCGGCCAGCGCGTCGAACGGGATCTCGACCACCGGCTCCTCGCCGGCGGCCGCGCCGTCGCGCTCCAGCCGGAAGCCGGTGTCGGACACCTCGAGGATGCGCCCGCGAAACCGCTTGCGCCCGGCCAGGAGACGCGTGGTCTCCAGCTTCATCAACTGGCCCGCCCAGGCCCGGAAGTCACCGGCGCGCACCAGCGGGCGGTCGATGCCGGGCGAGGAGATCTCGAGATGGTAGGCCCGGTCCATCGGGTCCTCGACGTCCAGCACCGGCGAGATCCCGCGCGACACCGCCTCGCAGTCCTCGACGCTCATCGATCCGTCCGGCCGCTCCGCCATGATCTGCAGCGTGGTGCCGTTGAGGGCCGAGACCCGCACCCGCACGAGGCGGAAGCCGAGCTGCTCGATCACCGGCTCCAGAAGGGTGGCGATGCGGGCTTCGAGCCCTTGTTCGATGATGATGCGCTTGTCCGTCACGAAGTCTCCGGTCGTGCCTCGCGGAGCGCCCCTTCCGGGCGGCCCCGCCTGCGGCGATCGCCGGGTCTCTTGCCGAGGCCTTGCCCCTAACAAAAAAGAGCGGGACCGGGAGGACCCACTCTCACGATCGCATCGCAGAGAATTTGAGCCCCGTATACAGCCGCGCGGGCGGCTTGGCAAGGCGAGGCGCCTTTTCCACAACCAGGCGGCCGGCGGCGTCCGGGCCCGCGTCAGAGCCGCAGGAAGGTCAGGTACGCCCCTTTTCGCCCTTCGCGATGCGCCTTCGCCTCGTAGCGCGTGCCGGGCCAGCCCTCGTAGGGCGTGTGCCAGTCGGCCGGACCCTCCGCCTGCCAGCGAAAGGCCGGATGGTCGCGCAGGTGGAGCAGCGTCCAGTCGACGTAGGTCTCGATGTCCGAGGCGAAGCGGAAGCGGGAACCCGGCCGCAGCACCCGCGCCATCCGGTCCAGCGTGCGTGCGTTCACGAGACGCCGCTTCCAGTGCTTCCGCTTGGGCCAGGGGTCCGGGTAGAACAGGTCGATGCCCGAAAGCGAGGCGTCCGGCAGCCAGTCGAGCAGCAGCGTCGCATCGTCGCCGAACAGACGAAGGTTCGCGCGCGGATCGGCGTCCAGCGCCACCAGCATCTTGGCCATGGAATTGACGAAGGGCTCGACCCCGATGAAGCCGGTGCCGGGATGGCGCCCCGATTCCATGTGCAGATGCTCGCCGCCGCCAAAGCCGATCTCGAGCCGGACGGCGTCGACCGGAGCCTCGAACAGGGTGCGCAGGTCGGCCGGGGCGGGCTGGCCAAGGTCGAGCACCAGCGCGGGCAGCGACTCGCGCAGGAGCCCAGCCTGGAGCGGCCGGAGCGTCTTGCCGCGCGAGCGCCCGAAGAAGTTCTCGCGGACGCGGGCGCGCGGGCCGTTCGTTCGGCGTTCAGCGGCCAAGTTTCGCCTTCAGCTTGGCGACGAGGTCGGTGCGCTCCCAGGAGAACGAGCCGTCGCGACCGGGCTTGCGGCCGAAATGCCCGTAGGCCGACGTCTTGGCGTAGATCGGGCGCGCGAGGTCGAGATGCTCGCGGATGCCGCGCGGTGTGAGGTCCATCAGCTCGCGCAGCGCCGCTTCCAGCGCCGTTTCCTCGACCCTCCCCGTTCCGTGCAGGTCGACATAGACCGAGACCGGCTCGGCGACGCCGATCGCGTAGGAGAGCTGGATGGTGCAACGGTCGGCGAGCCCGGCCGCCACCACGTTCTTGGCGAGGTAGCGCGCGGCATAGGCGGCGGAGCGGTCGACCTTGGTCGGGTCCTTGCCCGAGAAGGCACCCCCGCCGTGCGGCGCCGCGCCGCCGTAGGTGTCGACGATGATCTTGCGTCCCGTCAGGCCGGCGTCGCCGTCCGGGCCGCCGATCACGAACTTGCCCGTCGGGTTGACGTGCCAGACGCAGTCGTCGTCGATCGGCAGGCCGGCGGTCGCCTCGCGCACGAAGGGCTCGACCAGACGGCGCACGTCGGCCGACGTCAGCGACTCGTCGACATGCTGGGTCGACAGGACGATGGAGGAGATCGAGACCGGCTTGCCGTCCCGGTAGCGGACCGTGACCTGGCTCTTGGCGTCGGGGCCGAGCACGCCCGCGCCGCCCTCGCCCGAGCGGCGCGCCTCGGCGAGGCGCTCCAGGATCTTGTGGGCGTAGAAGATCGGGGCGGGCATCAGCTCGGCCGTCTCGCGGCAGGCGTAGCCGAACATGATGCCCTGGTCGCCCGCCCCTTCCGTGTTCTTGGCCCCGGCATCGACGCCCTGGGCGATGTCGGCCGACTGTTCGTGCAAGAGCACGTCGATCTTGGCGGTCTTCCAGTGGAAGCCGTCCTGTTCGTAGCCGATCGACTTCACGGCGCGGCGGGCGGCGGAGCGGACCTTGGAGCGAAGCTTGGCCGAATCGAGCGTGCAGCGGACCTCGCCGGCGATCACGATGCGGTTGGTGGTGGCCAGCGTCTCGCAGGCGACGCGCAGCTGCCAGGCGTCGATCCCGGCCTTGCGCGCTTCGCGGTAGAGCAGGTCCAGCACTTCGTCCGAGATGCGATCGCAGACCTTGTCGGGATGACCTTCCGAAACACTCTCGGAGGTGAAGAAGTACTCGCCGCTGCGCATCCGCCTATGGTCTCTCGCTTGTGGGAGTTCGATCGGAGTGGCCGTCCTTAACAGCGGCACCTCGATGCGCAAGGCTTTTCTCGCACCGCGGAAGGACCGTCGCTACTTGGACCCGCTCTCCTCGGCCTCGGCCTCGGCCAGCGACCGGACGAGCTCGAGAATGCGGCGGCGCACCTTGGGATCCTGGATCTTGCCGAAGGCGCGGTTGAGCTGGATGCTCTCGCTGGACACGGGATAGTCGTTGACGAAGGTGGCGTCCGCCTCGGCCATCCCTGTGGGCTGGCTTTCCTCGCCCTGATATCCTTCGAAGAAGAAGGATACGGGGACCTGCAGGACTTCGGCGATCTTCTGCAGGCGGCTGGCACCGACGCGGTTGGTGCCCTTCTCGTATTTCTGCACCTGCTGGAACGTCACCCCCAGCGCCTCGCCCAGCTTCTCCTGGCTCGTTCCCATCATCGTTCGCCGAAACCGCACCCTCGCGCCGACGTGCACGTCGACGGGGTTCGGCTTCTTGCTTTCAACCGCCATGGATCGCCCCTAGGAAGCCGCCGCCGTCCGGCGGCGCGCCTTGCCGACGCGGCCCCCGCCGCCCGGCTTCATGAACATCAGTCGTTATCTAGATGATACGACTATGGTGAGCAATCGCGCCTCAGTGGCGCACGCGGCCGGACCGAATCGAGGCGCCGACGGCAAGCAGGACGAAAAGACCGACAATTGCGGCGAACACAAGATTGCCCCAGCGCGAAAAGACCGTGGGCGCGCCCCGTGCGGGCAGGGCGGCATCCACCGTGCCGCGCTCTCCGAGCGCCAGTCCGGCGACCGGTCGGCCGACGCTGTCGGTGACGACCGAGATGCCGGTATTGGCGGCGCGCACCAGCGGCAGGCCGAAGGCGACCGCCGTCATCTGCGCCTGGCGCAGGTGCTGGTAGGGGCCGGGCGTGCGGCCGTACCAGGCGTCGTTGGTGACGTTGAGCAGGAAGTCCGGCCGCAATTCGAGATCGCCGAGAAGCTCGTCGGGGAAGATCGCCTCGTAGCAGATCAGCGGCAGGAAGCTCGGCCCCCCCTCGCCCGCCCGCATGATCCGCCGCGCCGCGCCGGCCGAAAAGCCGCCGGGGAGCCGGGTGAGCTGGGTCACGCCGAGCCCTTCGAGGAACGCCTGGAACGGCAGGTACTCGCCGAAGGGCACGAGGTGCAGCTTGTCGCCCGCCTCGCGCACGGCACCGCTCGAATCGATCACGTAGAGGGAGTTGTAGAACCGCGCGGCGGGGTCCCGCGTCTCGCCTTCGACGCGCGTGGCGCCCGCCATCAGCGTGTCGGAGGGGTTCAGCGCGTCGGCGAGGCGCGTCACCGCGTCCGGCCGGTCGGTCAGGATGAAGGGGAAGGCCGATTCGGGCCAGATCACGAGGCGCCGCGCTCCCTCGGGCGCGGGCTCGCCGCCGCCGGTCAGCGCCAGGAGGCGGGCGAAGTTCTCCTCCTCCTCGGCCGGGTCCCACTTGTCGGACTGGAGGATCGCGGGCTGGACGATGCGCAGCGCGACGTCCGGCACCGTGTCCGTCGGGGCCTCGGCCAGCCGCCAGGCGCCGAAGCCGACATGGGCCGCGAGCAGCACGGCGCCGAACGAGAAGGCCGCCGCTCGGCCGCGGACGGGCGCGCCGAGCAGCGCCGGCAGCGCGAACACGAACACGGCCAGAAGCGTCAGCCCGTGCAGCCCGACCACCGACAGGCTGCCCATCAGCATCGGCACCGGCGCGGCCAGGACGCCGATCTCGTTCCAGGTGAAACCGGTCAGGAGCGTGCCGCGCAGCCACTCGAAGGCGGCGAAGGACGCGGCCAGGGCGAACAGCCGCCCGGGACCGTCGCTCCAGGCGAGGCGCGCCGCCGCCGCCGCCAGCCCGTGATACACGCCGAGCACCATCGGCAGGCCGAGGACGGCGAAGGGCAGCGCCCAGAGAAAGCTCGTGCCGCCCACCAGGACCGCGGCGCCGAGCCACCAGAGCCCGCCCAGGAAATAGCCGAAACCGAAGCACCAGCCGATCCGGAAGGCGGGCAGCGCGCGCCGCACGAGGCCGGCCCCCGGCCGTCCGCTCGCGCCGTCCAGGAGCCAGACCAGAACCGGAAAGGAGACGAAGCCCACAGCCGGGACGTTGATCGGCGCGAGCCCCAGCGTCGCCACGAGCCCGGCCAGCGCCGCGAGGGCCGCCCGCCGCCAGCCATGGAGAAGCATGATCCGTCCGGCCAGTCGTTCCAACGCTCAACGCCCCTCGTCCGCCCCGGTCCGCCGCGAGGCACGTCGTCTCCGGCGCGGGTGCACCCTTGCAGGTCGTAACGAGCGGGACTTTCGCGAAACCTTCCGCGCCGGGCGCGTCAGCCGTCGAGTTCGGCGGCCGCCCCTTCGGGAAAGCGCACGATGCGCAGCCGCTTCACGCGCCGGGGATCCGCGTCCATGACCTCGATCTCGAACCCCGCGACCACCTCGACCACCTCGCCCGGCGCCGGCATCCGGCCCAGCGCGTTGACCACGAGCCCGCCGATCGTGTCGGCGTCCTCCTCGTGGCCGGTGACGTCGAAATCGGCTCCGACCACCTCGCGGACCTCGTCGAGGTCGGCCCGGCCGTCCGCGTAGAAGACGCCGTCGCCCGAGTGGGTGACCAGGGCCTCGTCGTCGTCGTGCTCGTCCTCGATGTCGCCGACCACCATCTCGAGGATGTCCTCCAGCGAGACCAGACCGTCGGTGCCGCCGTACTCGTCGATCACCAGCGCCATCTGGATGTGGCTCGCCTGCATCCGCTGCATCAGCTCGGCCGCGTGCATGGAGGGCGGCACGAAGAGGATCTGCCGCAGGAGGCCGAGATCGGCGATCGTGTGGGCGAGGTCGACGCGGCCGAGATCCAGTGCCGAGCGCACCGGCGCGTCTGCCTCGCCCTCCTCGTGCCGGAAGCAGAGCGCCGCGCGGGTGACGTGGCCGATCACGTCGCGGATGTGGACCATGCCGAGCGGATCGTCGAGGCCCTCGTCGTAGACCGGCATGCGCGAGTGCCCGGTCTCCTCGAAGCGCGCCATCAGCTCCGCCAGCGTCGCGGAGGCGGCGATGCCCTGGATCTCGGTGCGCGGAACCATCACGTCCTCGACGCGCACGTCGTGGAGCTGGAGGATGTTGCCCAGGAGCAGCCGCTCGTTGGGCGTGAAGCCGGAGGCCTCCGTCTCGGGCCGGGTCAGCGCCTCGGCGATTTCCTCGCGCAGGGAGTGCGACACGCGCGGCCGCAGGAACGCGACGAGCGATTCCAGAAAGCCCGGCTCGGCGGCGGTCTCCGCGCCGCGCCGGGGCCCGCGACTTCGCGGCTCCGGCGGGGTCTCCGACGAAACGGCCTCGTGGCCGGTCTCGTCGCCAAAGGGGGGCATGCTCATGTGGTTCACCAAGGGTCCCTTCCAGAATGGCGTTCCGGCGCGTCGGGCGCGTCGGCATAGGGGTCCGCGATGCCGAGCCCGGCGAGGATCCCGATCTCGAGCGCCTCCATGGCCTCGGCGTCGCGGTCGGTCTCGTGGTCGTGGCCCAGAAGATGCAGGACGCCGTGCACCAGGAGATGACGGAAATGGTCGTCGGGCGCCTTGCCCTCGTCCGCCGCCTCGCGGGCGAGCGTCTGCCGCGCGAGGATCAGGTCGCCGAGCATCGGTCCCGGCCGGTCGCCCGGCTGCAGCGGCATCATGGGAAAGGAGAGGATGTTGGTGGGCTTGTCCTTGCCGCGCCATTCGGCGTTCAGGGCGCGCACGTCCTCGTCGTCCGACAGGGTGACGGAGACCTCGGTCTCGACGTCGGGCGCGAGGCCCGCCCCGCCCGCCGCGGCGAAGACCGCCTCGCGGACCATGTCCTCGGCCGGGCGCGACAGCAGCGCCGCCCAGCCATCGTCCTCCACTGACAGGAGGATGCGCGGCCCCGTGCGGGCCGCGCCGGGAGATCGCCCCTCGCTCATGGCGCGGTCTTGGCGCGGGCGTCGGTCGCGTCGGCCTCGTAGGCCTCCACGATCGCCTGCACCAAGCGGTGGCGCACGACGTCCTTCGCCTCGAAGCGCACCGAGACGATGCTCGACACGCCCTCCAGCACCCGCAGCGCCTCCACGAGGCCCGACTTCACGCCGGTGGGCAGGTCGATCTGCGACGGGTCGCCCGTCACCACCATGCGGGCGTTCTCGCCCAGGCGCGTCAGGAACATCTTCATCTGCATCGAGGTGGTGTTCTGCGCCTCGTCGAGGATCACCGCCGCGTTGGCGAGCGTTCGCCCGCGCATGAAGGCCAGCGGCGCGATCTCGATGGCGCCGGCCGCGATGGCGCGCTCCACCTTCTCGGCCGGCATCATGTCGTAGAGCGCGTCGTAGAGCGGGCGCAGGTAGGGATCGACCTTGTCCTTCATGTCGCCCGGCAGGAAGCCGAGGCGCTCGCCGGCCTCCACGGCCGGGCGCGACAGGATGATGCGCTCGACCTGGCCGCGCTCCAGGAGCTGGGCGGCGTGGGCGACGGCCAGATAGGTCTTGCCCGTGCCGGCCGGGCCGATGCCGAACACCAGCTCGGCGCGCTCCATGGCGCGCATGTAGGCGTCCTGCGTCGGCGTGCGGGCGTAGATCGTCTTCTTGCGGGTGGAGATCTGGGCGAGCGCCAGACGGCCCTTCTTCTCCAGGGTCGGCAGCACGAGCTGGTCGTCCTGCGCCACCGCCATGCGGATCGCGCCCTCGACGTCCGAGACCTGCAGCTCGTGGCCGGACTGGAGCCGGGCATAGAGGATGTCCAGCGCGCGCCGCGCCTGCTCGGCGGCCACCGGGTCGCCCCGCAGCTCCACCTTGTTGCCCCGTGCCCGCGCGTCCACCGACAGCTTCTGCTCGATCATCGCCAGATGCTCGTCGAACTGCCCGAACAGGGCGCTCGCCAGCCGGTTGTCGTCGAAGGTCAGCACGATATGGGCCATGTCCGAGGCGCCGGAGGCCGGAAGCATGCCGCGCGCTGCCTTCATGCGATCTTCCTCAACTCGGGCTCCGCGCCGCCGGCGGCAAGCATCGGGGCCGAAAGAACCGGCTCGGCGCCGGCGGCCATCAGGGAATTGGGGCGGGTGTCGGCGACGCGCACGGTGACGATGTCGCCCACCGCGCCCGCCGAGGCGGGCACCACCACGGGCAGGAGGAAGGGCGAGCGGCCGATCATCTGGCCGGGATGGCGCCCCGGCTTCTCGATCAGAACCTCGGTGTCGCGCCCGACGAAGGAATCCTGGAAGGCGACCTGCTGCTCGCGGATCAGCGCCTGGAGACGGTCGAGACGCTCGGTCTTGACGTCTTCCGGCACGTGGCCGTCCATCGCGGCGCCCGGCGTGCCGGGACGCGGCGAATACTTGAACGTGTAGGCCGCCGCGTAGCGCACGGCGCGCACGAGATCGAGCGTCGCCTCGAAGTCGGCGTCGGTCTCGCCGGGAAAGCCGACGATGAAGTCGCCCGACAGCGCGATGTCGGGGCGCGCCTCGCGGATGCGGTCGAGAAGCGCGAGATAGTCCGCCGCCTTATGTCGCCGGTTCATCGCCTTGAGGATCGCGTCCGAGCCCGACTGCACGGGCAGGTGCAGGTAGGGCATCAGGGCGCGCAAGGTGCGATGGGCGTCGATCAGGTCGTCGTCCATGTCGCGCGGATGGGATGTCGTGTAGCGCAGGCGCGCCAGGCCCGGCACGTCGGCCAGCGCGCGCAGGAGCCCGCCGAGGCCGATCGGCCGGCCGGCGGCGTCGGTGCCCGCCCAGGCGTTGACGTTCTGCCCGAGCAGCGTCACCTCGCGCACGCCGGCCTCGGCGAGGCGGCGCGCCTCGTCCATCACCGCGGCGAACGGACGGGAGACCTCGGAGCCTCGCGTGTAGGGCACGACGCAGAAGGTGCAGAACTTGTCGCAACCCTCCTGCACGGTGAGGAAGGCGGTCACGCCCCGCCTGGCGATCGCGGCGCGGCCGGACTTCGGCAGGTGGTCGAACTTGTCCTCGACGGCGTAGTCCGTCTCCACCACGCGCTCGCCCCGGGCGACGCGGGCCAGCGCCTCGGGCAGGCGATGGTAGGTCTGCGGGCCGACCACGAGGTCCACCACCGGCGCGCGCTCGATGATCTCGGCGCCCTCGGCCTGCGCCACGCAGCCGGTCACGCCGACGCGCAGGTCCCGCCCCTCGGCCGCGCGCTCGCTCTTAAGCACGCGGATGCGTCCGAGCTCGGAATAGATCTTCTCGGCGGCTTTCTCGCGGATGTGGCAGGTGTTGAGGAGCACGAGATCGGCGTCCTCGATCGCCTCGGTCTGCACATAGCCGTCACGCTCCAGCGCGTCGCCCATCCGCTGCGAGTCGTAGACGTTCATCTGGCAGCCATAGGTCTTGATGAAGACCTTGCGTTCGCCCCGCGTTCGTTCGTACGGTGTGTCCATGCGTCCTTTGCGGGCTCCGCCCCGTCTCCTGACGGCCGGACGGACCCCATGCGCAAGTCCTCGACTTCGCCGCACCGCCGCGCAACCGCCGCCGGCCCGGCCCTTCTCCCTCCTATATCGACCGGCAGCCCCCCGGACGCAAGCGACGTTTTCGCGCAACGCCCGCCCGGAACGCTCAGCCGTCGCCGGGAAAGCCGAGGCTGGCGCGCAGCATCCGGCGCACCTCGACCTCGCAGGCGCGCGCCATTGCCTTGCGGTCGCTGCCCGGTTCGAACCGGATCGGCGCGCCGAACGAGATCTCGACGTCCACCGCCCCCTCGCGCAGAAAGGCGCTGAGGTGCGGCATCAGCGCGACGTCGCCGGGCCAGGCGGCGAGCGGGCGCCCGAAGCGGCCGAGCACCATGCCGTTGGCGCCGACATAGGCGATGGAGACCGGCTGCACGAGCACCGCCTGCGCGCGCGAGGCCCGCAGCGCGGCCTGCGCGGCGCCGAACAGCGCCGTCTTGAACGGCAAGACGCCGTTGCCGTCCGAGGTCGTGCCTTCGGCGAACAGCACCATCGCGTCGCCCGCGCCGAGCCGCGCGGCGATGGAATCGGCCTGTGCGCCCGTACGCCCGCGCGCGTTGCGCTCCACGAACACGGTGCGCTGCAGCCGCGCCAGGAGGCCGAAGACCGGCCAGCCCTCGACGTCGGACTTGGCGATGAAGGAGAGCGGCATCACCGAGCCCAGCGCCATGATGTCGGCCCAGGACTGGTGGTTGGACACG
Organism: Aureimonas flava; assembly: GCF_003583935.1. Taxonomy (GTDB): domain Bacteria; phylum Pseudomonadota; class Alphaproteobacteria; order Rhizobiales; family Rhizobiaceae; genus Aureimonas; species Aureimonas flava. The sequence continues at coordinate 87,693 of NZ_QYRN01000005.1, read as the reverse complement.
AGGAGCAGCGGCCGACCGGTGGCGGGGGCGCCGCGCAGGTGTACCCTGAGGCCCGCGACGCGCACGGCCACGCGCTGCCACAGGAAGGGCAGCCATGCGGCGAGCCGCCAGCCGAAGCGGATCGCGACGAGTTGCAAGGGCGCCAGAACCAGCGTCATCAGCGCCAGCACGGCCGCGACGGCCGCCAGACGCAGCCGCGCCACCGGATCGGCGCCGCCCGGCTGCGCGCGCCGCGCCGCGTCGTCCGCGCCCTCAGCGAGGGCCAAGGGTCCGCTTCAGGACGAGGGCGTTCTGGCGCTGGCCGTCGGGACCGACGTAGTAGGCCGGGCGCCGCCCCACCTCCTCGAAGCGCAGGTGGCGATAGAGCCGCAGGGCCGGCGCGTTGGTCTCCTCGACCTCCAGGAACAGCGAGGCGGCGCGTTCGGCGTGGAGATGCTGGAGCACGTTGTCCATCAGGAGGCGGCCGAAGCCCTTGCCGCGAGCCACCCTGTCGACGACGATCGTCAGGATCTCCGCCTCGTCGGCGGCGAGGCGTGCCAGCACCACGCCCACGGGGCGGACCTGCCCGGTCCGGCGCACCACGTAGCCGAAGGTGCCCGCCTGCGACAGGAGCGCGGCGAACTCGTCGCCCGACCAGGGCTGCGAGAAGGCCTGGCTATGGAGCGCGGCGGCCCATTCCACGTCGTCCGGCCCCAAGGGCTCGGCGACATGGTCGGCCGGCGCGACGAGGCCCTCCCAGAAGGACAGCGTCCAGGCCCACGGCAGATACCAGTACATGCCCTCCTCCTCCCGCGGATCGCGACCGGACCGGAACCGCCGGCCGTCCGCGACTATCAGCCTCAAGGATTAACGGTGCCTGTCCAAGGCGCCGCGCGAAGGCCGGACGGCGCCTGCGCCTTCGCGTCCGCCCCCCTCAGATAGAGCGGAAGCGGCGGCGCGGCGACGGCGCGGCGGGCGGCGATGCGCGCCAGCGAGCGGATCGGCGCGCTGCCTTCGGTATCGTCGATGCGGGCGGCATCCAGCCCAAGCGCCTCGGCCGCGATGCCGGACCCGGAGCCGACGAGCCGGACCGGCGCCGAGGCGCGCCGCGCCAGCGCGGCGAGCGCCCCGGGCACCAGGGCCTCGGGCTCGGACAGCGGAGCGCCGCCCCGATCGAACAGGGCGGCATAGACCTCGCCGCGCCGCGCGTCGTGCACGGCCAGCACCGGTGCCTCGGCCCAGAACGGCTCGGCCTGAGCCTCCAAGGTGGTGACGCCGACGCTGGCGACGCCGAGCGACAGCTCGAACCCGCGAGCGGCCGCCACGGCGACGCGGATGCCGGTGAACGAACCGGGGCCGATGCCGACCCCGAGCCGGACGATCTCGCCCCAGCCCGCGCCGGCCGTCTCCAGCGCCTCGGCCACCGTGTCCATCAGCACCTCGGCGTGGCCGCGTCCGACCACCGGATCCACGGCCGCGAGGATGGCGCCGTCGGCAAGGCGCAGCACCGCCGCCGAGCATCGCTCGCCCGCCGTGTCGATCGCCAGGAGAAGGCCGCCCGCCATGTCCGATGCCCGCCGGGTCAGGCCGCTTCCATCGCCTCCACGGCCTCGACCTCCGGCACGAAGTGGCGCAGGAGGTTCTCGATGCCGTGCTTCAGCGTGGCGGTGGAGGACGGGCAGCCGGCGCAGGAGCCGCGCATGTTGAGGAACACCACGCCGTCGCGGAAGCCGCGGAAGGTGATGTCGCCGCCATCCTGGGCGACCGCCGGGCGCACGCGCGTCTCGAGCAGTTCCTTGATGGTCGAGACCACCTCCTCGTCGCCCGCCTCGAAGAACTCCTCGCCCGAATCGTCGGGCGGCGCGGTGCCGCCGGCCCCCGCCGCCATCACCGGCTCGCCCGACAGGAAATGCTCCATCAGCCCGGCGAGGATCGCGGGCTTCAGATGCTGCCAGCCGGTGTCGTCCTTGGTGACGGTGACGAAGTCGTAGCCGAAGAACACGCTGCGCACGCCGTCGATGCCCATGAGCTTGGCGGCGAGCCGCGAGCGGGCGGCGGCGTCGGCGGGGTCCAGGAACTCGGCGGTGCCGTTTTCCAGGACCACACGCCCCGGCAGGAACTTCAGGGTCTGGGGATTGGGGGTCGATTCGGTCTGGATGAACATGGGCGCGCCTCGGTTCAGCGGCGGAAAATTCTTTCCGTTCCAGATAGTCGCCACGCGCCCGCGCCGCAAGCAACGGGGCGCGGACGCTCGGGGACCGCCCGGCGCGAAAAGGGGCGGCGCCGACGCGCCGCCCCCTTCCCGTCTCGTCCGGCGCGCCGTTCAGCCCTCGAAGCGCTCCTTGCGGAGCGAGCCGTCGGCGTTCAGCTCGATGCGCATGTCGCGGCCCGAGGCGTCCTTGGCGTCGGCCTCGACATGGTCCTTCATCACCTCGTAGTCGCCGCCATAGGTGTAGCCGAGGCGTTCGATCGCGGCGCGGGCGGCGTCCTCGCCGAGCGGCGCGGCATAGGGCTCGCGCTCGTCGATCCGGTTGTCGTCGTCCACCTTGATCTCCCACATCCGGCCGTCCGCGTCCTTGGCGGTGAACTCGGCATGGTGGCGCTTGGTGTCGGTCAGCGTCACCTCGGTGTAGCCGGCGTCGGTCAGCGCCTTGGTGGCCGCCGCCTCGTCCACGCCGCCGCCGAACCAGCCGCGTCCGGCGCGCTCCTCGTGCGGCGGCGGCGGCGGCGGGCCGTCCTCGCCGCGCGGACCATGGCGAGGACCGTCACGGCCAGGACCCCGCCCGGGTCCACGCGGCCCGTCGCGCTCGGGGCGCGGACGCTCCAGGGCGACGCGCTCGCCGCCGCCGACGCTGATCGAACGGGCGTCGACCTGGCCGCGCTCGAAGCGGCCGTCCACCGAGACGGTGTCGCCGACCTTGACGAGGTCGCCGCGCGCGCCGCGGGGGCCGAGCTCCACGAGCGCGCGGCCGGTCGCGTCCTCCAGCACGAAGCGGTTGCCGAACACCTCGGCGACCTTCCCCTCGAGGCGCAGGTCGTTCATGTCGCGCAGCTCGCCCACGGTGGCCGAGCGCGGCGCCGGCGGTGCACCAGCCGGGGCGCCGGCCGGGGCGCCTTGCGCGAAGGCCAGGGTCGAGCCGGCCAGAAGCGGCAGGACGAGCGCGGCGATGCCGAGGCGACGCTTGAGGGAACGGGAAGAATGGGTTGTCATGATCGACAGGTCCTTGTCGGTTGCGGATGACGCCCCTTCTACCCGTCGCATCGAAACCCCTCCTGAACCGCGCGGTTCAGGTTCCGTTCAGGCGGCCCGACTAGTGCGGGCCCGGCGGTTCCAAGGACACGAGACCTCTCATGCGCGTGCTTCTGGTCGAGGACGACACAGGCCTGGCGAGCGAGATCGCGGCGGCGCTGCGGGCCGAGAACTTCGCCGTGGACCACGCCGACAACGGCGTCGACGGCTTGCATCTGGGCGACACCGAACTGTTCGACGCGGCGGTGCTCGACCTCGGCCTGCCGGGCCTCGGCGGCATCGAGGTGCTGCGCGGCTGGCGCGAAGCCAAGCGCGACCTGCCGGTCCTCATCCTCACCGCCCGCGACGGGTGGAGCGACAAGGTGCAGGGCTTCAAGGCCGGCGCCGACGACTATCTGGTGAAGCCCTTCCGGGTGGAGGAACTGGTGATGCGCCTGCGCGCGCTGGTGCGCCGCGCGCGCGGCCATGCCGACGCGCGCCTCGCCTGCGGTTCCCTGGTGTTCGACGCGCAGGTCGGCACGTTCGAGCGCGACGGCCTGCCGCTGAAGCTCACCGCGCTGGAATGGCGCGTCCTGTCCTGCCTGATGCTGCGCAAGGAGATCGTGGTGCCGCGCGCCGACCTGATCGAGCGCGTCTACGAGGGAGACGCGGAGGTCGATTCGAACTCCGTCGAGGTCATCATCGCCCGCCTGCGCCGCAAGATCGGCCACGCCATGATCGAGACCGTGCGCGGCCTCGGCTACCGGCTCACTGCCGGCGAGGCGGCGGCCGGATGAGTCTTCGCCCCCCGCGATCCCTTCGCGACCTGTCGCTGCGGGCGCGGCTGACGCTCTCGGCCGCGCTGTTCGTGCTGGCCGCCGTGCTGCTCACCGGGCTGCTGATCGGCACCGTGCTGGAGCGGTTCGTGCGCGGCGAGGTGGCGGGCCGGCTCGACCTGCAGATCGCCGCGCTCCAGGCCGCCCTGCTGAGCCCCCCGCCCCCCGACGCCCCGCCGCGCGAGGGGCCGGGGCGCGGGCGACGCCCGCCCGAGCCGCCGGCCCCGGCGCTGGCGCGCGCTCTGGCGGAGGTCGACGGCGCGCCCTTCGACCGGCCGCGCGGCGACTGGTTCTGGCAGGTCGAGCTGGAGGACCGGATCCTCGCCCGTTCGCGTTCGCTGCGCGGGCGCGCGCTCGACCTGCGCGAGGACGCGCCGAGGCTCGGCGGCGGCCCGAACCGGCTCCTCACGGGCCTCGGCCCCGACGGCGAGGCGCTGGTGCTGCGCGAGCAGGAGGTCGACCTGCCCGGCGGACGCGAGGCGCGCATCCTGGCGGCCGCCCCGCGTGGGACGATCGACGGCCCCTTGCGCGACGTCACGCTCCAGGTGGCGGCCACGCTGACCGGCCTCGGCGCGCTGCTCGTCGCCGCCATCTTCGCGCAGGTGCGCTTCGGCCTGAAGCCGCTCGACGCCCTGCGCACGGCGCTCGCCCGCGTGCGCTCGGGCGAGCGCGAGACGGTGGAGGGGCGATACCCGGCCGAGCTCGAGCCGCTCCAGCGCGAGCTCAACGCCCTGATCGAGCAGGATGCCGCCAACCTGCGCCAGTCCCGCCTGCATGTCGCCAACCTCGCGCACGGCCTGAAGACGCCGCTCGCCACCCTTTCGGCCGCCGCCGAGCGCCTGCCCGAGCCCGAGACCCGCGCCCGCCTCCTGGATCTCGCGGCGCTGATGGACCGGCGGGTGCGCCACCACCTGCGCCGCGCGCGCACGGCCGCGCTCGGCGGGCCGGTGCGCCAGCGCACGGACCTTGCCCGCCACGGCGAGGACCTGGCGGCGACGCTCGCCAAGTTTGACCCCCGCGTTCGCCTCGAAACCGCGCTGGCGCCGGGCCTCTTCGTCGCCGTGGACCGGGAGGACCTCGACGAGATGCTGGGCAACCTCCTCGACAACGCCTGCCGCCACGCCCGCGCCCGCGTGGTGCTCGAAACCACGCAGCACGGCACGCAGGCCGTGGCACGCATCGCCGACGACGGGCCGGGGCTTTCCGAGACGGAGATCGACGCCGTGGTCCAGCCCGGCCGCCGCCTCGACGAGACGCGGCCCGGCCACGGTTTCGGCCTGCCCATCACCGCCGAGATCGCGGGGCTCTACGGCGGCAGCCTCGCGCTCGGCCGCGCGCCGGAGGGCGGGCTGGAGGCGCGGCTCGCGCTGCCGCTCTCGGCGCCGGCGGCCTGAGGGGGCTTCCCCCGGTCCGCGCGCGGTGACACAGGAGGCGGATGGAAGACCTGCCGCCCCGCGCCCTCGCCGCCCTGGAGACCCTCCTGCGCCTGCGCCGCGACGTGCGCCGGTTTCGCCTCGATCCGCTGCCCGCCGACCGGGTGGCGCATCTCCTGCGGCTGACTGCCCTGGCGCCATCGGTCGGCCTCAGCCAGCCGACGCGGCTGGTGCTGGTGGAGGATCCCGCCCGGCGCGAAGCGGTCCGGGCCAGCTTCCGTCGCTGCAACGCCGAGGCGCTGGCCGCCGCGCAGCCGGAGCGCCGGGCGGCCTATGCCGGGCTGAAGCTCGCCGGCCTCGACCGGGCGCCGGTGCACGTCGCCGTGTTCAGCGTCGCCGATCCGGCGCAGGGCCATGGGCTCGGCCGCCACACCATGCCCGAGACGCTCGACTATTCGGCCGTGCTGGCGATCCACACGCTGTGGCTGGCGGCGTGCGCCGACGGCATCGGTCTCGGCTGGGTGTCGATCCTCGATCCGGCCGAGATCCGCGCCGCCCTCGACGTGCCGGCGGACTGGCGCTTCGTCGCCTATCTCTGCCTCGGCCTGCCCGAGAGGGAGGACGACGTGCCCGAACTCGAGCGCCGGGGATGGGAGCGTCGGCGCCCGGCCGTGATCCTGCGGCGCTGAGCGCGCCGGCCGGTCAGCAGAGGCTCTCGATGTCCTCGTCGCTGAGCGTCGCGGGCACGATGGTCACGGGGATCGGGAAGGCCGAGCCGGAGCCCGCCACGGCCGAGACCAGCGGCCCGGGTCCCTCGGCCGAGTCGCTCGCGGCCAGCACCAGGATCGCGATCTCGCGGTCGGCTTCGATCAGGGCGCGGATCTCGTCCACGGTCTTGCCCTCGCGCACCAGCGTCTCGGGCTCCAGGCCCACCGCCTCGCGCAAGTCGTCGGTGACCCGCGCCATGCGCGTCTCCGCCTCCTCCATGGCTTCGGCGCGCATGATCTCGCCGACCCCCAGCCATTGCTGGAAGTCGGCCGCGTCGATCACGTAGAGAAACACCACCACGCCGCCCGAGGCCTTGGCGCGGCGCGCCGCGTAGGCCGCCGCACGCCCGCATTCGGGCGTCTCGTCGATCACAGCCAGGAACTTGCGGCGGCCGCCTTCGCCCCGCCCGAGTCGCTTCGATACCATCGCGCGACCATGACAGCCCGCCGCCGGAGCGGCAAGCGGGCCGGCAGGCCGCCCCGGCGCTACCCGTTGAGCAGGCCGACGATGGACTTGACGTCGCCGAGCGTGCGGCTGGCGATGGCGCGCGCGCGCTCGGCGCCGTGGCGCAGCGTGCGGTCGATCTCGGCGGGATCATCGAGGATGCGGCGCATCTCGGTGGCGATCGGCGCGAGCTTGGCCACGGCGAGGTCGGCGAGCGCCGGCTTGAACTCGGAGAAGGGGCGCCCGCCGTATTCGGCGAGGACGTCGGCCTTGGAGCGGCCGTCCAGCGCGGCGAAGATGCCGACGAGGTTGTCGGCCTCCGGCCGGCCCGCGAGGCCCGCCGCCTCGGACGGCAGCGCGTCGGGGTCGGTCTTGGCCTTGCGGATCTTCTTGGCGATCGTGTCCGCCTCGTCGGAGAGGTTGATGCGCGACAGGTCGGACGGGTCGGACTTCGACATCTTCTTCGAGCCGTCCTTGAGGCTCATGACGCGCGTCGCCGGCCCCTCGATCAGCGGGTCGGTGAGCGGGAAGAAGCCCTGCACGGTCTCTTCGCCCATCGCGATCGGGTGGCCGAGCCCCTTCTCGGCGATGCGCTCGGAGAAGTCGTGGTTGAACTTCGCCGCAATGTCGCGCGTCAGCTCCAGGTGCTGCTTCTGGTCCTCGCCGACCGGCACCAGCGTCGCGCGATAGGCCAGGATGTCGGCGGCCATCAGGCTCGGATAGGCCAGGAGACCGAGCGAGGCGTTCTCGCGGTCCTTGCCGGCCTTGTCCTTGAACTGGGTCATGCGGTTCATCCAGCCGAGCCGGGCGACGCAGTTGAAGATCCAGGCGAGCTCGGCATGCTCCGGCACGCGGCTCTGGTTGAACAGGATGTGCTTGTCGGCGTCGATGCCGCTGGCGATGAAGGCGGCGGCCAGCTCGCGGATGCAGCGCTCCAGCTCGGCCGGCTCCTGCCACACGGTGATGGCGTGCAGATCCACCACGCAGAACAGGCAGGGATAGGCGTCCTGCAGCGCCACCCAGCGCCGGATGGCGCCGAGATAGTTGCCGAGATGGAGGTTTCCGGTGGGCTGGACGCCGGAAAACACGAGCGGCTGGAACGCGGCCATGGGACAGCTCCGAAGGGCATGCGGCCGGGACGGCCGATCGGGCGCTTATGGCGAAGCGGGCGGCGCGCCGCAAGACGCGCCTCGGGCGCGTCCGGGAACCAGGTGCACAACCCTGGCGTCTCCCCTCCACACCCGCCGCATCCCGGCGGTTGAACCGAACCGCAGGAGACCCGCCATGAGCTTCTTCGACCGCATCAAATCCAAGATCTTCGGCTCGGCCCATGCCGAAACGCCGGCGGCGGAGGCCACGCCGCAGGCCGGCACCGGGCCCGCCGCGACACCGGCCTCCACCAGCCTCGGCGGCACCGCGGCACCCGCGGGCCAGGAGCCGACGCCCAGCCCCCAGATCACGGCTCCCGCGGCGGGAGCGCCCGGCAGCTCCGGCGCGGCCGCGCCGGCGACCGCGGGCGCATCGGCGCCCACCGCCACCACGCCGGGCGCCTCGTCCATGCCGGCATCCGCGCCGGCGGGTTCGGTGGACGTCGCCGCGATTCTCGACGGCAAGGCGAAGGACGCGGGCCAGACGCTGGACTGGCGCCGCTCGATCGTCGATCTCCTGAAGCTTCTCGATCTCGACTCGAGCCTTGCGGCCCGCAAGGAGCTAGCCGGGGAACTCGGATACACGGGCGACCACGACGATTCGGCCGCGATGAACACGTGGCTGCACCGGCAGGTGATGACCAAGCTCGCCGCCAACGGCGGCACGGTTCCGGCCGAGCTTCGCGATTGAGGAGCGCGGGCGGGCGGCGTCAGCGTGCCTCCCGCCTCCGCTTCACGAGCTTGAGCACCAGCGCCCGGTCCGCCGCACCGGTGGCGAAGGCCAGCGCGAAGTAGATCAGCATCGCCACACCCGCCAGCGCCAGCACCGCGAGCGACTGGTGGATGACGTTGGGGTCCGCCCCCATCCAGCGGTCCAGCGCCTCCAGCATCGCCAGCAGCGCGACGCCCATCAGCGCCGCCGAGAGGAGCACGAGGGCGGCGCGGCGCAGGAGCTTGCCGTCCACGTGCCACAGCCCCTGCCGGCGCAGCCCCTCGAACAGAAGCCACGCGTTGATCCAGCCGGCCAGCGTGGTCGCCAGGGCGATGCCGCGCTCGGCGTAGAACCAGAACAGCACGAAGGAGAGCACCGTGTTGGCCAGCGCCGACACGCCGGTGACGATCATCGGCGTCCGGGTGTTCTCGCGCGCGAAGTAGCCGGGCGAGAACACCTTGATGAGCACGAAGGCCGGCAGGCCCAGCGCGTAGAGGCCGAGCACGGCCGCGACCTTCTCGGTCGTGTCCGGCCCGAAGGCGCCGCGCTCGTAGATCAGGCGGATGATCGGCTCGGGCATCACGAACAGCGCGACCGCCGCCGGCACGGTGAGGAACAGCGCGAATTCGAGGCTGCGGTTCTGGGTGTGCTGCGCCTCCTCCAGCCGCCCGGCCTTGAGGGCGCGGGCGAGCTCGGGCAGGAGCACGACGCCGATGGCGACGCCCACCATGCCGAGCGGAAGCTGATAGGGGCGGTCGGCATAGGTCAGGATCGACACCGCGCCGGGCTGGTAGGAGGCGATCGCCTGGCCGACGAAGAGGTTGATCTGCGTGATGCCGCCGATCAGCGCGGCCGGACCGGCCAGCACCAGGAGCCGCCTGAGGCCAAGCGTCCAGCGCGGGCGCCCGAGCGACACGGAGAAGCCGGCCATGCGCATTGCGAGCGTCACCATGAGGAGCTGGCCGACGCCCGCCGCCAGCACGCCCCAGCTCATCAGGAAGCCGATCGTGCGCTGATCGGCCGCCTGCCACCAGGCATAGGCGAGGACGCCGATCAGCACGAAATTGAGCAGCGTCGGCGCGGCCGCCGCGGCGAAGAAGCGGCGGAAGGCGTTGAGGATGCCCGACACCATCGCCATCAGCGACATGCAGGCGAGATACGGGAACATGATGCGCGAGAAGGCGACGGTGATGCCGAAGCGGTCCTCGCAGGAGAGCTGCTGCCGCAGCGTTTCCGGGTCGTCGATACAGGCCGCGAGGCCCGGCGCGATGATCGTCTTCACCAGGAAGGGCATGAAGATCATTGCCACCACGGTGAGGCCCGTCAGCACCACGAACAGGGTGGCGAAGATCTCGGAGGCGAAGCGCCGGGCGCCCACCTCCCCCTCCTCCTCCAGCGAACGGGCGAAGAGCGGGATGAAGGCGGCGTTGAACGCCCCTTCCGCGAAAAGGCGCCGGAACAGGTTGGGAAAGCGGAAGGCGAGGTTGAACGCGTCCGCCACCGGCCCGATGCCGAGCGCGGAGGCCATCATCATCTCGCGGGTGAAGCCGAAGACGCGGCTCACCAGCGTCGCGCCCCCCACGGTGGCGAACTTCTTAAGAAGGCTCACGGGACCATCCCGAAGGCCACCGGCGACGGCTTGGCGGAGGGCGAGGTCAGCTCGCCGTCCGGGTCCTCGAACACGGCCAGCAGGCGGCGGCGGATGCGCTCGCCCCGCCCCTCGCCCGTCACCTTCATGCCCAGGAGGTCGGTGACGTAGAAGACGTCCACCACCTTCTCGCCGTAGGTCGAGATGTGGGCCGAGCGGATGTCGAGCGACAGGTCGGAGATCGCGCCGGTGAGGTCGGCCAGAAGCCCCGGCCGGTCGAGGCCCTCGACCTCCAGGACGGTGAGCCGGTTGGACAGTTCGTTGTGGATGTCGATACGGGGCGGAAAGGCGAAGGACGGGCTGGTGCGCGGCGCGCGGCGACGCGCGATCAGGGCGGGGATCGCCTCGCGCCCGTCGAGCAGCCCCTCGATGGTCCGCGCGATCCGCTCGGCACGGCGCAGCTCGTCCGCGTCCTCCGCGAACTCCCGGTTCAGCGTGACCACGTCCAGCGCGCGTCCGTCGGTCATGGTGAAGATCTGCGCGTCGGCGATGTTGGCGCCCGTGGAGGCGCAGCCGCCGGCGATCAGCGACAGGAGGCGCGGATGATCGGGCGCGAGCACGGTGATCTCCGTCATACCCCGGAATCGGTCGGTGCGGGCCACGGACGCGAAGCCGCGCCCGGCGGCGTCGGCGTCGCGCACGAACTCGGCATGCAGCACCTGGTCGTCGAGCGGCACCGACAGGAAGTAGTTCTGGTAGTGGTGGTCCACCGCCGTCTCGCGCGCTTCGGGCGTCCACTCGGAAAGCCGTCCTCGCAGCTCGGCCTTGGCGGCCTGCGTGCGCTGCTCGCGCGAGGATTCGGAATAGCCGCCCGTGAGCATCGGCTCGGTCTCGGCGTAGAGGGTGCGGATGAGCTGGCCCTTCCAGCCGTTCCAGACGCCCGGGCCCACCGCCCGTATGTCGCACACGGTGAGGATCGTCAGGAGCTTCAGCCGGTCCAGCGTCTGGACGCGCGCGGCGAAGTCGCGGATCGTCTTGCGGTCGTTGAGGTCGCGCTGCTGCGCCACCATGGACATCACGAGATGGTCGCGCACCAGCCAGGCGACCAGCTCGGTCTCGCCGGCGTCGAGGCCGAAGCGCGGGCACAGCGCCTCGGCGATGCGCGCGCCCGCCACCGAATGGTCCTCCGGCCGCCCCTTGGCGATGTCGTGCAGGAGCAGCGCGACGTAGAGCGGCACGCGGTCGCGGATCGTGGAGACGAAGCCGCTGGTCACCGGCAGCTCGCCGCCGAGATTGCCCCGCTCGAGCCGTGACAGCTCGGCGATGGAGCGCAGGAGATGCTCGTCCACCGTGTAGTGGTGGTACATGTTGAACTGCATCATCGCGACGATCTTGCCGAAGTCGGGCACGAAGCGTGCGAGCACGCCCGCCTCGTTCATCCGGCGCAGATGGAAGGCCGGATCCTCGCGGTCGGTCAGGACGTCGATGAAGAGCGAGTTGGCTTCCGGGTTGCGGCGCAGCGCCTCGTCGATCAGGCGCAGCGAGCGGCGGACCAGCTTCAGGGCGTCGGGATGGTATTCCAGCCGGTGCACGGCGGCGAGCTTGAAGATCCGCAGCAGGTTGACCGGGTCCTGCGCGAAGACGTGCCGGTCGGCCACCGTGATGCGGCCGTTGTCGATCAGGAAGGCGAGCGTGCCGGGAATCTGGCGGGAGCGGCGGCGCAGCGAGCGCACGAAGCCGCGGATGCCCGGCGCGTCCTTGGCCTTCTCCTCCTCCAGGGCGGCGCAGAAGATGCCCGTCAGGTCGCCGACGTCCTTGGCGATCAGGAAGTAGTGCTTCATGAAGCGCTCGACGTCGGTCAGGCCGGGATGGGTGTTGTAGCCGAGCCGGGCGGCGATCTCGGGCTGGAGGTCGAAGGACAGGCGCTCCTCGGCCTTGCCGGTCAGGAAGTGCATGTGGCAGCGCACGGCCCAGAGGAAGTCCTCGGCCTTGCCGAAGATCTGCCCCTCGCGCCGGGAGAAGACGCCGGCGGCGACCAGCGCGTCGCGCGTGTCGACGCGGTAATGGTCCTTGGCGATCCAGAACAGGGTGTGGAGGTCGCGCAGGCCTCCCTTGCCCTCCTTGACGTTCGGCTCGACCAGGTAGCGCGTGTCGCCGCCCTTGGCATGGCGCGCGTCGCGCTCGGCCAGCTTGGCGGCGATGAAGGCGCGGCCCGTCCCCTCCACCACCTCGGCGTCGAAGCGCCGGCCGAGCTCGGCGAAGAGCTCGGCGTCGCCGCAGACGAGGCGCCGCTCCAGGATCGCGGTGCGGATGGTGAAGTCCGTCTCCGACAGGCGCACGCTCTCCTCCACCGAGCGCGTGGCGTGGCCGACCTTCAGGCCGAGATCCCAGAGAAGATAGAGGAGGTATTCGGCGACCTGCTCGCCGAGCGCGGTCTGTTTGTAGGGCAGGAGGAACAGGAGGTCGATGTCGGAACCGGGCGCCAGCGTGCCCCGCCCGTAGCCGCCGACCGCCAGGATCGCCATGCGCTCGCCCGACGACAGGTTGGGCGCGGCGAACCTGTGCTGGAGGGCGAAGTCGTGGATGGCGCGGATCAGCTCGTCCTGGAGCGCCGAGATGCGCTGGGCGCACAGGAGGCCGCCGCCGTCGGCGAACAGCATCGCCTCGGCCGCCTTGCGGCCCGCAGCGTTGTAGGCCTTCAGGACCGCTAGCACCTGGGCGCGCACCTCCGGCGTCGCGCAGCTCCCCGGCTTCTCGGAGGGAACGAGCGCCCAGAGCGCGGCGCGCAGCGCGTGCGGGTCGATGATCTCGGGGAGGCGCAGATCCTCGCCGTCGGTCGGGTGACGCGCCGCGAAACGGATGCCGGGCTTCTGGGAAACGCTCATCGGGACTGCCTCATGCCGGCGCACGCCGCCGTCGGCACGACGGGTCCGGAGGAACCCGCCGGTCCGACGGCGGCGCTCTAGCATGGGCGAGCGGCCCTGACAAAAGGTTGCGCCGCGAAGAGGCCGCGGGCGCCGACCGGCTCAGGCGCCGACGATGGCGCCGCCGTTCGGGTGCATCACCTGGCCGGTGAAGTAGGACCCGTCCTCCGAGGCGAGGAACAGGAGCGCCGAGGCCACCTCGTTGGGCTGGCCGGCGCGCTTCATCGGCACCTGCGAACCGAAGTTCGCGACCTTCTCCGGGTCCATCGACATGGGGATGAAGGGCGTCCAGATCGGGCCGGGCGCGACGCCGTTCACGCGGATGCCCTTGTCCACGAGGTTGGAGGCCATGGAGCGCGTGAAGGCGGTGATGGCCCCCTTTGTGGAGGAATAGTCGATCAGCGTGTCGTTGCCCTTGTAGGAGTTGACCGAGGTGACGTTGACGATCGCCGAACCCGGCTGGAGGTGGTCCAGCGCGGCCTGCGTCATGTAGAAATAGCCGTAGATGTTGGTCTCGAAGGTCTTGGCGAGCTGGGCCTCGGTGATGTCGCGCAGGTCCTCCGCCTCCTCCTGGTGGGCGGCGTTGTTGACCAGGATGTCGAGCTTGCCGAACGCGTCCGCGGCCTTGTCGACGGCCTCCCGGCAGAAGGCCTTGGAGCGCACGTCGCCGCGGATCAGGAGCGCTTTGCGGCCTTCCTTCTCGATCGCGGCCTTGGTCTCCTCGGCGTCCCGGTCCTCTTCCAGGTAGACGATCGCGACGTCGGCGCCCTCGCGCGCGAACAGAACGGCCGTCGCGCGGCCGATGCCCGAGTCGCCGCCCGTGACGATCGCGGCCTTGCCCTGGAGGCGGCCGGAGCCGGGGAAGCGGGGCTCGTAGTCGGGGCGCGGCGTCATATCGTGCTCGCGGCCGGGTTCGTGGTCCTGGTGCTGGGGGGGAAAGTTCGTCATCGGGTTCGTCTCCTTCTGCCGGCCGCACGGGGCGGCCCGTCCGGCGAAGGAAGGCGCGAAAGCCGGCACCGTTCCCGCGCGCCTGCCCGCAAAGCGTGGCCGGGCAAGCACGGCGGCCCGCCGGTCAGCGCCGGTCGGCCAGGAGACCCTTCAGGCGATACAGCGCCTCCAGTGCCTCGCGCGGCGTCATGGCGTCCGGGTCGAGCGCCGCGAGCCCTTCCAGCGCCGGGGACGGGGCCGCGGGCGGCGTGGCCTTGGCGGCCTGCCGGAACAGCGGCAGGTCGTCCAGGAAGGCGGTGCGCTTCTCGCCCTGCTCCGATCGTTCGAGCTCCGACAGGATCTCGCGCGCCCGCTCCACCACGGCCGGCGGCAGGCCGGCGAGGCGCGCGACCTGCACGCCGTAGGACCGGTCGGCGACGCCGGCCGTCACCTCGTGCAGGAAGATCACCTCGCCCTCCCATTCCTTGACGCGCACCGTGGCGTTGCGCAGCCGCTTGAGCCGGCCGGCCAGGGCCGTCATCTCGTGGAAATGGGTGGCGAACAGGGCGCGGCAGCGGTTCACCTCGTGCAGGTGCTCCACGGCGGCGAAGGCGATCGACAGTCCGTCGTAGGTCGAGGTGCCGCGCCCGATCTCGTCCAGCACCACCAGCGTGCGCTCGCTCGCCTGGTTGAGGATCGCGGCGGTCTCGACCATCTCCACCATGAAGGTCGAGCGCCCTTCGGCCAGGTCGTCCGAGGCGCCGACGCGGCTGAACAGCCGGTCGACGACGCCGATGCGGGCCTTGGTGGCGGGCACGAAGGCGCCGATCTGGGCCAGCACCGCGATCAGCGCGTTCTGGCGCAGGAAGGTGGACTTGCCGCCCATGTTGGGACCGGTGATGAGCCAGATCGCGCCGGCCGCCGCCGCCTTGCCGCCCGCCACCGCGCCGGAGGCGTCCGGCGGCGACAGGTCGCAGTCGTTGGCCACGAAGGACTGGCCGCCGGCGGCCTTGAGCGCCGCCTCCACCACCGGATGCCGCCCGCACTCCACGAAGAAGGCCAGCGAGCCGTCCACCACCGGGCGCACCCAGCCGGCGGAGACGGCAAGGTCGGCGAGCCCTGCCGAGACGTCGATCACGGCCAGCGCCTCGCCGACCCGGCGGATCGCGTCGAGCGCCGCGAGCACCGCCTCGCGCAGCTCGGCGAAGACGGCAAGCTCGATTGCCAGCGCCTTGGCGCCCGCCTCGGTGATCCGCGCCTCGAGGTCGGCGAGCTCGGGCGTCGAGAAGCGCATGGCCGAAGCGAGGGTCTGGCGGTGATGGAAGGCGCCGCCGGCCAGAAGGGCCGGGCCCTGCGCCTCGGGCACCTCCACGAAATAGCCGAGCACGTTGTTGTGCTTGACCTTCAGGGAGCGGATGCCGGTCTCGGCGGCGTAGCGGGCCTGGAGCTCGGCCACCACCCGGCGCGAATGGTCGCGCAGGGCGCGCGTCTCGTCGAGCTCGGCGCTGGCGCCGGCGCGCACGAAGCCGCCGTCGCGGCGCTGGAGCGGCAGGTCGTCCGCCAAGGTGGCGGACAGGCGCGCGACGAGGTCGGCGGGGCGCCCGGCCAGGGCCGCCGCCGCCTCGGCGAGCTCCGGCTCCAGCGCGGCACCGGCCAGCGCGTCCGCGATCGTCCCGGCGCGGCGCAGCCCCTCGCCGAGGGCGCCGAGATCCCGCGGGCCGCCCCGGTCGAGCCCGAGGCGCGACAGGGCGCGGTCGATGTCCGGCAGGCCCCGCAGGCCCTCGCGCAGGCGCCGGCGCAGCCCCGCGTCGGCCGCCAGCAGCGCCACGCTGTCCTGGCGCGCGTGGATCGCCGCCGGGTCGGTCAGCGGCAGGGCGAGGCGGGCCCCCAGGAGGCGCGCGCCCGCGCCGGTGAGGCAGCGGTCTATGGCGCCCAAAAGCGAGCCCTGGCGCTTGCCGGCGACGGTGCGCGTCAGCTCCAGGCTCGCGCGGGTCGCCGGATCGATGCGCAGGTAGGACCCGGCCTCTACGCGGCGCGGCGGCGACAGCGGCGGATGCGCCTTGAGCTGCGTGCGCGCCAGATAGGCCAGGAGCGCCGCGCCGGCCGCCGTCTCGGCCCGCCCGAACGCGCCGAACCCGTCCAGCGTGGAGACGCCGAAGAAGCGGCACAGGCGCTCGGCGGCGGTGGTGCCGTCGAACAGCACGGCCGGCTCGAGGCGCAGGCGGCGCCCGAGGCGCATGACGAGCGGCGCCAGCGCCTCGTCGGCCACCAGCGTGTCGGCCACGACCACTTCCGACGGCTCCATGGCCATGATGTCGGCGGCGATCGCCTCGGCGCTGCTCGGCGCGATGCGGAACAGGCCGGTGGAGAGGTCCGCCCAGGCGATCGCGTAGGCGCCCGCCGCGCCGCCGACGCGCGCCAGGCACATCAGATAGTTCGGCCGGCCGGGCTCGAGCAGCGTTTCCTCGGTGATCGTGCCGGGCGTGACGAGGCGCACGACGTCGCGCCGGACCACCGACTTCGAGCCGCGCTTCTTCGCCTCGGCCGGGTCCTCGACCTGCTCGCAGACCGCCACGCGGAAGCCCCGCGCGATCAGCTTCTGGAGATAGTCGTCGGCGGAGACCACCGGCACGCCGGCCATCGGAATGTCGGCGCCCAGGTGCTTGCCGCGCTTCGTCAGGGTGATGCCGAGCGCCGCCGAAGCCTCCACCGCGTCGTCGAAGAACAGCTCGTAGAAGTCGCCCATCCGGTAGAACAGGAGGCAGTCGGCATGGGCCGCCTTGATCTCCAGGAACTGCGCCATCATCGGCGTCGGCGCGGCGTCGCCCGCGGCGCCGGCTCCGGCGTCGGGGGCCCGTCGAAGCTCTCGGTCGGGTCGCGGGATCTCCAGCATGGGGCATGGATAGCGGCGCGCGGCGCCCGGCGGAAGCGCCCGGCCTGTTGCCGTCCCCAGGATTCGCCATGGAACGCCGACCGTTCATCCGGCATTCAATGTCCGCATGTGAGACTGACCTTCGAGACCGTCCATGATTCCGTCGACGACGGCTGACAGGGGACGGCGAAGGCGATGTTTGCTCGAACCGCGGCGATCCCATCCGCGGGCGCGAGGAAAGGCGATGACGGTGATCAGCAGAATGGCGCGGATCGGCAGGAATGGCGGCGTGGCGCTCGTGGCGCTGCTTCTGGCAGGCGTGGCGGGCACGGCGGCGGCGCAGAGCGCGCAGGAGCGCGTGAACGTCTACCAGTACGCGGTGGACCATCCGCAGGCGGACGCGTCGCTCCGCGCGGCGCCCACGCTCGGCGCCTCGGTGCCGCAGGCGGTGGACCTGTCGCGCGTCGAGGGCGACCAGGACTACGGCTACTTCTACTTCGACGGGCGCCCGGTCCTGGTGGACCTGCGCACGCGCTCCGTGGTGCGCGTGGACCACTGAAGCGGCCCGGCTGGCCGGGAGCCCCTCCCGGCCGCCTCGCGGGACGACGGCCTCAGGCGGCGAAGCGTCCGGCGTCGGCCCCGTAGTGGCTGACATAGCGCGGGTTGATGCGAGAAACGGGCAGCACCACGAGCACGTCGGTGGTGCCGAACTGGTGGTCCACCACCGCGTCCTCGCCGACATAGCCGCCGATCCGCAGGTAGCCCTTCAGGAGCGGCGGCAGCGCGCCGAGCGCGCGCTTGGGATCGGCGCAGACCACGCCGGGAGCCAGCGTCGTGCGCCGCCCGGCCACCGCCCGCACGCGCCACTCGGCGGGCGCCGGGGCGCTGTCGCGCATCAGCGCCAGCGCGTCGGACAGCTTCGAGGGGTCGGTCCCGGCGAGCGAGGCGCAGCCGAAGAGAACGTCGATCCGGTGGCGGAGGACATAGGCCCAGATGCCCTGCCACAGGAGTTCCACCGTCCGCTTGCCGCGATAGTCCGGCAGGACGCAGGAGCGACCGAGCTCCAGGAACCGCAGGCCGGGGTGGCGCGCCACCAGCCGGTCGATCTCGAACTCGCCGGCCGTGTAGAAACCCGGCGAGCGCCCCGCCGCGCTCTGGCGCAGCAGACGATAGGTGCCCACGATCTGGTCCGCGCCCTCACCCGCCCTGGCGCGGTCGAACACCAGGAGATGGTCGCAGAAGCGGTCGAAGCCGTCGGCGTCGCGCCGGGTCATCTTCTGGAGCGGCGAGGGCTTGGCGGCCATCTCCTCGTAGAAGACGCGGAAGCGCAGCTCCTGCGCCGCGCGGATCTCCGCCCGGGTGCGCGCCAGGCGCACCTCCAGCCCCCCGAGCCGCCCGAGAACCGGCGCGCGCGGATCCAGGGGCGCCGCGAAGCCGCGCGGAGCGGACGGGATGAGCGACAGCACGCGCTTGGCCAGGGGCTCGCCCGTTCGGGCGGTGCGCGGGCTCACGGTGGCGGCAAATCCCAGCATGGCGTCTCCTGCGGACGATCGAAACGGCTCGGCGCCATCCGATTAGCGGACGGGGGCGACGGTTTCGTGACGAGCGGACGTGTCGCCGCCCCGATCCGCCGGGACCGTCCGGCTCCTGTTTCCGCCCCTTTCACGAACGCGTCAACCGTCCGCAGGCTCCCGTCCGTCGGCCCGTCGCTTCTTCCTGTGCAGCACGAACTCGTCGAGCAGGATCAGCGCCGCGCCCACCGAGATGAAGGCGTCGGCTAGGTTGAACACCGCGAAGCTCCAGACCGGCGTGTGGAACAGGACGTAGTCCACGACATAGCCGAGCGTGACGCGATCGATCAGGTTGCCGATCGCCCCGCCCACGATGATCGCGAAGCCGAACTGGGTGAGCCGGCGGTCGGCCGGCGTGTTCCACCAGAGCCAGCCGATGAAGCCGAGCACCACCAGCGAGATCGCGGCAAGGCCCAGCCCGTGGAACCCGTCCAGCATGGAGAAGGCGATGCCCTCGTTGCGGGCGTGGAACAGGGCCAGGAACGGCAGGAGCTCGATCGCTTCGCCCAGCCCCATCGTGGCGACCACCAGATGCTTGATCGCCTGATCGAGCCCCACGGCCACGGCGACCACGGACAGGGCGGAGAGGAGACGGGCCTTCACAGAACCAGGCTCCCGCGCCGCGCCTCGAAGATCATCAGCCCGGTGGCGACGGCGAGGTTCAGGCTGTCGGCCCGCCCGACCTGGGGAATGCGCACCAGCGTATCGCAGGCCCCCGCCAGCGCGTCCGTCAGCCCGGCCTGCTCGTTGCCCATCAGCAGCAGCGTCGGCCCGGCACCGTAGGCGGGCTTTCGGAAGTCGGTCTCGCCGCGCATGTGCGTGCCCACCACCAGCCCGGAGAACCCCTTGCGGAAGGCGAGGAAACCGGCCTCGTCGACCCGCGCCACAGGCATGGCGAAGATCGAGCCCATCGTTGCGCGCACCGCCTCCAGCGAGAACGGGTCGACGCTCTCTCCCACCAGCACCACGCCCCGGGCGCCCGCCGCGTCGGCGGTGCGCAGAATGGTGCCTAGATTGCCGGGATCGCGCACCCGGTCGAGCACGACCAGGAGCCCGTCGCGACCGAGATCGATCCGATCGAGGCGCTGCGTCCGCTGCCGGAACACGCCGATGGCGCTCTGCGGATTGTCGCGGCGCGAGATGGCCGCCAGCACCTTGTCGCTCGCCTCCAGGACGTCCGCCCCGGCCGCCACGGTGCGCGCGGCGGTCTTGGAGAGGAGGTCGGAATGGAGCTGGGTCCTGGCGGCGACAAGCGTGTCGATGGTCCAGCCGGCGTCCAGCGCGTCGATCACGAGCTTCAGCCCTTCGGCCAGGAACAGCCCGGTCTCCTCGCGATGCTTCTTGAGCGCGAGGTTGCGGATGTCCTTGACGATCGGGTTGGAGACGCTGGTCACCTCCTTCACGCGGCCGGGAGCGACGGTGGCCGGGCGGCGGGGGGCTTCGCGGTCGGTCAAGCGGACACCCATCTGGAAAAGAGCGAGGTGGACAGGAGGCGGGCGTCGGCGCCCTCCTCCCTGATGACGAGTTCGCCCGATTCCACCGTGCCGCCCAGCCCGCGCATCGCCTCGCCCATCAGGGCGGAGAGCGAATAGAACGAGGAGCGGATGGAATAGGCGGTGAGCACCAGGGCCAGCGGGCGGTCCGACAGGAGCCGGCGCATCAGCACCAGGAGGTGGGGCAAGTCCTCGAAGAGCTGCCAGACCTCGCCCTTGGGGCCGCGGCCGAACTTCGGCGGGTCCAGCAGCACGATCTCGTAGGCCGAGCCGCGCCGTGCCTCGCGCTCGGCGTAGCGCACGGCGTCCTCGCAGATCCAGCGGATCGGCCTGTCCGAAAGGCCCGCCAGCTCGGCGTTCTCGCGCGCCCAGCCGATGGCCCGCTTGGAGGCGTCGACATGCGTCACCTCGGCGCCGGCGCGCGCCGCCAGGAGCGAGGCGAGGCCGGTGTAGCCGAACAGGTTGAGCACGCGCACCGGACGCCCCGAATTGGCCAGCTCGCGGCTGATCGCGTCGGTCATGAAGCGCCAGTGGACGGCCTGCTCGGGAAACACGCCGACGTGGCGGAACGAGGTGAAGCGGCCGAGATAGGGCAGCCCGTCCTGGCGCATCGGCCAGGTCTCGCCGAGGGGCTCGCGGGGGAAGCGCCAACGGCCGGTGCCCTCCTCGTCCGTGTCGCCGGTGAACACGGCGTCGGCGCCCTCCCAGAGCGCGGCCGGCAGGCGGCGCGGCCAGATCGCCTGGTTCTCCGGGCGGCGGATCGAGAGCGGGCCGTATCGCTCCAGCTTCTCGCCGTCGCCCGAGTCGAGGAGCGCGTAGTCGGCGCCGGGCTCGACCTCGAGGATCACCGGCGCGCGGAAGCCGGGGCGCGCCCCTTGCGGCCATTCCACCGGCGGCCGGTCGCGCCGGTTCTCGCGCGCGATCTCCTCGACGCTGTCGCGCCGGGCGGGCGGCGTTTCGGGCGCCGGCGGGTTCGCGGGGGTCGGCGGCCGCGCCTTCGCGCCGGCGGGCGCGCCGGGACCCGGCTGCGGGCGCTCGTGCCGGGCGGGCCTGCCCGAACCCTTGGACGGCCCCTTGGATCTGTGGTTCCTCATGCCGCGGCTCATAGCGTATCGCAGGGGCATCCGGCAAACCGCACCGGCTTGGCAAAGCGCGCGGCGCGGACCATTCTTCCCGCCTGCCGGCCCCCGGGCCGAGAGGGAGGACAGGACATGGATCTGAAGGGCGAATACCGCCTGCCCGCGCCGCGCGAGACGGTCTGGGCGATGCTCAACGACCCGGCGGTTCTCAAGGCGTGCATTCCCGGCTGCCAGGCGCTGGAGGTCACGGGCGACAACGAGATGGCGGCCACGGTGGTGGCCAAGGTCGGACCGGTGAAGGCGACCTTCACGGGCCAGGTGCGCCTCGAGAACATCGTGCCGCCGGTGAGCTACTCGATCGTCGGCGAGGGCAAGGGCGGCATCGCCGGTTTCGCCTCGGGCGGCGCCGACGTGCATCTGGCCGACGAAGGCGCGGAGACGGTGCTCACCTACACGGTGGACGCGCAGGTCGGCGGCAAGATCGCCCAGCTCGGCGGCCGGCTGGTGGACGGCTCGGCCAGGAAGCTGGCCGGCCAGTTCTTCGACAACCTGGCCGCCCGCGTCGGCGGCGAGCCCCTTGCCGCCGAGGCGGCGCAGGACGCCTGAATCAGGCGGCGGCCGGACCGGACAGCGCCGGCCGCGCCTCGCCGGGCGCGGCGAGCGCGGGCCCGGCCGAGGCGGCGCGGGCCTGCTCCTCGCGCAGGCGGCGTAGGCGCTCGTGCGAGACCTCCACCTCGTGGCGCAAGTTCTCCACCTCGTTGCCGCGCCGCGCCGCCCGGGCACGGTAGTGGCGCTGGGTGACCCAGGTTCCGAGGCCGCCGAGCAGCAGGCCCAGGATCACCGCCCCGGTCAGCAGCACGAAGAGCGGCACCTGGTAGACGAACTGCGGAATGGTGCCGATCGGGTCGAGCGACACGGGCACGGGCGCCCGGTTGGCGACGCAGAAGACCACGAGCAGGATCGCCAGCGGCCCGAGCACGAGGAGGGTGAGGATCTTCGAGATCATGGTCCGTCCGTCTTGAGGGGCGCGGGAGGCACGGAAGCCGCCCGGCCGGACGCCTGATTCCCAGGCTTCGGAACTAGGTATGGAGGGCGCGGCCCGCGTCAATCGGCGATCCGTGCCTCGCGGCCGCTCCCGGCCGGCCCGGAGCGACGGCTCAGGCGTCGTTCAGCCGCTCGCGCAGTTCCTTGCCGGTCTTGAAGAAGGGCACCCACTTCTCCTCCACCTCGACCGCCTCGCCGGTGCGCGGGTTGCGGCCGGCGCGCGGCGGACGGTTCTTGACCGAGAAGGCGCCGAAGCCGCGCAGCTCGACCCGGTTTCCCTCGCACAACGCCTGGGTGATCTCGTCGAAGATCGCGTTGACGATGGTCTCGACGTCCCGCTGGTAGAGATGCGGGTTGCGGCCGGCGATGATCTGCACGAGCTCGGACTTGATCACGATACGTTTCCCCGAAGCGCAACCTGGAAGGGCACCGAACCCGCCACACCCTCGATGCGGGTCCAAAACGCCTGCAATTTCAACTGGATGGCGCAGATATGCCGCGCCTTGTCATGGGCCGGGAGGCTGCCAGAGCGACACCATCCCGTCAAGGTGACCGGCCGCTCCCGCGACCGCTCCGCCGAGGCCTGACGCGGCCGGGTCGAAGCCGAGAAGACGGGTCGCGAGGGCGTGCGCGGCGCCCGACAGGCCCCAGCGTCCCTCGCGCGCGGGCTCGCGCTCGACGATCTCCAGCCCCTCGGGCACGCCGCGCTCCTGCTCCAGCCAGCGGCGGATCTCGCGCTCGCCGCCCAGGGCGTCCACCAGACGGTTGTCGAGGCCCTGCTCGCCCGAAAACACCGAGCCGTCGGCGAGCGCATCGGTCTCCGCCGGCGAGAAGCCGCGCCGCTCGGCCAGCAGCCGCTTGAACCAGGCATAGGAACTGTCGACCAGCCGCCCGATCATCTCGCGCGCCTCCGGCGGCGCGGGGTCGAAGGGCGACGGCTCGGCCTTGAGCGGCGAGGACTTCACCGCCGCCACGTCCACCCCGATGCGGCCGAGCAGCACGGAGGCGTCGACATACTGGAACAGGACGCCGATCGAGCCGACGATCGAGGAATGGTGCGCGAACACGCGGTCGGTGGCCATGGCGACCATGTAGCCGGCGGAGGCGGCGAGCTGGCCGACCTCGGCGGCCACCGGCTTGGCCTCGGCGAGGCGCCGCACCGCGTGGAACAGCGTCTCGCCGCCCACGGTGGTGCCGCCCGGCGAGTTCACCTTGACGATCACCGCCTTCACGCCGTCGTCCTCGGCAAGGTCGTCCAGGAGCTCGAGCATCTCGCGGTCCTCGGTGATGAGGCCGGAGATCTCGACACGCGCGATGGTGGGGCCGAGCCCGGCGCCCGGACGCCATCCGGCGGCGAACGCGGCCAGAACGGCGGCCACCGCGAGCACCAGAATCGCCGCCACGCGCCAGAACGACAGCTTGCGGCGCAGCCGCCGACGGTCGATGATCCCCTGTGCGTCCATGCCGCCTCGCCCCTGCCGTTCCATTCGCAGCGAGCGATAGACCGGCCGGGCCGGCTTGCCAAGCGGGCGCCGGGACGCGGCCCGGCGACGCGCGGGCGTGTGAGCGACGGGCCCTCGCGCGCCGTGGTTTTACCATGTAAAAACCCTATATCCCGCATAGGGAAATGCACGGATCGCCCCGTCCGGCGGCGATCCCGCGTTTCCCCATTCGATTCGTTCTGGAGCCTTCCGCATTCTCGACGCACCCAACAGGCAGGGCAGGCACGCGGCGACCACGACCCGCGACGATCTGGCCCTCGGCAGCGCCGCCGAGCGCCCGGCGCACGCGTTCAGCCGCGCGCGGGCCCACTCGCGCCGCGTGCGCTGGCTCAAGATCGGGCTGCCGCTGGTGGCCAGCGCCATCGTGCTCGCCGGCATGGTGGCGATCTGGCTGGCGCGCAGCCTTCCCGCCGACATCGCCTTCGCCTCCACCTCGATCGAGGACGGGCGCCTGGTGATGCGCGACCCGCGCATGTCGGGCGTCGACGGCAACGACCGCCCCTTCTCCATGGTCGCCGACCGGGCGATCCAGGAGCTCGGCGGGTCGAGCATCGACCTGGACGGCGTGCGCGCCAACCTCACGGTGGACGCCGGCACCACGGCCGAGCTGGTCGCGGCCAAAGGCCGCTTCGACACGCGCACCAACATGCTGCGCCTCTACGACCAGATCTCGGTGGACACGACCAGCGGCATCCGCATCCGCATGCAGAGCGCCGACGTCGCGCTCGAGGGCGGCACGCTGACCGGCACCGGCCCGGTGGAGATCGCCACCTCCGACCAGCGCCTGGAGGCGGGCAACGTGTCGATCTCGGACGGCGGCAAGACGCTGTCCTTCGGCAACCGCGTCAAGCTGACCCTTCTTCCGCAGTCCCTTTCCAACGGGGGCGGCGCCCCCACGAGCGAGCCCGGACAATGACATCGACCCATCGCATGCCCGCCGTGCTGGCCGTTCTCGGCGCCCTGTCCCTTTCCGCCTCGCTGCCCGGCGCCGCCATGGCGCAGCAGCAGTCGCAGGGGTTCGGCAATTCCTTCGGCGGGCTTCAGGTGCAGGGCGACCAGCCCGTGGCCATCGAATCGAACCAGCTCGACGTCGACGACGCCAAGTCGCTGGCGACCTTCTCGGGCGACGTCAGCGTGCGCCAGGGCCAGACCTCGATGAACGCCGAGAAGCTCCTCGTCTTCTACGTGCGCAACCAGGAGGGCGGCGCCCAGCCGGCGGCCCAGCGCTCCAACATGCCGGGCGGCTCGGGCGACATCAGCCGCCTGGAGGCGACCGGCAAGGTGACCATCCGCTCGGCCGACCAGACCGCCACGGCCAACAAGGCCGAGTTCGACATGAAGACGCAGGTCGCCCTGCTCACCGGCGACGTCGTGCTCAGCCAGGGCAAGAACGTGGCGACCGGCTGCGTCCTGCGCATCCAGATGGACACGGGCGTCGCCCGGCTCCAGAGCACCGACTGCGGCGGGGCTTCGGGCGGTGGCGGCCGGGTGCGCATGCTGCTCTCGCCCGGTGCCGGCGGCGCGCCCGGCGCCAACTGAGCCCCCTTCCCCCGCCCCGTTTCTCCGGGCGGGCCGGTCCGGCGCCGGCCGCCCCGACCCTGGACGTTCCGTGGACACACCGCTCGACCCCATCGCCCCGCGACCCGCGCAGGACCCCCGCGAAAGCGCCATGCAGTCCGACGCGCGCGCCCATCCGTCCTCCGGCACGCTGGTGGCGCGTGGCATCACCAAGACCTATCGCGGCCGCCGCGTGGTGGACAGCGTCGACGTCGCGGTGCGGCGGGGCGAGGCCGTGGGGCTGCTGGGTCCCAACGGTGCGGGCAAGACCACCTGCTTCTACATGATCACGGGCCTCGTGCCCGTGGACGGCGGCCGCATCGAGCTCGACGGCCACGACATCACCGGCATCCCGATGTACCGGCGCGCGCGGCTCGGCATCGGCTACCTGCCGCAGGAAGCCTCGATCTTTCGCGGCCTGTCGGTGGAGGACAACATCCGCGCCGTGCTCGAGATGGTCGAACCTTCCAAGCCGGAGCGCGAGCGCCAGCTCACCGCGCTCCTGGAGGAGTTCCACATCGCCCATCTTCGCCGGCAACCGTCCACCGCGCTGTCGGGCGGCGAGCGGCGGCGCTGCGAGATCGCCCGCGCCCTCGCCTCGCGCCCGACCTTCATGCTTCTGGACGAGCCCTTCGCGGGCGTCGACCCGATCGCCGTGGCCGACATCCAGGAACTGGTCCGCCACCTGACGCGGCGCGGCATCGGCGTGCTCATCACCGATCACAACGTGCGCGAGACGCTCGGGCTGATCGACCGGGCCTACATCATGCACGCGGGCGCGGTGCTGACCCACGGCACCCCGCAGGACATCGTGGACAATCCCGACGTCCGGCGGATCTATCTCGGCGAACAGTTCACCTATTGACCGATTCCGGCCGGGCCCTATGCGGCCCGCCTTGACAAGCAAGATGCGGACCAGTTTTCTCCCCGAGGTTGCCCCGAGCTTGTGAGGGCACGACGGAGGGGAGGATCGCCGTGAACTTGTCGATGAACCTCCAGGCGCGTCAGAGCCAGTCGCTCACCATGACGCCCCAGCTCCTCCAGTCGATCCGGCTCCTGCAGTTCCACCATGTCGAGCTTCTCGCCTTCCTGCAGCGCGAGGCCGACGGCAATCCGCTTCTGGAACTCGTGCCGGCAGCCGAGCCCGCGCCGCCGTCGCCGGTCGAGACGATCCCGGAGCCCGTCGCGAGCGACCCCGCGCCGCTCTCCGGATGCCGGGACGACGGCGCCGCATTCTCCGACGGGACGGGCCCGGCGGGGGAGCGCCATCCCGACGCCGCCGAACGCCTCCTGGACCTCGCGCATGGCGCCGCGTCCGGCGCGGGCGGCGAGCCCGCCTCCTGGGAGGAGCGGGTCGGCGAGGGCCTGCCCTCGCTCCACGCCCATGCGATGGGCGAGATCGCCGAGGTGTTCGGCGGCGGGGACGAGCGCCGGCTCGCGGAGTACTGGCTCGCCGATCTCGACGCGTCCGGCTTCCTGTTCGCCGACCTCGCGCTTCCGCCCGAGATGGCACCCCTGCTCCGGCGCCTTCAGGACGAGGCGGAGCCCGCCGGCCTGTTCGCCCGCTCGCTGGAGGAATGCCTCGCCATCCAGCTCCGGCGGCGCGACCGACTCGACCCCGTGATGGGCTGCGTGCTGGCCAACCTGCCGCTTCTGGCGCGCCGCGACTTCGCGGCGCTGTCACGCCTCACCGGCGAAAGCGAGGCGGAGCTTCTCGACATCCTGTCCGAGATCCGCTCGCTCGACCCGCGGCCGGGCTCGGCCTTCTCGCTCGCGCCGCCGGCGGCCGTCCTGCCGGACGCGGTGGTCACGCAGGACGCCGGCGCGCCCGGTGGCTGGCGCGTCGCGCTGAACCCGGAGGCCTTTCCCCGACTGCGCATCCGCCTCGAGGCCGGGGCGCCCCGTTCGGGCAGCGGCGAGGAGCGCGTCTTCCTGGCCCAGTGCCGACAGTCCGCCGGCTGGCTGCAGCGGTCCCTGGAAGGGCGCGCGCGCACCATCCTGAAGGTGGCGGACGAGATCGTGCGCCGCCAGGGCGCCTTCCTCGCGCGCGGCGGCGGACACTTGCGGCCGATGACGCTGATGGACGTGGCCGAGGCCGTCGGCATGCACGAATCCACCATCAGCCGGGTGACCGCCGGCAAGTACCTCGCCACCCCGCGCGGCACGGTGGAAATGAAGGCGTTCTTCTCGGGCGCCATCGCCGCCAGCGACGGGGGCGAGGCGCATTCGGCCGAGAGCGTGAAGCTGCGCATCCGCAACCTCGTGGCGGCCGAGGGCGCCGGCGGCGTCCTGTCCGACGACGACATCGCCGCCCGGCTCCAGGGCGAGGGCGTGGAGCTCGCCCGGCGCACGGTCGCCAAGTACCGCGAGGCGCTCGGCATTCCCTCCTCCGTGCAACGCCGGCGCGAGATGAAGGCCCGCCGCCTCGCCGGCTGAGCGAACCGGCGCCGCCACGCTCGGAATTTCGGGCCTTGGGGGCCTTGGCCCTGCCACGGAATTGGGATCGAATGATTCCCCCGACGGGCCGGAACGAAATGGCCGTGCGGAGTCTTCGAGAAGACGGCGACGCGCGGCTTCCGAAGCCCGTCGCCGGACGAATGGAAGGAGACACGAATGGGACTTCGCGTATCGGGCCGACACATGGACGTCGGCGAAGCCTTTCGCTCGCGGATCGAGGATCGGCTGAACGACTTGGTCGCCAAGTACTTCGACGGGAATTTCTCCGGTGCCGTCGTGTTGTCCAAGGAAGGGGCGCGCACCTGCGCGGACATCACCTTGCACCTGGACAGCGGCGTCTACTTTCAGGCCACCGCCGATACCCACGACCCGGAGTCGAGCTTCGTCGAAGCGTCCGAGAAGGTCGAGAAGCGCCTGCGCCGCTACAAGCGCCGGCTGAAGGACCACAAGGCGAGCGCCGCGGGATCGCGCGAGATCGCCTACACCGTCATCAGCGCCGTGCCGGACGAGACCGAGGAGGTGCCGGAGGACTTCGCCCCGGCCGTGATCGCCGAGACCTCGCTCGTGATGGGCACCATGAGCGTCGCCAGCGCCGTGATGGAGCTCGATCGCCGCGACGGTCCGGTGGTGGTGTTCAAGAACGGCGCCAACGACGAGGTGAACATCGTCTACCGGCGGCCGGACGGCAATGTCGGCTGGATCGACCCCTCGACATTGCGGGCCAGGGTCTGATACCGGCCGCACGGGAACCGGCCGGGGCGTCTCGCCCCGGTCTCGGTCCCGTCGGCGTCCGGGAAGGGCCGCGCAAGGTTTGTCCGGCACGCTCCGCCCCGATGGGCTGCGCGGACCGGTTGAGCGGAAGGCATTGACGACGTGGAGCTGTCCGATCTGATCCGGGAGGAAGCGATCCTCCCCTCCCTCAAGGCGCATTCCAAGAAGCAGGTTCTGCAGGATCTTTCCGAGCGGGCCGCCGCGCTCACCGGCCTGGAGGCGCGCGACATCTTCGAGACCGTGATCGCGCGCGAGAAGCTCGGCTCCACCGGCATCGGCCACGGCATCGCCATTCCGCACGGCAAGCTCGCCGGCGTTCAGCGCATCCAGGGCGTCTTCGCGCGCCTCGCCAAGCCCATCGACTTCGAATCGCTGGACGACCAGCCGGTGGATCTCGTGTTCCTGCTGATCGCGCCCGAAGGCTCGGGCGCCGACCACCTGAAGGCCCTGTCGAAGATCGCCCGCCTCCTGCGCGACCCGCGCACCGTGGACGAATTGCGCGCCTCGCGCGACGCGGGCTCGCTCCACCATCTGATGACGCGCCAGGCACCGCCGCACGCGGCCTGACGCCGGGCGTCATGACGCCTACTCCCCCGGTCAGCGAAAGGCCGGCGCGGAGCGGGTCCGGCCGGCCTCGATCGATCTTTCCGCCGCAAGGTCCGGGCGGGTCAGTGGATGCTGACGGTCATCAGCTCGTTTTCGGTGGCGCTCGCCAGGATCGACCCGCGATCGTCGGACACGGCCAGCGGCGTGCCGTCGGCCGAGAACAGCGCCCAGAGCTTCAAACCCGGCCGGATCGACTGGGCGGACGGGAAGCGGGCGCGGATGTCGTCGGACGACATGCGGCGCAGATAGGCCAGGTGACCCTCGCCGATCGAGGCGAGGTCGGACTGGGAAACCGGTGTGACGGAATTCGTACGGGTCATGGGGCGTCTCCTGAAGAGGCAAACGGGAGATCGGGGCCGAGGTTTCAATCCTCGACGGTGATCTCGATCTTTTTCACCACGCGTTCGGGCTCGGGCTTGACCAAGTCCACCATCAGAAGACCGTTCTTCAGCTGCGCGCCGAGAATGCGCATGCCGTCGGCGAAGAGGAAGCTCTTCTGGAACTGACGGGCTGCGATGCCGCGGTGCAGGAAGTCCCGCTCCTCCCGGTCGCTCTGCGCGCCCCGGATGGTGAGCTGGTTGTCTTCCGTCGTGATCTCCAGGTCGTCCGGCAGGAAGCCGGCCACCGCGAGTGTGATGCGGATGGCGGGTTCGCCGGCCGTCCCGTCGCTCGCGACGGTGCGGATCCGCTCGATGTTGAACGGGGGATAGCCGTCGCTGGCCTTCCCCATCCGCTCGAGCATCCGCTCCACCCCGTCGAAACCGAGAAGCAGCGGACTGGAAAACGGCGTCATCCTGTTCATGTCACGGCAAGCCCTTGTCTCAAGCGACTTGTCGGTCGGGACCCTGGTGCGGCGTCCCGCTCGACCTGTCCGAGATATGGCGACCCGGAGGGCCCGCTTCAATGCGCCGGGCCCCTCGCGCCCCTGCCACCATTCAGCGCCCCAAAGATTGACGGAGCCTTGCCGCCGCTCAGGTCACCGGGCCGGGCTTGAACTGGAGCGCGACGCCGTTGATGCAGTGGCGCTTGCCGGTGGGCGGCGGGCCGTCGTCGAAGACGTGGCCGAGATGGCCGCCGCAGTTGGCGCAGTGCACCTCGGTGCGCGGATACACCAGGAGATAGTCGGTGCGGTTGGCGATCGCGCCGGGCACCGGAGCCCAGAAGCTCGGCCAGCCCGTGCCGGAATCGAACTTCGTCGCCGACGAGTAGAGCGTGTTGTCGCAGCCCGCGCAGTGGAACAGGCCGCTGGTCTTGATGGCGTTGAGCGGGCTCGAGAAGGGCCGCTCCGTCGCCTCCTGGCGCAGCACGGCATACTGGTCCGACGACAGGCGGCGGCGCCAGTCCTCGTCGCTCAGGGTGAACGGAAAGCTCTCGGCGGCCACCGCGCCGGCCGCCTTCAGCGCGAGCCCCGACGCCGCGAGGCCGAGAAGGAACTGTCTACGCCGCATGGGAAGGCTCCCGAGTGGATGGTGTGGAAGGGCAGGACGGCCCCGCCGCATATGGGGGCGGGGCCGTCGGTCGTCCATGATCGGCGATCAGGGCATCAGCACGGTGTCGATGACGTGCACCACGCCGTTCTTCTGCATCACGTCGGCCTGGGTCACCGTCGCGACGTTGCCCTTGGCGTCGGTGACGGTGAGCTTCTTGCCCTTCATGGCGAGCGTCAGCTCCTCGCCCTCGACCGTTTTCACGACGTGCTTGCCGCCGTCGTCCTTGATCATCTTCATCGCAGCTTCGGCGGTCGCCTTGGCCGGCACCACGTGGTAGGTCAGGATCTTGGTGAGCTGCGCCTTGTTCTCCGGCTTCACCAGCTTCTCCACCGTGCCGGCGGGCAGCTTGGCGAAGGCCGCGTTGTCGGGCGCGAACACGGTGAAGGGCCCCTTCCCGTCCAGCGTCTTGACGAGGCCCGCCGCCTTCACCGCCGCGACCAGGGTCGTCAGGTTCTTCGCGTTGGGCGCGTTCTGGGCGATCGTCTTGGATGCGTACATCGGCGCGCCGCCGACCTCGACCATCTTGTCCTTGGCCATCGCGAGACCGGCCGAGCCGACTAGGAGCGAGGCGACGAGGGCACTGCGGAACAGCTTGGAGATCATGGGTCCGTTTCCCCTGTTGATGCGCCCTCCGAGCGAGGGGCGTCATGAGCTACGGAAGGGGATGCGGCGCGGATGCCGAATTCGTGATCATAATTTTTAGTCGCTGACGCGCCCGCGCATCCGCTTGACGTTGGAGCGGCCCTTCTTCGCCTCCAGCCGGCGCTCCACCGAGCCGCGCGTCGGCCGCGTCTTCTTGCGCGGCGGCGGCGGCGGCACGAGCGCCTCGCGCACCAGCGCGACGAGACGCTCGCGCGCATCCTCGCGGTTGCGCTCCTGGGTGCGGAAGCGCGAGGCCTCGATCAGGACGGCGCCGCCCTTCGTCGCCCGTTGGCCGGCGAGGCGCAGGAGCCGCGCCTTCACCTCGTCCGACAGGACGCTGGACCCCGCCGCGCCGAAGCGGAGCTGAACGGCGGTCGCCACCTTGTTGACGTTCTGCCCGCCCGGACCGGCCGAGCGGATGAAGCTTTCCTCCAGCTCGTCGTCGGGAATGGTGATCCGGGCGTTGACGGGCAGGCCCCTGTTCGCTGCTGGCTCCGCCATGCGCGGCTTCCTCCTCCCGGCTCCGGCGGACGCCGCCGCCTTCCGCCCCCGTGGTTGCCGCAAACGAAAGGGACCCGCAACCCGAAGGTCGCGAGCCCCGCCTCCTCCCCGGAGATCGCGCGCCCTATTCGGCGGCCAGCGCCCGCGCCGGCGAAGCGTCCATCACCCCGGCGTCGACATGCTCCTCGAACTTGGCGAAGTTCGTGCGGAACATCGCGACCAGGCGCTCTGCCTGCGCGTCGTAGGCCGCCGGATCGCTCCAGGTCGAGCGCGGATCGAGGATCGCGGCGTCCACGCCCGGCATCGAGACCGGCACCCGGAAGCCGAAGTTCGGATCGGTGCGGAACTCGGCCGACTTCAGCGAGCCGTCCAACGCCGCGGCCAGGAGCGCGCGCGTCGCCTTGATGGGCATGCGCCGCCCCGTGCCGTAGGCGCCGCCCGTCCAGCCGGTGGACACCAGCCAGCAGTCCACGCCGTGCCGCGCGATGAGGTCGCGCAGGAGGTTGCCGTACTCGGCCGGGTGGCGCGGCATGAACGGCGCGCCGAAGCAGGTCGAGAACGTCGCCTCGGGCTCGGTCACGCCCTTCTCCGTGCCTGCCACCTTGGCCGTGTAGCCCGACAGGAAGTGGTACATCGCCTGCTCGGGCGTCAGCTTGGCGATCGGCGGCATCACGCCGAAGGCATCGGCCGTCAGCATGATGATGTTGCGCGGATGGGCGCCGAGACCGGTGTCGCTGGCGTTCGGAATGAAATGCAGCGGATAGGCCGCGCGGGTGTTCTCGGTGAGCGAGCCGTCCTCGAAGTCGGGCACGCGCGCCTCGTCCAGAACGACGTTCTCGAGCACCGTGCCGAACATGCGCGTGGTGGCGAAGATCTCCGGCTCCGCCTCCGCCGACAGCCGGATCGTCTTGGCGTAGCAGCCGCCCTCGAAGTTGAAGATGCCGGTCTCGCCCCAGCCGTGCTCGTCGTCGCCGATCAGCGTGCGCGTCGGATCGGCCGAGAGCGTGGTCTTGCCGGTGCCCGACAGACCGAAGAACACGGCTGCGTCGCCGTCGGCGCCGACATTGGCCGAGCAGTGCATCGGCATGACGCGGGTCTCGGGCAGGCGGTAGTTGAGGACGGTGAAGACCGACTTCTTCATCTCGCCGGCATAGGTCGTGCCGCCGATCAGGATGATGTTACGCGTGAAGTCGCAGGCGATCACCGTCTCGGTGCGGCAGCCGTGGCGCTCGGGGTCCGCCCGGAACGAGGGCAGGTCGATGATGGTCAGCTCCGGCACGAAGCCCTCGAGCTCGGCGCGCTCGGGGCGGATCAGGAGATTGCGGATGAACAGGGAGTGCCACGCGTATTCGGTGACCACGCGCGCCCGGATGGCGTTCTGCGTGTCCGCTCCGCCCACGAGATCCTGCACGAACAGGTCGCGCCCTTCGGCGTGCGCCTTGAAGTCCGCATAGAGCCGCTCGAACGCCTCGGGCGCCATCGGCTTGTTGTTGTCCCACCAGACGCGGCCCTCGGTGCCGGCGTCGCGCACCACGAACTTGTCCTTGGGGCTGCGGCCCGTGTGCTGGCCGGTGGTGACGACCAGGGCGCCGTGGGCGGTCAGCTTGCCTTCGCCGCGACGCACGGCCGTTTCCACGAGCTCGCCCTCGGCAAGGTTCCAGCGCAGGGACGACAGGTTGGCGAGACCGGTGGTCTCGATGCCGCGATCGGGATTGCGGAGCCCGAATTCTTCCATGTCACACTTCCCTCGGTCGGCCGGGACATCCCGGAAAGCCAAGCAAATATCCCCGAAGCCGCATCGCGGCAACTATCGAAAACTCAGAGAAATACATGGATGCCGCAATATCAAACGATTTAAAACATCGATCTACGTGCCTAAATCGGTTCAGCACCGCACTTCAATCGGATTAACCCAAGCAAAATAAATTCGCGCGGTGCGTGCGCCGGGGCTCCTCGGTCGCGCCGATGCCCCGGGCACCTTTCGGCGCGTCCTGCGTTGTGGGGCGGAACGCATTCTTGAAAGGACGAGACATGGCCGAGTCGGCAACCGAGAAGTTCTGGGACATGATCGGCGACTTCCAGACCTGCATGGTCACCACCCGCGACGGGGGCAAGCTTCGCTCGCGCCCGATGGCGCCGCAGATCTCGCGCGAGCGCGCCGAAATCCTCTTCATCACCGACCGCAACTCCCACAAGGTCGAGGAGATCACCGCCGACGACCAGGTCGCCTGCTCCTTCGTGCAGAAGGAGGAGTATGTCGCGCTCTCGGGCACGGCGAGCCTGTCCACCGACCGCGCCCGGATCGAGGAGGCGTGGGACCCGCAGGCCGAGGCCTGGATGCCGGGCGGCAAGGACGGCCCGAACACCGCGGTCCTGGTGGTCCGCCCGACGCAGGCCGAGATCTGGGACGTCACCGCCAACAAGATCACCCAGGCCTGGGAGTTCGCTAAGGCCTATGTCGGCGACAAGCCGCGCCCGGACACCACGGAGAACGTCAAGGTCCGGCTCTGAGATCTCGCGAAAGATCGAGGGCGAGCGGCGCAAAACGCGAAAGGCGTTGCAAAAGCGTCACGAACGCCACATTTCCCTTCCAGAAGGGAATCGAGCCCGCTCCGGCGACGGGGCGGGCCGGGAGCGTTACGGCGCACCGTTGAGGTTGACGGCGCGCGTTCGCCCGCCCGGACAGGAGTGGAGACGACATGCCGACGATCGCGCTGGTGGATGACGACCGCAACATCCTGACCTCGGTATCGATCGCGCTCGAGAACGAGGGCTACCGGGTCGAGACCTATACGGACGGCGCCTCGGCACTGGAGGGCCTGTCCGCCCGTCCGCCGCACCTGGCCATCTTCGACATCAAGATGCCCCGCATGGACGGCATGGAACTCCTGCGCCGTCTGCGCCAGAAGAGCGACCTTCCGGTGATCTTCCTGACCTCGAAGGACGAGGAGATCGACGAGCTCTTCGGCCTCAAGATGGGCGCCGACGACTATATCCGCAAACCCTTCTCGCAGCGCCTCCTGGTCGAGCGCGTTCGCGCCATCCTGCGCCGCGGCGCCCCGCGCGAGACGGTCGGCGGCAAGCCGGTCTCGGTGGCCGAGTCCTCCCTGGAGCGCGGCCAGCTCGTGATGGACCAGGAGCGCCACACCTGCACCTGGATGGGCCAGCCGGTGACCCTCACGGTCACCGAGTTCCTGATTCTCCACTCGCTGGCCCAGCGGCCCGGCGTCGTGAAGAGCCGCGACGCGCTGATGGACGCGGCCTACGACGAGCAGGTCTATGTCGACGACCGGACCATCGACAGCCACATCAAGCGCCTGCGCAAGAAGTTCAAGTCGATCGACGACGACTTCGACATGATCGAGACGCTCTACGGCGTGGGCTATCGCTTCCGCGAAGTCTGACGGGCCGGCGGGGTTGTCGGCGACGGGCACCAACGAGACCGGACGCACGGCCGCGGCACGCCGCCGCCCGGCCCGCTGGCGCCGCACGCCCATCGTGCGGCGACTGGTGATCCGCGTCCGCCGCCTGCTCGGCCACTCCATCTTCTCCTCGCTGACGCGGCGCATCGTCTTCCTCAACCTCGTCGCGCTGATCGTCCTCGTCTCCGGCATCCTGTATCTCAACCAGTTCCGGGCCGGGCTGATCGACGCGCGCGTCGAGAGCCTGCTGACGCAGGGCGAGATCATCGCCAGCGCCATCGCGTCCTCGGCCACGGTGGAGACCGATTCGATCACCGTGGACCCGGAACGCCTCCTGGAACTCCAGGCCGGTGCGACGCTCCAGCCCAATCCCGACCAGTCCGAATCGCTCGACTTCCCGATCAACCCGGAGCGCGTCGCTCCGCTGCTGCGCCGACTGATCTCGCCGACGCGCACGCGCGCCCGTCTCTACGACCGCGACGCCAACCTGATCCTCGATTCGCGCCACCTGTATTCGCGCGGCCAGATCCTGCGCTACGACCTGCCGCCGGTGGAGACCGACGAGGAGAACGGCATCTTCGCCTGGATCAGCCGCGAGACGGGCCGGCTTCTCGGCCACGGCGACCTGCCGATCTACAAGGAGACGCCGGGCGGCTCCGGCTCGACCTACCCGGAGGTGATGAGCGCGCTGACCGGCGGCCCCCGCGCCCTGGTGCGCTCCACCGAGAACGGCGAGCTGATCGTGTCGGTCGCGGTGCCGATCCAGCGGTTCCGCGCCGTGCTGGGCGTGCTTCTCCTGTCGACGCAGGGCGGCGACATCGACAAGATCGTCCAGGCCGAGCGCATGGCCATCGTGCGCACCTTCGCCGTGGCCGCCATGGTGACGGTGATCCTGTCGGCGCTCCTAGCCTCCACCATCGCGACCCCGCTGCGCCGCCTGTCGGCGGCCGCGATCCGCGTGCGACGGGGCGTCACCGCGCGCGAGGAGATCCCCGACTTCGGCGACCGCGCCGACGAGGTCGGCCACCTCGCCTCGGCGATCCGCGACATGACCAACGCGCTCTACGCGCGCATGGACGCGATCGAGAGCTTTGCCGCCGACGTCAGCCATGAGCTGAAGAACCCGCTGACCTCGCTGCGCTCGGCCGTCGAGACGCTGCCGCTCGCGCGCAACGACAATGCCCGAGAGCGTCTCCTTGCCGTGATCCAGCACGACGTGAAGCGCCTCGACCGGCTGATCACCGACATCGCGGACGCCTCGCGTCTCGACGCCGAGCTGGCGCGCGAGGTGGCGGGCGAGGTGGACCTCGCGGGCCTCGTCGGCTCCGTGGTGGACGGGGCGCGCGGGCACCTGAAGCCCGAGCAGCAAATCGCCATCGACCTCACGGTCGTGCCGCCGCCGGCGGGCCGCGGCTTCCGCGTCGCCGGCCACGACCTGCGCCTCAGCCAGGTCTTCACCAACCTCATCGACAACGCCCGCTCCTTCGTGCCCGAGACCGGCGGTCGCATCTCGGTGCGTCTCCAGCGCCGCGCCCGCACCTGCACGGTGACGATCGAGGACAACGGGCCGGGCATCCAGGCCGAGAAGATCGAGCGCATCTTCGAGCGCTTCTACACCGATCGCCCCGGCGCCGAGTCCTTCGGCCAGAACTCGGGGCTCGGCCTGTCGATCTCGCGCCAGATCGTGGAGGCGCACGGCGGCGCGATCCGCGCCGAGAACATTCTCGACGCCGCCGCCCCCGGCGGCATCGCGGGCGCGCGCTTCACCGTGGATCTCCCGGCCGAGACGTGAGCGGGGCGACCAACATCCACGCCACCGCGCTGCGCCTCGCCGGGCGCGGCCTCCTGCTGCGCGGCCCCTCGGGCAGCGGCAAGTCGGCGTTGGCGCTGGCCGTGCTGCGGCGGGCGGAAGCCGCCGGCCTGGAGGCGGCGCTGGTCGCCGACGACCAGGTTCTCGTCGCGCGCGAGGGCGACCGGCTCGGCGCCCGCGCACCCGAAGCGATCACCGGGCTGATCGAGATCCGCGGCATCGGCATCCTGCCCGAGCGGCACGTGACGCACACGCTTCTCGACCTCGTGGTAGAGCTCGTGCCGCGCGAGGCGGTGGAGCGCATGCCCGACGCGGCGCGGCGCGTCGAGATCGCGGGAATCGGTCTGCGCGCCGTGCGCCTCGCGGAGCGCGATCCGAGCTTCGGCGCCGACATCCTGCTAACGCTCGCCGCCTCGCACGCCTTCTGGCAGGCGGGGAAACCAGGTTGATGCCGCATCGCAGCAGGGCGGTCGCGGCTTCGTGAGCGGTCCCGAAGCGCGACCGCGCAAGGCTTTCACCCTGATCTGGAAAGATTCCGAGCGGTGTGACCTGCTGCGTCTTGCAGCAATCTGGCCGCAAGCGCACAATCCGCTGCTCAAGCAAGCGGCGGAGCCCGGAGTGGACGACGTATGATTGGACTGGTGCTGGTGACGCATGGCCAGCTCGCGCGCGAATTCAAACTTGCCGTGGAGCATGTGGTCGGTCGCCAGGAAGCGTTCGAGACGATCTGCATCGGACCGGACGACGACATGGAACAGCGCCGGCTGGACATCCTCCAGGCGGTGCGCGACGCGGAGCGCGGCAAGGGGGTCATCATCCTCACCGACATGTTCGGCGGCACCCCGTCCAACCTCGCCATCTCGGTGATGGATGAGGGGGACATCGACGTGCTCGCGGGCGTCAACCTTCCCATGCTGATCAAGCTCGCCAGCGTGCGGGACGAGAAGCCCATGGCCGACGCGCTGGTGGCCGCCCAGGAGGCGGGCCGAAAGTACATCGCCGTCGCCAGCCGCATCCTCAGCGGCAAGTAGCCTCGAACCTTCAGACGGAACCATCGGCGGCCGAGCATGGACAAGACCGGACCCCTCACCCCGCCGACCGAAGCGCCCCCGCCCGGCCCGCCGTCCGACGGGCCGGTGGAGCGCACGCTGACCATCGTGAACCGCAAGGGCCTCCACGCCCGCGCCTCCGCCAAGTTCGTGCAGCTCGCCGAGCGGTTCGATTCCCAGATCACCATTTCGCGCGAGGGCCTTTCGGTCGGCGGCCAGTCGATCATGGGCCTGATGATGCTGGCGGCCGGCCAGGGCACCACGATCGACGTGCGTGCCGAGGGCCACGACGCCGACGAGGCGGTGTGCGCCATCGCCGCCCTGGTGGCCGACCGCTTCGGCGAGGAGTGCTGACGGGATAAGGATATAAGGATTTCCTTATATCCCTCGGCCTGCTATGGAGGCGCCTTGACCGGCCCTCGCCCGCGCTTGGCAGACGCGCGGGCGGGGCGCCCCGAGCCGAGGAGCTTCACCATGGCCGCCACAGGCGATTTCGTCGTCAAGGATCTCTCGCTGGCCGATTGGGGCCGCAAGGAACTCGACATCGCGGAAACCGAGATGCCGGGCCTGATGGCCTGCCGCGCCGAGTTCGGGGCGGACCAGCCGCTCGAGGGCGCGCGCATCACCGGCTCGCTGCACATGACCATCCAGACCGCCGTGCTGATCGAGACGCTGCAGGCGCTGGGCGCCAAGGTCCGCTGGGCCTCGTGCAACATCTTCTCGACGCAGGACCACGCCGCCGCCGCGATCGCCGCGACCGGCACCCCGGTCTTCGCCGTCAAGGGCGAGAGCCTCGCCGAGTACTGGGACTACACCGACCGCATCTTCCAGTGGCCGGACGGCGAGCCGTCCAATATGATCCTGGACGACGGCGGCGACGCCACGATGTACATCCTCACCGGCGCGCGGGCGGAGGCGGGCGAGGACGTCCTCTCGAACCCCGGCTCGGAGGAGGAGGAAGTCCTCTTCGCCCAGATCCGCAAGCGCATGCAGGCGACGCCGGGCTTCTTCGCGCGCCAGCGCGACGCCATCCGGGGCGTGACGGAAGAGACCACGACGGGCGTCAACCGTCTCTACCAGCTCCAGAAGAAGGGCCTCCTTCCCTTCCCCGCGATCAACGTCAACGACTCGGTCACCAAGTCGAAGTTCGACAACAAGTACGGCTGCAAGGAATCGCTGGTGGACGGCATCCGCCGCGCCACCGACGTGATGATGGCCGGCAAGGTGGCCGTGGTCTGCGGCTACGGCGACGTGGGCAAGGGCTCGGCCGCCTCGCTCCAGGGCGCGGGCGCCCGCGTCAAGGTGACGGAGGTCGACCCGATCTGCGCCCTCCAGGCGGCGATGGACGGGTTCGAGGTCGTCACGCTCGAGGACGCCGCGCCCACGGCCGACATCATCATCACCACGACCGGCAACAAGGACGTGGTGACGCTCGACACGATGCGCGCGGTCAAGGACATGTGCATCGTCGGCAACATCGGCCACTTCGACAACGAGATCCAGGTCGCCGCCCTGCGGAACCTCGCCTGGACCAACATCAAGCCGCAGGTCGACATGGTCACCTTCCCGGACGGCAAGCGCATGCTGCTGCTGTCGGAAGGGCGCCTCCTCAACCTCGGCAACGCGACCGGCCACCCGTCCTTCGTGATGAGCGCCTCCTTCACCAACCAGACGCTGGCGCAGATCGAGCTCTTCACCAAGGGCGGGCAGTACGGGAACCAGGTCTACGTGCTGCCCAAGCATCTCGACGAGAAGGTCGCGCGCCTCCACCTCGACAAGCTGGGCGCGCGCCTTTCGACCCTGTCGGACGAGCAGGCCGCCTATATCGGGGTGACCCCGCAGGGCCCGTTCAAGGCCGAGCACTACCGCTACTGACGACGGTGTCCGCCCGCCCGTCACGGCGGGCGGCCCCATAGCAAAAGGGCGTCGGAGGCAAGCCCCCCGACGCCCTTTCTTTTTTCGATCGCGTGTCCGATCGGCGCTTTTCGGACGGTTATCCACCGTTTAAATTCTCCTCCTGGCCCGACGTTGGGGAGCGGCGGGCGCTACGGGGATACACGCCTCGATTGCGGGGCGACTGAAAGGACGCGATGCGGACGCGCGAATCGTTGGAGCGGGTGGGTCGGGGGACCTGCCTGCGGCAAGCTTGTGGAGACGCCTCCGGGCGTGCCGCGCGGGGCTGGAGCTTCGCCCTCGCCCTTTCGGGCGTGGTCCTCGCGTGCGGCGGGGCGCGGGCGCAAGACGCCGCCGGGCCCGTGGCCGCCGAGTCCCTCATCTATCTCGCCCTGGTCGCGCTCACGATCGGCGCGGCGATGATCACCGCCGTGTGGCTGATCCGCCAGCAGGCCGCGACGGCCGAGGAGAACGCGCGCCTGCGTGCCGAGCTGGCCGACGCGCTGACCGAGGCCGAACGTCGCTCCGGACTGCTCGCCGACGATCACCAGCGCCTCGTGGTCTATGCCGGGGCGGGCGCGCCGGACATCGTCGGCGCGCTCCCCAAGAACCTCGGCGTTCCGGCGGAAGCGAGCGCGTTCCTCGCCTTTTCCGCCTGGATGGATGCCGACGAGGCGCGCCGGCTGGAGGCTGCGATCGCCCAGCTCCGCCATCGCGCGGAACCCTTCCGTCTGGAGATCGAGCGGCCGGACGGCCGGCTGATCGAGGCGAGCGGGCGCACCGTCGGCGCGCTGGCCACCGTGCGCTTCACGCCCCTGTCGGGCCTGCGCGAGGAACTGGCCGCGCTCAAGGTCGAGCACGTGCGCACCAACGGCATGATCGAGACCATGCAGGCCCTGTTCGACGCCGCGCCCGTGCCCATGTGGGTGCGCGACGAGGACGAGCGGCTGATCTGGGTCAACGACGCCTATGCCGGCGCGGTCGACGCGCCCGGCGTGACCGGCGCGGTGAGCGCCCAGACCGAGTTCCTCAACGAGCAGGACCGCGCCCGCATCGCCGCGCGTCGGCGCAACGCGGGCCATTTCGCCGATCGCCTCAGCGCCGTGGTCGAGGCCGACCGGCGCAACTTCCAGGTGGTGGACGCGGCGGGCCCCTTCGGCTCGGCCGGCCTTGCCGTCGACGTGTCGGACGCCGAGGCGATCCGGCGCGAGCTGGACGAGACCGTGCGCTCGCATTCGGAAACGCTGGACCAGCTCACCACCGCGATCGCGCGCTTCGACGAGAAGACCCGCCTCCTCTACCACAACGCCGCCTTCGCGCGCCTGTTCGACCTCTCCACCACCTATCTCGAGACCGCGCCCGACCATATCGCCATTCTCGACCAGCTCCGCTCGCGCGGCATCCTTCCCGACGACCGTCCCCTGCGCGACGTCAAGGCGGACATCCTGGCCGCGCACCGCGCGACCCAGCCGACGGAAGCCATATGGCACCTGGCCGACGGGCGGACCTTGCGCGTCTTCGCCAGCCCCGAGCCGCGCGGCGGCGCGAGCTGGGTGTTCGAGGACCTGACGGAGAAGCTCCAGCTCGAGTCGCGGCTCAACGCGCTGGTGCGCCTCCAGGGCGAGACGCTGGACTTCCTGCGCGAGGGCGTGGCCGTGTTCGGGCAGGACGGGCGCCTGCGCCTGTCCAACCCGATCTTCGCCGAGCTTTGGGGCCTGTCGGCCGAATTCCTCCACGCCAAGCCGCATATCCGCGCCTTCGCCACCACCAGCTCCGTCTCGATCCGCGAAGTGCAGGGCGCCGGCGCCGGGCCGAGCTGGGCCACCTTCGCCCATGCCGTCACCGCCTTCGACGAAGGGGCGCGCGAGGCCGAGAGCGGCGAGATCGAACTCTCCGACGGCCGCGTCCAGGCCTATGGCGTCGTGCCTCTGCCCAACGGGCAGACCATGCTGACCTTCACCGACATCTCCGACGCGCGCGAGGCCGAGCGCATGCTGCGCGAGCGCAACGAGGCGCTGGAGAACGCCGCGCGCCTGAAGAGCGATTTCGTGCAGCACGTGAACTACGAGCTGCGCTCGCCGCTGACCAACATCATCGGCTTCTCGGCGCTCCTGCGCTCGCCCGAGACCGGCCCGCTCAACGACCGGCAGTCGGAATATCTCGACTATATCGGGACCTCGACCTCGTCGCTCCTGACCATCGTCAACGACATCCTGGACCTCGCCACGATCGACGCCGGCATCATGGATCTCGACCTCACCGACGTCGACGTCGCCGGCACGGTCGGGCACGCGGCCGACGCGGTCCGCGACCGGTTCCGCGAGAACGACATCGTCCTCAACGTCGACATCACCCGCGCGGGCTCGACCTTCCGCGCCGACGGACACCGGATCACGCAGATCCTGTTCAACCTCCTGTCCAACGCTGCCAACTTCGCGCCGGCGGGTTCGGTGGTCCACCTCAAGGCCGTGCGCAGCAACGGCGAGATGATCTTCAGCGTCGCCGATCAGGGACCCGGCATCGCACCGGGCGAGGTCGCGCGCCTGTTCGAGCGCTTCGAGACCAACCCGTCGGGCGGGCGCCAGTCGGGCGCCGGTCTCGGCCTGTCGATCGTGCGCTCCTTCGTGGAGCTGCACGGCGGCCGGGTCGAGATCCAGTCCGGCGCGAAGGCCGGCACCACGGTTCTGTGCCGCTTTCCGCTGGTCCGCGACGAGCGGGATCTCGCCGCCGAATGAGCATGGAGCCTGCCGGCGTTCCGGACGAGACGCGGCACTTCGCGCTCGCGCTCGCCGACGAAGCGGCGACGGTGGCCTGCGCCGCCGTGCTGGCGCCGCTTCTAGGCACGGGCGACGTGGTCGCCCTGTCGGGCCCGCTCGGCGCCGGCAAGACGACGCTGGCCCGCGCCCTGATCCGAGCCGTGGCAGGGGATCCGGCGCTCGAGGTCCCCTCTCCCACCTACACGCTGGTGCAGATCTACCCGACGCGGCCGCGCGTCACCCATTTCGACCTCTATCGCCTCGGCGACCCGGACGAGCTCGTGGAACTCGGCTTCGACGAGGCAGCGGAAGCGGGCATCGTCCTGGCCGAATGGCCGGAGCGCGCGCCCGAGGTCCTGCGCGCCGCCAACCTGCACCTGTCGCTCGCGGACCTTCCGGGCGGCGGACGACGGCTCGCCATCGCCGCCCTGCCGGAAGCGGCGGCGCGGATCGAGCGCCCGCTCGCCCTCCTAGCCTTCCTGGCGGCCGCCGGGCATGCGGACGCCCGGCGCGCACCGTTTCCCGGCGACGCCTCGGCCCGGCGCTACGAGACGCTCGCGACAGGCGGGGGCCGGCCGCTGATCCTGATGGATTCGCCGCCCCTGGTGCTCGGCCCGCCCGTGCGCGACGGCCGCGCCTATGCCGAGATCGCGCGCTCGGCGCTGAACACGGTGCCCTTCGTCGCGGTGGCCGAGGCGCTGCGCGCGCGCGGCCTCGCGACCCCGCGCATCGAGGCCTTCGACACCGGCCACGGCTTCGTGCTGATGGAGGATCTGGGCCGCGAGGGCGTGCTGGACGGAGAAGGGCGGCCGATCCCGGAGCGCTACGAGGCGGCGATGCTGGCGCTCGCCCATCTCCACGCCGCGTCCTTCGACCCGGCGCTCGCCCTGCCCGACGGCAGGCCCTACACGGTGCCCCCCTTCGACCATGCGGCCATGGCGATCGAGGCGGGGCTGCTCCTCGACTGGTACGTGCCGCACGTCTTCGGGCGCCCCGCGACGCCGGAGGAGCGTGCCGCCTTCGATCGCGTCTGGGAGCGGCTGTTCGCGGTGCTCGACACGGCCGAGCGCCACCTCGTGCAGCGCGACGTGCAGGCGCCCAACCTCGTGTGGCGCGCCGGCCGGAGCGGCCTCGACCGGATCGCCTTCCTCGATTTCCAGGACGCGATGGTCGGCCCGTCGGCCTACGACGTGGCGGCCCTGGCCCACGACCCCCGCGTGACGATCGAGCCGGACCTCGAGGCGCGGCTGCGGCTGGCCTATGTCGCGGCGCGCCGAAGCGTCGATCCGGGCTTCCGCGAGGCCGCGTTCGAGACCGCCTATGCGATCATGGCGGCGCAGCGGCAGACCAAGATCCTCGGAATCTTCGTCCGCCTCCTGGTGCGGGACGGCAAGCCGCAATACCTGCGTCACATTCCCCGGATTAAAGCGTATCTCCGACGAACGCTTTCCCATCCGGCGCTCGGCGAACTGGCGCGCCTCTACGCGGCGTGGCACCTTCTGGACGAGCCGGACGCCCCCTTCGAGACGAGACAGACGTGACCATCCGCGCCATTGCCGCCCGCCCTCCCCGCGCGCCCAAGCCGAAGACCGCGATGATCCTCGCCGCGGGCCTCGGCAAGCGCATGCGCCCGATCACCTCGACCATCCCGAAGCCGCTGGTGGAGATCCGCGGCAAGGCCTTGATCGACTACGGTCTCGACGCTCTCGCCCGCAACGGCGTCGAGCGCGTGGTGGTCAACGTCCACTACATGGCCGACCTGATGCGCGCGCACCTGCGCAAGCGGCGCGACATGGAAGTGGTCGTGTCCGACGAGAGCGACCGCCTGCTGGAGTCGGGCGGGGGCATCGTGCGCGCGCTGCCGGTGCTGGGCGACGATCCCTTCTACCTCGTCAATTCCGACACGTTCTGGATCGACGGCTACCGCGACAACCTCGACCTCCTG
Organism: Aureimonas flava; assembly: GCF_003583935.1. Lineage (GTDB taxonomy): Bacteria > Pseudomonadota > Alphaproteobacteria > Rhizobiales > Rhizobiaceae > Aureimonas > Aureimonas flava. The sequence goes on along the minus strand of NZ_QYRN01000005.1, from coordinate 43,305 downwards.
GCCGATCTGTGGAACCCGGAAGCGGCCGACATGAGCCTCCTGATCGCCGAGATGCGGCAGGCCACCGGCTACGAGGGGCGCGGCGATTTCACCATGGACCGCGAGGGGCGCCTCCAGCGCGTCGCCGAACGCGACATGAGCCCCTTCATCTACGCCGGCGCGGGCATCCTCAAGCCCGAGATCTTCCGGGACCTGCCCGAGGAGACGTTCTCCCTGAACCGCGTCTTCGACCGCTCGATCGAGGCGGAGCGCCTGTTCGGCGTCCGACTCGACGGGCTGTGGATCACGGTCGGCACTCCGCGCGCCATCGCCGAGGCCGAGGCCGCCTTCGCCGCCAGCGCGACGCGGGCGGAGCGGGCTTAAGGGGGCTGCCGGCCCGCCCCGCTCGGGAAGCCGTTCCCGAACCCTTCTTTTCGTCCGAGGCTCTTCCTACACAGGAAGCGATCGGGGGGTATCATTTCCCCCGCCGGCGCGAGGCGGCTCCCCGCCCTCCCCTTTCGCCTGACCCGCCCGCTCGGCTAGGGTGCCGACGATGCCCTCGCATGTCTTCTCCATCTCGCCCGGCCTGCCCTTCCTGCCGACGCTGGCGCGCGGCGTCCTCCGCGGACGCTTCCTGCCAGGCGAGGACTTCGCCGCCGATCCGCTGGCGCTGGCCGGGCTGACGATCCTCGTGCCGACGCGGCGCGCGGCGCGCTCGCTGGCCGGCGAGTTCGCGCGCGCCATGGGCGGCGGCTCGGCCATCCTGCCCTCAATCCGCACGCTGGCCGAGGCCGACGAGGGCGCCGCCTTCGTCGGCCTCGGCGAAACCTTGGCGCCGGCCATGGACGGGCTGGAGCGCCACCTGCTGCTGGCGCGGCTCGTGCGCTTCTGGAAGGACGGGCTGAACCGGCAGGCGCTGCGGATCCTCGCGAACGAGGAGATCGTGCTGCCGGCCTCGGCCGCCGATGCGCTCTACTCGGCCGAGGACCTGTGCCTCTTCCTGGACGAGGCGGTCGCCGAGGAGGCGGGGCTCCACAAGCTGGCGACGCTGGCGCCGGACCGGTTGGCCGAGTGGTGGCAGCTCACCCTCGCCTTCCTCTCGATCCTGTCGGAGCAGTGGCCGGCGATCCTGGCGGAACGGGGCGTCGAGGATCGGGCGACGCTGGGCCGCCGCTGGTTCGAGGCCGAGGCCGACCGGCTCGCGGCCATGGGTTCGCGCGGCCCGATCCTGGTCGCCGGCTCCACCGCCACGGCGCCGTCCACGCTGCGCTTCCTGCGGGCGGTGGCGGCCCTGCCGAATGGCGCCGTGGTGCTGCCCGGCGTCGACTGCCACCTCGACGCCACCGGCTTCGACGCGATCGACCGCTCCCGCTCCATCGCCGCCCCCGGCCATCCGCAGCACGCGTTGAAGCGAATCCTCCAGGGGCTGCTGGTGGAGCGCGCTGGCATCGAGCTCCTGTGCCCCGACGAGACCGACCCGCTCCTGGCGCGCGAACGGTTCCTGTCCGACGCGCTGCGCCCGGCCGAGACCACGGACGTCTGGCCGGAGGCCAGCCGCCGCCACGGGCAGGAGGCGCTGGACGGGCTGGAACTGATCGAGGCGGCGGACGAGCGCGAGGAGGCGCTGGCGATCGCCGTGGCGATCCGCGACGCCCTCGCCGATCCCGCCGCGACGGTGGCGCTGACCACGCCCGACCGCAACCTCGCCCGCCGGGTCTCGGCCGAGCTGGAGCGGTTCGGCGTGGCGGCCAACGATTCCGCCGGTCGGCCGCTCCCCGCGACGGCGCCCGGCACCTTCTGCCGCCTCGCCCTGTCGGTGGCGCTGGAGCCGGGCGATCCGATCACGCTCCTGTCGCTGCTCAAGCATCCGCTGCTGCGGCTCGGCCTCGCGCCGGCCCGCGCGCGCGAGGCGGCGCGCACCATCGAGCTGATCGCGCTGCGCGGCGGCTGCGGCGTCGCCGACGGCGCCAGGCTCGGCGCCCTGTTCGCCGAGCGGCGCCGCGCGGCCGAGGCCCCGGACGGGCGCGCGCCCCGCCCGGTGCAGCTCGTGTCCGCCGAGGACCGGGATGCGGCGCAGGCGCTGGCCGAACGGCTGGAGGCCGCGCTGCTGCCGCTGTCGGAGCTGCGCGACGGCGGCGAGCAGGAGCTTGCCGACCACGCCGTGTGCCTCACCCGCGTCCTGGAGGCGCTGGCGGGCGACGAGACCGGCCTGCCCACGGCGCTCTACGCCGAGGAGGCGGGCACGGCGCTGCGCGACACGCTGCGCGCCTGGGTGAGCGCGCCCGAGACCGGCTTCGCCTTCCGCGCCGCCGAGCTGCCGGACGTGGCGCTGGCGCTGATGCGCTCCAAGGACGTGCGCCCGCGCGGCGGCCTGTCGCAGCGCGTCTTCGTCTGGGGCGCGCTGGAAGCCCGACTCCAGAGCGTCGACGTGATGATCCTCGGCGGCCTCAACGAGGGCACCTGGCCCGGCACGGCGCGCTCCGACGCCTTCCTGTCGCGCCTGATGCGCACGGAGATCGACCTCGATCCGCCCGAACGCCGCATCGGCCTCGCCGCGCACGACGTCTGGATGGCGCTCGGCTGCCGGCGGGTCGTGATGGCGCGCTCGCACCGCTCGGGCGGCGCTCCGGCCATCGCCTCGCGCTGGCTCCAGCGCATCCTGACGCTGGCCGGGCCGGAGGGCGCGAAGGCGCTGCGCCTGCGCGGCGAGACCTATCTCCGGCACGTCCGGCGCCTGGACGAGCGTCCGGCGGAGCCCCCCGCCCCACGGCCGGAGCCCCGCCCCCCCGTCGCCGCGCGCCCCGTGCGCCATTCCTTCACCGAGGTGGAGACCCTGGTGCGCGACCCCTACGCGGTGTTCGCCCGGCGCGTGCTGCGCCTCGACCCGCTGCCGGAGATGATCCGCGCGCCCGGCGCGCCGGAGCGCGGCGACCTGTATCACGCGATCCTGCACCGCTTCGTTGCGGACGGCGTGGACCCGGAGGCGCCCGACGCGCGCGCGCAACTCCTGGCGATCGCCCGCGAGGCCTTCGACGAGGCCAGGCTGCCGCCCGAGATCGAGGCCGTCTGGTGGCCGCGCATGGAAACGCTGGCGACCAACATGATCGCCTGGGAGCGCGAGCGGGCGGGCGAGGTGGCGGAGCGCCTGACCGAGGTGCGCGGGCGCTTCGACCTGCCGGAGATCGGCGTCGGCTTCCACGGCTACGCCGACCGCATCGACCGGATGCGCGACGGCTCGGTGGAGATCATCGACTACAAGACCGGGACCAATCCCTCGGTCCGCCAGGCGCGCACGCTGCTGAGCCCGCAACTGCCGCTGGAGGGCGCGATGGCGCGACTCGGCGGCTTCGACGGGCTGGCCCCCGTCGCCTCGGTCCGCGACCTTCTCTACGTGCGCCTGCGCGAGCGCGACTTCTACGAGGAACGCCTCGCCCACGACGGCGGGCGCACGGGCGAGCCCCAGAGCGGCGACGACCTGTCGGATGCCGCGCTGGCCGCCTTCCGCGCGCTGGCGGCCGCCTACCGCGATCCGGGCTGGGGCTACCTGTCGCGCGCGAGGCCCTTCCAGGCGGGGGACTTCGCGGGCCCCTACGACCACCTCGCCCGCGCGCGCGAATGGACCGCCGCCGGAGCCGGCGAAGACGAGGAGGCGACGCCGTGAGCGAGGTTCTTCCGGCCACGATCGACGCCCAGCGCATCGCCTCCGACCCGGCGCGCTCGGTGTTCGTGGCCGCCAATGCCGGCTCGGGCAAGACGCATGTCCTGACCGAGCGCGTGGTGCGCCTGCTCCTGGCCGGCGCCGAACCGTCCAAGATCCTATGCCTCACCTACACCAAGGCGGCCGCCGCCGAGATGCAGACGCGCGTCTTCGCCCGGCTGTCGCATTGGGCGGTGACCGACGAGGCGGCCCTGTCCGAGGCCCTGACGGCACTCGACCGCCGACCGCCCTCGCGCGAGCGGATGGCCGCGGCGCGGCGCCTCTTCGCGCGGGCGCTGGAGGCGCCGGGCGGCCTCAAGATCCAGACCATCCACGCCTTCTGCGAGGCGGTGCTCCACCAGTTTCCGCTGGAAGCCAACATTCCCGGCCATTTCGAGGTGATGGACGAGACGGAGAGCGCGCTCTTGCTGGCGGAGGCCCGGCGCATGCTGATCGCCGGCGCGCAGACCCGGCCGGACGATCCAGGCGGGCAGGACCGCGAGGACGCCGACCTCGCCCGCGCCTTCGCCGACGCGCTGGCGATGGGCGGGGAATGGGGGCTCGACGCGCTCCTGTCGGAGATCGTCCAGCGCCGCGACCGGCTGCGACGCCACCTGGAGGCGACGGGCGGGCGCGAGGCGGCGGAGGAACGCCTCCGACGCGCCCTCGGCCTCGCGCCGGACGAGGACGAGGCGGGCGTGCTGCGCGCCGCGCTCGAGCCGCCGGGCTTCGAGGACGGGTTCCGCGATGCCCTGGCCGACGCCGCCACACGCAGCGGCAAGGCGACCGACCTGAAGCTTGCCGGCAAGCTCGCCCTCGTCGCGGAAAGCGCGACGCCCGAGGCGCGCTTCGCGGCCCTCTGCGCGATCGTCTTCAAGGCGGACGGCGGGCGCTACAAGCCCTCCAGCGTCGCGACCAAGGCGGTGGCAGGCGCGTTCGAGGACTTCGAGGAGCGGCTGGCGGCGCTCGCCGATTTCCTGGAGGAACGACGCGAGCGCCTCGCCACCCTGCGCCTCGCGCGCGCCAGCGGCGCCGCGCTCGCCATCGCCGAGACGCTGGAGCGCGACTACGCCGCCCTGAAGCGGCGGCGCGGCCGGCTCGACTTCGAGGACCTGATCGTGCGCACGGCCGATCTCCTGCTGCGCGCGGAAGCGTCGGCCTGGGTGCATTTCAAGCTCGACCAGGGCATCGACCACGTGCTGGTGGACGAGGCGCAGGACACGAGCCCGCGTCAGTGGCAGGTCGTGCGCCAACTGGTGGAGGAGTTCTTCTCCGGCGCCTCCGCCACCGCCCGGCCGCGCACCGTGTTCGCGGTGGGCGACGAGAAGCAGTCGATCTACTCCTTCCAGGGCGCCTCGCCCGAGATGTTCGCGAGGGAACGCGCCCACCTGCGGGCGCTGGCCGAGGGCGCCGAGCGGCCCTTCGCCAGCGTCGAGCTGCACCAGTCCTTCCGCTCGGTGCCGGACATCCTCCAGGCGGTGGACCGTGTGTTCGCCGAGCCGGCCGACCGGCGCGGGCTGCAGTCGGAGGACGGGCCGCCCGTCCACGTCTCCACCCGGACCGCCGATCCAGGCCTGATCGAGGTCTGGCCCGTGATGGTGCCGGCCAGCGTGCCCCAGCACGAGGACTGGCTGACCCCGGTCGACCTCCAGCCCGCCTCCTCGCCCGCCCACCGCCTCGCCGCCCGCATCGCCGGGCGGATCGGGGAATGGATCGGCCGGCCGATCCGGGCCAAGGGCAAGGTGCGCCCTCTGGACGCGGGCGACGTCCTGATCCTGGTGCGCAAGCGGTCGGGCTTCGTCTCGGCGATGGGCGCGGCGCTGCGCGAACGCGGCATCCGCGTGGCCGGCGCCGACCGGCTGGTGATCACCGACCATATCGCGGTGGCCGATCTCGCCGCGCTCGGCCGCACCGTCTCCAACGCCGAGGACGAGCTGTCGCTGGCGGCCGTCCTGAAGAGCCCGCTGTTCGGCTTCACCGACGACGAACTGATGGCGCTCGCCCTGTCGCGCGGCGACGCCGGACGGCCGGAGGCGCTCTATCTCGCCCTGCGCCGCCTCGCCGGAGAGCGCGGCGAGGCGCGGATCCCGGACTTCGTGCCGGGCGGGGCGCGTGGCGCGCTGCGCGACAAGGCGGTGGCCGCGTTCGCACGGCTGGAGGAGCTGCGCCGGCGCGCCGGCTTCGAGACCGTGTTCACCTTCTTCGCCCGCATCCTGGGTCCGGAAGGCGGCCGCGCCCGGCTGGTGGCGCGGCTCGGCCGCGACGCGGGGGACGTGGTCGACGCCTTCCTGGACCTGGCGCTCGCCGAGGAACAGGCCGGGCACGGCGGGCTGGAGGCGTTCCTGGCCGACCTCGCCGCCTCGCCGCCCGAGATCAAGCGCGAGATGGAGCACGGGCGCGGCGAGGTCCGCATCATGACCACGCACGCCTCCAAGGGCCTGGAGGCGCCGGTCGTGTTCCTGGTCGATCCCGGCTCCGCGCCGTTCAGCCACACCCACGGCGCCAAGCTGATGGAGTGGACCGGCATGCCGGGCCTTCCCCCCGACATGCCGCCGGGCTTCCTCTGGTGCCCCGACGCGTCGACCCGCGAGAGCGCGGTGGGCGCCCTGCGCGAGGCCGAGCGCGCGCGCGCCGAGGACGAGTATCGCCGCCTCCTCTATGTCGGCCTCACCCGCGCGGCCGACCGGCTGGTGGTCTGCGGCCTGTCGGGCGTGCGCGGACCCGACGCCGCGTCCTGGCTCCAGCGCGTGGAGGCGGCGCTGAAGCCCCATGCGCGCGAGGTCAAGGACCCGTCGACCGGCGAGACGCTGGCCTGGCGGCTGGGTGCCGAGGCGAAAGGGACGGCGGTTCCGCCCGTCGCCGCGCCGGACGCTCCGGCGCTGCGCCCGCTCGACCTGTCGCGGTTGCCGCCCGAGGAGCTGCCGCCGCGCCCGCTCCAGCCCTCAACGGCGTCCGGCGGCAGCCGGATCGAGCTTGCGGCGATGGACGAGGACGTGGCGGCCCCGTTCTCCGCCTCGCCCGTTCTCGGCGCCGCCGCCAGGCCGGGCGCCGGCGTGCGGCGGGGCCTTCTGCTGCACCGGCTGCTCCAGGCCCTGCCGGACCTCGAGCCGGGCGAGCGCGAGGCGGCGGCCCGCGCCTTCGCCCGCCGCGAGGGCCACTCGCTCGGCGAGGACGAGGCGGAGCGGATCGCCGACCAGGCGCTCGGCATCCTGGCCGAGCCGGCCTTCGCCCCCTTGTTCGCGCCCGGCAACCGGGCGGAGGTGGCGGTCGCGGGCGAGATCGAACTCGGCGGCCGGCGCTACGCCGTGAGCGGTGCGATCGACCGCCTGGCGGTGACCGACGAGGCCGTCCACATCCTCGACTACAAGACCGGCCGCACGGTTCCCGAAGGGGTCGAGGACGCACCGGCGTCCCATGTGCTGCAGCTCGCCCTCTATGCCGAGATGGTGCGCCCCCTGTTCCGCGGCCGGGCGGTGCGCGCGGCGCTGCTCTACAGCGAGGGACCGAAGCTCGTCGAGGTGCCGGAGGCGGCGATGGCGCGCGCGCTCGCCGAGCGTGCCGGGCGCGGCGCGGCGGGCGGTGGAGGGACCGGGACGGCGGATGGCGGGGCGGCTTGAACCCGCCGCCCCTCCCTTCTACCTATGGGGCATCCGGACCCGGCGGCCGGCGATTCCCCCGCCGGTTCCTTCTCGAACCACCGCGCGAGGCGTCCGGTCGGAGCCCCGCCCCATCGGAGCGCCCCATGGCCACCAAGAAGACCGACAATTCCTCGTTCCAGACCGACGTCCTCCAGGCCGGCAAGCCGGTCGTCGTGGACTTCTGGGCCGAATGGTGCGGCCCCTGCAAGATGATCGCCCCGAGCCTCGAGGAGATCTCGGAAGAGACCGACAAGGTCGACATCGTCAAGGTGAACATCGACGAGAACCCGGACCTCGCCGCCCAGTTCGGCGTGCGCTCCATCCCGACGCTGATGCTCTTCAATCCCGGCCAGGATCCGGTGGTGAAGGTCGGCGCGGCCGCCAAGAGCCAGATCCTCGCCTGGATCAACTCCAACGCCGCCTGAGATCGGCGCAGGCCCGATCGCCAGCCCGCGACCGACCCCGGCCGCGGGCTTTTTCGTGCCTCAGCGCGGCGCGAGGTCGCTTTCGGCCAGCACGTCGCCCGCAAGGTACAGCGAGCCGCAGATCAGGAAGCGCGGCGCGGCGCCGCCCGCCCAGTGCGACGCGACCCGCCGGATGGCGGCGGAAACGCTCGGAGCGGGCTCGGCGTCGAGCCCCGCCTCCAGCGCAGCGTCCGCCAGCGCCTCGGGCGTCATCCCCGCATCGGACGAACGGATGGGCACGGTGAAGACGTGCCGCGCCATGCCGGCGAAGGCCTCGAAGAAACCGGCCGGGTCCTTGGTGGTGAGCATGCCGGCGACGAGGATCAGCGGACGCGGGACGCGCTCCTCCATGTCGGCCATGGCCTCGGCCACCACGACGCCGGCGCCCGGATTGTGGCCGCCGTCGAGCCAGATCTCCGCGCCATCGGGCGCCAGCGCCACCAGAGGGCCGGAGGTGATGCGCTGGAGGCGCCCCGGCCATTCGGCGGCCGCGATCCCGCGTTCGATCTCGGCGTCGGCCGGATCGAACCCGGCGGCACGCACGGCCGCGATGGCGGTCGCCGCGTTGCCGATCTGGTGCCGGCCGGGAAGCCGCGGCAGGGCGAGGTCGAGAAGGCCGCGCTCGTCCTGGTAGACCAGCCGGCCGCGTTCGCTGATGGCGTGGAAGTCCTGCCCGTGGACCAGCACGGGCGCGCCCGTGCGCGCCGCCTTGTCGCACAGGACCTCGAGCGCCGCCGGCTCGGTCTGCGGGCCGATCACCACGGGCGAGCCGCGCTTGAAGATGCCGGCCTTCTCGGCGGCGATCAGTTCCACCCGGTCGCCGAGATAGGCCTGGTGATCGAGCGAGACGCTGGTGACGGCCGTCACCGCGGGCCGCTCCACGACGTTGGTCGCGTCGAACCGGCCGCCGAGGCCGACTTCCAGGAGTACCGCGTCGGCCGGATGCTCTGAGAACAGCATGAAGGCGACGGCGGTGAGAAGCTCGAACACCGTGACCGTGGCGTCGCCGTTGGCCGCCGCCGCGCGGCGCACCGTCTCCGCGAGCAGCGCGTCGGCCACCAGCGCACTGCGCGCGCCATCCGTCCCGGCCAGCCGATAGCGTTCGTGCCAGTCCACGAGATGGGGCGAGGTGTGGGTGTGGACGCCCCGGCCCGACGCCTCGAGGATGGCGCGGGCGAAGGCCACGGTGGAGCCCTTGCCGTTGGTGCCGGCGACGTGGATCACCGGCGCCAGCCTGCGATGCGGGTCGCCCAGCGCCGCCAGGAGGCGGCCGATCCGGTCGAGCCCGAGATCGATCCCCTTCGGCAGGTGCTGGAGCAGCCGATCGATCTCGGCCGCGGCGAGGCTCGTCTGGCTCATCGACGGATCAGGCGGCCGCGACCGGCTCGATCTCCGCTGCGGGCGGGGGCGGCAGGGCGGGCAGCGGCGCCTTGGTGAGAACGCGCAGGAGACGGGCGATCGTCGATTTCAGCTCGTGCCGGTGGACCACCATGTCCACCATGCCGTGCTCCATCAGGTATTCCGAGCGCTGGAAGCCCTCGGGCAGCTTTTCGCGGATCGTCTGCTCGATCACGCGGGGCCCGGCGAAGCCGATCAGGGCGCCCGGCTCGGCGATGTGGACATCGCCCAGCATCGCGTAGGACGCGGTGACGCCGCCGGTGGTCGGGTTGGTAAGAACGACGATGTAGGGGAGCCCGGCCTCCTTCACCATGTCCACCGCCACGGTGGTGCGCGGGAGCTGCATCAGCGACAGGATGCCTTCCTGCATGCGCGCCCCGCCCGACGAGGCGAACAGCACGAGCGGCCGGGCGCGCTCCACCGCGGTCTCGGCGGCGGTCACGATCGCCTCGCCCGCCGCCATGCCGAGCGAGCCGCCCATGAAGGCGAAGTCCTGCACCGCCGCGACCACGGGCAGCGCCTCGATGTCGCCGCAGGCGACGAGCACGGAATCCTCCATGCCGGTCTTGGTGCGCGAATCCTTGAGCCGGTCCACGTAGCGCCGCTCGTCGCGGAACTTCAGCGGATCCACCGGCACCTTCTCCAGCGCGATCTCCTCGAACATGCCGCCGTCGAAGAAGCCGGCCAGCCGGTCGCGCGCGCCGATGCGCATGTGGAAGCCGGAGGACGGGATCACGAACTGGTTGGCTTCCAGGTCCTTGTGGAAGACCATCTCGCCCGTCTCGGGGCACTTGATCCAGAGGTTCTCGGGCACCTCGCGCGGCTGCTGGCCGAGGAGGCTCGAGATCTTGGGGCGAACGTAGTTGGTGATCCAGTTCACGGCGTCCTGGTCCTTCGGATGCGTGTCCGGCCGGCGGCGATGCGATCGGGCGTGCCGGCCCTCGATGTCTCAGATGGCGGCCGGCTCAGGCCGCCGCAAGGCGGGAGCCGGCCAGGCCCCCCGCCAGTTCGCGCACCAGCGAGGACACCGCCTCGACCATGGCCGGCGTTCCGCCCTCGCGCGCCGCCTCCATCGCCGACACGAGCGCCGAGCCGACCACCACGCCGTCGGCATGGCGGCCGATCGCGGCCGCCTGATCGGCGGTGCGCACGCCGAAGCCGACGCAGACCGGCAGCGGCGTGCGGGCCTTGATGCGCGCCACGGCGGCGGCGACGGCGGTGGTGTCGGGCGCCGCCGAACCGGTGATGCCGTTGACCGACACGTAGTAGACGAAGCCCGACGTGTTCGAGAGCACCGCCGGCAGGCGGCGCTCGTCGGTGGTGGGCGTGGCGAGGCGGATGAAGTTCAACCCGCCCCCGATCGCCGGCAGGCAGAGTTCGCGGTCCATCTCGGGCGGCAGGTCCACCACGATCAGTCCGTCGACGCCCGCCGCCTTGGCATCGGCGACGAAGCGGTCCACGCCGTAGATGAAGACGGGGTTGTAGTAGCCCATCAGGATGATCGGCGTCGCGTCGTCGCCCTGGCGAAAGGCGCGAACCGCCTCCAGCGTCCGGGCGAGCGTCTCGCCGCCCTGGAGGGCGCGCAGCCCCGCGCGCTGGATCGCCGGCCCGTCGGCCATCGGATCGGAGAACGGCATGCCGAGCTCGATCACGTCGGCGCCGGCGCCCGGCAGCGCGCGCAGAACCTCCAGCGTCGTCCCGGCGTCCGGGTCGCCCGCCATGACGAAGGTCACGAGCGCCGGACGCCCCTCGGCCTTCAGCGCCTCGAAGCGCGTCTCGATGCGTGTGCTCATGGCTCGGTCCCGCCCATTCGTGTTGCGGATGCGATACAGGCGTCCGCGATCCATCTCAAGGTGGGCGCGTCGGCCAGCACGGGAGATCCGGTGATGGCCGGCGTCTCGTAGGGATGCAGGGCGCGGATGGCGGACGCCACCGCCTCGAACCGGACATCGAGCGTCTTGAGAACCAGCACGACCTCGCGCGCGCATTCCAGCGCCCCCTTCCAGCGATAGCGGCTTTCGATGGGCCCCGAGAGTTGCGCGCAGGCGACGAGCCGGCGCGCGAGCAGACCGTCCGCGATCGCGCGCGCCGTCGCCTCGTCGGGACAGGCGACGGCGATGTCGAGGGCGCGAGCTTGCGTCATGCCGTCCCGTCCGGCCGCACGCGGGCGAGATACTCGGCGCCGGAGCGCCCCGCCATGACGGTCTCGACATAGGCATCCCGCTCGAAGCCGATCACCGGGAGTTCCCAGACGCAAGCCATCAGCGGCCGGTCCACCGGCTCGAACGCGGCCGTTCCGTCCAGCGGCCGGCGCCAAAGCCGCTCGGCGAGCATGCCGCCCGGCATCCACCAGTGGAGGAGCAGCCAGACGGCCTCCTCGCCGCGATGGACGATGGCGAAGCCGAGTTCCGCCCCGCCGAGGTCCTCGGCCCCCACGAGATCGCGCGCCGCCCGCTGGAGATCGTCGCCGAGCGGATCCCCGTCCGCCCGGATCGCGTAGGCCTTCACCTGCGCCGAGCCCGCCCGCCAGTGTCCGAGCGTCCCGGACGCGCGGGGCCGGTACGTCTCGCCCGGAGAGGCCGGGCCCATCAGAGCTCCAGGCCCATGCGCCCCGCGATCGTGTGGACATCCTTGTCGCCGCGCCCCGACAGACACAGGACGACCGACTGGTCGCGTCCCATCGTGGGGGCGAGCTTGGCGACGTGGGCGAGGCCATGGGCCGATTCCAGCGCCGGGATGATGCCCTCCAGGCGCGTGCACAGGTGGAAGGCGTCCACCGCCTCGTCGTCGGTCACCGGCACGTAGGACACCCGGCCCGTGTCGCGCAGCCAGGAATGCTCGGGGCCGACGCCCGGATAGTCGAGCCCGGCGGAGATCGAATGGCCTTCCAGGATTTGGCCGGCCGCGTCCTGCAGGAGATAGGTGCGGTTGCCATGGAGCACGCCCGGCCGCCCGCCGCTCATCGAGGCGGCATGGCCGTTGTCGACATGCAGCCCATGGCCGCCCGCCTCCGCCCCGTAGATCGCGACGGAAGGGTCGTCCAGGAAGGCGCGGAACATGCCGATCGCGTTGGAGCCGCCGCCCACGCATGCCACCACCGCGTCCGGCAGCGCACCGGTCTCCTCCAGCATCTGCCGGCGCGTCTCGTCGCCGATCACCTGCTGGAAGTCGCGCACCATGGCGGGATAGGGATGCGGGCCGGCGGCGGTGCCGATCAGGTAGTAGGTGTCGGCGACGTTGGTCACCCAGTCCCGCAGCGCCTCGTTCATCGCGTCCTTGAGCGTGCCGGCCCCGGCGGTCACGGCGCGCACCTCCGCGCCGAGCATCTTCATGCGGAAGACGTTGGGCTTCTGGCGCTCGACGTCGGTGGCGCCCATGAAGACCACGCAGGGCATGCCGAATCTTGCGCACACCGTGGCGGTGGCCACGCCGTGCTGGCCGGCGCCCGTCTCGGCGATGATGCGCGGCTTGCCCATGCGCCGGGCGAGCAGGATCTGGCCGAGGCAGTTGTTGATCTTGTGCGAGCCGGTGTGGTTCAGCTCCTCGCGCTTGAGATAGATGCGCGCGCCGCCGAAATGCTCGGTCAGCCGCTCGGCGAAGTAGAGCGGGCTGGGGCGGCCGGTGTAGTGGGTCTGGAGCCCGTCGAGCTCGGCGCGGAAGGCCGGATCGTCCTTGGCGGTGCGGTAGGCCGTCTCCAGGTCGAGGATGATCGGCATCAGGGTCTCGGCCACGAAGCGGCCGCCGAACTGGCCGAACAGACCGTCCTCGTCGGGCCCCAGGCGGAAGGAGTTGGGGGTCGGGATCGTGGTCATGCGAACCTGCGCTTCCGGTCTTCTTGAGTGAGCGGGCCCGCCTCGACCGCCGCCTCGAAGGCGTCGAACAGGCGGTGGATCAGGCCGTCGTCCTTGACGCCGGGCTCGCGCTCGACGCCCGACGAGACGTCTAGGCCGCGCGGGGCGACGCGGCGGACGGCCGCTTCGATGGTTTCGGGCGCGATGCCGCCGGACAGGGTGAAGTCGCGGCCGTCCAGCGCGTCGAGGAGGCCCCAGTCGAACCGCACGCCGTTGCCGCCGGGAAGCCGCGCGCCCTTGGGCGCGCGCGCGTCGAGCAGGATGCGGTCGGCGACGGGGCGGAACCGCTCGATCTCCGAGAGGTCCGCATCGCCCGCCACGGGGATCGCCTTCATTACCGTGGCGCCGGTCAGCGCCGAGACCTCGGCGACGCGCGCCGCGCTTTCCGATCCGTGCAGTTGCAGGACGTCCGGGCGCACGCGCGTCATCAAATGCCGGAGCAGGTCGTCGTCCGCGTTCACCGTGACCACCGTCACCAGCGCCCGGCCGCCGACATGGGCGCGCAGGCGCACCATGTCCTCCAGCGACAGATGCCGGGGGCTCGGCTCGAAATGGACGAAGCCGACCTCGGAGCAGCCGCGCGCAAGCACCGTGTCGATATGGCCTTCGGTCTTGAGGCCGCAGATCTTGATATGCGGGCGGGTCACGCGGCGAAGCACTCTCGGATGGCGTGGGGATCGATCATGACGACTTATCGCGCCATAGACCCTGCGGTGTAAAGCGCAGGCGAGGCCGCGCTCAAGGGCCGAAGTCGTAGGCGTGGAGGCCCGGCCCCTCGCGCTTCAGCCAGCGGCGCCCCGCCTCGGTCTCCGGGCAGAGACTGCGGCAAAGCGCCCAGAAGGCCGGAGCGTGGTTCATCTCGCGGAAATGCGCCACCTCGTGCGCCGCGAGGTAGTCGAGCACGGCAGGCGGCGCCATCACGATGCGCCAGGAAAAGGCGAGCCGGCGGTCCGCCGTGCACGAGCCCCAGCGGCTCACCGTGTCCTTGAGCGCCAGCGACCGGGGCAGCAGCCCGACCGTGGCGGCGTGCCGATCCACGGCAGCCTGGAGGTCGCGTCGCGCCTCGCGTTTCAGGAGGTCGCGCACGCGCCTGGCGAGGTGCGGCGCCTCGCCGCCGACGCGAAGCACGCCGACGTCCCCCTCGCGCTCGAGCCGGGCGCCACGGAGGGCGGGATCGTGGACGAGGCGAAACGCCTCGCCGCGCAGCGGCAGGCGGATGCCGGGGGCGACGGCGACGCGTCCGCCGGCGGCACGCAGCCGCTCCTCCGCCCAGCCGCGATGGCGCTCGAGGAAGGCGAGCACGGTGCGCGCGGGGGTCCTGCGCGGCACGGTGAGGCGCAGGGCGTCGCCGCCGGGCGCCAGGCGCATCACGATGCGCCGTGCCGTCGGGTGCTCGCGCACCTCAAGGGGCACGGCCCGGTCGGCCAGGAGCAGCGTCTCGGGAAGACGGGGCCCTGCCGCGCGTCCCGCCAGCCGCTCCAGAAACCTCGTCGCCATCGAAAACCGCCCCGCCCCGCCAGCGCTTCATACGTCGAGCAGCGCCTTCCCCGCAACGGCGACACAAAAAAGGCCGCCGGCGGGAAGCCGGCGGCCGGTGCGTCGCACAGGGGCGCTCGCGTCAGCGGACGTCGGTGAACTCGGCGTCCACGACATCGCCACGGCGCTTGCGGTTCGCCATGAAGCGGTCGAAGTCCTCCTGGTCCTTCGCGCGGCGCAGCTCGCGCGCATAGGCCTCGAAATCGGCGCTCATGCGCTGGAGCCGCGTCCGCTCCTCGTCGAGGCGCTTCAGCTCGGCCTCGCGCCAATCGTCGAAGGCGACGTTGCCCGTGCGCTCGGCGGCGAACGGCATGCGCGCGCCGGAGCGGCGGAACGTGGCGGCCAAGCCGTCGGTCGCCCGGCCGACGTCGCGGCGGAAGACCTCGAGGCGGTCGCCCCACAGAATGTAGGCGATCATCGCCAGGCCCAGCGGCCAGTAGACGATGAAGCCCAAGACCATCAGCGCGATCGTGGCCGGCGTCCAGGCGGGACGGATCAAAGCTTGTGACGTCATGTCGGTGTCCATCAACCAGAGCCCATGGGAAGCGGGCGAGGATCCCGCTCCTGAGATGGTGACGGATTCCCGGCGCTTCAACGCCCCGCAGCCGAAGCCTCAGACGTTGGCGGTGCCGTCGCCAGCCGGCGCGCCGGCGTCGAAGGGCGGCTCGCCCGTGGCCGCGACGGCGGAGGCGACGGCGTCCTCGGGCAGGGTCGCGCCGTCCAGCGGCGGCGGCGGACGCAAGGTTGCCTCGTCGCCGGCCTCGGCGTCGACGGGCGCCTTCGGAGCGGCGCGGTGCCCGTGCGTCAGCGCGAAGTCGACGATGCGCGGGGCGATCTCGGCGCGGAAGCGCGAGCCGTTGAAGACGCCGTAATGGCCGACCTTGGGCTGGAGGTAGTGGACGCGCATGTCGTCCGGGATGTTGCGGCACAGGTCGTGCGCGGCGCGGGTCTGGCCGACGCCCGAGATGTCGTCGTTCTCGCCCTCCACGGTGAGCAGCGCCGTGCGCCGGATCTTGCCCATGTCGAGCCGATGGCCGTGATGCGTGATCGTGCCGCGCGGCAGCGAGTGCTTGATGAAGACCTCCTCCACCGTCTGGAGGTAGAATTCGGCGGTGAGGTCCATCACCGCGTTGTACTCGTCGTAGAAGGTACGGTGCTTCTCGGCCGAGTCCCCGTCGTTCTTCACGAGATGCCAGAAGAAGTCCTTGTGGGCGATCAGGTGTCGGTCGAGGTTCATCGACATGAAGCCGGTGAGCTGCAGGAAGCCGGGATAGACCTCGCGCATGAAGCCGGGCTGGGGAAACGGCACCTTCATGATGACGTTCTGGCGGAACCAGTCGATCCCCTTGTCCTCGGCAAGCCGGTTGACCGCCGTGGGATTGACGCGCGTGTCGATCGGGCCGCCCATCAGCGTCATCGTGGCGGGATGGCAGGGATCCTCGTCCTCTTCCATCCGCGCGACCGCCATCATCACCGGCACGGCCGGCTGGCAGACGCCGACGACGTTCATGCCGGGGCCGAGGAAGCGCAGGATCTCGATGACGTAGTCGACATAGGTGTCGAGGTCGAAGCGGCCGGCCGAAAGCGGCACGGTGCGCGCGTCCTTCCAGTCGGTGATGTAGACCTCGCCATAGGGCAGCAGCGCCTCCACCGTGCCGCGCAGCAGCGTGGCATAGTGGCCCGACATCGGCGCGACGATCAGGAAGCGCGGGTCGGGCGCCCGGCCCGCCGGCAGCGCGCGCTCGAAATGGAGGAGCTGGGCGAAGGGCCTGCCCCATATCGGCTTGTCGACCACGGGAACGCGCATGCCGTCGACGAACGTGTCGTGGAGGTCGAACGAGGGTTTGCCGTAGACGCGCGTGGTGCGCTCGAACAGCTCGGCCATGGCGGCCACCGTGCGCCCCATCTCGGTGTGCGAGATCGGGTTCATCGGGTTCTGGTAGATCGCCTTGGTGGCATCGGCCACGGCGCGGAAGGGGGCCAGAACCGCGTGGTTCCACTCGTAGAATTCGTACAACATGCACTCCCACGACTGGGAAACGGGGAGCCGGAACCGGCTCGTGCGACCAAACATGGCACCGAATTGGTGCCGTGCAAGTTAATTGTCCGACAAGCGCCCTTCGGAACCGTGGGTCACAGCCAACGAACCATGACGGCCCGCGAGCCCGGCGCGGCGCCGGACGGCCATTCCATCTCGCGACGCTTGAGCAGGGCTGGCGTCAGGTCCGCCTCCGCCACGCCCACGAACCGGCGTGCCGCATAGAAGCCCTCGCCGATGGGCAGCGCGCGCGCCGTGGAGAGCCCGACCGCGCGGTGGAAGAACCATTCGGCGCGCCGCACCACCGCCTGGAGCAGCGCGGATCCGACGCCGCGCCGGCCATGGGCGGGATCCACCGCCAGCGCCGCCAGCCAGTAGCAGCCGCCCGCGTCCGGATCGCCCACCAGCGCGGCGAGGTCGGCGGCGGCGGCATAGCCCACCGGCGCGCCGCGCTTCTCCTGCGCCACGAACACCTCGTGCGTCAGCAGGAACCGCACGAAGTCCGGCAGCGGCGGCGGGTCGGCGCGGGCGACGTGGCCCGCCTCGACCAGAAGCCGGCCGGCCGCCGCGTCGATCGCGCGCAGGCGCTCGGCCTCGCCGGGCTCCATCATGCGGATGCGGTAGCCCTCCGGCGCCATCCTCCGGAACGCCTTGCGGCCGTTCAATCCGGCTCGTAGCCTTCCACGATCACGATGTCGGCCTCCGACACCGCCTCGCGGATCGCCTTGGCCGCCTGGTATTCGGGCGCCCCGTAGCAGGCGAGCGCCGCCTCCATGGAAGGGAACTCGATCACCACGTTGCGGGAGCGCGACGCGCCCTCGAGTGCGCGGAACGGGCCGCCGCGCACCAGGAAGCGCGCCCCGTGCCGCTGCATGGCCGGCGCGGCGGTGGCGACGTAGTCGGGATAGCGTTCGGGGTCGTGGACGTCGACGCGGGCGATCCAGTAGGCCTTGGGCATGGGCGTCTCCTCGAAGGTTCAGGCCGCCTGCATCTCGGCCAGGATGGCACGGGCGGCGCCGAGCCTGTCCGGCGCGGCGATGATCGGGCGCGCCACCACGAGGTGGGACGCGCCGCCGCGCAGAGCCTCGGCCGGGGCGACCACGCGCTTCTGGTCGCCGGCCTGCGCGCCCGCCGGGCGGATGCCTGGGGTCACCAGCGCCATGTCCGGGCGAAGCAGCGGGCGCACCAGCGGCGCCTCCTGGGCCGAGGCGACGATGCCGCCGATGCCCGCTTCCGCCGCCTGGCGCGCGCGCAGTTCCACGAGATCGGAAACCCCGCCGCCGTATCCGGCCTCGCGGATGTCCTCGTCGGCGAGCGAGGTGAGGACGGTGACGCCGAGGACGACCAGCCCCGTGCCCTGCGCGGCCCGGGCGGCCGCGCGCATGGCCTGCGGATAGGCGTGCACCGTGGTCATCGCGGCGCCGAGCCCGGCGATGCTCTCGACGCCCTTCTCCACCGTGTTGGCGATATCGAGAAGCTTGAGATCGAGGAACACCTTCTTGCCCATGCGTGCCAGCTCGCCCACCAGCGGCAGTCCGCCTGCGAAGCCGAGCTGGTAGCCGATCTTGTAGAAGCCCACCGCGTCGCCGAGCTCGACGACGATCGCCTCCGCCTCGGCGCGCGAGGAGACGTCCAGACCGACGATCAGCCGGTCGCGGGGGGAAAGCTCGCTCATCGCATCCATCGGTTCAGTGCGCCTCGTCCCAGTTGCCGGCCGCTCGCGCATCCACCACCAGCGGCACCACGAGGTCGACCACCGGATCGGCCGCGCCTTCCATGACGCGCTTCACCACCGGGATCGTCGCCTCGATCTCCTCGTCCGGCACCTCGAACACGAGCTCGTCGTGGACCTGGAGCAGCATGAGCGC
Source organism: Aureimonas flava (assembly GCF_003583935.1). Lineage (GTDB taxonomy): Bacteria > Pseudomonadota > Alphaproteobacteria > Rhizobiales > Rhizobiaceae > Aureimonas > Aureimonas flava. Next base: position 24,836 of record NZ_QYRN01000005.1, on the reverse strand, counting down.
GCCCAGGCGCTCGGCCCGCAGCGCATCCTCCATGCGGATCATGGCGCGGCGGATGATGTCGGCGGCCGTGCCCTGGATCGGCGCGTTGATCGCCGCCCGCTCCACCGCCGCGCGCACCTGGGGGTTCGACGAGCGGATGTCGGGATAGTGGGCGCGCCGGCCGAACAGGGTCTCCACGTAGCCCGTCTCCTTGGCGAAGGCCTTGGTGCGGTCCATGAAGTCGCGGATGCCGGGGAAGCGCTCGAAGTAGCGCTTGATGTAGCTCGCGGCCTCGCCCTGCGGGATCGAGAGCTGCGCCGCGAGGCCGAAGGCGGAGATGCCGTAGACGATGCCGAAGTTGATCGCCTTGGCGCGGCGGCGCACCTCGGCGGGCATGCCGTCCACCGGCACGCCGAACATCTCCGACGCGGTGGTCGCGTGAATGTCCTGCCCGGCCTGGAAGGCCTCCACGAGCTGCGGGATCTCGGCCATGTGGGCGAGGAGCCGAAGCTCGATCTGGCTGTAGTCGGCCGACAGCAGCTTGTGGCCCCCGGGCGCCACGAAGGCGGTGCGGATCTCGCGGCCCTCCTGCGTGCGCACCGGAATGTTCTGCAGGTTGGGCTCGGAGGAGGACAGACGGCCGGTCGTGGTCGAGGCGAGCGAATAGGACGTGTGGATGCGCTCGGCCCCGTCCATGTAGGTCGGTAGCGCGTCGGTATAGGTGCCCTTGAGCTTGGTGATCTGGCGCCAGTCCACGATGCGACGCGGCAGCTCGTGCCCCTGGGCGGCAAGGTCCTCGAGAAGGCGCGCGTCGGTCGCCCATTGGCCCGTCTTGGTCTTCTTGCCGCCCGGCAGGCCGAGCTTGCCGAACAGGATCTCGCCGAGCTGCTTGGGACTGCCGACGTTGAAGGGCCCGCCGGCCAGGATGTGGATGTCGGCCTCCAGCCCCGCCGCCTTCTGCGCGAAGCGGCCCGACAGGCGCGACAGGATCTGCCGGTCGGCGCGGATGCCGCGCTCCTCCATGCGGGCGAGCACCGGCACCAGCGGGCGCTCCAGCCGCTCGTAGACCGCGGTGAGGCCCTCGGCCGCCAGCCGGGGCTTGAGCACGCGCCAGAGGCGCAGCGTGACGTCCGCGTCCTCGGCGGCGTATTCCGCCACCTTGTCGATCGGGCAGGCGGCGATGGGCCGCGCGCTCTTGCCGCTCCCGCACAGCTCCTTGTAGCTGATCGGCTTGTGGCCGAGCAGGCGCTCCGACAGCTCGTCCATCCCGTGTCCCTCGAGCGACGACGAGGCGTCCAGGACGTAGGAGATCAGCATCGTGTCGTCGAAGGGCGCGATCGCCACGCCGTGGCGCAGCATCACGAGATAGTCGTACTTGACGTTCTGACCGATCTTGAGGATCGCGGGGTCGGTCAGCACGGGCGTCAGAAGGTCGAGCACGCGCCCGAGGGGGATCTGCTCGCCGACGCCGGCGGCGGCCTCGCCGCCCGACAGGAGGTCGCCCGCCCCTTCGCCCACATGGGCGATCGGCACATAGGCCGCCTCGCCCGGAGCGACCGCGAAGGACAGGCCGACGAGATCGGCCGTCATCGCGTCCAGCGCCGTGGTCTCCGTATCGAAGGCGAGGATGCCGGTTTCCCCGGCGCGGGCGATCCAGCGCCGGAGGGCGTCCTCGTCGCGCACGGTCTCGTATGCCGCGCGGTCCACCGGCTGCGAGGCGGCCTCGGCCAGGCGCGCGGCGGCCAGGGCCTGCGGGCTCATCGCCAGCGCCGCCTCGGCCGGCGTCGCGCCGGGGTCCAGGTCGGGGCCGCGCACGGGCGCCTCGGCGTCGACCTTGGCCGGCGCGACCTCGGCGGCGTCCGTGTCGAGCCGGGCCGCGACGCGCCGCGTCAGCGTCGTGAACTCCATCGCCTTCAGGAAGGCGACGAGCTTCTCGCCGTCCGGCTCGTGGATGAAGAGGTCGTCCAGCGGGACGTCGAGCGGGGTGTCCTGGTCGAGCGTCACGAGACGCTTGGACAGGCGCGCCTGGTCGGCGTTGGCGATGATCGTCTCGCGGCGCTTCGCCTGCTTGATCTCGCCGGCGCGCTCCAGAAGCGCCTCCAGCGTTCCGAAGGTCTCCAGGAGGTCGGCCGCCGTCTTGGGCCCGACGCCGGGCACGCCCGGCACGTTGTCGGACGTGTCGCCGACCAGGGCCTGGAGGTCGATCATCTTGTCCGGATAGACGCCGAACTTCTCCCGAACCTCCTCGGGGCCGAGGCGCTTGTCCTTCATCTGGTCGTAGAGCACGACGCCGGGCCCGACGAGTTGCATCAGGTCCTTGTCGGAGGAGACGATGGTGACGTCCCCGCCCGCCTCGCGCGCCAGCCGCGCATAGGTCGCGATCAAGTCGTCGGCCTCGTAGCCCCCCTTCTCGATGCAGGGCAGGTCGAAGGCGCGCACCGCCTCGCGGATCAGCCCGAACTGCGGGCGCAGGTCCTCGGGGGGCGGCGGCCGGTTGGCCTTGTAGCCGTCGTAGAGCGCGTTGCGGAAGGTGGTCGAGGAATGGTCGAAGATCACCGCGAAATGCGTGGGCGCGACGCCGACCGAGGTGTCGCGCGATTCCTCCACCAGCTTCCACAGCATGTTGCAGAAGCCGGACACGGCGCCCACCGGCATCCCGTCGGACTTGCGCGTCAGCGGCGGCAGCGCATGGTAGGCCCGAAAGATGTAGGCCGAACCATCGACGAGGAAGAGGTGATCGCCCTTTTGCATGGAGCGGGTCGTATCGCGGGGCGGGCGTCCTGTCCATCGGCAGGCACGAGCCACGCTCACGCACCCTCCCCAGAGGAAGGCTTGCCGCACGGTCTGGATTACAAAGGTTTAATGCACCGGATCACGCTTTCGTGATCGGAAGCCATTGAACTAAAGCCTGTCAAGGCGCATTTTCTCAGCAACGACGCACACGATGCTGTCGTGGTTCGGCCTCAAGCTCGTCCCCCGCTTTGAGCCGAATGTCCGGAGCGGATCATCCCATCCCCCCTCACGGGATTCCGCTCTAATGAGAAGGAGCCGTCGCGACAACCCCCCTCCAGTCCGCGACGGCTCTTCTCTTCTCATCCCCGCAAGTTTCGCACCTGTTTGGACCGCCCCTGTTGCATCCGCGCGACAGTCCCGGCGCGCGAACGGGGTTTTGCGTCGCGCCGCCGGTCGCGCTATCGCAGGAGCCGATCCGTCGCGGCCCGCCAGGCCGTGACGCCAGCGAAAGGGCACCTCATGGCCGATCTCGACAGCGTGCTCGCCTGTCTCGACCTCAACCTCGACCGCTCCGTGGAGCGGCTCCAGGATCTCCTGCGCATCCCCTCGATCTCCACCGATCCGGCCTATGCGCCGGAGTGCCGTCGCGCCGCCGAATGGCTCGCGGGCGACCTGGAGGCGATCGGCTTCCGGGCGCGCGTCGCCGAAACGGCCGGTCATCCGATGGTGGTGGCGCGCCGGGAGGGCCCCGCCGGCAGCCCGCATGTCCTGTTCTACGGCCATTACGACGTCCAGCCGGTCGACCCGCTGGACCTCTGGGACGCCGATCCGTTCGACCCCAAGGTGGCGGCGATGCCGGACGGGACGCGCCGCATCACCGGACGCGGCTCGGCCGACGACAAGGGTCAGCTCATGACCTTCGTGGAGGCCTGCCGCGCCTTCATCGCCGAGACCGGCGGCCTGCCCTGCTCGGTGACGATCTTCCTGGAGGGCGAGGAGGAGTCCGGCTCGCCCTCGCTCCTGCCCTTCCTCGACGCCAACCGACAGGAACTCACCGCCGACGTGGCGCTGATCTGCGACACCAACATGTGGGACCGCGAGACGCCCGCGATCTCCACCGGCCTGCGCGGGCTGGTCGGCGAGGAAGTGACGATCCGCGCCGCCTCGATGGACCTGCATTCCGGCTATTTCGGCGGCGCCGCCGCCAACCCGATCCGCGTGCTCGCCAGGATCCTCGCCGATCTGCACGACGAGGAAGGCCGCGTCACCCTGCCCGGCTTCTACGACGGGGTGCCGGACCTGCCGGAGGACGTGCGCCGGGTCTGGGACGAGCTGCCCTTCTCGGAACAGGAATTCCTCGGCTCGGTCGGCCTGTCGGTGCCGGCGGGCGAACGGGGACGCTCGGTGCTGGAGCAGACCTGGTCGCGGCCCACCGCCGAGGTCAACGGCATCGAGGGCGGCTACACCGGCAAGGGCTTCAAGACGGTGATCGCGGCCGAGGCGCAGGCCAAGGTGTCGTTCCGCCTGGTCTTCGACCAGGACCCGGCGGCGATCCGCGAGAGCTTCCGCGCCTTCGTGCGCGAGCGCCTGCCGGCCGACTGCACCGCCAAGTTCCACGAGCACGGCGGCTCGCCGGCGATCCAGCTTCCCTTCGATTCGCCGGTCCTGCAGACGGCGCGCGAGGCGCTCTCCGACGAGTGGCCGAAGCCCGCCGTGATGATCGGCATGGGCGGCTCGATCCCCGTGGTGGGCGAGTTCAAGCGGCGCCTCGGCATGCCCTCGCTGCTGATCGGCTTCGGCCTCGGCGACGACCGCATCCATTCGCCCAACGAGAAGTACGAGATGACCTCCTTCGCCAAGGGTCAGCGGTCCTGGGCGCGGGTGCTCGCGGCGCTCGGGGAGAAGGGAACGGGCTGAGCGGCTCCCGTTCGATCCGGCGCCCCTGTCCGGGCGCCGGATCGCGCTAGATGCGCCGGCATGCTCACGAGACCCGACACGATGGATCAGATCCGACTCAACGCCCTCGACGCGGACGACCTCGCGATCGTCTCGGCCCATTGCCAGGACGCGGTCCTGCGCGCCGGCGACCTCCGACTCGACGGGCGCGCCGGCCGGCTCCTCGTGCCGATGAACCGCTTCGCCTGGGAGACCGCCAAGCCACGGCGATGGTTCGCGAGGCCGGAGCCCGGCGAGCGGCGCCGCAGCGTCCTGCGGCTCGACCGCGTCCTGTCGGCCAGCCGCACGGGCATCGATCCGGGCGCGCCGGAAGAGATCCTGTCGCTCATGGCGCTGCGCTGGCACGAGGGCGAGGCGCCCTCCGGTTCGATCGAGCTTGTGTTCGCCGGGGAAGCCGCGATAAGGCTCCAAGTCGAATGCATCGAGGTCCAGCTGACCGATCTCGGCGCGTCCTGGAGTACCCCGTCGCGGCCGGCGCACCCGGTCTGAGGGCGCTTCGCCGGCGCCCGAACCGGACGGCCCGAGGGAGATCCGCGCCTTGCCCCAGAGGCTGAACGCCGCCGAGCCGGACTTCGAAGCCCGGTTTCGCGACCTTCTCGGCGCCAAGCGCGAGGCCTCGGCCGATGTCGAGGCGACCGTCCGGGACATCGTGGCCGCGGTGCGCCACGACGGCGACGCGGCGCTGATCGCCTATACCGAACGGTTCGACCAGCTTTCGCTGACGCCCGGGACGCTGCGTGTCGGCGAGGCGGAGATCGAGGCCGCCCACGCCGCGACCGCCCCCGAGACGCTGGAGGCGCTGACCCTCGCCCATCGGCGCATCGCCAGCCACCACGAGCGCCAGCGCCCGCGCGACGACCGCTACGAGGACGCGATCGGCGCCGTGCTCGGCAGCCGCTGGACGGCGGTGGAATCGGTCGGCCTCTACGTGCCCGGGGGCGCGGCGAGCTATCCGTCCTCGGTCCTGATGAACGCCGTGCCGGCCAAGGTGGCGGGCGTGGAGCGCATCGCCATGGTGGTGCCGGCCATGCGCGGCGCGCTGAACCCGCTGGTGCTGGCCGCCGCGCGCATCGCCGGGGTGGACGAGATCTACCGCGTCGGCGGCGCGCAGGCGATCGCCGCCCTCGCCTACGGCACCGCCACCATCGCACCCGTCGCCAAGATCGTCGGCCCCGGCAACGCCTACGTGGCGAGCGCCAAGCGGCAGGTGTTCGGCACGGTCGGCATCGACATGATCGCCGGCCCGTCCGAAGTCCTGGTGATCGCCGACGCCGACAACGATCCCGACTGGATCGCCGCCGATCTCCTGGCCCAGGCCGAGCACGACCGGTCGGCGCAGTCGATCCTGCTGACCGATTCCCCCGCCTTCGCCGACGCCGTGGAGGCCGCGGTGGAGCGCCAGCTCGCGCGTCTGTCGCGCGCCGAGACGGCGCGCGCGAGCTGGGACGAGTTCGGCGCCACGATCGTCGTCTCCGATCTCCTGCGCGAGGCGCCGCCGCTTGCCGACCGCCTGGCCGCCGAGCACCTGGAAATCGCCACCGCCGACCCGGAAGCGCTGTTCGGGCGCATCCGCAACGCGGGCGCTGTGTTCCTCGGCCGCCATACGCCCGAGGTGATCGGCGACTATGTCGGCGGCTCCAACCACGTCCTGCCGACGGCCCGCTCGGCCCGCTTCTCGTCCGGCCTGTCGGTGCTCGACTTCGTCAAGCGCACCTCGATCCTCCAGCTTTCGGCCGGGGCGCTGCGCGCGCTCGGCCCCGCCGCCATCGAGCTCGCCCACGTCGAGGGGCTCGACGCGCACGCCCGCTCGGTCGCGGTGCGGCTGAACCTCTAGGGGGCGACGATGGCGGGCGCGGGCAAGCTGATCGCGGTGGACCTGGACGAGACGGTGGGGCGCGCCTCGCCCGACGTCGAGCACGAGCGCGCCGTGGCGATCTTCGACCTGATCGAGGAGAACGTCTTCGAGCCCGAGGGGCTGGAGGGCGGGCGCTTCCGGCTGAAGCTGGCGCTGGCCGACCGGCGCCTCGTGTTCGAGATCGCCGACGAGACGGGGCATGCGCTGGCGGCCCATCACCTGTCGCTCACCCCGTTCAAGCGGGTGATCCGGGACTATTTCCTGATCTGCGACAGCTACTACGAGGCGATCCGCTCCTCCACGCCCTCGCAGATCGAGGCCATCGACATGGGGCGACGCGGCATCCACAATGACGGCTCGGATCTCCTGCGGGAGCGCCTGGCCGGCAAGATCACGCTCGACAAGGACACGGCGCGGCGCTTGTTCACGCTGATCTGCGTCCTGCACCGGCGCAACTGAAGCGAGGGGCTGCGATGGTTCACCGGCAGAGCAGCCGCAGCAGTTCGAGGGCCCGCCCTTGAGCGATGCGGGCGAGGCCGCCAAACGGCCGGGATCGATCCTGTTCGTCTGCGGGATGAACGCGATCCGCTCGCCCATGGCGGAGGCCATCGCGCGCTCGGTCCTGCCCGGCACCTACGTCGCCTCGGCCGGCGTCAAGGACGGCGAGCGCGACCCCTTCGTGGACGTGATCCTGGCCGAGGAAGGCCTGACCCTGGGCGACCGCAAGCCGCAAAAATACGAGGACCTGGCCGACGGGTTCTTCGACCTGATCGTCACCCTGTCGCCCGAGGCCCACCACGCGGCGATGAGCGCGACCGAGACCGACGCGACCGCGGTGGAGTTCTGGCCGATGCCCGACCCCTCCGCCGTGACCGGCAGCAGAGGGCAGATCCTCGACGCCTATCGCGACCTCTTCCGGCGGATCCGATCCCGGCTCGACGACTTCGCGCGTCGCTGAGCCGGGAGGGCGCGCCGCGTCAGTGCGCGTCCACCTTGACGCCCGACTGCGGCTTCTGGACGAACACGCACAGGAGGCACAGGGCGACGAACAGCGCCGTCAGGAACAGGAACACGTCGGAGAAGGCCATCACCGAGGCCTCGCGCTTCACGAGCTGCACCATCTGCCCGATCGCCGCCTGGTTGCCGTCGATCCCGGCGGCCGACAGGTTGGCCGCGATGTCCGCCATGCGTTCCTCGGTCACCTGGCTGCCCCAGCGCACGCGCTCCGCCAGGCGGTCGTAGTGCAGCGCGGTGCGGTCGTTGATCATCGTGTTGATCAGCGCCAGACCCACGGCGCCGCCGAGATTTCGCGTCAGGTTGTAGAGGCCCGACGCGCCCTTGATGACCTGGGGCGGCAGCGTGCCGAGCGCGATGTTGTTGATCGGCACCATCGCCATCATCAGCCCGAAGCCGCGCAGGATCTGCGGGATCAGGAGCTCGTAGAAGTCCCAGTCGTGGGTGAGCCCGGTCATCAGCCAGGTGCCGAGCCCGAACGAGGCGAAGCCCATCACCATCATCACGCGCGGGTCGAGCTTGGTGGACAGCTTGCCCGCCACCGGCGCGGTGAAGAACATCGCCATGCCCGACACGAACATGGTCTCGCCGATCATCAGCGAATCGTAGCCGCGGATGCGCCCGAGATAGACCGGATAGAGATAGGTGAGGCCGTAGAGGCCGACGCCCATGATGAAGGAGAACAGCGAACCGAAGGCGAAGTTGCGGTTTCGGAAGGCCGTGAGATCGACGATCGGCTCCTTGGCGGTGAAGGCGCGCCAGAAGAACAGGAGCGCCCCGAGCACCAGGACCACGGACATCACGACGATGACCTCGTCCTCGAACCAGTCGTCGAGCGGTCCTTCCTCCAGCACGTATTCCAGCGCGCCGAGGAACGCCGCCATCCCGAACAGGCCGTACCAGTCGAAGCGGGAGAACAGCGACAGGTCGGGCTTGTCGAAGTCCACAAGATTCCAGACCGCCAGGGTCACCACGATGCCGAAGGGCACGTTCACCAGGAACAGCCAGTGCCAGCTCATCGCGTGGCTGAGATAGCCGCCGACCGTCGGGCCGATCGTGGGCGCCAGCGTCGCCACGAGGCCGATCATCGGCGACACCACGGCGCGCTTGGACGGGGGGAAGATGGTGAAGGCCGCCGCGAAGACGCTGGGGATCATCGCGCCGCCGATGAAACCCTGCAGCGCGCGGTAGAGGATCATCTGGTCGATGTTGGTGGCGGTCGCGCACAGCGCCGAGGCGGCCGTGAAGCCCGCCGCCGCCAGCGTGAACAGGACGCGCGTCGACAGCATCCGGGCGAGGAACCCGGACAGCGGGATCATGATCACCTCGGCGATCAGATAGGCCGTCTGGACCCAGGCCACCTCGTCGGACGAGGCGGACAGGCCGGCCTGGATCTCGGCCAGCGAGGCCGAGACGATCTGGATGTCGAGGATCGACATGAACATGCCGAAGACCATGGCCATGAAGGCCAGGACCCGGCGCGCGGGGACCTTGTCCGTGGCGCCGAGGGCGGCGGACGGCTGGGCGGTGATCGAGGACATGGGCCTCTGCCTCGCCGGCCCCTCCCGGGGGCCGGCCGTCAGGTGGGAAGGGTCAGTTCGCCTCGGCCAGCGCGTGCGAGCCGGCCGGGGCGGTGCGCGTGTCCACCGATGCGGTCACCGACAGACCCGGGCGTAGGTTGCCCTTGGCCGCGTCGGCCGGATCGATCGCGATGCGCACGGGCACCCGCTGGACGATCTTGGTGAAGTTGCCGGTGGCGTTGTCGGCCGGCAGCAGCGAGAACACCGAGCCCGAGGCCGGGGCGAGCGAGACCACGGTCCCCTTCACCTCGACGCCCGGCAGGGCGTCCACCTCGATGCGCACGCTCTCGCCGACCTGGATCTCGTGGAGCTGCGTCTCCTTGAAGTTCGCGTCCACGTAGACCTTGTCGAGCGGCACCACGGAGGCCAGGCGGCGGCTGGGCGAGACGAGGTCGCCCGTCTGCACCGACAGGTTGCCGACCACGCCGTCGTAGGGCGCGCGCAGCGTGGTGAAGGACAGATCGCGCGCCGCCTGGTCGCGGGCGACCTCGAGCCCTTCGAGCGTGGTCTTGCCCTGCGTAATCTGCGCGTCGAGCACGCCGACATTGGCCTGGGCGGAGGTGACCGAGGCCTTGGCGCCGATGAGCTTGGCGTCGGCCTCGGCCTTGGCCGAGCGCGCCTGGTCGAGCGGCGCCTGGGCGCCCGCGCCGCTGCGGGCGAGCTGCTCGGCCCGCCGCAGATCGAGGTCCGCCTGCCCGACGGAGGCCTCGGCCACGGTCACGTTGGCCTCCGCCTCGCCGACCTGGCCCATGGCCGCCTCGCGCTGCGCCTCGATGCTGCCGATGGCGGCCTTCTGCGAATCGATCTTCGCCTGCGCCGAGCGCAGGGCGAGCTGGTAGTCGGCCGGATCGATCTCGACGATCGGATCGCCCGCCTTCACCGCCTGGTTCTCGATCACCGGCACGGCGCGGACGTAGCCGGTGACCTTGGGGATCATCACCGCCATGTCGGCGCCCACATAGGCGTCGTCGGTGGACACGAGGAAGCGCCCGTCGACCCACCACTGGTGGCCGTACCACGCGCCGCCGCCCAGCGCCGCGACCACGATCAGCGGCAGCAGCAGGCGCTTGCCGATACCGCCCTTGCGCTTGGCCGGTGGGACCTCCGCGGGCTTCTCGGACGCAGGCGCGGCCTCGCCGGTCTTGCGGCCGACCACCTCGAGCTTCGGCGCGTCGGCCGTGCGCTCCGGCTGCTCGGAAGGATTTGACTTTTGCGACGCGGATTTCGACATAGTGGCAGAACCCAAATCGAACCGAACCGTTCGGTTCGACGTTGACATAGACGTGATGACAGGGCAGGGCAAGGGTGCATCCCGATCCCCGTCGCGATTATTTCGGCATCCTTAGCGAAAAATGGTCCCCAAACCGTGACCGCAGTTCCTCGAATCGACTCGCCCGCCCCGATCCCCTGCGATCGCCGAACGGCGGCCGGCGAGGACCCGGCGAAGCGGCGCCAGATTCTCGAAGGCGCACGCCGGGCCTTCGTCGGGCTCGGCTTCGACGCGGCGTCGATGAACGACGTGGTGCGCGAGGCGGGCGTCTCCAAATCGACGCTCTACGTCTACTTCCGGTCCAAGGAAGACCTGTTCCGCGCCCTGATCGAATGCGAGCGGGAAGCATATCTGGCCGAGGTCGAAGCCCTCCTGACCGATCCGGGCGAGCCGGCCGACACGCTCCGGCGCTACGGACTCCGCCTAGCGCGTCTGGTGATGTCCCCGGAGGCCATGCACGCCAAGCGCACGGTGATCGCGGTCGCCGCCCGCATGCCCGAGCTCGGGCGCGAGTTCTACCGCCACGGGCCGCAGCGCGGCCTCGCGCTCCTGTCGGCCTATCTCGAGAAGGCCTGCGCCGCTGGAACGCTCGAGATCGCGGACATCGCCCTGGCTGCGGCCCAGTTCGTCGAGCTCGCCACCGCCGGCGCCCTGCGCCGCCGCTTCTTCGACGACGAGGCTCCGCCGCTCGAGGACCGGGAGATGGCGCGTATCGTCGACGCGGCCGTCGCCCTGTTCATGGCCGGATACGGCCCGCGCTCTTGACGACGTGGCGTCCCCCGCGGTCGATCCGGGTCAAGGTTCTCGGACTGCCGCTCGTGGAGGGCCGGCTTCTGGCCGCGGAGGTCCGCGACGATGCCGGCGGATTGCGGGGCGTGCGCCCTCTCGGTGGCTCGGTCGAGTTCGGCGAAACGCGGGAGGCCGCCCTTCTGCGCGAGTTCGCGGAGGAACTGGACGCCCGGGTCGCGCTCATCGGCCCCTGGCGGGTGTTCGAGAACCTCTTCGTGCACGAAGGCGCCAGCGGCCACGAGATCGTCTTCTGTGCACCGATCCGCATCCTGGACCGCCGGTTCGACACGGCCGAGCCCGTCCGGTTCATGGACGGGGTGCCCTGCGTCGCGCGTTGGTTCGCGACCTCGGCGCTGCGACGCGGCGATCCGCCCCTCTTCCCCGCCGGCCTCGCGGCGGAGCTCGATTCGATTCTCAGTCCTTGACCTCGGCGAAGCCGGCGATCGCGGACTGGACTTCCTCGATGCCGAAGCCCTTCTCCGACGAGGTCGCGATGATGGCCGGATAGGCCGCCGGCCGCTTGCGGATCGCCTCGCGCGTGGCCGCCTCGAGCTTGGGCAGAGCGAGCGCGGAGATCTTGTCGGCCTTTGTCAGCACGATCTGGTAGGACACCGCCGCCTTGTCGAGCAGCGTCATCACGTCGGCGTCGTTCTTCTTGATGCCGTGGCGGGCGTCGATCAGCACGAAGACGCGCTTCAGCGTGGCGCGGCCGCGCAGGTAGTCGAAGACGAGCTTGGTCCAGGCGTCGACCTGCTCCTTGGGGGCCTGCGCATAGCCGTAGCCCGGCATGTCCACCATGGCGACCGGCGGCAGGTCGCCCGCCTCGCCCGAGAAGCCGTCGGGCACGAAGTAGTTGAGCTCCTGCGTGCGCCCCGGCGTGTTGGAGGTGCGCGCGAGCCCCTTCTGTCCGACGATGCCGTTGATCAGCGACGACTTGCCGACATTCGAGCGGCCCGCGAAGGCGACCTCCGGCGGCCCTTCGGGCGGCAGGAACTTCATCGCGGGCACGCCGCGGATGAACACCCAGGGCCGCGCGAAGAACAGGCGGCGCGCCTCGCCCCCGTCCATCTCCGGCGCTTGCGTCTGCGTCGTCTCGCTCATGCGGCCTTCTCCAGCGCGTCGATGTCGGCGCCGCGGATGGCGGCGAGGTTGCGGCCGACCTTCTCGGCAGGCCAATCCCACCAGCGAAGCGCCAGCAGCCGCTCGATCACACGCGGCTCGAAGCGCAAACGCCGTTCCGCAGCGGGGTTGCCGGCGACGATCGAATAGGGTGCGACATCCCGCGACACGACGCTGGACGCCGCCACGATGGCCCCGTCGCCGATCCGCACCCCCGGCAGGATCAGCGCGTCGGCGCCGATCCACACGTCGTTGCCCACCATGGTGTCGCCCTTCAGCCCGGCGGTGATCGAGCCGAGCTCGAACCCCTCCTCCCAGCCTTCGCCGAAGATGTTGAAGGGAAAGGTGGAGAAGCCGGACATCGCATGGTTGGCCCCGTTCATCACGAAGCGCGCGCCGGTCGCGATGGCGCAGAACCGGCCGATCACCAACCGATCGCCCAGGAACGCGTAGTGGTGGAGGATGTTGCGCGTGCCGAAGAGGAGCGCCGCCTCCGGGTCGTCGTAATAGGTGTATTCGCCGATCTCGACATTGGGCGCCGAGACGACGTTGCGCAGGAACACGATGCGCTGGTGGGCGGGCACGGGATGCACCGCGCGGGGATCGGGACCGAGGGACATGGCCGCTTCTTACGGCCTCCCCGGCGGCGCGTCCACCGCTCGGGTCTGCGGCCTGGGCGGGCGGCGCCCGGAGGCGCCGTCCGCTGCCCCGTCAGCTCGCCTTCTTGCGCCGGAACGTGTCGCGTAGGTTGTCCCACAGCTCGATCTTGGCCCCGTGCCGCTTCATGATCACGGTCTGCTGGGTGATCGAGAGCGTGTTGTTCCAGGTCCAGTAGATCACCAGTCCCGCCGGGAACGAGGCCAGCATGAAGGTGAAGATGATCGGCATCCAGGTGAAGATCATCTGCTGCGCCGGATCCGGCGGCGTCGGGTTCAGCTTCATCTGGATGAACATCGTGATGCCCATCAGGATCGGCCAGATGCCTACCATCAGGAGGTGCGGCAGGGTGATCGGGATCAGCCCGAAGAGGTTGAACACGCTGGTCGGATCGGGCGCCGCCAGGTCCTGGATCCAGCCGAAGAAGGGCGCGTGCCGCATCTCGATGGTGACGTAGAGCACCTTGTAGAGGGCGAAGAACACGGGGATCTGGACCAGCACCGGCCAGCAGCCCGCCGCCGGGTTGATCTTCTCCTCCTTGTAGATCCGCATCATCTCCTGCTGCTGCTTGGTCCGGTCGTCGGCATATTTCTCGCGCAGTTCGGCAATCTTGGGCTGCACGGTCTTCATGCGCGCCATCGAGCGGTACGACTTGGAGGCCAGCGGGAAGAACAGGAGCTTCAGCGTGACGGTGACGATCAGGATCGCCACGCCAAAATTGCCGGTGAAGCGGTAGAGCCAGTCGATGTAGTGGAACATCGGCTCGGTGATGAAATAGAACCAGCCCCAGTCGATCAGCTGGCCGAAATGGGCGATGCCGAGCGTCTCCTGGTAGCCGTTGATCGTGTCCACCACCTTGGCGCCGGCGAAGGCGCGGGTCGTGGTATCGATCGCGGCGCCGGGCTGGATCGTGATCGGATCGGCGAGATAGTCCGACTGGTAGAAGGCGCGGCCGTCGGCCGAGTAGCGGAAGTTCGGCTGGAACGAGGCGATGCCGGTTGAGGGAACCAGCGCCGTCGCCCAATACTTGTCGGTGATGCCGAGCCAGCCGATCGACGTCTTGGCCGGCGAGACGCGGGCCTCGTCCTCGATCTTCTTGTAGGTGACCTCCTGGAGGCCGTCCTCGCCGAGATTCCCGATCAGGCCCTCGAAGATCACGAAGGCGGCGGCGTGCTCAGGCTTGGAGAAGCGCACCGTGCGCCCGTAGGGCGACAGGGTGACGGCCGCAGCGCCGTCGTTGCGCACGCTGTCATCGACCGTGAACATCGACTGGTCGTCCACCGAGATGCGGCGGGTGAACGTCACGCCGGCCTCGTTGGTCGCCTTCAGCGTCACGGGCGTCTGCGGTGTCAGGGTCTGGCCGCCCTCGGCCTGCCAGAGCGTGGACGGGCCCGGCAGCGCGCCGGCGCCCTGGCCCGAATAGCCGAATTCCATGAAATAGGCGTTGGCGCCGATCGTCTCGGGCGACAGGAGCACGATCGTGGGCGAGCTGTCGTCCACCGTCTCGTGATAGTTCTTCAGGCGCAGATCGTCGAGGCGCGCGCCCTGCAGGTTGATCGAGCCCGACAGCGAGGGCGTGTCGATGGCGACGCGGGGGCTCGCGGCGAGCGCGGCCTCGCGCGTCTGGCCGGAGACTTCGGGCGTCTGCGTCGTCGGCACCACGCTTTCGCGCCCGGCCGGCGAGACCGCGCCCTGCTGCTCGGTTCCGGCGGGCGTCGTCGGCGTCTGCAGCGTGGCGGGCGCGTCCTGCGCGGCGAGGCGCTCGGCCTCCATGCGCGGATTGATGACGAGGAACTGCCACCCGACCAGAACGGCGATCGAAAGCGCCATGGCGATCAGGAAATTGCGGCTGTTTTCCATGGAGTCAGGTCCCCGGGGGAGGCGTTGCGGGCGCTTGCCTGGACGCCTTCACCTTGGCGACGCGTCTCGAAAGCTCGCCCGTGAGCGTGTCGAACGGCAGGGTCAGAAGCTCGCGACGGGCGACGATCACATAGTCGAAGCCGGACGCCATGTCAGCCCCGCACACGGTGCGGATCGCCTCACGAAGACGTCGACGGATGCGGTTGCGCTCCACGGCGTTTCCGACCTTGCGGGTCACGGTGAGGCCGTAGCGGGCGCCGCGACCGTCGGCGCGGTCCAGAGCCTCGATCAAAAAGAAGGGGCCGGTCAATCGACGGCCCCGTCTCGCGGCCAGAAACTCGGCGCGCTTGGTCAGTCTGGAAATCGGCGGTCCGCCGGAGCCGGGCGCGCCTCGGCTCAAGCCGACAGGCGCTTGCGGCCGCGCGCGCGACGGGCGGCGATCACCTTGCGGCCGCCGGTCGTGGCCATGCGGGCGCGGAAACCGTGGCGGCGCTTACGGACGAGCTTGGAGGGCTGATAAGTGCGCTTCATGGACGTTTACCGCGGGGGACCCGCGGACCTCTTGATCTTCTATGGGTTCAAATCGAACGTCGAACGCACGAAAGATCCGCATGGGCAAGCCCCATCCGACCCGGCATCCGTCTGTGGGCGCGCTTATAGGGTTGTGGCGGGGGATAAGTCAATCGCCCCCGCCCGATCGGCGGTCCGGGCCGGCAGCGGCGCGAGCACCCGGCGGGCGCCGGCCAGGGTTCGTTAAGCCCGCCGCGCGGTTCCGGACGCGCGCGATACGTTTGCGGATGACCGCGCCCGGGCGATGGCCTAGGCTTGCCCCGCGTTCCCCTTATCTCCTGCGCCGGCCCCTCACGGCCGCCGGAACCACGATGACACAGCCCCTACATGACGCGAAGCCGAGGGAAGGTTCGCGCCCGCCCTTCGCCAAGCGCCTGTCCTCGCGCCTCTTCGCCCTCACCGTGCTGGCGGTGATGGGAGCCGAGGTGCTGGTGTTCGTTCCCTCCATCGCCCGGTTCCGCGTCGACTGGCTCCAGTCCAAGCTGGAGACCGTGTCCGTGGCCACCCTCATGGCGGACTTCGCCGAAGGCGGCCTCCTCCTGTCGCCCGATCAGGAAAGCGAACTGCTGCACGCCCTGGACGCGCGGCTGATCGCCATCCGCCGGCCCGGCAGCACGCAACTCCTCGCCCGGGTGCCGGACCTTGCCGGCGTCGACGAGCAGGTCGACCTGACGCAGGAGGGCAGCCTCGATGCGGTCTGGGCTGCCTTCGGCACGCTCCTCAGCCACCGCCCCCGCACCATCCGCCTGGTCGGCGAGATCGGCGACGGCACGATGAGCGGCGAGATCGTCTTCGACGAGGCGCCGCTCCGCCGGGCGATGCGGCTCTATTCGCGCAACATCCTTCTCCTGTCGCTCGGTGTCGCGAGCTTCACCGGCCTTCTGGTGTTCGGCGCGATCAGCCTGTTCCTGCTGCGCCCAGTGCGCGCGCTGACGCGTGCCCTCGTGCGATTCGGCGCCGATCCGGAGGACCCGTCTCTGATTCTCAGCCCGAGCGGCCGGCTAGACGAGCTCGGCATCGCCGAGCGCGAACTCGCCGGCATGCAGGGCGTGCTCGCCGACACGCTGCGCCAGCAGCGGCGCCTCGCCGATCTTGGCCTCGCGGTCTCCAAGATCAACCACGACCTGCGCAACATCCTCGCCTCGGCCCAACTCATCTCCGACCGGCTCGCCGACGTGCCGGACGCGCAGGTGCAGCGATTCACCCCCGTCCTGATCCGCAGCCTCGACCGGGCCCTGCACTACACCCAGTCGGTGCTGGCCTACGGCCAGGCCGCCGAGAGCCGGCCGGTGCGCCGGCGCACCCTCCTACACCGCCTGGTGGACGAGATCTTCGAGACGCAGCTTGTGACGCCCGACCGGGGGATCGAGCTCGACAACGCCGTGCCCCCGGCGCTCGAGGTCGACCTCGATCCCGAGCAGTTCTTCCGCGCCCTGTCGAATCTCGTGCGCAACGCGGTCCAGGCCATGGAGGGGGAAGCGGAGGACGCGGTGGTGCGCCGCGTCAGCGTCCGGACGGAAACGCCCGAGGGCCGCATGCTGCGCCTCGTCGTGGAGGACACGGGCCCCGGCTTCGGCCCGGCGGCGCGCGATCACCTGTTCCAGGCCTTTCGCGGCTCGACCCGGGCGGGGGGCACGGGGCTCGGTCTTGCGATCGCCGCCGAGATCGTGAAGGCGCACGGCGGCCAGATCCGCCTCGCGCCCTCCACCACGCCCGGCGCACGCTTCGAGATCGACCTCCCAGGCGCCCTGCCCGCCGCCGTCGGCTGAACGGCCCCGGACGTCACGGAACCACATCAAATTCAGGGCCTTGCCACGAACCGCGCGGCACCCTCGCAGAATCGCTTGCAATCGCCCCGCGACTTGTCTAGTTACCCCTCACGAACGGCCGGGGCCAACCCAACCGTTCCAGGCGCCCGTA
This sequence comes from Aureimonas flava, assembly GCF_003583935.1. Taxonomy (GTDB): domain Bacteria; phylum Pseudomonadota; class Alphaproteobacteria; order Rhizobiales; family Rhizobiaceae; genus Aureimonas; species Aureimonas flava. The sequence goes on along the minus strand of NZ_QYRN01000005.1, from coordinate 7,534 downwards.
GCTCAGCTGGATAGAGCACCAGACTACGAATCTGGGGGTCAGAGGTTCGAATCCTTTCGGGCGCGCCACTTCCGATTACCGAAGCTGCCGTTGAATTGTCGAGACCCACGCGCAGTGGCGTGTGCTGACTTGGCATTTTGGTCGATCAACACGACGTTTGCGTGGATGCCGCGGACAACGCAGCTCGCGGCTGAGGCGATTGCCGGGATCTCCCCTATGCGAGGGCCCGTCGGCGATCTCGCCGGGGGAGATACCGTCCGCTTGCGGCCGGGTTCGACAGTCGCGCCGAGCTTTGCCGCGGCGGCCGCGGATCGCCGGTGGCTGCCGTGCCGCGTGGCGTGCCTGTGCGGTGTCAGCGACGCGTGACACGCCATCCGATCGGCATCCTGGCGTTTCCCGGATGCACGGGTTCCGGACCCCAGATCGCCTGATAGGTGTCGATGCAGCATCCCTGTCGCTGCAGGAGGACGAACGCGAGGGCCAGTCCTCCCCACCATCCGCCGATCAGGAGCGGCATCCAGCGTGGAGCATCGACCATGACGAGACCGATCGTGGTGGTGACGACGACGAGTGGCAGGGTGGCCCAGCCGCCGAACTTGTGCAGATACTCGAAGACGACCCGGCGAAGCGTCATGTCGTAGTGGTCGCCGCGGATCGTCGTGCCGGTGGGTCCGCCCTTGGTGCCGCGCAGCAGGCCGCCCAGGACCTGGGACCACCCCATCAGAACGACGGTCCAGCCGACGAGGTGGTGGAGGCGCGCCAGTTCGGAGGCGCCCTCGCCCCGCCCGTAGGCAAGCAACAGTCCCAGCGTCATGACGCCGATGCCGGCGATCTGAAACGTCAGGTGGGCGTGCCACCAGAACTTGCGGTCGAGCGTCGCCGGCCAGTCGGACGCTCGCACGATCTTGAAGAATCGAGCGACGATCATGCCCAGGGGCAGAAGCACGCCCCACCCCATCACCATCATGCGCGCGTGCCAGTAGGCCCATGGCGCGATCTCGTGGTGGCTCGCGCCCGACAGGGGCGAGAGAAGCCACCGACCCCATTCGGAGATGTCGACCATCGCGGCGGGCCTCCCTTTCCCTGTCGCGCCCTGCTTCCCAGCCTTTTACGACGTTGGCGGCGAGCCCGGCGACGATCCGGCGGGCTGCCATAAGGATGACGAGCCGTGGCGGCAGGGCGATCGGGACGTCCGGCACCATCAGCTTTCCCTACTCGACGCGGGCGGCGGTGATGCGGAGCGAGGCCGCCACCGGCAGCCTGCGCGCCGCCCGCTCGGACACAACCAGCGCGGGCATGGACTCGTTCCGTCCAATGTGGAAGACGAAGGTCCTGGCGCTCGCAAGACCCCGCTGGAGCGCGACCACCTCGATAGCTGCCGTCAGCGCCACAGCATGGTCCTCCGTCGATCGAGGCTGCCACGCCCGGCTCCCGGAGAATCCAGATCGTGGACGGCAGGTTCACCGCTCCGGAGAGGACGGGGCGTCCTGTCAGGATGTTCGGTGTCGCCGCGCCCTATCCGACCGCGAGGATCGGAGCGGACGGGACAGCAAGTGGCATCCAGCACGGGAGAAGCGGATCGCCGACAGGACGATGGCGTCGAGCCGGTGGCGCGGGAGCGCGTCGATCGGCGGATCGGGATCTGTGTGGGGGCCGGTCAGAAACAGGAGCATCTGGAGCCCGTCGCCTGCAGCTCGTTCCCGAGACCGTTGCGGACGGTCGGCAAGGAACGCGTTCCCGGACGCGTCATGGCGACGGCAATGGTGTTGGCGCGGCGTGTCGAGAGGGACCGGGCGACGATGTTCGGCCGGTAGCCGACAGCCTGGGCGGCCTCGTCGATGCGCTCGCGGTCGGCCGGCGGCACGTGTCCGCCAGGCGTACAGGCGCGCGAGACGACCGCCACCACGCCGATCGTGGGAGGGCTCATGATCTTCGGAGGACGGCTGCGGGCTATCGAAGCGCGCTCCGTTCGAGCGCGGCGCGTCGCATCCGACGAGCGCGGCGATCCTCCGACAGATGGTTCAAGCCGCGCCCGCGCGCCGTGCCGCAAGCGCCAAGAGGACGGCATCGCACAGCTCTTCGAGGGGCCGTCCGCAGTCGAGCGTGACGCTCGTATCCGTGTCCCTCGGCGCCTCCAAAGCCTCCATCTGGCTGGCGAGAAGCGAGGGCGGCATGTAGTGGCCGGAGCGCGCGGCGAGCCGCCCGCCGATCACCTGCCGGCTGCCGGCGAGGTGGACGAAGAACGCCTGCGGGCAGCGGGCGGCGAGCGCCTCCCGGTAGCAGGCCTTCAATGCCGAACAGGCCAGCACCGTCGGCTCGCCCGCTTGCGACAGGATATCGGAAAGGCACTGCAGCCAGGGCGCCCGGTCGGAATCGTCGAGGGGGATGCCGGCGCGCATCTTCGCGACGTTGTCGGCCGGATGGAAGTCGTCGCCATCCAGGAAGCGGAAGGCGTGTCTCGCCGCCAGCATCCGGCCGAGCGTGGTCTTGCCGGCACCGGACACGCCCATGACCACGACGACGGGCGGCGGAGCGGCGGCGGCGGTCTGCCGCGCGGCCGCCTCCGGCCCGGCGCCTGTCATACGAGCGCGCTCGGCATCTCGCGACCGGCGAAGTGGGCGTCGAGATTGGCGAGGACGAGGTCGGCCATCGCCTGGCGCGTCTCATGGGTGGCGCTGGCCATGTGCGGCGTGACGACGACGCCCGGAAGCGCGAGGAGCTGATTGGGCACGCGCGGCTCGTCGGCGAAGACGTCCAGCGCCGCGCCGGCGATGCGGCCCGCCTCCAGCGCCGCGATCAGCGCCGGCTCGTCGACGAGCGAGCCGCGCGCCACGTTGACGAGGAGGCCTCGAGGGCCGAGCGCTTCGAGCACCGCCGCGTCGACCACGTTGCGCGTTTCCGGCGAGGCCGAGGCGGCGATCACCAGGACGTCGCTCCAGGCGGCGAGCGCGGCGATGTCGGGAAAGGCGCGCACGGGCGTGTCGACCGGCGAGCGGCTGGCATAGCCGATCTCGGCGTCGAAGCCCGCGAGCCGGCGGGCGATGGCCTGGCCGATGCGTCCGAAGCCGAAGATGCCGTAGCGTCGGCGCGAGACCTTGGAGCCCAGCGGCAGGTCGCCCTCGAGCCAGCGCCCGGCGCGCACATGCGCGTCGCCCTGCGGGATCTGGCGCAGCGCGGACACGATGAGGCCGATGGCCAGGTCCGCCACGTCCTCGGTGAGGACGTCCGGCGTGTTGGACACGCGCACGCCGCGCCGCCGGGCCTCCGCGAGGTCGACCTTGTCGAAGCCGACACCGTTGATGGCGACGATCTCGAGCGCCGGCAGGCGGGCGGCGAGATCGGTCGGCAGGCCGAGATGGCCGCCGGTGACCACCCCGCGCAGGCGCCCGGCATTCCCATCCAGGAACGCTTCGGGATCGTCCGCTTCGAAGAACCGGTGGACGGTGAAGCGCTCGGCGAGCGCCGCCTCCAGCGACGGCATCAGGGGGCAGAGCTGCAGGATCTCGGTGGCCATGGTGTTCCTACTTGACGTCGGAGCGCACGAACTGGGCGAGCTCCGGGGTCTTGGGGTTCTCGAACAGTTCGCGCGAGGGACCCGCCTCGTGGATGCGGCCCTGGTGCATGAACACGGTCGTGTTGGCGACGCGCCGCGCGAAGCCCATCTCGTGGGTCACGAGGAGCATGGTCATGCCGCCTTCCGCGAGCTCTTCCATGACGGCCAACACCTCGCCGGTGAGCTCGGGGTCGAGCGCCGAGGTGACCTCGTCGAACAGCATCACCTTGGGCCGCATGGCCAGCGAGCGGGCGATGGCGACGCGCTGCTGCTGGCCGCCGGACAGCTCGTCCGGATAGCTGTCGAACTTCTCCGACAGGCCGACGAGCGCCAGCACCTCCTCGGCGGTGGTGCGGCTTTCGGCGCGCGACACGGACTTCACGATGCGCGGGGCGAGCATGATGTTCTCGCCGACCGACAGGTGCGGAAACAGGTTGTAGCTTTGGAACACGATGCCGACGTCCCGCCGCAGCGCCCGCAGGCCAGCCTTGTCGGTGCCGACCCGGTGGCCGGCGATCTCGATCGAGCCGGCGTTGATCGCCTCCAGCCCGTTGACGCAGCGAAGCAGGGTCGACTTGCCGGAGCCCGAGCGGCCGATCAGCGCGGTCACCTCGCCGCGATCGACCTCCATGGTGATGCCCTTGAGCACCTCCACCGCGCCGAAGCTCTTGCGCACGTCCCGAATGGCGACCTCAGGCATGGAACCTCCTCTCCAGCCGCCGGGACAGGAGCGACAGCGGGTAGCAGACGATGAAGTAAAGGACGGCCACGACCACGAAGACGCGGAAGGGCTGGAAGGTGGCGTTGTTCACGAGCTGGCCGGCGCGGGCGAGCTCCACGAAGCCGATCAGCGAGGCGATCGAGGTGTTCTTCACCACCTGCACGGCGAAGCCCACCGTCGAGGGCAGCGACAGGCGGACCGCCTGGGGCAGGATCACGTAGCGATATTGCTGGGCGCGCGTCATCGCCAGCGATTCCGAAGCTTCCCATTGCTGCTTGGGAACCGACTGGATCGAGCCGCGCCAGATTTCGCCGAGATAGGCCGAGGCGTAGACCGTCATCGAGATGCCGGCCGCCACCAGCGGCGGCAGGCGGTAGCCCAGAAGCGCCAGGCCGTAGAACGACAGGAACAGGATCATCAGGACCGGGATGCCCTGGATCACCTGGATATAGGTGCCGGCCAGAATGCGCAGCGGCCGGAGCCGGGACGCGCGGGCCAGCGCCAGAAAGAAGCCGACGAGCCCGCCGCCGCCCAGCGCCAGCGCGGTGAGGATCAGCGTCCACTGGAGCGATTGGAGGAGGAACAGGAACTCGGACGTGCCGAACGAGCGGAAGATCATGCCGACGCCTCCACCACGGGCTTGAGCGCGCGCCGCGCGGTGCGCCGGCCGAAGAGCCAGAGACCGATCAGCGCCAGGATCGCGCGCAGCGCCAGCGCCAGCACGAGATAGAGGGCGGTGACGGCAAGGTAGACCTCGAACGAGCGGTAGCTCTGCGACTGGACGAACGAGGCCGCGGCGGTGAGCTCGCCCACCGAGATCGCCGAGCAGATCGAGGTCGCCAGCATCATCAGCACGAACTGGGACGAGAGGGCCGGATAGACCTTCTGCAGCGCCGGGATGATGACCACGTAGCGGAAGATCTGGACGCGGGTGAAGCCGAGCGCCTCGCCCGCCTCGATCTGCGACTTGTGGATCGCCTCGATGCCGGCGCGCACGATCTCGGTGGAATAGGCCGCAAGATTGATGGTGACGCCGATCAGCGCGGCCGTGATGGCGCTGACCCGCATCCCGCCGGCCGGCAGGCCGAAATAGATGATGAAGAGCTGCACCAGGAAGGGCGTGTTGCGGATTAGCTCGACATAGGCGTCGATCGGGATGCGCACCGGACGCCCGGCGACGGAGCGCAGCGCGGCGAAGAGAATGCCGAAGGCGGTGCCGCAGACGATCGCGAAGACCGAGATCTGGATCGTCAGCCACAGCCCCGCCAGGAGCTCGTCCTGGTATTGCGCCAGGACGCCGAACTGGAACGTGTAGTTCATGGGAGTTGAATCCGGCGCGAAGGGGGAAGGACGCCGGCCGCTGGGGCCGGCGTCCGGGCGCCTCAGAAGGCGGGCAGCGTGGCGGGAAGCGGATCGCCGGTCCACTTCACGGCGATCTTGTCCAGCTCGCCCGACACCTTCATCAGGTAGATCGAGGTGTTGAGGTACTGGAGAAGGTCGAAGTCGCCCGGTTGCACCGCCATGGAATTGCCCTGGCGGAAGAAGGTGAAGCCGATCTGGAGGCCGGCCTGCGGTGCCTGCTGCAGGAGACCGTTGGCCACGGTGGAGGGCAGCGCGGTGGCGTCGACCTGGCCCGCGACGAGCGCCTGCGCGGAGGTGGAATCGTCCTCGAAGACGACGATCTCCAGCCCGTCCACGTTGGCACGACGCAGCGCCGTCTCCTGCGAGGAACCGCGGTTCACGGCGACGCGCTTGCCCTTCAGCGCGTCGAGGTTCTCGAACTTCTCGTTCGGGCCCGAGACGATCACCATGTTGAAGGCGGAATAGGGCGAAGTGAACATCACCGATTTGGCGCGCTCGCCGGTGGGCGCGAGCGTGGCGACCAGGAAGTCCACCTGGCCGGTCTGGAGCGCGGGAATGCGCGCCGGGGGCGTCAGCGGGACGAGCTCGACCGGCAGGCCCATGTACTGGGCGACCTGGTTGGCCACGTCCACGTCGTAGCCGCTCGGATTGCCCTTCTCGTCGATCATGCCCATCGGGGGCGCCCCGGTCAGGACGCCGATGCGCACCGTGCCGCGGCTCTGGATGTCGGCGAGCGTGACCGCCTCGGCGGGGCTCGGGGCCGCCGCGGCCAGGAGGGCCGCGCAGAGCGAGCCCAGGAACGCGGCCTTGATGGCCCCGCGTCGTGTCGTGTTCTTCATGCCCTTGCCTCCCATGGCGTTCGTGAAGTTCCGAAAAAGGGGGTCGCGGCGGCCTCCCAGCCGCCGGGCGACCGAGGTCTAGAGCGTCGCCAGCACCCCGCCGTCGACATAGACGATCTGACCGTTGACGAAGCTCGCCGCGTCGGAGGCGAGGAAGATGCAGGCGCCCTGCAGTTCCTCCACCTTGCCCCAGCGGCCGGTCGGCGTGCGAACCTGGAGCCACTCGGTGAACTTCGGATCGTCCACCAGCGCCTGGTTCAGCGGCGTCTCGAAATAGCCCGGGCCGATGGCGTTGACCTGCAGCCCGTGCCGGGCCCAGTCGGTGCACATGCCCTTGGTGAGGTTCAGCACCGCGCCCTTGGTGGCGGTGTAGGGCGCGATGGAGTAGCGCGCCGCCTGCGCCTGGAGGCTGGCGATGTTGATGATCCGGCCGCGCCCGCGCCCGATCATGTGCCGGGCGACCGCCTGGCCGACGAAGAACACCGAATCGACGTTGGCCCGCATGATCTCGGCCCAGGTCTCGGCCGGGTAGGTCTCGAGCGGCGCGCGGCGCTGGATGCCGGCATTGTTGACCAGGATGTCGATCGGCCCGATCTCGGCCTCGACGCGGTCGACGCCGGCCTGCACGGCCGCGATATCGGTCACGTCGAAGGGGGCGATCTCGACCGCGACGCCCTCGGCGCGCAGGCGCCCGGCCGCCGCCTCGAGCTTGGCCGCGTCGCGTCCGTTCAGAACCACCCGCGCGCCCGCGCGGGCGAGCCCTTCGGCGAGCGACAGGCCGATGCCCTGGCCCGAACCCGTGACGAGGGCCGTGCGGCCCGTCAGATCGAAAAGCTTCAGCGACATTCCGTTCTCCCTGACTGTCCGACTACCATGATACCGATAACAGAGCAAGGGCGCCATGCGAGGATCGGCGACCTTCGACGCGGCGCCCGGCGGCCTGCGCGCGTTCCGCCCATCTCATGCCTGGGGCCATTTGTGGTGGAAGGTTCCCGGTCGGTCGAGGCGGTGGAAGGTGTGGGCTCCGAACAGGTCGCGCTGGCCCTGGGTCAGGTTGGT
>NZ_QYRN01000004.1 GCF_003583935.1 Aureimonas flava | reverse complement strand
TGCTCGAGCCCATCGGAAACATCCCGCCAGCCGAAGCCGAGGCCGCATACTACGCCCAGCTTGAGGCATTTCCGATCGCCGCGTAGGACTCAAACCAATCAGCCTCCGGCAAACCCGGGGCGGTTCACCCCCGGCTCAAGGTCGGCGCTTCGATGCGGGCACCCAGCTCGACTGCCGTGGCCAGAGGCACGCCGGGGAACTTCTTGCGAGCGTTCGAGGGGAGCCGTAGGAGAACGTCACGGATGCGCTCGCAGTCCGCTCGGGTCACATCCCTCGCCCGCCTGTCCTTTCCCACCAGCTCAACCAGCGCATCGAACGTGATGCGGTAGCTCATGACGGTCTTCGGGGCGCGGTTGCGCGATGGGTCAGCCATGTAGTCGTAGATCAGGTCGCCAACGGTCGGCCCCAGCTCTTCAGGCTTCGGAGCCGGTGGAGTGTCCACCACCTCGCCTTCTTGCCGCTCCGAGGAAGCGTTGAGGAACCGAACGAACTCCTTCAGCATCCGATTGAGCACAGTCCGGTGAGCAGCCGAAGCCGGTTCAAGCTGATGCCCGTTCGAGCCCAACCAGTCGTCGAACTCCCCCTGCCAGAACCGCGTGTTGCCGCGCGCCAGATCGTCCTTTGCCTCGATCTTCACGATGTCCAAGCTCTCGCCTTTCGAGCGGAACTCGCGGTCGGTCAGCCCTTCCTCGCGATGCTCTTCATCCTCGGACATAAGGTCGTGGAAGTAGGCCGCCGCAATCCGGTTCACCTCTTCGGGCGTCAGGGTGGCCCTTGCCGGCGATGCAGCGCGGGTCCGCAGCTCGCCCATCTCCGCATCGAAGCGAACATTTTCGACGGCGAGCAATCGCTTGGCCTCTCGGAAGTCGGCCGTGCCCAGCGACTTCCACCGTTCGCGTGCGGTGAAATGGTCCCGCAGATCGGTCGGGTAGCGGGCGCGGAAGTAGAATGTCGCCCCCCGCTTCATGAGCCTGTCTGGCATGTCGTCCCCAGCCCCGGCGTAGCAGTCCGGTGTAGCAGTTGAGCCGATTTTTGCCTTACGGGTCATGCACTTACAGGTTTATCAACGACTTAAGTAGTTGGTGGCGGATGGGGTGAGATTCGAACTCACGGTACGGTTCCCCGCACGGCGGTTTTCAAGACCGCTGCCTTAAACCACTCGGCCACCCATCCGTGGGTCGCGGCCACCTGCGGATCGCAGGATCGACGACCGTTGGAGGCCTCGGCTTTAACGCTTGGCGAGGCGGAGCGTCAACCGGCCGCGCGGGGTGCAATCACTGCCTCTTTCCTCGTATGAGGGGCGCGGTGGCAGTGGCCGCCGTCCGGTTCGGAGCCAGGTGTGGTCCCTGGCCGCGCAGCGTGGAGCAGACGATTGACCGACGAACGCGACGGGCGCCGCGAGGCCATATGGCTGGTGATCGGGGTGATCGCCATCGTGGGCATCGTGGGCAATGTGGCGATCGCCCTCTGGCTGCTCGGAAACGGCGGCTAGCTGTGGAGCCTCAACAGGTTGTTCCGGTCGATGCCGAGACGGCTGATGGGCACGGCGTGTTGGATTCCGCCGTGCGGTCGGTGCCAGTTGTAGTCATGGATCCAGGCTGGCAAGGCTTCGGCACGATGGCGTGACGAGGGGTAAGCTCTGGCGTAGGCCCATTCTCGCAGGGCGGTCTGTATGAAGCGCTCGGCCTTGCCGTTTGTTCGGGGCGTGTAGGGCCGGGTCCGCACGTGTCGCAGGCCGAGATCGCGGCAGGCGAGGTGGAAGGCCTTGGAGATGTAGCAGGAGCCGTAGCACATTGGGAAGCGGATGCTGGGGCCGCCTGAGGATGCGCGGAGCCCGATAGGGCGCAGGGCATTCTCAGGCGGCCATGGCCGGCCAACAGGTCTCTAAAGTGAGGTTGTCGAGACAACACTTTGGAGCGTGACCGACCATGGCCAAACGCCTTTTTACTCCGACCGGCAGCGTGCTGGTAGCGATCGACATGTCGAAGCATCGGCAGGAGATCCTGATCGAGCGACCGGAGGGCGGCCGCCGACGCCGCATGACCGTGATGGCAGCCAAGCCCGACTACGACCGGCTGGTGGACGATCTCACCGCCATCGGACGTCCGATCGTCGTCGGCTTCGAGGCGACGGGCAACTACCACCGCACGCTGGCCCATCGGCTCCTGACCGCAGGGTTCGAGCTGCGCTTGATCTCCTCGGTCGCCTTGGCCAGAACGCGCGAAGCGCTCCACAACGGCTGGGACAAAAATGATCCGAAGGATGCGCAGGTCATCCTGCATATGCTGCGGATCGGTGCGACACAGGTCTATGTCGACCCGCTGGCGGCCGGCATCAACGACCTTCAGGAACTGTCGAAGACCCACGAGACGATCTCGAAGGCCAAGACGCAGACCTGGCACCGCATCCTGACCCACTATCTGCCGCTCTACTTTCCTGAGATCGCTCGCTTCGCCGGCAACAGCCGATCGGACTGGTTCCTGGCTTTGATCGAGCGCTTTCCCACACCCGGCAGCATCACCGTTCTGGGGCGTGAGGCCTTCGCGGCAGAGGCTTGGCCTCTGGTCGGCCGGAAGGTCTCCAAGGCAGCCCTCATCAACGACATCTACGAGACGGCATGCTCGTCGATCGCCTTGCCCGTCCCCGCGGATGCCGCCGCGATCGCCATGTTCCGCATGATCATCGCGCAGGCTCGAAGCCTCATCCAGCAGCGCAACCGGATCGAGGAGACCGCCCAAGCGACGTTGGCGCAGAACCGGGACTATCAGCTCTTGATCAAGATCCCGGGGATCGGCCCCATCAACGCCCTGACGATCCTGGCGGAAGCCGGCGACCTGCGCCGCTTTCGCCATCACCGCCAGTTCCTGAAGTTCTGCGGTCTGGATCTCGCCACGTGCCAGTCAGGCACCTTTCGAGGGCGGACCAAGCTGTCGAAGTACGGCAACGCCCGTCTGCGTCGAACCCTCTGGATGGCCGCACAGGTGGCGGCGCGCCAATGCGACAACAGCTTCCGTGACAAGCTCGGCCAATACGTCGCAGGACATGCGGGCGATGCCGACAGGCGCCGGAAGGCCATGACCGCGCTCACCGCCAAGATGGCGCGGGTCGTTCATGCCGTCATCAAGACGGAGACAGAATACCGGCCGTTCCTCGAGCGGTCGGATGCCAGGTGGAAGGACCCCTCTCTGCAAGTGCCGTGAGGGCGCAGAATGCGACCCTGTAGATAATGTTCGGGCCTTCCACCTGGGTGCGTATCCCGTCTTAAGGATGGTGAGGACCACGGTTGCCTCGGCGCCGATGGATCCTGTGTTTGTTATGGCAGGGAGCGATCCCGTTGACGGTGGGAGCCATCTGGCTCAAGTTCAATGCCGACGCTGGCAGCTGCCGGCGATGGAGATCTGTTGGCTCAAGCTTCCCAAAGCGTCCCGACATAGGACGTTGTCGGTCATGACGCGCCGAACCGTGATGCCGAGGCGTTGGTAGTGGGCGATGGCAGCCTTGAGGACAGCAACGGCGCTGACGGCCGTCTCGTCCGGCATGATGCGGGAGAAAGCCAGGCGCGAGGCGTCGTCGATGGCGACATGGACGAACTCCCAGCCGACGCCGCGGGCGTTGGACTGGCCTGTGCGATCGCCAGTGATGCGATGGCCGACGCGATCGAAGCGGCCGAGCTTCTTGATGTCGAGGTGGATCATGTCGCCGGGACGCTCGTGCTCGTAGCGGCGCACCGGCTCGGCGGGCTCCAGGTCGCGCATGCGGCTGAGCCGAAGGCGGCGCAGGATGCGGCTGACGGTGGCCGGGGAAAGCGACAGCTCCAGTGCGATGCGTTTGCCCGTCCAGCGCTGGCGGCGCAGCACTTCGACCTGGACAATGGTCTCGCCCGGCGTCGCACGGAAGAGGCGATGGGGCCGGGACGAGCGATCGAGAAGACCTGCCGTCCCCTCGGCCTCGAAGCGGGCCACCCATTTGCGTGCCGGGCGCTCGCACACCCCCGCCGCTTCCGCCGCGACATGGGTGAGCGTCCCGCCCAGGATCGATCGAACCAAGCGCTCTCGACCGCGTGGCGTTAGACGGGCATTCTTGTGGATGTTCATCCGGTCCCTCCAAGGGCTCTGAAGCGTCGCAACCTCAGCTTCCTCGGTTCGGACCGGATGGACAACCTAATGAAACCTCACACCTAGCGCGCCGCCGTCCGGCATCGTTCGCGAGTATCGGACGGTCGAAACCGCGCCATCCGTCCTCCCGCAAGGCTCGACGCGGCTCCGGCTGGGGCGCGGCGTCTAGCGCGTCCGGTCGCTTTTCTCAGCCGACCGTCAGGATCGAGATGCCGGTGGTGCGCCGCCCCTCCAGGTCCTCGTGCGCGCGCGCGGCGTCCTGCACCGGGTAGCGCTGATCGATGCGGACCTTCACGGCGCCGCTCCGCACCACCTCGAAGAGCGCGGCCGCGCTCTCATCCAGTTCCTCTCGCGTCGCGGTGTAACCGAAGAGGCTCGGACGGGTCGTGTAGAGCGAACCCTTCTGGTTCAGAAGCGCGAGGTCGAAGTTCTGGATCGTGCCGGAGGACTGGCCGAAACTGACGAAGAGCCCCCGCCGCTTGAGGCAGTCGAGGCTGGCCGGAAACGTGTCCCGGCCGACGGAATCGTAGACCACGTCGCAGCGCGCGCCGTCCGTGATGGCCGCCACGCGCTCCACGAAATCCTCCGTGCGGTAGTTCACGACGTGATCGTAGCCGTGCTCCAGCGCCAGACGAACCTTTTCGTCCGACCCCGCCGTGCCGATCACCGTGGCACCGAGGTGCTTGGCCCACTGGCCGGCGATCAGCCCGACGCCGCCGGCCGCGGCGTGGATCAGGACCGTATGGCCGGGACCGACCGGAAAGGTGCGACGCAGGAGATATTCCGCCGTCATGCCCTTCAGCATGATGCCGGCGGCGACCTCGTCGGCGATGCCCTCGGGGATGCGGACCGCGGACGCGGCGGACACGTTGATCTCCTCGGCATAGGTGCCGTTGGCGGCGCTGTAGGCGACGCGGTCGCCGGGCGCGAAGTCCGAAACCTCGCCGCCGACCGCCACGACGACGCCCGCCCCTTCCTTGCCCGGAACGAAGGGGAAGGACGGTGCCTTGTAGGTGCCGTTCCGGAAGTAGACGTCGATGAAGTTGAGGCCGGCGGCCGTCTGGCGCACGCGCAGCTCGCGCGGGCCGGGCTCGCCCGGATCGTGCGGGCGCCACTGCATCGCCTCGGGTCCGCCGATGGCGTCCACGACCATCGCATGGATCATTCGTCGATCTCCTGTTCAGGTGCGCGGCCCCGGATCCGGTCGAGAAGCTGGAGGATCGCCCCGATGGAGAAGAGGTAGAGCGCGGACAGCAGGATGCCGGCTCGCAACCACAGCGGCGAATCGAAGGCGTAGACCATGGCCAGGATGCCGAGCAGGCACCAGACGGCGAGCATGGCGAGGTTCAGGGCCCGCAGGCGAACCACGCGCACGGGGTGCAGGAACTTGATGGGCAGGAACGTCGTCGCCGAGCACAGGAGCACGAACACGAACGCCGTCCACTCGTTGGGCGTCGCGGCGAACAGGGTGAAGACGACCATGTTCCAGGTCACCGGGAAGCCGCGGAAGAAGTTGTCCTTCGTCTTCATCCGCGTGTCCGCGTAGTACACCGCGCTGGTGATGACGATCAGCGCGGCGGCGACGAACGAGAGCGGTCGCCCGATCATGCCGGACTGGTAGAGGGCGAAGGCCGGGATCAGCACGTAGGTCGAGTAGTCGATGATGGCGTCGAGCATGTCGCCCGACCAGTTGGGCAGCCGCCGCTTCACGTCGACGCGACGGGCGAGCGGGCCATCGATGCCGTCCACGAAAAGGGCCAGCCCGAGCCAGGCGAACATGTCGACCCAATGACGTTCGGCGGCGGCGATGATCGCCATGAAGGCCCAGAAGGCGCCGCTGGCCGTCAGCAGATGCACGGTAAACGGGCGCCACTGCCTCAAATCTATATTCACCGCGCGCTTCGCTTCTCCGATAGACATTCCCGTGAAGTAACGCAGCCCCTTCGGCATTGCCATCCGCGCGGGAGAACGTATCTCCAGAATGTGTTGAAAGACGCCGCGCAGCCGGACATCTGGAGGCCGAAACCGCAGGAGTGCGACGTTTGAACCCATCGCGTCATGAAATCGGTATCGTGGGCGGCGGCCTGGCCGGAGCGAGCGCCGCGCTCGCCTTCGCGCGCGCGGGCTTCGACACGGTCCATGTGGCGGCACCCGCATCGGCCGACGGCCGGTCGACCGCCCTGATCGGCCCTTCCGTGCGCTTTCTAGAACGGCTGGACGTCCTGGCGGCGCTCGACGGCCGCGCGCAGCCGATGTTCGCCATGCGCATCGTCGACGATACCGGCCGGCTTCTGCGAGCCGCCACGGTGGAGTTTCGCGCGGCCGAGATCGACCTTCCCTATTTCGGCCTGAACGTCCTGAACCGCGACCTTCTGGACGTCGTTCGCGCGGAAGGCGATCGCCTGCCCGGCCGCCTCCGGCGCATCGAGGAGACGGTCGCCGCGGTCGAGCTGGACGCGGACCACGCGACGCTCGTCACCGATGCGGGACGCACCGTAGCCTGCCGTCTCCTGATCGGCTCGGACGGCCGGCGGTCGGTGGTGCGCGAGGCCATGGGCGCCCCTGCCCGTTCCTGGAGCTATCCGCAGGTGGCGCTGGTCCTCAATTTCGAGCATCAGCGCGAGCACGAGGGCGTTTCCACGGAGTTCCACACCGCGAGCGGGCCCTTCACGCAGGTTCCGCTACCGGGCCGCCGGTCGTCGCTCGTGTGGGTCGAGACGCCGGAAGAGGCCGCGCGTCTGAAGGATCTGCCCCTCGATCGTCTGTCGGACGAAGTGGAGCGGCGGATGCATTCGATCCTCGGATCGGTGTCGGTGGAAGCCCCGGTTCAGAGCTTCCCCCTGTCGGGGGCCAGCGTCATGCGGCTTGCCGGGCAGCGTTGCGCCCTGGTGGGCGAGGCCGCGCACGTGTTCCCGCCCATCGGCGCGCAGGGCCTCAACCTCGGCCTGCGCGACGCGGAGGCGTTGCTGGCCTGCGCCGAGGCGCATCGCGACGATCCGGGCGGCGCCGCCATGCTGGCCGACTTCGAGGCGCGGCGCCGCGCGGACGTGGCGACGCGCACGGCGGCGGTGGACCTTCTCAACCGGTCCCTGCTCACCGGCTTCCTACCGGTCCAGGCGCTGCGCGCGGTCGGCCTCGGCGCGTTGGCGGCGCTCCCGGTGCTGCGGCATGCGCTGATGCGCGAGGGCGTGGAGCCGGGATCGGCGGTCGCGGGAATGATGGCGCGCGCGCGGGCACTCTTGCCGGGGCAGCGGGCTTCTGGCTAAGGGGCGGACATGAATTCCCGTCAGTCCAAGACCGCCCGTTTCGCCATCGGCCAGATCGTCCGCCACCGGCTCTTCCCGTTCCGTGGCGTGATCTTCGACGTCGATCCCGAGTTCGACAACACGGACGAGTGGTACGAATCCATTCCCGAGGACATCCGTCCCCGGAAGGACCAGCCGTTCTACCACCTCTTCGCCGAGAACGCGGAGACGGAGTACGTCGCCTACGTGTCGGAGCAGAACCTCCTGGCGGACGAGGATGGCGGCCCGGTCCGCCATCCGCAGATCGCCGAGATCTTCGACGGGCCGGTGGACGGAACCTACGTCCTGAAGGAAGCCAATCTGAACTGACCGCCCGCCCCGTACAAAAACGGCGGCCCGAAGGCCGCCGTTTCCATGATCGATGATCCGCGGCGATTACTGCGCGGCGGTTTCCTTGGCCTTAGTCTGGGCCTCCTCGAAGCGCTGTCGGCGAGCCTCGGCCTGGTTCTGGAGCGCCTCGTTTAGCTGCTGCTGGCGCTGCGCGAGCTCGGGCTCGGCGCGAGCCGGGCCGTCGTAGGCACCAGTGAAGCCGGACAGCGTGATCGTGATCGGGTTGGGCTGGCGCTGGAAGTTCACCGAGGTGACCTTCAGGTTGTTGCCCTTCTTCATCGAGTTGATCACCGCGTCGGACAGCTCGACCTCGGCGATGCAGCGATCCGGGAAGCAGACCGAATAGTTCAGCGTCTGCGGCTTGTTCTCGTCGATCTGGAGCTGGACGCCGGCGGGGATGACGCGGCCGGTCGGCACCACAGCCTGGAGCACCTTCTGCTTCACCTTGCCGGAGACGTTGATTAGATTCACGGCGGTGATGAGCTGACGTGTGTCGGCGATCATCGTGTACTGCGTGTTGCAGATCTCGTTGTCGCCCTGCTTCGAGCAGACCTTGAACCACTCGGCGGGGACCTGCTGGGCCTGGGCCAAGGCGCCAGTGGCCGGAGCGGCGGCCAGAAGGGCGAGGCCGGCGATCGTGGCGGCGCGCTGGCGGGCGGAAAAGCGGGTTCTCACGGGTTGTGCATCCTTCTTTGGCGGAATGGCTCTGTCCGGTCGGCGCCTTCCATAACGACCTGTGCGGTCGTCTGCAAATACGGCCGTTTGAAGACCTGCGCGAAGCTTGCGCGGGGACGGTGGGTGGTAGGCAAGACTCTGCCGTTTCGATAGTTTCCCGCCGGAAATGGATGGAGTGCCCACGACCATGACGCCTGGCCGATTGGCTTCGCCCCCCCGCCGCCGGCTGCTCGCCGCCGGGCTGTGCCTCCTCGCCGCGACGCTGGCCGCGCCTGCGACTCGCGCGGAGCCCCGCCATGCCATCGCCATGCAGGGCGAGCCGAAGCTCGCCGCCGACTTCGATCACTTTCCCTACGCCGACCCGTCCGCCCCCAAGGGCGGACGCATGGTCTACGGCGTGTTCGGCGATTTCGACAATCTCAATCCCGTCAGCGTGCGCGGCGCCCTCACCACCGCGCGCGGCATCTTCGGCGACACGGAGTTCGGCAACCTCGTCTACGAGCCCCTGATGCAGCGTTCGGCGGACGAGGCCTTCACCCTCTATCCGCTGATCGCGAAGACCGTGGAGACCGACGACGAACGCAGCTTCGTCGAGTTCCAGCTCGACCCGGCGGCGCGCTTTTCCGACGGCCGTCCGATCCGCCCCGAGGACGTGATCGCCACCACGGAGCTCCTGAAGGTCCAGGGCAGCGTTCGCCCGCAATATTCCAACTGGCTGTCCAAGGTGGCGCGCATCGAGCGGGCCGAGCCCAACGGCGTCCGCTTCACGTTCAACGACAAGGCCGACCGAGAGCTTCCGCTCCTCCTGGCCGGGCTCCCCGTCCTGCCGGCGGATGCGTTCGACGCGACCACGATCGCCCAGACGACCATCCGGACGCCGGTCGGGTCCGGGCCCTATCTGGTGGACCGGGTGGAGCCGGGCCAGCGCATCGTCTACCGCCGCAACCCGGACTACTGGGCGAAGGACCTGCCGACCAAGCGCGGCATCGACAACCACGACGAGATCGTGGTCGAGTACTACCGCGACCAGAACGCGCAGTTCGAGGCCTTCAAGAAGGGGCTGTCGTCCGTCTATCTCTACCAGCAGCCGAACCCGCGCCACTGGCGCACGGCCTACGATTTCCCCGCGGTGGCGGAGGGCAAGGTTGTCAAGGACGTGTTCCCGAACGGGCGGCCGGCCAACCTCAACGCATTCTTCTTCAACGCCCGGCGCCCGGTCTTCGCCGACCCGCAAGTGCGGCGCGCGCTCGGCATGGTGTTCGACTTCGAATGGGCGAACGCCAACCTGTTCTACGACGCCTATACCCGCATGAGCGGCTACTTCGACAACAGCGAACTGTCGAGCATCGGCCGGCCGGCCGACGCGATCGAGCGCGAACTCCTGGCGCCCTACGCGGCGCGCATCGCGCCCCCGATCATGGACGGCAGCTTCCGCCAGCCGGTCGCCGACGGGACCGGCGCTGATCGGGCAATCCTGCGCGTGGCCTTCGACCTCCTGCAGGCGCGCGGCTATCACCTCGACGGCACGCGTATGGTCGCGCCGGACGGAACGCCGCTCGGCTTCGAGATCCTGGTCCAGTCCGGAGACCAGCAGCGCATCTCGCTCGCCTGGGCCCGAACGCTGTCGCGGATCGGCGTCGCGGTGACGGTGCGCCAAGTGGACGACGCGCAGTACCAGAAGCGCAAGCAGAGCTTCGACTACGACGTCCTGATCTCCGCCTTCTCGGGCACGTTGTCGCCGGGCGCCGAACAGGTCAACCGTTGGGGTTCCGCGGCGCGGGACCGGCCGGGTTCGTTCAACTATGCCGGCGTCGCCGACCCGGCGGTCGACGCGCTGATCGCACGGATGGTGGCCACGCGCTCGCGCGAGGAGTTCGTATCGGCCGTGCGCGCTTACGACCGGCTCCTCATCTCCGGCTTCTACGTGGTGCCGCTCTACTACGTGCCCGAACAATGGATGGCGCGCTGGTCGGACGTGCGCCACCCGGAGGTGACGCCGCTGACCGGCTTCTACCTGCCGGCGTTCTGGATCGCGGACGCGAAGAGCTGAGGGCGGCGGCTCACGCCGCCTTCTTCAGCGTCTCGTCGGCGAAGCGCGCGAGTTGCGTGGCGACGGAAGCTGCGCCGTTCAGCCGCTGCTCGGGCTTCGGCCAGTCCCGCATCAGAACGATGGACTGGTCGGCCCGGATCTTGGCCGACACGCTCTGTTCCGAGATGTAGCGCACCAGCGCCGCCGGGTTGGCGAAGGTCTTGTCGCGGAAATGGATCACGATGCCCTTCGGGCCCGCGTCCAGCTTCTCGATGTTGGCGCGGCGGCACAGCGCCTTGATGAAGACGACCTTGAGCAGATGCTCGACCTCCACCGGCATCGGACCGAAGCGGTCGATCAGCTCAGCGCCGAACGCGTCGATCTCCCGGGCCTCGGTCAGCTCCGCCAGGCGGCGATAGAGCGTCATGCGGAGCTGGAGATCCGGGACGTAGCCTTCCGGGATCATCACGGCGGTGCCGAGCGTGATCTGCGGCGACCACTGACCGTCGGACTCGACCTCGACGCCCTTCATCTCGGCCACCGCCTCCTCGAGCATCTGCTGGTAGAGTTCGAAGCCGACCTCCTTGATGTGTCCGCTCTGCTCGTCGCCCAGAAGGTTGCCCGCGCCGCGTTGGTCGAGGTCGTGGCTGGCGAGCTGGAAACCCGCGCCCAGCGTGTCCAGCGACTGGAGCACCTTGAGCCGCCGGTCGGCGCCCGCCGTCGGGGTCTTGTTGGCCGGGATCGTCATCAGCGCATAGGCGCGCTGCTTGGAGCGGCCGACGCGTCCGCGAAGCTGGTAGAGCTGCGCAAGGCCGAACATGTCCGCCCGATGAACGATCATCGTGTTGGCGGAGGGGATGTCGAGGCCAGACTCCACGATCGTGGTCGAGAGAAGCACGTCGTACTGGCCCTCGTAGAAGGCGTTCATGATGTCGTCGAGCTCGCCGGCCGGCATCTGGCCGTGGGCCACCGCAACCTTCAGCTCGGGCACCTGCTCGTCCATGAACTCCTTGATGCCGGCGAGGTCCGAAAGGCGCGGCGCCACGTAGAAGCTCTGCCCGCCGCGATAGCGCTCGCGCAGCAGCGTCTCGCGCACCACGAGGGGATCGAAGGGCGCGACGAAGGTGCGCACCGCCATGCGGTCCACGGGCGCCGTGGTGATCAGCGACAGCTCGCGCACGCCCGTCAGCGCCAGTTGCAGCGTGCGCGGGATCGGCGTCGCGGAGAGCGTCAGGACGTGGATGTCAGATTTCAGCTCCTTCAGCCGTTCCTTGTGCTTCACCCCGAAATGCTGCTCTTCGTCGATGATGAGAAGGCCGAGGTTCTTGAAGTCGACGGCCTTGCCGAGCAGGGCGTGCGTGCCGACCACGATGTCGACCTGCCCCTCCTTCAGCCCCTTCTTGGTCTCGTTCAGCTCCTTGGATGTCACGAGGCGCGAGGCCTGCGCGAGATTGAGCGGCAGGCCGCGGAACCGTTCGGAAAAGGTCTTGAAGTGCTGGCGCGCGAGCAGCGTCGTCGGCACCACGACCGCGACCTGCAGGCCGTTCATCGCGGCGATGAAGGCGGCGCGCAACGCGACCTCCGTCTTGCCGAAGCCGACGTCGCCGCACACGAGGCGGTCCATCGGCTTGCCGGCGGAGAGGTCGTCCGCCACCGCGTCGATGGCGTTCTGCTGGTCCTCGGTCTCCTCGTAGGGGAATCGCGCCTGGAACTCGCCCCAGAGGCCCTCGGGCGGGTTCAGCCTCGGCGCCCCGCGCATCTCGCGCTCGGCGGCGTTGCGGATCAGGCCGCCCGCCATGTCGAGGAGCCGCTTCTTGAGCTTGGCCTTGCGCGCCTGCCAGGCGCCGCCGCCCAGCTTGTCGAGGATCGCCTCCGACCCTTCGCCGCCGTAGCGCGACAGGAGCTCGATGTTTTCGACCGGCAGGAAGAGCCGGTCGTCGTTGGCGTAGCGCAGCTCCAGGCAGTCGTGCGGCGCGCCGGCCGCCTCGATCTTGCGTAGGCCGACGAAGCGCCCGATCCCGTGGTCGACGTGGACCACGATGTCGCCCTCGTCGAGACCCGTCACCTCCGAGATGAAGTCCGCGCCGCGCTTCTTCTTCCGGCCGCGCCGAACGAGCCGGTCGCCGAGAATGTCCTGTTCGCCGACCACGGCGAAGCGGTCGGTCTCGAACCCCGCCTCGATGCCGAGCACGGCGGTCGCCACGATGTTCTTGCCGACTTCGAGCGCCTTGCTGAAGCTCTCGACCGGCTTGATATTGCCGAGCCCATGCTCCTCGACCACCTGCGTCAGGCGCTCGCGCGAGCCTTCCGACCACGCGGCGAGGATGACCTGCTTTCCGCCCGCACGCAGATCGGAGATGTGATCGACGGCGACCTTGAAGACGTTGACGTCGTCCGCTTGCCGCTCCGCCGCGAAGTTGCGGCCGCGATGAACGTCGAGGTTCACGACCTCGGTCTGGAAGCCGGCATCGGTGATCGCGTAGGCGGAAAGGCGAACGGGGTCGGCGCTCGCGATGCGCCCGTTCAGCTCGTCCTCGGTGAGGTAGAGCTCCTGCGGCCCGAGCGGGTTGTAGGGCACCGAGTTCGCGCTGCCTTCCGCGACGCCGCGATGCCGGGCGTCGTAGTAGTCGAGCACCAGCTTGCGCCGCTCGCCGATCGCTTCCACCACGAGATGATCGAGCACGAGGGGAAAGCCGTCCACGTAGTCGAACAGCGTCTCGACGGTCTCGTAGAACAGCGGCAGCCAGTGTTCCATGCCGCTGAAGCGGCGACCGTCGCTGATCGACGTGTAGAGCGCGTCGTCGCGCGAGGGCGCGCCGAACCGCTTCACATAGTTCGTGCGGAAGCGCGAAATCGTCTCTTCGGTGAGCGTCACCTCGGACACCGGCGCCAACTCGAAGGTCTTGCGCTGCCCCGTGGTGCGCTGGCTGCCGGGATCGAAGCTGCGGATGGATTCCAGCGTGTCGCCGAAGAAGTCGAGGCGCAGCGGCTCGTCGTCGCCGGGCGCGAACAGGTCGAGGATGCCGCCGCGCACGGCGAACTCGCCCCGCTCGCGCACCGTCGTCACCCGTTCGAAGCCGCCGCGCTGGAGAACGCGCACGATGTGGTCCATCGAGATGCGCCCGCTCGCCCGGGCCGAGATCGTCTCGTCCTGCAGCACCTTGAGTGGCGGCATCTTCTGCAGCAGCGCGTTGGCGCTGGTCAGGATGATCGCGCGGTGAGGGTCGCGCCGAAGAGCGCCGATGGCGGACATGGCGGACAGTCGACGCGCGGCCGCCTCGGACGACGGGCCGACGCGGTCGTAGGGCAGGCAGTCCCAGGCCGGCAGCGTCAGCACCGGGATATCGGGCGCGACGAAGCGCAGCGCGTCCTCCAGCTCGCCCATCCGGTTGCCGTCGCGCATGGCGAAGACGATCGGCTTCGTCCCGCCGCGATGGCGCGCGATCTCGGCCAGCAGGAACGGCTCGTAGCCGTCCAGGACGTTGCCGACGCGCAGGCCGCCGCCCTTCTTGAGCTGCTTCTGGAGCACGGCCGCGCCGCTCACGCCCCGGCCTCGTCGTTCAGCTCGTAGTGGGCGCGGATGCGGCGGAAGACGGTCGTGTCGTAGTTGGCCGGCGTCGCGGCCGACCCCGTCAGCCAGGAGAACAGGTCGCGATCGGGCGCTTCCATCAGGTGCTCGAAGAGCGTCAGCTCCTCGTCGTCCAGCCGGCCGATCTCGGCATCGGCGAAGCGGCCGAGCACGAGGTCCATCTCGCGCGTGCCCCGATGCCAGGACCGGAACAGGGCTTTCCGCCGGCGGGGGTCGAGGTCGGAGGAGGATCGCGTCGTGCCCGTCATCGCATCTGCCCGGTGTGTCAATGCAGCCGAAGGCCGGACGCCCGTCGCGCCCCGCCTGTTCGCCCCGATATAGGCGCCTCGCCGGGCGGTGTCAGCCTATGCGGCGGCGAGAACAGACGATAAACACCGCCCATGCGCCCCGCCGAACTCGATCCGCTCTTCGCCTCGGTCTCCACCGTCCCCGGTGTGGGGCCGAAGCTGTCCGCGCTTCTGGACGGGCTCGTGTCGCCGCCCGGCGCGCAGGACGGGGCCAAGGTCCGCGATCTTCTGTTCCATCTGCCAAGCGGGGTCATCGACCGGCGACGCCGCGAGCCGATCCGCGACGCGCCCGAGGGCGCGCTGGTGACGCTGGAGGTGCGGATCGACCGCTACCAGTTCCCCTCGCGCGAGGCGCGCAACCAGCCCGCCCGCGTGATCGCGTTCGACGCCACGGGCGAGATCGCCCTCACCTACTTCCGCGCCCAGCCGCAATGGCTGGAGAAGCTGCTGCCCATCGGCGAGACGCTGCTCGTGTCCGGCAAGGTGGACTGGTTCAACGGGCGCGCCTCGATGGTGCATCCCGACTTCGTGGGCCGGGCGGAGGACGCGGCGTCGCTGCCGCTGGTGGAGCCGGTCTATCCGCTGACCGCCGGCCTGTCCGGCAAGGTGCTTCGCCGCAGCGTCGACAGCGCGCTCGAGCGGCTCCCAGCGCTGGACGAATGGATCGAGCCGGGTGTCGCGGCCCGCGAGGGGTTTCCGGGCTTTGCCGACGCGCTGCTGCAGCTTCACCGTCCCGCGGATCCTCTCGACCCCGCGCCCGGAAAGCCGGCCTTTCGCCGGCTCGCCTACGACGAACTCCTCGCCAGCCAGATGGCGCTGGCGCTGGCGCGCGAAAGGGCACGTCGGCAGCCCGGCCGCTGCCTCGGCGGCGACGGCGCGCTGCGCCTAAAGGCGGAAGCCGCCCTGCCCTTCGCCCTGACGGACGGACAGCGCGCGGTGCTCGCCGAGATCCATGCCGACATGGCGAAGCCCGTCCGCATGCTCCGCCTCCTTCAAGGCGACGTCGGCGCCGGCAAGACCGTGGTGGCCCTGCTGGCGATGGCGGCGGCCAGGGAATCGGGCGCCCAGTCCGCTCTGCTGGCGCCCACCGAAATCCTCGCGCGCCAGCACTTCGCCGGCCTCGCGCGCTTCTGCGAGGCGGCCGGCCTGTCGATCGTGCTGCTGACCGGCCGGGACAACGGACGGGTCCGCACGGCCAAGCTCGACGCCATCGCCAACGGCGAGGCGGACATCGTCGTCGGCACCCATGCGCTCTTCCAGGACGACGTCGCCTATCGCGACCTCGGCCTCGTGGTGGTGGACGAGCAGCACCGCTTCGGCGTGCACCAGCGGCTCAGCCTCGCCCGCAAGGGGCGCGCGCCCGACCTCCTGGTGATGACGGCGACGCCCATCCCGCGTACGCTGGTGCTCGCCGCCTTCGGCGACATGGACGTCTCGCGGCTCCACGGGAAACCCGCCGGCCGCAAGCCCATCGCCACCGTCGCCGTTCCCTTCGAGCGCATGGACGAGATCGTCTCGCGCGCCCGGCGGGCGATCGAGGAGGGCGACAAGCTCTACTGGGTCTGCCCTCTGGTCGAGGAGAGCGACAAGAGCGAGCTGACGGCGGCGGAGGAGCGCGCCGAGGTGCTGCGCCAGTTCTTCGGCGACCGCGTCGGCCTCGTCCATGGCCGGATGAACGCCGAGGAGAAGGACCGCGTGATGGCCGACTTCAAGTCGGGCGCGACGCGCATCGTGGTGGCCACCACGGTGATCGAGGTCGGCGTGGACGTGCCCGACGCGTCGATCATCGTGATCGAGCACGCGGAGCGCTTCGGCCTGTCGCAGCTCCACCAGCTTCGCGGCCGCGTCGGCCGCGGCGACAAGGCCTCGTCCTGCGTGCTCCTGTACAAGGCGCCCCTCGGAGAGACCGCCAAGGCGCGCCTGGCCGTGATGCGCGAGAGCAACGACGGTTTCCGCATCGCGGAGGAGGATCTGCGCCTTCGCGGCGAAGGCGACCTCCTGGGCACTCGCCAATCCGGCATGCAGGCTTTCCGCATCGCGCGGCTGGAAGAGCACGCCGACCTTCTCGAGATCGCGCGCGACGACGCCCGCCTGCTGCTCGCCACAGACAAGGCGCTCGCCAGCCCGCGGGGCCAAGCGATCCGCAACCTCCTCTACCTCTTCGGCAAGGACGACGCGATCCGCCTCCTGCGCGCGGGCTGACGGCCCTACTCGACCGTGACCGACTTCGCCAGGTTGCGCGGCTGGTCGACATCCGTGCCCATCTGCACGGCCGTGTGGTAGGCGAGGAGCTGGAGCGGCACGCTGTAGACGATCGGCGTCAGGATCTCCGGCATCTCGGGCAGCAGGATCGTGTGGGCGTTCACGCCCCGCCCGGCCTCCGCGCCCCGCTCGTCGGTGAAGAGGATGATCCGCCCGCCGCGCGCCGCCACTTCCTGCATGTTCGAGACGGTCTTCTCGAACACCCGGTCGTACGGCGCCACGACCACCACCGGCATCGTCTCGTCGATAAGGGCGATCGGCCCGTGCTTCAGCTCGCCCGCCGCATAACCTTCCGCGTGGATGTAGCTGATTTCCTTCAGCTTCAGCGCGCCCTCCATCGCCAGCGGGAAGGAGAACCCGCGACCCAGGAACAGCGCGTGGCGGTAGGTCGCCATCTCGCGCGCCAAGCTCTCGATCTGGTCTTCCACGTGGAGCGCGGCGTTGACCATGCGCGGCGCCTCTGCCAGCGCCTGCGTCAGTTCCTGCTCCTGCTCCGCCGACAGCACGCCACGCTGGACGCCGGCGCGAACCGACAAGGCCGCGAGCGCGGTGAGCTGGCAGGTGAAGGCTTTCGTGGAGGCGACGCCGATCTCCGGTCCGGCCAGCGTCGGAAGGGCCGCGTCCGCCTCGCGCGCGATGGTCGAGCCCTGGACGTTGACGATCGCGGCGGTCTTGAGGCCCTCCGCCTTCGCGTAGCGCAGCGAGGCCAGCGTGTCGGCCGTTTCGCCGGACTGCGAGACGAACAGCGACAGATCGACATCGCCGAGCGGGCTCTCGCGGTAGCGGAACTCGGACGCCACGTCGAGATCGCAGGCGATACGCCCGTAGCGCTCGAAATAGTAGCGACCCACCATGCCGGCGTAGAAGCCCGTCCCGCAGGCCGAGATGGCCATGCGGCGCACGTCGGAGAAGTCGAGCTGGGCGCCGGCGGGAATGCGCGTCCGGCCGGTGGTCATGTCCACGAAGGCGCCGAGCGTGTGGCCGATCACCTCGGGCTGCTCGTAGATCTCCTTCTGCATGAAGTGGCGGTGATTGCCCTTGTCGACATAGTGCTGCTTGCCGACCGAGCGGCGGCGCGGCCGCTCCACCGGACGGTTGTCGGCATCGAACACCTGCGCGCCCTCGCGGCCGATCACCGCCCAGTCGCCGTCCTCGAGATAGCTCACCTCGTCCGTGAAGGGCGACAGCGCGATGGCGTCGGAACCGAGGAACATCTCGTCCTCGCCGTAGCCGATCGCCAGCGGCGGGCCGGAGCGCGCCGCCATCACGGTGGACGGGTCGTCCTCGAACATCACCGCCAGCGCATAGGCGCCCGTGATGGCCTTCAAGAGCTTCTCCATCGCCTCGCGCCGGCCGGCACCCTCGCGGCGGTAGCGAGCCAGGAGCTGGGCGACGACCTCCGTGTCAGTCTGGCTCGCGAACACCGCGCCACCGGCCTGGAGCTCGCGCTTCAGCTCGGCGAAGTTCTCGATGATGCCGTTGTGCACGACCGCCACCCCGTCCGCGAAATGCGGATGGGCGTTGGTCTCGTTGGGAACCCCGTGCGTCGCCCAGCGCGTGTGGCCGATGCCGATCCGGCCCGCCAGCGGATTCTCCGCGAGGCACGCCTCCAGGTTGCGCAGCTTGCCCTCTGCGCGACGCCGGTCCAGCACGCCGCCGTCCAGCGTCGCGATGCCGGCGGAATCGTAGCCGCGATATTCCAGCCGCTTCAGCGCCTCCACGAGACGCAATGCCACCGGCTCCTGGCTGACGATCCCGATGATGCCGCACATGGTTCGGTTCCTCGATTCGATCCCGTCCCGAGCGTTACCACGGCCCGGCCAAGGGACGGCTTAACGCGCGGGTCAAACTTGATGTCAGACGGTTAGGCGCGGCCGGACTTGCGGGCCGCGTTGCGGGCGTTGATCTCGGCGCCACGACCGGGCTTCGTGACCTGGCGCGCACGTCCGATGGCGAGCGCCTCGTCGGGCACGTCCTCCGTCACCACGCTGCCGGACCCGACATAGGCACCGTCGCCGATCACGATCGGTGCCACCAGCGAGGAGTTGGAGCCGACGAAGGCGTCCGCACCGATCGCGGTACGAAACTTGTTGTGGCCGTCGTAATTGCAGGTGATCGTGCCGGCGCCGATATTGCTGCGGGGCCCGACGGACGCGTCGCCGAGGTACGTCAGGTGATTGACCTTCGCGCCGGCGGCCAGCTTGGTGTTCTTGGTCTCCACGAAATTGCCGACCCGCGCCTTGGCTTCGATCTCCGTGCCGGGCCTCAGCCGGGCGAAGGGACCGATCGAGACGTCGGTGCCGATCGTCGCCCCTTCGACATGCGAGAACGCATGGACCACCGTGCCCGTGCCGATGCTGACGCCCGGGCCGAACACGACGTTCGGCTCGACCACGACGTCGGCCTCGATCCGGGTGTCGGCGGAGAAGAACACGGTCTGCGGCGCCACCAGCGTCACGCCGGCCGCCATCATCTCGGCGCGGCGCCGCTCCTGCCAGAGTTGCTCGACGCGGGCGAGATCCGCCCGCGTGTTGACGCCGAGCGTCTCCACCTCGTCGGCCAGCACCACGCGAACGCCCAAGCCTTCGGAGCGCGCGATCTCGACCACGTCGGTCAGGTAGAACTCGCCCTTGGCGTTCTCGTTGCCGACAAGATCCAGCAGCGCCAGCGCATGCCGTCCGTCGAGAGCCATCACGCCGCTGTTGCACAAGCGCACACGGCGCTCGTCCGGCGTCGCGTCCTTGTCCTCGCGGATCGCCGCGAGCTGCGCGCCGTCCATGAGCAGCCGGCCGTAACCGGCCGGGTCGGCGGCCTCGAAGCCGACCACGCAAACCGCGGCGCCGTCCGCGAGCTGGATGCGCGCCCGGCGCAGCGTTTCGGCCGACAGGAGCGGCGTGTCGCCGAACAGCACCAGCACGTCGTCGTAGCCCTCGGCGATGGCGTCGCGCGCCGCCAGCACCGCGTGCGCCGTGCCGAGGCGCTCGGTCTGCTCGAAGCACCTGGCGGTCTCTGCCGCGCCGCGCCCGAGGGCGGACACGGCGTCGGCGTCGCGCCCGACCACGAGCGCCACGGCGTCGGCGCCCGCCTCCGCCGAACTCGCCAGCACGTGGGCGACGAGCGGGCGCCCGGCCACCGCGTGCAGGACCTTGGTCCGACGCGACTTCATGCGCGTGCCTTCGCCCGCGGCCAGCACGACGGAAAGACAGGTTCTGCTCATGGTTCGATTCTCCGGCCTGCCGTCGCGGCGGGCGTCGAGGGCGCTAGCCGATTTGTTGGAAGGCGGGGAAGGTTTCGAGCAGCCAGAACGCCATGGCCTGCATGCCGCCGGTGAGGAACAGGACGCCCGTCACCACCAGCAACCCGCCCATCACCTTCTCGACCAGCCCGAGATAGGACCGGAAGCCCTGCAGCGCGCGCAGGAACGCGCCGGAGAACAGGGCCGCCAGGAGGAACGGGATGCCGAGGCCCAGCGAATAGACGGCCAGGAGCCCCGCGCCGCTGCCCACGGTCTGCGTGCTGCCGGCAATGCCGAGGATCGCGCCGAGCACGGGCCCGATGCAGGGCGTCCAACCGAAGGCGAAGGCGAGGCCCATGGCATAGGCACCGAGGAGACTGCCGCGTTCCGCCGGCGCCTGGAACCGAGCCTCGCGCGTCAGGAACGCGACACGGAACACGCCGAGGAAATGCAGACCCATGGCGACGATGGCCAGACCCGCGACGACGCTCAGCCAGTCGAGGTTGGTACGCAGAAGGTAGCCGATCGAACTGGCGCCCGCTCCCAGCGCGACGAACACGGTGGAGAAGCCGAGCACGAACAGGAGAGCCGCCGCGACGATCCGTCCCTGCCCCCGGCCGGCCGCGCCCGCGGGCCGCCGGAGGTCGTCCACCGACACCCCGGCCATGTAGCAGAGGTAGGGCGGGACGAGCGGCAGGACGCAGGGCGACAGGAACGACAGGGCGCCGGCCACCAGCGCGGCCGAGTAGGTCGGATCGGGTAGCAAGTGGATGCGGCGCTCGGCTCGGGTTGGATCGGTCGATGCGCCTGTCCTAGCGCAGCGCGGAAATGCGGGCAAATGCGGCGCGGGCATGTTGACCGGGCGGGCCCGCCTTTCTATGGTCCGCCCGCTTCCAGCAGCATTTCTGTAGGCGTCCGAGCGCGTAGCTCAGTTGGTAGAGCAACGGACTTTTAATCTGTAGGTCCTGGGTTCGAGTCCCAGCGCGCTCACCATTCCTTTGCCGGTGACACCATGCAGCCATCCCGCGACATCGCGCGTCTCGTCGAGATCATGGCCGCGTTGCGGCAGCCGGAGACGGGTTGCCCGTGGGACGTGGAGCAGAACTTCGATTCCATCGTGCCCTACACGATCGAGGAGACCTACGAGGTCGTCGATGCGATCGAGCGGCGCGACGCGCCCGATCTGCGCGAGGAACTCGGCGACCTGCTGCTTCAGGTGGTCTACTACGCGCAGATGGCCTCCGAGATCGGTCTCTTCACGTTCGACGACGTGGTGGAGGGCATCACCGCCAAGATGATCCGCCGCCATCCCCACGTCTTCGGCGATGTCGAGCCGCGATCCGCCCGCTCCGCCAAGGGCCAGTGGGAGCGGATCAAGGCGGAGGAGAAGCGCGAGCGGCGCGAGGCGCGCGAGCGTATGCGGAGCGCGGCGGACGCGCCTGCCGAGGCGGGCGAATGGATGCCGGCGACCGACGCCGGCGGGAGCGGCCTGCTCGATGCTGTTCCGGGCGCCCTTCCCGCGCTGATGCTGTCCCGCAAGATCCAGGAGAAGGCGGCCACCGTCGGTTTCGACTGGACGGAGCCCGGCCCGATCCTCGCCAAGCTGCGCGAGGAGACCGGAGAGTTCGAGAGCGCCGCCGCGACTGACGACCGCGACGCGCAGGAGGCCGAGCTCGGCGACATCCTGTTCACGGTCGTCAATCTCGCGCGGCGGCACGAGATCGACCCGGACGCGGCGTTGCGCCGAACGGTGGCGAAGTTCCGCGCCCGCTTCGCCGCGATGGAGGCGCGGGCGGCGGCGGATGGCCGCTCGCTCGCCGACATGGACCTGGAAGATCAGGAATCGCTCTGGCAGCAGGCCAAGGGCGCCGAGAACCGCTCGGCCGAGTGACATGCGGCGGGAGGACGCTGCGCCTCCCGCCTCGGGTCGTCAGTCCTCCACTTCCTCCATCGCCGGAAGCCCCTCGATCCGCACGTCCGGGTGGCGATGCTTGAGCCGCAGGAGGTCGGATCGGGCCTGCCGCGTGAGGTCGATCGCGAGTTGCACGCTGCCGTCCTCCAGATCCTCGCGCTCGCGCACGACGCTATTGTCGTAGACCCAGGGAAGGATGCCGAGGGCTTCGGTCGGGACCACGAGGGAGACGGGCTCGGCCAAACCGGCGATCCGCCCCTCGATGTCCGCCAGGAGCGCCCCGACGTTCTCTCCGGTCAGCGCCGATACGATGTGCACCGCCTGCCCGCGCGGATGCGAGGCCGCGGAGGTCTCAATCTGGGCGCGCGCCGCCTCGTCCAGACGGTCGGCCTTGTTCCACACCTCGATCACGTGCTGCGGATCGTCGGCGTCGATCTCGAGGTCCGACAGGATCTTGCGCACGTCGGCGGCCTGCGCCGCCGTGTCCGGGTTGGCGATGTCGCGCACGTGGAGCACGATGTCCGCCTCCACCACCTCTTCCAGCGTCGCCCGGAAAGCGGCGACGAGATGGGTCGGCAGGTCGGAGATGAAGCCCACCGTGTCCGAGAAGATCACTTCCGTCCCATGCGGCAGGTTGATCCGCCGGAGGGTCGGGTCCAGCGTCGCGAACAGGAGATCCTTGGCAAGCACCTCGGCGCCCGTCACCTTGTTGAAGAGCGTCGACTTGCCGGCATTGGTATAGCCGACCAACGCCACGATCGGGTGCGGCGCCTTCTTGCGCTTCGCCCGGTGCAGCGCGCGCGTCCGGCGCACCTGCTCCAGCTCCTTCTCCAGGCGCTTGATCTTCTCCTGGAGCTGCCGGCGGTCGGCCTCGATCTGCGTCTCGCCGGGGCCGCCGAGGAAGCCCGCACCGCCGCGCTGGCGCTCCAGGTGCGTCCAGCTCCGCACGAGGCGGCCGCGCTGGTAGTTCAGGTGCGCGAGCTCGACCTGGAGCCGGCCTTCCTTGGTGCGCGCCCGCCGCCCGAAGATCTCCAGGATCAGGCCGGTACGGTCCAGCACCTTCGCGTTGAGTTCCTTCTCCAGGTTGCGCTGCTGCACCGGGGTCAGCGGATGGTCGACGATCACCAGCCCGATCTTCTCGGCCGCGATCAGGCCGGCCAGTTCCTCGACCTTACCGGACCCGATCAACGTCGCCGGCTGGATCTTGGAAACGGGCACGATGCCGCGCGCCACGACCTGAAGCTCGATGGCGAGCGCCAGGCCCTCCGCCTCGGCGAGCCGCTCCTCGTCGCCGCGCTTCACGGCCTCGGACGCGTCTTCGCCCGGCGCGCGCTGGCGCACGATGGGCACGAAGACGGCCGCGCGCGTGGGAACCCTCTCGTGCTCGATCGGGCCCCGTGGTTCGTGTTCTTCGGTGTGTTCGGTCAATCAGACCTTCCTGTCCTCGTCCCCCGCCTCGTTCATGTTCACGGGCTGGGACGGCATGATCGTGGAGATGGCGTGCTTGTAGACGAGCTGCGAATGTCCGTCGCGCCGCAGCAGCACGCAGAAGTTGTCGAACGAGGTCACGACCCCGGTGAGCTTGACGCCGTTCACGAGGAAGATCGTCAGCGAGATCTTCTGCTTGCGGACGGTATTGAGAAAGAGATCCTGGAGGTTCTGCGCACGTTCGGCCATCGGACTGTCCTGTTCTTGTTCTTGCCGTGCTCGCGCCGGAAGGGCGCGACGAGACGGAAACCGCGGCCCACCCGCACGCTCCGCCGCCGAAGGTTGTCCTTCAGCGCGGCGAACCGTTCAATACGCGTCGATCTTTCGGACGGGCCGTCCCGGAGATAGGTATCCGGGCGTTGCAGCGCCACATCAGAAGAACTCGAGGCTGACGCGAAAAAACTGCTCCACCTGACGAACGGTGTCCGAGCGCACGAACAGGACGACCCTGTCCTTGGGGCGGATGCGGGTCTGCCCCGTCGGGCGGATGAACACGCCGTTGCGCGTCACCGCTCCGATTCGCATCCCGTCCGGGATGTCCAGTTCGCGCAGCGGCTGTCCAACCAGCGGCGACGTCTCCAGCGCCTCGGCCTCGATCACCTCGGCCATGCCGTTCTGCACCGAATGCACGGCGCGGATGCGCCCGCGCCGGACGTGCTGGAGGATGCGCGAGATGGTCACCGAGCGCGGGTTGAGCACGGCGTCGATGCCCAGGTGCTTGGCGAGGTCCTGGAAGGTCGGGCTGTTGATCAATGCGAGATTCGACTTCGCGCCTAGACGCTTGGCCATCGCGGAGCTGAGCACGTTGATCTGGTCGTCGTTGGTCAGCGACACCATGAGATCGGACTCGCCGATCTCCGCCTCGCGGAGGATAGTGGGGTCGAGCGCGCTGCCCTGAAGCACGATGGTGCGCTTGAGCTTGTCCGCCGCGAGCAGCGCCCGCGCGCCGTCCGCCTCGACGAGCCGCAGGCGCGAGGCGAGGTTGCGGCTCTCCATCTCCATCGCGACCGACATGCCGACATTGCCGCCGCCCGCGATCACGATCCGCCCCGCGTCCGGCTCCTCGTGGCCGAAGATCGTCAGCGTCCGCCGCACCTGCGACTGCTCCACGATCACGTAGGCGAGGTCCCCCGCGTAGAGGACGTCCACCGCGTTGGGGATGAAGATCGCTCCGTCGCGCAGGACGCCGACCACGGTCGCGCCGAGGTCGGGAAACAGTTCCGAAAGCTGCCCGAGCGGGGTGCCGAGCACCGGGCAGTCCTCGCCGCACTCGATGGCGATCAGCGAGATCGAGCCTTCGGAGAAGCGCACCGTGTCGACCGCGCCGGGCAGCGCGATACGCCGCAAGACCATCTGCGCGACCTCGATCTCGGGCGAGATCACCACGTCGATCGGCATGTGGTCGGTCGAGAACAGGTCCTGCCAATGCGGCTGGAGGTAGGCCTGGGATCGGATGCGCGCGATCTTGGTCGGCACGTTGAACAGCGAATGGGCCACCTGGCAGGCGACCATGTTCACCTCGTCGTGCAGCGTCACGGCGATCAGCATGTCCGCCTCGGCCGCGCCCGCCTCCGCGAGGATGTCCGGGAAGGCGCCGTGTCCGACGATGCCCTTGGCGTCCAGGTTCTCGCGCACGTTGGCGATCAGCGCGGGCGACGTGTCGATGACCGATACGTCGTTGCGCTCGCCCGCCAGGCTCTCGGCAATGCCGTAGCCGACCTGGCCGGCGCCGCAGATCACGATCTTCATGGGCATCGGAGGGCTAGATCAGATTCCCAGCGACTTCAGCTTCCGGTGGAGCGCGGACCGCTCCATGCCGACGAACTCGGCCGTGCGCGAGATGTTGCCGCCGAACCGGTTGATCTGGGCGACCAGGTATTCCTTCTCGAACACCTCGCGCGCGTCGCGCAGCGGCAGAGCCAGGATCCGCCCGTCCGACTGGCTGGGGGTCCTCGGCAGCATGTCGCTCACCTCGTGCGGCAGCATGTCCGCCGAGATCGCCTCGGCGCCGTCCTGCCGCGACAGGATCATCAGCCGCTCGATGTTGTTGCGGAGCTGGCGGATGTTGCCGGGCCAGTCGCTCGACTGGAGCACGGCCAGCGCCTCGGGGCTCAGCGCCTTCGGCCGGATGCCCGTCTGGTCGCCGATCTGCCGCATGAAGGCCTCGATCAGGATCGGGATGTCGGAACGGCGGTCCGCGAGCGGCGGAACGGAGATCGGCACCACGGCGAGGCGATGGAACAGGTCCTCGCGGAACGTGCCCTCCGCCATCAGCGATTCGAGGTTCTGCGAAGTCGAGGAGACGATGCGCACGTCGACCTTGACGCGCTTGGCGCCGCCGACCCGCTCGAAGGTCTGCTCGGTCAGGACGCGCAGGATCTTGTTCTGCGTCTCGCGCGGCATGTCGCCCACCTCGTCGAGATACAGGACGCCCCCGTGCGCCTCCTCCAGCGCGCCGACCTTGCGCTCGACGCCCGGGGGCGTCTCGGTGCCGAACAGCTCGACCTCCATGCGGTCGGGCGTGATCGCCGCCGCGTTCAGGGCGATGAAGGGGCCCTTGGCGCGCGCGGAGGCGGCGTGGATCGCGCGGGCCACCATCTCCTTGCCGGAGCCCGAGGGGCCGAGGATCATGACGCGGCTGTTGGTCGGCGCCACGCGCTCGATCGTGGCGCGAAGCTGATTCATCGGATGCGACTTGCCGAGAAGCTCGGGAGAATCGCTGGAGCGACGCTTCAGCTCCGAGACCTGACGCTTCAGCTTCGAGGTTTCCAGCGCGCGCTCGGCGATCAGCACGAGCCGGTCGGCCTTGAACGGCTTCTCGATATAGTCGTAGGCGCCGCGCCGGATGGCAGAGACGGCGGTCTCGATGTTGCCGTGGCCCGAGATCATGACCACCGGCACCTCCGGATGCTGGGCCCGGATCGCGTCCAGGACGTCCAGCCCGTCGAGCCGGCTGCCTTGCAGCCAGATGTCCAGGAAGATCAGCCGCGGCACGCGGTCGGCGATCGCCTGGAGCGCCGCGTCCGAGTTGCTCGCCATGCGCGTCTCGTAGCCTTCGTCGTCGAGAAGGCCGGCGACCAGCTCGCGGATGTCGGCTTCGTCGTCAACGATCAGGATGTCCGCTGCCATCAATGTTCACCGTGTTCTTCTGAGTTCGTCGTCTGGGCAGGCTCGGGTCCGTCGGAGGCCGGAAGACGGATGCGGACGAGCGCGCCGCGTTCCGGGCCGGGCGCGTCGTCCAGCGCGATCGTGCCGCCGTGCTCCTCCACGATCTTGCGCACGATGGCGAGGCCGAGGCCCGTCCCCTTTTCGCGGGTCGTCATATAGGGCTCGAGAAGTCGATCTCGATCCTCCTTCGGGAAGCCGAGACCATTATCTTCAATCTCGACCACGTTCGCCCCGTCCGCCGCGTAGGCGCGCACCACGATGCGGCCCGCGTGGTCCTCCAGCGTCTCCATCGCCTCGACCGCGTTCTTCACGAGGTTGCCGAAGGCCTGCGAGAGGAGCCGCAGGTCGTAGGATCCCATCAGCGGACGGTCGCCGAACCGGCCCTCGATCGTGATGCCCTGCGCCGCCAGCTCGCGCATGAACACGGCCTCGCGCAGCGCCTCGCGCAGGTCGCGTTCCTCCAGCGTCGGCTTGGGCATGCGCGCGAAGGTGGAGAACTCGTCCACCATCCGGCCGATGTCGGCCACCTGTCGAATGATCGTGTCGACGCAGCGGTCGAAGATCTCACGGTCGGTCTCGATGAACTTGCCGTAGCGGCGGCGGATGCGCTCGGCCGAAAGCTGGATCGGCGTCAGCGGATTCTTGATCTCGTGCGCGATGCGCCTCGCGACGTCCGCCCAGGCCGAGGACCGCTGCGCGTCCACCAGGTCGGTGATGTCGTCGATCGTGACCACGCTGGCGCTGACGCCGGCTTCCTCCTCCTCGGAGGTCACGCGCACGTCGAGCGCCCGCTCGCGGTCCCGCACCCGCTGCTTGATCTGCTCCTGGTGCTCGCGGCGGCGCGAGTGCCGGGCGGCGGCATAGACCGCGCTGATCGCCGGCAGCACCTCAGCGAGCGGCCGGCCGATCACTTCCTCGCCGCGGATCGAGAGGATGCGCTCGGCGGAGGGGTTGAGCATGTTCACCGCGCCCCGACGATCGACGCCGAGAACGCCGGCGGTGACGCCCGACAGGACCGCCTCGGTGAACCGGCGTCGCTCGTCGATCACGTCCTTGGCGTTGACCAACTCGTGCCGCTGGCTGCGAAGCTGGCGGATCATGTTGTTGAACGTATTGGACAGGGAGCCGACGTCACCGTCCGACACGCGCACCGGCACGGACACGCCCAGATTGCCCTCGCTCACCTCGTCCGCCGCCGAGATCAGGAGCCGGATCGGGCGGACCAGACGGTCGGCCACGCCGATGCCGGTCCAGATCGCCGAGAGCAGGACGATCAGCGTGATGCCGAGGTAGAGCAGCGCGAAGGCGATCTGCAGTCCGAATCGGTTGTCGGCGAGG
Source organism: Aureimonas flava (assembly GCF_003583935.1). Taxonomy (GTDB): domain Bacteria; phylum Pseudomonadota; class Alphaproteobacteria; order Rhizobiales; family Rhizobiaceae; genus Aureimonas; species Aureimonas flava. Next base: position 396,544 of record NZ_QYRN01000004.1, on the reverse strand, counting down.
CTGGAATACTCGGCCGTGCGCTCGCGCATCAGCCGCAACGCCCCGATCACCTCCGGGTCCACGACCCGGATCGTGTAGAGATAGACGTCGCCGAACTCGCGCAGCCGCATCACGGCGCCGACGAGATTGGTGACGCCCGGCGGGATGAAGACAAGATTGCCCTCCGCCGCCTGCTGGAGGGCGTCGGCCGGCGGAACGGGCAAGGGCCGCTCGACGGGAATGTCGGCCCGCAGGAACGGCGTGCCGTCGCCGCCGAGAAGCTGCGCCCCGAGGAGCGAGCGCCCCTTCGCCTGCTCGGTCAGGAGGTCCCGGAAGCCAGTGCGGTCGAGATTGAAGAGCTGGCGCTGGCTGCGCAGCTCCTGCGCCATCGAAAGCGTCGAGCCCTGGAGGTTTCGCGCGTTCTCGTTGACGTAGGCCTCGGCCACGTTGATCGAGGAATCGACGATCGTCCGGGTGCGGATCTCGAACCATCGGTCGAGACCGAGATCCAGCGTGATGCCCGCGACGATGGCGACCAGCAGCGCCGGCAGCGCCGCCACGATCGCGAACAGGAGCACGATGCGCACATGCAGGCGGGAGGCGGCCTTGCCGTGGCGCCGCGCGCGGGTCATGCGGATGACCTCCCGCGCGATCAACACGCACAGCAGCAGCACGAACACGCCGTTGACCACCGTGGCCGTCTTCACCACCGCCGCGGTCGGAGCGATCGGCGTCAGCCCCATGAGGACGACGAAGGAGATCGCGCCCGTCACCAGGGCGCCGATCACCGCGAGGATCCCGGGCACCAGCATGAAGCGACGCCGCTCGCCGAGCGCGGGAACCTCGCCTTCCATCGTGGTGGTTTGCGATGCCATCAGCCTACCGTGAGCCATTCACGTGGCACACTTGCAACGCATTGTGTCCAGAATGCAACGAGTGGCGGCTAAAAAATCAGCGGATCGAGCGCACGATGGAGATGTCGAGGTCCCGGATCTTCTTGCGCAAGGTGTTCCGGTTCACGCCCAGGAGATCGGCCGCCTTCACCTGGTTGCCCCGCGTCGCGGCGAGCGCGGCGGCGATCAGCGGATACTCCACCTCGCGCAGGATCCGCCCGTGCAGCCCCGGCGGTGGCAGCTCGTTTCCGAACGAGCCGAAATACTCGAACAGGTAGCGCTCCACGGCGGCCGAAAGGTCGATGGGCTTGGACCCGTCTCCGTCCGAACCGATGGGTTTGGAATGCTCGCTGGCGAGCTCGTGCTCGAGCACCTCGGCGGTGATCTCGTCCTGCGGATAGAGCGCGCTGAGTCGCCGGACGAGGTTCTCCAGCTCGCGAACGTTGCCGGGCCAGGAGTAGCGGCGCATCACGTCCAGCGCGCCCGACGTCAGGGTCTTGCGCGACAGGCCTTCCTTCTGGACGAGACCGAAGAAGTGGTTGGTGAGGTCGACGAGGTCCTCGATGCGCTCGCGCAGCGGGGGCAGGCGCAACGGCACCACGTTGAGCCGGTAGAACAGGTCCTCGCGGAACAGGCCGCGCTGGATGAGCTGGCGCAGATCCTTGTTGGTGGCGGACACGATCCGCACGTCGGTCGCGATCGGCGTCCGTCCGCCCACGACGGTGTACTCGCCCTGCTGGAGCACGCGCAGGAGGCGCGTCTGCGCCTCCATCGGCATGTCGCCGATCTCGTCCAGGAACAGCGTTCCGCCTTCCGCCTGCTCGAACCGGCCGCTGGCGCGCGCCTGGGCGCCCGTGAAGGCGCCCTTCTCGTGTCCGAAGAGCTCGGATTCGATCAGATCGCGCGGAATGGCGGCCATGTTGATGGCGACGAACGGCCCCTTCCGGCGCCGGCCGTAGTCGTGCAGCGCGCGGGCGACCAGCTCCTTGCCGGTGCCGGACTCGCCGGTGATCGTCACCGTCAGGTCGGTCTGCATCATGCGCGCCAGGGCGCGGTAGATGTCCTGCATGGCGGGGGAACGGCCGATCAGGGGGATCGACTCCGTCCCCTCCTCCATCGCCTTGGCGCGCGCCTCGGCCTTCGGCTCGGCCAGCGCGCGGCGGACGATGCCGACGAGCTCGGTGAGGTCGAACGGCTTGGGAATGTAGTCGTAGGCCCCCTTCTCGGAGGCCTGGATGGCGGTCATGAACGTGTTCTGCGCACTCATGACGATGACCGGCAGGTCGGGCCGGGTGTTGCGGATCTTCGGCATCACGTCGAAGACGTTGCCGTCGGGCATCAGGACGTCGGAGACGACGAGGTCGCCGTCGCCGGCGCTGATCCAGCGCCAGAGCGTGGCGATGTTCGACGTGACGCGCACCTCGAAGCCGGCCCGCATCAGGGCCTGCGAGATGACCGTGCGGATGGCCGCGTCGTCGTCTGCAACGAGAATCTGGGAGGTGGCCATCAGCGCGTTCGCCTGCGTTTCGGTGTCGTTCCTTCGGAATCCGGCGAGGCCGGCTCCCTCCATGCCGGCATCAGCACGCGGAAGATCGTGTGGCCGGGGTGCGAATCGCATTCGATCACCCCGCCGTGGTCGCGCACGATCTTGGCGACCAGCGCAAGCCCGAGGCCGGTGCCGCTCGGCTTGGTGGTGATGAACGGATCGAAGATGTTCTCGCGAATGTCGTCGGGCACGCCGCCGCCATTGTCCTCGACCACGAACTCCAGAGGCAGCGTCATGCGCGTACGCGCCCCCGGCACGGACAGTCGCACGCCGGGCTTGAAGGCGGTGGACAGCTTGATCTCGCCGTCCGGCCGGCCGGCCACCGCCTCGCTGGCGTTCTTCACGAGGTTGATGAAGACCTGGACGAGCTGGTCGCGGTTGGCGAACACCGACGGCAGCGACGGGTCGTAGGCTTCCGAGATCTTGATGTCGCGCGCGAAGCCGCTCTTCGCCAGCGTCTTCACATGCTCCAGCACGGAGTGGATGTTGACCGCCGAACGCTCGACGGGGCGTTCGTCGGAGAACACCTCCATCCGGTCCACCAGCTTCACGATCCGCTCGCTCTCGTCCTGGATGAGCTGCGTCAGCACGCGGTCCTCGTCGCTCGCCTCCGCTTCCAGAAGCTGTGCGGCGCCCTTGATGCCGGACAGAGGATTGCGGATCTCGTGCGCCAACATCGCCGCGAGGCCGGTCACCGTGCGGGCGGCTGAGCGGTGCGTGAGCTGCCGGTCCATCTTGTCCGCCATCGAGCGGAGCTGGAACATCAGGAGGACATGCCCCGGCGGGTCGCTGAGGCCGGACACGTAGACATCCACCAGCCGATCCATGCCGAGGCGCGGCGACGACACGTCCACCCGGTATTCGCTGATCCTCGAATGGTCGCGCATCACCTGCTCGACCAGGCCGAGCACCGGGCTGTCATGCGGCACGAAGTCGGACAGTCGGCGCTTGCCGAGATGCGCCGCGCTGGCCGAGAAGAACTGCTCGGCGTCGGAATTGGCGAAGGTGAAACGGCCGCTCTCGTCGAGCGCGACCACCGGATGCGGCAGCGCATTGAGCAGCGAAAACTGATCGAGCGGCAAGGCGGCTTCCCTTTGTTTCATCGCTCACGCGGCCTGGCGGGCGGGCTGGCCGAACTCGGGCTCGACGTCCGACAGCCGCACCGCCCCCATCAGATCGCGCACGATCGCGCGCACACGCCCGGCGTCCGTGGCACGCATCAGGTCCGTGCGGTCGGCGGGGGCGCTCGCCCCGACGCTCGCCTCGAAGCGGTCGAGATACCAGCCGAGATGCTTGCGGGCCTGCCGGAGGCCGGCCTGCGGGCCGTAGAAGTCGAGCATCGCGTCGTAATGGTCGAGAACCAGGTCGGCGAAGCCACGGGCCATCCGCGCCGGGTCGAGCGCATCGGCGACCAGCGACGGGAACCAGGGCCGCCCGCATGCGGCTCGACCGACCATCGCCGCGGCCGCGCCGCTCGCCCGCAGCATGCCCCCGAGATCGGCGCGGCGCTGAAGATCGCCGTTGGCGACCACCGGGATCGCGACGGCGCGCGAGACGGCCGCGATCGCCCCCCAATCGGCGCTGCCCGTATAGAACTGGTCGCGGGTGCGACCGTGCACCGTCACGAGTTGCACGCCGGCGCCTTGAGCCCGGACGGCGAGTTGGTCGGCGTTGACGCTCTCGCGGTCCCAGCCCAGCCGCATCTTGAGCGTGACCGGCACCGCGCCCGCGCCCTCCACCGTCGCCTGGATCAGCCGAAGGGCGTGGTCGAGGTCGCGCATCAAGGCCGAGCCGGAGAGCCCACCGACGACCTTCTTCGCGGGGCATCCCATGTTGATGTCGATCAGGTCGGCGCCCTGCCCCGCCACGATCTCGGCCGCTCGGCGCATCGCGTCGGCCTCGCGCCCCGCCAGTTGCACGGCATGCAGCCCGAGGCCGTCCGCCCCGGCGCGCTGGAGACTTTCCTGGTCGTTGCGAACAAGTTCGCCGCTCGCCACCATCTCGGAATAGACGAGTTGCGTGCCGAACGAGCGCACCAGCCGGCGAAACGGCACATCGGTGATTCCCGACAAAGGCGCCAGAAACACGCGCGAGCGAACGCTCAACCTGCCTATCCACAGGTCATCCGGCCTCGTGGGCGATCGGCCGAAATCGCGAAACTCGACGTCTTGTGAGCACATTGAAACAGCATATCGTCGCCTGCACAAAAGACAATCAAAATTGGTGTGCAAAGCAATGGCATGCTGCACCGCACACGGCCGTGGCGCGCACACTTGCCCGCTGCGGTCGGATATGCTGACCACAGCGGGTGAGAATGGTTCGAAGTGGATGGTCGATGAAGATCGCAGCGATCCTGGTTGCCGCTGGCCGCGGGTCGCGCGCGGGGCTGACACCCTATGGACCGAAGCAGTATTTCGATCTGGGCGGCCGTCCGGTGCTGTGGCGCACGGCGCAGCGTTTCCTGTCGACCGGCGGCCTCACGCACGTGGTGGTGGTGATCCACCCGGAAGACCACGCGATCGCCGGCCGGGCGCTCGACGATCTCCTCGATCGCGTCGTGCTGGTGGAAGGCGGAGCGACGCGCCAGGAATCGGTACGCTGCGGCCTCGAGGCCCTCGCCGGGATCGATCCGGACATGGTGCTGATCCACGATGCCGTTCGCCCCTTCGTGTCGTCCGAGGCGATCCTCCGGGTCGTCGCCGACATCGACCCCGAAACCGGGGCGATTCTCGCCCTCCCCGTCGCCGATACACTGAAGCGGTCGGACGGCGACCGGATCGACGCGACGGTTGACCGCTCCGGCCTCTTCGGCGCGCAGACCCCGCAAGGCTTTCCCTACGGTCTGATCCGCGAGGCGCATGCCCGCGCGTCGCGGGAGACGCGTGCGTCCTTCACCGACGACGCCTCGATCGCCGAATGGGCCGGCATCCCGGTTCGCCTGGTGCCCGGCGATCCCGAGAACGTCAAACTGACGCTCGCGCGAGAACTGACGCTCGCCGCCGAGCGATTTCGAGAGGAACCGCCGATGATCGACGTTCGCACGGGCAACGGCTACGACGTCCACAAACTCGTGCCCGGCGACGGCGTCACCCTGTGCGGCGTCTGGATCGAGCACGACCAGACGCTTCTCGGACACTCGGACGCAGATGTCGGCTTCCATGCCCTGACCGACGCGCTCCTCGCCACCTGCGGGGCCGGAGACATCGGCACGCATTTCCCGCCGAGCGACCCGCAGTGGCGCGGCGTCGCCTCGCGCATCTTCCTCCAGCGCGCCGTGGACATCGTGCGGGAGCGGTCGGGGCGCATCTGCAACGTCGACGTGACGCTGATCTGCGAAGCGCCCAAGGTCGGTCCCCATCGCGCGGCCATGGTGGCGGTAATCGGCGAGGTGACCGGGCTGGAGCCGGAGCGGATCTCGATCAAGGCCACCACGAACGAGACGATCGGCTTCGTCGGTCGGCGCGAGGGGATCGCCGCCATCGCGACGGCCAGCGTGGTCTTTGGGGGCTGACGCGGTGGACACCGAGATTGCCCGCCTCGCCGCCTCGGTCGTCGCCAAGGCGCAGGTGAGCGGCCTGACGCTGTCCACGGCCGAGTCCTGTACGGGCGGACTGGTGGCGGCGGCGATCACCGGCGTGGCGGGCTCGTCCGCCGTTTTCGGAACCGGCTTGGTGACCTATTCCAACGAGGCGAAGACGCGCCTTCTCGGCGTGGCGCCGGATCTGCTTGAGCGGCACGGCGCCGTATCGCGGGAGGTGGCCGAGGCGATGGCCGCGGGCGCGCTTCGCGCCGCCGGCTCCGACCTGGCCGTCTCGATCACGGGGATCGCCGGCCCGGGCGGCGGCTCGCCGGAGAAGCCGGTCGGGCTCGTGCATTTCGCCTGCGCGTCGCGGGACGGGATCGTCCATGCGGAACACCGCTACGGGGCGCTCGGGCGCGAAGCGGTGCGCACCGCGAGCGCGGCCACGGCGCTTCGCATGATCGAAGCGGCGCTGGAGCGCCTGTCTCAGGCGGGCGCCGAATAGACCTTGCCGGCCCGCTCCTCGAAGGCGGTCGCGAAACGCCGGAAGGCGTAGTCGAACATCGAGCCCATCAGGAGACCCAGCGTGCGGCTCTTGAACTCGTAGTCGATGAAGAACCGCACCTCGCATCCGTCGGGATGCGGCACGAAGGTCCAGCGATTCTCGAGATAGCGGAACGGACCATCGACGTATTTCACGTCGATCTCACGCTCGGCCGGCTTCAGGAGCACCTGCGAGGCGAAGGTCTCGCGGATCATCTTGTAGGCGACGGTCATGTCCGCGATCAGCAGCGTCTTGCCGTCCCGCTCCCGGCGCGAACGAACGACCAGGCTCTGGCACAGCGGCAGAAACTCGGGGTAGCGCTCCACGTCGGCCACAAGCTCGAACATCTCGTCGGGCGTATGCCGAACGACGCGGGCATTCTCGAACTTCGGCATGGATCAGGCTGCGATCTTCGCCAGGCGCGCGGCCTTCAGACGCTCGAAGTCGTCGCCCGCATGGTGGGACGAGCGTGTCAGCGGGCTGGACGCCACCACCAGGAAGCCCTTGGTCAGCCCGATCGTCTCGAACGACTTGAACTCCTCGGGCGTCACGTAGCGGATCACCGGATGGTGCTTGCGCGTCGGCTGGAGGTACTGGCCGATGGTCATGAAGTCGACGTCCGCGGAGCGGAGGTCGTCCATGAGCTGAAAGATCTCGTTCCGCTCCTCGCCGAGGCCGACCATGATGCCGGACTTGGTGAAGATCGTCGGATCCAGTTCCTTCACCCGCTGCAGAAGGCGGATGGAGTGGAAGTAGCGCGCGCCCGGACGCACCGTCAGGTAGTTCGACGGCACGGTTTCCAGATTGTGGTTGAAGACGTCCGGCCGCGCCGCGACGACCTTTTCCAAAGCGCCGGGCTTGCGCAGGAAGTCCGGCGTCAGAATCTCGATCGTGGTGCCAGGCGCCGAGGCGCGGATCGCGTGGATCGTCTCCACGAAATGCTGTGCGCCGCCATCGGGCAGGTCGTCGCGGTCCACCGACGTGATGACGACGTGCGAAAGCCCCATGCTGGCCACGGCCCGTCCGACGCTCGCCGGCTCGTCCCGGTCCAGCGCATGCGGAAGGCCCGTCGCGACGTTGCAGAAGGCGCAGGCCCGCGTGCAGATGCCGCCCATGATCATGAAGGTCGCGTGCTTCTTCTCCCAGCATCCGCCGATGTTGGGACAACCCGCCTCCTCACACACGGTGACGAGGCGGTTGGATTTGACGATCTCCCGCGTCTCCAGATAGCCGGTCGAGACCGGGGCTTTCACCCGGATCCAGTCAGGCTTGGGCAGCACCGCCGTATCGGGGCGGTGCGCCTTTTCGGGATGGCGAGGCCTTGCGGCGCCGGCCGGGGATCGGGCGTCTAGGATCGTGACCATTGAACGTCATTTAAGCTCGGTTCGACAGTCACGCAATCGCGCTTAGACGCGGCGTCCGCGGACTGCCCGGAAGAGGAAGATCAGGATGCAGGCGCCGATGAAACCGACGATCAGGTACTGGAACGAGAAGCTGGCGCCCGCCTGAAGATCCGTCGCACCGAGGATGCCGAGAAGGAAGTTCAGGAAAACGGCGCCGACGATCCCGAGAATGATGTTCAGGAAGAGGCCCATGTTACTCTTCATGACCTGTTCCGCCAGCCAACCGGCGATGCCACCAACGATAATTGCAGCGAGCCAACCCATGCGTATCTCCTACGGTACAAATACCGAGAGTTGAGATAGTGCGGCGGAATTGTGGACAAGACCTCGTCGGCCGGCTCGCCGCGATTTTCCTGCCTACATGTGGATGACCTTGCCGTAGGCGTCGAGCACGCTCTCGTGCATCATCTCGGAGAGGGTCGGATGCGGGAACACCGTATGCATCAGTTCCTCCTCGGTGGTCTCGAGGCCCATGGCGATCACGAAGCCCTGGATCAGCTCCGTCACCTCCGCCCCGACCATGTGCGCCCCGAGGAGCTCGCCGGTCTTGGCGTCGAACACCGTCTTCACCATGCCGTCCGGCTCGCCCAGTGCGATCGCCTTGCCGTTGCCGATGAAGCGGAAGCGGCCGACCTTGACCTCGCGCCCCTCCTCCTTGGCCTTTGCTTCTGTGAGGCCGACGGAGGCGACCTGCGGCTGGCAGTAGGTGCAGCCGGGGATCTGCGTGCGCTTCATCGGATGGGCATCAAGGCCCTTGATCTTCTCGACACAGATCGTGCCCTCGTGCTCGGCCTTGTGTGCCAGCATGGGCGCGCCCGCGACGTCGCCGATCGCATAGACGCCTTCGACATTGGTGCGCCCGTAGGCATCCACCTTGACCAGTCCGCGCTCCACCGCGACGCCCACGCCTTCGAGGTTCAGCCCCTCGGTGTTGCCCTGCACGCCCACCGCGGAGATCAGCTTCTCGGCCCGGAGCACCTGGCTCTTGCCGCCCTGCTCCACCGTGACCTCGACGCCCTCGCCCGTCTTGGCGACCTTGGCCACCTTGGCGTCGGACAGGATCTTCATGCCCTGCTTCTCGAACTGCTTGCGCGCGACGGCCGCGATCTCCGCGTCCTCCACGGGGAGGATCTGCGGCAGGAGCTCGACCACCGTCACCTCGGCGCCCATGGTGCGGTAGAACGAGGCGAACTCGATGCCGATCGCGCCCGATCCCATGACGATCAGCGACTTCGGCATGGCCTGCGGCTTCATCGCCTCGAAATAGGTCCAGATCCGTTCGCCGTCCGCCTCGATGCCGGGCAGGACGCGCGGACGGGCACCGGTGGCGACGATCACGTGCTTCGCCTTGTAGGTCCCGTGGCCGAGAACGCCCTTCGGAACCGGGTTCTGCGGCTGCACCGCCGGCTTGGACGGCTCGCCCACGACGACCTCCACCGGGCCGCCCTTGCCGGCTTTGGACAGCTTCGCCTGACCCCAGATCACGTCGATCTTGTTCTTCTTCATCAAGCCGGCGACGCCGCCGTTGAGCTGGGCCGAGACCCCGCGCGAACGCTTCACCACCGCGCCGATGTCGAAGTCGGGTTTCGCGATCTTTAGGCCGTAGTTGTCGCCGCGCTCGGCATAGTGGAACACTTCGGCGGAGCGCAGCAGCGCCTTGGTCGGGATGCAGCCCCAATTGAGGCAGATGCCGCCCATGTGCTCGCGCTCCACCACGGCCGTCTTGAAGCCGAGCTGCGCCGCGCGAATGGCCGCCACGTAGCCGCCCGGCCCGCCGCCGATGATCAGGATGTCATAGGTATCGGCCATGGTCGTGTCTCCGTCGGAAGGGTTTTTTTGCTAGATCAGCGGAATCAGCATTCGCGCGACCGCCTCGCCGAGCGCGCAGGTGTTCGCGGCATCCAGATGGACCCCGTCGAGCGGGGTCGCGACGCAATGGTCCGCCGCATCCAGATGGTGGCAGCCGGTGGCCTCGGCGACGCGGGCATAGGCGTCCTTGAAGCGACGCGACTCGGCCAGGCCGTGACCGAACATCGCGTCGAAGTCGGGATCGGCCGTCGGCACCAGGGCCGGCGGCGAGACCAGGACGATCTCGCCGACCCGGAAGCCGAAGGGCGACGGGAATTGGCGGGCGATCTCCACCAGCCGCGCCATGCCGAACGCCGCCTCGGCCGCGCGCCCGCCGCCCGTGTGCTTCTTCAGATCGTTCGACCCGAGGGCGATCACGAGAATATCGACGGGCTCGTGCGTCGCGAGGATCGTCGGCAGCAGCCGCGCACCGTTGCGGTCCGCAGGCGAGAGGTGGTCGTCATAGGCCGTGGTGCGCCCGTTGAGCCCTTCCGCGACGACGCGCGCTCGGCCCCCGAGACGTTCGCCGACGACGCTCGGCCACCGATCCTCGTACCGATGCCGGCCGGGCCCGGCCGCGTCGTATCCCCAGGTCAGGGAGTCGCCGAAGCACAGAACGGTCTTCACGATCGCGGCTCCCCAGACCCGCCGATCAGACCAGCATGCTCATCGGGTTCTCGATAAAGCGCTTGAAGGCCGAGATGAGCTCGGCGCCGAGCGCCCCGTCCACCGCACGGTGGTCTGTCGAGAGCGTCACCGTCATGACGTTGGCGACCGTCACGGCGCCGCCCTTCACGACGGCCCGCTCCTCGCCCGCGCCGACCGCGAGGATCGTCGCGTGCGGCGGGTTGATGACCGCCGAGAAGTCCTTGATGCCGAACATGCCGAGGTTCGAGACGGCCGTGGTGCCGCCCTGATACTCTTCGGGCTTCAGCTTGCGGGCGCGCGCCCGCTTGGCCAGGTCCTTCATCTCGTTGGAGATGGTCGACAGCGTCTTCTCGTCGGCCTTGCGGATGATCGGCGTGATGAGGCCGCCCTCGATCGACACGGCGACGCCGACATCGGCGTTGCGGTGCTTCAGCATGGCGCTCTCGGTCCAGGAGACGTTGGCGTCGGGCACCGCGACCAGCGCGCATGCCATGGCCTTGATCACCATGTCGTTGACCGAAAGCTTGTAGGCGGGCTTCTCGCCGGCCTCGGTCTTGATCATGGGCGCCGCGGTGTTGAGCTGCTTGCGCAGGGCGAGGAGCGCGTCGAGCTCGCAGTCCACCGACAGGTAGAAGTGCGGCACGGTCTGCTTCGACTCCACCAGCCGCTTGGCGATGGTCTTGCGCATGCCGTCGTGCGGGATCTTCTCGTAGGAACCCTCGGCAAACAGCTTGAGGATCGCGTCGTCGCTCGCCGGCTTAGGCGCGGCCGAGGGCGCGGCGCCCGCGGCCGCGGGCGTGTCGGACGGCTTGGCGGCAGGCGCCTTCGCGCCGCCCTTGGCCGCGGTCTCGATGTCGGCCTTCACGATGCGGCCGTGCGGCCCGCTGCCCTGAACGCCGGACAGCTCGACGCCCTGCTCCTTGGCGAGCCGGCGCGCGAGCGGCGAGGCGAAGACGCGCCCACCCTTGGGCTGGGAACCGGAAGCGCCCTGTTGCGCGGGTGCGCCGCCTGCGGCCGTCTCGGCGGGGCGCTCGTAGCCGCGCTCGTCGGCGCGCTTTGCATCGGCCTCGGTGCCGACGGCCTGCTGGTCGGCGGCCACGGACTGCGGCGCCGGCGCGGCGGAGCCGCCAGTCGAAGCGGCGGCGGAGGCGTCCTCGCCCTCTGCGGCCAGGATGGCGATCACGGCGTTGACCTTGACCCCTTCCGTGCCCGCCGGAACCACGATCTTGGCCACCGTGCCCTCGTCAACGGCCTCGACCTCCATCGTGGCCTTGTCGGTTTCGATCTCCGCGATGACGTCGCCGGAGGAGACCTTATCACCCTCCTTCACCAGCCACTTCGCGAGGTTGCCCTCTTCCATCGTCGGCGAAAGGGCCGGCATCGTGACGTTGATCGGCATCGGCGAACGTCTCCTCAGTCGCCCATTCGACGGGCATCGATAGTTCCATGGGCCACGATCCGCCTGACGCGGAACCGTTCGGCCGCGATCAAGGGTCGCCTGCGCGGCCGCCCCGTCAAGCGGGCACCTTTGCCGCACCGCGGCGAAGCGGGTCGGCGCGGCCGCCGGGCCCGCAGGGCGAGGTCCCGGCGCACGTGCGCCGGGACTTCGCAAGCGCCTTCAGCGGTAGCAGACGGCCTTGACCGCCTCGACCACTTCCTTAGCGGACGGCAACGCCAGCTTCTCGAGATTGGCGGCATAGGGCATCGGCACGTCCTTGCCGCAGACCTTGAGAACGGGCGCGTCGAGATGATCGAACGCCTTGACCATGAGCTGCGAGGCGATCTCCGAGCCCACCGAACTCTGCGGCCAACCTTCCTCGACCGTCACGCACCGATTGGTCTTCTTCACCGAGCGGACGATCGCATCGACGTCCATCGGGCGGATCGTGCGCAGGTCGATCACCTCGGCGTCGATACCCTCCTTGGCGAGCTGCTCGGCGGCCGCCACGGCATAGGTCATGCCGATGCCGAAGGAGACGATGGTGACGTCCTTGCCCTTGCGGTGGATGCGTGCCTTACCGATCGGCACCGTCCAGTCGTCGGTGTCGGGCACCTCGAAGGAATGGCCGTAGAGGATCTCGTTCTCGAGGAACACGATCGGGTTCGGGTCGCGGATCGCCGACTTCATCAGGCCCTTGGCGTCGGCCGCCGAATAGGGCTGGACGACCTTGAGGCCGGGTATCTGGCTGTACCAGGCCGCGTAGTCCTGGCTGTGCTGCGCGGCGACGCGCGCGGCGGCGCCGTTCGGGCCGCGGAACACGATCGGGCAGCCCATCTGGCCGCCGGCCATGTAGAGCGTCTTGGCGGCCGAATTGATGATCTGGTCGATCGCCTGCATGGCGAAGTTGAAGGTCATGAACTCGACGATCGGCTTGAGCCCGGCGAAGGCCGCGCCCACTCCCATGCCGGCGAAACCGTGCTCGGTGATCGGCGTATCCACCACGCGGCGCGCGCCGAACTCGTCGAGCAGGCCCTGGCTGATCTTGTAGGCGCCCTGGTACTCGGCGACCTCCTCGCCCATCAGGAACACCGTCTCGTCGCGGCGCATCTCCTCGGCCATCGCCTCGCGGAGCGCCTCGCGCACGGTCTGCGTCTTCATCTTGGTGCCGGCCGGAATCTCCTCGGCGAAGTCGCCGTCGGCGTCCTTGACCTCCGGATGCGACAGGCCCTGGGCCGGGACCGGCGCGGGCTTCGACTTGTCGCCCTCGGCGGCCTGCGGCTCGCTCTCGGCCGGCGCGGCTGGGGGCGAAGCGGATTTCGGCGCGGCGGACACGGCGTCGTCGGCGCTCTCGCCCTCCGCCAGGAGGATGGCGATCGGCGTGTTGACCTTCACGCCCTCGGTCCCGGCCTCGATCAGGATCTTGCCGATCGTGCCCTCGTCGATGGCCTCGACCTCCATGGTCGCCTTGTCGGTCTCGATCTCCGCGATCACGTCACCGGGGGCGACGCTGTCGCCCTCCTGCTTGACCCATTTGGAAAGCGTGCCCTCTTCCATGGTCGGAGACAGGGCGGGCATCAGGATTTCGGTCGGCATGCGCCCCTCCCCTCAGTTCGAAGCCTGCGGAACGGCGTCCGCGTAGATGTCGGTCCAGAGTTCCGAAACGTCCGGCTCGGGATCGTTCTGGGCGAACTCCGCGGCGTCCGCCACGATGTCGCGGACCTCGCGATCGACCGCCTTGAGATCGTCCTCGCTGGCGCCGTGCGCATCCACCAGACGCTGGCGGACCTGCTCGATCGGATCGGACTCGGCGCGCATCTTCTGCACCTCGTCGCGCGTGCGGTACTTCGCAGGGTCCGACATGGAGTGGCCGCGATAGCGATAGGTCAGCATCTCGAGGATCATCGGCCCCTCGCCGCTGCGGCAATGCTCCACAGCGAGGTCGCCCGCCGCCTTCACCGCCCGCACGTCCATGCCGTCGACCTGGATGCCCGGAATCTTGAACGACAGGCCGCGGTGGGCGAAGTTCGTCTCGGCCGACGCGCGGTTCACCGAGGTGCCCATCGCGTAGCGGTTGTTCTCGATGACGTAGATCACCGGCAGCTTCCACAGCGACGCCATGTTGAAGCTCTCGTAGACCTGGCCCTGGTTGGCCGCGCCGTCGCCGAAATAGGTGATGGAGACGGAATCGTTGCCCCGGTAGCGGTTGGCGAAGGCCAGACCCGTGCCGAGCGAGACCTGCGCGCCGACGATGCCGTGCCCTCCATAGAAGTTCTTCTCCTTGGAGAACATGTGCATGGAGCCGCCCTTGCCTTTGGAGTAGCCCGAGCGGCGCCCCGTCAGCTCGGCCATCACGCCGCGCGATTCCATGCCCGTGGCCAGCATATGGCCGTGGTCGCGATAGCCGGTGATGACCTGGTCACCCTCCTTCATCGCCATTTGCATGCCGACCACCACGGCCTCCTGGCCGATATAGAGGTGGCAGAAACCGCCGATGAAGCCCATGCCGTAGAGCTGGCCGGCCTTCTCCTCGAAGCGGCGGATGAGCAGCATGTCGCGATAGGCGCGCAGCTCCTCGTCCTTGCCGAACTGCGCGGGCGCGGGCGCCGTGTACTGCTTCAGCGTCTTCTCGATCTCGCCGGCGCCGGGCGCCTTGGCTTCGCCGTCACCGACCGAGCCTGGTTTCTTGAGTGCGGCCATATCGACTCCCATACCTTGACGCCCTCAGTCCGGCGGGCAAGTTTTGGGCAAGTATATGGACAAGACGCAGGCACGCAAGCCGCGCGACAGTCCTTAACCTGTCGAAAGTTAATAGGGGCGCGGACGCGTCATATTAACTCATTGCCGGTTGATGTCGGTGGCCGGATTCAGGAGGATCGTCACCTCGTCCTCGTTGGACAGGTTGAGGGAGCGCCGGGCGCGCTCGTCGATCATGTCGCGCTCCAGCGTCCCGTCGCTCAGGAGCCGCACGCGGGTTTCCAGGGCCTCGCGCGTGTCCACGAGGCGGTCGTAATCCGCTTGCTTGCGCGCCAGTTCCTGCTCCAGGGCGATGCTCGCTTCCGTTCCATATCGGCCGCTCTGCGCGTGGAAGACAAAGTAGGCAAGGCACGGCAGGGTGATGGCGGGTACGACGAGCTGCGACAGCCAGGACCTGCGCTTCTGCTTGGTATGCATCGATGGACCTCCGGAACGGCCCACCCTACGCCACCGCCGATTTACAGCTCGTTAAGCCTGTTGCGGCGCGGAGATAAAGGAGGGGCGCCGGAGCGCCCCTCGATGGGTGTCGTCAGCGGCGGCGCAGGATCGAGCGCCCGGCGTAGACCGCCTGGTCGCCCAGCTCCTCCTCGATGCGCAGGAGCTGGTTGTACTTGGCGAGCCGGTCGGAGCGCGCGAGCGAGCCGGTCTTGATCTGCCCGCAATTGGTGGCCACGGCGAGATCCGCGATGGTGGAGTCCTCCGTCTCGCCGGAACGGTGGGACATGACCGCCGTGTAGCCGGCGCGGTGCGCGACGCTCACGGCGTCGAGCGTCTCCGTCAGCGTGCCGATCTGGTTGACCTTCACGAGGATCGAGTTGGCGACCTTCTTCTCGATGCCGTCGCGCAGGCGCACGGAATTGGTGACGAAGAGATCGTCGCCCACGAGCTGGACGCTGCCGCCCACCTTGTCGGTCAGGCTCTTCCAGCCGGCCCAGTCGTCCTCCGCCATGCCGTCCTCGATCGAGATGATCGGGTAGGCCGCGGCGAGTTCGGCGAGATAGCCGGCCATGTCGTCCGCCGAGAGCTTCCGCTTCTCGCCCTCGAGATCGTAGAGGCCGTTCTTGAAGAACTCGGTCGAGGCGCAGTCGAGCGCGAGATAGACGTCCTCGCCGGGCTTGTAGCCCGCCTTCTCGATCGACGACATCACGAAGTCCAGGCCCGCCTTGGCAGACTCCAGGTTCGGCGCGAAGCCGCCCTCGTCGCCGACATTGGTGTTGTGCCCGGCCGCCTTGAGCGCCTTCTTGAGCGTGTGGAACACCTCGGCACCCATGCGCAGGCCTTCCGCGAAGGTCTCCGCGCCGACCGGCATGATCATGAATTCCTGGAAGTCGATCGGGTTGTCCGCGTGCGCGCCGCCGTTGATGATGTTCATCATCGGCACCGGGAGGAGATGCGCGCTGGCGCCGCCCACGTAGCGGTAGAGCGGCAGGCCGGCGGCCTCGGCGGCCGCCTTGGCGGTGGCGAGCGACACGCCCAGGATGGCGTTCGCACCCAGACGGCTCTTGTTGGCGGTCCCGTCCAGCGACTTCAGCACCGCGTCGATGCGGATCTGGTTCTCCGCCTCGAAGCCGACCAGCGCCTCCAGGATGTCGGTGTTCACCGCCTGGACGGCCTGTTGCACGCCCTTGCCGCCGTAGCGCTCGTCGCCGTCGCGCAGTTCGACCGCCTCGTGCGCGCCGGTCGATGCCCCGGAGGGAACGCCGGCGCGGCCCATGGAGCCGTCTTCCAGCACCACGTCGACCTCGACGGTGGGATTTCCGCGACTGTCGAGGATCTCGCGCGCGATGATATCGATGATGGCGGTCATGATCCGTCCCTTGTCTTGTGGCTGACGCCGGGGTTGGGGATAGCCGGCCCCTAGGGGCGCCGACCGGAATGGATGCTGTCAGAGACCCTTCGCGACGGCGTCGAGATCGCGCAGGCGCTTCAGGAGTTCGGGCATGTCGTCGAGGGGCACCATGTTGGGCCCGTCGGAGGGGGCGTTGTCGGGGTCCTCGTGCGTCTCGATGAAGAGGCCAGCGACGCCCACCGCCACGGCCGCGCGGGCCAGCGTCCCGACGAAGCGGCGCTCGCCGCCCGACGATCCGCCCTGCCCGCCCGGCTGCTGCACGGAGTGGGTCGCGTCGAAGACGACGGGCGCCCCCGTCTCGGCCATGATCGGCAGCGCGCGGAAATCGCTCACCAGTGTGTTGTAGCCGAACGAGGCGCCGCGCTCGGTCAGGAGCACGTTGGCGTTGCCGCTGCCCACGACCTTCTCCACCGCATGGCGCATGTCCCACGGCGCCAGGAACTGACCCTTCTTGATGTTGACGACGCGCCCGGTGCGGGCGGCGGCCACGAGAAGGTCGGTCTGGCGCGACAGGAAGGCGGGAATCTGGAGCACATCGCAGACCTCGCCCACCGGCTCGCACTGCTCGGCGGTGTGGACGTCGGTGAGCACGGCGAGGTCGAACTGCGCCTGGATCTCGTCGAAGACCGGAAGCGATTCCGAAAGGCCGATGCCGCGACGACCCTCGCGGCTGGTCCGGTTGGCCTTATCGAAGCTGGCCTTGAACACGTAGCCGATGCCCAGATCGGCGGTGATCCGCTTCATCCGCTCCGCGATCATCATCGCGTGGTCGCGGCTTTCCATCTGGCAGGGGCCGGCGATCAGCGAGAACGCCGCTCCCTGCGAGAACTCGGCACCCCGAAGTCGGATGGCGGAATTCGGAGCGAGCATGGGAAGCCTTTCGTGGAAGGTCAGAGCAGCCGCGAGCGTTCGATCGCCGCCGCGATGAAGGAGGCGAACAGCGGGTGCGGCTCGAACGGGCGCGACTTCAGCTCGGGGTGATACTGCACGCCGATGAACCACGGATGATCCGGCAGTTCCACCGTTTCAGGCAGCAGCCCGTCCGGCGACATGCCGGCGAAGATCATGCCCGCCTGTTCCAGCCGCTCGCGATAGGTGCGGTTGACCTCGTAGCGGTGGCGGTGCCGTTCGTTGATCGTGGTGGATCCGTAGATCTCGGCGATGCGCGAGCCGTCCGCCAAGCATGCCTCGTAGGAGCCGAGCCGCATCGTGCCGCCGAGGTCGCCCTCCGAGGCGCGCTGTTCGAGCTCGTTGCCCCGCATCCACTCGGTCATGATGCCGACCACGGGCTCGTCGGTCGGGCCGAACTCGGTGGAGGCCGAGGCCTCCACGCCGGCCAGCGACCGTGCCGCCTCGATCACCGCCATCTGCATGCCGAAGCAGATGCCGAAATAGGGCACGTCGCGCTCGCGCGCGAAGCGCGCCGCGCTAATCTTGCCCTCCGAGCCGCGTTCGCCGAACCCGCCGGGAACGAGAATACCGCCGACCTTCTCCAGGTAGGGCGTCGGGTCCTCCTTCTCGAAGACCTCCGACTCGATCCATTCGAGGTTGACGCGCACGCGGTTGGCGATGCCGCCGTGCTGCAGGGCCTCGATCAGCGACTTGTAGGCGTCCTTCAGGCCGGTGTACTTGCCCACCACCGCGATGGTGACCTCGCCCTCGGGCCGAGCGACGCTCTCGACCACCTGCAGCCAGCGTTCGAGCTTCGGCTTAGGCGCGGGGTCGATGCCGAAGGCGGCGAGCACTTCCGTATCGAGCCCCTCGTTGTGGTAGGCGATCGGCACGTCGTAGATCGTCGCGACGTCCAGCGCCTGGATCACCGCGGTCTCCCGCACGTTGCAGAAGAGGCTCATCTTGCGGCGCTCTTCCTTGGGGATCGGGCGATCGGCCCGCACCAGGAGAATGTCGGGCTGAATGCCGATCGAGCGCAACTCCTTGACGGAGTGCTGCGTCGGCTTGGTCTTCAGCTCGCCGGCCGTCGGGATGTAGGGCATCAGCGTCAGGTGGACGTAGACGGCGCCGTTGCGCGGCAGGTCGTTGCCGAGCTGGCGGATCGCCTCCATGAACGGCATCGCCTCGATGTCGCCCACGGTGCCGCCGATCTCGCAGAGCACGAAATCGTATTCCTCGTTGCCCTCAAGGACGAAGCTCTTGATCGCGTCGGTGACGTGCGGAATCACCTGAACGGTCGCGCCGAGATAGTCTCCGCGCCGCTCCTTGGCGATGATCTCCTGGTAGATCCGCCCCGTGGTGATGTTGTCCATCCGGTTCGCGGAGCGACCGGTGAAACGCTCGTAGTGGCCGAGGTCGAGATCCGTCTCCGCGCCGTCGTCGGTCACGAAGACCTCGCCGTGCTGCGTCGGGCTCATCGTGCCCGGATCGACGTTGAGATAGGGATCGAGCTTGCGGAGGCGGACGCGGTAGCCGCGCGCCTGGAGCAGCGCGCCCAGGGCCGCCGATGCGATGCCCTTTCCCAAAGATGAGACCACGCCGCCGGTGATGAAGATGTATCGCGCCATGGGCCTTCCCGATACTCGCTCAAGCAGGATTCGGCCAGTCCCCTCGTGGCCGAAAAGAAAAAGGGGCGCCGGAGCGCCCCTCGGATGATGTCGGCGTGGGCGCGCCGCTACTGCGCCGGCTGGGCGGGAGCCGTCTGCACGGGCGCGGTGGTGTCGGCCGGGGCCGCCTGCTCGGGCGTCGTGGAGCCGGCCGGCGGCGCCTCGACCGGGGGAACCGTCGGCACGTCGGTCGGCTGCGCTTCCGGCGCGGGATTGGCCGGAACGGCGCCGGACGCACCCGTCGGAACGCCCTGCGTCTCGGCGGGAGCCGCCGGGGTCGTCGCGGGGGCTGCGGCGGGAGCCGGCGTGCTCGGCGTCGTGGCCGGCGCGGCGGGCGTCGCACCCGAGGGCACGTCCACCGGCGCCTCGCCCTGCGGCTGCGCCTCGTCGGGCAGCCCGCCGAGCTGGTCGAGCAACGAACCGCCTGCCGCGTCGCCGGCGGCACCGCCGGTGGCGGGCGCGGTCTGCGAGGGCACGCGGTCGAGGAGGTCGAGGCCGTCCGAGCCATAGCGCGCCAGCAGCGCGAGCGCCAAGGACGTGATGAAGAACCCGGTCGCGAGAATCGCCGTGGTGCGCGTCAGCATGTTGGCGGCGCCGCGCGCCGTCATCAGCCCGCCTCCGCCGCCACCCATGCCGAGCGCGCCGCCTTCGGAACGCTGGAGCAGGACGACGACCACGAGGGCCAGCACGATCAGGAGGTGGATGACGATCAGAACGGTCTGCATGGCCTCGAGGCGCAATCTCTCACAAGTTGCGCGTCTTCTATAGGAGGCGTTCGACTATTCCAACCGCTTTCGGAAGCGCGCCGGCTCAGGCGCGCGCGGCGCGGCAGATCGGCAGGAAATCGCCGGCCTTGAGGCTGGCGCCCCCGACCAGCGCCCCGTCCACATCCTCCAGCGCCAGCAGCTCGGCGGCGTTGGAGGCCTTGACCGACCCGCCGTAGAGCACGCGCAGGCCATTCGCCGTCGCCGCGCCGAAGCGGCGGGCCAGCTCGCGGCGGATGAAGGCATGAGTCTCGCCGACCTCGGCTACGGTCGGGGTGCGCCCCGTGCCGATCGCCCAGACCGGTTCGTAGGCGACCACCGTGTTCGAGGGCGTCGTCCCATCCGGCAGGGAGCGCCGGATCTGGTCGCCCAGAACGTCGAGCGTCCTGCCCGCGTTCTTCTCCGCTTCGGTCTCGCCGATGCAGACCACCGCCACCAGACCGGCGGCCCAGGCGCCTTCCGCCTTGGCCGCGACCAGCTCACTCGCCTCCCCATGGTCGGTCCGGCGCTCGGAATGTCCGAGGATCACGTGGCTCGCACCCGCGTCCTTCAGCATGGCAGCGGAGACGTCGCCCGTATGCGCCCCGCTCGCCTTGGCATGGGCGTCCTGCCCGCCGATGGCGACGACGCCGCCCGCGAGCTCCACCGCCGCGGCGACCAGCACGACCGGCGGGCAGATCAGGACCTCGATCCCGTCTGCCGGCGCCTCCCGCAGGTCGTCCACCATCGCGGAGAGTTCGGACAACGCGGCACGCGAGCCATTCATCTTCCAGTTTCCGGCGATCAGCGGCGTGCGGCTCATGGTCGTCCCCCTCGATTCGGCGCGTGGTCCCGCACAAGGAACCCGCGGCCAACCGTGCTACCGGCACGCGCCCCGGTAAATCAAGCGCGTGCTCGGCCGTGCGGCGCTTTCCTTCGCCCGCCAAAATGCCTATTCCCCTCACGCGAAGGATGAATTCGGGAGACGGATGATGCTGAATCAGATGCGGCGCGGCGCGTCCGGCTGGGTGGCCAGGATCTTTCTGGGCGCGCTGGCCGTGAGCTTCGTCGGCTGGGGCATCACCGACGTGCTGCGCAACCGCGACGGGGGCAGCACGATCCTCAGCGCGGGCGACACGCGGGTCACCGTGCCCCAGTTCCAGTTCGCCTACCGCCAGGGGCTCGCACGCCTGTCGCAGCAGTTGCAGCGCCGGCCGAGCGCCGACGAGGCGGAGGCCTTCGGCCTGGATCAGGCCGTGCTGTCGCAGCTCACCGCCGGCGCGCTGCTGGACGAGCAGGCGCGTCGCCTCGGCGTCGGCGTGTCCGACGACGGCCTGATCGGGCTCATCCAGAACGAGGCGGCCTTCAAGGACCGGTCCGGCAATTTCTCGCGCGACACGATGCGCGCGGTTCTGGCGAACGCCCAGATCTCCGAGCAGTCCTATCTCGAAGACCTGCGCGGCAGCGCCACGCGCAACCAGCTCATCGCCCCGCTGTCGGACGGCGCCTCCGTGCCCGTCGCCTTCATCGACGCGCTCGGCGCCTACAACGGCGAACGCCGCACGGTGAACTTCCTCCGGCTGCAGCCGCCCTCCGTGGACACCGTGGAGGAGCCGACCGACGAGGCATTGGACGACTTCTACACGCAGGGGCAGGACGGCTACCGCGCGCCCGAGTATCGCGGCTTCTCCTACCTGTCGCTGTCGCCCGCCGCGCTGTCCGACCCCGCCGCCGTGACGGACGAGGCCATCGCCGCCTACTACGAGGCCAACCGCGCCCGCTACACGACACCGGAGCGGCGCCAGGTCCGGCAGATCGTCTTCGCGGACCGCGCGTCCGCCGACCGCGCCGCGCAGGCCATGGCCTCCGGCACGAGCTTCGCCGACGCCGCCGCGGCGGAGGGGCGGCAGGTGGCCGACCTCGGGCTCGTGCCGCGCTCCGCGATCCCCAACGCGACGCTTGCCGACGCGGCCTTCTCGGCGGCGCCGAACACGCCGACGCCGGTGGTGGAAGGCCCGTTCGGACCGGTCGTGATGCTGGTCGAACAGGTCGTGCCCGAAGTCGTGCGCCCGCTCGACGAGGTGCGCGGCGAGGTGCGCGACGCCATCGCGCTCGATGCAGGCAACGCCAAAGTGACGGAGGTCTACAACGCGATCTCGGACGCGACCTTGAGCGGCGCGCCGCTGGCCGAAGCCGCGCAGCAGGCGGGCTACGAGCTGACGGCCGTGCAGCCGGTCGACGCATCCGGCAACCGCCAGGACGAGGGCGCGGTGGACGGCCTGCCGGCGAAGGCGCAGCTCCTCGCGGCGGTGTTCGCCGCCCAGCCGGGCACCGCCGCCCAGCCGGTGAACTACGACGGCAACAATTACGTGTTCTTCGAGCTCGGAGACGTGATCCCGGCACGCGACCGTCCGCTCGCCGAGGTGCGCGACCGCGTGGTCGCGGATTGGAAGGAGGACGAGGCGGAACGGCTGATGACCGACCGGGGGGAAGCCCTGGCCGAGCGGGTCCGAGGCGGCGAAACGCTCGCCGACGTCGCCACGACCGAAGGCCTCTCCGTGGAGACCGCGGCTTCGATCACGCGTGAAAGCGGCCGCGCCGAGATCGGCGAGGCAGCGACGCGCGCCGCGTTCTCCGGCCCCCAGGGCACCGTGGCGGAAGCGCCGGCCCGCGAGTCCGGCCAGGCCGTGGTGCTGCAGGTCGCTGAGGTTGCGGACGCCGCCGACCCCGCCGCGAACGTGCCCGCCGCGGCGCGCCAGACCCTGGACGACACGATGCGCGAGGACCTGTTCCAGAGCTACGTCGCCTATCTCCAGGGAACGATCCCGGTCTCGCTGAACAGCGCGGCCATGAATCAGGCGAAGGTCGCCGTCCGATGAGCGCAGGCCTCAAGGCGCTGATCGGCAGGGTCGCGGGCGGCGAGGCGCTCTCGCGGGACGACGCGCGCCTTGCCTTCGGCATCCTGATGTCGGGCGAGGCGACGCCCTCGCAGATCGGCGGCTTCCTGATGGCGCTGCGCGTGCGCGGCGAGACGGTGGACGAGATCGCGGGCGCCGTCGACGTGATGCGGGCCAACATGGCTAGGGTCCGCGCACCCGCCGACGCGGTGGACATCGTCGGAACGGGCGGCGACCACGCGGGCACCTACAACGTCTCCACCTGCGCCGCCTTCGTGGTGGCCGGCTGCGGCGTGCCGGTCGCCAAGCACGGCAACCGCGCCCTGTCGTCGCGCTCCGGCTCGGCCGACGTGCTCGCCGCGCTGGGCGTCGACGTCGACCTGACCCCCGACCACATCTCAGCCGTGGTGGCCGAGACGGGCCTCGGCTTCATGTTCGCACCGACCCACCATGCCGCGATGCGGTTCGTCGGTCCGACGCGCGTGGAACTCGGCACCCGCACGATCTTCAACATGCTCGGCCCCCTCGCCAACCCGGCCGGCGTCCGGCGCCTCCTGGTCGGCGTCTACGCAGCGGAATGGGTGCGCCCGATCGCCGAGGCCCTGCTGGCGCTGGGAACCGAGGCCGCCTGGGTCGTCCACGGCGACGGGCTCGACGAGATCACCAATTGCGGGCCGACGGCCGTCTGCGAGATCCGCGACGGCGCGATCCGCGACTTCACGATCGAGCCGGAACAGTTCGGCCTTCCCAGGCGACGGCTCGAGGAGATCGTCGGCGGAGACGCCGCGCGCAACGCCGCGGCGCTCCGGTCGGTGCTGGCCGGCGAGCCCAGCGCGTATCGCGACATCGTGGTGCTGAACGCGGGCGCCGCGCTGGTCGTCGCCGGCCGCGCCTCGGACCTCGCCGAGGGTATCCGGCAGGCGGGCGAAGCGATCGACGGGGGGCGGGCGCGCGAGGCGCTGGATCGCCTCGTGGCCGCCACGTCGAAGGCACGGAGGGCCTGAATCATGTCCGACATCCTGTCCCGGATCGAAGCCTACAAGCGCGAGGAAATCGCGAAGGCCAAGGCGACGGTCTCGCCCGCGGAGCTGCGCGAGCGCATCTCGGCCAGGGGCGCGCCGAGGGACTTCCAGGGCGCGCTGGAGCGCAGGCACGCCGAAGGGCGCTACGCGCTGATCGCGGAGGTGAAGAAGGCGAGCCCATCCAAGGGGCTGATCCGCGCCGACTTCGACCCGGCTTCTCTCGCCCGCGCCTACGAGAACGGGGGCGCGGCGTGCCTGAGCGTGCTCACCGACACGCCCTCCTTCCAGGGCGCGCCGGAATTCCTGGGTGAGGCCCGCGCGGCTACCGCCCTGCCCGCTCTGCGCAAGGATTTTCTGTTCGACACGTATCAGGTGCTCGAAGCGCGGGCCTGGGGCGCGGACGCCATCCTGATCATCATGGCGTCGGTGGACGACGCCCTGGCCGCCGACCTGGAAGCGGCCGCCGCCGATCTCGGCATGGCCGCCCTGATCGAGGTGCACGACGAAGCCGAGATGGAGCGGGCGCTGAAGCTCCGCTCCGCCCTGATCGGCGTCAACAACCGGAACCTGCGGACCTTCGAGGTCGATCTGGCGGTCAGCGAGCGGCTGTCCGGGATGGTGGGCGCCGAGCGCATCCTGGTGGGCGAGAGCGGCATCGGCAGCCACGCCGACTGCGCGCGCCTCACCCGATCCGGCATCTCCACCTTCCTGATCGGAGAAAGCCTGATGCGGCAGGCGGACGTGGAGGCCGCGACACGCGCGCTCCTCACAGGCGAACAGGCTTCGGGCGCATGAGCGGCGACCGCCTCACCCATCTCGACGACGCCGGCAACGCTGCGATGGTCGACGTGGGCGGTAAGGACGTGACAGTGCGCCACGCCAGCGCCGAGGGGCTGGTGATGATGGCACCCGAGACGCTGGAGATGATCCGCACCGGCGCTTCCAAGAAGGGCGACGTGCTCTCGATCGCCCGCGTGGCCGGCATCATGGCCGCCAAGCGCACGCACGAGCTGATCCCGCTGTGCCATCCACTGCTTCTGGAAAAGGTTTCCGTGGACCTCGAGTTCGAGCCCGCCCTGCCCGGCATCCGCGTGACCGCGGGCGCACGCGTCTCGGGCCGAACCGGGATCGAGATGGAGGCGCTCACCGCCGTATCCGTCGCCTGCCTCACGATCTACGACATGGCGAAGGCCGTGGATCGCGGCATGTCGATCACCGGCATCCGGCTTCTCGCCAAGTCCGGCGGCCGTTCGGGCGACTGGTCGGCGCGATGACGCTGGTCCCGTTCGAGGAGGCGCTGGATCGGCTGCTCCGGGGCGCGCAGCCCGTATCCGACGTCGAGACCGTTGCGATCGACGGCGCGTTCGGGCGCATCCTCGCGGCCGACCTCCACGCGCGCCGGACGCAGCCCGCCTTCGACGCCTCGGCCATGGACGGCTATGCGCTTCGCGCCGCCGATCTGCGCGCCACGCCCTGCGAGCTCGACATCGTCGGCGAATCGGCGGCCGGCCACGCCTTCGACGGCGCGATGCCGACGGGCGGCGCCGTGCGAATCTTCACCGGCGCCCCGGTGCCCGACGGTGCCGATGCCGTGGTGATCCAGGAAAACACCGAGCGCGTCTCGGACCGCCGCGTCCGTGTGCTGGAGCCCATGGCGGCCGGCGCCAATATCCGGCGCGCCGGAAACGACTTCGCGGGCGGCGATGTGCTGCTGCGTGCCGGCCTGCGTCTCGGGCCCGCCGCCTGCGCCCTCGCCGCCAGCGGCGGCCACGGCGCCCTTCCCGTTCGCCGTCAGGTCCGCGTGGCGGTCGCCGCCACCGGCGACGAACTCGTTCCGCCCGGCGCGATGCCCGGCCCCTCGCAGACCGTCGCCTCCAACAGCCTCGCCGTTGCCATGATCGTGCGCGCCGCCGGCGGACGGGTGATCGATCTCGGCATCGTGCCGGACCTGCGCGACGCCCTCGCCGATGCCTTCCGCCGTGCCCGGAGAGAAGAGGCCGACGTCCTCGTGACGATCGGTGGTGCGTCCGTGGGGGATCACGACCTCGTGGGTCCGGTGCTCCGGGACGAAGGTGCGAAGCTCGACTTCTGGAAGGTCGCGATGCGCCCCGGCAAACCTTTGATGGCGGGCTCGCTGGGCCCGATGCATGTGCTCGGCCTTCCTGGAAATCCGGCATCGAGCTTGGTGACGGCGGAGCTGTTCCTTCGCCCGCTGGTGGAGCGCCTGTCGGGCCTCCCGGCCGCCGCACGGCGCCGCAAGGGGATCCTCGGGGCGCCGGTCAGGGCGAACGACCATCGCTGCGACTTCCTGCGCGCGCGTCTGGAAAGCGGCGAGGATGGTGGGCCGGCGCGCGTGGTGCCGCTGGACCGGCAGGACTCCTCGCTCCTCACCGTCTTCGCGCGAGCGGATGCGCTTCTGGTCCGGCCCGCGCACGCGTCCGCGGCGCTTGCCGGAAGCGAATGCGAGTATGTCCTCCTGAGCCTTGGATGATCCTTGCAGAACACAAACGGAACAGCTAGTTTTGTTCAGGTTTTGTTTCGAGGAATCATCCCATGCTGACCCGCAAGCAGCACGACCTCCTGATGTTCATTCACGAGCGGTTGCAATCGGTCGGCGTTCCGCCTTCGTTCGACGAGATGAAGGACGCGCTGGATCTGCGCTCGAAATCGGGCATCCATCGCCTGATCACGGCGCTCGAGGAACGTGGCTTCATCCGCCGCCTTCCCAACAGGGCACGCGCGCTGGAGGTGGTGAAGCTGCCCGAATCCGCCGGGCGAGCCGCGGCGGCTCCGCCTCCCCTTCCGTCCAATGTCGAGCCGCTGTTCAAGACGCCGCGCACGGTCGAGCGTGACACGTCCTCGGTGCCGGTCATGGGTCGGATCGCGGCCGGCGTACCCATCTCCGCGATCCAGCAGAACACGCACGATATCGTCGTTCCGCCCGAGATGCTGGGAGCCGGAGAGCACTACGCTCTGGAGGTGAAGGGCGACTCGATGATCGAGGCGGGCATTCTCGACGGCGATACGGTCGTGATCCAGCGGTCGGACTCGGCGACCGTCGGCGAGATCGTCGTGGCCCTCGTGGACGACGAGGAAGCGACGCTGAAGCGCTTCCGCCGGAAAGGCAACATGGTGGCGCTCGAGGCGGCCAACCCGGCCTACGAGACGCGGCTACTCGGCGCCGAGCGCGTCAAGGTGCAGGGAAAGCTGGTCGGGCTGATCCGCCGCTACCACTGAAGGCGATCCCGCGGCGCCGGACGATGCCCGGCGTCGGCCACCGCCGCCGGAACCGCGCCCCGCCGGCCTCATGGCGTCTCGGCATTTGCCGGATCGCGTGCGGTCGAACCATCGGACGGAGCCGGACCGTCCCCGTCGCGGCGCCATCGCTCGGGCCAAGGGGCCAGGCGATGGCGGTTCCACTCCTGCGGAACGGCGGGAACCGAGGGTTCCAGGACGACGGCTCCGTCGGGACCTCGGGAGACGGCAAGCGATCCGGTCCGCCGCAGCGTTCTCAGGGTGACGAGTTGACCGCCGCCCGCGTCGCAGCGGCGGGCGCGGACCGCGCGGGCCATGATGGCGACTTCGCTGGTGCGGCAGAGCTCGTCGAGCGTTTCGTAGTCGTCGCTCCAGCCGACCACGATGCCGGTCCGCGTGCGCGCGTGACAGATACCGTTCTCGCAGCGAAAAGCGTCGGTCGCATCGATCGCGGCCGCCGAGCCCTGCCCTCCGGCGGTCGAGGGGGCGTCCGCTTCGGCGCGGTCCGCCTCTCCCTTTTCCGGGGGCGACCCCGGATAGGCCCGCCGCCATTGATCCCAGACGAAGGCCGCGGGGCGGGGCCGCAGCGAGCGGATCGCGCCGCCGGCATCCAGCACCGCGACCTCGCGCCCGCTTTCGAAGATCAAAAGCTCCGGCGGCGGACCTGGGCGAAACAGAACGAGGCCGAGTGCGGCCGGGGCGAGCGCGGCCCACCGGAAGGCGCTGGCCGAGAAGGACAGGATCAGGATCGCAGCCGAGAAGCACAGGAGCGCGGTGCCGCTCATCCGCCCCGTCGGGTAGTCCGGCAGAGCGTCGGCAAGCCAGCCCGCCGTGGCGAACACGAGATCGAGCCCCCATCCCATCGCCGCGAGAGGCCAGGCGTGCAGTCCGAACGGCATGGACAGGGCCGAAATCATCCCGAGAGGCATGACGGCCAAGCTGAAGATCGGCGTCACCAGCACGTTGGCGATCAACGAGAACGGCGCGCCGCGCTGGAAGTGATGGATGGCGAAGGGCGCCGTCGCGCCGCCCGCGATCAGCGAAGAGACCGCTGCGCCGGAAACGAAGGCCGCGATCGCGCGCGGATCGAGCCAGCCGCGCGTGGGCCTCCCTCGCCGCACCCGCCACCGCGCATAGGCGCCATAGGCGCCGATCAGCGCGGCCGTGGCGGCGAACGACATCTGGAACGTCGCGGTGACGACGGCGTGCGGCGTGAAGGCGATCACCACGACGGCGGCCACGCAGACGTTTCGCAGCGTCAGCGCCGGTCGGTCGAACAGAATCGCGCCGAGCATCACCGCGATCATCACGAAGGACCGTTCTGTCGCCGCGTTGTCGCCTGCCAGAAGGAAATAGAAGCCCGTGCCCGCCAGCGCGACCAGCGCCGCAATCTTCTTGACCGGCCAGTGCAGCGCGAGCGGGGCGACGGCGGCAAGGCCGAGGCGGGTCGCGAGCATGAAGAATCCCGCGACCAGCGCCATGTGAAAGCCGCTGATCGACAGGACGTGGGCGAGGCCGGTGATCCGCAGGTCCTCGTTGATGTCGTCGGGGATGCCGGCGCGGTCTCCCGTCACCAGCGCCGCCGCGACCGCGCCCGTGGGGCCCGGCAGAGCCTCGCGGATCCGCTCGCTCATCGTCAGCCGAAGCGTGGCGACCCGGTCGGCGAATGTCGGGTCGCGCAGCTCGCCTCCGGATTCGGGAGCACCGAGCGAAAAGCCGTAAGCGCCCAATCCGTCGAAGTAGGCGCCGAAGGCGAAGTCGTGCGCGCCGGGAAACGCGGGGCCGGCGGGCGGGCGCAGGCGCACGAGCCCCATGTACCGCGCCCCGATCGCCAAGGGTTCGTGACGGCTGGAGACGACGATGCGCACGCGCTCGGGCGGCCGCGACAGGACGGGTCGCTCGGTGTGCGAGACGTCGAGCAGATAGCGGTATCGCCCGCGTTCGTCCTGCTCGCGTCGCACCACGGTCCCCGTGAGGCGAACGGTCGCCTCCCCCGAGAAAACGGTGGTGCGGGTGCGGGCAAGTTCCACATGGCAGGCCGCAAGGCCTGCCGCGAGGCCAAGGAGAACGATCCCCGCCGTGCGCAGCGGGCGTGCGTGGACCCACGGCGACACGAGGGCCAGCGCGCAGACGGCGAGCATGGCCACGGACGGCACGTCCGGCCGGACGGGCCCGCGGTAGACGAGGACGGCCGCGACCATCATGGCGATCGGAAACAGCGCGAAGCCGCTGCGCGCCCGTTCTTCGAGAGAGAGTTGCGCGACCGCCCACCGGCGCCAGCGAGCGCGCGGCGCGGCGAGCGGCGCGGTGCCGGCCTGCGCCCCGGAAGACAGCGCACGCGCCGCGATGCCTGGATCGGCTGAGGTCACGATGGTTCGCTTCGCTTGTCTCCCCTGTCCTCTATGCTACACCACGGCTCGAAAAAGACAGGCATCGTCTCGCCGGGTTCGCACAGGCTTTCGCGGACCACCGCCGCCCGGCCCCGGGCCGAGACGCCCCACCTTCGAGGATCTTGGATGACCGACCGCGTGGTAACCCGGTTCGCACCGTCGCCGACGGGCTATCTTCACATTGGCGGCGCGCGCACGGCGCTCTTCAATTGGCTCTACGCGCGGCGGATGGGCGGCAAGATGCTGCTACGCATCGAGGACACCGACCGCGAGCGTTCCACCGAGGCTGCCGTCTCGGCGATCATCGAGGGGCTGCATTGGCTCGGCCTCGATGCGGACGAGCCGCCGGTGTCCCAGTTCGCCCGCGCCGCGCGCCACCGCGAGGTCGCCGAAGCCCTCGTGGCCGCCGGCAAGGCGTACTATTGCTACGCCTCGCCCGCCGAGCTCGACGAGATGCGCGAGAAGGCGAAGGCGGAGAAGCGGCCGCCGCGCTACGACGGCCGTTGGCGCGATCGCGATCCGTCGGAGGCACCGGCGGGGGTCAAGCCCGTGATCCGCATCAAGGCGCCGCTCGACGGCGAGACCGTGGTGCAGGACCGCGTACAGGGCGAGGTCCGCTTCCCCAACAAGGACCTGGACGACTTCATCCTGCTGCGCTCGGACGGAACGCCGACCTACATGCACGCCGTCGTCGTGGACGACCACGACATGGGCGTCACGCACATCATCCGCGGCGACGACCACCTGACCAATGCCGGCCGCCAGACGCTGATCTACCGTGCGATGGACTGGGACGTGCCGGTTTTCGCGCACATCCCGCTCATTCACGGCGCGGACGGGGCCAAGCTGTCGAAGCGGCACGGCGCGCTGGGCGTCGAGGCGTATCGCGAGATGGGCTACCTTCCCGTCGGCCTGAAGAACTATCTCGTGCGCCTCGGCTGGAGCCACGGCGACGACGAGATCATCTCGCCGGAGGAGATGATCGCCTGGTTCGACATCGACGACGTGAACCGGGGGGCGGCGCGCTTCGACTTCGCCAAGCTCGACGCGGTGAACGGCCACTGGATCCGCGCCAGCGGCGACGCGGAGCTCGTGGACATGCTGATGTCCGTGCGCGAGCATCTGCCGAACGGCGCCATCCTGCGGTCCGAACCGGACGAAGTGGTGCGCGACCGCCTGCTGCGGGCGATGCCTGGCCTCAAGGAACGCGCGAAGACGCTGGTGGAACTTGCCGAGAGCTCGGCCTACCTGTTCGCCGCCCGCCCGCTGGCCATCGAGCCGAAGGCCGAGGAAATCCTGGCCGGTGGTGGACGCGAGGTCGTGTCCGGTCTCCTGCCCGTCCTGGAGCAGGTCGCCGATTGGAACGCGGCCAGCGTCGAAGCCGCGGTGCGAGACTACGCCGAGCAGCAGGGCCTGAAACTCGGCAAGGCTGCTCAACCCTTGCGCGCCGCGCTCACGGGCAAGACCACGTCGCCCGGCGTCTTCGACGTTCTGGACGTTCTCGGGCGTGATGAAACATTGGCCAGACTGCGCGAACAGGCCGCATGAACCAACGCTCTGCACTGGCGCTTAATAGAGTGCGGTGCAATATTCCGCTCACCAATGGCCCGGGTTGCGCCTCCGCGCGTTCCGGGCCGGCAAGCTCCCGTCGGGCCCAGCCTGCGCGGTCTTTCAGAAGGGGTAACGCATGACCGATTCGGCGAAACTGTCCTTAGGCGCGAAGGAAACCGAGCTGAAGCTGCGCCAAGGGACGATCGGTCCCGATGTCGTCGACATTGCGGCGCTCTACAAGGACACCGGGCTGTTCACCTACGACCCCGGCTTCACCTCGACCGCGTCCTGCGAATCGAAGATCACCTTCATCGACGGCGACGAGGGCGTCCTCCTGCATCGCGGCTACCCGATCGATCAGCTCGCCGAGAAGGGCAACTTCCTGGAGACCTGCTATCTCCTGCTCTACGGCGAATTGCCGACCGCGAACGAGATGAGCGACTTCTCCTACCGGGTGACGCGCCACACCATGGTGCACGAGCAGATGTCCCGCTTCTACACGGGCTTCCGCCGCGACGCGCATCCGATGGCCGTGATGGTCGGCTCGGTGGGCGCGCTGTCGGCCTTCTACCACGACTCCACCGACATCGCCGATCCGCACCAGCGCATGGTCGCGTCGATCCGCATGATCGCCAAGACGCCGACGCTGGCGGCCATGGCCTACAAGTACCACATCGGCCAGCCGTTCGTTTATCCGCGCAACGACCTCTCCTACGCGGAAAACTTCCTGCACATGTGCTTCGCGGTTCCCTGCGAGCCGTACCAGATCAACCCGGTTCTCGCCCGAGCGATGGATCGGATCTTCACCCTGCACGCGGATCACGAGCAGAACGCCTCGACCTCGACCGTCCGCCTGGCGGGCTCCTCGGGCGCCAACCCCTTCGCCTGCATCGCGGCGGGCATCGCCTGCCTCTGGGGGCCGGCCCACGGCGGCGCCAACGAGGCGGCGCTCAACATGCTGGCCGAGATCGGCAGCAAGGAGCGGATTCCCGAGTTCATCGCCCGCGCGAAGGACAAGAACGACCCGTTCCGCCTCATGGGATTCGGCCACCGGGTCTACAAGAACTACGACCCGCGCGCCAAGATCATGCAGCAGACCTGCCACGAGGTGCTGAACGA
This sequence comes from Aureimonas flava, assembly GCF_003583935.1. GTDB lineage: Bacteria > Pseudomonadota > Alphaproteobacteria > Rhizobiales > Rhizobiaceae > Aureimonas > Aureimonas flava. The sequence goes on along the minus strand of NZ_QYRN01000004.1, from coordinate 364,584 downwards.
GCTCGGCATCAAGGACGATCCGCTGCTCGAAGTGGCGATGGAGCTCGAGCAGATCGCGCTGCACGATCCGTACTTCATCGAGAAGAAGCTCTATCCGAACGTCGACTTCTACTCCGGCATCACGCTGAAGGCGCTCGGCTTCCCCACCGAGATGTTCACGGTGCTGTTCGCGGTCGCCCGCACCGTGGGCTGGATCGCGCAGTGGAAGGAGATGATCGAGGATCCGCACCAGCGTATCGGCCGTCCGCGCCAGCTTTATACGGGCGCGGCGCAGCGCGACTACGCTCCGGTCGAGGCGCGCGGCTGAGCCGCACGACCACGCGAGAGGATCAGGCGGGCGCTACGGCGCCCGTTTTCTTTCGGGCATGGAGGTCGAGAAGGATCCGCGCGGCCGCCGCGCCAGGCGGTTCGGGCACCGTCATCCGATCGCGGATCGTGTCGAACCCGCGCATCTGCGCCGCACGCTCCGGCGTGTCCGTCATCAGGCGCTCCAGTCGCCGCGCAAGATGCTCGGGCTGGATCATGTCGTGGAAGTGTTCCGGCACCAGCGGATGACCGGCGATGAAGTTCGGCAGCGCCGCCGTCCACCCCGTCATCAGATGCCGCAACTGGTAGGACAGTGGGTCGAGCCGGTAGGCCAGCGCCATGGGCATCGCGGCCAGCGACAGTTCGAGCGCGACCGTACCCGAGGCCGCGAGCGCCGCGTCGGATTCGGCAAACGCCCGCCATTTCGCGTCGTCGCCCTCCACCACCTCCGGCCGCACCGCCCACGTCGCCAGCTTCTCCTCGATCAGCGGACGCACGCGGGCGACGGCGGGCAGGACGCCGCGCACGCCCGGCAGGCGCGCAGAGAGTTCGGCGAAGGTCCGGCCGAAGTCGTCCATCAGGCGGCCGATCTCGCCGCGCCGCGACCCCGGAAGGATCAAGAGCGTCGGCGTCTCCGACGGGCGCCGCATTCCGTGTGCGCTGTCGCGCGCGAGGATCGTGGCAAGACGCGGGTCCGACATGATCGGATGGCCGATATAGGTGGCCGGCGGGCCACCGTGCCGCTCAAAAGCCTCAGGCTCGAAGGGAAACAGGCAAAGTGTGCGGTCGACCGCGGCCTCGAGCTTCTTCGCCCGTTCCGGCCGATAGGCCCAGATCGCGGGCGGGACGATGTTGACGAAGACGGCGTCTGGCAGCGCGGGCCGGAGCCGAGCCGCCACGCGGTTGGTGAAGGTGAAGCTGTCGATCGTGACGACGAGGTCCGGCCGCTCGGAGCGCAGGAACGCGACGGTCTGGTTCAGCCGCCCCACGAGTTTCGGCAGCCGCGCGACGATGGCGCCGACGCCGATGATCGACAGCTCCTCGATGTCGAAGAGCGAGGGGAGCCCCTCCTCGCGCATCGCCGCGCCGCCGAGGCCGATCGCCTCCACGGGCTCGGGCGACAGCGCCACGAGATGCCGCAGGAGATCGGCCCCGATCCGGTCCGCCGATTCCTCGCCGAGGACGAAGGCGACCTTCATGGGGCCTCCGCCTCCGCCGTTTTCGACGTGCCGATCACGAACATCCCGGCTGCGTCGGCCTCCTCCACGACCGCGCCCGCCTCGAGGATCAACGAGCGCCCCGCACTGAGACCGATGCCTCGCAGGCCGGCCGCGTTCGCCTGACGGATCGTCTCCCGGCCGATGCTCGGAAGATCGAAACGTTCGTCCTGCTGTGGCTTGAAGGCCTTGAACAGCACGCAGGGCTCGCTTCGGCCGATGCGCCCCGCCGCTCGCAAAGCACCGACGCGCTCCAGCATGGCCTGCGTTCCCTCGATCCCCTCCAGCGCGATGACGCGGTCGGGCGAAGCCACCACGGCCTGCCCTACGTCCAGGCGGCCGATCTCGCCGGCGGCATGGGCGGCGCGACGCAGGGCCAAGTCGTCGCGCTTGTCCGGCGCGCGCCTGGTGAGGCTCCCCGCTGGGGTCAGCACGTCGTGCAGGACGGAATGCACGGCCACGACCCCGATCCCGCGCCGCTCGAAGACGCCGGCCACGGCACGCAGCAGGCTGTCGTCGCCACCGCGCACCATGCGCAGGATTTCGGGAAGCATCATCAGCGTCCGAGGGCTCGGAATCATCGACCGATAGTCGGGGCGCACCGAGATGGTTCCGCAGAACACCACGCGCCGGATGCCGCGGCGTGCGAGAATCGGGAACACGTCGCCGGTGCGCGACCACGGCAGCTTCACCGATTCGTAAGGGGTCCAATCCGATCGGATGCCGTCCGCGATGGCGACCACGAAGGGCAACTGCCCGTCGGCGCGCGCGGCTTCCGCGACGAGCCGAGGCAGGACACCGCCCCCCGCGATGATGCCGAGGGCCTCGCCCGTCCGCTCCGTGTCCGCCCGGCTCAAGCGGGCCGTGTGCTGCGCGGGAAGCAGATCGCACGATCGCCGCCCGCCCGGATGAAGCCGAGGAGGTCCTGCACAAGCGGATCCTCCGGATACTCCGACTCGACCTCGTCCAGGTTCTCCCGGAAAGTCAGGTCGTCCGAGAACAGCATGCGATAGGCCTTCCGCACGTTGCGGATGGCATCGCGGTTGAAGCCGGCCCGCTTCATGCCGATCACGTTGAGGCCGCTGAGGTAGGCACGATTGCCGAGAACCATGCCGAAGGGAATCACGTCGCCTTCCACGGCCGCGAGGCCGCCGACATAGGCGTGGTGGCCGATCCGGGTGAACTGGTGAATGCCCGATCCGCCCGCGATCGTCGCGAATTCGCCCACCACGCAATGGCCGGCCAGCATCACATTGTTGATGAGCGTGACGTTGTCGCCGAGCACGCAATCGTGCGCGACGTGCGAGCCGGTGAAGAAGGCGCAATTGTCGCCGACGGTGGTCTCGGACCGGCCCTGCACCGTCCCCGGATTCATGGTGACATGCTCGCGGATCAGGCAGTTCCGGCCGATCACGAGCCGCGTGTCCTCGCCCGCGTACTTGAGATGCTGCGGCTCGTTGCCAACCGAGGCGAACGGATGGATGCGCGCACCCTCGCCAATTGCCGTGTTTCCGGCTAGGACGACATGCGATTTCAACCGCGATCCCGCGCCGAGCACGACATTGGCGCCGATCACGCAGAACGGCCCGATCTCGCAACCCTCGCCGATCTGCGCCCCATCCTCCACGATGGAGGACGGATGAACCCGATAGGCGCCGCTCACTTGGCTTCGCCGGCGACCAGCATCGCGCTGATGGACGCCTCGGCGACCTTGGAGCCTTCCACCATCGCCTGGCAGTCGAACTTCCAGATGTTGCCGCGCTTCTTGGTCTGGGCCACGTGGTATTCGAGCAGGTCGCCCGGCACCACAGGCTTGCGGAACTTCGCCCCGTCGATGGTCATGAAATAGACGATGGAGTTTGCGTCGCCGCCCGTGGCCTTCTGGCAGATCGCGCCCGCCGTCTGGGCCATGCCCTCGATGATGAGGACGCCCGGCATCACCGGATACTCCGGGAAGTGGCCGAGGAAGTGCGGCTCGTTCGCGGTGACGTTCTTCAGGCCCCGCGCCTTCCGGTCCCCGTCGATGTCCACGATCCGGTCCACCATCAGGAACGGGTAGCGGTGCGGCAGAAGCTTCAGGATGCCGAGAATATCGATGCTCTCAAGCGTCGTCGTGTCCGTCATCTCTACCCGCCGTCTTCCGCTTTTCCTTGGGCTGGCCCCGAAGCGCCGCCATGTCGCGCAACCAATCCTTGATCGGCCGGGCCGGAACGCCGCCCCAGCGCGCGCCGGCCGGAACGTCCGTGGCGACGACACTGACGGCCGCGATCTGCGCGCCGTCGCCGACCGTCACATGGCCGTTGAAGCCGGTCTGTCCACCGACCGAAACGCCGTTGCCGATCGTGACGCTGCCGGCGATGCCGACCTGACCGACGATCACGCAATGCCGGCCGATCACCACGTTGTGGGCGATCTGGACCAGATTGTCGATCTTGGTCCCTTCGCCCACCACCGTGTCGCGAACCGCGCCGCGATCGATCGTCGAGTTGGACCCGACCTCGACATGATCCTGAAGGATCACGCGGCCGACCTGAACCTGTTTCACCAACCCTCGAGGGCCGGCGACATAGCCGAAACCGTCCTGCCCCACGCGAACGCCCGGATGCAGGATCACGTGGTTGCCGACCAGCGCATGCTGGACGCTCGCCTGCGTGCCGATGCGGCAGTCACGCCCGATCCGGCAGCGCCCGCCGATCGTCGCCCCGCTTCCGATCACCGTTCCCGAGCCGATCTCGACCTCCGGGCCGATCACGGCGAAGGGCTCCACGGTCACGCCCGGCTCCAACCGGGCCGTTGGATGGATGCTCGCCTGGGATGAAACGCCCGTGCCGTCGAAATCCGACTTCGGCGCGACCGCGTCCGGGAACAGGGCGTGGCCCGCCGCCGCGAACGCGAGGCCGGGCTTGCGCGCGATCAAGGTCGCGATGCTGGGCGGCACCGACGGCGCGAGGCGGGCGGAGACCACCACCGCGCCGGCGCGCGAGCCGCGCAGGCCCGCCTCGTAGCGCGGATTGTCGAAGAAGCTGAGGTCGTCGTCCCCCGCCTGGTCGAGCGATGCGATGCCGGTCACGACCCGGTCGGCATGCTCGGGAGCCACGGAGGCGTCGCAGATACGGGAAAGCTCGGCAAGGGACATGCCCCTGCCGAGCCGAAAGAGCGTGCTGGCCATCCGTGCCGGATCTCTCGGCGACTCAGAAGCGCGAGGAGAAGCCGAAGGAGAATTCCTGCGTGCGGTCGTAGTCTTCCTTGGCCAGCGGCGCGGCGTAGTTGACGCGCAGCGGACCGAACGGCGAAGCCCAGATCAGGCCGACGCCCGCCGAGGCGCGCAGGGCGAAGTCCTCGCCCTGGATGCCGAGCTGGTTGTCGACGTTGTCGAGACCCCAGAGCGAGCCGGCATCGGCGAAGGCCGCACCGCGGAAGCCGAAGTCGCGCGACACGAGCGGCAGCGGGAAGGTCACCTCGGCCGAGGCGTTCACGTAGTTCGTGCCGCCGATCGCCACGCCGTTCTGGCGCGGTCCGAGACCCTGATACTTGAAGCCGCGGACGATGTCCTGCCCCTTGAAGAAGTTGTCGAATACGCGCAGGTCGTCGCCGAGCGACGAGACGTTGCCGCCGCCACCGCTGAGCTGGCCCACCAGATCGTACTCCTCCGACAGGAGGCTGAACCAGGACGCCCGCGCCGTGGTGCGCACGAAGTTGGCGTCGCCGCCGAGGCCCGCGACCTCCTGCCCGATCTGGGCGAACAGACCGTCGCGCGGGTCTTGCTGGCTGTCCAACGTGTTGTAGGTCAGCGCGTAGGAGATCGAAGAGGTCGTGTACGGGCTGTCGCAGATCGCCTGATTGATGATCGGCGAGAGGGTGTAGATCGGCGCCGTCACGGAGTTGGCGCAGGTCGCGTACTGGAACGCGCCGTTGGAGACCACCGGGTTGCCGAGTGCATCGCGCACCACGACGCCCTGGTCGTCGCCGAACGTCTCTTCCTTGTAGTTGTAGGCGATCTGGGCGGTGACATCCTCGGTGATCGGCGCCGCTAGGCGCAGCGATCCACCCGTGCGCGTGATGTCGTAGGCCGTCGAGGACGAATTCTCCGTCCGGTAGATGTCGAAGCCGGCCGCGAGGCGGCGACCCAGGAAGTAGGGCTCGGTGAACGAGAGGTTGTAGCTGCGGGTGTCCTCGCCGAAGCCGGCCGACACCTTCACGAACTGGCCGCGACCGAGGAAGTTGCGCTCGGTGATGCCCACCTCGGCCACCGGGCCGGAATTCTCGCCGCCCGTCGTGTAGCCGCCGCCGACCGAGAACTCGCCGGTGGACTGCTCGTCCACCTGGACGATGACGACGACGCGGTCGGGCTGGCTGCCGGGCGCCGTGGAGACGTTGACCGTCTTGAAGAAGCGCAGCGCCTCGAGGCGCTTCTTGGCGCGCTGCACCAGCACCTGATTGAACGCATCGCCTTCCGACACGTCGAACTCGCGACGGATCACGTAGTCGCGGGTCTTGGTGTTGCCGCGCACCTCGATACGCTCGACATAGGCCCGCGGGCCCTGGTCGATCACGTAGTCGATGGAGATGGTGTTGTTGGCGAAGTCACGGTCGCCGCGCGGGGTGACCTGCGCGAAGGCGTAGCCCCGGTTGGCCACGGCGTTGGTCAGATCGACCAGCGAGTTCTCGACCTGCTCGGCGCTGTAGACGTCGCCGGTCTTGGTCTTCAGCTCACCGCGCAGGGTCTCGCCGTCGATCCCCGGAACGGTGGAGTCGATGTTGATGTTGCCGTAGGCGTAGCGCTCGCCCTCGTCCACCGTGATGGTGATGAAGTACTGGTTCTTGGCGGCGTCGAGCTCGGCCACCGAGGACACGATGCGGAAGTCCGCGTAGCCGCGGTTGAAGTAGAAGCGGCGCAGCGCCTCCTCGTCGGCGCGCAGGCGATCCTCGTCGTAGATGTCGTTGCGCTGGAGGAAGCTGAAGAGGCCCGACTCGCGCAGCGAGATGACCTCCTTCAGCCGGCCGTCGCCGAAGGCGTTGTTGCCGACGAAGTTGATGCTCTCGATGCGCGTACGGTCGCCTTCCTGGATATCGAAGACGACGTTGACGCGATTGCCCTCGGCCGGAACGGTGCGCACCGAGACCACGGCGTCGGACCGGCCGATGCGGGTGTAGGCGGCGCGGATCGCGTCGACGTCGGCCTGCGCGGTCGAGGCGTTGTACGGCTCGCGCGTCGCGGTCTGGACCGAGGCGGCGAGCTGCTCGTTCTTGATCTTGTTGTTGCCCTGGAAGATCACCTCGCCGACGATCTGGTTCTCGTCCACCTCGATGATCAGCGCGCCGCCGGACTGGCGCGCGCGAACGTCGGAGAACAGCCCCGTCCCGAACAGGCGGGTCACGGCGGCGTCGACATCGGCATCGGACACGTTCTGGCCGGCGCGGATCTGGGTCACGTTGCGCACCGTTTCGGCGTCGACGCGCTGGTTTCCGCGCACTTCGATCCGGTTGACCACGGCGGCGAAAGCCTGGGGCATGGTCCCAAGCTCAATGGTGATGACCGAAGCTGCGAGAACCGTGGACGAAAGAGCGGCCGCCGACAGGGCGTTCAGAAGCTTCGATCCAGCCTGCATAGGGCTATTACCTTTTCTCATTCCGCCGACGGCGCGCATGCAAGACTCGGCATGCCCGTGCGTTTCTATCGGCTTTGCGGAGCCGTTCAACCAAACTGGACCGATTCCGTTTAGGAATCACGAAACCGTTGCACGGTCGCCACGCCGGCCACCGCTATGGTTAACGAAACGCAAACCCCCTCGAATTTCCCCTGATCCCGATCAGCCGAGGCTGGAGAGATCGTTCCAGAATGCGAATACCATAAGCATCAGCACCAACGCGAGGCCTATCCTGAACCCGACCTCCTGGATGCGCTCGCTGAGCGGCCGTCCGCGCACGGCCTCCGCCGCGTAGAACAGGAGATGACCCCCGTCGAGCATCGGGATCGGCAGAAGGTTGAGGAGACCGATGGACACCGAGAGGAGCGCCGCGAGGTTCAGGAGCGGCGCGATTCCCAGGGTCGCCACCTGGCTCGACACCTGGGCGATGCGGATCGGCCCCCCGATCTGGTCGCTCGACTGCGAGCCCCCGAAGATCCCGCCGATGAACGACACCGTCTGCTGCGTCACGAACCAGGTCTGCGACACGCCGTAGCTGAGCGCCTCCAGCGGGCCGAGCTCGCGCGTGCGGAAACCGCCCTGCTCCGCGTTGGCGACGACGCCGATCACGGCCGTCTTGTACTCGTTGCCGAAGCCGTCGGTCTGCGCCTGCTCCTGCGGGGTCACGGTGAGCGATAGGTGCTGCCCCGCCCGGTCGATCCCGAGCTGGACCGGCACGCCCGCGCGCGTCGAGACATGGCGCTGCAGGTCGCCGAAATATTCGATCGCGTCGCCGTCGGCGCTGACGATGCGGTCGCCCGGCTGAAGGCCGGCGGTCTGGGCGGGCGAACCGGGGCGCACTTCCGAGACCACCGGGTCGCCGACCACGATGCCGGTGGAGAAGGCCGTCAGCGCGAAGATGGCGATCGCCAGAATGAAGTTGGCGATCGGTCCGGCCGCCACCGTCGCGGCGCGGCGTCCGACGCCCGCGGTATGGAAGGCCCCGCCCCTCTCCCGCTCGCTCATGCGCGCCAACGCCGCGTGGTCGGGGACGCTGGCGGCGTTCTCGTCGCCGAAGAACTTCACGTAGCCGCCGAGCGGGATCGCCGAGAGCTTCCAGCGCGTGCCGTGCCGGTCCGTGAAGCCGACGATCTCCGGTCCGAACCCCACCGAGAAGGCCAGGACGCGGATTCCGGACCAGCGGCCGACCAGATAGTGTCCCAGCTCGTGGAAGAAGACGATGACGGTAAGGACGAACAGAAACGGCACCACGCGGATCAGGGCCGTGTCCCAGATCGTCGTCCACCAGCCTTCGAGACCCATTCCGTCCACCTACGCTTCTGTCTCGGGGCGCCTCGTCGCGCCCGGCCGCACTATCGAACATCCTGCATGGACGCGGTGAACAGCGGCTCACCGCCGGGGATGCAAATTTCCGTAAGATCGCCCCGCCGGATGACGCTGCCTCCGGCGCACGGCTTCTATAGGTTGAATATGGCCCTTGCGGGATGTTCGACGCCCGCCACCAGCATGCCGAACACCCAGGCCGCGCCGGACGCGAAGACCAGGGCGTCGATCCGGTCCATCAGGCCGCCGTGTCCGGGAATCAGGCGCCCCGAATCCTTGACGCCGAACCGCCGCTTGACCCAGGACTCGTAGAGGTCGCCCGCCTGCCCCACCGCCGACAGGATGACGCTGAGGACGATCACGAGCGCGCCCACCGAGCCGGTGAGCCAGAAGGCGTAGAAACTGCCGAACGCGACGCCCGCCGCGAGTCCGCCGAGCGCCCCGGCGATCGTCTTCTTGGGCGAGACCCGGGGCATGAGCTTCGGCCCGCCGATCATGCGGCCGCTGAAATAGGCGAAGACATCGGTCGCCCAGACCACGCAGATGATGAGGCCGAGAACGGCCAGCCCCTCCGCGCCGTCCTCGCGCAGCAGCCCCGGCGCGATGCCGGCGACCGCCGCGTAGGCAAGCCCGGTCATCACCCAGTCGGCCTTGCGCTCGCCTCGGTCCACCAGCGCGATGAACGCGACCGAGAGAAGCACCACGGCCACCGCCACGACGTGGAAGCCGAAGAAGAAGGCGAAGAGGCTGACGAAGAGCGCCCTTCGCGCGAAGAGGTAGATGTCGCCGGCGCGCTTGCCGCGCGTCATCCGCATCCATTCGTCGAACACGATGACGCAGGTCGCGCAGCACAGAAGCCGGAACGCCACGCCGCCCGCGAACGTCAGGAGCAGGATCGCGATGCCGAGGATCAGCGCCGAGACGAGCCGCGATTTCAGGTCGGTCCAGGTCGCGTTGGCGACGAGACGTCCGAGGCCCAGCCCCATCGCGTCAGGACGCGATCTCGTGCGAGAGACCGCCGAAGCGCCTGTCCCGCAGCGAGTATTCGCGCACCGTCTCGGCGAAGATCGCCTCGTCGAAGTCCGGCCAGTAGCAGGGCAGGAAGGCGAACTCCGAATAGGCCGCCTGCCAGAGGAGGAAGTTCGACAGCCGCAGCTCGCCGCTGGTGCGGATGATGAGGTCGGGATCGGGGATCCCGGCCGTGTCGAGATGCGCGTCGAGGAGCTCGGGCGTCACCGCGTCGACCGTGGTCTCCCCGGCCACCAGCTTCTCCGCGATCCGCCGCATGGCGCGTGCGATCTCGTCGCGTGCGCCGTAGTTGAAGGCGACCAGGAGCGTGTTGCGGTCGTTGTCGACCGTCAGCTCCTCCGCCTCCTCCAGGAGGTGGCGAATATCGGCGGGAAGCGAGTTGCGCTCGCCGATCACCCGAACGCGGACGCCTTCGCGGTGCAGCTCGGCGAGATCGCGGCGGATGAAGAACTTCAGGAGGCGCAGGATCTCGCCAACCTCCTCCTGCGGCCGCTTCCAGTTCTCGGACGAGAAGGCGAACAGCGTCAGATACTCGATCCCGAGCTCGCGAGCCGTGCGCACGGCCTGGCGCACGGCCTCGACGCCCCGCCGATGGCCCATCGTGCGCGGCAGGCCGCGAGCCTTCGCCCAGCGTCCGTTGCCGTCCATGATGATGGCGACATGCTTGGGATGCCGCACCTGATCTTCCATCGCGCCCGTCCGTCCTGAATCCGCCGCCGCCGATTCCGGACAGCCTAGACCTGCATGATTTCGGCTTCCTTCACGGAAAGCGCCTTGTCGATCTCGGCGATCGTCTCGTCCGTCATCTTCTGGACCTTCTCGGCCAGCACACGGCTCTCGTCCTGGCCGATGTCGCCATCTTTCTCGGACTTCTTGAGCGTGTCCATCCCGTCGCGGCGAACATGGCGGGCCGCGACGCGCGCGTTCTCGCCGTAGGTGTGGGCGACCTTCACGAGTTCCTTGCGGCGCTGCTCGTTCAGTTCGGGGAGCGGGATGCGCAGGGTGGTGCCGTCCGTGATCGGGTTGAGGCCGAGGCTGCTCTCGCGGATCGCTCGCTCCACCGCGCCGACCATCGACTTGTCCCAGACCGACACCGAAACCATGCGCGGCTCGGGAACGGAGACGTTGGCGACCTGCGTCAGCGGCATGGACGAACCGTAGGCCTCCACCACGATCGGGTCCAGGAGGTTGGCCGAGGCGCGCCCCGTGCGCAGGCCCGCGAGGTCGCCCTTGAACGACGTGATCGCCCCGTCCATGCGGCGCTTCAGTTCGTTGAGGTCGAGAGCGGCCATTGCGGTTCCTTTCTGATGGTCTGCGAGCGGGCGGCGATTAGTCGGAAACGATAGTCGAGCGGCCGCCGCCGGTCAGGATGCGGGCGAACTCGCCCTTTTCGTGGATGGAGAATACGACGATCGGGATATGGTTCTCGCGCGCCAGCGCGACAGCCGTCACGTCCATCACGGCGAGCCCGCGGGACAGGACCTCGCCGTGCGTCAGCCGGTCGAAGCGCGTGGCGTCGGGCACGAGCTTGGGGTCGGCGCTGTAGATGCCGTCCACCTGCGTGCCCTTGAACAGGGCGGTCGCGCCCATCTCGGCGGCGCGCAGCGCGGCGGCGGAATCGGTGGTGAAGAACGGATTACCGGTGCCGCCGGCGAAGATCACGACGCGGCCGGCGCTCGCATGCGCCAGGGCGGCGCGCTGCGAGAAGCTCTCGCACAGCTCCGGCATGGCAATGGCCGACAGCACGATCGCGTCCACGCCGAGCTTGGTGAGCGAAGTGCGCAGCGCCATTGCGTTGATCACGGTCGCCAGCATGCCCATGTGGTCGCCGGTGACGCGGTCGCCACCCTTGGACGCCACGGCGACGCCTCGGAAGATGTTGCCGCCGCCGATCACCACCGAAATCTCGACGCCGAGTTCGCGCGCTTCCTTGATGTCGGCCGCGATGCGGTCGGCCACCGCGACGTCGATCCCGAACCCCTGCCCGCCCATCAGCGCTTCACCGGAAACCTTCAGCAGAACGCGCTCGAAACGGATCGTCATGGATTGTCCTTCGGATGATGCCGGCTTGCGATACAGGAAGGGCGCCCGCTTCTCAAGCGGACGCCCTTCCACGTTCCACGGGTGAGACGAGCCCCGAGGGCCCGGCTTACTTCTTGCCGGCCGCCGCGGCGACTTCCGCCGCGAAGTCGCTCTGCTCGCGCTCGATGCCCTCGCCCAGCGCGAAGCGCACGAAGCCGACGATCTTGGCCGGCGCGCCGAAGTCCTTGGCCGCCGCTTCCAGCGCCTTCTCGACCGTGAGGTCGGGGTTGATGACGAAGTTCTGCTTCAGGAGGACGACCTCCTCGTAGAACTTGCGCATGCGGCCCTCGACCATCTTCTCGACGATCGCTTCCGGCTTGCCCGACTCGCGCGCCTGCTCCGAGAAGATCGCCTTCTCGCGCTCGGCGGTGGCCGCGTCGACCTCGCTCTCGGTCAGCGCCAGCGGGTTGGTCGCCGCGACGTGCATGGCGACCTGGCGCCCGAAGGTGGTCAGTGCGGCCTTGTCGCCGGTCGACTCCAGCGCCACCAGCACGCCCAGCTTGCCGAGGCCCTCGGTGACCTGGTTGTGGATGTAGGTCGCGACGACGCCGTTGGAGACCGTGAGCTTGGCCGAGCGACGCAGGTTCATGTTCTCGCCGATCGTGGCGACCGCGTCCTTGACCGTGTCCACCACGCTCTTGCCGGAATCGGCCAGGGTCGCGGAGCCGACCGCCTCGACCGAACCGTCGGTGCCGAGCGCGGCCTGGGCCACGTTGCGGACCAGAGCCTGGAAGGCGTCGTTGCGGGCCACGAAGTCGGTCTCGGAGTTGAGCTCGACCACCACCGCGGCGTTGTCGCCGCTGGCCACGCCGACGAGACCCTCGGCCGCCGTGCGGCTCGACTTCTTGTCGGCCTTGGCGATGCCCTTGGCGCGCAGCCAGTCGATCGCGGCTTCCATGTCTCCGTTGGTCTCGGCGAGCGCGGTCTTGCAGTCCATCATGCCCGCGCCGGTCTTTTCGCGCAGTTCCTTCACCATCGAAGCGGAGATCGTCATGAATTGGCCTCTATCAAAAAAATCGGCGCACGGCTTCTGCGGGAAGGAGTGCGCCAGTCTTGTGACGGCGCGGTGACGCCGTCACATCGATGGTTGGGTCTGGCGATCAGGCGGCCGAGGCGGCCTGCTCCTCGGACGCGGGCTCACCCTCCTCGAGGGCCTCCTCGACCGGGGCCTCTTCCATGGCGCCGAGATCGACGCCCATCGAGCCCTGCTGACGGGCGATGCCGTCCACCGCCGAACGGGCGACGAGGTCGCAATAGAGCGAGATCGCGCGGGCCGCGTCGTCGTTGCCCGGGATCGGGAAGTCGATGCGGGAAGGATCGCAGTTCGAATCGACGATGGCGACGACCGGGATGCCGAGACGCTTGGCCTCGTCGATGGCGATCGCCTCCTTGTTGGTGTCGATGATGAAGATCATGTCCGGCACGCCGCCCATGTCCTTGATGCCGCCGAGCGCGCGGTCGAGCTTGTCGCGCTCGCGCTGCAGGGTGAGGCGCTCCTTCTTGGTGAAGCCCTGGGCCTCGCCGGACAGGAGCTCGTCCAGCTTGCGCAGGCGCTGGATCGAGTTGGAGATGGTCTTCCAGTTGGTGAGCATGCCGCCGAGCCAGCGGGCGTTCACGTAGTACTGGGCCGAGCGGTTGGCGGCGTCGGCGATGATCTCCGAAGCCTGGCGCTTGGTGCCGACGAACAGCACGCGGCCGCCCTTGGCAACGGTGTCGGACACCGCCTGGAGCGCGCGGTGCAGCATCGGCACCGTCTGCGCGAGGTCGATGATGTGGATGTTGTTGCGCGCGCCGAAGATGAACGGCGACATCTTCGGGTTCCAGCGGTGGGTCTGGTGGCCGAAGTGGACGCCCGCCTCGAGGAGCTGGCGCATGGAGTAATCTGGCAGAGCCATGTTCGTTTTCCTTGACCGGTTATGCCTCCACGGAACGAAGCGGCCGGCGGCCGCCACCGGAGGGAAGGGAGAACCGTGGCTCTCCCGATGCCCAACTTCCGTGTGTGGAATGTCGGCGCGCATACACCATATGCGCTGCCCCGGCAAGTCGGACCCGCGCCCGGCCCTAGGGCGATGCGGGGCAGCCGGTGGGCCGGCCGTAGTAGCTCAGCCGCGCCAGACCGCCCTCTAGCGTGTACTCGCCGAAATCCAGCCGCAGCCGGTCGGTCACCCCGTTCTCGTAGAGCCGGTAGCGGGTCTCGAAGACGGGCATCCCGTCGTCGTCGCTGTCGCTGTTGTAGTAGGATTCGGTGATGTTCCAGGACCGAAGGCCGTCGAGCAGCCCGGCGATGCCGGCGTCCGCCGGCCGTTCCCCCGACTTGGCCGGCAGGATCAGCGACGTCGTGGTCAGCAGCTTGTCGGCGTCGTCGTCGCCGTCGAAGAGCTTGGCCTGCACCATCCGGTCGCCCGCCAGGGCGCGGTCGATCAGCTTGGCCGTGTGGCCGAGCGGAAAGACCGACAACGGAAGCTCGGTTTCGCGTTTCACCGGCGTCTCGAACCGCACGTGGGTCGCCTCGGCGTCGTTCACCGCGACGCCCTCGACCACGCTCTGCTCCGTGCCGTCCACCAGGGTGCGCGTGCGGAACTCGTAGCGCTTTCCGTCCCGCGTTTCCTTGGAAAGCGTCTGCTGGTCGGTCACGGTCAGTTCGTCGTCCTCGTGGAACCGAGCGACGAAGCGGTAGTCCAGCGAAAGGGCGGCGCAGGCGTCAGTCTTCAGTTGCAGCGCGATCCGCCCGTCCACGCTGTTGAAGTCCGCTGTCTGCGACACGAGCGCGAGATCGTAGACCGCCTCGTGCGGCTGGAGGTCCGCTGCGGGCGCGTCGCGGGACGCGGAGAGGGCGAGGGCCATCGCCGACAAGGCCAAGCCGTATTGCATCAAAGCGAGTGCGTCCCATCATGAAGGCGTCGGGTTCGACGATCGAACCGGCCGATAAAACCTGATAGCCGTGTGCGGCGCAAATTCCCATCCGGAGTGGACCATGACCGAATCGATCGCCGACCGTCTCGCCGCCGCCGGCGTGACAGTGCCAGACGCCGCCGCGCCCGCGGCGAACTACGTCTCCTACGTGCGCTTCGGATCGACGCTCCAGACCTCGGGCCAGCTTCCGATGGAAGCGGGCAAGGTCGCCGTGACGGGCAAGTTGGGCGACGGCGTGTCGCTCGAGGACGGGCAGCGCGCGGCGCGCCTGTGCGCGGTCAACATCCTCGCTCAGGCGAAGGCCGCGCTGGGCGACCTCGAGACGATCGGCCGCCTCCTGAAACTCACCGTCTTCGTCGCGAGCGCCCCGGGCTTCACCGAGCAGCACAAGGTCGCCAACGGAGCGTCCGACTTCCTGGCCGAGATCCTGGGCGAGCGCGGCCGGCATGCCCGCTCCGCCGTGGGCGTGCCGGCGCTGCCGCTCGACGCCGCGGTGGAGATCGAGGCCCTGTTCGAGATCGGCTGACGCCATGGTCGACGCTCCGTCCGGTCTTGGCTGGCTGACCGCCCGCCCCATCGCTCATCGCGGGCTGCACGATCGCGCGCGCGGCATCCCCGAAAACTCCCTTGCGGCCTTCCGGGCCGCGATCGAAGGGGGCTTCGCGATCGAGTGCGACATCCACCGCACGCGCGACGGCGTTCCGGTGGTCTTCCACGACCACAACCTCGCCCGGCTAGCGGGTGTCTCCGGCCGGATCGACGACCTCACGGCCGCCGAGGTCTCGAGGTTGCGGCTGTTCGACACGGACGAGGCGCCGCCCACGCTTGCCGCGCTTCTCGACCTCGTGGACGGCCGGGTGCCGATCGTGGTCGAGGCCAAGGGCATCGACGCAGCCGCGGACGCGGGTTTCATGGACGATGCCGGGCCCGTTCTGGCAGCCTATCGCGGCCCGCTCGCGCTGATGTCGTTCGACCACTGGCTGCTCGACCAGGCGGGTGAGGCCGGGCTCGACCTGCCGATCGGACTCACCGCCGAGGGAACCCGGCCGGAGGCGCTGGAGCGACATCGTGTCGTCTTCGAGAGACGCTGCGCGTTCGTGTCCTATAACGTCCACCATCTTCCCAACGCATTCGTCACGTGGGTGCGGGACGTGCGGCGCGCGCCGGTGATCAGTTGGACCGTCCGCACGCCCTCCGACGTCGAGCAGAGCGCGACCCATGCCGACCAGATGACGTTCGAGGGCTTCGTTCCCTAGGGCGCCGCATCCATCAGCGCAGGACAGCCAGCATGAACGGTGAACCTTCCGGCGACGACGGGGCGGACTTCACCGTGCGGGTGGTGGAGAGCCTGTCGGCGGTCGAACCGGCGGCCTGGGATGTCCTGGCCGACCCGCAAGCCCGACCGGGTGCCCTGCCCCATCCGTTCACCCGCCGCGCATTCCTCGCTTCGCTCGAGGAGGCGGGCTGCGTGGGCGGGCGTACCGGATGGCTGCCGCAGCATCTTCTTCTCGAGGATGCCGAGGGACGGCTGCTCGCCGCCGTGCCCGCCTATCTCAAGGGGAACAGCCAAGGGGAATACGTCTTCGACCATGGCTGGGCGGACGCCTTCGAGCGCGCCGGCGGACGCTACTATCCGAAGCTTCAGGTCAGCGTTCCCTTCACCCCCGCGACCGGACCGCGCCTCCTGGTCGGCAACGGGCCGGGCGCCGATGTCCGGCGCGGCGCCATGGTCTCGGCGATCGCCGCCTATGTCCGCCAGACGGGCGTCTCGTCCGCGCACGCGACCTTCCTCGAAGAGGCGGATCTCGCGCCCATGCTCGAGGCAGGCTTCCTCCATCGCACCGACCAGCAGTTCCATTTCGTGAACCGTGGATATGCGACCTACGACGAGTTCCTGGAAACGCTCGCCTCGCGCAAGCGCAAGGGCCTTCGCAAGGAGCGGCGCGAGGCGGTCGCCGCCGGCATCTCGATCGAGCGTCTCGCGGGGGCCGAGATCGGCGAGGAGGCCTGGGACGCCTTCTTCGGGTTCTACATGGACACCGGCAGCCGCAAATGGGGCCGCCCCTACCTGAACCGCGCCTTCTTCCGCCTGATCGCCGAGCGCATGCCGGAGGCGATCGTCCTGGTGATGGCCCGCCGGGCGGGCCGCTACGTGGCGGGCGCGTTGAATTTCGTGGGCGGCGATCGGATCTTCGGCCGCTACTGGGGCTGCGTCGAGGACCACCCGTTCCTGCATTTCGAGGTCTGCTACCACCAGGCCATCGACTACGCGATCGAACACGGGCTCGCGATCGTCGAGGCCGGGGCGCAGGGCGAGCACAAGCTGGCGCGGGGCTACGAGCCGGTCATCACCCATTCGGCCCACGACATCGCGCATTCCGGTCTGCGATCGGCCATCGAGGACTATCTTGAGCGCGAGCGCCGGCATGTGCTCCTGGCGCAACCCGAACTCGCCGCAGCGACCCCCTTCCGCAAGGGCGACCCCGAGTAGACGAGACGCGCCCGGCCGTTTAGACCGTCACGTCCCGACGACCCACGACGACGAGGGGCCTCAGAATGACCGGCTACGACGACGGCAACATCTTCGCCAAGATCCTGCGCGGCGAGATCCCTTCCGCCAAGGTGTTCGAGACGGACGACTTCGTTGCCATCATGGACGCGATGCCGCAGAGCAAGGGACACTGCCTGCTGCTGCCCAAGGCGCCCTCGCGCAACCTCCTCGATGCCGAGGACGCGGTGCTTGCGAAGGCCCTGCCCCACGTCGCCCGCCTCGCTCGCGCGGCGAAGGCCGCCTTCGACGCCGACGGGGTGGTCGTCAGCCAGTTCAACGAGGATGCTGCCGGTCAGACGGTGTTCCACCTCCATTTCCACGTCGTGCCGCGCTACGCGGGCGTCGAGCCGAAGCGCCACGCGAGCGGCATGGCCGACCCGGCCGAGTTGCGCGAGCACGCGGAGGCCATCCGCGCCCGGCTAGGCTGACCCGTCAGATGATGCCGAGCCCCCAGGGCACGCCGAGAAGCACGATCTCGGCGAACAGGATCGCGATCAGGGTCTTGCGCCCGAGCCAGTAGTAGGCCGCGAACCCGACCGCCAATGCCGCGATGCGGATCGCGAGGGGGATCGCCTCCAGCGACTCGCCCGGCAGCAGCACGAGCCGCCCGATCACGGCCGCCACGAGGGAGGTCGCGATCGTGCGCGCTAGGGCGACGGCGGGCGACCGCTCGTTCAGCCGCCCGGCCGAGAACACGCCGAGCCAACGCCACACGTCGGTCGGCAGCCAGCCCGCCAGCAGGATGAAGAGATAGGGCCACCAGATGGCATCGATGCCGTGGAAGTCGAGGCCCGTCACCGCCCCGCCTCCCGGCTCGACCTGAGCTGACCGATCAGGAAGGCGGCTACGCCGCCGACGATGCCCGCCACCAGAATGTCGAAGCCCGGCGTGAGCCAGTTCGCCACCGGGATCGCCAGAAGCCCCGTGAGAAGCGCGAGCCGGCCGGAGAACTCGCGCGCCGAACCGAAGAGCGACGTCAGGAAGTAGACCGGGGTGAAGAAGGCCAGGGCGCCGGTCGCCAGCGCCGGGAGTTGCCCCATCAGGTTGAAGGCGAAGGCGACGACGGCGGTGTTGATCGCCGTCAGCGAGATCGCGAAGCCCCCGAAGAAGTGCGTCCGGTACCGCCGCGGCACGCTCGGCAGCTTCTCCAGAGCCACCACCCACGCGGTGACGGCGACGAAATGCGACAGGAAGAGAAGCGTCGAACGGCGCGTCTCCGGCCCTTTCAGATCGGGCAGCAGCGCGATCACCATCGGCATCATCCGCAGCGACGACAGGGCGACCGCCAGCGCGGTGGCGGCCAGCGACAGGCCGGCGGTCACCGCGCCGAGCAGGATGAGGTTGGCGGGCAACGCCCAGATCGTCGCCACCATGAAGCTGGCCTCGACCCAGGTGATGCCGGCCTCGCGCGCGAGGCCCGCAAAGCCGAGATGGGCGACGACGAGGATCAGCGCCGGGGCGCTGAACACCTGACGCATCCCCAGGAGTATCCAGTGGGAGGCGGAATCGGGTCCCGCCTCGGTCTGATCGGTCATGGGTCCGCGGTTCCGCCTGTGATTCGCCGCAAGAAAAAGGCCGCCCTGGCGGGCGGCCCCTTCTAGATCATTCGGCGGGCTTCCTGGGAACCTTCGGAACGGCCCCTGCCCGCTTTTCCGCCTTGTCGCGAGCGGACGCCGGCTCCTTGGCCGGCTGCGGCTCCGGCTCGTCGTCCTCGGGCGCATCGTCGTCGTCGAAGGCGGCGGCGCCCTCGTCCAACTCCTCGCCGTCCGGGCCGACACGCACCTTGCCGCGCGCCTCGTCCGCCTTGCGCGGCTTGGCATAGCTTTCCTCGGGGATCGACTCGAGGTGCAGCTTCCGCCCGTCCTCTCCGTCCACCACCGTGACCTTGACCGTTCCGCCGCGCTTGAGCTTTCCGAACAGCACCTCGTCGGCCAGCGGCTTCTTGACGTATTCCTGGATCACGCGGCCGAGCGGACGCGCGCCCATGTGCTCGTCGTAGCCCTTGTCGGCCAGCCAGGCGATCGCCTCCTGGTCGAGGTCGAACGTGACGCCACGCTCGGAGAGCTGCGCCTCGAGCTGCATGACGAACTTCTGCACGACCTCGTGGATCACCGGCGTCGGCAGGGCGCCGAAGGGGATGATCGCATCGAGGCGGTTGCGGAACTCCGGCGTGAACAGGCGGTTGATCGCCTCCACGTCGTCGCCCGTCCGCTTGGTCGAGCCGAACCCGATCGCCGCCTTCTGCGATTCGGATGCGCCGGCATTGGTTGTCATGATCAGGATCACGTTGCGGAAGTCGATCCGCTTGCCGTTGTGATCGGTCAGCTTCCCATGGTCCATCACCTGCAGGAGGATGTTGAACAGGTCGGGATGCGCCTTCTCGATCTCGTCCAGCAGCAGCACGCAGTGCGGATGCTGGTCGACGCCGTCCGTCAGGAGGCCGCCCTGGTCGAAGCCGACATAGCCCGGAGGCGCGCCGATCAGGCGCGAGACCGTGTGCCGCTCCATGTACTCCGACATGTCGAAGCGCAGGAGCTCGATGCCGAGCGCGGAGGCGAGCTGCTTGGCGACCTCGGTCTTGCCGACGCCGGTCGGACCCGAAAACAGGTAGGAGCCGATGGGCTTCTCCGGTTCGCGAAGGCCGGCGCGCGCCAGCTTGATCGCGGTAGTCAGGCTCTCGATCGCCGCGTTCTGGCCGTAGACCACGCGCTTGAGCTGCTCCGAGAGGTTCGACAGCACCTCCTCGTCGTCCTTCGACACGGACTTCGGCGGGATGCGGGCCATCGTGGCGACGGTCGCCTCGATCTCCTTCACGCCGATGCTCTTCTTCCGCTTCGCCTCCGGCAGCAGCATCTGCGAGGCGCCCGTCTCGTCGATCACGTCGATCGCCTTGTCGGGCAGCTTGCGGTCGTTGATGTAGCGGGCGGAAAGCTCCACCGCCGACTTGATAGCGTCGTTGGAGAACTTCACCCGGTGGAAGTCCTCGAAATACGGCTTCAGCCCCTTCAGGATCGCGATCGCGTCCTCGATCGTGGGCTCGGCCACGTCGATCTTCTGGAAGCGCCGGACGAGCGCCCGGTCCTTCTCGAAGAACTGGCGATATTCCTTGTAGGTCGTGGAGCCGATGCAGCGGATCGCGCCCGACGAGAGCGCCGGCTTCAGGAGGTTGGACGCGTCCATTGCGCCGCCGGACGTGGCGCCCGCGCCGATCACCGTATGGATCTCGTCGATGAAAAGCACCGCGCCGGGATACTCCTCGAGCTCCTTCACAACCTGCTTCAGCCGTTCCTCGAAGTCGCCGCGATACCGCGTGCCGGCCAGGAGCGTGCCCATGTCGAGCGAGAAGATGGTCGCGTCGGCCAGGACGTCGGGCACGTCGCCTTCCACGATCCGCTTGGCGAGACCTTCCGCGATGGCGGTCTTGCCCACGCCGGGATCGCCCACGTAGAGCGGGTTGTTCTTGGAGCGCCGGCACAGGACCTGGATGGTGCGATTGATCTCGTTCGCGCGCCCGATCAGCGGGTCGATCCGGCCGGTCTTGGCCTTCTCGTTGAGATTGACGCAGTAGGCCGTCAGCGCGTCCTGGGCGGTCTTGCGGCGCCCTTCCTCCTCGTTGCCCATGACCGACTGCTCGTCCTCCGCCCCGCGAACGGTGCGGCCTTCGGACGCGCCCGGACGCTTCGAGATACCATGGGAGATGAAGTTCACGGCGTCGTAGCGGGTCATCTCCTGCTCCTGCAGGAAGAAGGCCGCATGGCTCTCGCGCTCGGCGAAGATGGCCACGAGCACGTTGGCGCCCGTGACCTCCTCCCGGCCGGACGACTGGACGTGGATCACCGCGCGCTGGATCACCCGATGGAACCCGGCGGTCGGCTTGGAATCCTCGTCGTGGCCCGTCACGAGATTGGCGAGTTCGGTGTCGATGTACTCCGTCAGCGACGAACGCAGGACGTCGATGTCGACGCTGCACCCCCGCATCACGGCGGAGGCGTCCTTATCCTCGAGCAATGCCAGGAGCAGGTGCTCGAGCGTCGCGAATTCCTGGTGCCGTTCGTTGGCGAAGGTGAGCGCCTGATGGAGGGACTTCTCCAGGCTTTGGGAAAACGTCGGCAAGCTTCACCTCAATTCTTTTCCATCACGCATTGGAGCGGATGCTGGTGCTGGCGTGCGAAATCCATCACTTGGGTCACCTTCGTCTCGGCCACTTCATAGGTGTAGACCCCGCACTCACCCACCCCGTGCTGGTGCACGTGGAGCATGATGCGCGTGGCCGCCTCCCGGTCCTTCTGGAAGAAGCGTTCGAGGACGTGGATGACGAACTCCATCGGCGTGTAATCGTCGTTGAGAAGCAGCACCCTGTAAAGGCTCGGCTTCTTGGTCCTGGGCTTGGTCCGGGTGATCACGGAGGTGCCGCGATCGGGCCCGTTGGGTCGCTCGTCGTCCCGCCCCTGCGATCGGACCGCCGTCGTCCGGCTCCCCTGGGGAGCCGCCCGTTCGTTCAAGGAGTTCACGTTCGCCATCGCTCGATATGTATGTGCGCGGTCCGACAATTTAAGACGCCTCCCCGATGCGGCAAAATTTCGTCTCCGGGGGACACGCCGGGTCGCGGACCGAGAGCGACGTCCTGAATCGCCCCCTCCGAGCCGGACATAGTTACTCCGATCGCGAACCGCGCAACAAAAAAGGCCCGGCAGCGAGCCGGGCCTTCGTGGGACGCGCCCTTGGGCTGTCCGATGGGTGTCGATCCGTCAGTTCGACGGGTTCGCCATGTTCTGCGCGAACTGCTGGTTCTGCTGCATCGAGTCCTCGAACGGGCGGTAGGCCTCGCGAGCGATCTCCTGGTAGATCTCGCCCATCTTCGTGGCCTGCGACACCCAGGAATCGTAGGCCGAGCGCGCGTATTCGGACTGCAGCTCGATCGCCTTGTCCAGGGTGCGCACCTGCGCGAGGCGCTCGAACATCTGCGCCGACTGCTCGTAGGACTTCTTGGTGAATTCGGTGGTCTCGGCGGCGATCTGCTGGAAGCCCTTGGTCATCGCCGACATCGAGCGGAGGGCGTTGTCCATGCTGTCCTTGCCGACCTTGTTGGCGTCTGCGTATGCGTTCATCGAACTCTCCCGTGACTGGCTGGACGACGGCTGGCAGCGACCTCCACCGCCTTCCCAACCAATATATTGCACTGCACAAAATTCCGCAAGCCCATGGTGCAGCGCATTAGAACGCGGGCTCTGGTTCGGCCGATCACGATAATTCGAGGCGAATGCCACAACTCGATCACAAGGTTCCGGCAACCATAAACGGATTGGTAAGACCGCCCTGCGTATCTTTCCCTCAAGAAGAGATCGCGAAGACACAGTCTTGGGACCTGGACCGGCGCCCCACGCGCCGCGACCGGGGGCAGCATCTCGACACACGAACACGAGAGTGCCGCCCATGCCGCTGACCCTGTCGACGCTCACCGCAGCAGCAAGACGCCTCTCGAACTGCCTGATGGCCGCCGCGCTGGTCGGCGGCGTGGTGATGGTGGCCACCTCCGCCTCGGCGCAGGAATCGGCCGAGCGCTACGCCGCCTTCGTGATCGACGCCAACAACGGCAAGGTCCTGTTCTCGCGCAACGCGGACGACCGTCGCTATCCGGCATCGCTCACCAAGATGATGACGCTCTACATGCTGTTCGACGCGATGGAGAGCGGGCGCGCGACCCTGTCGACGCCGATGAAGGTCTCCGCCTACGCGGCGGCCCGGCCGCCCTCCAAGCTCGGCATGAAGGTCGGCTCGACGATCTCGGTCGAGGAAGGCATCTACGCCCTGGTCACCCGATCGGCCAACGACGCCGCCGTGGTGATCGGCGAGTTCCTCGGCGGCACGGAGAGCCGCTTCGCCGATATGATGACGGCCAAGGCGCGCAAGCTCGGCATGTCGCGCACCACGTTCCAGAACGCCAACGGCCTGCCGAACGACGCGCAGATGACCACCGCGCGCGACATGGCGACGCTCGGCATCGCGCTTCGCGAGCATTTCCCGCAATACTACAAGTACTTCAGCACCCGCAGCTTCAAGTTTCGCGGCCAGACCATCGGCAACCACAACCGCCTGCTCGGCCGGGTCGACGGCGTGGACGGCATCAAGACCGGCTACATCAACAAGTCGGGCTTCAACCTCGTGACCTCGGTGGTCCGCGGCGACCGCAAGCTGGTCGCGGTGGTGATGGGCGGTCGCACGGCCCGCTCGCGCGACGACCACATGGCCGAGCTCGTGAAGCAGTATCTGCCGCAGACCAGCACCCGCAGCTCCAGCGCGCTCATCGCGGCCTATAGCCCGAGCGCGCGTGGCCCGGCGGTGGCGTCCCATGCCGAGACCGTCGCCATGGCGGCCCTGCCCACCTCCGTGCCGGTCCCGACGCGCCGCATCTCGACCATCAACCAGCGTGTCGCCGAGGCCTACGGCTCCAACGCCACGGGCGCCATGAACGCCATCACGGCCCCGAGCCGCCGCCCGGTGGTGGGCCGCGACGCCATCCGCGAGGCGCTGGAGGCCAACGACCGCCCGGGCTCCGGCGTGGCCACGGCCTTGGCCGCTGCGCCGGTGCCCCGCGTCGCCATCCCCAACGTCGTCACCGAGGCGGCCGCGGCCGAACCGGCGATGGTCGCGAGCCGCGACGTGGTGACCGGCTGGGTGGTGCAGATCGCGGCGACCCCTGCCGAAGCGACCGCCTACGACATGCTGTCGGAAGCCAAGCAGCGGGCCGGTTCCGCACTGGCCGGCGCTCGCCCCTTCACCCAGGCCGTGGCGAGCGGCTCGCAGACGCTCTACCGCGCCCGCTTCGCCGGCTTCGCCGACAAGGCCGCCGCGAACGCCGCCTGCGATGCCCTGAAGAGCAAGGCCTACGCCTGCTACGCCATCGCGGCGAACTGACCGCCGCGCCTTCCCGCAGCCGCCTCCCGACCGCCCGCCGCACGGGGCCACCGGCTCCGAACGGCACCCCCTTGCCTGACGATGTCCCGAGCGTAACCGAGGTTCTCATGTCCTTCGAAACCGAAAGCGCCCTCCTGCCCAACGTCGAGCAGAAGTCGACCGTGATCGGTCTTCACCCGCTCCAGCAGGCCGCCTCGCGGCTCTCGGACTACCGCGACGGTCGCTCGCGCCTGCGTGCCAAGGACCTGGTGGGCATGCTCCTGTGCCATGGTGCACGTGCCTGGCGCGCCTCGCAGCCGCGCACGGAAACGCGCCTCGTGGTGCGGTCGGCCGCGGGCCAGCCCGCCGTGCGCATCGCGTTCGGTCGCTGAGCGCCCGTCAGAGCAGGCCGAGCTCGGCCAGTTCCCTGCGAAGCGCGGAGGGGAGTTCGGACAGGTCCGCCCCCTCCCCGAGATCGGCCGGCGCTTCCGCCGGGAGAAGATAGCGCCACCCCTGGAAGGGGCGCTTGGGCACCGGCCAGGTGCGGACGAAGTCCGGCTTGAGGACGATGCGGCAGCGTTCGACCCCGTCCTCGGTACGAATCGCGTCGAACCGCAGGATGGGCTGGCGTACCTGCACCTGCCCCTTGATGACCCAGAACAGCGAGCCCGCGCCGACCATTTCGGCCGCGCGCTTGGGCATGACGCGCGTCACATGCGTCTGTTCGACGCCCGAACCGGCCGACAGGCGGGCGCGGACGTGAGCCTCGAGATCCTCGACGCTGTCGACTCCCACGCAGAGCTTGATCATATGAAGCGGCATGCGCGGTGTTTGCTCGTACCGCCGGGCGGCGTCAAGGCGACGCGGCCCGCGCGGGGCCGGCCAGCCCGAGCCTGCGCCCTCTTGTCACCCCGCCGATCCGAGCCGCCATGCGCAACGCCGCCATCTTCGATCTGCCGGACCTCCTCGCCTTCGTCGCATTCGTGGGCGGATGGGTCGCCTACTCCTTCGTGGTCGAGTTCCCGATCTTCGCCCGCCATGGCCTCAGCCGGCAGATGAACCGGCAGCGCGAGGTGTGGATGCGCACGCTGCTGAAGCGCGACCTGCGGATGATCGACACGGCGATCATGGCTGGCCTGCAGCAGGGCACGGGCTTCTTCGCCTCCGCGTGCATCTTCGCCATCGGCGGCTGCTTCGCGCTGATCGGTTCGGCCGAGCAGATCGCGCTGATCGTCACCGACCTGCCGCTGGAAGGCAGCTTCGACAGGGGCTTAGTGGAAGCGAAGCTCCTCGGCCTCGTGGCGATCTTCGCCTTCGCCTTCTTCAAGTTCGGCTGGTCCTACCGGCTGTTCAACTACTGCTCGATCCTCGTGGGCGCCGTTCCCATGCGCCAGGAGGCGGAGGCCGACCCGGCCGCGGCGGAGGCCGCGATCCGCCGCGCGCTGACGATGAACCGCATCGCGGCCCGGCACTTCAACGCCGGTCTTCGCGGCATCTTCTTCGGACTGGCCTATCTCGGCTGGTTCGTCGGGCCGATCGTCCTCGTCGGTACGACGGTCCTGGTGATCCTGATCCTCGGGCACCGGCAGTTCTTCTCCGACGCCAACGTCTCGCTCCGGGAGCCCTGATGTCCGACGCCCCGTCCCCCGAAACCCTGCGTGCGGAAATCCTGCGGATGGTGCACGAGCGCGGCGCCGGCAAGACGGTCTGCCCGTCGGAAGTGGCCCGCAGCCTCGCCGGCTCCGACGAGAAGGTCTGGCGTCTCCTGATGCAGCCGATCCGGCGCGTCGCCGCCGCGCTGTCCGACGAAGGGCTGGTCGTGATCCGGCGAAAGGGTCGCCCCGTCGCGCCGGCCGACCTCAAGGGCATCTACCGCCTGTCGCCGCCCGAGGGCGACTGACCTCAGGCGCTCGGCGCGGGAAACAGCGCGTCGGTCTTGCCGGTCAGGCGGTAGACCGCAAGTCCAAGGTATTCGCGGATCGCGAAATGCACCTTCTCGAGGTTGCGCACGGTGGCCGTGGACGGCCAGAAGAGCGCGTCGCCCGAGGGGGTCTGATAATCGGTCGGATAGGGTAGAACGTCGAAGCCGGCGACCCGGAAGCAGCCCACGGCACGCGGCATGTGCGCCGCCGAGGTCACCAGAAGCCACGTCTCGCCGGGTTGGGGCTGGGCGATCTCGCGGGTGAAGATCGCATTCTCGGTCGTGTTGCGGGAGCGGTCCTCGAGCTCCAGCCGCTCCGGCGCGAGACCCAAGGCCGCGAAGAGCTTCTGTGCCATCGAGGACTCGGTGATGTCCTCCGTCAGCATCGCCGCCGCGCCGCCGCTGAACACGACGCGCGCATCGGGAAACTGCCGCGCCAGCGCCATGGTGGTGGTGATCCGGTCCGCCGCATCGTTCAGCTCCAGTTCGCCGCGCGTTCGCCCGATCCGAGTGTCGAACGAGCCCCCCAGCACCACGATGCCCGTGACCTCGGCCGGAAGCGGCGGCTTCTGAAAGCGGTTCTCTAGAACACTCAGCATCAGGAGACCGAGCGGCGACAGGCTGACGATCGCCAGGATCACGAACGACGTTCCCACCAGCCCGAGACCCAGCTTCGGCATCCGCAGGAGGGTCGCGAGGATGCCGGCCCCGCCGATCAGCAGGATCACCACCAGAGGCTGGACGAGGTACCAGAGAAGCTTGGACGCGGCGAAGAACATGGGGTCGAACGTCTCGAAACTGAGGCCGCCGTCGATCGGGCGAGGCGTGGCAGGGAAGGTCGCCGGGGGTCAGCGGTCGTCCCATTCCGGGGCGAAGGACGGATCGACAAGACGGCGGCGACCGCGCGACATCTCGTGGAGCCGCCGACGATCCTCGTCCTGAAGCTCGAAGCCGAACACGTCAAGGTTCTCGGCCAGGCGTTTCGGGTTCGAGGTGCGCGGGATCGCGCCGACCATCGGCTGCTCGATCTCCCAGCGCAGCACGATCTGCGCCGGCGTCCGGCCGTAGCGCGCGGCCATCTCGGTGATCGCCGGATCGGCCAGTAGGTCCTTGCCCTGGCCGATCGGCGAATAGGCGATCATCGCCATGCCGAGGCGCTCGCAGGTCGCGTGCACCGTCTCCTGCGACAGCCGGGGATGATATTCGACCTGGTTGCAGGCGAGCGGATGGCGCGTCAGCGCGCTCGCCTTCTCCAGAAGCGCGGCGTTGAAGTTGGCGACGCCGATATGGCGCGTCAGCCCTTCGTCGCGCGCCCGGTTCAAGGCGTCGATCGTCCCTTCGAGCGGGATCGCGGCGTTCGGCCAGTGAATCAGCAGAAGGTCGACGGGGCCGATGTCGAGGGCGCGCACCGCCGCCTCGGCGGACTTCATGAAGTCGTCCGGCGCCAATTGCTCGAACCAGATCTTGGTGGTGACGAACAGCGCGTCGCGATCGACGCCGGAGGCGCGCACGCCCTCGCCCACCTCGACCTCGTTGCCG
This sequence comes from Aureimonas flava, assembly GCF_003583935.1. Classification (GTDB taxonomy): domain Bacteria; phylum Pseudomonadota; class Alphaproteobacteria; order Rhizobiales; family Rhizobiaceae; genus Aureimonas; species Aureimonas flava. The sequence continues at coordinate 337,161 of NZ_QYRN01000004.1, read as the reverse complement.
TACATGCGCGCCGTGTCGATATGGCGGTAGCCGACGCCGATGGCCTCGCTCACCATGCGCGCGCAGGTCTCGCCTTCCAGCCGATAGGTGCCGAGGCCGATGGCCGGGATCCGGGCGCCTGCTGCTTCGATGATCTCCATGGCGTCCGCTCCGTCCTTCCTCAATGCTCCGGCGCGATGGCCCTGGTCGCCATCGCTCGCGGTTTCAGATAGGCGGGATGTCACGAGGACCAGGGGATTTCGTGGGATGAGTGCAACGGATGGCGGTCGCTTCGGCGGCCGGGTCGAGGTCTTGGACGTGGCTCGCGGCGTCGCGCTCCTGGCGATGCTCGTGTACCACTTCACCTGGGACCTGGAATTCTTCGGATACCTGCCGCCCGGCTATGCCCAGGTCGGCGGCTGGCGCATCTTCGCGCGATCGATCGCGATCAGCTTCCTCGTGCTGGTCGGCGTCAGCCTGTTCCTGGCGCATCGCGGCGGGGTCCGCTGGCCGGCGTTCGGCCGCCGCCTCGCACAGGTCGCGGCCGGCGCGCTGGCCATCTCCGTCGCCACCTACGCCTTCACGCCGCAGAGCTTCGTGTTCTTCGGCATCCTGCACCTGATCGCCGTCGCGAGCGTCGTCGGCCTCCTGGCGATCCGCCTGCCCTTCGCACTCAACCTCGCGGCGGCGGCGGCCCTGATCGCGCTGCCGCTCCTCTTCGCGACGTCGGCGACCGATCCGCGCTGGCTCGCCTGGCTGGGCCTTTCGGAACGCCCGCCCCTGTCCAACGACTTCGTGCCCCTCGTTCCCTGGCTGGCACCGGTTCTGATCGGCATCGCGCTGGCGCAGATCGCGGGGAGGCTCGACCTCTGGGCCCGGCTGCGCCGCCTCAACGGACGCTTCGGCGCGGGCCGGCACCTCGGCACGCTCGGCCGTCATTCGCTCCTGTTCTACCTCCTGCACCAGCCGATCTCGATCGGCCTCGTGGCGGCCTTCGCTTCCGTGTTTCCGCCCGATCAAACGGCGGCCTTCGACCAGAGCTGTCGCCAGACATGCCTCGAGTCCCGCGACGAAGCCTTCTGCCGGAGCTATTGCGGCTGCGTGCTCGGCGAGCTGAAGGATCGGGACCTGTTGCAGGCGCTGCTGTCGGGACGCCTCGACGAAGCGCAACAGCAGACGGTTCGCCGAACGGTGGACCAGTGCTCCCTCCAGGCGGAGCCCTGAGCGCCTCAGGCGCCGGGGGAGACGCCGAGTTCGGCCATGCGCGTGAGACAGGCCTCCTCGGCCTGATCGAGTTCCGACAGGAGGTCGTCGATATCGCGACGCTTCTGCTCCAGTTCGGCCCGGCGTTCGCCGACGCGGCGGACGATGGTGCGCAACTGCCCCGCCTCGCCCGGCGGGGTGCGGTACATGCCCATGATCTCGCGAATCTCGGCGATCGAGAATCCGAGGCGCTTGCCGCGCAGGATCATCTTGAGCAACTGGCGGTCCGAATGCCGGAAGAGCCGGGTGCGTCCGCGGCGAATCGGGGAGATCAACCCCTCGTCTTCGTAGAAGCGGATCGTGCGCGTGGAGATGTCGAACTCCCGCGTCAGCTCGGTGATGGTGTAGTAGTCGCGCATGCGGCAGTCCCTCTGGAGGTGAGACAAACCAGATTGACGTAAAAGTCAATCACGCGACCGACTGCGAACCATCCGACCAAAAGGGCCGAGCCGGATCGAAATTTTCAGTAGGGAGAAGAGAAGGCTGGTGCGGTCGAGAAGACTCGAACTTCCACGGGTTGCCCCACAGCGACCTCAACGCTGCGCGTCTACCAATTCCGCCACGACCGCACGCCGTGTTCCGGTCCGGGGACCGGCCCGGCCTCTCTGGACCGGTGGCGGCGATGTAACAAACGCCCCCGTGGCGCACAAGCCTTTTCGCAGCGCCGTCCGTATTCTTTTTTCGTGACGGGCCGCATGCCGCGCGAAGCCCTTTGCGCCGGGGCGACGGCGACGCTATCTCCCCGTCATGGACACCCCCACGCCGCGCGCCGCGCTCGACATCGGCAGCTTCCTTCCCCGACCGGGCAGCCCGCCGGTGGAATGGGTCACGGTCGACGGCAGAATCGACTATCCCGCCGCCGTCGCGCTCATGGAGGAGCGGGCGGGCCGCGTGGCGGAGGGCGAAGCACCGGAGGCCGTGTTCCTGGTCGAGCACCCACCGCTCTACACGAGCGGCACCAGCGCTCAGGACGGCGATCTCCTCGACGCGGCCCGCTTTCCCGTGTTCCGCTCCGGTCGCGGCGGCGAGTTCACCTATCACGGGCCCGGACAGCGGGTGGCTTACGTGGTGCTCGACCTGAAGCGCCGCCGCCAGGACGTGCGCGCCTTCGTGGCGGCGCTGGAGGAATGGGTGATCTCGACGCTGGCCGATTTCCAGATCCGCGGCGAGCGACGGGAGGACCGCGTGGGCGTGTGGGTGCAGCGGCCCGACCGGCTGGCCATCGCGGGCGGCGCGCCGGCGGAGGACAAGATCGCCGCGATCGGCATCCGGGTGCGCAGGTGGGTGACGTTCCACGGCATCAGCCTGAACGTCGATCCCGAGCTTTCCCATTTCGACGGCATTGTGCCCTGCGGCATTCGCGGCTACGGCGTCACCAGCCTCCTCGACCTCGGCATCGTCGTTTCGATGCCCGAGGTGGACGCGCTGTTGCGCGCGCGCTTCGAGGCGATCTTCGGTCCCTCGGTCCTGCCGCCAGGGCAAGGTGGCGCCGCATGAGCGCGACTCGCGTCATCGTGGACGCCGACGCCTGCCCGGTGAAGGACGACGTGCTGGAGGTGGCCGAACGGCTCGGCGCGGGCGTCGTGCTGGTGTCCAACGGCGGCATGCGCCCTTCGCGCTATCCCAGCGCGCGCATCGTCAGCGTGTCGGACGGGTTCGACGCAGCGGACGACTGGATCGCGGAGGAAGCGACGGCGGCCGACGTGGTGGTGACCGCGGACATCCCGCTTGCCTCGCGGGCGCTGGAGAAGGGAGCCGCCGTGCTCGGCCCGGACGGGCGACCGTTCACAGCCGCCAATATCGGCGCCGCGCTCTCGCTCCGATCGTTCAACCAGCACCTGCGCGAGAGCGGCGAATCGAAAGGCTACAACAAGCCGTTCGCGCCGGCCGACCGGTCGCGCTTCCGGCAGGAGCTGGACCGCGCGCTCCGGCGCGCCATCATGCCTTCCTGATGCGTCCGAACGGGTCTGCCGCCCGTATCTCCACCGGACGCGCTCGGATGGACGGGACATGAAGCTGCTAGCCAATCGCGACGGACCGCTGGTCTACCGGCAAAGGCTCGCCACACGGCTGACCCACTGGGTCTGGGTCGTGTGCCTGTTCTTCCTGCTCCTGTCGGGGCTGCAGATCTTCACCGCACGGCCGGACCTCTACATCGGACAACAGTCCGGGTTCGCATTCGAGAACCGGGTGCTGAGCATCGGCGCCGCCTTCGACCAGGGCGAGCTCGGTGGCGTGACGACCGTCTTCGGCCGCAGCTTCGACACGACGGGCGTCTTGGGCGTCGTGGAGGACGCCGATGGCAACTTCCAGATGCAGACCTTTCCGGGCTGGCTGACGATCCCGTCCTATCGCGACCTCGCCACGGGCCGCATCGTCCACTTCTTCTTCGCCTGGGTCCTGGTCGGCACGCTCGCGCTCTGGCTCGTGGCCAGCCTCGTGAACCGCCACCTGACGCGCGATATCCTGCCGCGCGGGCGCGACCTGGCAGCCCTGCCCGGCGACATCGCCGACCATGCGAGGCTGCGCCTGCACCACCGCCGCAGCTACGGGCCGCTCCAGAAGCTGTCCTATTTCACGATCCTGATCGTCGTGCTCCCGCTGATGGTGGCCACGGGGCTGACCATGTCGCCTGGCGTGAACGCCTATGCGCCTTGGATGCTCGATCTTTTCGGCGGACGGCAGACGGCCCGAACGATCCACTTCGTCCTGATGCTGGCGCTCGTCGCCTTCGCGGCGATCCATATCGCGATGGTGCTGCTGGCCGGACCGTTCAACGAAATGCGTTCCATGGTCACCGGCTGGATCCGGATCGACGGCAAGGAGGACGAGCGATGAGGGGGCCTCTTCACCGCCGCCGCTTTCTGAGCGGCCTCGCCGCGGCGTCCACCCTGCCCCTGTCCGGCTGCTTCGACCCGCTGGTGGCCAACGACTCGCAGGTGCGCGGCGTGCTGGCGAGCGCGAACGACTTGACCTATCGCGCACAGCGGCTGCTGCTCGGCTCGGACGATCTGGCGCGCGAGTTCTCGCCGACCGAAATCCGCCAGCCGATGCGCCCCAACGGCTCCACCAATCCGCAGGACGAGCCCTATCTGGCACTCGCCCGGCAGGACTTCGCGTCCTATCGCCTGTCCATCACCGGCGCTGTGCAGCGCCCGCTGTCGCTGTCGCTCGTCGACCTCCAGGCGATGCCCGCGCGCTCGCAGATCACCCGCCACGACTGCGTGGAGGGTTGGAGCTGCATCGCGGAATGGACGGGTACGCCGCTCGGTCTCGTGCTGGACCGTGCCGGCGTCGCGCCCTCGGCCCGCTATGTCGTGTTCCTCTGCTTCGACACGCTGGCGAACGGCTTTGCCGGACCCATCCGCTACTACGAATCGATCGACCTCCTCGACGCGCGCCATCCGCAGACGATCCTCGCCTACGGCATGAACGGCACGGCGCTGCCGGTCGCCAACGGCGCGCCGCTGCGCGTGCGGGTCGAGCGGCAGCTCGGCTACAAGATGGCGAAATACGTCCGCGCGATCGTGGTCACCGATTCGCTGGTCGCTTACGGCGAGGGCAAGGGCGGCTTCTGGGAGGACCGGGGCTACGACTGGTTCGCCGGGATCTGATCAACCGACGAGAAGGATCTCCGCCGCGCGCATGTCGGCGAAGCGCGCCTCGCGGCGGGCCGAGGCTTCCGCGTCCTCGCCCCACAGCGAGATGTTCCAGTCCTCGTCCACGTGGGCAAGCCGCCAGGCTTCCGGCGCGCCGAGGCGACCTTCGGCCACCGCGAGCGCCAGGATCAGCGAGCCGGTGAGGGTCGTCATCTGGTGGATGGCGGCAAGGCGGAACGGGTCCGTCTCCGCGTCCAGCCGCGCCCGAAGAGCCTCGAGCGTGGCGGGCGCCTGCGCCACGTGCATCACGCCCGACGCCACCGCGACGCGCGCGCCGAAGCGCTCCGCAACCCATTCGATCATCGGGTCCCAGGCCTCCGCCTGGCGCGCCACGAGCCGCTCCGGCTCGTCGGCGCGATAGGCGAGGAGGTCGGTCTCGGCGTAGCGGCCGAGGTCCGTGCGCGTGGCGGCGGGATCGGTGGCGACGCCGTCCAGCACCGTGTTGACGAGACGGGTCACCGGCATCGTCGCCGGGTCGATATGCGTGCCCTGCCCCGCCCACTCGGCCGCCACGATATCGGCGGGCGCCCGTGCCGACAGGGCCAGGAGCCTGCGTGCCGGCGTGCGCACCGGACGCCCGTCCAGCCTGATCTCGAAGCCGTCCGCCGTCTCCTCGACGGTGACGTCGGCGTAGAACCGCTTCGGCAGTTCGGGTGTCTGAAGGGTGTTGGACATCGCGTTGGAGCCCCGTTGCGGTTGGTTCTTCAAGCGTGCTTGGAGGCGACCGGCGCGCCGGCCAGCCAGAGGTCCAGCGCGGCGGTCAACTCGGCCACCGTCGCAGAAACGCCGCTCGCGCCGGCCGAGATCAAGGCTTCGGCAGGCTGCGCACCCCAGGCGACGCCCCAGCCGGTGGCGCCGGCCGCCACCGCCATCTGCATGTCGTAGATCGCGTCGCCGACCACGAGCGTATCCTCCGGGCGCACGCCGAGATCGCCGCAGCATTCCAGCACCATGGCCGGATGCGGCTTGGAGGGGCAGTCGTCGGCGGTGCGCACGGCCGGGAAAACGCCCTCCAGCGCGTGGACCGAGACAACGCTGCGCACGCCCCGCCGCGACTTTCCGGTGACCATGCCCAGAAGCACGTCGTCGCGCGACGCCAGCGCGCGCAGCATCGGCTCGATGCCGGGAAACAGGCGCTCGGGGAAGCCGCCCTCGGCCCGCACTTCGTGAAACGCCTGCCGATACGTCTCCACCAGCGCCGGAAGCGCATCGGCCGCCACCGTGGGCGCCAGGCGGTGGATCGCGAGGTCGAGCGAAAGACCGATCACGCCCGCCGTGGCCGCATCGTCCGGCTCGGGCAGGCCGGCCAGGGCGAAGCAGCGGCGCATGGTCTCGCAGATCAGCCCGAAGCTGTCGGCCAGCGTGCCGTCGCAGTCGAAGAGAATGGCGCGCATCAGTCGTTTTCGGCCGCCTCGTCGAACCCGAAGAGGTTCCAGGTCTGGACCATGTGCGGCGGCAAGGGCGCGATCTGATCGATCCGGCGCCCGCCGTCGGGATGGGGGATCACGATCCGGCGCGCATGGAGATGCAGCCGCTGCTGCACGCCGCCGGGAAACTCCCAGTTGGTGTCGTGCTCGAAATATTTCGGGTCGCCGAGGATCGGGTGGCCGATATGCGCGGCGTGGACGCGGAGCTGGTGGGTCCGGCCGGTATAGGGCTCCATCTCGATCCATGCGAAGGCCTGGGCCACCTGGTCCACCACGCGGTAGTGCGAGAGCGCGTGATCGGCGCCCTCCTCCCCGTGCCGGGCGACACGCATGCGGTCGCCATCGCGCGTCTGCTCCTTCACGAGATAGGTCGAGACGCGCCCCTCGTGCGGCGCGGGCACGCCCTTCACCAGCGCCCAGTAGAGCTTCTTGGTGTCCCGCTCGCGAAACGACTTGGTGAGCGAGACGGCCGCGCCGCGCGTTCGCGCGACCACGAGGATGCCCGACGTGTCGCGGTCGATGCGGTGCACGAGGCGCGGCTTCTCACCCTTGCGGTTGCGCCAGGCCTCCAGCATGCCGTCGACGTGCCGGGCGACGCCCGAGCCGCCCTGCACCGCCAGCCCGGCCGGCTTGTTGAACACGAAGACCTTTTCGTCCTCGTAGATCAGCATCTGCGAGAGCACGTCACCGTCGTGCTTGTCGCGCATCGTGTTCGAGGTCAGCACCGCCGTGCGCGGCCGGCCGGCATCCACGCCCATCGGCGGCACGCGGATCAACTGCCCGGCCTCGACGCGCGTATCCGTCTTGGCCCGGCCGCCGTCCACACGCACCTGTCCCGACCGCAGCAGCTTCTGGAGATGCCCGAAGCCCAGGCCCGGATAGTGGATCTTGAACCAGCGATCGAGGCGGAGTCCCGTCTCGTCCGCTTCCACCCTGATCTGCTCGACTGCCGACATCGCTCGTTCCTATCGTTCTCGATCCCGGCGATACAGCATTCGGACGGCGGCCGGAACACCGGAGGAGAACGATCCTCCACGGTGCCCGGCGGGTCTGCCCGTCATCCCCCGCGCTCCCGGCGCAGGCGCTCCCACCTCTCCATGCGCTCCGCGATCCGCGCCTCCTCGCCGCGACCCGTCGGCCGGTAGAAGCGGAGGCGGCCCATCGCCTCCGGGAAATAGTCCTGGCCGGAAAAGGCGTCGGGCGCGTCGTGATCGTAGGCATAGCCCGCGCCGTAGCCCTCTTCCTTCATCAGCTTGGTCGGCGCGTTGAGGATGTGGCGGGGCGGAAGAAGCGAGCCGTGCTCCTGGGCCGCGCGCATCGCCGCCTTGTAGGCCGTGTAGACGGCGTTGGATTTCGGCGCTGAGGCGAGGTAGACGACCGCCTGCGCCAGCGCCAGCTCGCCCTCCGGCGAGCCGAGATAGTCGTAGGCGTCCTTGGCCGCGTTGGCGACGAGCAACGCGCGCGGGTCGGCGAGGCCGATGTCCTCAGATGCCATGCGCACGATCCGCCGGCCGAGATAAAGCGGGTCTTCCCCGGCGTCGAGCATGCGGCAGAGATAGTAGAGCGCGGCGTCCGGGTCCGAGCCGCGCACCGACTTGTGCAGGGCGGAGATCAGGTTGTAGTGGCCGTCCTGCCCCTTGTCGTAGATCGGCGCACGCCGTTGGACGACCGTGCGGAGCCCCTCCGCGTTCAGAACCTCGCCGGGCCTCGCCGCGCGCCAGACCTCCTCGGCGAGCGTCAGCACGGCGCGCCCGTCACCGTCCGCCATCCGCACCAGCATCTCGCGCGCCGCGCCGTCCAGGGGGAGCGGGCGGTGCATCGCCTCTTCCGCGCGGTCGAGAAGCCGGCCGAGGCTTTTCGCGTCGTGGGCGCGGAACGTCAGCACGCGGGCGCGCGACAGGAGGGCCGCGTTCAGCTCGAAGGACGGGTTCTCGGTGGTCGCACCGACGAGAACGATGGTCCCGTCCTCCATCACCGGCAGGAAGGAGTCCTGCTGGGCGCGGTTGAAGCGGTGGATCTCGTCGACGAACAGCAGCGTGCGGCGGCCGCCGGACCGGCGCAAACGCGCCGTCTCGAACACCTTCTTTAGATCGGCGACGCCCGTGAAAATCGCCGACACCTGTTCGAACGCGTAGTCGACCTCGCGCGCCAGAAGCCGGGCGACGGTCGTCTTGCCCGACCCCGGTGGCCCCCACAGGATCACCGAGCCGAGCGAGCCGCTCTCCAGCATCCGCGTCAGCGCGCCCTCCGACCCCGTCAGATGCTCCTGGCCGACGACATCGGCCAGGCGGCGCGGGCGGAGCCGCTCGGCCAGCGGTCCGCCGGCCATCGGCTCGTCGGGCGCGGGCTCGCGGCGCGGCGGCGGCTCGTCTGCGGCGAAAAGATCGGCCATCCGCTCCTCAGCGAACCGACTGGACGAGCCGCTGCCCGTTCCGGTCCACCTCGATGCGCCATCCCCGCTGCCCCTCGCCCGCCTGCTCCTCGAGTTCCTCGGTGGATTCGAGATCGCGGCCGTTGATGCTGGCGATGACGTCCTTGGGTCGCAGGCCGAACCGGGCGGCGGGGGAATTGCGCTCAACCTCGGTGACGACGACGCCCGTCGCCGTCTGCGGCATCTCCAACTCTCCTGCCAGGCGCGGCGACAGGTTGGCGACCGTCGCGCCCGCGAAGGGCGTGCGCCCGTCCAGCGTGCGCAGGTCGCGCGGCGGATCCTCCGGCGCGGCCTCCAGCGCGAGCCGCACGCGTTCGTGCTGGCCATCACCCGCCATCACCTCGAGCTCCGCCTCGCCGCCGAGCCCGGCGGTCGCGAGCCGGTATCCCAGCGTATCGGGGTTGTCGATCGGGAAGCGGTTCATCGAGAGCACGACGTCGCCTTCCCGAAGGCCCGCCTCGTCGGCGGGCGTTCCGCGGCGCACGGTCTGGACCAGCGCCCCGGTCGGGCGGTCGAGCCCCAGCGCCTCGGCGATGTCGGCGGTGACCGGCACGAAGCCGGCTCCCACATAGGGGCGCTCGAACGGCCGGCCCGCGCGAGCGGCGTCGGCGAAGGCGCGCACCATGTTGGAGGGGATGGCGAAGCCGATGCCGTTGGAGCCGCCCGACCGCGAGAAGATCGCCGTGTTGACGCCCACGAGCTCGCCGCGCATGTCGACCAGCGCCCCGCCGGAATTGCCGGGATTGATCGCCGCATCCGTCTGGATGAAGTAGCCGACGTCGTTGACGCCGACATGGGTGCGCGCCAGCGCCGACACGATGCCGTTGGTCACCGTCTGGCCGATACCGAACGGGTTGCCGATGGCCAGCACGAGGTCGCCGATCTGGGTCGTGTCGGAATCGGCGATGGCGATGCTGGGAAAGGGTTCGTCGCCCTCGATCTTCAGAACCGCGAGATCGGCCTGCTGGTCCTTGGACAGGACGCGAGCGTCGAACTCCCGCCCGTCGGCGAGCGCGACGCGCACCTCCTCGGCATCGGCGATCACATGGTGGTTCGTCACGATCAGCCCGGTCGGATCGACGATCACCCCGGAGCCCAGCGACGACTCGCGCCGGGTGCGCCCCTCGCCCCGGCCGAAGAACTGCTCGAAGAACGGGTCGCCCGCGAAGGGAGTGCGAACCGGCACCTGCCTCGCGGCGTAGACGTTGACAACGGCGGGTGCGCTCTTGCGCACGAGGGGCGCGAAGCTGAGCCGCACCTCGGCGTCCGACGTCGGCACGCGCTCGGCGGGAGCGGCAGGAGCGATCGGCGTGGGCGCCGGCGGCGACTGCGCGCCGGCGAGGGAAAGGGATGCCGCAAGGGCGAGCGTCGCGACGCCCGAACCGAGGATCAGCCTGCCGTACTGCATTGTCGTTCGCCTCGAAGATCGAATCGGACCCGACGTATCGCGCCACGATCCAACGAAAAAAGGGCCTTTCGGCCCTTTTTCCTGATTTCCCCCGGTGTGGCTTAGCGCGTCAGCACGTCGTGCTGCGTCTCGGCGGCCGCGGGTGCCGGCAGTTCCGCGGTCGCATAGCTCACGGTCAGGATACCGAAAGCGAACAAGGCCCCCAGAAGGGTCAGCATGGTACGACGCATCGAGAACTCGCTCGTGTGGGTGGCAGCGGTCCGATTTTCCATGATATCCGTTTAATCCGTCTAAACTCGCCGCCAAGCCGCTCGGCGATCGTCCCTATTCGCCTGGAAAATGCCGCAAACCACCAAAGGTTGCGTGGCGCTTGTCCAAACTTGCATGGAGCTGGCTTCGCGGCTCCTATCGCATGGGGTCACCCCGCCCCGCTATCGCGGCCGGGCAACACCCACAGGATATGCGAGCCGTTCTACGAGGCGGAGCGTTTCGCTCCGATGTCGTCAGACGCAACGGTGCCGCAACAGGCTTTCGCCAAGGGCCACCACGGCTTCGCGGACCGGAATGAAGCGCAGGTTCAAGAGCTCGCGCGCCGGCGCCGTATCGATCTCCTTCGCCCGCCCGACGTCCTCGGCCAGCATCGCGAGGCCGGGAGACAGGAGCGCCCCCGCCCGGAGCAAGGCGGACGGCAGGCGCCTGCGCGAGATGCGTCCGCACCGTTCGGGGAATGCCCGAGCCAGGATGTCGGCGATCTCGGGAAGCGATGGGGTTTCGGGCGCAGCCAGCAGGAACCGCCGCGATTCGGGAACGTCGAGGGCGCGCACATGCGCCCGCGCGACGTCGCGAACGTCGACCGAAGGGATCGACACGTCAGGCAGCAGCGGCAGCCACCCTTTCATGATGGTGGCCACGATCTGCGCGGAAGTGCCGAGGCGCGAATCGAGCAGCGGTCCCAGAACGAGCCCGGGATTGATGGTGGAGATCGCCAGTCCCGTCTCGCGTGCGACATCCCAGGCGTGCAGCTCGGCGACAGTCTTCGAGCGCGCGTAGGACGACACGGCGGCGCTCGCGAGATTGGTCACGTCGGCCTCGCCGAACGGGCGCACGCGGTCGCGAGGATGGCCGTAGAAGACGGCCGCCACGGACGAGGTGACGATCGCTCGTTCGGCGCTGCTGCGAGCCGCCGCGCGCAGCACGAACTCCGTGCCTCGGCGGGCGATCGACACGATATCGTCGGCACGGCGCGGTTGGATCAGCGGAAAGGGCGAAGCGGTATGGAGGACGAAGCGGCAGTCGCGCGTCGCCGCGTCCCACCCCGCCTCGGACCCGAGATCGGCTTCGGCAAACTCGCAACGCCCGGCGTCCTCGCCGACGTCCCGCACGACGCGCAGCACCTCGTCGGCGCGCAGGCTGCCGCGCACGGAGCCGCGCACGTCGAACCCGGCGCGCAGCAGTTCCAGCACCACATGCTTGGCGATGAAACCGGAAGCCCCGGTCACCAGGACCCTGTCGCGTGCCATGCCCTCGCCTCCGTGGCCCGTCGGTTCTTCAAAACAGAAAAGGGGCCGTCAGGCCCCTTTTTGGTCTTTGAGTGCGGCGCCGTTCAGGCGGCCTCGGTCTCGGCTTCCGCCTCCAGGCGGGCGCGGTCGGCGGCGCCGCGGGCGCTCACGTCGCGCTCCACGAACTCGATCACCGCGAGCGGCGCGTTGTCGCCGCGGCGGAAACCGGCCTTCAGGACGCGGCAGTAGCCGCCGTTGCGGCCGGCGTAGCGCGTGGCCAGCGCGTCGAACAGCTTGCGGACGGCCGCCTCGTCGCGGATCTGGCTGATCGCCTGGCGGCGGGCGTGCAGGTCGCCGCGCTTGCCGAGCGTGATCAGCTTCTCGACGATCGGGCGAAGGTCCTTCGCCTTCGGAAGCGTCGTCACGATCTGCTCGTGCGTGATGAGCGATGCCGCCATGTTCGCGAACATCGCCTTGCGGTGCTCGTGGGTGCGGTTGAGCTTGCGGCCGGAATTGCCGTGGCGCATGGGTCTTCTCCTCGATCAGGTCCGGCGCGTCGCCGGGGTCGGCATCCTCGCATCCCGACTTCGCGCCGGTGCATGTGCCTTTGAATCTTTGGGCTCAGGCGAAGCGCCCGCCACCTGCGTGGCGAGCGCCGTTGTCGGGTCGGATCAGTACTGATCCTCGTAGCGCTTGGCCAGATCGTCGATGTTCTCCGGCGGCCAGGCGCTGACTTCCATGCCGAGGTGCAGGCCCATCGAGGCCAGCACTTCCTTGATCTCGTTCAGCGACTTGCGGCCGAAATTCGGAGTGCGGAGCATCTCCGCCTCGGTCTTCTGGATCAGGTCGCCGATGTAGACGATGTTGTCGTTCTTCAGGCAGTTGGCCGAGCGGACCGAAAGCTCCAGCTCGTCCACCTTCTTCAGAAGCGCGGGGTTGAAGGCGAGCTCGGCGATCTGCTCCTCGGCGCCGCGCACCTCGCGCTGCGGCTCCTCGAAGTTGACGAAGACCGAAAGCTGGTCCTGCAGGATGCGCGCGGCATAGGCCACCGCGTCCTCGCCGCTGATGGAGCCGTCGGTGACGATCTCCATGGTCAGCTTGTCCTTGTTCAGGTCCTGCCCCTCGCGGGTGTTCTCGACCTTGTAGGACACCTTCTTCACCGGCGAGAACAGCGCGTCCACCGGGATCAGCCCGATCGGCGCATCCTCGGCGCGGTTCTGGTCGGCGGGCACGTAGCCCTTGCCGGTGTTGACCGTGAACTCCATGCGGATCTCGGCGCCCTCGTCCAGGGTGCAGATCTCGTGCTCGGGGTTGAGGATCTCGATATCCCCGACGGTCTGGATGTCGCCGGCGGTCACGACGCCCGGGCCCGACTTACGGAGCACCATGCGCTTCGGGCCGTCGCCCTGCATGCCGATCGCGACTTCCTTCACGTTCAGCACGATGTCCGTCACGTCCTCGCGCACGCCCGCGATCGAGGAGAACTCGTGCAGCACGCCATCGATCTGGATGGCGGTTACCGCGGCGCCCTGAAGCGACGAGAGGAGGACGCGGCGCAGGGCGTTGCCGAGCGTCAGCCCGAAACCGCGCTCCAGGGGCTCGGCCACGAGCGAGGCCTTCGTGCGGCCGCCGCCGCTCTTGAAGACGACCTGGTTCGGCTTCGTGAGGTTCTGCCAGTTGCTGGCGATCATGTCGCTTGCCTTTCAGCTACCTCGCCACCATCCAATCGTGGCGAAAGGTCTCCATGGGAAGGATCGGCTTCCCGAATACGGCGAAAGCCGCGCAGCCCGACCGGGGCTGCGCGGCGTCTTCTCGAATGCGCGCGCGCTTAGACGCGGCGCTTCTTGCGCGGGCGCACGCCGTTGTGCGGGATCGGCGTCACGTCGCGGATCGACGTGATCGTGAAACCCGCCGCCTGAAGCGCGCGCAGGGCCGACTCGCGGCCCGAACCCGGACCCGACACCTCGACCTCGAGGGTGCGCATGCCGTGCTCCTGCGCCTTCTTCGCCGCGTCCTCGGCGGCGATCTGGGCGGCGAACGGCGTCGACTTGCGCGACCCCTTGAAGCCCTGCGCGCCGGCGGACGACCAGGCGATCGTGTTGCCCTGCGCGTCGGTGATGGTGATCAGGGTGTTGTTGAAGGACGAGTTCACGTGGGCGACGCCCGAGGTGATGTTCTTCCGCTCGCGACGACGGACGCGCTGCGCTTCCTTGGCCATTTTCTTTTCCTTGGATCTCGACACCGCCGTAATGCCGGCGGCTCCACCGGCCGGCGGGCGACGAGCCCCCGGCCTAAAAACACGTGCCCCGCCCCGGCAACTGCCGGGTGCGGCGAATTACTTCTTCTTGCCGGCGATCGCCTTGGCCGGACCCTTGCGGGTGCGGGCATTGGTGTGCGTGCGCTGGCCGCGAACCGGCAGGCCGCGACGGTGGCGAAGGCCGCGGTAGCAGCCCAGGTCCATCAGACGCTTGATGTTCATCGAGGTCTCGCGACGCAGGTCACCCTCGACGCGGTAGTCCCGGTCGATGAGCTCGCGAATCTGGAGCACCTCGGCGTCGGACAGCTCGTTCACGCGGCGCTCGGCCGAGAGATTCGCCTTGTCCATGATCTCCTGCGCGAAGCGCGGGCCGATGCCGTGGATGTACTGAAGCGCGATCACGACGCGCTTGTTGGTGGGGATGTTGACGCCTGCAATACGGGCCAAGATAAGCCTCCTTTGGTCGCGGATCCGCCACGACACTGATGTCCACGACCCTTCCGGGCCGCTCCGAAACGCCAAGCGATCGAGCGCAAACGCCCAAGCGTATGCGTCGATCGCCCGATGATGCGCGAATTGGGCCGGTCCTTATAAGATTCCCGGCCGGTTAGTCAACCGTCAACGCGTGCCTAGGCGCCGACCCGGCCCTTGAGCGCGTCCTCGATCTCGGCCGTCACGCTGTCGACCGGCGCCATGCCGTCGATCTGCCGCAGGAGGCCGCGATCGCGATAGTAGGGCGACACCGCCGCCGTGGCCTGGCGGAACTCGCGCAGCCGCCGGTGAAACACTTCCGGCGTGTCGTCCTTGCGGACGGGCAGACCGGCGGAGGCCGTCTCGCGCGCGCGCTTCTCGATCCGTTCGACCAGCCGCTGCTCGTCGACCTTGAACTCGATCACCGCGTCGATCGCGAGCTTGCGCTCCTGGAGCATGCCCTCCAGCGCGCTCGCCTGCGCCACCGTCCGCGGGAACCCGTCGAGCACGAACCCCTTGCGCGCGTCGTCCTGGTCGATGCGGTCGGCCACGATGCCGATCACGATCTCGTCCGAGACGAGTTGGCCCGCATCCATGACGGCCTGGGCGCGACGACCGATCTCGGTGCCCTTCGCCACGGCCTCGCGGAGCATGTCGCCCGTCGAAAGCTGCGGAATACCATGCCGTTCGACAAGCCGTTGCGCCTGAGTCCCCTTCCCCGCTCCCGGGGGGCCCAGCAGTATGACCCTCATCGAGTTCCTCGCCTTCCTCCGCGCAGCTTCGCCTTCTTGACGAGGCCTTCGTATTGATGAGCCAGCAGGTGCCCCTGCACCTGGGCCACGGTGTCCATCGTCACCGACACCACGATGAGAAGCGACGTTCCGCCGAGGTAGAACGGAATACCGGCAGCCGAGATCAGGATCTCGGGAAGCAGACAGATCACCACGAGGTAGATCGCGCCGACCACCGTGATGCGGGTCAGGACATAGTCGATGTAGTCCGCCGTACGCTCGCCTGGGCGAATGCCGGGGATGAAGCCGCCGTGCTTCTTGAGATTGTCCGCCGTGTCCTTCGGATTGAAGACGATGGCGGTGTAGAAGAAGGCGAAGAACGCGATCATGCCGGCGTAGAGCAGCATGTAGAGCGGCCGCCCGTGCCCGAGCGACGCGATGATCGCCGTCGCCCAGCCGGGAAGCGAGCTCGTGTCGGAGAAATTCGCGATCGTCACCGGCAGGAGCAGTAGCGACGAGGCGAAGATCGGCGGGATCACGCCGGCGGTGTTGAGCTTCAGCGGCAGGTGCGACGTGTCGCCCTGGAACATGCGGTTGCCGACCTGGCGCTTGGGATACTGGATCAGCAGCCGACGCTGGGCACGCTCGAAGAACACGACGCCCGCGATGCAGACCACCACGACCACCGCGACGATCAGGATGATCGCGGTGGACAGAGCCCCGGTCCTCCCGAGCTCCAGAAGGTTGGCGAGCGCCGACGGCAGGTTGGCCGCGATGCCGGCGAAGATGATGAGCGAGATGCCGTTGCCGATGCCGCGCGCGGTGATCTGCTCGCCGATCCACATCAGGAACATGGTGCCGCCGACCAGCGTGATGACGCTGGACAGGATGAAGAAGGCACCCGGATTGGTGACGATGCTGCTGGTCGACTGAAGACCCGCCGCGATGCCGTAGGCCTGCACGGTCGCCAGCAGCACAGTGCCGTAGCGCGTGTACTGGTTGATGACCTTGCGCCCCTGCTCGCCTTCCTTCTTCAGGGCCTCGAGCGACGGAATCACCGACGTCATGAGCTGGATGATGATCGACGCCGAGATGTACGGCATGATGCCGAGCGCGAAGATCGCCATGCGTCCGACGGCGCCGCCCGCGAACATGTTGAAGAGGCCGAGAATGCCGGTCGACTGCTGGTGGAACGCCTGCGCCAGCGCCTCCGGGTCGATGCCGGGCATCGGGATATAGGTGCCGAGCCGGTACACCAGCAGCGCGCCGAGGGTGAACCAAATGCGCTTCTTCAGGTCTTCCGCCTTCGAGAAGGCCGAGAAGTTGAGGTTTGCGGCGAGTTGTTCCGCGGCCGATGCCATGTCTGCGCTCTCTCCGGATGGTCCGACACGGGCAGCCCGAAACGCTTCGGGCCGCGCGGACGATTCCGACACGTTCGTGACGTTATGTAGAAGGGCCTAGCGGCGCGAATTACAAGACAAATTCGCCCACCGGTCCGCGCCACACGAAAAAAGCCGCCCTCTCGCCGAGGGGCGGCTTTCGTTTCTTCGCCGCAGTGCGGCTGTCAGGCTTCCGCCGCCGGCTTCTCCGGAACGGTGAGCGTGCCGCCCGCCTTCCCGACCTTCTCGACCGCGGAGCGCGAGGCGCCGTCCGCGACGATCGTCAGCTTGGAGGACACCTCGCCATCGCCGAGGATCCGGACGCCGTCGCGAGCGCGACGGACGAGACCCGCGGCCTGCATCGCGGCCAGGTCGATCGTCGCCTTCGCGTCCAGCTTGCCGGCCTCGATCGCCTTCTGGATCTTGTCCAGCGAGACGATGTTGAAGTCCTTGGCGAAGATGTTCACGAAGCCGCGCTTCGGAAGGCGACGATAGAGCGGCATCTGGCCGCCCTCGAAGCCGTTGATGGCGACGCCGGAACGGGCCTTCTGACCCTTCACGCCGCGCCCGCCCGTCTTGCCCGAACCCGAACCGATGCCACGGCCCAGACGCTTGCGCGAATGGGTGGCGCCGTCCTTGTCGGCGATCTCGTTGAGCTTCATCTCGTTCACTCCCGGCTCACTGGCCGTCGACGACGCGGACGAGGTGGCTGACCTTGGCGATCATGCCACGGACCGAAGGCGTATCCTCCAGCGTCCGAACGCGGTGCATCTTGTTCAGCCCGAGGCCGATCAGCGTGGCACGCTGGTCGCTCGGACGGCGGATCGGGCTTCCGATCTGTTCGACGGTGATCGTCGAGCCCTGGGTCTGGGTCTTGGCCATCATTCGGCTCCTCAAATCTGGACGACGGGCGGCAAGCGCGGAAAAGGCGCGCTCGCGTTCAGCCATCAGTCCTCAGCGCCGACCAGGTCGCGGCGGCGCGCCTGGAGCGTCGAATACTTGATGCCGCGACGGGCAGCGACATCCTTCGGATGCATCTGTCCCTTCAGGGCGTCGAAGGTGGCGCGAACCATGTTGTAGGGGTTCGACGAGCCGAGCGACTTGGCGACCACGTCGTGCATGCCGACCGCCTCGAACACCGCGCGCATCGGACCGCCCGCGATGATGCCCGTACCGGCCTCGGCCGTGCGCAGGATCACCTTGCCGGCGCCGTGGCGACCGTGGACGTCGTGGTGCAGCGTGCGGCCGTCGCGCAGCGGCACGAAGATCAGGTCGCGCTTGGCCGCTTCCGTGGCCTTGCGGATGGCCTCGGGCACTTCGCGCGCCTTGCCATGACCGAAGCCGACGCGACCCTTGAGGTCGCCGACGACGACGAGAGCGGCGAAGCCGAAGCGACGGCCGCCCTTCACCACCTTGGCGACGCGGTTGATGTGGACCAGCTTGTCGACGAAGCCGTCATCCCGCTCTTCGCGGTCGTTGCGTTCATTACGAGGCGCCATATCCTGTCCTTGTTTTTTTCCGGAGGCGTCCTGGGGAAGAGTGCCGCCCTGGCGGCACCCGGCTTAAAGCACGACGCGGCCGGCGGGGAAACCCCGCCGGACCGTGTTCATGCCGAGGATCGGCGGCCCGAGGGCCGGCGATTAGAAGTTCAGACCGCCCTCGCGAGCGGAGTCGGCCAGCGCCTTGATGCGGCCATGATAGATGAACGCGCCGCGATCGAACACGACGTCGGTCACGCCGGCTTCCTTGGCGCGCTGGGCGACCAGCTTGCCGACGGCGGCAGCCGCCGCCACGTCGGCGCCCGTCTTCAGCTCGCCACGAAGACCGACATCGAGCGTCGAGGCCGCGGCCAGCGTGCGGCCGGCGGCGTCGTCGATGATCTGCGCGTAGATGTTCTTCGACGAACGGTGGACCGACAGGCGCGGACGCCCGTTCGCCACCGCCTTGATCGAACGGCGGACGCGGGATGCGCGGCGCCGGAGGAGTTCCTTCTGCGTTGCCATGTCCCGAGCCTTACTTCTTCTTGCCTTCCTTACGGACGATCTTCTCGCCCGCGTACTTCACACCCTTGCCCTTGTAGGGCTCGGGACCGCGATACTCGCGGATCTCGGCAGCCACCTGACCGACCTGCTGCTTGTCGATGCCGGTGATCACGATCTCGGTCGGCTTCGGCACGGCGATCGAGATGCCTTCCGGAACCGGGTAGAGAACGTCGTGGCTGAACCCGAGAGCCAGCTGCAGGTTCTTGCCCTGCATGGACGCGCGGTAACCGACGCCGGAGATCTCGAGACGCTTCTCGAAACCATCCTTCACGCCGGACAGGATGTTGACGATCATCGTGCGGGACATGCCCCACTTCGAGCGCGCATCCTTCGAGTCGTCGCGCGGATCGACCTTGATCGCCCCGTCTTCCATTTTCACGAGCACTTCGTCGTTCACCACGAACGAAAGCTCGCCCTTCGGGCCCTTAGCCCGGACGGTCTGACCGTCAACCGAGGCGGTGACACCGCCCGGGACGGCAACCGGCTTCTTGCCAATACGAGACATCTGAGAACCTGTCCGTTGATCGCTTGGGAGACCTCGATGCCGCGTCAGAAGACGCGGCAGAGGATCTCGCCACCGACGTTCTGCTCACGAGCGGCGTGGTCCGCCATGACGCCCTTGGGGGTCGACAGCACCGAGATGCCGAGACCGTTGGCGACGTGCGGGATCGTCTTCGCCGAAACGTAGACGCGACGGCCGGGCTTCGACACGCGGGAGATCTCCTTGATGACGGGAGCACCCTCGTAATACTTGAGCTCGATGTTGAACTCGGCCGTGCCGTTCTCGAACTTGGTCTCGGAATAGCCGCGGATGTAGCCCTCGTCCTTGAGGACGTCCAGGACGCGAGCGCGCAGCTTGGACGCCGGGGTGGCGACCGTGGACTTGCTCCGCATCGTAGCGTTGCGGATACGGGTCAGCATATCGCCGAGAGGATCGGAAAGTGCCATTGCAGTGCCTCCTTACCAGCTCGACTTGACGATGCCCGGGATCTGCCCGGTGTTGCCGAGATCGCGAAGCGCGATACGGCTCATCTTCAGCTTGCGATAATAGGCGCGCGGACGGCCCGTCACCTCGCAGCGATTGCGCACGCGAACCTTGGAGGAGTTGCGCGGCAACTCGGCCAGCTGGAGCTGGGCGCGGAAGCGCTCCTCCATCGAGGCATCCTGGTTCGTCGTGATCGCCTTCAGCGCCTCGCGCTTGGCCGCATATTTCGCGACCAGCTTCTGCCGGCGCTTGTTCTTCTCGATGGCGCTCTTCTTGGCCATAACTTTTCCTTTCGCCTGCCGTTACTGGCGGAACGGGAAGTTCAGCGCCTTCAGAAGGGCGCGGGCTTCCTCGTCGGTCTTCGCCGTCGTACACACGATGATGTCCATGCCCCACATCTGATCGACCTTGTCGTAGTTGATCTCGGGGAACACGATATGCTCCTTCAGGCCCATGGCGAAGTTGCCACGGCCGTCGAAGCTCTTGGGGTTGAGGCCGCGGAAATCGCGCACGCGGGGCAGAGCGATCTGCACCAGGCGATCCACGAACTCGTACATGCGCTCCTTGCGAAGGGTGACCTTCGCGCCGATCGGCATGTTCTCGCGCACCTTGAACCCGGCGATCGAATTGCGGGCGCGCGTGATGACGGGCTTCTGACCGGCAATCTTCGCCAGGTCGTCGGCCGCGATGGACGGCTTCTTGGAGTCGCCGGTGGCCTCACCGACGCCCATGTTGATCACGACCTTGTCGAGACGCGGCACTTCCATCTCGTTGGAGTACTTGAACTCCTCGAGAAGCTGCTTGCGGATCTCGTCGCGGTAGACCGCCTTGAGCCGGGGCGTGTAGCTGGTCTCAGCCATCGATCTGTTCTCCCGAACGCTTGGCGACACGCACCTTCTTCGCGTTCTCGCCCTCGCCGACAACCTTGAAACCGACGCGGGTCGGCTTGCCATCCTTCGGGTCGGCGACCGAAAGGTTCGAGAGGTGAATGGGAGCCTCCTTCGAGACGATCCCGGCTTCCTGGCTGGCGGTCTGCTTCTGGTGGCGCTTCACCATGTTCACGCCGGAGACGACCGCACGGTCCTCCTTCGGCATGACCTGGAGCACCTTGCCCGAGCGGCCCTTGTCCTTGCCGGCCAGCACGACGACGTTGTCGCCCTTCTTGATCTTCTGCATCGGTCCGGCTCCTTACAGCACTTCCGGTGCCAGGGAAATGATCTTCATGTGGTTCCGGCCGCGCAGCTCGCGCGGAACGGGTCCGAAGATACGAGTTCCAACCGGCTCCTTCTTGTTGTCGATCAGCACCGCCGCATTGCGGTCGAAGCGGATCACGGAACCGTCCGGACGACGGATGTCCTTGGCCGTGCGAACCACGACCGCCTTCATCACGTCACCCTTCTTCACGCGGCCGCGCGGAATGGCCTCCTTGATCGAGACGACGATGATGTCGCCGACCGAGGCATACTTCCGCTTCGAGCCGCCCAGCACCTTGATGCACATGACACGACGGGCGCCGGAGTTGTCCGCCACATCGAGGTTTGTTTGCATCTGAATCATGTCAGGCCGCCTTCAAATCACGAGCAGCCGGGGAGCGCGGGATCACGCGCTTCACCCGAGCCTATATTCACTGAGCCGAAGCCTGAGAGGCGACGACGATCCAAGTCTTGTCCTTCGAGATCGGCTTGGTCTCCTCGATGGAGACGATGTCGCCGACCTTGTACTGGTTGGACTCGTCGTGCGCCTTGTACTTCTTCGACCGGCGAACGGTCTTCTTGAAGAGCGGATGCGTGAAGCGACGCTCCACGAGCACGACGACCGTCTTGTCATTCTTATCGGAGACCACGGTCCCCTGCAAAACGCGTTTCGGCATAGTTGACTACCTTCAGGCCTTGGCCGCGCCGGCCTTCTGGCGGGCAATGGTCTTGATCCGGGCGATGTCGCGACGGACTTCCTTGACACGAGACGTGTTCTCGAGCTGGCCCGTGGCACCCTGGAAGCGCAGGTTGAACTGCTCCTTCTTCAGCTTGCCGAGCTCGGCGGTCAGCTCGTCCTGCGTCTTGGTGGTGAGATCGGAGGCTTTCATCGAACTTCTCCTTACTCGGCGATGCGCTGGATGAACCGCGTGCGGATCGGAAGCTTGGCCGCGCCGAGGCGCAGGGCCTCGCGTGCGACGTCTTCCGCCACGCCGTCGATCTCGAACATGATGCGACCGGGAGCGACGCGAGCCGCCCAATACTCGATCGCACCCTTGCCCTTACCCATGCGGACTTCCGTGGGCTTGGCGGTGACCGGCAGATCCGGGAAGATCCGGATCCAGACGCGGCCCTGGCGCTTCATCTGGCGGGTGATCGCGCGGCGAGCCGCCTCGATCTGGCGGGCGGTGACACGCTCGGGCTCGAGAGCCTTCAGGCCGAAGGTCCCGAAGCTGAGCAACGAGCCGCCCTTGGAGTTCCCGTGAATGCGTCCCTTGAACGCCTTCCGGAACTTCGTGCGCTTTGGTTGCAACATTTCCTAATACTCCGAAACTTCGCCTATCAGGCGTGCTCGCGCTCGCGCTCACGACGACGGTTGTTGCCGCCACCGGAGTTCGAACCGTCGCCCTCGACCGCCCGACGCTCGGAAGCCATCGGATCGTGCTCCAGGATCTCGCCCTTGAAGATCCAGACCTTCACGCCGCAGACACCGTACGCCGTATGGGCTTCGGCGGTGCCGTAGTCAACATCCGCACGCAGCGTATGCAGCGGAACGCGGCCCTCGCGGTACCATTCCATGCGCGCGATCTCCGCGCCGCCGAGACGACCGCCGCAGTTGATGCGGATGCCCTCGGCGCCGAGGCGCATGGCGGACTGCACGGCGCGCTTCATGGCGCGACGGAACGCGATGCGGCGTTCGAGCTGCTGCGCGATGGACTGCGCCACCAGCGTCGCGTCGGTCTCGGGCTTGCGCACCTCGACGATGTTGATGTGCGTCTCGGCGTTGGTCATCGAGGAGAGCTTCTTGCGCAGCTTCTCGATGTCGGCGCCCTTCTTGCCGATCACGATGCCCGGACGCGCCGAGTGGATCGTGATGCGGCACTTCTTGTGCGGGCGCTCGATGACGATCTTGGAGACCGCCGCCTGCTTCAGCTCGTTGAGGAGGTACTTGCGGATCGCAAGGTCCTCGTGGAGGAGCTGGCCGTACTCGCCCGTGTTGGCGAACCAGCGCGAGTCCCAGGTCCGGTTGATGCCGAGGCGCAGGCCGATCGGATTGACTTTCTGACCCATTACGCAGCCTCCTCTTCGGCCTTCTCGCGGACGATGATCGTCAGGTGCGAGAACGGCTTCTCGACCCGGCTCGCACGACCGCGACCGCGCGCATGGAAGCGCTTCATCGTGATCGACTTGCCGACGAAGGCCTCGGCGACGACGAGCGTATCGACGTCGAGGTCGTGGTTGTTCTCCGCGTTCGCGATGGCGCTTTCCAGCGTCTTCTTCACCGTCTCGGCGATCCGCTTGCGCGAGAAGGTCAGGTCCGCGAGAGCACGGTCCACCTTCTTGCCGCGGATCATCTGCGCGACGAGGTTCAGTTTCTGCGGGCTGACGCGGATCGTACGGGCGACTGCCTTCGCCTCGTTGTCCTTCAGCACGCGCTCGGCCTTGGCCTTGCCCATTGTTACTTCCTCTTCGCCTTCTTGTCGGCGCCGTGGCCGTAATAGGTGCGGGTCGGGGAGAATTCGCCGAACTTGTGTCCGACCATGTCCTCGTTGACCGAGACCGGGATGTGCTTGTTGCCGTTGTAGACGCCGAAGGTGAGACCGACGAACTGCGGTAGGATCGTGGAGCGGCGGCTCCAGATCTTGATGACTTCGTTGCGGCCGCCGGAGCGGACCTTTTCGGCCTTCTTCAGCAGGTAGCCATCAACGAACGGACCTTTCCAGACGGAACGTGTCATGGAGTGTTTCCCTTACTTCTTGCGCTGATGGCGCGAGCGCATGATGAACTTGTCGGTCGCCTTGTTCTGGCGCGTGCGCTTGCCCTTGGTCGGCTTGCCCCACGGCGTGACCGGGTGACGGCCGCCCGAGGTACGGCCCTCGCCGCCGCCGTGCGGGTGATCGACCGGGTTCATCGCGACGCCGCGCACGTGCGGGCGGCGACCGAGCCAGACCGAACGACCGGCCTTGCCCAGGTTGATGTTCCCGTGATCCGGGTTCGACACGGCGCCGACCGTGGCGAAGCACGAGCCCGAAACGAGGCGCTGCTCGCCCGAGTTCAGGCGCAGGATCGCCATGCCCTGATCGCGGCCGACGAGCTGCGCGTAGGCGCCGGCGGAGCGGGCGATCTGACCGCCCTTCATCGGCTTCATCTCCACATTGTGGATGATGGTGCCGACCGGCATCGCCGACAGCGGCATCGCGTTGCCGGGCTTCACGTCGACGCCCGTCAGGCCCGCGACCACCTTGTCGCCCGCCGCGAGACGCTGCGGGGCCAGGATGTAGGACAGCTCGCCGTCCTCATAGCGGAGCAGCGCGATGAAGGCGGTGCGGTTCGGGTCGTACTCAAGACGCTCCACCGTGGCGACGACGTCGAGCTTGCGACGCTTGAAGTCGATCATACGGTAGGTGCGCTTGTGACCACCGCCCTGGTAGCGAGCGGTGATGCGACCCGTGTTGTTGCGGCCGCCGTTGGAATGCAGGCCCTCGGTCAACTGCTTGACCGGCTTGCCCTTCCAGAGGCCCGAGCGGTCCACGATCACCAGCTGACGCTGGCTGGGCGTGACCGGCTTGAAGTTCTTCAGTGCCATGATCTTCTATCCTCGCAGCCAGCCGTCAGAGACCGGTCGAGACGTCGATGGACTGGCCTTCGGCCAGCGTCACGATCGCCTTCTTCTGATCGCTCTGTCGGCCCGGACGGCCGCGGAAGCGCCGCACCTTGCCCTTGCGGACCAGGGTGTTGACGGCAGTGACCTTGACCCCGAACAGAGCCTCGACCGCCGCCTTGATCTGCGGCTTGGTCGCGGTCTTCGCAACGTTGAAGATCACCTGGTTGAACTCGGAGACCAGCGTCGACTTTTCAGTGATGACGGGGCTCGTGATGACGTCGTAGTGGCGCAGGTCGCTCATTTGAAGCGCTCCTCGAGGGCCTCGACGGCAGCCTTCGACAGGACAAGCGTCTGACGGCGCAGAATGTCGTAAACGTTGATGCCCTGAACCGGCAGAACGTCGATGTTCGGGATGTTGCGGGCCGAGCGAGCGAAGTTCTCGTTCAGCTGCGCGCCGCCGATGATCAGCGCGTTCGTCAGGCCGAGGCCGGCGAACTGCGACAGCATCGCCTTGGTCTTGCCCTCGCTCGAGACGAGGTCGTCGACCACGATCAGGCCGCCCGACTTGGCCTTGGCCGAGAGGGCATGCTTGAGCGCGAGGGCGCGGACCTTCTTGGGAAGGTCATGGGCGTGGCTGCGCGACACCGGGCCGTGCGCCTTGCCACCGCCGCGGAACTGCGGGGCACGGGCGGAGCCGTGACGGGCGCGACCGGTGCCCTTCTGCTTGTAGAGCTTGGCGCCGGTGCGCGCGATCTCGGCGCGGCCGAGCGACTGGTGCGTGCCCTGCTGGCGCTTGGCGAGCTGGTAGCGGACCATGCGCTGGAGGATGTCCTCGCGCGGCTCGAGGCCGAAGATCTCGTCGGCCAGGGTCACCGAGCCGGCTTCGCCGCCGGTGAGGGTCTTGATCTGGATGTCCATTACTCGGTTCCCTCGGAAGCGGCCGAAGCGCCGTTGTTGGCGGCCTGGCGCAGGGCAGCCGGCTTGGGGGCGTTCTCGGGGAGCTTCGCCTTGACCGCGTCGCGGACCAGGATCCAGCCGCCCTTCGAGCCCGGCACGGCGCCACGGATCAGCAGCAGGCCCTTGTCGGCGTCGGTGCGGACGACTTCCAGGTTCTGGGTGGTGACGCGCGTCTGGCCCATGTGGCCAGCCATCTTCTTGTTCTTGAAAACCTTGCCGGGATCCTGGCGCTGACCGGTCGAACCGTGCGAGCGATGCGACACCGACACGCCGTGCGTGGCGCGCAGACCACCGAAGTTGTGGCGCTTCATGACGCCGGCGAAGCCCTTACCGATCGACGTGCCCGTGACGTCCACGAGCTGGCCCGCCACGAAGTGGTCGGCCGTGATCTCGGCGCCCACGTCGATGAGGTTGTCGTCCGACACGCGGAACTCGGCCATCTTGCGCTTCGGCTCGACGGAAGCCTGCGCGAAGACGCCGCGCATCGCCTTGGAGGTGTTCTTCACCTTCGCGGCGCCGACGCCGAGCTGGACGGCCGTGTAGCCGTTCTTGTCCTGGGTCCGCTGACCCACGACCTGGAGGTTCTCGATCTTGAGAACCGTGACCGGCACATGCTCGCCCGCATCGTTGTAGATGCGGGTCATGCCGACCTTCTGTGCAATCACACCTGAACGCATTCTGTGTTCTTTCTTCAGAGGAACCTTAGGAGCCCGAGGGCTCGGCCGGTTCATGTCCGCTCGTTAGAGCTTGATCTCGACGTCCACGCCGGCGGCGAGGTCGAGCTTCATCAGCGCATCGACCGTCTGCGGCGTAGGATCGACGATGTCGAGGAGCCGCTTGTGGGTGCGCATTTCGAACTGCTCGCGGGACTTCTTGTCCACGTGGGGCGAGCGGTTGACCGTGAACTTCTCGATACGGGTCGGCAGCGGGATGGGCCCGCGCACGTTCGCGCCGGTGCGCTTTGCCGTCGATACGATCTCGCGGGTGGAAGCGTCGAGCACGCGGTGGTCGAACGCCTTCAGGCGGATGCGAATATTCTGGCCGTTCATTGCATTCGTCCTTCCGTCGGAGCCATGCCGGAGTGCCGGCGCTTTCCGATCGCTAAACAGTCTTCAGCCAATCAAACCGGACGCCTGAACGGCGCCCGAACCGCCCCGCAGGGCAAAGAGAACGCGGCGGTTTAAACCGCCGCGTCCCTGACTTCAAGAGGCCGATTTACTCGACGATGCTGGCGACGATGCCGGCGCCGACGGTGCGGCCGCCCTCGCGGATGGCGAAGCGCAGCTTCTCCTCCATGGCGATCGGAACGATCAGCTTGACGTCCATCGTCACGTTGTCGCCCGGCATCACCATCTCGGTGCCCTCGGGCAGCGTCACCACGCCCGTCACGTCCGTCGTGCGGAAGTAGAACTGCGGACGGTAGTTCGTGAAGAACGGCGTGTGGCGTCCGCCCTCCTCCTTGGTCAGGATGTACGCCTCCGCCATGAAGCGCGTGTGCGGCTTCACCGAACCCGGCTTGCACAGAACCTGGCCGCGCTCAACGCCCTCGCGGTCCACGCCGCGAACCAGCGCGCCGATGTTGTCGCCCGCCTGCCCCTGGTCCAGAAGCTTGCGGAACATCTCGACGCCCGTCACCGTCGTCTTCTTCGAGTCGCGGATGCCCACGATCTCGACTTCCTCGCCCACCTTCACGATCCCGCGCTCCACGCGGCCCGTCACCACCGTGCCGCGGCCCGAGATCGAGAACACGTCCTCGATCGGCATCAGGAACGGCTGGTCAACCGGACGCTCCGGCGTCGGGATGTAGGCGTCGACCTCCTTCATCAGCTGACGCACCGCGTCCTCGCCGATCTCCTTGTTGGAGTCCTCCAGCGCCGCCAGCGCCGAGCCCTTCACGATCGGAATGTCGTCGCCCGGGAAGTCGTAGGACGACAGAAGCTCGCGGACCTCGAGCTCCACCAGCTCCAGAAGCTCCGCGTCGTCGACCTGGTCCACCTTGTTCAGGAACACCACGATCGCCGGAACGCCAACCTGGCGCGCCAGGAGGATGTGCTCGCGCGTCTGCGGCATCGGGCCGTCCGCCGCCGAACACACCAGGATCGCGCCGTCCATCTGCGCCGCGCCCGTGATCATGTTCTTCACGTAGTCCGCGTGACCCGGGCAGTCCACGTGCGCGTAGTGACGGTTCTCCGTCTCGTACTCCACATGCGCCGTCGAAATCGTGATGCCGCGAGCCTTCTCCTCCGGCGCCGCGTCGATCTGGTCGTACGCGCGGAACTCGCCAAAGTACTTCGTGATCGCAGCCGTCAACGACGTCTTCCCGTGATCAACGTGACCAATCGTCCCGATGTTCACATGCGGCTTGTTACGCTCGAATTTGCTCTTCGCCATTGTAGGCTCTCCAATTCATGCGCCCGTCAGGGCTTCAGAGGGTTGTCGCCGAGGCCGGAGGCCTCAGGCGTACTTCTTCTGGATTTCTTCCGCGACCTGGTTCGGCACCTGCTCGTAGTGGTCGAACTGCATCGTGTACTGCGCGCGACCCTGCGACATCGAACGCAGCGTGTTGACGTAGCCGAACATGTTCGCCAGCGGCACCATCGCGTTCACCACGGTCGCGATGCCGCGAGCCTCGGTGCCCTGGATCTGGCCACGGCGGGAGTTCAGATCGCCGATCACGTCGCCGACGTAGTCTTCCGGCGTAACGACCTCGACCTTCATGATCGGCTCGAGCAGCTTCGGCCCCGCCTTGGCGATGGCTTCACGGAAGCCGGCGCGCGAGGCGATCTCGAAGGCCAGGACCGACGAGTCGACGTCGTGGAACGCGCCGTCGATGAGCTCGGCCTTGATGTCCACCATCGGGAAGCCCGCGAGCGGACCCGAGGTCATCACCGAGGCGATGCCCTTCTGGACGCCCGGCACGTATTCCTTGGGAACCGCGCCGCCGATGATCTTCGACTCGAACACGAAGCCCGTGGTCGGCTCGCCCGGCTCGATGTGCAGCTTCACGCGGGCGAACTGACCGGTACCGCCGGTCTGCTTCTTGTGCGTGTAGTCGACGTCGGCTGCGCGGGTGATGGTCTCGCGATAGGCCACCTGCGGGGCGCCGATATTCGCCTCGACCTTGAACTCGCGCTTCATCCGGTCGACCAGGATGTCGAGGTGCAGCTCGCCCATGCCGGCGATGATCGTCTGGCCCGACTCCTCGTCCGTCTTGACGCGGAAGGACGGGTCCTCGGCGGCCAGGCGGTTGAGCGCGAGGCCCATCTTCTCCTGATCGCCCTTGGTCTTGGGCTCGATCGCGATCTCGATGACCGGATCGGGGAACTCCATGCGCTCCAGGATGACCGGCTTCAGCGGGTCGCAGAGCGTGTCGCCCGTGGTGACTTCCTTGAGACCGGCGAGAGCGACGATGTCGCCCGCATAGGCCTCTTCGATGTCCTCACGCGAGTTAGAGTGCATCTGAAGCATACGCCCGATGCGCTCCTTCTTCTCCTTCACCGTGTTCTGAACGCCGGTGCCCTTGGAGAGCTTGCCGGAGTAGATGCGGCAGAAGGTGAGCGAGCCGACGAACGGGTCGTTCATGATCTTGAAGGCCAGCATCGACAGCGGCTCTTCGTCCGACGACACGCGGCTGGTCTCGGTCTCGGTCTTCGGGTCGATGCCCTTGATCGCGGGAACGTCGACCGGCGACGGCAGGAACTCGACGACGCCGTCGAGAAGCGGCTGCACGCCCTTGTTCTTGAAGGCCGAGCCGCAGAAGATCGGCGTGAAGGTCACCTCGCAGGTGCCCTTGCGGATCAGCGCGCGCAGCTCGTCGTTCGAAGGCATGTTGCCCTCGAGGTAGGCCTCCATCGCAGCCTCGTCGACCTCGACCGCGGTCTCGATCATCAGCTCGCGATATTCGACGGCCTTGTCCTGCAGGTCGGCCGGGATCTCCACGACGTCCCACTGGGCGCCGAGCGACTCGTCGCGCCAGACCAGGGCGTTCATCTCGATCAGGTCGACGACGCCCTTGAACTCGTTCTCGGCGCCGATCGGCAGCTGGACCACGATGGGCTTCGCGCCGAGGCGCGTCTTGACCATGTCGACGCAGCGGTAGAAGTCCGCGCCGGTCTTGTCCATCTTGTTGACGAACATCATGCGCGGGACGTGATACTTGTCCGCCTGACGCCACACGGTCTCGGTCTGCGGCTCCACGCCGGCATTGGCGTCGAGCAGCGCGATCGCACCGTCGAGCACGCGCAGCGACCGCTCGACCTCGATCGTGAAGTCGACGTGGCCCGGGGTGTCGATGATGTTGAAGCGGCGCTTCTTGCCGTCGCGGCCTTCCCAGAAGGTCGTGGTCGCGGCGGACGTGATGGTGATGCCGCGCTCCTGCTCCTGCTCCATCCAGTCCATGGTCGCGGCGCCGTCGTGGACTTCGCCGATCTTGTGGGACTTGCCGGTGTAGTAGAGGATACGTTCGGTCGTGGTGGTCTTGCCGGCATCGATGTGGGCCATGATGCCGAAGTTGCGGTAGTCTTCGATCTTATATTCGCGGGCCATGGGGCGTCGCCTTTCGAAGAGAAGAGTGGCTTACCAGCGGTAGTGCGAGAAGGCGCGGTTCGCTTCCGCCATGCGGTGCGTGTCTTCGCGCTTCTTCACGGCGGTGCCGCGGTTGTTGGCCGCATCCATCAACTCGCCCGACAGACGATCCACCATCGTGGTCTCGTTGCGGTTGCGGGCAGCCGTGATCAGCCAGCGGATGGCAAGGGCCTGGCGACGCTCCGGACGGACGTCGACCGGAACCTGGTAGGTGGCGCCGCCGACGCGGCGCGAACGGACTTCCACGTGCGGCGCGACGTTGTCGAGCGCCTGATGGAAGATCGCGATCGCGTCCTGGCGGGTCTTCTGGTTCACGACGTCGAACGCACCGTAGACGATGGTTTCGGCGATCGACTTCTTGCCGTCGTACATGACGGCGTTCATGAACTTGGTGACGACCAGATCGCCGAACTTCGGATCCGGGTTGATCTCACGCTTCTCGGCAGAGTGACGACGGGACATGTTCTAGTCTCTCAATCTCGGACGGTCGTTCGGGCTTACTTCGGACGCTTCGCGCCGTACTTCGAACGACGCTGACGACGGTCCTTGACGCCCTGCGTGTCGAGCACGCCGCGGATGATGTGGTAGCGAACGCCGGGAAGATCCTTCACGCGGCCGCCGCGGATCATCACCACGGAGTGCTCCTGAAGGTTGTGCCCCTCGCCCGGGATGTAGCCGATGACCTCGAAGCCATTGACCAGACGGACCTTGGCGACCTTGCGGAGAGCCGAGTTCGGCTTCTTCGGGGTCGTGGTGTAGACGCGGGTGCAAACGCCGCGCTTCTGCGGATTGGCCTGGAGCGCCGGAACGGTGTTGCGCTCGCTCGGGCGAACCCGCGGCTTCCGGATCAACTGGTTGATGGTCGGCATTCCAACCTTCCTTCTCTTCAAATCTCGGTTCGAAACGTTCGGCACCACCGCACCACAAGCCGTCGGCTCATGCGCGAAACCGGGCATCGACCTCATCTAGTAAGAGGTCTGCCCGGCAGTGAAGCAGAGGATCACGGGCGAAACCGCGATCGTGCGTCTAGCAATGGTACGTCTCGTTGAACGAAGCCTTGTTTGAAGCGCTGGTCCCCGACGAGTCGTCAGGAAAGCGATGCCTCACATCGGCTCTGTTGGCGGCTGTTTAACGATTCCGACCCCGAGCGTCAAGCCTGCCCCTCGCCTCTGGAGCACGAAACCGAAACGAAAAGGGGCCGCTCTCACGAGCGGCCCCTCCCCCATGCGTTACGACCCCCGCCCTACTCGGCGGCGTCGGTCAGGTTGGTCAGCATCCGGTCGGCCTCAGCCGCGTTGGACGACTTGCGGCGGTCGTCCAGGATGAGGTCGTCGCGCGAGGTCGCGATCCGACGGACCTGGGTCATCATGCCGCCGGTGCCCGCCGGGATGAGGCGGCCGACGATGACGTTCTCCTTGAGACCCTGCAGCGTGTCCATCTTGCCGGCGACCGCCGCCTCGGTGAGGACGCGGGTGGTCTCCTGGAAGGACGCCGCCGAGATGAAGCTCGGCGTCTGCAGCGAGGCCTTGGTGATGCCGAGGAGCACCGGGTTGCCGGAGGCGGGCTTCTTGCCCTCCTCCTCAAGGCGTTCGTTGACCTCGGCCAGCTCGATCCGGTCGACGTGGTCGCCCGGGATGTAGCCGGAGTCGCCCGACTCCACGATCTCGACCTTCTGCAGCATCTGGCGAACGATCACCTCGATGTGCTTGTCGTTGATGACCACGCCCTGGAGGCGGTAGACCTCCTGGATCTCGTTCACCAGGTAGCTCGCCAGCGCCTCGACGCCCCGGATCGCCAGGATGTCGTGCGGTGCCGGGTTGCCGTCGAGAATGTGGTCGCCCTTCTCGATGACGTCGCCTTCCTGGAGGTGGAACGGCTTGCCCTTCGGGATCAGGTACTCGACCGGCTCGACGCCGTCCTCGTGCGGCTCGATGACGATGCGGCGCTTGTTCTTGTAGTCGCGCCCGAACCGAACCGTGCCGTCGATCTCCGCGATCACCGCGTTGTCCTTCGGCTTGCGGGCCTCGAACAGTTCGGCGACGCGCGGCAGACCGCCCGTGATGTCTTTGGTCTTCGCCGATTCCATCGGAATACGCGACAGGACGTCACCGGCGCGGACCGTCGCACCCGGCTCCACCGAAAGGATCGCGTCCACCGACAGGAAGTAACGGGCATCGGTGCCGCGCGCGAGCTTGGCCACCGAGCCGTCCTTGGCGCGGATCACGATCGCGGGCTTCAGGTCGGAACCGCGCGGGTTGGCCCGCCAGTCGATGACCTGACGCTTGGTGATGCCCGTGGACTCGTCCGCCTGCTCGGAGACCGACAGGCCCTCGACCAGATCCTCGAACTCGATCGTGCCGTCGAGCTCGGTGAGGACCGGACGGGTGTACGGATCCCACTCGGCGACGCGCTGGCCGCGACGCACCTGGTCGCCGTCGTCCACGAAGATGCGCGAACCGTAGGTGATGCGGTGCGACGCGCGCTCCTTGCCCGACGGATCGAGGATCAGGATCGCCATGTTGCGGCCCATCGCCACGAGGCGCCCGTCCGAGTCCCGCACCACGTTGCGGTTGCGGATCTGGACCGTGCCTTCGTAGGACGCCTCGAGGAACGAGGAGTCCACCACCTGCGCCGTGCCGCCCATGTGGAACGTGCGCATGGTGAGCTGCGTGCCGGGCTCGCCGATCGACTGCGCCGCGATGACGCCCACGGCCTCGCCCATGTTGACGGGCGTGCCGCGCGCGAGGTCGCGACCGTAGCAGACGGCGCAGATGCCGGTGCGTACCTCGCAGGTGAGCGCCGAGCGGATCTTCACCGACTGGACGCCGGCCTTCTCGATCACCTCGACGTCACGCTCCTCGACCGTGGCGCCGGCCTTCACCAGCACCTCGCCCGTGGCCGGGTTCACGACATCCTCGAGCGCCGTGCGGCCGAGGATGCGCTGGCCGAGCGTCGCCACGATCTGACCGGCATCCACGATGGGCTGCATGGTCAGGCCGCTGTCGGTGCCGCAGTCGGCCTGCGTGATGATGCAGTCCTGCGCGACGTCGACGAGGCGGCGGGTCAGGTAGCCCGAGTTCGCGGTCTTCAGCGCCGTGTCCGCGAGGCCCTTGCGGGCGCCGTGGGTGGAGTTGAAGTACTCGAGAACCGTGAGGCCTTCCTTGAAGTTCGAGATGATCGGCGTCTCGATGATCTCGCCGGACGGCTTGGTCATCAGACCGCGCATGGCGCCGAGCTGGCGCATCTGCGTGGGCGAGCCGCGCGCACCGGAGTGCGACATCATGTAGATCGAGTTCATCGGCTTCTGCCGGCCCGTCTCCGGGTTGAACTCGACCGCCTTGATGCGGCCCATCATCTCTTCGGCGATCTTGTCCGTGCACTTGGCCCAGGCGTCGACCACCTTGTTGTACTTCTCGCCCTGGGTGATCAGGCCGTCGTTGTACTGCTGCTCGTATTCCTTCGCGAGCGCCTGCGTCTCGCCGATCAGCTTCGGCTTGGTCTCGGGGATGACCATGTCATCCTTGCCGAAGGAGATGCCGGCGATGCACGCGTGCTTGAAGCCGAGCTGCATGATGCGGTCGCAGAAGATCACCGTGTCCTTCTGACCGCAGTGACGATACACCTGATCGATCAGACGCGAGATGTTCTTCTTCGTCATCAGGTCGTTGGCGATGTCGAAGGAGATCTTGTGCGTCTTCGGCAGAAGCTGCGCGATCAGCATGCGACCCGGGGTCGTCTCGTAGATCTTCGAGACGGGCTTGCCTTCGGCATCCACCGTCTTGAAGCGACCCTTGATCTTGGTGTGCAGGGTGATCGACTTCGTGAAGAGCGCCTGCTCCATCTCGCCGATGTCGGAGAAGGCCATACCCTGCCCCGGCTCGTTCTCGTTCATGATCGAGAGGTAATAGAGCCCCAGCACCATGTCCTGCGACGGCACGATGATCGGCGCGCCGTTCGCCGGGTGCAGGATGTTGTTGGTCGACATCATGAGGACGCGCGCCTCGAGCTGCGCCTCGATAGACAGCGGCACGTGCACCGCCATCTGGTCGCCGTCGAAGTCCGCGTTGAAGGCCGTGCAGACCAGCGGGTGGAGCTGGATGGCCTTGCCCTCGATCAGGATGGGCTCGAACGCCTGGATGCCGAGCCGGTGCAGGGTCGGCGCGCGGTTCAGCAGCACCGGATGCTCGCGGATCACCTCGTCCAGGATGTCCCAGACCTCCGGACGCTCCTTCTCGACCAGCTTCTTGGCCTGCTTCACCGTGGAGGAGAAGCCCTTGGCGTCGAGGCGGGCGTAGATGAACGGCTTGAACAGCTCGAGCGCCATCTTCTTCGGCAGGCCGCACTGGTGCAGCTTCAGCTCCGGTCCGGTCACGATCACCGAACGGCCCGAATAGTCGACGCGCTTGCCGAGCAGGTTCTGCCGGAAGCGGCCCTGCTTGCCCTTCAGCATGTCGGAAAGCGACTTCAGCGGGCGCTTGTTGGCGCCCGTGATGACCCGGCCGCGGCGTCCGTTGTCGAACAGTGCGTCCACCGCCTCCTGAAGCATGCGCTTCTCGTTGCGGATGATGATGCCCGGCGCGCGCAGCTCGATCAGCCGCTTGAGGCGGTTGTTGCGGTTGATGACGCGGCGGTACAGGTCGTTGAGGTCGGACGTGGCGAAGCGGCCGCCGTCCAGCGGGACCAGCGGGCGCAGGTCCGGCGGGATCACCGGAACGACGCGCATGATCATCCACTCCGGCCGGTTGCCCGACTCCAGGAAGTTCTCGACGATCTTCAGCCGCTTCATCAGCTTCTTCTGCTTCAGATCCGACGTGGTGGTCGCCAGTTCCTCACGCAGGTCGCCCGCGATGCGCTCGAGCTCCATCGAGCCGAGCAGTTCCTGGATCGCCTCGGCGCCGATCAACGCGGTGAACGAGTCCTCGCCGTACTCGTCCACGGCGATCATGTACTCCTCCTCCGTCAGGAGCTGGTGCTCCTTCAGGGCGGTGAGGCCAGGCTCGGTGACGATGTAGTTCTCGAAGTAGAGGACGCGCTCGATGTCCTTCAGCGTCATGTCGAGCAGCGTGCCGATGCGGCTCGGAAGCGACTTCAGGAACCAGATGTGCGCGACCGGCGCGGCCAGCTCGATATGGCCCATGCGCTCGCGGCGCACGCGCGAGAGGGTGACCTCGACGCCGCACTTCTCGCAGATGATGCCCTTGTATTTCATGCGCTTGTACTTGCCGCACAAGCACTCGTAGTCCTTGATCGGGCCGAAGATGCGCGCGCAGAACAGGCCGTCGCGCTCCGGCTTGAACGTGCGGTAGTTGATGGTCTCCGGCTTCTTGATCTCGCCGAACGACCACGAAAGGATCTTCTCCGGGCTCGCCAGCGAGATCCGGATCGAATCGAACGTCTGCGCCTGCACCTGAGGATTGAAGAGATTCATGACCTCTTGATTCATGGTGCTGTCTCCTTCTCAGGGCCTCGTGCCCCGCCACGCGCCGGGCGGAGCCGGCGCCAAGATCATCCGCAAAGTCCGATCGGCGCCCTTTGGCAATGGCGCCGACCATGGCCGCACAAGGCGACCTTTGCGTGGCGGCCTATTCGGCCGCGTCGGGAAGGCCCTGGAGCGGGCCCGCGCTCGAGGGAAGCTGGTCGGGCACCGACTGCGACAGGTCGACGTCGAGACCCAGCGAGCGCATCTCCTTGACGAGCACGTTGAAGCTCTCGGGGATGCCGGACTCGAACGCATCGTCGCCGCGCACGATCGACTCGTAGACCTTGGTGCGGCCCGCGACGTCGTCCGACTTCACCGTCAGCATCTCCTGCAGCGTGTAGGCGGCACCGTAGGCTTCCAGCGCCCAGACCTCCATCTCGCCGAAGCGCTGGCCGCCGAACTGCGCCTTGCCGCCCAGCGGCTGCTGTGTGACCAGCGAATACGGCCCGATCGAGCGTGCGTGGATCTTGTCGTCCACCAGGTGGTGCAGCTTCAACATGTAGATGTAGCCGACCGTCACCTGCCGATCGAAGGCCTCGCCCGTACGCCCGTCGTAGAGCGTCACCTGGCCCGAGCCGTTCAGCCCGGCCTTCTCCAGCATCTTGACGATGTCCTGCTCCACCGCGCCGTCGAAGACGGGCGTGGCGATCGAGACGCCGCGCTTCATCTGCTTGGCCAGCGTCAACACCGACTCGTCGTCGTAGGTCGCCACGCGCTCGTTGCGGTCGCTGTCGCCGAGGAGTCCCGCGATCTCGGAGCGGAGCGGCTGGACGTCGTGCGACTGCTGGTACGCCTCCAGCATCTCGCCGATCTTCTTGCCCATGCCGGCGCAGGCCCAGCCGAGATGCGTCTCCAGGATCTGGCCGACGTTCATGCGCGACGGCACGCCCAGCGGGTTCAGAACGATGTCGACATGCGTGCCGTCCGCGTTGAACGGCATGTCCTCGACCGGCACGATGCGCGAGACCACACCCTTGTTACCGTGACGGCCGGCCATCTTGTCGCCCGGCTGGATCTTGCGCTTGACCGCGACGAAGACCTTCACCTGCTTCATGACGCCCGGAGGCAGCTCGTCGCCCCGCTGGACCTTCTCGACCTTGTCCATGAAGCGGGCTTCCAGCAGCTTCTTGGAGTCGTCGTAGACCTGGCGCAGCGCCTCGAGCTCGCCCTGCAGACGCTCGTCCTCGACGGCGAACATCCACCACTGCGAACGCGAGTACTCGTTCATCACCTCGGCCGAAAGCTCGCCGCCCTTGCGGAAGCCCTTCGGCCCCGCGATCGCGGCCTTGCCCGACAGCATCTCGACCAGACGGCCGTAGACGTTGCGGTCGAGGATCGCCTGCTCGTCGTCGCGGTCCTTGGCGAGGCGCTCGATCTCCTCGCGCTCGATCGCCATGGCGCGCTCGTCCTTCTCGACGCCGTGACGGTTGAAGACGCGCACCTCCACAACCGTGCCGTAGGTGCCCGGGGGCATCCGGTTCGACGTGTCGCGGACGTCCGAGGCCTTCTCGCCGAAGATGGCGCGCAGGAGCTTCTCCTCCGGCGTCATCGGCGATTCGCCCTTCGGCGTGATCTTGCCGACGAGGATATCGCCCGGCTGGACCTCGGCACCGATGTAGACGATGCCCGCCTCGTCGAGGTTGCGCAGCGCCTCTTCCGACACGTTCGGGATGTCGCGCGTGATCTCCTCGGGGCCGAGCTTGGTGTCGCGCGCCATGACCTCGAACTCCTCGATGTGGATCGAGGTGAAGACGTCGTCGGCGACGATGCGCTCGGAGAGGAGGATCGAGTCCTCGTAGTTGTAGCCGTTCCATGGCATGAACGCGACGAGCACGTTCCGGCCGAGGGCCAGATCGCCGAGGTCGGTCGAGGGACCGTCCGCGATGATGTCGCCCTTGCGGACCCGGTCACCCACCGCGACCAGCGGACGCTGGTTGATGCAGGTGTTCTGGTTGGAACGCTGGAACTTCATCAGGCGGTAGATATCGACGCCCGAGCGGCCGGACTCGAGGTCCTCCGTCGCGCGGATGACGATACGCGTCGCGTCCACCTGGTCCACGATGCCCGTACGGCGCGCGCCGATGGCCGCGCCCGAGTCGCGCGCCACCACCGGCTCCATGCCCGTGCCGACGAACGGCGCCTCGGCGCGCACCAGCGGCACGGCCTGACGCTGCATGTTCGAGCCCATGAGCGCGCGGTTGGCGTCGTCGTTCTCGAGGAACGGGATCAGCGCCGCGGCGACCGAAACGAGCTGCTTCGGCGACACGTCCATGAGGTCGACGTTCTCGCGCGGCGTCATGATGACGTCGCCCGCGTGGCGGCAGATCACGAGGTCCTCGGCGAAGCTGCCGTCGTCGGCCAGCACCGCGTTCGCCTGCGCGACATGATGCTTCGCCTCTTCCATGGCGGAGAGGTAGACGACGTCCTGCGTCACCTTGCCGTCCACGATGCGCCGGTACGGGCTCTCGATGAAGCCGTACTTGTTGACGCGCGCGAAGGTCGCCAGCGAGTTGATCAGGCCGATGTTCGGGCCTTCCGGCGTCTCGATCGGGCAGATGCGGCCGTAATGCGTCGGGTGCACGTCGCGCACCTCGAAGCCGGCGCGCTCGCGGGTCAGACCGCCGGGGCCGAGGGCCGAGAGACGACGCTTGTGCGTGATCTCGGACAGCGGGTTGGTCTGGTCCATGAACTGCGAGAGCTGCGAGGAGCCGAAGAACTCGCGCACGGCGGCCGCGGCCGGCTTGGCGTTGATCAGGTCCTGCGGCATGACCGTGTCGATCTCGACCGAGGACATGCGCTCCTTGATCGCGCGCTCCATGCGCAGCAGGCCGACGCGGTACTGGTTCTCCATGAGCTCGCCGACCGAGCGCACGCGGCGGTTGCCGAGATTGTCGATGTCGTCGATCTCGCCCTTGCCGTCGCGCAGGTCCACCAGCGTCTTGACGACCGCGAGGATGTCCTCCTTGCGCAGCACGCGCACGGTGTCCTCGGCGTTGACGTCGAGGCGCATGTTCATCTTGACGCGGCCGACGGCCGAGAGGTCGTAGCGCTCCGCGTCGAAGAACAGCGACTGGAACATCGCCTCCGCCGTCTCCATCGTCGGCGGCTCGCCGGGACGCATGACGCGGTAGATGTCGAACAGGGCGTCCTGGCGGTTCTCGTTCTTGTCGGCCGCCAGCGTGTTGCGGATGTAGGCGCCGACCGTCACATGGTCGATGTCGAGGACCTGGATCTCCTCATGGCCCGCGTCGAGCAGGACCTTGAGCGTCTTCTCGTCGATTTCGTCGCCGGCCTCGAGGTAGACCTCGCCCGTCTGGTAGTTGACGATGTCCTCGGCAAGATAGTTGCCGTAGAGGTCCTCCTCGGAGGCGCGCAGGGCGACGACGCCCTTCTCCTTGATCTGACGCGCCTGGCGGGCCGTCACCTTCTTGCCGGCCTCGACCAGAACCTCGCCCGAATCCGCGTTGACCAGGTCGGTCAGCGCCTTCTGGCCGCGCACGCGCTCGACCGAGAAGGGCACGCGCCAGCCGTCCTTGTCCTTCTGGAACTGGATGACGTTGTAGAAGGTCGACAGGATCTCCTCGCCGTCCATGCCGAGCGCCATCAGCAGGCTCGACACGGGGATCTTGCGGCGACGGTCGATGCGCGCGAACACGATGTCCTTGGCGTCGAACTCGATGTCGAGCCAGGAGCCGCGATAGGGGATCACGCGCGCGGCGAACAGGAGCTTGCCCGACGAGTGCGACTTGCCCTTGTCGTGGTCGAAGAACACGCCCGGGGAGCGATGCATCTGCGAGACGATGACGCGCTCGGTGCCGTTCACGATGAACGTGCCGTTGGACGTCATGAGCGGCATGTCGCCCATGTAGACGTCCTGCTCCTTGATGTCCTTGATCGACTTCGAGCCGGTGTCCTCGTCGACATCGAACACGATGAGGCGCAGCGTGACCTTGAGCGGCGCCGCGAAGGTCAGGTCGCGCTGGCGGCACTCGTCCACGTCGAACTTCGGCTGCTCGAACTCGTACTTGACGAATTCCAGCATCGAATGGCCGGCGAAGTCGGAGATCGGGAACACGGACCGGAACACGGACTGGAGGCCCTCGTCCGGGCGGCCGCCCTCCGGCTCGTCGACCATCAGGAACTGATCGTAGGACGCCTTCTGCACCTCGATGAGGTTCGGCATCTCGGCAACCTCGGGGATGGACCCGAAGAACTTGCGCACCCGCCTGCGACCGCTAAACGTCGTCGTCTGAGACATCGTCGCTCCTTGCTCTCGTCATCGCCCTTGACCGAAGGGCTCGAATTTCGTGCCCTCCCGTCGGAGGGCCGATCGCTTTCGCCGGGGAGGCGAAAGCCGGGCCGTCAGC
Source organism: Aureimonas flava (assembly GCF_003583935.1). Taxonomy (GTDB): domain Bacteria; phylum Pseudomonadota; class Alphaproteobacteria; order Rhizobiales; family Rhizobiaceae; genus Aureimonas; species Aureimonas flava. The sequence goes on along the minus strand of NZ_QYRN01000004.1, from coordinate 297,446 downwards.
GCCGCCGAAGCGGCTCGCCCGCGTCTTCCGAAGCCAGGGAGGCCATGGGTTCGGAACACGTGGGCATCGGATCGCGGGAGGCCGTCATGGCCGTTCGCTCGATCCGAGCACGGAAGGCGGAACGGCAAACTGCCGCCCCGCCCGCCAGTTTCTGATGCAAGACGCCCGAAGGCCGTCTTACTTGACGTCGACCTTCGCGCCAGCCTTCTCGAGCTGGTCCTTGATCTTGGCGGCCTCGTCCTTCGTGGCGCCTTCCTTGACCGGCTTCGGAGCGCCGTCGACCAAGTCCTTGGCTTCCTTGAGGCCGAGACCCGTGATCGCACGGACTTCCTTGATGACGTTGATCTTGTTCGCGCCGGCGTCGGCGAGGATCACGTCGAACTCGGTCTTCTCCTCGACCTCGGCAACCGGGCCAGCGCCACCGGCGGCGGCGACGGCGACCGGAGCGGCGGCGGAGACGCCCCACTTCTCTTCGAGCATCTTCGAGAGCTCGGCGGCCTCGAGGACGGTCAGGGCCGACAGGTCTTCAACGATCTTGGCGAGATCAGCCATTGTAGTCTTCCTTTACGGTTCGAATGTTCTGAATTAGCTGAGGAACGAGCCTCACGCCGCTTCGTCCTTCTTGGCATACGCCGCGAAAACGCGCGCGAGCTGAGCCGCGGGCGCTGCAACGACGCCTGCGATGCGGGTCGCCGGGGTCTGGATCATGCCCACCAGCTTGCCACGCAGTTCGTCGAGCGACGGAAGGGCGGCCAAAGCCTTCACCCCTTCCGCATCGAGGGCGGTGGTGCCCATGGCGCCGCCGAGGATCACGAGCTTGTCGTTGCCCTTGGCGAAGTCGTTGGCCACCTTCGGCGCCGCGATCGGATCCGTGGAATAGGCGATCAGGGTCTGGCCCTGAAACAATCCCTGGATCGTCTCGGCGTCCGTGCCTTGAAGAGCGATTTGGGCGAGGCGGTTCTTCGCGACTTTGACGGTGCCACCCTGCGCGCGCATCTTCGACCGAAGGTCGTTCATCTGCGCGACGGTGAGACCGGCGTAACGAGCCACCACGATCGCGCCCGAGGCCTTGAAGGTCTCGTTCAGCTCCGTGACGAACTCGCGCTTTTCCGCTCTGTCCACTGCCACTCTCCAGTTGGAGCGCACCCTTGCGGCTGCACTCCGGTTGCCGTTTGCCGCCCGGCGAACCGGACGACGCTCGAGGATCCTGTCCCCTTGGCTTCTGGATTCCGCGATGGAACCGGCAGTCGCAGCAAGGCATTCAGAGGTTCGAACCGAAGGTATCGGCCGCGAGGCCAACGAATTCGGATCTTTCCCCGTCTCATGCGGGCTTGGCGATTAAGAGGGATCGGCCGGCTGACCGCTCCATCGCCCGCAATCTCGGACAGGAAGACGAAGGCCGGAGCCTTCGTCCTTTTCCGCCCGGCCGATGCCGCGCGGAAATGTTGAGGGAAGCCGCCGAGATAGGTCGACGGCGTCCCGGATTCAAACCTACTCGGCCGCGCGAACGGTCGAGGGATCGATCTTGATGCCCGGGCCCATGGTCGAGGACACGGCGACGCGCTGGACGTAGTTGCCCTTGGCGCCGGTCGGCTTGGCCTTCTGGACCGCGTCGGCAAAGGCGCGGATGTTCTCCAGCAGAGCCTCGGCGCCGAAGCTCGCCTTGCCGATGCCGGCGTGAACGATGCCCGCCTTCTCGACGCGGAACTCGACGGCGCCGCCCTTGGAGGCCTTCACGGCCGCCGCGACGTCGGGCGTCACGGTGCCGACGCGCGGGTTCGGCATCAGGCCGCGCGGGCCGAGCACCTTACCGAGACGACCGACGAGGCCCATCATGTCCGGGGTCGCGATGGCGCGGTCGAAGTCGATCTGACCGCCCTGCACCTTCTCCACCAGATCCTCGGCACCCACGATGTCGGCGCCGGCGGCCTTGGCCTCCTCCGCCTTGTCGCCGCGAGCGAACACGGCCACGCGGACCGTGCGGCCGGTGCCGTTCGGCAGGTTGACGACGCCGCGGACCATCTGGTCGGCGTGGCGCGGATCGACGCCGAGGTTCATCGCGACTTCGATCGTCTCGTCGAACTTCGCCGACGCGCGATCCTTCAGAAGCGAGACGGCCTCGGACAGGTCGTACAGCTTCTCGCGATCGATGCCCTCACGAGCCTTCGTGATGCGCTTGCCAATCTTCGCCATGGTCTTCAGCCCACCACTTCCAGGCCCATGGAACGGGCGGAGCCCAGAACCATCGCCATCGCCGCATCGACGTCGTTCGCGTTCAGATCCTTCATCTTCTTCTCGGCGATCTCGCGGACCTGGGCCTGCGTGACCGTGCCGGCCTTGACCTTGCCGGGCTCCTTGGAGCCGCTGGTCAGCCCGGCGGCCTTCTTGAGGAAGAAGCTCACGGGAGCCGTCTTCATCACGAAGGTGAAGGACTTGTCGACGTAGTAGGTGATCACCACCGGGACGGGGGACCCCTTCTCCATCTCCTGGGTCTGCGCGTTGAACGCCTTGCAGAACTCCATGATGTTGATGCCGCGCTGACCCAGCGCAGGACCGATTGGCGGCGACGGGGTCGCCGAGCCGGCCTTGACCTGCAGCTTGAGCTGGCCCGCTACTTTCTTAGCCATTCGCTTCTGCCTTCATCTTGGACCGGCGAACCGGTCGTTCGGCCGCCGCAGCGGCCACGCAGGAGTGCGGTGCGGCTCCGACATGGCCGGCTTGAGCCATGTCCGCCTTCCGCACGGGGTTCGGACGGCGAAGCCGCCCTTCCCGGTCAGACCTTCTCGACCTGACCGAATTCGAGATCCACCGGCGTCGCGCGCCCGAAGATGGACACCTCCACCTTGAGCCGCGCGCGCTCCTGGTCGACTTCCTGGACGACGCCGTTGAACGAGGCGAACGGACCGTCGGACACGCGCACCTGCTCGCCCACGTCGAACAGCACCGTCGCCTTGGGGCGCTCCACGCCTTCCTGAACCTGGTTCAGGATGTGGTTCGCCTCGGCTTCCGAGATCGGCACCGGGCGGTTGTCGGGGCCCAGGAAGCCGGTGACCTTCGGCGTGTTCTTGATGAGCGAGAACACCTGGTCCGTCAGCTCGGCCTTCACGAGCACGTAGCCCGGAAAGAACTTGCGCTCCGAATCGACCTTACGGCCGCGCCGCACCTCGACCACCTTCTCGGTCGGAACGAGGATCTTCTCGAACTTCTCCGACAGGCCCTTCTGGCGAGCCTGTTCCTCGATCGACTCGGCGACCTTCTTCTCGAAGTTCGAATAGGCGTGGACGATGTACCAGCGAGCGGTCATTGAATTCCTGCTTCTGTCCGGCGATCAGCGGCCGGCGCTCATGATGTAGCCGATCACGAAGGCGATCAGCTGGTCCGCCACGAAGAGGAACGCGGCGGCGAAGGCGACCATGACGAACACCATGACCGTCGAGATGAGCGTCTCGCGGCGGGTCGGCCAGGTCACCTTGGCGACCTCGGAGCGGACCTGCTGGAGGAACGTGAATGGGTTAGTCCTGGATGCCATGTACCGCTCACGACTGCGGGCGCGCAAAAGCTGGACGGCCAGCCCCACGCGCCACGTGTCTGTTAAGCTCTACATAACCGGAGCCCCCGTGATTCACAAGGGGCAAGGGGTGGACAATTTGCGCGGAAGATCCATGGCAGGGGCAGAGGGGCTCGAACCCCCGACCTGCGGTTTTGGAGACCGCCGCTCTACCAACTGAGCTATACCCCTGTGTGCCGAAGCGGGTCCTCGAATAATGCGGACGCGCCCGTTTGGCAAGCTCTATCCCCGCCCCTCGGCCGCGTCCCGCTCGGCGATCCTCGCTTTCCGCGTCTTGGGCTTCATCGAGCGCAACCAGTCGGCGAAACGCCGCTGCGTCCGGGTCGTGCGAAGGAGATCGTCGATCGCGGCATTCGCGCCGTCCAGCCGCTCGGCCAGCACCTCGGCCGACACCAGCGCGACCTCCGCGCGCGAGACGTCTGGGAACCGGCGCGCGATCGCGCCAAACAGATCGTCGCCGGCGACACCCGCCGTCTCGATTCGCCCCTCCCGCAGGAGAAGCCGCTGGACGATCTGCTCGAAGGTCCAGTCGTGGTCCGTGAAGAGCTTCCAGCGCCGGGAGCGGCGCGCCGTGAACCCGGCCAGCACGATGCGCGTGCCGGCGCAACGCTCGACCAGGAACAGCGCCAAGGCGAAGCCGCTCGTGGCGACCTGATCGGATGGATAGAAGCCGTCCATGGCGCCCGCCATGTCCAGATGCCCGACCGGCACGGCCCCACCGAACTCCGCCGGCGCGCTGAAGCGTTCGTGGCGGCCGGAGCGAAGGTTGCAGATGCCCAGGAAGCGAGGCCCGCGCACGAGACGCAGCACGTCCTCGACCTCCCGGCGGTAGACGATGTTGGCGCCCGCGCGGCTGGAGCGCGCGACGAGGAGGCACGCCCCGTCGAACGGGGTGTCCAGCACCTTGTAGACCTTGTTGAAGAAGACGAAGAGCGCGTCCGGCCCGTATCGCAGGCGGAGGTCGCCGATCCGCACGGCATCGCTGTTGGCGACGAGCACCACGGTGGGGTAGCGGGCGAAGACGGCGGCCCAGCGTTCCGCCGCCTGCGCATCGCCCTCCAGCGGCAGCGCGTCGCTCACGCGTTCAGGCCTTCGGCGCGCGCTGCGTGACGTCGAGCACCCGGTCGCGCATCGCGAACCATTCCTCGGCGTAGTCGTCGTCGCGGTACTCGTCGAAATACGGGCCGCCGTCGGTGAAGTGGACGTTCTTGGCGGCCGGGTCGTGGTCGTATTCGTTGACCAGCCAGTTCCAGGCGGCGGGCAGCTCGCCGATCTGGCCGTCGTTCTCCAGCCACTTGAACTGGTGAAGCTCGAGCCCGGTGGCGGTGTTGACGAAGTCGGGCGATAGCGCGCGGCACTTGGCGTTGTTGAAGAGCATCACGCTCGACCAGTTCTTTTTCTCGTACTTGGTCTGCACCTGACCCAGGAACTTGGTCTCGACCTTGGGCTGGTAGTCGTGCTGGACGCACATCACGGCCGCGTTTTCGTCGCGCAGCGCCCAGAGTTCGGCGATGTCCGCACGCATCAGCATGTCGCAGTCCATGAACAGGCTCCAGCCCTCGTAGTGCGAGAGGTACGGGACCAGGAAGCGCGAGAAGGAGAATTCGGTCGACTGGAGAGCGTTGCGCTCCCGGGTGAACGTGCCTTCGAGGTGCGGCAGCACGATCGGGCAGAACATGACCGGCATCGAGGCGTGCTCGATGATGCTCTGCGCCAGCACGTGGTAGGCGACGACCTCCTTGGAATCGAAACCGATGAAGACGCGCGCGATCTCGGCAGCCATGGATGCTTCCCTTTCCGTTCGCCCAAGCTTCTAGAACCGTGCCCCGCCCGGAACAAGCGAGAACGCCTCCAATCTGGCGGGGCGGCACAAACGAAAACGGGCCCCGAAGGGCCCGTTCGCATGCGGTTCGACGTTCGAGACTTACTCGACGATGCTGGCGACGATGCCGGCGCCGACGGTGCGGCCGCCCTCGCGGATGGCGAAGCGCAGCTTCTCCTCCATGGCGATCGGAACGATCAGCTTGACGTCCATCGTCACGTTGTCGCCCGGCATCACCATCTCGGTGCCCTCGGGCAGCGTCACCACGCCCGTCACGTCCGTCGTGCGGAAGTAGAACTGCGGACGGTAGTTCGTGAAGAACGGCGTGTGGCGTCCGCCCTCCTCCTTGGTCAGGATGTACGCCTCCGCCATGAAGCGCGTGTGCGGCTTCACCGAACCCGGCTTGCACAGAACCTGGCCGCGCTCAACGCCCTCGCGGTCCACGCCGCGAACCAGCGCGCCGATGTTGTCGCCCGCCTGCCCCTGGTCCAGAAGCTTGCGGAACATCTCGACGCCCGTCACCGTCGTCTTCTTCGAGTCGCGGATGCCCACGATCTCGACTTCCTCGCCCACCTTCACGATCCCGCGCTCCACGCGGCCCGTCACCACCGTGCCGCGGCCCGAGATCGAGAACACGTCCTCGATCGGCATCAGGAACGGCTGGTCAACCGGACGCTCCGGCGTCGGGATGTAGGCGTCGACCTCCTTCATCAGCTGACGCACCGCGTCCTCGCCGATCTCCTTGTTGGAGTCCTCCAGCGCCGCCAGCGCCGAGCCCTTCACGATCGGAATGTCGTCGCCCGGGAAGTCGTAGGACGACAGAAGCTCGCGGACCTCGAGCTCCACCAGCTCCAGAAGCTCCGCGTCGTCGACCTGGTCCACCTTGTTCAGGAACACCACGATCGCCGGAACGCCAACCTGGCGCGCCAGGAGGATGTGCTCGCGCGTCTGCGGCATCGGGCCGTCCGCCGCCGAACACACCAGGATCGCGCCGTCCATCTGCGCCGCGCCCGTGATCATGTTCTTCACGTAGTCCGCGTGACCCGGGCAGTCCACGTGCGCGTAGTGACGGTTCTCCGTCTCGTACTCCACATGCGCCGTCGAAATCGTGATGCCGCGAGCCTTCTCCTCCGGCGCCGCGTCGATCTGGTCGTACGCGCGGAACTCGCCAAAGTACTTCGTGATCGCAGCCGTCAACGACGTCTTCCCGTGATCAACGTGACCAATCGTCCCGATGTTCACATGCGGCTTGTTACGCTCGAATTTGCTCTTCGCCATGATCTCTACCTTGCGCCTAGCACGACAGGGCCGCGACATAGCGAGTGACAGGGCGAAACACAAGCGGCACCCGGTGCACGGGTCGCGCAACCGTGAAGCGGAAGCGCGGATCGCGGCCGGCGACGGCCGGCACTTTGCGGCCAGCCGCGCGTTTCCCCTCCCGGTTCATGCAGGGAGAAACAGGATGTCCAACACGCCGATGGAAGAGAGCGGCCACGCGCTGCCGGACACGGAAGCCGAGGAACTGGCGGCCAAGCACGGCATCAGCCTGGAAGAGGCCAAGCGCCACATTCGCGAGCAGGGACACAGCCACGCCAGCAAGGACGGCGCCGCCGAGGCCGCGAAGATGAAGCCGCCGCAGTGAATGACGCAGCCAGCACTCGATGACGAACGCCGGCTCGTGACGGCGGAGGTCGGCGGCGTCGGCGCGACGCTGGACGAACTGGAGCGGGTGGCGGCAGAGGGCGACGCCGTGACGCTGAGGACGATCGTCGAAGCGTTCGACGCGCGCAGCTACGGCCCTTTCCTTCTGGTGCCCGCGCTTCTGGAGATGTCTCCCATCGGCGGCGTTCCGGGACTGCCGACCCTGATCGCCTCGATCGTGGTCCTGTTCGCGGCTCAGATCCTTCTCGGCCGCGAGACGATGTGGCTGCCCGGAATCGTCGGCCGACGCTCCGTCGCGTCCGCCAAGTTCCTCGCGGCGGTGCGCTGGCTGCGTCCGGGTGCCCGTTTCATGGATCGCTGGTTTCGTGGGCGTCTGACGCCGCTGACGCGTGGCCCCTTCCTCAAGGATGCCGCGGTAGCGTGCATCCTCCTGTGCCTGACGGTGCCGCCGCTGGAACTCGTGCCGTTCGCCAGCACCGCTCCGATGGCCGCCATCGCCGCGTTCGGCCTCGCCATCCTCGTGCGCGACGGGGCGCTGATGGTTCTCGCCTACGCGCTGACCGCCCTCGCCTTCGGCGTCGGGTTCAGGCTCTGGACCGCGTGATCGCGTAAGACGGCATCGGACGATGGAGCGGGTAGAGGGAATCGAACCCTCGTATTCAGCTTGGAAGGCTGCTGCTCTACCATTGAGCTATACCCGCGCCGGGTGGGTGAATGGTGGAGGGAGTTGGATTTGAACCAACGTAGGCTAAGCCAACGGATTTACAGTCCGTCCCCTTTAACCACTCGGGCATCCCTCCAGGTCACCCTGCGCCCTTGGGGGGCGCGGGAAGCGGCGGGAAGTCCCGTTCGCTTCGAGCGGCGTTATGGCGACAGGCCGGCTCCGTGTCAACATGCGGATGACGCCCGCATGACCGATGCGCGAACGCCCCGCTTTGCGACGGCCCCGAAGTCCGATAGATGCCGCGCATGACCGACCGACCCAAGAGCCACACCCCGAAGGACTCGCACTACGCACGGCTGCGCCGGGCGCATCGCGACCAGGCGGGAACCGCCGCCGCGCAACCGTCGCGGCCGCGCAAGCCGCAGCATGCCGGAAAGCCCGCGCCGGCCGACCGGGTGCGTCTCTACGGCATCCATACGGTGCAGGCGGCCCTTGCCAATCCGCGCCGCCGATTCGTCCAGCTCTACGTCACGCGCAACGCGCTGAACCGCCTCGAACTCGACGAGGCGGCTCCGCCCTGCCCGGTCGAGATCGTAGAGCCGCGCTTCCTGGACCAGGAGCTCGGCTCGGACGCGGTGCATCAGGGCGTGCTCCTAGAAACCGCGCCCCTGCAGCCCGCTCGCCTGTCGGACCTCGGGGAGACCGATCTGGTGCTCGTGCTCGACCAGGTGACCGATCCGCACAACGTGGGGGCGATCCTGCGCTCGGCGGTCGCGTTCGGCGCGGGTGCCGTGGTGACCACGTCGCGCCACTCGCCGCAGGAATCGGGGGTGCTGGCGAAGTCCGCGTCCGGCGCGCTGGAGCTGATCGCCTATGTCCAGGTGACCAACCTCGCGGATGCGTTGGGCGAGATGAAGGATCGCGGGTTCCGGACGATCGGCCTCGATTCGGCGGGCAATGACGAACTGGAGCCGGCGCTCGACGGCGGCCGGCTGGCACTGGTTCTGGGCTCGGAGGGCAAGGGGCTGCGGCAGAAGACGCGCGAGACGGTGGACGTCCTGGCGCGGCTCGAGGTTCCCGGTGCGATCCGTTCGCTCAACGTCTCGAACGCAGCCGCCGTGTCGCTCTACGCGGCGCGCCGCCATCTGCGGAAGTAGACCCGGGCCCGCCGTTACCCTTCCGCCGCCTCGACGCTGCGCGCGAGCGCGGCGGCATAGACCTCGGCGAGCGACCCGAAAGCCCGTGGGGCGGCCTGCCCCTCCGGCGGCGCCCGCTCGGCCGCGCGCTCGCGCATCCGCCGCAGAAGCAGGAGCTCGAACCGCAGCTCGCGCGACAGGGCCGCCACCCTGGCGGCCTGCCGTTCCATCCGCGCCCGTGTCATCGCGCTCTCCCGCCTCGTAGCCTCTCCTTTCGCCTCGGCGCGTGCGCGCCATTTGCGCTCGGAGAAAAATGTCTGGCCTTGCCAGCATTTGCTGTCGTAGGCCACATGAGCGTCGCAGGTCTGCCACGATCGGTGTGCCCGCGACCCAATCGAAGGAGAGGTGATGGGGTTTCTTCTGGCCTTCAGCCGAGGCGTCGACAAGCTCAACGCGGGCTTCGCGGTGATCGCGGAATATCTTGTTCTGTTCGCGGTTCTCATCAGCGCCGGCAACGCCCTCCTCCGCTACACTTTGAACATGAGTTCGAACGGGCTGCTGGAAATCCAGTGGTACATGTTCGCCGGCATCGTGCTGCTGGGCGCGTCCTACACGCTGCGCCTCAACGAGCACGTGCGGGTCGACTTGCTCTACTCAACGTTCGGCACGCGGGGCCGGCTCTTGATCGACATCTTCGGCTTCATCGTCCTGTTCCTGCCCGTCATCGGCTACCTGTTCTCCCTGACCTTCCCGTTCTTCTGGCGCTCCTTCCTCAGCGGGGAAACGTCCATGAACGCGGGTGGCCTGATCCTCTGGCCCGCCAAGGCGAGCCTGCCGCTCGGCTTCGGCCTCCTGTTCCTCCAGGGCTTGTCGGAACTGGTGAAGCGGTTCGCGGCGCTGGCCGGCCTCATCACGATCGAAACCAAATACGAGAAGCCGCTCCAGTAAGCGGCCAGGCGGGGAACTAGCAGAATGTTCGCATACGGACCGATGCCGCCGCTGATGTTCGGCGGCATGATCGTCTTTCTCCTGATGGGCTTTCCCGTCGCCTTCTCGCTGGCGGCGGTGGGCCTGCTGTTCGGCGCGCTCGGCATCGCGTTCGACCATTTCAGCCCGGCGCTGCTCAACGCGCTGCCGCTTCGATTCTACGGGGTGATCTCGAACGATCTCCTCCTGGCGATTCCGTTCTTCACCTTCATGGGCGCCATCCTGGAGCGGTGCGGCCTCGCGGAGGATCTGCTTGAAGGGTCGGGGCAGCTCTTCGGCCCCAAGCCCGGCGGCCTCGCCTATGCCGTGGTTCTCGTCGGCGCGGTTCTGGGCGCGATCACCGGCACCGTGGCCGCTTCGGTCATCGCCATGGGCGTGGTGTCGCTGCCGGTGATGATGCGCTACGGCTACGACAAGCGGCTGGCGACCGGCGTGATCGCCGCCTCGGGCACGATCACGCAGGTCATTCCGCCCTCGCTCGTGCTCATCATCCTGGCCGACCAGCTCGGCCGTTCGGTGGGCGACATGTATGCCGGCGCAATCGGCCCGGCGCTGCTGCAGATCCTTCTGTTCCTCGGCTTCATCTTCGTGATGTCGAAGCTGCAGCCACACAAGATGCCGCCGCTGCCGCCCGAGGCCCGCACCAAAAGCGGAGCCGAGCTCCTGTGGCAGGTCGCCAAGGGCATGGTGCCGTGCCTGGCGCTGATCTTCCTGGTGCTCGGAACGATGTTCCTCGGCCTTGCGACGCCCACGGAGGCCGGCGCGATGGGCTCGGTGGGCGCGATCCTCCTGGCGGCGCTGCACCGGCGCCTGAGCTGGACGCTGACGCGTCAGGCGATGGCCACGACGATGCGCCTTACGGCGATGGTCGTCTTCATCCTGATCGGCTCCACCGTGTTCAGCCTGGTGTTCCAGGGCATGGATGGCGGCCACTGGATCCAGTACCTCCTGTCCCACATCCCGGGTGGCGTGGTCGGCTTCCTGATCTTCGTCAACGTCTTCGTGTTCTTCGTGGCGTTCTTCCTCGACTTCTTCGAGATCGCCTTCATCATCGTGCCGCTGCTCGCGCCGGCCGCCCACGCGCTCGGTATCGACCTGATCTGGTTCGGCGTGCTCCTGTGCGTGAACATGCAGACCGCCTTCATGCACCCGCCCTTCGGCTTCGCGCTGTTCTATCTGCGCGGCATCGCACCGGCGAGCGTGAAGAGCTCGGACATCTACCTCGGCGCCATTCCCTGGCTCGGGCTCCAGCTCATCCTCGTGGTGATCCTGATCGCCTGGCCTCAGTCGGTGACCTTCTTCCTCAAGAAGGAGCGCGTGGTCGATCCGGCGAGCATCCAGCTCAACGTTCCCATGCCCGGCGCTGCCGCGCCGACGGCCGGCATGGGGGCGCCTCCGTCCTTCGGCGCCCCGGCGGCGCCCTCGTTCGGGGCCCCGCCCCCGCCCAGCTTCGGCGCACCGGCGGCCCCGAGCTTCGGTGCGCCATCGACGGGACCCGCGCCCGCGCCGGCAACGCCCGCGCCGCCGAGCTTCGGGAGCCCCGCGCCCCAGCAGTGAGCCCAAGAAGAAGGGCCGGCGGATCGCTCCGCCGGCCCTTTTCGTTCAGCACCGCTCGCGCTTACTTGCCAGCGGCCTGCTGGCTGTAGACGTAGGTGTCGTAGGAATATTCCGCGACACGGAACCACTCGTAGCTCTCCGTGCGGAACTTGCTCCACGGGTCGTAGATTGCCTTCCACTTCGGATTGCTCTCCGAAAGCGAGGCGTAGAGCTTCATCGCCGAATCGTAGGACGCGTCGAGAATGTCGCGCGGCAGCGGCCGGAGCTGCACGCCCTTGCCCACCAGCGAGCGGATCGCCTGCATGTTCTTGGCGTCGTAGAGCGCCAGCATGTTGACGTTGGCGGCCTTGGCCGCCGTGTCGAGCGCCGCCTTGTAGGCCGCCGGAAGCTCGTCGTACTTCGCCTTATTGAACAGGAAGTGCAGCGTGAGCCCGCCCTCCCAGAAGGCCGGGTAGTAGTAGTACGGCGCCACCTGGTAGAAGCCGAGCTTCTCGTCGTCGTAGGGGCCGATCCATTCGGTGGCGTCGATGGTTCCGCGCTCCAGCGCCGGGTAGATGTCGCCGCCCGCGAGCTGCTGCGGCACCACCCCGAGCGGCTCCAGCACGCGGCCGGCCAAGCCCGCGATGCGCATCTTGAGGCCGTTGAGGTCGGCCACGGAGTTGATCTCGCGCCGGAACCAGCCTCCCATCTGGACGCCCGTGTTGCCGCCCGGCAGGCCCTTGACGGAATAGCCGGACAGGAACTCGTCGAAGGCTTCGTTGCCCCCGCCGTGGTAGAGCCAGGCGTTCTGCTGGCGCGCGTTCAGGCCGAAGGGGATCGTGGCGCCGATCGCGAAGGTCGGGTCCTTGCCGACGTAGTAGTAGCAGGCCGTGTGCGCCGCCTCGACGGTGCCACCCTGGACCGCATCCAGCGCCTGCAGGCCCGGTACCAGCTCGCCCGCCGGAAACACGTCGATCGTGAACTTGCCCCCGGTGATCTCGGAGACGGCCGTCGACAGGGCCTTGGCACCGCCGAAGATCGTGTCGAGCGTGTTGGGGAAGCTCGACGTCAGACGCCAGCGGATGCTGGGCATCTCCTGGGCGATGGCCGGTGCCGCGAGCACCGTGCTGGCCGCGGCGCCGCCCGTGACGGCGCCCGCGTTGAGAATGAACTTTCTGCGATTCACGCGATCTCCTCCCATTCGCCTCGAAGCGAAACATCGGCATTGGAGACCACGCGGCGATCGCGTGCAAGCGATCGCATGAGCTAAGCAAAAGGCCGGCTCACCGAGCCGGCCTGAAGCATTCACGCGATTTTGAGCGTCAGCGGCCGGCGGCCTGCTGGCTGTAGTTGTAGGTGTCGTTGGTGAACTCGGCGACGCGGAACCATTCGTAGATCTGCGTGCGGAACTGGCTCCACGGGTCGTACATCGCCTTCCACTTCGGATTGGATGCCGAGAGCTTGGCATAGAGGTCCTGCGAGGAGGCGAGGGCCGCGTCCAGCACGTCGCGCGGCAGCGGACGGAGCTGCACGCCCTTGCCCACCAGCGAGCGGATCGCGCGCATGTTCTTGACGTCGTAGTCGGCGAGCATGCGGGTGTTGCAGGCCGCCGCCGCGACTTCCAGCGCCGACTTGTAGGCGTCGGGCAGCTCGTCGAACTTCGACTGGTTGAACATGTAGTGGACGGTGGGCCCAGCCTCCCAGAACGCCGGGTAGTAGTAGTACGGCGCGACCTGATAGAAGCCGAGCTTCTCGTCGTCGTAGGGGCCGACGAACTCCGTCGCGTCCAGCGTGCCGCGCTCCAGCGCCGGGTACACGTCGCCGCCCGCGAGCTGCTGCGCCACGACGCCGAGCGGTGCGAGCACCTGCCCGGCGATGCCGGCGATGCGCATCTTCAGGCCCTGGAGATCGTTGAGCGAGTTGATTTCCTTGCGGAACCAGCCGCCCATCTGCGTGCCGGTGTTGCCGCCGGGATAGGCGCGCACGCCGTAGGGGGTGAGGAACTCATTGATCGCCTCGTTGCCGCCGCCGTTGTAGAGCCAGGCGTTCTGCTGGCGCGCGTTCAGGCCGAAGGGGATCGAGCTGCCGATCGCGAAGGTCGGGTCCTTGCCGACATAGTAATAGAGCACGGTGTGCGCCCCTTCCACCGTGCCGTCCTGCGTCGCGTCCAGGGCCTGAAGGCCCGGCACCAGTTCGCCGGCCGGGAACACGTCGATCGTGAACCGGCCGTCGGTGAGCTTGGAGACCATCTCGGAGAACAGGCGCGAGGAGCCGAACAGCGTGTCGAGCGTGTTCGGAAAGCTCGAGGTCATGCGCCAGCGCAGCGTCGGCGCGCTCTGCGCGAGCGCCGGTGCCGCAAGGCCCGCGCCGGCGACGGTACCGCCGGCGACGACCCCGGCCCGGCGAATGAATTGGCGACGATCCATCGGGTTCCTCCCACAGTTCTGATGCAAACCCTATGCCCCGAAAACGTGGGCCTTGAAAGCGTCGCGCCGCGCTTTTGTCGCCGCTCTGCACCGGTGCATGCGGCCGAGGTAACGGCGCGCGGAAAAATGCGGGTGCGGGCGCGACGCCCGTGTGATAGATCGGCCTGCGTGGCCGGCTTAGCTCAGCGGTAGAGCAGCGGTTTTGTAAACCGAAGGTCGGGGGTTCAATCCCCTCAGCCGGCACCAGCAAAAACAACAGGTTATTGCCGAAAGCCGCGCCTTTCATGTCGCACCATGTTGCAAACTGGTTTCGTTGATTTCCAATGGTTTCCCGTTACCCTCGGCGGCTCCACGCAACATGCCGCGCGACACGAAGGGATATGATTCGTGCTGCTGCTTCGGCGGTCATAATTACGCCCTTGGGTGCACCTGACGTTTAGGGAAAATTGCGCATATGCGGTTCGAAGCGCCAGCAACGACAAAGACGGCTTTCAACTGCCCGCATTGTAATGCATTGGCCGCACAATCTTGGTTCGAGTGCCGCGCGGAAGGAATGGGCCCGCAGAAGACCCCAACATTCATCGATTTAGAGGCTGCATCTACGGTGGTCCGTAAGGATCATGAGGATGACGCCCAATGGGAAAAGCTGAAAAGATTTATTGACGATCTACAGCTTGGCGGTCCAATTTTCGAACAAAGTTCTTCCTACACACATTACAATATCCATCATATGCATCTTGCGAGATGTTTCAACTGTCGAGCAGCCAGTGTGTGGATCGATAATAAGTTAATCTATCCACCCTCATCAGACGCCCCCATCGCGACTGAAGACATGCCCGCCGATGTTAAAAGAGACTATACCGAAGCAGCTGAAATCGTAAATCTGTCGCCACGTGGGGCAGCAGCCTTGCTGCGACTTAGTCTACAACGTTTATGCAAACACCTCGGAGGCGACGGCCGAGATATTAATAAAGATATTGGAAGCTTGGTTGCCAAAGGGCTGGATACACGGATTCAAATGGCTCTGGACGTAGTTCGGGTCGTAGGGAATAATGCGGTTCATCCAGGTCAGATTGCAATCGATGACGATCGCAGCGTCGCGTTCAAGCTTTTCGGGCTGATCAATCTCATTGTTGAGAAAATGATCAGCGAACCAAAGCACATCAACGCGCTTTTCGAAAATCTACCCGAAGGTGCGCGAAAAGGCATCGAACAACGAGATAAATCTAGACCATCATAGCTCGCATCCTCCAACGGTTGTAGTTTGCGGAGGCGCCCTTCCTGCTGCGAAATCCATTTTTATCGAAGCACCCTTCTTGGATACAAAAGGTCCTGGTAACGTACAAATCCGGTTCCGTCCGCCAGCTCGATCCAGTCGTTTCGATTCATGGTAATGTTGCATACGGGGTTGCTCGAGGGTTTGCCCCTCGCACGTCCGCAGCGACTTCCCGCTTCAACGACGCGCGCCTGCCGACGGCTGGTGCCGAGGGCCCGGCGGAGGGATCTCCACAGGCGTCGGACATGCCATTCGGCACGTCCCGTTCGGGCGTGACCCGCCCTACGTCGTCCATGTTCGCCGGGGCCGGCACGGCGCTCAACACGCCGCCACCATGTAGTGCCTCAGGTTCTGCGAGGCGTTGTCGTCGCGGTCCGCGACATGGCCGCAGGTCGCGCAACGGAAGGTGCGCTCCGAGAGCGTCAGCTTCTCGCCGCTCTCCTTGCGCGCGCCGCACCGCGAGCAGGTCTGGGTCGAGGCGAAGAGGCGGTCCGCCTTGAGGTGCGTCTGCCCGCCCAAGCGCACTTGTAGCCGACCTGCCGCAGCGTCTCGCCGAGGTTCGCGTCGGCAACCGACAGCCCCAATCGCAAGCCGCGGCCCCTGCCCGCCACGGCGAGCGTCTTGGCGACGACGGCCGACGCGCGGTCGACCAGGCAGCGGGTCGCCTTGTGCGTCGCGTCCGCGCGGCAGTTCGCGACCCTCGCGCGGAGGCGGGCCACGCGCATCGCCTCTTCCCGCGGTTCGCCGAGCCGCGCTTGCGGAGCATCAGCACTCTCTGCGCCCGCGCCAGCCGCTTATGCGCGGCGCGCAGGTGGCGCGGCGCCTTCACCCGAACGCCGTCGGAGGCGACCATCAGGCGCGTCAGTCCGAGGTCGACGGCAACGACGGTGGCCGCCTCGGGGACGACCTCCGGGATCTGCTCCTCAACCTCGCACTGGAGCGTCACGAACCACTCGTCAGCGACGCGGTGGACGTTGCCGACGACGACGCGGCCCTCCGGCAGGCGGCCGGCGCGGAAGCCCACCGCGCCGACCTTCGGAAGAAAGACCCTGTCGCCCTCGACCCTAACGGCCTGGCCGATGGCGTACCACGCCTCGCGGCACTTGCCCCGCACCTTGAACTTGGGGAAGCCACGCTGCGGCCCGTCCCTGCGGAACGAGTCCCCGAGCGCGCGGTCGAGGTTCTTGGCAACCCGCACCAGCGCGTTGCTTGGCGCGTCGGCGAGCCACTCGACCTGCCGCTTCAGGTCCGGCAGGAGCTTGGACATGTCGTTAAAGAAGACGAACTTGCCCGTCAGCTCGTACGTCTTCCGCTGGAGATCGAGCAGGTGGTTCCAGAGCCAGCGGCAAGAGCCTGCGTGCCGTGCGAGAGCCACGCGCTGCCCGGCGTTCGGTTACAGCTTCAGCCGGTATGCCCTGCGGACCGTCGCCACGTTCCGTTCACTCTCCGTTCGCGGCAGACATTGCCGCCGTGGGCGGGACGGCGTAGTGCTCGAGCAACCCCGTATGCAACATCACCGGAAGATGGAGGTGGCGGCGGTCTGGGAAACCGTCAGACCGCCGCCGGGTCCGGAGCGAGGGGGAAGGCGCTCCGAAGGCGGTTAGGCGATAAAGCCGAAGTCGCCGTAGACCAGCGCATTCGGGTTCTTCACCGCAAAGGCGAGGCGTTCCTCGGCGAGGATCGCCACCAGGTTGCGCGCGAAGAAGTCCGAATGTTCCGTGCTGATTTCGACGCGAGGCTCCCATCGGTCGTAGACCGTCGCCGCGTTCTGGAACGAGCCGCAGAGGAACTTGTCGATCTGCATCGAGGTCGTGGCCACGACGGGGAGGCCCCATAAAAGCGCGGTGCTGCTGGTCGCCGGATTGCCGAAGATGTAGTTGCCGCCGGCATCCTTCGTCAGGCGAATGCGCATCCAGTCCGACGGGTGCATGATGATGCCGTCCGGCGGGAAGTCGGTCAGCGCGGTCTGAAGGATCGCGAGGCCGACCTGATCGATGATCGTCTGCCCGCTGACGGTGAACGGCGCGGCGTAGGCCGTAGCCTGCGTGATCATGCCGAGCAGGTTCTCGCCGGAACCCGAGCCCATCAGAAGCTGCTCGTCCTCCTTCATCGCCAGTCCGAAGCGAAGATCGCTATCGATGATCCCGGCGAGCTGCGAAGCGTCGTCGAGGATCTGACGTGACGCCGGCACCCAATGCGCGATCACCTTCGCGGCCGTCGTCTGCATGGTGAAGCTGATCGCGCTTTCGGGCTTGAGCTGCCCTTCGGCGACCATGGCCGGCGCCGACGACCGCGCCGTCTGCTTCGGGTACTCGACCGCGCCCGTCGTGATCTTGATGGACGGGATCAGGTCGCGCACGCGGAGCGGGCGGCGCGGCAGGAGCACCGCCTCGTCCCGGTAGGGCTGCGTCAAGGCGCCACCGGACGACGCGCCCGACGTGATCGTCGTCTTCATGATCAGCCCTTCGGACTGCTTCCGACGCTGGACGTTGTTGCGGAAGCCTTCGAGGTCGATCCCCTTCACGAACTGCTCGCCCCAGGTCTCCTCACGGGCGGGCGCGCCGCCGCCGAAGCCGCGAGCGAGCTTCTGCTCGAGCTCATCGAGGCGCGCCTCCGACACGAGACTCTTTGTAGCGCCATCGTCGGCCGTCTTCTTGATGGCGTCGAGGCGTGCGGCAACGGCCGCGTCGCGCTGCTCGATCGCGCGCGTGATGGCGTCCACATCGACGCCGCCGCCGGCATTGGACTTGGTTCGAAGTTGCATGTGCATGGGAGCGGTTCCTTAGAAGCGCCGAGCCGACGCCTGAAGCGCGGCCAGGAGGGGCGAGAAGTCGGAAGGGGCGGATTGGTCGAGCGCAGGCCAGCCGCCGAAGGCCACGCGACGCGCAGCCTCCTTCGACATGCCGGACTTACGGAGGTGGTCCTCCAGCTCGCTCTTACTGCCGAGCTGGATCAGGGACTGGCGGTTGGCGGGGAAGCTGACGACAGAGACCTCGAACAGCTCGACGCCGCGCAGCTTCTGCACGCCTGTCTTCTGATCGATTTCGGCGCCCCCATCGGGGACCCGATAGCCGATCGAGAGCCCGGCCACGTCGCCGCCGGTGACGTGGTGGAAGGCATCCTTGCCGGCCGTGGTCTGGGTGTTGAACTGTCCTCGGACGAGAAGGCCGATATCGGTCTCTTCCATGTCGAGCCAGCGGCCGATCGGCTTGGTCTGGTCATGCATCCAGAGCATGAGGGGCATGGTCCCCTCGCGCTTGTGCTGGGCCAGCGACTTCGCGAAGGCGCCGGGCATCACCATGTCGCCGTAGCTATCGACGTTGCCGAAGACGGAGCCAAGGCCCGTCACGTTGCCCGTCTGCGCGCTGGCATCGAGCTTGAGCCGAAGGTAACCGGACTGCTTCAGGGAAAGTTGGGTCATCTGCCAATCTGACGTGAAGGAGCGAGCCGAGAATCGGCTGGATCAAACTTCGCGTCCCGGCATCCACCGGTGGCAGGAAGGTCGCTGTCGCTCCGAACCCGTACCAGACGGTGAACTTCTACGATCAGGCGACTCCATAGCTACCGCGGGCCGGGTCGCTGTTCAAGGGGTCAGTTCGCCGTCGTGCGACGTTCCACAGACACAAGGGCGCCCTGGTCGATGTTGTCGGCCATGGATCGGAACACCCGCGCCGTCTGCTCCGCGCCCTCATGGTGGGCGATCTGCGCCGCCGCCGTCGTCAACAGGCGATCCATTGCCATGTCGAACGGCACGCCGTGGTCGAGCAGCAGGACCAGGACATTGTGAAGGGCGCTGTCGGCGAAGGCCTTCAGCTCGGTGGCGGAGTTGGTTTGGCGGCTCATGGCATAGCCCTTTCCGGCTTCGTGATTGCGATGAAAAGTAATGGTCCGCTTCGGACCCGTTGGGTCGCCCGACCCGTTGCATCGCAGGGGTTACAGCACTCGATCCGACCGCATCGGCTCCCGAAAACTCGCTCGGCCGAAATTAAATCTCCGCGTGAGTACCCCTGTGACGGTGGAGGGTCCCCAGGCGCAGACTTTCGCCCCCCCCACCCCTTCGGTCAGTCGCGGCCCTTCGGAAGGGGGTCGAAGCCCTTGCCGCCTGCCTGCGCCCTGTCAAAGGTCCTGCGAGGGGCATCAGGCACGCTCGCAAGGTCTTCGGCCGTCAGCTCGGGTCCTGGCATCCAGGCTTGCCCATTCCGATCCTCGAACATGACGCCTCGGCCGATGTGCCTCGCGTTGGAACGCGCCCGCAACTCGTAGACGCGTCGATCGCCTGCCGCCCGCAGCTCTGACGAACGGGCCTTGCGTCCCTGCTCTTCAGCCGCCAGCCGCGCCTCTTCCTCGGCCATCCTGCGAGCCTTGCGCAGGCGCTCCCGATGCCGGCTCACCCGCCGCTCAAGCTCACGACCGAAGACGGCTGTGTTCGGGCAGAAGTCGCCCCTGTAGGTCGGCACCTGGCCGGCGATGAATGCCGTCACCGCCTCCTTGATCGCCCACAGCGGATACAGCGCGACCACCGTTCGGAAGCCCTTCATCACGATCACCTCGTCGGCTCCCTCAGCGAACGGGAGATTACCGAACATCGGCTCTAGGGCCTTCAACGCCTCGACGTCGCCGCAAGGCATCAGGGCGCGCTCGCAAAGTTCGATCTCTTCTGCGCAGCGCAAGACCGAGCGCGAGCGCCTATTCACGTCGCTGGACATAGCCATCGATCACGGGTCCTTGTTCCGGTTCTGAAGGGGTTTCGCCCGTGTATCGGGCAAGTTCGTCAAGCATCCGCTGGCTGCCGGACTTCGGCCGCAACCTTTGCGCGTGCAAGTGTGGCGGTTCGGGCTGATCGAGCCATCGCCCTTGGTCCAACCAATTGGAGGGGTTGCACCACTGGTGATCGCGTGGCTTGTCTCGCCGATAGCGTTCGAGACCGTCCGCCAAATCTTCCGGCGAGGCACCGCCGTCTATCGCTGCCGCATACGCTCGTCGAGCGTGATTGATGGCAACCTTCCTCGGATACCTTTCCCACCAATCGTCGAAGGAGTGGGTCGCGCGCGCCTGCGATGTAGAAGCGTGAGCTTCTACATATTCTGATATCTGACTCTGGTTCTGGTTCGTTCGTTCCGAGTTACCATCCAAGTTCAACGGTCGTTGAACGTCCGTTCGTTCCTCGTCTTGTTTTCTTTGGCCTTTTTCCTCTCCTACGGCTCCACTTGCCGGAAACCTACCGTTCGCCGTTTCAGGATGTAGAATGGCACTTCTACCTTCTGATTTTTTCGCATGTAGCGTTCGGGAACGGCCGCTCGCTTTGCCGGCCTCACGAGCCTTTTCGATGCGGACAGTACGCTCCAGGTCCTCGGCGAGAGCCCTGTCGCTGATGAGAAGGCCATCGGCCAACCGCAGCTTGCCGCTGTCGGTCAGGCTCTGGATGATTTTTGCGAACATGCTGTTGGAAGCACCGCAGACACGGGCTAGGCGAGCCGGCTCGTAGGGGATGCCACCTTGCCGGTCGTACATCATCGCCACCATCGTGATGTAGACGCCGATCTCCGAGGCAGACATTCCCCGCGTGTCAGCAAGGAAGTCTGACGGAAAGAATTTGACCCAGGGCGGTGGCGACACAGGATTAGAGACCCCGCCGAAACCCGCGCACGCGGCTTGCCCCGGTGCTCGCTAAATGTGCGATCTCATCCCAAGCCGTGCCCTGCTCCATCTCGGCGGTGACGAGGATTTCGGCCTGGATCTGCGCGTCTGTGCGCTTCTTGGGTTGACGCCCTCTGACTTCCTCGTCCAATACGTCACAGGCGGAGTCCAGTACATACATCGTAGCCTGGATGTACTCTCCTACGTTGTTGTAGTTTCCTGCCTGATCGTAGCAGCGCGGTTGAGATACAAGTCCTGCCGATACTTCGATCATCGTTTTTAGTAGCGACCGCAGAGCGTAGATTTCCTGGATGCTGAGCGTGCTGAAGGCGTCGATGTCGTGCAACGTCGAAAGGCCCTTCGCCATGGACTTCGGCATTGTGTGCCGCACTGCGCCCATGTAAGAGTCCACGTTGTTCATTGCCGTCTCTTGCTCGGGATAGCTGGAACTATGACCCGGGAGCGTTGGCGCGCTTGCCGGGTCATTCTCATTCGACTGAAGCTTTGTCGGATGGGCGCCGAGGCGGGCAGCGATGAAGCTGCGATCGTCGGCGGCGATGCTCGCAGGGTCGAGGCTCATCAGGCGGCCTCCCCCGTGAAGGTCTCGATCAGCTTCGAGCGTTCGATTACCCAGCGCCCGCCAAGCTTACGGGCCGGTATCTCACCGATGGAGACCAGGTAATGCGTCTGCCGTTCACTTCGGCCGATGATCTCGCCTATCGCACCGATACCCCAAATCAGGTCTAGCGCCTGGTTCCCTTCTTTGGTCATTTCCGGTAACTCCCTGTTATCATCACGGTGATAAGGATTCTCACGGTGATAAACGGGTGTCAAGCGGCGTTATCACCGTGAGACGATTTGCTGCGAAGGGTCGGTGATGGCGAAGACGGGTCGCGAGTCATTTCAACAAATGTTGCGCTTACCAGACGGCATGCGCGAACGTTTGAAAGCCGTTGCAGATAGTAACGGCCGAAGCGTCAACGCAGAGATAGTCCAGCGTCTCGAAGACTCTTTCGACGTTTGGCCTGCGATAAGACTACCTTCCGACCTGCTAGACGAAGCAACAAAAGCTAACGAATTCGTTCGGAACGAGTTCGAGAAGAACGTCCGCGATGAGACTATCGCAATGGCAAAATCGTATTTCACAAGCGACGAAAAGCTCTTGACAGATATCCACTGGTCTTGGGACCAACTCACAAAACATATGGACCCGAAGGACAGAGATTTTTTGTTCAATCGCTTGGCTGGGTTGATCGGGGAGCTATTCGTAAAGAAAGCCGATACCAAAGAGGGGACATAAGGGTATGTCTGTTCGAAAGCGGGCCTGGTCCACTCCGGTTGGCGAGGTGAAAACCGCGTGGGTCGTGGACTACACGGATGCTACCGGCAAGCGTCGACTCAAGACCTTCAAGCTCAAGAAACAGGCTGATAGCTTCGCGGCCACCGCGAGCGTCGAGATTCGCGAGGGGGTCCACGTCGCAGATAGCGCCAGCGCCACGGTCTCAGCTGCCGGCAGATTGTGGCTCGCCAGCGCCGCAGCCGCCGGCTTGGAGCGCTCGACGATCGCCAGCTACGAGCAGCACCTCCGCTTGCACATGGAACCCTTCATCGGGGCAACCAAGATTTCCGCCTTGAGTATCCCTGCCCTTCGCGCGTTCGAGGACGAGTTGCGCAAGGGGGGACGGTCCCAGGCAATGACGCGGCGAATTCTCGTCAGCCTAGGAACGCTGCTCGCCGACGCGCAGGAGCGCGGCTTGATCGGCCGGAACATCGTGCGCGACATGCGGGGTCGACGAGGTGGCAAGGACGAGCGCCAGGAGAAGCGCCACAGAGGCCGTCTTAGGGTTGGGGTGGACATCCCTACCCGCGAGGACGTGAAGGCGCTCCTAGCCGCCGCCACGGGCCGGTGGCGTCCCTTCCTGATGGTGGCGACCTTTTGCGGTCTGCGGGCTTCCGAACTGCGCGGCCTTCGATGGGAAGACGTAAACTTCGTGAAGCGAACCGTCCGCGTGCATCAGCGCGCCGATCGCTTCAACGAGATTGGCGCACCCAAGTCCATTTCCGGCGAGCGCACGATCCCGGCACCGCCTGTCGTCATCAACGCACTGCGGGAATGGAAGCTGGCCTGTCCCAAGCGAGACACAGGCAAGCTGGACGACGCGGGCGCGAAGATCCTCGCCCACGACCTCGTCTTCCCGAACGGCGCCGGCAAGATCGAGCAGCTGAACAACATTCTGCGGCGCGGTCTTCACCCCACCTGGATCTCGGCCGGGATCACCGTCGAGACCGGCGAACTGGACAAGCAGGGAAAGCCGATCCTCGCTCCGCGCTACACAGGGATGCACGCGCTTCGGCACTTCTACGCGAGCTGGTGCATCAATCGCCGCGAGGACGGCGGCCTCGGCCTGCCGCCGAAGACGGTGCAGGAGCGCATGGGTCATTCGACGATCGCCCTGACGATGGACCGCTACAGCCACCTGTTTCCGAACGACGATGACGGCTCGGAAATGGAAGCCGCGTCCGCTTGGTTGGCAAGCTGACGCGACATGGATGCGACATGGACGGCGGAACGCCCTGCAATACTGGGGTTCGTAACCTATTTGTAAACCGAAGGTCGGGGGTTCAATCCCCTCAGCCGGCACCAGCAGAAGCCGCTGTCGCACTTATCGATCGACGCCCATCAGGGCCTGCCGTCGTTCGATGCGGGAAAGCCCTCAACGCATCAGCGTATCGACGCCGACGCCGAAATAGGCGGCGAGCGATCGCAGCGACTTGGGCGGCACCGAGACCCGCCCCGCTTCGATCGCCGCCACGAGCGCCGGCGGCACCTTGGCGCCGTCCGCTACTTCCTGGATCGTCTTTCCATCGGTGATGCGCAAGCGCGCGAGATTGTCTGCGAGCGGCATTCCGGCCTCGGGCTGAACGGAGCGTTCCGCGCGGTCCTTAGCCCGCCGAGCGCCGCCGCGCAAAGCCGGCCATCAGCGGGAAGGCCCGCGCAGGCTCTCGGTGATCGACTTCAGGAGACCGTCATAGGGGTCGCGCAGAGCCTCCGGGTAGCGCACCGATACGGAATGGGCGAGCCGGCCCCGGAAGATATAGCGTTCGTAGAAGATCCGGCCGTCCGACAGGAAACCGGACACCACCGCCCAGTTCCGGCCGGTGCGCTGGTAGGTGACCCGGTCGAGCCCCTTTCGCCAGCGGACGAGCTCGGCCGGGTTTGACCATTGGGGGTCCTCGATGGCGTAGACCACGAGTTCCGCCCCCTCGTCGGAGCGCCAGACCTGCCCCTCCGGCGAAGGCGGTGCGATGTTCGGGAAGGCGCGCGCCGGAAAGCTCGCCGAGGTGCCGAACGTCGGGTTGGTGTAGGTGTAGGCCAGCGCCGGTTCGGCCAGCGCAAGGCCTGCCGCGACCAGGAGGCCGCCGAGTAGCGGAAGCGGGCGCCGAAAGGCGCGCGCGAGCGGAACAGCCTTCATCGTCGGTCCTCGCGTCCTCGTCGGCGGTGGAACGCTCCGCCGCGGCGAAAGGTTCGCTCGCGGCAGCTCCGGCCTACTCCTTCACGGCCCCGGTCATGGACGACACGTAGTAGTCCACGAAGAACGAATAGAGCACCACCACCGGCAGCGACCCGATCAGCGCCCCGGCCATCAGCGAGCCCCACTCGTACACGTCGCCGCGCACGAGCTCGGTCAGCACGCCAACGGGCACCGTCTTGTTCTCCGACGACTGGATGAAGGTCAGCGCGTAGATGAACTCGTTCCAGGCCAGGGTGAAGGCGAAGATGCCGGCGGAGATCAGCCCCGGCACCGCCAGCGGCAGCACCACCTTGGTCAGGATCTGCCAGCGCGTGGCGCCGTCCACCAGCGCGCTCTCCTCCAGCTCGAAGGGGATCGAGCGGAAGTAGCCCATCAGCAGCCAGGTGCAGAACGGGATCAGGAACGTCGGATAGGTCAGGATCAGCGCCAGACGCGAGTCGAACATCCCGAGCTGGAACACGATGAAGGCCAGCGGGATGAACAGGATGGACGGCGGGATCAGATAGGCGAGGAACACCATCAGGCCGGTGATCCGCGCCCCGGTGAAGCGCACGCGCTCGATCGCGTAGGCCGCGAAGACCGAGGCGGCGAGCGCGATCACGGTCGAGAAGACGGCGACGATGATCGTGTTCCAGAGCCAGCCTGGATAGGAGGTCTCGAACAGGAGGTACTTGATGTGGTCCAGCGTCGGCCCGACCACCCAGAACGGGCTGTAGGTCGAGTAGTTCGTAAGCTGGTCGTTCGGCTTCACCGCCGTGATCGCCATCCAATAGAACGGGAACAGCAGCACGAAGACGAACACGGCCAGCGGCAGGTAGATCACCAGGATCTTGCGCGCTAGCGTGTCGTGATGGGACATGCCGACGACGTCGTCGGTGAGATGGCCTGCGGTGTCGGTGGTGTTTGCGGTCATCGCTCTCGTCCTCAGTCCGTTGCGCCCTGCTGCCACTTCCGGCGTTGCAGGCCGAAGAAGCTGAACAGGATGGCCGCCAGCAGGAACGGCACCATGGCCACGGCGATCGCCGCGCCCTCGCCCAGCGCGCCGCCGGGAATGCCGCGCTGGAACGACAGCGTGGCCATCAGATGCGTGGCGTTGACCGGGCCGCCCTTGGTCAGCACGTAGATGAGCTGGAAGTCGGTGAAGGTGAACAGCACCGAGAAGGTCATCACCACGGCGATGATCGGCGTCAGCAGCGGCAGCGTGATGCGCCGGAACCGCTGCCAGGACGTCGCGCCGTCGAGGGCCGCCGCCTCGTGCAGCGAGACGGGAATGGTCTGCAGCCCGGCCAGCAGCGAGATCGCGACGAAGGGGATGCCGCGCCAGACATTGGCGGCGATCACCGAGATCCGCGCGTTGGTGGGGTCGCCGAGGAAGTTGATCGGCGCATCGATCAGACCCGCCTGCATCAGCACCCAGGAGATGATGGAGAACTGGCTGTCGAAGATCCACCAGAAGGCGAGCGCCGAAAGGACGGTCGGCACCACCCATGGCAGGAGGATGATGGCGCGGAAGAAGGTCTTGAACGGCAGATGCTCGTTCAGGATGATCGCCAGCCACAGGCCGAGCGCGAACTTCAGGATCGAGGCCACCACCGTGTAGACGACGGTGTTGAAGACCGAGAGCCAGAAGACCCGGTCCTCCATCAGGTACTGGTAGTTCTCGAGCCCGATGAAGATGCCGGGCCGACCGATCCGCGTGTCGGTGAAGCCGAGCCAGACGCCGAGGCCCAGCGGATAGGTCAGGAAGCACAGGAGGAAGATCGCCGCCGGCAGCATGAACAGGAAGCCGAGCCCGTTCCGGCTTTGCGACAGACGCTCGAAGAACGACGGTTTGGGCGGCGGTCCGCCGGCCGTGATGGTGGACATGGCAAGTCCCGATCCGCGCAAGGGTTGGAGTAGCCGCGCCCGCCGGCTGGCGGACGCGGCGTCGGCTGGGGACGGCCTAGACGCGGTAGTAGCGGTTGGCCCGGCGCTCGGCGTTCTTGATCGCATCCTCGGGCGAGGACTGGCCCGTCACCGCTTCGGCATACATGTCGACCAGCACGTAGTCGGCCATCACGCCGGCCGAGGCGGCGCCGAGCGGGCCGGCGTAGCCGTTGGGCCGCAGGCTGGCCGAAGCCTTGGCGTAGGCCGCGTGGATCGGGTTCGACGTCCAGACCGGGTTGCTCTCGTAGGCCTTCAGCGGCTGGCAGCAATAGGCGCTGGCGCCCTGGATCCAGGCGTTCATGTTGTCCGGCTGGTAGAGGAACTGGAGGTAGGCCTTCGCCGCCTCCGGGAACTTCGTGTGCCGGAAGATCGAGATCGTGGACGCCTGATGCAGCTCCACCGACTGCCCGACCGGGCCGATCGGCAGGTTGGTGGACCGCATGTCGTCGGCGATCTCCTTGAGCGCCGGGTCCTTGATCGCGGCGTAGTAGACGGAGACGCCGTTGGCCGTGAGCGACACCTGTCCGGCCAGGAAGGCGCGGTTGTTGTTAACGTCCTGCCAGCTCTCGGTTCCCGGAATGAAGGTCTTGTAGAGCTCCATCGCGTATTTCACGGATTCGAGCGTTTCCGCACTGTTGATCGTGACCTTTCCGTCCTCGTCCACCATCTTCCCGCCATGGCTCCAGAGCAGCCAGTGGGCGTAGTTGTTGCCGTCGCCGACGGCCTTGCCGTGTGGGAAGCCGGCCGGGGTGCCCTTCGCCTGCATCGCCTTGCAGAGTTCCAGGAAGCCGGCGGTGTCGGCAGGGAATTCCGAGAAGCCGGCCGCCTTCATGTGGCTGTCGCGGTAGACCACGGCGTTGCCGATGGCGCAGAGCGGCAGGGCGATGAAGCTGTCGCCGCGCCGGGCGTAGGATTCGAGGCCCGGATACCAGCCGCCGCCGGCCTCGCCGATCGAGGTGCCGAGATCGGTCAGGTCGACCAGCTTGTCGGGATACTGCTGCGGATCGTCGAACCAGCTCATCACGAGGTCCGGGCCGGACCCGACATTGGCGGCCACGGCAGCCTTGGGCCGGACGTCCTCCCAGCTCTCCTTGTCGACGCGCACCTGAACGCCCGTCGCGTCGGTGAACTTCTTGGTGTTGGCGAGGAAGGCCTCCTCCTCGGCCGGCACGAAGGGCACCCAGCGCAGAAGGCGCAGGCTGGCGCCGGCCTCCGGCGTGAAGGTCGGCGCGGCGGTCTGCGCGAAGGCCTGTCCGATGCCGAGCCGGCCGCCGAGGGCCGAACCCGCCACGATGCCGGCCGTGCCGGCGAGGATCTGTCTACGATTGATCACGGTGTTCCTCCTCAAGGATCGGGGCGTTCTTTTGAGGTTTTCGCGCCGGTCGTGCCCCTTGCCGCCGGCGCCGATGCACTGGCGGCTAGAGGCGCTGCCCGGTGGCCGCGTCGAAGAGATGCACGGCTTCGGGGTCGATCGAGACGTTCAGCGTCTCGCCCGGCTTCAACGACACGCGCTCGCGGAAGACGCAGGTCACCGCCGTCTTGCCGAGTTCCCCCATCACCTGGCTCTCGAATCCGGTGGGCTCGATCACCACGACCTTGACCGGGATCGGGCCGCCGAGGCTCATCGCCTCGGGCCGGGCGCCGTAGACGAGGTCCCTGCCCCGCGCCGCCTCGTGACGCCCGCTCACCGGCAGCACGACGCCGTCCGAGGTAACGAACCGCGTCGGGTCGTCGGCGTCCAGCCGCCCGTGCAGCATGTTCATCGCGGGCGAGCCGATGAAGCCTGCCACGAACAGGTTGTTCGGCCTGTCGTAGAGCTCCAGCGGCGCGCCCACCTGCTCGACGATGCCGTCGTGCATGACCACGATCTTGTCGGCCATGGTCATGGCCTCGATCTGGTCGTGCGTCACGTAGACCGTGGTGGTCGTCAGGCGCTGGTGAAGGTTCTTGATCTCCGTGCGCATCGAGACGCGCAGCTTGGCGTCGAGGTTGGACAGGGGCTCGTCGAACAGGAACACCTGGGGATCGCGCACGATCGCCCGGCCCATGGCGACGCGCTGGCGCTGACCGCCCGAGAGCTGGCGCGGGAAGCGGTCGAGCAGGTGCGACAGGCCCAGGATGTCGGCCGCCGGCTTCACCCGGCGTTCGATCTCGTCGCGCGAGGCCTTCTTCAGCGCCAGCGAGAAGGCCATGTTGTCGGCCACCGACATGTGCGGATAGAGCGCGTAGTTCTGGAACACCATGGCGATGTCCCTGTCCTTCGGCGGCACGTCGTTGACGACGCGGTCGCCGATGCGGATCTCGCCGCTGGTCACATGCTCCAGCCCCGCGAGCATGCGCAGAAGCGTGGACTTGCCGCAGCCGGACGGCCCGACCAGGATGACGAACTCGCCGTCGTCGATCCGGATGTCGACGCCCTTGATGACCGGATGCGAGCCGAACGACTTGCGAACGTCGACGATATCCACTGACGCCATGTGGTTTCCTCCCGAGGAGCTCCGGCGCGAGATCCGGCTTGTCCCGCCGGTGGCCTCGGGGCGCGGAGCCCTGTTTCCGTTGCGGGCGGCATGCCGCCCGTTGAAGATGCGCGGCCCTCGGGGCCGCCTGCAAACTCAGCCGCGCCCGACGAAGGGCATCTTGGTCGCCATGATCGTCATGGTCAGGACGTTCGCCTCCAGCGGCAGCGAGGCCATGTGGACTACCGCCGCGCCGACATGGGCGGGATCCATGGTCGGCTCGGACGCCACGCGTCCGTCGGCCTGCAGCACGCCGCCCGACATGGCGGCCGTCATGTCGCTGGCCGCATTGCCGATGTCGATCTGCCCGCAGGCGATGTCGAAGGGGCGACCGTCGAGCGCGGTGGATTTGGTCAGCCCCGCGATCGCGTGCTTGGTGGCCGTGTAGGGTGCCGAGTTCGGTCGCGGCGTGGTGGCCGAGATCGAGCCGTTGTTGATGATGCGCCCGCCGCGCGGCGCCTGCGCCTTCATCAGCCTGAACGCCTGCTGGGTGCACAGGAAGGCGCCGGTGAGATTGGCCGAGACCACCGTGCTCCACTGGTCGAAGCTGAGCTCCTCCATCGGGATCGGCGGCGCGACGGAGCCGGCGTTGTTGACCAGGAGGTCGAGCCGGCCGAAGCGGTCGCGAATGCCGTCGAAGAGCGCGGCGACGGACGCCGGGTCGCCGATATCCGCCACGATCGGCGTGGTGCCGCTGCCGAGTTCGGCGGCGGCCTTCTCCAGCACCTCGGCCCGGCGACCGCAGATCGCCACCCGCCAGCCTGCGGCCACCAGCGCCTTCGAGATCGCCTTTCCGACCCCGGTGCCGCCGCCCGTCACCAGCGCGGTGCGGCCGTGCCCTTCCGTGGTCGCCGTCTCGTCCGCCATCGTCCACTCCCTGCTGCGTTCGCTCGTTGGTCGGGGCATGCCGGTCAGCTCCGCACCGCTCCGCCGAGTTCGTCCTCGATATGGGCCCGCACGATCTCCTCGAACGAGTCCTCCACGGTAAAACCGAGTTCACGCGCCCGCGCGGCCTCGATGTCGGGCGCCCAGCCGTCCACGATGCGGATGATCGTCTCGTCCGGCACGCGCTTCACCAGCGCCAGCGCGCCGTCGCCGGCCACCGCGCGCAGCGCCTCCAGCTCGTCGCCCACGGTGGCCGAAAGACCGGGCATGTTGAGGTTGCGGCGCGGGCCGATGCGCGCGGTGTCCATGGTCGCGGCGTGCAGGAAGAAACCCACCGCCGCGCGCGGGCTGGCGAAGTAGTGGCGCACCGTGTCGGCGACCGGCAGGACCGCCTCCTTGCCGGACATCGGCTCGCGCAGGATGTTGGAGAAGAAGCCGGAGGCCGCCTTGTTCGGCGCGCCCGGTCGCACGCAGATGGTCGGCAGGCGCAGGCCGACGCCATCGAGGAACCCGCGCCGCGTGTAGTCGGCCAGGAGCAGCTCGCCGATCGCCTTCTGCGTGCCGTAGCTCGTCAGCGGCGTCGGGGCGAAATCTTCGGGCACGCGGGCGTCGAAGGGCGCTCCGAACACCGCGATGGACGACGCGAACACGACGCGCGGCGTGTAGCCGGAGCGCAGATGCTCCGCGCGGATCGCCTCGAACAGATCGCGCGTGCCGTCGAGATTGATGCGATAGCCCTTGTCGAAATCCGCCTCGGCCTCGCCCGACACGATCGCCGCGAGATGGAACACGACATCCGGCCGGTCCGCGATCAGCGGCTCCGTGGCACGCGGCGACGACACGTCGATCGCCGCCGTCCGCACGTCGCCGATCGTCCCGCGGGGCGCCGTCGGCTCCACCACGTCGACCATCGTCAGGCGATCGACCGCGACGCCTCCCAGCATCCCGTCCGCCGCGATCCGCTCGGCGAGCTTCCGCCCGATCATCCCGGCCGCGCCGATGATGAGCACCTTCATGCCAGTCTCCTCCCATGCCGCCGGCCCTCGCCTCCTCGCGAGAACCGGCGTCTAGCCCGTAAGCCGGGCCTTCTCCCTCGTGCCCGCGACGGGCGGCAGGCCCATCACGCGCAACGTCGTCTCGTAGATGCGCTGGATATGCACGTCGAAGGCGCGCACCGTGGCCTCGCGGTCGCGCCCCCGCAGAGCGTTCACG
The DNA here is from genome assembly GCF_003583935.1 of Aureimonas flava. Classification (GTDB taxonomy): domain Bacteria; phylum Pseudomonadota; class Alphaproteobacteria; order Rhizobiales; family Rhizobiaceae; genus Aureimonas; species Aureimonas flava. The sequence goes on along the minus strand of NZ_QYRN01000004.1, from coordinate 266,660 downwards.
ATGGCCGTGTGGTCGGCGTGGCTCAGCGCGATCGCGCCGGGCTCGGACACCGCTCGGTGCCGCTGCTGCATCATGTAGCCGAAGAGGTCGCCCACGAATTCCGCGAGCACCGGGTTGGCGCAGCGGCGGTAGATCGCCAGATGGAACTCGCGGTCGAGCACCAGGAAGCGCACCGGGTCCTCCAGCGTGGCTTCCTGCATGCGCAGCGATTCCTGCAGGAAGCGCAGCGTCTCCTCGTCCATCCGCTCGGCCGCATCGCCCACCACGACGCGCTCGTTCAGGAGCCGTGCCTGGTGCACGTCGTCCAGCCCGTAGCTGTTGATGAGGTGCGGCTCGCGCGAGCGCCGGAACTCGGCTCCCACGTCGTCGGACCGCACGCGGGTGCGCGCCCCCTGCAGCACCGCTAGCAGCCCCTTCGCAGCCAGGATCTGCACGCCCCCGCGCACCGACTCCCGGCTTACTTGGAGCGCGGCGGCGAGGTCGCGCTCGCTCGGCAGGTCGTCCCCCACCTGGAAGATGCCGGAGGCGATCAGCATCGCGATCTTCTCGGCCACCACGTCCCGGACGTTCCGGCGCACGATGGCCTCGCGCAGCTCGGGAGCGTTCTCCAGGACGAATTCCGAAAGCGACATCAGCCCCAACCCCTGGCCGCTGGCACGACCAGCGGACCAGTCGAGCCTTTCAGGCGGCGATTTGTCTGTCAATTGCCCGCGAATGGTGCGTTGCGATGCCTCGTCCTACTGGTCCGCTTCGCCAGCGAAGCCCTTGCGATCGCTCGGCCAAGCCGTCATTGGGAAGGCAACCACCTCGGCGGATCGCGCATCCGCCCGCAGACGATCGGAAAGGGCGTGCCATGAGCGCCGCAACGGAAATCGCCGCATCGGCCTCCAAGGGCAATTCGGCGTCCCCGAAGGGATTCGCGGCCCGACGGACCTTCGCCATCATCTCCCACCCGGACGCCGGCAAGACCACGCTGACGGAGAAGCTGCTCCTCGCCGGCGGCGCCATCAACATGGCGGGTGCCGTGAAGGCGCGCGGCGAGAACCGGCGCGCGCGCTCGGACTGGATGGAGATCGAGCAGTCGCGCGGCATCTCCGTCACCTCGTCGGTGATGACGTTCGAGCGCGAGGGCATCACCTTCAACCTTCTCGACACGCCCGGCCACAGCGACTTCTCGGAGGACACCTACCGGACGCTCACCGCGGTCGACAGCGCCATCATGGTGGTGGACGTCGCCAAGGGCATCGAGAGCCAGACGCGCAAGCTCTTCGAGATCTGCCGCCTGCGCGACATTCCCATCATCACCTTCGCCAACAAGGTGGACCGCGAGGGCCGCAGCACCTTCGAGGTGATGGACGAGATCGAGGAGGCGCTCGCGCTCAGCGTCTCGCCCCAGGTCTGGCCGGTGGGCATGGGGTCGGACTTCCACGGCTGCTACGATCTCGCAACCGACGGATTCCTCTACTCTTCCGTGCGCGCGGGCGGCGCCTGCGACACCGCCCGGCAGATGTCGGGCATCCACGACCCGGCGCTCGACGCGATGGTGCCCGAGCATGTGCTCACGAAGTTCCGCGAGGAGGCCGAACTGGCACGCGAAGGCTATTCGCCCTTCGATGCCGACGCCTACCGCCAGGGCCATCTGACGCCCGTCGTGTTCGGCAGCGCCCTACGCGACTTCTCCGTCGACCAGCTCCTGCGCATCGTCGCGCGCTTCGCTCCGCCACCGCGCTCGCAGCCCTCGGACAAGGGGCCCGTCGATCCGCGCGGCAACAGCGTCTCCGCCTTCGTGTTCAAGGTCCAGGCCAACATGGACCCCAACCACCGCGACCGCGTCGCCTTCGTCCGCTTCTGCTCCGGTCATTTTAAGCGCGGCATGAAGCTGAACCATGTCCGGTCCGGCAAGCCGCTCGCGGTCAACAACCCGATCTACTTCTTCGCCCAGGAACGCGACCTCGCCGAGGAGGCCTTCGCGGGCGACGTGATCGGCATCCCCAACCACGGCACGCTGCGCGTCGGCGACACGCTGACCGAGGGAGAGACCTTCCGCTTCACCGGACTGCCGTCCTTCGCGCCCGAGGTCATGCGCCGCGTGCGCCTCGAAGACACGATGCGGATGAAGCAGTTGCGCCGAGCTCTCGAGGATCTGGCCGAAGAAGGTCTGGTCCAGGTCTTCAAGCCGATGATCGGCTCCAACTGGATCGTCGGCGTGGTCGGCCCGCTGCAGCTCGACGTGCTCGCCTCGCGCATCAAGCAGGAATACAAGACCGACATCGGGTTCGAGGCCGTGCCCTATTCCACCGCTCGCTGGATCTCCTCGACCGACGAGAAGAAGCTGCGCACCTTCATCGACGAGAACAAGATGGCCGTAGCGGAGGATCGCGACGGCCGCCCGGTGTTCCTTCCCAAGGGGGACTGGGAGCTGCGCTACGCCCGCGAGCGCCATCCCGACCTGCGCTTCGACGAGACGCGGGAACTGGTCGCGACCTGACAAGACGGCGACGGCGGCGACGCAGCGTTCACCCCCGTCGCCTCGGCGCATGGTTGCACCACAGCGGCAGCGGCGCACATAGGGATCGACACCATTGGAGATCCTCATGACCGACGTCGCCGTTCTCGTCGGATCGCTCCGCCGCGATTCGATCAACCGCAAGCTCGCTCTCGCCCTCGGCAAGCTGGCCGCGCCGCGCCTCGACTTCCGGCTCGTCGACCTGTCCGACGTGCCGATGTACAACGACGACCTCCTGCCCGACGCCCCCGAACCGGTGCTGCGCATGAAGCGCCAGATCGAGGCGGCCGACGCGGTGCTGTTCGTCACGCCCGAATACAACCGCTCGTTTCCGGCCGTCCTGAAGAACGCGATCGACTGGGGCACCCGGCCCTACGGGCGCAATTCCTTCAGCGCCAAGCCAGGCGGCCTCGTCGGCACCTCGCCCGGCCCCACCGGAGCGGCGGCGGGTCAGAACCACCTCAAGAGCGTGCTCAACGTGGTGGACGTCGTGCTCATGGGGCAGCCGGAGGTCTACCTCACCTGGAAGCCCGAGGACTTCGGCGAGGACGGCCGGATCGTCAACGATCACACCCGCGCGTTCCTGGAACGCTACGTCGACCGCTTCGTGAAGTGGATCGAGCGGACCTCGGAGCCGAAGACATCGGCGCAGGCCGACGCCAACGGCACGAACTGAGGCGCCCGGCGCCGGCTCAGCCGAGCTCGGACGACCGGACGCGCCCGATGCCCAGGCGATCGAACTCCGCGAACGCGCGCTCCAGCGAGCCGTCGAGGTCGATCGCCCGGCATGCGTCCTCCACCACCCAAACCGGCCAGCCGGCCTCGGCCGCGTCGAACGCCGTCCACGCCACGCAGAAGTCGGTCGCGAGGCCGCAGACGAACACCCGCTCCGCGCCGCGCTCCCGCAGGTAGCCGGCAAGGCCCGTCGCGGTGGCGCGATCGGCCTCGCGAAAGCCGGAATAGCTGTCGATCGCCGCGTCGTGGCCCTTGCGCAGGATCGCCTGCGCGTGCGGAACCTCGAGGCCGGGGTGGAACGCGGCGCCCGGCGTGCCCTGCACGCAGTGGTCGGGCCAGAGCACCTGCGAGCCGTAGGCAACATCGATCGCGGTGAAGGGTTCGGCTCCGTGCGTGCTGGCGAAGGAGATGTGGCCGGCCGGGTGCCAGTCCTGCGTCAGCACGACGATCGAGAACCGCCGGGCGAGGTCGTTGACCACCGGCACCACAGCGTCTCCGTCGGCCACCGCCAGCGACCCGCCGGGACAGAAGTCGTTCTGCACGTCCACCACGACCAGGGCGTCGCGCCCTCCGATGGCCTGCCGCATGGGATCGGCTCCTTTTCGCGATTGCGTCGATACCGGTCTAGGAACAACGGGCCGCCTTGCCAAGGAACGGCGGGCGCGCCGTCCCGTTGGAACGAGGATCCCGCAACGGAGGCGAAGCGATGGACACCGGACTTCTCGCACCGATCATCATGGCATCCACGATGGCCGCCTCCGCCGCGGGGCTCGACGCCTTGCGCTGGGAGCGCCGCGTCCTCCTCGTCTTCTCGTCCGCCGCGGGCGAGGCCGAGGCGAAGCGGCAGGAAACCCTTCTCAAGGGGCGCGAGCGCGACCTCGAGGAGCGCCGGATGACGGTGATCGCCGTCAGCGGCGACGTCGTGCGCGTTCTCGCCGGGCCGTCCGCGCCGGACCTTTCCGCCGAGGACTTGCGCCGGCGCACCGGGGTCGGCGACGCGCCCTTCGCCGCCGTGCTGGTCGGGCTCGACGGCGGCACGAAGTGGACCTCGCAGCGTCCGGCGAGCCTCGACGACATCAATGCCGTGGTGGATGCCATGCCGATGCGGCGCGCCGGGACCGACCGCTGAGGCGGCGCGCTCAGTCCCGCTTGTCTTCCTCGCCGTCGAGCCGCTGCAGCTTCTCGAACTGCTCGGCGATCTTCCGGTCGACCGGCTGCGGCTCGAGATCCACGCCGTCCGACAAGCGGGCGGCAATATGCTCGAGCACGGCGATCCGGGCGTAGCGCTTGTCGTTGGCCGGCACGACGAGCCAAGGTGCGCAGGTCGTGGACGTGCGCTCCAGCATCTCGTTGGCGGCATCCTCGTAGTCGGACCACCGTTCCCGATTGCGGAAGTCCTCGTAGGAGAGCTTCCAACGCTTCAACGGATCCTCCATCCGGCCCCGGAACCGCTTCAACTGCTCGTCGGGCGTGATGTAGAGGAAGACCTTGGTCATCCGCGTGCCGGAATCGGTCAGGAGCTTCTCGAAGTCGTTGATCTCGTCGTAGGCTCGTCCCCATTCCGACGGCTTGGCGTAGCCCTCCACGCGCTCCACCAGAACCCGGCCGTACCACGAGCGGTCGAACACGCAGATTTCCCCCGTGCCCGGCAGGCGCTGCCAGAAGCGCGACAGGTAGTGGTGACGCAGGTCCTCGGGTGACGGCGCGGCGATCGGCCAGACCTTGAAGCCGCGCGGGTCCATGACCGCAGCCATGCGGCGGATGGTGCCGCCCTTGCCCGCCGCGTCCCAGCCCTCGAAGACGCAGACCGCCGCATCGCCTGTGCGAAGGTAGGCCTGCTGGATCTTCAGGAAGCGGGTCTGCACCGCTTTCAGCCGGGCCTCGTAGTCGTCCTTGTCGATCGCCTTCGTCATGTCGAGGCGCCCCAGCGGGCGGTGCGCGTTGCGCTCTGCGATTTTGTCGTGGGCCATCCGTCACTCCGGCTGCCGGGGGCGCCTCCGCGAAGAGGCAAGCCACCGGCGACACATTGAACCACCCCAGGGCGGGAAAGGATCGGAGTCCGGTATCGCGCGTTCCTCCCGCGTCCCGGCCCTGCCGCCATGAGTGATGCGTTATATGCTCCAGTCCGTCGATCTCGACACCCGCGTCTCCACCGCCGAGACGATCACCCCGCTGCATCCCGTCGGCGCGACCGCCGTCCGGTTGCTCGACCGCATGGACGCGACGCAGACCGACCCGCTGGTCTTCGTGGCGCGCACCGAGCGCCGCGCGCGCGACATCGCCTCCCTCCTCCGCGCCATGGAGCCGGACACGGCGGTCGCCTACTTCCCGCCGTGGGACTGCCTCCCCTATGACGGCCTGGCTCCCTCCCGCGCCGCGATGGGCCAACGCATGGGAGTTCTCCGCTGGCTGACCAACCGTCGGAACCTTCCGCGGATCCTCGTCACCACGGCGGAAGCGCTCGTGCGGCGCGTGCCGCCGCGCTCCGCCTGGAAAATGCTTCATCGCGAGTTCCGGGCGGGCGACGCGTTCGATCCCGATGCGATGCGCCCCTTCCTGCAAAGCCTCGGCTACCTGTTCGACGACCGCGTGGACGAGCCTGGGGAAGCCGCGATCCGCGGCCGCGTGGTGGATTTCTTCCCGGCCGGCGGCTCGCTGCCTTGCCGCATCGAACACGCCGACGGCCGCATCGCCTCCATCCGGTCCTACGATCCGTTGACGCAGCGCACGATCCGGGAGATCGACTGCCTGATCGTGGATCCCGCCAGCGAACTCGTCGGCGACGACAGCGCGCCCGAGCCCGTCAGCGATGCGCGGCTGTCCCGCGCCCGCCGCACGGAAACCGTGTTCCACTATCTCGGCGACGCCCGCCTGCTCCTGGAGGACGGCGCGGAGGGCAACGGCGAGGCGTTCCTGGACGCCGCTCAGGCGGCCTTCGAGGAAGCGCGGGATGGCGCACGGCCTCGCGCCCGCGCCGGCCTTCCCGCGCCCGACAAGATCCTGATGCGCCCGGCCGAGTGGCGCGAGGCGCTGGCCGGCGCGCTGGACGCCGTGATCGCCGATCCGGGGGCGGACGAGCCGCAGGCCGTGGCCACCCTGCCGAACTTCGCGGCCGAAGCCGCCCCGTGGTCTGCCCTTCGCGCCTTCCTCGGCAAGGGCGACCATCCGATGCGGCTCGTCCTGGCCGCCGGCTCGCGGCCGCTTCTCAACGAATGGCATCGCCGGGCCCGGCGCAATCTCGGCGGCGACTGGGAGCGCGCGACGGCCTGGGCCACCGTGGGCGCTTCCGCCGGAAACAGCCGCTGGTCCATGCTGCTGCCGGTGGCGGAAGGGTTCGTCCTGCGCGATCGCGGCGTCGTCGTGGTCACGCCGCAGGACCTCGGCGGGCATACGGCGGCCGGTTCGGCCGAGCCGGGGTCCGCCGCCCTTCTCGCCGCGATCGACGACTACGAGATCGGCGACGCCGTGGTGCACATCGACCATGGCGTGGGCCTGCTGCGCGGGCTGGAGACGATCGAGCGCGATGGCCGCCCGCTCGACGCGCTGCGGCTCGACTATGCCGACGACGCTTCACTCCTCGTCCCGTTGGAGGAGATCGGCGCCCTCTGGCGCTACGGCGCCGATCCGGGCGACCTCAAGCTCGACCGGCTGAAGGGCGAAGGCTGGATCAACCGGCGCAACGACCTTCTGGGACGCGTGCAGGAAACGGCGCGCGGCATGGTCGATCTGATGAGCGTCCGGCGCAAGGCGAAGGCCCGCGTCCTGAAACCGGAACGCCGTGCATTCGAGCGCTTCTGCGCCGGCTTTCCCTATCCCCTGTCGCCCGACCAGTCGTCCGCCGTGGATGCGGTGCTGGCCGACCTCGCATCCGGTCGGCCGATGGACCGGCTGGTGTGCGGCGACGTCGGCTTCGGAAAGACCGAAGTGGGCCTGCGCGCGGCGGCGGCCGCCGTGTCCGCCGGACGGCAGGCGGCGATCGTCGCGCCGACCACGGTGCTCGCCAAGCAACACACCCGCACGGCGCTGCGCCGCTTTCGCGCGATGGGCGTCGAGGTCGCCCATCTTTCGCGCCTCACGTCGCCGGACGAGGCCAAGCGCATCCGGGCGGGGCTGGCGAGCGGCGAGATCCGCCTCGTGGTCGGCACGCATGCGCTCTGCGGCGACGGGGTCGCCTTCCGCGACCTCGCGCTGATGGTGATCGACGAGGAGCAACGCTTCGGCGCCCGGCACAAGGCGCGGCTGCGCAATCTGGCGAAGGGCGGTCACGTCCTCACCATGACCGCGACGCCGATTCCGCGCACGCTGCAAGCCAGCTTCGTCGGGCTCAACGACATCAGCGTGATCGCGACGCCGCCCATCCTGCGCCGGCCGATCCGCACCGTGCTCCAGCCCTTCGACGAGGGGCTGGTGCGCGATGCGCTGCTGCGCGAGAAGCGACGCCAGGGGCAGAGCTTCGTGGTCTGCCCGCGGGTGGAGGATATCGAGCCGATGGCCGAGCGGCTTCGGGCCCTGGTTCCCGAACTCGAGGTCCTCGTGGTCCATGGCAAGCTGCCTGCGGAAACGATCGACGAGGTCGCCCTCAGCTTCGGCGAGGGGGGTGGCGACGTGCTTCTGGCCACCAACATCATCGAGAGCGGGCTGGACGTGCCCGCCGCCAACACGATGATCGTCTGGCGCCCGGACCGGTTCGGCCTCGCGCAGTTGCACCAACTGCGCGGGCGGGTCGGCCGCGGCTCCCGGCGCGGCACGGCCTATCTCCTCACCGACCCCGAGGCGGATCTGGGCGAAGCGGCCGCCAAGCGCCTTCAGACGGTGGAACGCCTGTCCGGCCTCGGCGCGGGCTTCACCATCAGTACGCGCGATCTCGATCTGCGAGGCGCCGGCGAGCTCCTGGGCGAGGAGCAGGCCGGCCACCTCCAGCTCGTCGGCCTCAGCCTGTACCGACACCTGATCGAGCGCGCACTGGCCGTGGCCGAGGGAAAACCCGTGCCGGACGATTGGACCCCCGATATCGTCATGGGCGCCAGCGGCTCCATTCCGGCGGAATACGTCCCGGACCCGGCGGCCCGCATCAACCTCTACAGCCGCATCGACCGACTGCGCGATCGCTCGGGCCTCGAACTGCTCGTGGAGGAGATCGACGACCGGTTCGGCCCGATCCCGACGCAGGCGAAGATCCTGCTCAAGGCGGCGGAGCTGCGCCTGCGATGCCGGGAACTCGGCATTCAGAAGCTTGCATCCGGCCCGAAGGGAACGGCCGCGACGTTCCGCACCAGGGACGACGCGGCTCGCTACGAGGCGCGGCGCCTGCCGCAAGGATGGAAGCGTGCGGAGACGAAGCTCGTTTCGCCGAAGGGCGGGGAAACGACCGCCGAACGCTTCGTGGCCGCCCGCGAGCTCCTCGATGCGATCGACCTGCCGGCGGCGTGACGCGGACAAAAAAAGGGGCGGCACGAAGGCCGCCCAGTTTGGCTGGAGTATCAGGTCCATGAAAAAACCCGATGCCCCTAAATTGGTCATTGCGGCCGAAGGTTGCGACGATCCTTACCGAAATTTAAGCCGCGCCTCGCTGCGCGCTTTTCGTTCCGCGTCGCAACCAAGCTCGGTTCCCGACGTTCATTCCACGCCGCGCCCGTCGATCGAGGCGTGTTTCGACGCGGCATTCTGTTTGTGGAAGCGAGGAGAACGAGATGTTCCGCGAGAAGCCTTCGGCCTACGATCGGATGAGCGACGCGATCGGCGATATCGGCGAGCGGCTTTCGGACCTCGAGTCGCGGATCGTCGAGAGGTTGAACCCCCGGCCGTCCAAGGCTGAGCGGCTGCGCCGCGCCGTGGACCGTGAGATGAGCCGCCTCTACGCCTCGAGCGAGCCCGCCTATTCGCGCTACCTGCCGGGGTTCCTGACCGGCTGGTCCCTGCCCTCGGCCGACGACGCCCGCTCCGGCTATCATCGCGCCCGCCAGACCCTGGCGGACGGCGCGCAGGAAGTGCAGGAGCAGGCGTCCGGCCTTGGGCGCTACCTTCCGTCTACCTCGTCCCTGCTTCCTTCCTGGGGCCACCAGACGAGCTTCCGGGGCGGCCGCGGTTATCAGCGCGGCAAGGACTACCTGCGCGACAACCCCAACGTCTCCACCGCTCTCATCGCAGGCGGCGCCATCCTCGCCATCGGCGGCGCAATCTACATCACCAAGAAGATCGCCGACCATGCCGAGGAGCCGGACTTCGACGTGGTCCGCAAGGACGGCGACATCGAGATCCGCGACTATGACGGCCTCGTGGTCGCCGAGACGGTCAAGACGGGCTACCACGAGAAGGCCCGCCGCCGCGGCTTCGAGAGCCTCTACGACTACATCGCCTCGAACAACCGCTCGGGCAAGAAGATCGCGATGACCGTGCCCGTGCTCCAGCAGCTCTCCGAGGGCGAAGGCCGCACCAAAGGCTGGGCGATCCGCTTCATCATGCCGAAGAAGTACACCAAGGCCAGCCTGCCGACGCCGAACTCCAACGACGTGACGATCCACGAGGTGCCGGCCAAGCGCATGGTGGCGATCCGGTTCAGCGGCAACTTCACCGCCACCACCGCGTCCAAGAAGCTGATGACGCTGTACAACTACGTCTCGGACGAGAACCTGAAGCAGAAGGGCGACCCGATCTACGCCTTCTACGACGCGCCGTGGACGCCCGGCTTCCTGAAGCGCAACGAGATCCTGATCGAGGTCGAGCGCTGATCCACCGCGCCGGCTGCGAAAATGGAGGCGTCCGCTCCGGCGGGCGCCTTTCGTCGTTTCGGACATCTCGCGCCCCCTCGACCGTCGCGCACCACGCCCCCGCCATGCAAGCGCCTGCGATGCGATGGCGCGGCTACACCCGGATGACGTAGGTCTTCCGCGTCGTCTCCAGAACGCGCCAGGTGCCGCGGAAACCGGGACGGATCACCACGGCGTCGCCGGGTCCGAGCGCGCGCTCGACGCCCCCGTCCTCGCAGAGGACCGAGTGGCCGGAGAGGATCTGGCAGAATTCCCATTCGTCGTAGGCGATGCGCCACTCGCCCGGGGTCGATTCCCAGACGCCGGCATAGAGCCCGCCGTCCGCCGCCTCCACATTCCAGGTCCGGTGCACCGGGTCGCCGGACAGAACCTTTTCCGGCGCCGGTCGAGCGACCTCAGGCTCCACCCCATCGACCTGAACCATGATGGCGTCGCTCATCGACCCGCTCCCTTGCCGGTTTCCTGCGCTCCCTGTACCGCCGTTCCAATCGCGGTCAAGCATACGGTATCTGGGTACCAAATTTGCGGTATTCAATTACCTTAGGCACATCATATTGTAATCGCTTTCATTTTTCAGTACTGGCAACATCACACCACGCCCGATCCGCCTTGCGGAGCCGCTCCGGCCTGTGTATGGAGACCGCCAAGAAGTGCGGCTCGATCCACGCTTTTCCGGCGCGCGACGGTTTTGGCCGTCCCGCGCATCGAACGACCCAAGGATAACCTCATGAAGACCTTCTCGCAGAAGTCCGAGACGGTGGAGAAGAAGTGGATCATCATCGACGCCGAAGGGCTCGTTGTCGGTCGCCTCGCCTCTCTCGTCGCGCTTCGCCTTCGCGGCAAGCACAAGCCGTCCTTCACGCCGCACGTCGACGATGGCGACAACGTCATCATCGTGAACGCGGACAAGGTCGTGTTCACGGGCAAGAAGTACCAGGACAAGACCTACTACTGGCACACCGGCTATGCCGGCGGCATCAAGGAGCGCAAGGCGCGCGAGATCCTCGAGGGCCGCTTCCCCGAGCGCGTGCTCGAGAAGGCCGTTGAGCGCATGCTGCCGCGCGGGCCCCTGGGCCGTCGCCAGCTCAAGAACCTGCGCGTCTACGCCGGCGCCGAGCACCCGCACACCGCCCAGTCGCCCGAGTCGCTCGACGTGAAGGCGCTGAACTCCAAGAACGCGAGGGCTGCATAATGGCCGAACTCAATTCGCTGCAGGATCTCGCGACCGCGAACGTCGCCGAGACCGTCGCCGCCCCGGTGCACGTCCAGAAGCTCGACGCCCACGGCCGCTCCTACGCGACCGGCAAGCGCAAGGACGCGGTCGCCCGCGTCTGGGTGAAGCCCGGCTCCGGTCAGATCACCGTCAACGACAAGAACTTCGTCGACTACTTCGCCCGTCCGGTTCTGCAGATGGTGCTGCGTCAGCCGATCGTCGCCGCCAACCGCGACGGTCAGTTCGACATCGTCGTGACGGTGGCCGGCGGCGGCCTGTCCGGCCAGGCCGGTGCCGTGCGCCACGGCATCTCGCGCGCCCTCACCTTCTACGAGCCGGGCCTGCGCTCGGTGCTCAAGAAGGGCGGCTTCCTGACGCGCGACTCGCGTACCGTGGAGCGCAAGAAGTACGGCCGCGCCAAGGCCCGTCGTTCGTTCCAGTTCTCGAAGCGCTGATCGCTTCCCGTACGGAACCGCAGCTCGAGGGGCCCTGGGAAACCGGGGCCCCTTTTTCGTTCTTCAAGCCGTCGCGCTTTCCCACTATCTGTCGCGGCGACGACGGAGACATTTCATGGCCGGCCAATCCATCGACCACGCCTTCACCGCGAGCGACACGCTCGGCGCCGCGAGCGATCCCACCTATGCGGGCGCGCTGAGCTTCATGCGGCGGCGCTTCTCCAAGGACGTCTCGGGCAGCGACGTCGCGGTTTGGGGCATTCCGTTCGATGCCTCGGTGTCGAACCGGCCCGGCACCCGCTTCGGTCCGCAGGCGATCCGCCGCGCCTCCGCGATCTTCGACAACGATCCGCAATATCCGTTCCACGCCGACCTGTTCGAGCACCTGCGGGTGGTCGACGGCGGCGATTGCCTCCTGGACTACCGTCTGCCGGAGCGCGCCCACGCGGCCATGCGCGCCCAGGCCGAGGCGCTGCTGGCGCAGACCGGCTTCCTGCTGACGCTGGGCGGCGATCATTCGATCACGTTCCCGCTGCTCCAGGCCCATGCCGCCCGGCACGCCAAGCTCAGCCTCGTCCATTTCGACGCGCACCAGGACACCTGGCCGCTGGCGACCGATACCCACGGACGCCCGCGCGTCGATCACGGCTCGTTCCTGTCCGCCGCGCTGCGCGAGGAGCTGATCGATCCCGAAACGTCGATCCAGATCGGCATCCGCACGCATGCGCCGGAGACCGGGGGGCTCGAGATCGTCCATGGATACGAGGTCGAGGACCTGTCGTCCGTCGCGATCGCCGAGCGCATCTACCGGCGCACGGGCGGCACCAACTGCTACCTGACCTTCGACATCGACTGCCTGGACGTCGCCTTCGCACCCGGCACGGGCACGCCGGTGGCGGGCGGCCCCAGCAGCGCCAAGATGCTGGCGGTCCTGCATCATCTCAAGAATCTGCAGATCGTCGGCGCCGACCTCGTGGAAGTGTCGCCGCCCTACGATCACGCCGACATGACCGCAGTAGCCGGCGCGACGGTCGCCATGTACGTCCTCGGCATTCTCGCCGAGAAGAAAGCGGCACAGGCGGGGTGATCCACGCCCCGCCGAACGACATCCCTCACCCAAAAGGACGGAGCGCAGCATGAAGCCCCGCATTTTCATCGACGGCGAGCACGGGACCACGGGCCTCCAGATCCGCTCCCGCATGGAAGGGCGCGCCGACGTCGAGCTCGTGTCGATCCCGGAGGCCGAACGGCGCAACGAGGCGATGCGCGAGGACCTGCTGAACTCCGCCGACGTCGCGATCCTCTGCCTGCCGGATGACGCCGCGCGCAACGCCGTGGCGCTGCTGTCGGGCAACAACCGGACGCGCATCATCGACACCTCGACCGCACACCGCACGGCCGATGGCTGGGCCTACGGCTTCGCCGAGCTGACGCGCGAGCAGCCGGAGGCGATCCGCGCCGCGCGGCTGGTCGCCAACCCCGGCTGCTATCCGACCGGCGCGATCGCCCTCGTGCGGCCCTTGCGCGACGCAGGGCTTCTCTCTGCGGACGAGACGGTCACCGTCAACGCCGTGTCGGGCTATACCGGCGGCGGCAAGCAGATGATCGCGCAGATGGAGGACGAGACGCGCGAGGACCGGATCACCGCGCCGCACTTTCTCTACGGGCTGGACCTCGACCACAAGCATCTGCCCGAGATGCGGGTCTACGGCCGCCTGCCGCGCGATCCGCTGTTCGCCCCGTCCGTCGGCCGGTTCCCGCAGGGGATGATCGTGCAGGTTCCGGTGCTGCTCGACGGCGCGACCACGGCGGAGACGCTGCACGCCGCTCTCGCGGACCACTATGCAGGCTGCGCGGTGGTGACCGTGACGCCGCTCGCCGAGAGCGCCGCACTGAAGCGGATCGACGCCACGGAACTCGCCGGCACCGATCGGATGACGCTCCACGTGTTCCGCTCGCCGGACGGCGAGCGCGCCAATCTTGTGGCCGTGCTCGACAACCTCGGCAAGGGCGCGTCCGGCGCCGCCGTCCAGAACATGGACCTGATGCTGTCGGCCTGATCGCGCCTCAGATCGTCGCCGGCACCCGGTAGCGACCGAACAGCCCGCGGGCGTGGAACACCGCGCCCGCCAGCACCGCCAGTGCGCCCGCCTGGTGTGTCAGCGCCGCGTCGATCGGCACATGGAGGAGAAGCGTCGTGATGCCGATGGCGGCCTGCGCCACCACGGCGAGGGCGAGCCACGTGGCTCCGCGCGCGTGGCGCGATCCCGGCCCCATGCGCTGCGCCGCGACCGCGTGGACGATCGTCACGGCGAGGAGCGCGTAGGCGCCCAGCCGGTGCACGAACTGTACGGTCATCGGGTTCTCGAAGAAATTGCGCCAAGCCGGCGACATCGCGAGCAGATTGGCCGGCACGACCTGCCCGTCCATCAGCGGCCAGGTGTTGTAGCTGAGCCCCGCGTCGAGGCCGGCGACCAGCCCGCCGAGATAGATCTGGACGAGCACCATCGCGACGATCAGCAGGCCGACGAGCCAGGACCGATCCGTCGGAGCCGGCGCCGTCGGCCGCGCGACGAGGCCGCGCGCGATCCACAGCGTCGCCGTCAGGATCAGGCATGCCATGGTCAGGTGCACCGCCAGCCGATACTGGCTGACCTCGGTGCGCTCCACGAGGCCCGAGGCGACCATCCACCAGCCGATCCCGCCCTGCAGCCCACCGAGCGCCAGCAGCCCCACGAGGCGCGGCTTCAGCCACGGCTCGATCCGGCCGGTCAGCCAGAAGAACAGGAGCGGCAGCGCGAAGGCGAGGCCCACCGACCGGGCGAGGAACCGGTGCGACCACTCCCACCAGTAGATCGTCTTGAATTCGGACAGGGCCATGCCGCGGTTGATCTGCTGATACTGCGGGATCTGGCGGTAGAGATCGAACTCCTCCTGCCATTCCGCGTCGGACAGAGGCGGGATCACGCCGTGGATCGGCTTCCACTCGGTGATCGACAGGCCCGATTCCGTCAGCCGCGTCGCGCCGCCCACCACCACGAGCGCCATCACCATGGCGGCGATGACGTAGAGCCAGAGGCGGATGGCGCGCCGGTTGCCGGCGACGCGGGGCGGCATGGCGCCGGTGGCGATGAAGCTGTCGGTCGAACTGGTCGTGGTCGTCATCGTGCCCGCTGGCCCCGCCGGGCGCGTGGCCCGAGCGTTGCCCCTTCCGTGGATGGCGGCTCGGCGATGGGCCCGTCCGGGCCGGCCGCGCCGCGCTTCGACGGCTGGTGTGGGGCGAAGCGCGGGGAATGGCAAGGTTCATATTGTCCTACCCGCTTGCCGCAGGCGGCGGAACTTGCGAGGACGTGCGAACCGCCCGTTCGGATCGAGAAGCGCATGCCCGTTCGCATCAAGAAGCTCATCGGCGTCGTCGTCCTGCTCGCGCTGGTCGTCGTCTACGCCGTGTTCGCCACGGCCTTCGCCTCGCTGCGTCTGGCGAACTCGCCGGGCTGGGTTCACCTCGTCTACTTCCTGGTGACGGGGCTGTTCTGGATCGTTCCGGCGATGTTCGTCATCAACTGGATGCAGCGCGAACCCAAGCGCCGTTCCTGACCGACAGGCTTCGCGCCCGACGTCTCCCGCTTCGCTAGGTCGCGAGCTGCCGCCCGTCGGCGAGGATCATGTCGGCCAGCCCGGCCGCGCGAAGACGTGCGGTGCCCGCCGCGATGCCGTCTTCGTCCTCCCCCTCCACCGTCACGACCAGCGCGGCCTCCGGCGTCAGCAGGGATTTGACCGTCTCGAGCGGCATCCCGCCGCACACGACCAGAACCACCTCGTAATTGCGCTCGATGAAGTCGAGCACGTTGCGGCGCTCCATCGCGAGAAAGGCGGCCTCCTCCACTTTTGCGCGCCCGGCGCCGAAGGCTTCGGCCAGGGTCGCGAAGTCCGGGCGGGCGATCTCCGCGAAGGTGGCGTCGCCGGCGATCATATCCGACACGCCGAGCGCGTCGGGCGCCACGCCCATGGCACACGCGGCGAGCTGGCGCTCGCTGAGGTCCACCAGCGCGCCCGGCCGCCCCCGAAGGGCGAGGCGCCGGACGATCTCGACCGCGGCGGGACGCTCGTCGGATCCGATCGGAACGATCACCACCCGGCCGATCTCGCTGGCCAGGATGCCGCCCACCAGTTCGTCGGCCGGCGTGATGTCGAAGCGCAGGCTGCCGGCTCGCCTTTCGCCGGCCGCCTCCCCGTCCTCCCGGACAGCGCCACGCCGACGCCCCCTGACCGCGATCTCGGACGGAGCGGCCGGCACCGGCTGCGGGCGCGGCGCGGCCACCACGGCGTAGAGCGAGGACACGAGGAAGCCGAGCGCCGCCGACCCCGCGACGATCGGCCAAATGTCCGGCCGATACTCGGTCTCGGCGAGCGACGTCGAAACGAAGGGCACCGCCGAAACCTCCGGCGCGACGGCCTGGACGGCCGGCTCGCTCGCTGCCTCGGCCTCCGCCGCGCTGCGGGCCGTTTCGAGCGCATCGAGGGTCCGCCGTGCCGCGTCGACCTGCGCGGCGGCGGCCTCGCGGCGCGTCCGGGCCGCCTCATCGGCGCCGTCCGCCGCTTCCTCGCTCGCAACCGTTCGGTCGAGCCGGTCGGCCTCGCGCCGGAGCGTCGCCACGCGGCGGCCCAGCGCGTCGGCGAGGCGCCGGGCGGCGGTGCCGACCTCCCCTTCGAGGTCGTCCAGCCGCAGGCGCACCATCGCCATGCGCGGATGCCCGTCGAGAAGCGTGCGCGACAGCTCGGCCGCCTGGGCCGCCACGGCGTCGCGCCGCGCGCGGACATCGCGCCAGTTCCGCCATTCCGCGCGGCCCTGGACAGCCGGCGGCGCGGCGGACGGCGCCGCGCCCGGGAGCTCGCGGGCGAAGCGTTCGGTTTCCTGGAGTTCCTGGCGCGCCGCTTCGGCGGCCCTTCGACCGGCGTCGAGCGATGTCCGGCGCCGCGCGGCCGCGTCGCCCGCGGCCGGGGCCTCGGTCTGCGCCTCCGCCAGCCGCGCCTGCGCGTCCGCCAGCGCGATCCGGGCCTTGGCGATCGAGGCGTCCAGCGCCTGAACGCCCGCCGGCGTCGGCTGCGGGTCGGACCGGGTGGGCTCGGACACCCCAGCCGCCGGCCCTCGGCTCTCGATACGCGCCACGAGGCGATCAGCCATCGCCTCTGCGCGTCGGCGGGCCGCGTCGGCCTCGTGATCCTCGGCCCAGACCAGCACCGCGCCGTCGTCCGCGCGCTCGACGCCGCTGTCGGGCCGCAGCGTGGAGGACTGGTCGATGAGGTCGGCCCAGGCAGCCAGGACGCCCGCTCGCGCCGCGTTCGTCCGACCGGGCTGCTCGGCGGCGACGTCCCGCAGCACGGCATCGGTCCACTGCGCAGAGACCTCGGGCGCCGCGGCGACGCGAATGGTGGCTCGGTGAAACGGCGGGATCAGCGATCCCGCGAGAAACGCGGCGAAGCCCAGCGCCCCTGTCGACAGGACGATGCGCGCACGGTTCGACCAGAGCACGCGCGCAAGGCTCGCCCCTCGCTCGATCCGCCTCTGCCTGTCCGTCATACGGTTTCTCCGAAGGGCATGGCGTTGCCCCGTCCGGCTCGCCTTCCTCTGCGTTCACAGGATAAGGGCCGCAGCATCGCGGGCAACGAGGCATGGGTTTTACGGTTAATTAACCACGTTGCCGCTAGGTTTTTGCAGGAATTGAGGCGCCGCCTCCCCGTTCTCACGCGCTTCCGGAGTCCTCGATGCGAGTCGCACGCGCAGCCCTGGTGGCGCTCACGGCAAGCCTGCTCGCCGGCTGCGTGACCACGCCGCCCCCGCCCGAAGCGTTTCACGCCGCACTCAACCAGGACTATCGGCTGGATGCCGGCGACCGGCTGCGCATCACCGTGTTCGAGCAGGAAAGCCTGTCGGCGGTCTACGTCGTGGACAAGGCCGGCTACCTGTCCGTGCCGCTGATCGGATCGGTGCCGGCGCGGGGCAAGACGCCGGACGAGGTGCGCGCCGCCGTCGCGGGCGCCCTGCGCAACGGCTACCTGCGCAACCCGGACGTATCGGTGCAGGTCGAGCAGTACCGACCCTTCTTCGTCATGGGCGAGGTGTCCACCGGCGGCCAGTATTCCTACGTGCCCGGCATGACGGTGCAGAACGCCGTCGCCATCGCCGGCGGCTTCTCCGCGCGGGCGGAGAAGCGCACGGCCGACATCACGCGGCAGGTCAACGGCCAGGTCATCACCGGCCGCGTGGTCCTGTCCGACCCCGTGCTGCCGGGCGACACGATCACGATCCGCGAGCGCCTGTTCTGACGCGCCGGCACATATGCGCTCATTCCTTCGAATGATATAAGCGATCGTGAGCCTTCATTAGCCTATGAATGAGAGGGTCCCGTTCGGACGCGACACCATGCGCGCCGGACCACGAGGACCTTCGGAATGGCCGCCAATCGAAGCGAGCAGGCAACCTTCGCGCGCGAAGCGATTCGCACGTTCCAGCCCGATCGAAGACCCCGGATCGTCGAGGCCAGCGTCCTCAACCCGCATGCTCGCCGCGTGGCCGAGCAGTTCGGACGGAACGTCCTGTCGCCCCGGCTCCTGTCCGGCCTGTTCGGAGCGGGCGAGTTCCTGGCGCTGCTGCTGATCGGCTCGGCGGTCCTCGCCGCCTTCGATCGCCTCGCCGACGCGCTTCTGATCCTCCCCTTCGCCGGCGTCGCGCTCGCGTCGCTCGCCCTGCTTCACGGCTACGAGCTCTCCCAGCTCAGCTCGCAGCGCCGACAGCCGGCCCGCATCGCCATCGCGCTCGTGTCCGGCGCGCTGGCGACCGCGCTCTGCGCCGGGCTGACGGGCGCGGCCGACGTCGCCGGTGCCGCCTGCCTCGCGGCCTACGTCGCGGCGTCCATGGCCACGATGACGCTCGGCCGCCGCGTGCTGGCGCACCGCATCCGCCACTGGAGCCGAACGGGTCGACTGGAGCGCCGCGTGGTTCTGGTCGGCGGCGGCGGGGCGGCGGAGCAGTTTATCCGCCAACTCGAGGCTCATCCCTACAGCGACATCCGCATCTGCGGGATATTCGACGACCGCGAGGACGCCCGGTCGCCCCAGCTCGTCGCCGGCTATCCCAAGCTCGGCACGATCGCCGAACTGACCGAGTTCGCTCGGATCGCCAAGATCGACATGCTGGTCGTCACCCTGCCGCTCTCGGCGGAGAAGCGTATCCTCTCCATCCTGAAGTCGCTGTGGGTGCTTCCGCTCGACATACGCATCTCGGCGCTGTCGCAGAATCTGCGCTTCCGCTCGCGCTCCTATTCCTACATGGGCGACGTGCCCATGCTGGACATCATGGATCGCCCGATCGCCGACTGGAGCAAGGTCGCCAAGCGCGGCTTCGATCTCGTCTTCGGCGTCGCGGCGTTGGTGGCGGTGATGCCGATCATGGTGGTTACCGCGATCGCCATCAAGCTGGACACGCCGGGCCCGGTCTTCTTCCGCCAGAAGCGCCACGGCTTCAACAACGAGGAGATCCTCGTCTGGAAGTTCCGCTCGCTGCGCCACGACATGGCCGACCCGACGGCCCGCAAGCTGGTGACCAAGGGCGACCCTCGCGTCACGCGGGTCGGGCGCTTCATCCGCCGCTCCTCGATCGACGAGCTGCCGCAGCTCTTCAACGTGCTGATCGGCAACCTGTCGCTGGTCGGCCCGCGCCCCCACGCCGTGCACGCGCAATCCAGCGCCCAGATCACCTTCACCGAGATCGTGGACGGCTATTTCGGCCGCCACAAGGTGAAGCCCGGGATCACCGGTTATGCGCAGCTCAAGGGATGGCGCGGCGAGATCGACGACGACGTGAAGCTGCAGAAGCGCTTCGAGCACGACCTGTTCTACATCGAGAACTGGTCGCTGCTTTTGGATTTCTACATCCTCTTCGCGACGCCCTACAGCCTGATCAACGGCAAGGGCGCCTACTGAGGCGAAGACCGGAAGCGCCGGACCCCATGGGCCGACGCCCCCTCACGGGCGAGCGGCGGAGGCGGAGACCGCAGCCGCCGCCCCAGCCCGTGCGATCTCAGATCGCCGCGACGACGATGATCTCGACGCGGTAGTCCGGCGTGGCGAGTGCCGATTCGCCGGTCGCGCGCGCCGGCGGGTTCGCCGGGTCCACCCAGGCGTCCCAGACCGCGTTCATCGCCGCGAAGTCCGCCATATCGGCGAGCCAGATGGTCGCCGACAGGATCTTCGACTTGTCCGTGCCCGCATCGGCGAGCAGCCGGTCGATCTCGGCGAGAACGGTCTGCGTCTGCTGCGTGACGTCCTCGCCGGGATTGCCGACCTGTCCGGCCAGATACACCGTGTTGCCGTGCACCACCGCCGCGCTCATGCGACGGCCGGGTTCGATACGACGAATGCTCATGAAACTCTCCGAATCGTTCGGTTCTGCGAGAGCTTCTTACGGTGTGGCATCCGCCTTGGACAGGCCGGGCCGTCAGCGTCCGGCGTGGCTGCGAGCTCCCGCGAGACGGCCGCGCGGAGCCCAGCCGGCGGCGCGCGGGCCCTTCTCGTACAGTGCGTCGAGATTGTCGACGAGACCCTGTTCCACCGCCTCGTCGCGCGTGATCAACCCGGCCTCGTAGGCGTCGATGATGTCCGTCGTGCTCATAGCCCCACCCTTCTCTCGTCCAGTTCGCGGAATCCGCGGATCGGGGTTCGGTTCCGAACTTGTTAAGATTTTGAGGCGGCAAAGCGGCGCGGGCCCGTCGAGGGCGAGGAATCCATGCTCCCGCGCGGTCGGCGCCGGACCGAACGCACGGCCTTCGCGTCCCGTCCGCTCTGAGAGCGATTCGAGAGACGGATAGACGCAGGGCGACATATGCGTGCCCGCGAGCCTCGGGCAGCCGAGCGGCGCCGCGCCGGCAGGTCGGCGGCCGGACGCGCGGGACCGCGCAACGGAAAGGGCCCGGCGTTTCCGCCGGGCCCCCGTGTCGTCTATTGGCGGGTCGCCGCCTTCTCGGCCTGCGCCTCGCACACCTCGACGTGCTTCTGCAGGGCCTCGATCGAAAGAACCGCCGCGATGCTGCGGATGTTGCGCCCCTGCATCTGCGGCAGTTGCTGAACGCGTTGCAGGCGGACCAGGAGTTCGGCTCGGTTCATCGCTATCTCCTTTTCGCGATGGAGGATGAGGACCGGCGGCGCGGGGCCGCCGGACCGATCAATGCGCGGTGGCGGTGGCCAGCTGCGGCAGCTCGATGTCGACCTCGAGGGTCGAGATCTGCTCGCCGCGGTCCATCTTCACCTTCACCTTGTCGCGGTTCACCGGCATGTGCTTGGCGATCACCGCGAGGATCTCCTCGCGCAGCACGGCGACGAGATCGTTCTGGCCGATCTCGGCGCGCTCGTGCGCCAGGAGGACCTGGAGGCGCTCACGCGCGGCGGGCGCCGTGGTGGTGGAGCGTCGCTGGAAAAAACCGAACAGGCTCATGCGGCCCTCCGGTTGAAGAACTTCCCGAAGAGGCCCTTCTTGTCGGTGGGAACGTTCATCGGGATGGTCTGGCCCATCAGGCGCTTGGCGGCGTCCATGTAGGCGCGGGCCGGGGCGCTGCCGGCGTCGCTCAGGGTGACCGGCGTGCCCAGGTTCGAGGCGCGCAGCACCTCGGCGCTCTCGGGCACGATGCCGAGGAGCGGGATGGACAGGATCTCGAGGACGTCGTCGACCTTCAGCATGTCGCCGCGCTCGGCGCGGGCGGTGTCGTAGCGCGTCAGCAGCAGGTGTTTGTCGATGCGCCCACCGCTCTCGGCGCGCAGGGTCTTGGAGTCGAGGAGGCCGATGATGCGGTCGCTGTCGCGGACCGAGGAGACCTCGGGGTTGGTGACGACCACCGCGACGTTGGCGTGGCGCATGGCGAGGGTCGCGCCGCGCTCGATGCCGGCCGGGCTGTCGCAGATCACCCAGTCGAACATCGAACGGAGCTGGTCCATCACGCGGTCGACGCCGTCCTGCGTCAGGTTGTCCTTGTCGCGCGTCTGCGAGGCGGGCAGCAGGCAGAGCGTGTCGACGCGCTTGTCGCGGATCAGCGCCTGGTTGAGGTTGGCGTCGCCCTGGACCACGTTGATGAGGTCGTAGACCACGCGGCGCTCGGCACCCATGACGAGGTCGAGGTTGCGCAGACCGACGTCGAAGTCCACGACCACCACCTTCTGGCCGTTCTGTGCCAGCGCGGCGCCGAGCGCGGCTGTCGAGGTCGTCTTTCCGACGCCTCCCTTGCCCGATGTCACCACCATCACTTCAGCCATTGGGGGCCATCCTTTTCCTTGGGTTCTCTTCCGGTCGTCCCGCCGTCGCCGTCATGGCGATCAGTTCGCGAGGGCGACCGTCCTCAGCACGGTATCGTCGAGCCAGACGTGGACGGCCTGGCCGCGCATCTTCGGATCGATGTCCTCGGCGGTCTTGTAGAGACCGTCGATGGCGATGAGCTCCGCCTCGAGCTTGCGGCAGAAGATGCGCGCGTTGGCGTTGCCGGCCGAGCCCGCCAGTGCCCGGCCGCGCAGCGCGCCGTAGACGTGGATCGAGCCGCCCGCGATCACCTCCGCGCCGGACGAGACGGAGCCGAGCACGGTCACGTCGCCTTCCGGGAAGATGATCGACTGGCCGGAACGCACCGGCTCCTCGATCAGGAGCGACGGCGTCGTCGCCACATGCGTCGCGCGCACCGCCTCGGGCACCTTGGCGTCGGGCACGGCCGCGGCGGCCTTCGCCTGCCCCTTGGGCGCCTCGCCGGCCGGCGTTTCCGGCACCTCGATGTCGGCCGCGTTGCGCCCGCCCTTCATCTCCGGCGGCATGCCCGGCGCCAGGATGGACGGCAGCGCGCCCTCGATGCCCATCACCCGAACGTTGCGCTTGGTCAGCTCGGCCAGAAGCTCGGCGAGCTGCTCGCGCGTGATCGGCAGGCCGGCGACGTCCAGGACGATCGGACGACCCAGGAAGAAGCCGGTGGAGCGGCGCGCCAGGTCGTCCAACTGATGGAGCCATTCGCCGAAGGGAAGCTCGGGCGAAAGCACCAGGGCCAGGAAGGACCGGCCGCGAAGGCGGACCGCTTTGCGTGTGGGTAAGGCTTCGGTCATCTTGATTAACGTTTCGTTGCCAGCCGATCTAAGCGCCTCAGGCTTAACCGAGGGTTAACTGTCGCAACCCGTGCGAGGCTTGCGCCCTGCCGGGAAACGAAGCGGTCGCCCCTCGGGCGGCCGCGGCGCCGGTTCGGTCGAGAGGGTGGATCAGAGGGCGCCGGCCTCGACCATGAAGTTGTTGGCCGTGCACATGGCCGAATCGTCCGACGCCAGGAACAGCACCATCCGCGCCACGTAGACCGGTTCGACCGGCACCGGCAGGCACTGGCGCTCGAGCTGCGCGTCGAGGCTCTCCCGCGTGACCCAGAGCTCCTTCTGGCGCTCGGTCATGATCCAGCCCGGGACGACCGTGTTGACGCGGATGCCGTGGACCCCGAGGTCGCGCGCGAAGGAACGGGTCATGCCATGCACCGCCGACTTCGCGGTGGTGTAGACCGGCATGCCGCCGCTCGCCTGCATCCAGGAGTTGGAGCCGAAATTGACGATCGAGCCTGCCTTGGCGGCGATCATGTCCGGCGCCACGATCTGCGTGGCGAAGAACGCGTGGCGCAGGTTCGCGGCGATGCGCTCGTCGTAGTAGTCGGGCGTCACGTCCTCCCAGCCGTGCCGGTCGTCCCGCGCCGCGTTGTTGACGAGGACGCCGGCCGCGCCGACGCGCTGCTTCAGCCGCCCGAACGCCGCCCGCAGCGCGTCGATATCGCGCAGGTCGCACGCCTCGAAGGCCACGTCGGCGCCGAGCTCGGCGGCCAGCGCCTCGCCGCGCGCCGCGTCGATATCCACGAATCCGACGCGCGAGCCCTGCGCGGCGAAGGCACGCACAGTTTCCGCGCCGATGCCCGAGGCACCCCCTGTGACGAAGGCGGTGCGGCCTTTCAGGCTCGGGTAGATTGCAAAGCTCACTGCCGATTCTCCGGGAAGCCGATCTGGTTTCGACCCGGGCTTTGCGCCCGCCGGACCGGAACGGTCAAGGCGGCGTCCCCGGCGAATCGAACACGTCCGCGTTCAGGCGAAGACGCCCCGTTCGCGGTTGAGCCGCCAGACCGACAGGTTCAGAAGCGCCGCCACGCACACCCAGGCGAGATACGGCACGAGAAGCAGCGCGGCCGTCGCGCTGTGCGGGGCGAAGGCAAGTGCCGTGAGCGCCACCGCGAGCGCGAGGAGCCCGATATCGGCCAGCGCCCAGAGCGGACGACGCAGGCCGAAGAACAGCCACGACCAGAGGAAGTTCAGTGCCATCTGCAGGCCGAACAGGACGAACGGGACCGGCTGCCAGCCGGCGGCGCGCCAGACCAGCCAGCCGGACAAGGCGATCAGCAGGTAGAGGATCGACCACACGATCGGGAAGGCGCGGTTCGGCGGGGTCCATGTCGGTTTGCGTAGGCCCGCGTACCACGGGCCCGGCCGGAACAGGACGCCGCTCGTCGCGACCAGCCCCGACAGCGCCACGAAACCAAGGAGAACCAGTGCGTCCGCGAGCGTCATGAGCCGATGCCTTTCCCGTCGCCCCGAAGGATAGGGTCCTCGCGCCGCCCTTTCCATTCCGCGCGCCGACCGCTAACCCGGACCCATCGTCCCCTGGAGCCGCCCCCGCTTGCCCAAGCTCGCCTTCGTCGTCACCGAGGACTGGTTCTTCGCCTCGCATTTCCTGCCGATGGCGCGGGCCGCCGTCGCGATGGGGTTCGACGTGACGGTGATCGCCCGGGTCCGCGACCATGCGGCAGCGATCGAGGCGACGGGCGCGCGCGTCCGGCCGCTCGAGGCCGAGCGGCGCAGCCTCAACCCGCTCGCGGCCGGGGCGACGGTCGTTTGGCTGGCGCGTATCCTGCGCCAGGAACGGCCCGACATCGTCCACTGCATCTCGCTCAAGCCGATCCTGGTCGGCGGCGCGGCCTGCGCGCTGGCCGGCCTGCCCCGGCGGGTCTACGCGCTGACCGGGCTTGGCTTCCTGGGCGCCAAGACGGACCGAACGGGCCGCGCCGCGCGCCTCGCCCTGCGACGGATCATCCGCGGGCCGCTCGCCACGCGCCGCACGCGCTTCGTGTTCGAGAACGAAGACGACCCGAGGCTGCTCGGCCTCGACCCGTCGGCGCCCGATGTCACCATCCTCGGCGGGGCCGGGATCGACCCGGCGGCCTATCCCGAAACGCCGCTGCCGCCGGGTGGCCCGCTGCGCATCGCGGTGGTGTCGCGCATGCTGTGGTCGAAGGGCATCGACACGGCGGTGGAGGCGGTTCGCGAAGCGCGCGACCGGGGCCTCGACGTCTCGCTCTCGCTCTACGGGGCGCCCGACCCGTCGAATCCCAAGGCGATCCCGCCGGCGACGCTGCGCGAGTGGTCCGGCCGGCCCGGCATCGCCTGGCACGGCCCCACCACCTCGGCCGCCGCGGTATGGCGCGAGCACCACGTCGCCTGCCTGCCCTCGCGCGGCGGCGAGGGCCTGCCGCGCACCCTTCTCGAATCCGCTGCCTGCGGGCGCCCGTCACTGACCACCGACGTGCCCGGCTGCCGCAGCTTCGTGCGCGACGGGGTCGACGGCTACGTGGTGCCGGTGGAGGACGCGGCGGCGCTGGCGACGGCGATCGTGCGGCTGGCGGCCGACCGGGCGCTGGCCGAGCGCATGGGCGCGGCCGCTGCGGCCCGCGCGCGGCACGGCTTCACCGAAGCCGACGTCGCGGCGCGGATCCAGGACGTCTATCGTGCGCTGCTGTCCGCCGAAGGGCCCACCTCATCACGCCCCGCGAGCGGCGGGAGCCAAACGTGATGCGGCGGGGGCGCAACGCGCTTGATTTGCCGGCGTGAACCGGTAGCCCTGCAACCCGACGCTTCCAACCCCGCCGCGACCGGCCGGATGGGCCGCACGGCCCGCCGCCATGGGCGCGAATCCCGAAGGACCGACATGAGCCAGACCATCGCCTTCATCGACCTCGCCACGCAGCGCGACCGGATCCGCGACCGCGTGGAGGCCCGCTTCTCGCGCATCATGGACCAGGGCTCCTTCATCATGGGGCCGGACGTCGCCGAGCTCGAAACGAAGCTCTCCAACTTCGGCGGCATGGCCCACACGATCTCCTGCGCCTCGGGCACCGACGCGCTCCTGATGCCGCTCATGGCCTGGGGCATCGGGCCGGGCGACGCGGTGTTCGTGCCGAGCTTCACCTTTGCCGCCACCGCCGAGGTGGTCGGCCTCGTCGGCGCCTCGCCGGTTTTCGTGGACGTGCTGCCCGACACGTTCAACATGGACCCGGCGCACCTGCGCCGCACGGTCGAGGAGGTGGTCGCGAAGGGGCAGCTCAAGCCGCGTGCGATCATCGCGGTGGACCTGTTCGGGCAGATCGCCGACTACCCCGCGATCCGCGCCGTCGCGGACGACCATGGCCTGCGCCTGATCTCGGACGCGGCGCAGGGGTTCGGCTCCACGCTGGACGGTCGCATGGCCGGCGCCTGGGCCGATGTGGTGGCGACGAGCTTCTATCCGGCCAAGCCGCTCGGCTGCTACGGCGACGGCGGCGCGATCCAGACCGACGACGCGGCGCTCGCCGACGTCCTCCGCTCGATCCGCGTCCACGGCGGTGGGAGCGACAAGTACGACAACGTCCGTCTCGGCCTCACCGGCCGGCTCGACACCTTCCAGGCCGCCGTGCTGATCGAGAAGCTGACGCTGTTCTCCGAGGAGATCGAGGCGCGCATGCGCGTCGCCGCCCGCTACACGGCCGCGTTGTCCGGCATCGCCGCGCCGCAGGCGATCGCCGACGACATCGTGTCGACCTGGGCGCAATATACGATCCGCGTGCCGGACGGACGACGCGACGCCTTCATGTCGTCGTTGAAGGAAGCGGGCGTACCCACCGTCATCTATTACGGAAAGCCGCTCCACCGGCAGACCGCCTACCGGCACTGGCCGGTCGGCGGCAACGGGCTGCCCGTCACCGACAGGCTGTGCGACGAGGTGGTCAGCCTGCCGATGCACGCCTATCTCGACGAGACGACGCAGGATCGCATCGTCGCGGCGGCGCAAGCCGCGCTCGGCTGACGGACGGCCTCGGACCACAAGCTTGGAATTGGAATAATTATCATCTGATTCCAACGACTTGCGAAGTAGTCCTCGTGTGATACGACCACCCTGTTGCAGGTAATCTCGCGGGGACATGCGATGAGCGTCGTCACACCAGTCGAAGTCTTGGCCGTCCTGGGTCCGGTCAGTGCCGTCGTGGTGCAGGAAATGGTGCGCAGCCGTGTCTCGGCGGCCGAACTGCGGGAGGCGCTGCGCCGTCTCCGGCACGGCGAGATGGACGACTTCCAGTCCTATGCCGGCCTCGACGGGCGGACGCGGCGCGTGGTGGACCTCGTCGGAACCGCCGAACGCGCGGACGCCCGCGCATGAGCGCGCCGACATCGGCCGACGCGCTCGCGCAGGAGTTGGAGATCCGGCAGGGCCTCGCCCGGCTGTTCGAGGCTGCGATGCGCGACGGACGCACGCCGCCGCTCACGGCCCTGGAGTCCGTGGCGCGCGCCCTGGGCGCGGTCTATCGCGAGATAGCCGCGGTCCATCTCGACCCTGCCGGCTGCCCCTGCGGGTGGAAACCGGAGGAAGGCGACCTTCTTGCGCTGAGCGAGGCGATGCGCGGCGGCGCGCGCCCCGCACGGCCGCCACGGACCGACCTCCACCGCATGGAGCCCGCCGGTCACGCCTGAAACCGACTGGGGCTCCGCCTCCTCGTTCGCGAAAACGGGTTGCGCCCTTCGGGTTTCCCGCAGCAACCCCTTTCTTGTCTCGCCCGGCGCCGCACCTTACCGTCCGAACAAACGAATCCGGCCGCCAGGATCTCATGCCCAGATACAATGCCGTCATAGACGCCATCGGCAACACGCCGCTGATCCGCCTCGCCAAGGCTTCCGAGCTGACCGGCTGCGAGATCTACGGCAAGGCGGAGTTCATGAATCCCGGCCAATCGGTCAAGGACCGGGCCGCCCTGTTCATGATCCGCGACGCCGAGGCCCGCGGCCTGATCGAGCCCGGCGGAACGATCGTCGAGGGCACGGCCGGCAACACCGGCATCGGGCTCGCCATGGTGGCCGACGCGCTCGGCTATCGGACGGTGATCGTCATTCCCGAGACGCAGAGCCAGGAGAAGAAGGACGCCCTGCGCCTCTGGGGCGCGCAGCTCGTGGAGGTGCCGGCCGTCCCCTACAAGAACCCGAACAACTACGTGAAGCTGTCCGGCCGTCTCGCCGAGCGACTGGCGGGCACCGAGGCCGCCGGCGCGATCTGGGCGAACCAGTTCGACAACACGGCCAACCGCGACGGCCATGTGGTCACCACGGCCGAGGAGATCTGGCAGCAGACCGGCGGGCAGGTCGACGGCTTCATCTGCGCCGTGGGCACCGGCGGCACGCTCGCAGGCACCGCGATGGGCCTCAAGCGCCATTCCGGCCACATCAAGATCGGCCTCGCCGACCCGATGGGCGCCGCCCTCTACAGCTACTACACGACCGGTGCCTTCGAGTCGGAGGGAAGCTCGATCACCGAGGGTATCGGCCAGGGACGCGTCACCGCCAATCTCGAGGGTTTCGCGCCGGACTTCGCCTACCAGATCCCCGACCAGGAGGCGCTGCCGATCATCTTCGACCTGATCGGCGAGGAGGGCCTTTGCCTCGGAGGCTCGTCGGGCATCAACATCGCGGGGGCCATCCGCATGGCCTGGGAGATGGGGCCGGGCCACACGATCGTGACGGTCCTGTGCGACTACGGCAACCGCTACCAGTCGAAGCTCTTCAACCCGGCCTTCCTGCGCGAGAAGAACCTGCCCGTGCCGGCCTGGCTGGAGCGCGAGCCCGGCTTCGACATCCCCTACGAGGCGGCCTGAGCCATGGCGCGAACGGAAGCGGCCTATCTCGAGGACGCCTATCTCTCGACGCTGGAAGCGCGCGTCGTCGCGCTGGAGGGCGAGCGCGGCATCGTGGTGGACCGCTGCAACTTCTACCCCGCGGGCGGCGGCCAGCCGGGCGACACGGGCTGGATCGAGCTCGGCGACGGGCGGCAGATCGCCGTCGCCGACACGCGCTACGGCGAGGACCGCGCGACGATCGTTCTGCAGATCGCCGAAGGCGAAGGCGAAGGCGACCGGCCGGCCCCGGGCGACACGATCGTCCTGCATGTGGACTGGCCGCGCCGCTACAAGCTGATGCGCATGCACACCGCGATGCATCTCCTGACGGTCGTGTGCCCCTACCCGGTCACCGGCGCGGCGGTCGGCGAGGACGAGGGTCGGCTCGACTTCGACCTTCCCGACGCCGAGACCGACAAGGACGAGGTGACCCGCGCGCTCGCCAGGCTCGTGGCTGAGAACCACAAGGTGTTCACCCGCTGGATCACCGACGAGGAGCTCGACGCCAATCCGGGCCTCGTGAAATCCGCAAACGTGCGCCCGCCTCGCGGCAACGGCCGGGTGCGCGTCGTCGCCATCGGCGAGGACGGCGCGGTGGATTCCCAGCCCTGCGGCGGCACGCATGTCGGCGAGACGCAGGAGATCGGCGAGATCCACGTCGCCAAGATCGAGAAGAAGGGGCGCAGCAACCGCCGCTTCCGCCTTCGTTTCGGCGCGCCGACCGCCTAGACCGACGCCCTTCACGCAGCGAGGCCGCGATGACCACCAACCCGTTCCTGGTTTCCGCGCAGCAGCTCGGCGCGGAGATCGGCCGCCCCGGCCTGTCGATCGTCGACGCTTCCTGGTACCTGCCGGCGCAGCGGCGGTTCGCCCATCCCGAATACATCGCCGGGCACGTTCCGGGCGCGGTGTTCTTCGACCAGGACGCGGTGGTGGACACCGCTTCCGACCTGCCGCACACCCTGCCCTCGCCGGCGGTGTTCGCCCAGGCCGCCGGCGCGCTCGGCATCCGTCGCACTGACACGATCGTCGTCTACGACGGCCTGGGCCTGTTCAGCGCGCCGCGCGTCTGGTGGATGTTGCGAACGTTCGGCGCGAAGGACGTGCGCATCCTGGACGGCGGGTTTCCCGCCTGGGTCGCGTCGGGGCTGCCGGTGGAAACGGGCGAGCCCGACCCGACGCCGGCGCGCTTCGAGGCGACGTTCGACGCGGGCGCGGTTGCCACCTTGGACGAGATGCGCGCCATTGTGGCCGGCGGTTCGCGCCAGATCGCGGACGCGCGCCCCGCCGCCCGCTTCCACGGCGAGGCGCCGGAGCCCCGCCCCGGCGTGCGCGGCGGCCACATGCCGGGCGCGCACTCGCTGCCCGCCTCGGACCTGTCCGAGGACGGCCGCCTGAAGGCGCCGGAGGCGCTGGAGCGGCTGTTCGTGCAGGCGGGGATCGACCTCGACGCACCCGTGGTCACATCCTGCGGCTCGGGCGTGACCGCCGCCGCCATCAATTTCGCCCTGGCCTCGCTCCACAAGAGCGATGTGAAGCTCTATGACGGCTCCTGGACCGAATGGGGCTCGCGCCCCGACACGCCTGTGGAAGGCGGACCAGCCAAGCCGGGGACTTGAACCGACCTCCATGCGCATTCTGAGGACAACCGTCACGCAGCTCGTGATGCACCAGCCTCCCGAGCCGCCCGTGCCCGCGCCCCGCAACGGCCGGGTCTACGAAGTCCTCAAGGTGCGGCAGATTCCCCTGGCCTACTACCGCTTCCTGTACGCGGCGGTGGGCCGGGGCCACCACTGGACCTCGCGCAACCTCGGCGACGAGGCCCTGTCGCGCGAGATCCACGCTCCCAACGTGCGCATGCGCATCCTCTACTGCGACGGCGCCCCGGCCGGCTGGTTCGAGCTCGACGCCGGCCGCGCCCCGCGCGAGACGCGGCTCGTCCATTTCGGCATCATGCCGGAATTCCGCGGCCAGGGGCTGGCGCGACATCTCCTGAGTCAGGCGATCGTCGCCGGCTTCGACGAGATGCCGAGCGCGCTGACGGTGGAGACCAACACCTTGGATCACCCCGCCGCCTTGCCTCTCTATCGGAAGGTCGGCTTCCGCCCGGTCTCAACCCGCGAAGTGACCACGGCCGCCCATGACGACGACTGATCCCGCACCGAAGCCCGGCGCGGCCGGGCCGACGCCGGCCGCCGCACGCAGGCGGCGCATCCTGTGGCGCATCGCACTGGTCGTGGTCGGCCTCGTGCTGGTCGCGCTGGCGCTTGCATGGGCCTTCGGCCCGCGCGAGCCCGTGCGCCTCGACACCCGGTTCGACCCGGCCGTGATCGGCACCGACCCCGTGGCCTACCTTGCGGGCGAGGAGGCGAACGTGCCGAACCTGCGCCCGCAGGCGGAGAAGGAGATCGTCTGGGCGTATCCCGCCTCGCGCGCCAAGACGCCGCTGGCGATCGTCTATATCCACGGCTTCTCCGCCTCCAAGGGCGAGACGCGCCCGCTCGCCGACGACGTGGCGCGCGCGCTCGGCGCCAACCTCTTCTACACCCGCCTTTCGGGCCACGGCCGCGACGCCGCTGCGATGGAGCAGGCGGAGGTCGGCGACTGGATCGACGACTTCGCCGAGGCCATGGCCGTGGGGCGCGCGATCGGCGAACGCGTGGTCGTGATCGGCACCTCCACCGGCGCGACGCTCTCGACGGTCGCGGCGAGCCGGCCGGACCTGTCGGAGGGGCTCGCCGCGCTAATCGAGGTGTCGCCCAACTTCGCGCTCCGGGACTGGCGCTCGTTCCTGCTCACCGTTCCCTTCGCGCGCGAGTTGATGCCCTACCTCTCGTCGCAGACCTACGGCTCGGAGCGTCCCGCCGCGGAGGCTGCGACCGGCGTCTGGACCGCCACCTACCCGACCGCCGCGCTGCTGCCGATGGCCCGGCTTACGGAAGTTGCGAACGGTCTGGACGTTTCGGCGATCCGAACGCCCGCGCTGTTCGTGTATTCGCTGCGCGACGAGGTGGTGCGGCCGGAGCGGACGGAAGCCATCGCCGCGCGCTGGGGCGGCCCGCACGAGACGATCCTGGTGGACGACAGCACGGACCCTTCGCAGCATGTCATCGCGGGCGACATCCGCTCGCCCGCCACCACCGAACCCCTGGCCCGGCGGATCGCCGATTGGCTCCGCCGGACCCTCGGCACCTGACGGATCCGCTCAGATCAGGAGATCCGACATGATCTGGTTGTCCGTGATGTCCTGATAGCGGATGCCCGACTCCGCGAAGCGCGCCAGCAGCGTGTCGAAGTTTCCGGCGTTGCGCGTCTCGATGCCGAGGAGGATCGATCCGAAGTCGCGCGCCGACTTCTTCAGGTACTCGAAGCGCGAGATGTCGTCCTCCGGGCCGAGCAGCGCCAGGAAGTCGCGCAGCGCGCCCGGGCGCTGGGCGAGGCGAAGGATGAAGTACTTCTTCAGCCCCTCGAAGCGCAGCGCCCGCTCCTTCACGTCGGGCAGGCGCTCGAAGTCGAAGTTGCCGCCCGAGACGACCAGCACCACCGTCTTGCCGCGCACCTCGCCGCCGAGCGCGCGCAGGGCGTCGATCGCCAGCGCGCCGGCCGGCTCCAGCACGATGCCCTCGACGTTGAGCATCTCGATCATGGTCTGGCAGAGACGGCCTTCCGGGCACAGCAGGACATGCTCGGGCGTGAAGCGGCTCAGGATCTCGAAGGGCAGCGCCCCGATCTCGGCCACCGCCGCACCGTCCACGAACCCGTCGACCTGCTCGAGACGGACGCGGCGCCCCTCGATCAGGCTGGTGCGAAGGCTCGGCGCGCCGAGCGGCTCGACCAGACGAATGTCAGGCGAACCCGGTCCCTCGAAGATGCGGGTCATGCCCGAGGCGAGGCCGCCGCCGCCGACCGGAAGCACGAGCATCTCGGGATGCTCGGTCCCGAGCTGCTGCATCACCTCCAGCCCGACGGTCGCCTGACCCTCCACGATGTCGGCATGGTCGAAGGGCGGCACCATGGCCGCGCCGCTGGTCTCGGCGTAGCGACGCGCGGCAGCGTAGCTTTCGTCGAAGATGTCGCCCACCAGCTCGATCTCGATGGCGTCGCCGCCGAACATGCGTGTCTTGGCGATCTTCTGCTGCGGCGTCGTCACCGGCATGAAGACCCGGCCCTTGAGACCGAAATGCTTGCAGGCGAAGGCGAACCCTTGCGCGTGGTTGCCCGCCGAGGCGCAGGTGAAGCGCGCGGCGGCCTCGCCCGCCTCGATGCGCTTGCGCATGAAGTTGAAGGCGCCCCGGATCTTGTAGGAGCGCACGGGGGTGAGGTCCTCGCGCTTCAGAAAGACGCGCGCGCCGTAGCGGCGGGACAGGTGCTCGTTGAGTTGGAGGGGCGTTTCGGGAAACAGGTCGCGCAGCGCGGTCAGCGCCGCCTCGACGCCCGGACGGAAATCGGCGTTCGGCATGGGAGGTGTCTATATCTCGGAACGGCGCGAAGCCGGATCGGCGCGCCTGGACATCGGTGGGGCCGTGGCCCGGTCGGTGGGGATGGGACGATGCGCTTCGCGCGCCCTGTCGTCGCCGCCGGACGTGCTTTCGGCGACCGCGCTATCGGGCGGCGGTCAGAGCGAAAGGACGCCGGCGCCGATAATCAGGAGCGGGACTCCGCCGATCGAAGCAACAAATGGCATCGCGCGCTCCCTTTCCATCGCGTTTCCGTGACCCGCTCCATGCGGCAACGGAGCCGACTTGTAAAGCCGCACCCCTTCCGCCGTGCCGCGCGCCGGACTAGAAGCGGACACCGCGCAGGACGAGATTGCGTCCGGCGCGTCGCAGGCGTGGCGAAACGGTATACGCGACGGACTTAAAATCCGTTGTCCGAGTGGCATGCGGGTTCGAGTCCCGCCGCCTGCACCACATCGGTCGTTTGCGACCCGATCTTCCGGCTTTAAATCAGACCAAATAATCGGGGCGTACGGAAACGCTCAAAACTTGGTGCGCCGGGCTACCCGATCAGCATGTGGCTGCGAAAGTGTCGCAAACACTTTCGCAGGTTTCATTTGTCTTCCGCCCGACGGCGTGTTCATCTCGGGCCGAGGGTTGGATCCATGGAGGCGGTTCGAGGAGGATCGGTCAATGTCTGAAATCAAGCGCATCCCCTTGTCAGCATCCGTTCCGTCCGATCCCTGGCTCGAGTTCGGGGACGAAAAAGCGTCCGACCTGCTGCTGCACTTGCGCCGCGACAATCTGGCGCTCGGCCGGCTGCGCGACGCGCTGTCCGCTGACATGGACACCGCCTCCTTCGCCGAGACGCCGCACCGGTAAGCCGGCCGACGGGTGGACATGCCCGGCCGCCGCGTCGCGACGGGCCGGGCATGGTCGATCAGGCCGAAAGCTTGCCCGCGATCTGCGCGATGTGACGGCCCTGGAACCGGGCGCCGTCGAGTTCGATCTCGCTCGGCTGGCGCGAGCCGTCGCCGTTGGCGATGGTGGTCGCACCGTAGGGAGAGCCGCCCACGATCTGGTCCGACGCCATCTGCCCCTGGAACGAATAGGGCAGGCCCACCAGCACGAGCCCATGATGCAGCAGCGTCTTGTGGACCGAAAGGATCGTCGCCTCGTTGCCGCCGTGCTGGGTCGCCGAGGAGGAGAACGCGCCGCCGACCTTGCCGATCAGCTTGCCCTGCGCCCAGAGGCCGCCCGTACGGTCCCAGAACGCGGCCATCTGCGAGGCCATGTTGCCGTAGCGGGTCGGCACGCCGACGATGATCGCGTCGTAGTTCGCCAGGTCCTCCGGCTGGGCCTCGGGGAAGTCGTGGTCCGCCTTGAAGCCCGCGGCCTTCACCACCTCGGCGGGCGCCGTTTCGGGCACGCGGCGGATATCGGCTTCGGCGCCGCCCTCGCGCGCGCCCTCGGCCACGGCCTTCGCCATGGTCTCGATATGGCCGTAGCTCGAATAGTAGAGAACCAGTACCTTCGCCATCGCAACCTCGTCTCGTGTCGGCCGTCCGGGCGGCGCCCGGACCCTTTCCGTGGCCGCACTTAGAGCGCCTCGCGCCCCGGAATACGAGGGGGCGCGACGTGACGCACCGTTTACCCGATCGCACCGTCGGGCCCGCCCTTCCCTCGGGCGCGGTTTCGCCGCAAACCTTGGGCGGCACGCGGAGGGATTCGATGATCGACGAGACGAGGGTTCACACGGCGGCGATGCTGGCGATCGGGGACGAGCTCCTGTCCGGCCGCACCAAGGACCGCAACATCGCGCATCTGGCGCAGGTGCTGACGCTAGCCGGGCTCGACCTGCGCGAGGTGCGCATCGTGCCGGACGTCGAGGACGAGATCGTCGCGGCGCTGAACGCACTGCGCGCGCGCCACGACTTCGTCTTCACCTCGGGCGGCATCGGCCCGACGCACGACGACATCACCGCCGATGCGGTGGGCCGGGCGTTCGCCCTTGCCGTGGAGCCCCATCCGGAAGCGGAGCGCCGGCTCGCCGCCTATTACGAGGGCCGCTCGCTGCCCTTCACCGAAGCCCGCCGCCGGATGACGCGCACGCCGCGCGGCGCCACGCTGATCGACAATCCGGTCTCCGTCGCGCCCGGCTTCCGCGTGGAAAACGTGTTCGTGATGGCGGGCGTGCCGGGAATCTTCACCGCGATGCTCGACAACGTGCTGCCGACCCTGCCGGCCGGCCCCGTGATGACCAGCGTCGCGATCCCCTGCCCCGTCGGCGAAGGCGATGTCGGCGGGCCGCTCGGCGAGATCCAGAAGCGGCACCCCGAAACGGCGATCGGCTCCTATCCGAAGTTCGACGGCCATCGCTGCACGACCGAGCTCGTGGTCCGCTCGCGCAGCGAGGCCGCCCGGGACGACGCCGCCGCCGACATCCGCACCATGATCGAAGGGCTTGTCGCGGCGGGCGCCAAGCCTGCCTGAGCCTCCGGCTTGCCGCTCGCGCGCCGACGCGATAACGGGTGCGGCAGGTTCAAGGAGTCGTCGCCGATGTCCACCCCCGAGAAGTCCTTTCCCGTCTCCTGGGAGCAGTTCCACCGCGACGCGCGGGCGCTGGCCTGGCGGCTGGCGGGGCAGCGCGCGGAGTGGAAGGCGATCGTCTGCATCACGCGCGGCGGCCTCGTGCCGGCCGCGATCATCGCCCGCGAGCTCGGCACGCGCCTGATCGAGACGGTCTGCATCGCCTCCTATCACGAGTACGACACGCAAGGGGAACTGCAGGTCCTCAAGGACATCGCCCCTTCCCTGCGCGAGGA
This sequence comes from Aureimonas flava, assembly GCF_003583935.1. Lineage (GTDB taxonomy): Bacteria > Pseudomonadota > Alphaproteobacteria > Rhizobiales > Rhizobiaceae > Aureimonas > Aureimonas flava. The sequence continues at coordinate 230,705 of NZ_QYRN01000004.1, read as the reverse complement.
CGACGGCGACGGCATCCTGATCGTCGACGACCTCACCGACACCGGCAAGACGGCGGCCCTGGTGCGCGCCATGCTGCCGAAGGCGCATTTCGCCACCGTCTACGCCAAGCCCAAGGGGCGGCCGCTGGTGGATACGTTCATCACCGAGGTGAGCCAGGACACGTGGATCTTCTTCCCATGGGATCTCGGCCTGTCGTTCCAGGCGCCCATCGCCAAGGGCTCGGCCGGCTGACCTGAGGTCGCGGTCGGGCGTGCGCTCAAGGAGCGCACCGCCTTGCGGCACACGTGCCAAACTGCCTCAGTCCGGCGTCGATCGGTCCACCCGTCCCGGCGTTCCGAGACGTCGTCGTCCCCAGTTCTCCACAGGCCGCCGCCAGGGACGGACGCCGACCGGAAAATATTTAAATGTGTGGCTCGTTGGTCCCCCGACACCGTTCGGCGTTGGTTTTCCGAGCCTTGCGAGCGGTTCGCGCGATCCGCTCCCGCATCGAATCGGGCATGTCCGGAACGGACTCCAAAACGCCCCTGGCGCAAGCCCCTGCCATTCGGTGCCCGAACACCATATTTTGGGTTCAGCAGCGCGTAAGCTACCACCGTTAGTGCCGACACGCTGGATCAGTTCAATTCACTGGCCGAGATGCCGCATCCGTAGGGTGCGTCGACCATCCGAGCCGGTCGTCGTGAGGGCAGAGCCATGGGCATGAAGATCGAACGCCGATACACGCGGGCCGACCAGGGCGCCTACGACTCCATCGAGTTCCGCAAGGCCACGAGCGAGATCCGCAACCCGGACGGCTCGGTGGTCTTCCGCCTGGCCGACATCGACGTTCCTGCCCAGTTCAGCCAGGTCGCGAGCGACATCCTCGCCCAGAAGTACTTCCGCAAGGCGGGCGTGCCCAAGGCCCTGCGCAAGGTCGAGGAGAACGACGTCCCCTCCTGGCTCTGGCGCTCGGTCGCCGACGAGGACGCCCTGTCCGCCCTGCCCGAGGCTGAGCGCACCGGCTCGGAGATGGATGCCCGCCAGGTGTTCGACCGCCTTGCCGGTACCTGGACCTACTGGGGCTGGAAGGGCGGCTACTTCCAGTCGGAGGAGGACGCGCGCGCCTTCCGCGACGAGCTGGCGTATATGCTCGCCACCCAGAAGGTCGCGCCCAACTCGCCGCAGTGGTTCAACACCGGCCTCCATTGGGCCTATGGGATCGACGGCCCGGGCCAGGGCCACTTCTACGTCGACTACCGCACCGGCGAGCTGACGCGCTCGGCCTCCTCCTACGAGCACCCGCAGCCGCACGCCTGCTTCATCCAGTCCGTCGCCGACGACCTCGTCAACGAGGGCGGCATCATGGACCTTTGGGTGCGCGAGGCGCGCCTGTTCAAGTACGGCTCGGGCACCGGCTCCAACTTCTCCGCCCTGCGCGGCGAGGGCGAGAAGCTGGCCGGCGGCGGCAAGTCCTCGGGCCTGATGAGCTTCCTCAAGATCGGCGACCGCGCGGCGGGCGCCATCAAGTCGGGCGGCACGACGCGCCGCGCCGCCAAGATGGTCGTGGTCGACATCGACCATCCCGACATCGAAGCCTACATCCAGTGGAAGGTGCGCGAGGAGGAGAAGGTCGCCGCGCTGGTGACCGGCTCCAAGACCGTGTCGAAGCACCTGAAGGCGATCCTGTCGGCCTGCGTCAACTGCGAGGGCGGCACCGGCGACGAGTGCTTCGACCCCAACGTGAACCCCGTGCTGAAGCGCGCCGTGAAGGACGCCAAGCGCGCCCAGGTGCCCGAGAACTACGTCAAGCGCGTCATCCAGTTCGCGCGCCAGGGCTACACGGACATCGACTTCCCCGTCTACAACACGGACTGGGACTCGGAAGCCTATCTCACCGTCGCCGGTCAGAACTCCAACAATTCGGTGCGCGTCACCGACGAGTTCCTCCAGGCGGTGGAGCAGGACGGCGAGCACAAGCTGGTGGGCCGCACCACGGGCAAGGTGACGAAGACGCTCAAGGCCCGCGAGCTCTGGGACCGGATCGGCTACGCCGCCTGGGCCTCGGCCGATCCCGGCATCCAGTTCCACACCACCATCAACGACTGGCACACCTGCGCTGCGGCCGGCGCGATCAACGCGTCGAACCCCTGCTCCGAATACATGTTCCTGGACGACACGGCCTGCAACCTGGCTTCCATAAACCTCCTGCAGTTCCGCGAAGCCAACGGCCGCTTCGACGTCGACGCCTACGAGCACGCTACGCGTCTGTGGACGATCGTGCTCGAGATCTCGGTGCTGATGGCGCAGTTCCCCTCCAAGGAGATCGCGCAGCGCTCCTACGACTACCGGACGCTCGGCCTCGGCTTCGCCAATATCGGCGGCCTGCTGATGACGGCCGGCATCCCCTATTCCTCGGCCGAGGGCCGGGCGATCTGCGGCGCCCTGTCGGCCATCATGACCGGCGTGTCCTACGCCACGTCCGCCGAGATGGCCCGCGAACTCGGTCCCTTCCCGGACTACGAGCGCAACGCCGACGGAATGCTGCGCGTCATCCGCAACCATTCGCGCGCCGCGCAGGGGCTCGCCAACGGCTACGAGGGCCTGGCGGTCGATCCGGTGCCGCTCGATCACGCCTCGCTGAAGGACAAGCGCCTGTCGGCGCGCGCCCGGCAGGCCTGGACGCAGGCCCAGGAGCTCGGCGAGAAGCACGGCTACCGCAACGCGCAGGTCTCGGTGATCGCACCCACCGGCACGATCGGCCTCGTGATGGACTGCGACACCACGGGTATCGAGCCGGACTTCGCGCTGGTGAAGTTCAAGAAGCTGGCCGGCGGCGGCTACTTCAAGATCATCAACCGCGCCGTGCCGGAAGCCCTGCGCACGCTCGGCTACTCCGAGGCGCAGATCGCCGAGATCGAGGCCTACGCCGTCGGCCACGGCAACCTCAACCAGGCGCCTGCCGTCAACCCCGGCTCGCTTCGGGCCAAGGGCTTCGGCGACGATCAGATCGCTGCGCTGAACGAGGGGCTGAAGAGCGCCTTCGACATCAAGTTCGCCTTCAACAAGTGGACGCTGGGCGAGGCCTTCTGCAAAGAGGTGCTCGGCATCTCCGACGAGCAGCTCGCCGACTTCTCCTTCGAGTTCCTCCCCTTCCTCGGCTTCTCCCGCAAGGATATCGAGGCCGCCAACATCCACGTCTGCGGCGCGATGACGCTGGAAGGGGCCCCCTTCCTCAAGGCCGAGCATCTGCCGGTGTTCGACTGCGCCAGCCCGTGCGGGCGCATCGGCAAGCGCTCGCTCTCGGTGGAATCGCACATCCGCATGATGGCGGCCTCGCAACCCTTCATCTCGGGCGCGATCTCCAAGACCATCAACATGCCGAACGACGCGACGGTGGAGGACTGCAACAGCGCCTACATGCTGTCGTGGAAGCTCGCGCTGAAGGCGAACGCCCTCTATCGCGACGGCTCCAAGCTCTCCCAGCCGCTCAACGCCTCGCTGATCGCCGACGAGGACGACGAGGACGATCTGGTCGAGGAGACGGCGGCCGCGATCGCCGCCGCTCCCGCGGCGGTGCAGGCGACCGAGATCGCCGAGCGCATCGTGGAGCGCGTCATCGAGAAGGTGGTGCGCGAGCGCGAGAAGCTGCCGAACCGTCGCAAGGGCTACACGCAGAAGGCCATCGTCGGCGGCCATAAGGTGTATCTGCGCACCGGCGAGTTCGACGACGGCCGCCTCGGCGAGATCTTCATCGACATGCACAAGGAAGGCGCCGCCTTCCGCGCGATGATGAACAACTTCGCCATCGCCATCTCGCTGGGCCTTCAGTTCGGCGTGCCGCTCGACGAATACGTGGAGGCCTTCACCTTTACGCGCTTCGAGCCGGCCGGCATGGTCCAGGGCAACGAGGCGATCAAAAACGCGACGTCGATCCTCGACTACGTGTTCCGCGAGCTGGCCGTGTCCTATCTCGGCCGCCACGACCTCGCCCACGTCCAGCCGGAGGACTTCGGCGCCTCGACCATCGGGCGCGGCGTGGAAGGCGACAAGCCGGCCGCCCTGCCGATCTCCAGCGGCATGGTGCGCGGGCAGACGGCGAAGTTCCGCCTCGTGTCTTCGGACGCGCAGGGGTCGGGCGCACCGGCCGGCCAGTCGAAGCCCGCCGGCGGCACCGGCGCGGTCGCGCGCCCGGTGACCGTGGCCTCCGCCCCGGTCCGCGGCGCCGCGACGATGGGCGGCAGCCAGGCGGCGGCCTTCAAGCGCGACTACGAGACGGCGCCGCTGGACGAGCCCGCCCCCGTGGCCGACGCCTCGCCGGCCCAGGGTCTCTTCGACAGCCCCCTCGCCTACGCCGCGACGGCGCGCGACGTCTCCCGCGTCGAGGCTCCCGCCAAGGCTACCAGCGCCGAACGCCGGGCCCAGGCCCTGATGAAGGGATACACCGGAGACTCCTGCTCCGAGTGCTCGAACTTCACCATGGTCCGCAACGGCACCTGCCTCAAATGCGACACCTGCGGCTCGACGTCGGGCTGCTCGTGAACGGTTAGCTGCCTTTAGAGCAAGCGACCACAGTCGAGATAAACCTGCGCGGCTCCCAGCCGCGCAGGAATGCTTACGAGAACAAACCGTGATTCGGGCATCCAGCGTCATAACGGACGTTCAGCACGCCAAGAGGCCCTGGCACGGGCCTTCTTCCCGGAGTGTCAGTCATGCTCGAACCAACCGCTCCCGTTCCGCCTCCAAGTCCGGCCCACCCATCCGCGACACGGCTCCTGTGCATGGTCCACGAGTTGCATAGGGGCGGATACCAGCATCTCCGTTTCGCCTCGGGACTGGCACCGAGCGGTGTGCACTGGCGCTGCTCGATCACCCATGCCGGCAACATGAGCGACGACGGGCTGCGTATCGTCGACCATTCATCGAGCGAAGACGTGGCTTCCTACTCGACGGGTTCGAAGGACCGGTACTTCGGCTGGTCGGACACGCCGGGCCTCCCAGCAAAAGAACTGGCCACGTTGTTCGCGGAGCGCTTCCCACGGATCGTGCGGATGGGCAGAGGCCGGGACTGGGCCTATGCCGGCTGGCTGACGGAGGCGATCGGCCGCGCCGAGCGGGGCGGGCCGTCCAGCCTGCCCGTTTTCTTCGCGGATTACCCGTTGGAGCTCGATCCGACCCATCTGCCTCCGCCCGTGCGAACGCGAACTCGCTGGCGGAGGGCATGGGACGCCGTACGCCGTGAGCGGCGACGCTAGGGGCTGCTCGATCGCGAGCTTTCGCCCCGAGGCGGCCGTCGAAGGGTTCGGCGAGGTTTTGGTAAGCGGTCCTCGGCGGATCAGTCGACAGGACTGCGTTTTCGCCAATCGATCGGCCATATCAGGATGCGCGTGTCCACGTCGCCCTCCCACCGCGTGCCCAATCCTTGCGCCTCGACGGCGGAGACGATCTCGCCCCCGATCCGGCGCGCCATCTCGTCGCGTTCATCGAAGGCACCGAACGCGAGATACAGACCGCCGTCGCCCACCGCCTCCACGTCCTGCCCGTGGTAGAACGCGAAGCCCCGCGCCTCGACCCCTTCCTCCCGACCCTGGTGGTAGACCTCCCAGGCGTCCGAGATGCCGTCCGAACGTGTGTAGCCGGCGCGGTGCAGGGCGACGATGCCAGTCGCCGTCAGCGCGTCGAAGGCGGCGACAAGGCGGTCGAAGTCGGTGATCGCCGGCCAGACCGCCTCGTCCGCCCGCTTGGTCTCGAAGGCTCGCTCGACCTCCGCCTCGACCCAGCGCCGGTCCTCCGGGTCGAGACGGTCGGGGTCGAGGTAGTCCTCGACGACGGCGGTGAGCGCGGACACTTCCGAGTGGAAGCCTCCCCGTGCCAGAACGTGGATCTGGTGCACCACGTCGGCCCGATCGAGGGGCTCCGGTTCGGCGACCGCCTGTTCCGGGACCCCTTGCGCGCGGCCGAGAAGACGATTCAGAAAACCCAACACGCCGATCCCCCGCCTGCAACTCAACGGATCCTAAGCCGGATGCATCCACTATCAATGCAGAATGCACCCCGAGCGACGTCTCGACGGTGACGCGCCGTTCAGAACGGGACGATCATGCACGACACCACCGATTCCGAACGGGATCGCGCGGCGGAAGCCGCGACGGCACGCAGACGGTCCACCAAGCGACGCCGCCCGGTTCAGCGCAGTTTAGGCGACCTGTTGGACGCCGTCCCCTACATCGCTTTCCTCGGCGTTCCGGTCGCGGCTCTCATGCTCGACGCCGCCATCCCGGGCAGGCCGGACCCGGGTGATGCGTACCGCAGGTGGTGGATCGTCGGTCGCTTCGCGCTTTGGTTTTATGTCCCGTCGATACTGGCCTGCGGCCTCGTCGAGTGGCAGGCGCGCCGGCAAGGTTGGGCGCGGACTTGCGTGATCGTTCGCGTGGTCCGATGGGCGCACTTCCTCGCAGCCTTCGGCCCGATCATCGGCCTCGTGGTCTTCCTTGCGATGAGCGGCGCCCTGGTGCCCTTCTGAACACGAACCGAGAAGAACGGCGATCAGCAAAACGTGAGGGCAGCGCGATGTGCACGATGTCCGCATCGTGGCGGCGGACGCCATTCGAGCCCGCGGCAGCGCCATACGAGCCATCATCGCACCGCTGATCCGTGGATTGTCGGCGTCGGATCGGGCGCGCAAGGCACGAACATCGCCAAGGTCCATGCGGCAGCGCGCACCGCGCCGTCGGCGACGACGGAAGGCACTCGACCGAGGACCGATTGTGGCAGACGCATGGCCGACGTCGATTGGCGAGGCGAGCCGGGCACCCACGAAAACGCTGCCCGTCGAGTGGTTTAGCCGGCAATTTACCACCTCCGACAAATAGTTTGACCGACCGCGAGCAGTGGTTAGGCTCGATCCCGCAATGAACAGTGCGGTAGAAATCAGTGGATCTGAAAGTGCTGCCGAGCACCGGATAAGAAATTCCGCCCGCCGGATCCAGCGCTTAACGGCACGATCGCAGACGTTCGCCCGCGCAGCGACGCGAGCGACGGCGGATAGATGCGGCAAGTCTCTGCCAACACTTATCTCCAGATCCCGACACAGAGGTGAATGCTGATGGCCAGCAAGAACGCGACGAAGCAGACCGAGGTCACCTGGGGCGACGATCGCACCAACGCCAACGACTTCGACATGCACAACGCGACCACTCAGGACGCCAACAATTTGGAGCTTGCGCTCCTTCATCTCCAAGGCTCGGACCAGGCGAGCGACATCGTCGACGCTGTGAGCGGCACCGACGTCCACTTCGACCATAGCAGCGTGTGGGCGGACGAGGCGCTGGCGGACGGGTCCGGCGTGGTCTGGAACCCCGATGTCGGCTTGCAGCTCTCGGACGGCGACATCATCAGCCCCGCCGCCGCGCTGGGTTCGGAGTTCGCGCACGTGGCCTTGCCCGGCGGCCTCGACCAGAACGCGACAGACGACGCCTACTGGAGCAACTCGGCCGAAGCCATCGCCCATACGGCGGCCAACGAGTTCGGAGCGGATCTGGGGGAGCCATACCGTGACGGCTACGACGACGGCACGCCGATCGTCGTGGAAGGGGTGACATACTCGACGAACGGCGATCTCGGCGCCGACATCCCGTAGCTCTCTCGGGGCGGTCGTTCCGGTAATCACGAATGCCTGCCGTATAAGGCGACGACCCGGCTTCACGCGGCTCGCGCGGAACCGGGTCGTCAGGTTTTGGACGCGTGAAACCCGCCGTCCGTACGTCCCGAACCCGTCGGCGACCGGGTGCAGATCAGGGGCCTGTATGACGACGAATACGCGTTGGATGATCTGGGCGGCCTTCATGACCGCGTGCCTTCTCGTGATCTGGTATCTCTGACGGCCGGACCTGACGCTTTCCCAGGCGGCGACGGCCGGAGGCCCGCCCGAAGCCCGAAGCGCATTCGAGATGCAAGCCGCGCGCCCCGTCCCGTGGTCCGCCGTTCGCCCCAGGATGCGTCGAGCCGGACGATGCAGCCGGCGTCCGGCATCCTCGCCCGCCTAGGCCTATCGCGTGGCGTGCCGCACGAGGACTGGCAGGGTCGAAGCGCCGCGATACATGCGTCGGCCAGGAGAATCGTCGCGGCCGGGGTCGGAGTCCTCTCGTCCGGGAACGGACGGATGGCTTCGCGTTGCGGTCGGCAGGGCAGAGGGGTCGAAGATGGGGCATCGCGTTCGCGCGCGGGTGACGGGGTTTGCTATGCTGGCGGCGGCCTGCCTCGCGGGGTGCAACGGCGAGGGGAAGGACGGCGCCGCGCAGGGCTCCGCGTCGGCCGAACAGACGGAGGTCGCCAAGTCCAACGCCTACATCATCGCCGCCAACGAAAGCTCGGGACTGTTCGCCAAGGCTCTGGAGACTTACCGGAATACGGTCTCGCCGAAGCTGGCCGGCGACCGCCCCCTGGAGAACTACGCAGTGGTTCCGGTCGGGCAGGTCACCAAGATCCGCACCCGTCTGGAGGCCGCAGGCGCGATGGAGGGGTCGATCCCCGAGATCGAACCGGCGGCCCGCGACTACGCGACCGCGATCGCAGCCTTCGAGCCGGTCAACAACGGGCTGGCCAACTATGCCCAATCCAAGGGCTTCCTCACGGACGATGGCGCCAAGGCACGGGCGGAGGATGCCACCTTCGTGGCGTCGCTCGCCAAGGTCGCGGACGCGGAAGCGGTCTTCTTCGACAGGATCGCAGCACGCGACGAGCGCCTGATGCGCGAGACTTACGACAGGGCGCCGGAAGGCAGCGTGGAGCGCTACCGCGCCGGCATCGTGCTCAGCGGCAAGGCGGCGATGAAGGAGGTCGCGACCGTCTTCGGCGACCCGGCCGACGTCGCTGCGCGGGAGGCGTTCGCCGGGAATCTCGAGGAGATGGCGACCATGGTCGAGAACTGGGACCGTGCCGTGCGGGCCGAGAAGCCGGAGGGGTGCCCGGTGCTTCAGAGCCGATTCAACTCTGTGATCGCGGACGGGCGCAACGCGGTCCGAAACGCCGAGGAAGGCCAGTTCGACCCGGAATCCGGCATGGGCTCCGTCAGGCTCCAGTATGCGTTCAGCGGCCTCCAGAGCAACTTCTCCATGATGATCCTGCAACTCAACCAACCCTTCCCCTGCTGAGAGATCAGTGCCGAAGGACCGAAGTGGCGAACCCGGGGATCGCGGACGACGACGGATCGGATCGAGGCGTGACGTGACCGTTCGGCTTTCCCTTCCCACCCTTGCCGCGCTGCTGCTGGCCTTTGCCCATCCCGCAGGCGCCTCGAAGCCGCTGTCGGGAAGCTATGGCCCGCTGGCGCTCGCCGTGGGGGACGACGGGTCGGTTCACGGGGTCTTCGCCGAGCGCCGGGTCGGCAACGGCTCGGTGGACGCTCCCCAGTTCAGCTGCCTGTTCCTGCTGGAAGGCCGCCTGGAAGGTGACTCGGCGGATGTCGACACATGGGTCCCGGGCGAGGTCGATCGCATCGGCGGCGAGCTTCGCCTCGGCGCGGAGCCGACCCTGCGGCTGGAGGAAAACCACGGCGGCTGCCTGATGACGACCGGCGACATGCGGGACGCGCCCTACGACCTCCTTCTGGACGAGCCGCGCGCGGACTGGATCGGAGCGGGGCTCGTCACGGCCGAGCGGGCGATCCTCCGCCCTTCCCCTTCGGATGCGCCCGGCAGCAGGCGCCCCTATCTCGTCCGGTTCGACCCGGTCGCGGTGCTGGCGCGCCGCCCCGGCTGGATCCATGTCGAGTATCTCGAAGCCGCCGGCGGACGCGTGACCGGGTGGCTTCGGGAAGCCGACGTGACATTGAGTGCGGCTCGGCGTCGGTGACGGGTCACCGCCGGTGGATCCGGAGGCTAGCCCTCGCCCTGGCGGGCGGCGTGCCCCGTGCGGTGATCCTCGTGCCGGAGGGACGGCTGGCCCGTCGCAAGCCCCATCTCACCGAAGCGCAGCCCGATGGGGCTTGGAGCGTGACGATCTGTGGCCGCCCACAGCTGTTCGCCATGCCGGGCGGGGGATCGGACGCGCCCGGCTGGATCGTCCTGCGCGACGATCGCGGCGCCATCCGGGGCCTGTCCTCGCTCGCCATGCTGCAGCTCTACGGGACGATGGGCGGGGACACGTCTTGAACGCGGCGAAGCGTCTCGCGCCCCATGGTCTTCGAGCTCCCGCTCGATCCGGCGAGGAACCGCATCGAGCGATGGGGGGACGAGCGCATCTGGCGGCTACGGGCTTTGACGGGCCCGACGCCCAGCGACAAGGGGCTCAGCTGAAACGCACGATCCCATTCTTCTGCATCGCGACGGTCCTGGCTTGGCTGCCTCCGCCGACCGCGAGCGCGCAGGGCCTAGTGCCCGTCGAGATCGGCGGCGACGCCGAATTCGACGCTTGCCCGAGCCTCGGGCGGATCGTCGGGCTCGATCCGAACGGCGACAACTTCCTGTCGGTTCGCGAGGGACCCGCCGCGGGGCACCGGGAACGCGATCGCCTCGGTGCCAGCACCCTCGTCGCCATCTGCGACGAACGCGGTCCCTGGTTCGGCATCGTCTATCCCGCCGGGGGAACGGACACCGATTGCGGCGTGTCGTCCCCGCGCGAGACACGCATCCCCTATCGAGGTCTCTGCCGCTCGGGCTGGGTGCACGGCCGCTTCGTGCAGGTCGTCGCGGGATGAGACGGCGAGCGCCCGCCGCCCGGATCGCCCGAACCGCCTTGGCCTTCGCACTTCTGACCATCACTGTCTGGCTGAACGCCACGATCCTGATCGAAGCCTATGGCTCCGGGCCTCCCTACCACGGGCGCACGGCCAACATGGACAAGTGGACCCATCCCCTGCCCTCCCTCATCTCACTCGATGTCGTGGGAATCCTTGTGGTGCGCGCTCTTGTTTATCGTACGGCCTGCAGAGCCGACCCGTGATTGGCGTCCGAATTTGCACCTGAAGCGTGACCGTGCGGACGCCGATGGTCTCGAAGGGGGTCACAGGTGGTTCTTGAAGCGCCAGCTTTCGTCGCCGGTCTCGACGATGTCGCAGCGGTGCGTGTGGCGGTCGAGGAGCGCGGTGGTCGTCTTGGTGTCGCCGAACACCGAGGGCCATTTGTCGAAGGCGAGGTTCGTGGTCGCGATCACCGAGGTCTGCTCGTTGAGCCGGCTGACGCGGTGGAACAGGAGCTGGCCGCCGGACTGGCGGAACGGCGAATGTAAGGGCGGATCCGCCGGCGTGGCCCGCTCTTCGGCCTTGAAGCGCGGCGCCCGCGTCGCGCGAGGGCCGGCGCTCGCTGGCCGCCGTCGGCATGCCGCGCCGGCACTGTCGGGGACGGCCTCGGCCTTCCGCAATTGGGGAGTTGCGCCGATACGGGACTGGTCGCATCCTGGCGGCGGACACGAAGGCGATCCGGTTCCTTGCAGCATTTCGACCTCGATACCCTGGCGACGTTCATCGCGATCGTCGAGACCGGGAGCTTCACGAACGCGGGTGAACGCGTCGGGCGCAGCCAGGCGGCCGTGTCGACCTCCATCCTGCGGCTGGAGGAGCGGTTGGGCGTCCGGCTCCTCAACCGGACCTCGCGCACGATATCGCTGACGCCCGCCGGAGAACTGCTGTTCGCAAGGGCGATCAAGCTGATCGAGATCGAGCAGGAGACGCTCGAGGAACTCGGTGGCGTCGGAACGCAGAAGCGCGTCCGCCTGGGGATGCCCGACGACTACATCGGCCTCTTCGGAGTGTGCGTGATGGAGAAGTTCTCCTCGCGCTTCACCGACATCTCCATCGAGGTGGTCTGCGAGTTCTCCGAGGATCTCGAACCGCTGGTGGCGCGCGGCGACATCGATCTGGCCATCATCACCCGTCGCGCCGGCGACATGCAGGGCGAGCTCTTGAAGCTCGAGCGTCAGATCTGGTGCGCGTCGGCGACCTTCCAGCCCGACAAGGCGGCCGAACTTCCCCTCGCCCTGTTTCCCGAGAACTGCCGGGCGCGACCCCACATCCTGCGCGCGTTGCAGGATGCCGGGCTGCCCTGGAAGGTCGTCTGGGTGTCGTCGCACCTGCAATCGGTGCAGTCGGCGGTGATGATGGGTTTTGCGATCACGGCGCTGCCGCAGTCGGCGCTGACCTTCGAGCACCGCGTCCTGACCGAGGCCGACGGCCTGCCGCCCCTGCCGGACCTCGAGCTCGCGCTGGTCCGGGCCCCCGGCATCAACCTCGCGGGACGACGCCTGGCGTCCTTCCTTCTGTCCGAATTCACGCCTGCGGAAGCGACGCCACCGCCGCCGTGACGGCCTCCTCCATCGCCGCCACCACGGCGTCGGAATGGGCGAAGCTGAGATAGAAGCGTCCGAAGGCCTGCGGCATCGTCATCACCGACTGGCGACGCAGGGCCGTGTGCAGGGACAGGGTCCTCGCGGGGTTCGCGGCGGCGGCCGCGTCCTCGTAGGCCGCCGGCGGAGCTTGGCCGAACCAGAGCGTGAAGACCGGCCCGAAGCCCGACGTGCGGACCGCCACGCCGCGCCGCGCGAAAGCCTCGGCCAGCGTGCCCCGAACGCGCTGTCCGCGCGCTTCGAGCGCCGCATAGTCGCTCGCGCGGAGCTGCCCCAGCGAGGCGCTCACCGCAGCCGTGGCGACCGGATTACCGCTATAGGTGCCGGCCCGCACCGCGCGCCCGTCGGCCGCGGCGGCGAGGATGTCCGGCCGTCCGGCCACGGCCGCCACCGCGAAGCCGTTGCCGATCGCCTTGCCGAGTGTCGCGATGTCCGGCTCGAAGCCGAGCGCGTGGCTCGCCAGGCCGAAGCGCAGGCGGAAACCCGTCAGCACCTCGTCGGCGATGAGCAGCGCGCCGTTGCGGCGCGCCAGTTCCCCCAGCCGCGCCAGATAGCCGGGCGCCGCCTCGATGCAGCCGGCGTTGGCGAGCAGCGGCTCGACGATCACGGCGGCGATGTCGCTGCGCTCGGCGAACAGCCGCTCGGCATCGGCGAGGTCGTTGAAGCGCAGCAGCGCGACGTCGCTCCGCTCGGGGCGCGGGCCGTTTCCGATCAGCGCCTCCGGCGAGCCGGCATTGCCGAAGGCGACGGGATCGAACCAGCCGTCGAAGCCGGCCGCCATCTTGACGATCGTCCGACGCCCGGTGACGGCTCGCGCGATGCGGCACGCCATGTGCACCGCCTCGCTGCCCGAGTTGGTGAAGAGGACGCTCGACAAGGGGCCGCAGGCGGCGGCAATGGCGGCGGCCGCCTCCTCCTCGCCGTCGTGGGCGAAGGCGGGCATGGAGCCGCGCTCCACGACCTTGTGCACCGCCTCGTTCACCACCGGGTCGGCGTGGCCGAGAAGGATCGCGCCGAAGCCGAGCGCGGTGTCGATGTAGCGTCGCCCGTCCTTGCCCCAGATATGGGGACCGGACGCACGCTCCACGACGAAGGGCTGTCCATCGAGCGCAGGCAGCGCCCGTCCGGCACTCGAGATGCCGCCTACGAGATGTTGCATCGTCAGTTTCCTAGAAGGCCCGGCAGCCACTCGCTCAAGGCGGGGAACGCCGCCAGGAGCACGAGCACGACGAGGCTCGCGATCCAGAACGGCACGAGCTGGCGCGTCACGGCCCCGATCTCGACCCGCCCGACATTGCAGACCACGAAGAGATTGGTGCCGACGGGCGGCGTGTAGAGGCCGACGCCGAGGGCGACGGTGAAGAGGACGCCGATCTGGAAGGGCTGGAGGCCGGCCTGCGAGAGGACGGGTGCCAGGATCGGCGCGAGAATGATGAGCGCGGGCCCGAGGTCGAGCCAGGTGCCGACGAACAGGAGGATCAGGATCACCATCGCCACCGTGCCCACCGGCCCGGCGCCCGCCGTCTCGATCAGCCCGCTGACCGCATGCGGCAACTGTTCCACCGTGAGGATCCAGGCGAAGGGCGTGGCGATGGCGACGATCAGCATCACGGCGCCGGTTCCCGAGACGGTCTCGACCAGCGCGTGTCCGACCTCCTTCCACGTCAGCTCGCGATAGACCAGCCCGCCAGCGGCGAGCGCGTAGACCACGGAGAGCGCGGCGGCCTCCGTCGCGGTGGCGAGGCCCGACAGGATCGTGCCGATGATGAAGAAGGGCATAGCGAGGGCCGGCAGCGCATAGAGCACGTCCTGCAGGAACTGGCGGAAGGTCTTGTCTGAGGTCCGCCCGTGGTAGCCGTTGCGCTTGGCGATGATCCACGAGGTGACCAGGAAGGCCACGGCGATCACCGCGCCGGGGACGACGCCGGCCAGGAACAGGCCGCCGATCGAGGTGTTGGTGAGGACGCCGTAGAGGATGAAGATGACGCTCGGCGGCACGATGATCCCGAGCGTACCCGAAGCGGCGGTGATCGCGGCGGCGTAGGAGCGCGGGTATCCCTGGCTCTCCATCGCCGGGATCATCAGTTTCGCGACGGCGCTGGTGTCGGCGGTCGCCGAGCCGCTGATGCCGCCGTAGACGAACGCGGTGGCGACGTTGACGAAGCCGAGGCCGCCGGTGAAGCGCCCGAAGAGGTAGTCGGCCAGCGAGATCAGGCGCCGGGTCAGGCCGCCGCGATTCATCAGTTCGCCGCTGAACAGGAAGAGCGGGATCGCGGCGAGATAGATGGAATCCGCCCCGCGCAGGACCTGTTGCGACAGCCATGCTGCCGGCATCGACAGGTCGCCGAAGGCGAGCGCGGCGACCGTCGAGAAGCCCATGGCCCAGAGGATCGGCATGCCGATCCCGAGGCAGAGAAGGAATGCGGCGAAGAGGACGAACGTGGTCATCGCGCGTCTCCCGCCCGCAGGTCCTGGACGATGCGCGCGACGACGATCAGGGCGACGCCGGCGGCGAAGACGACCAGCGGCGCGATCTGGACGAGGCGCGGCAGCCGGAGCACGGCCGTCGGGGCCATGCCGCTGCGACCGGCGAAGGCGATGCCGCTTCGCAGCATCTCGACCGCCAGCCAGAGGGTCAGCGCGGAGCCGACGAGCGCCACGATCCGCCGGCCCCGACGCCCGAGGCCCTGGACGAGGACCGTGAAGGCGACGTTCTCGCGCCTCAGCTCGGCGACCACGACGCCGGCGAAGCTCGTCCACAGGAAGAGGATGCCGGACATCTCGAAGGTCCATTCCAGCCCGCGCACGCCGAGATAGCGGGCGGCGACGCCGAGCAGCGTGGCGGTGGTCATGCCGAGAAAGGCCGATACGGCGATCGAGGTCATCAACCAGCCGAACCAGCGCAGCGCGCGAGGATCGGCCGGATACGGCGGGTCGGTTTGAATGGTCATGGATCGTTTCCGAGAGCGGCACGAGCGGGCGTCCGTCCCGCAGGGACGTTCAGCCCCGCGAGGCGGACGGCGCGAGCCCTGCGATCAGTTCTTGGCGGCTTCGCGGACCTTGGCGACGAGATCCTCGCCCCATTCCCGGCCGAACTGGGAATAGACGTCGCCAACCATGTCCCGGAACGGCGCCTGGTCGACGGTATTGACCGCCACGCCGTCGGCTTCGAGCGTCTTCTGCACCTCGTCGTAGGTCTTGGTGAGCTCGCTGCGATACCAGGCCACGGTTTCCGTCACGGCCTGATCGACCGCGGCCTTGTCCTTGTCGTCGAGCGCGTCGTAGCGGTCCTTGTTCATGAACCAGTAGTTCGGCGTCCAGACGTAGTTCGCGATCGAGAGATACTTGGTGGTCTCGTACCATTTCTGGTCGAGGAAATCGCGCATCTCCGGCTCCGTGCCGTCCACGACGCCGGACTGGAGCGAGGTGTAGACCTCGCCGAACGGGATCGACTGCGGCAGCGCGCCGAGCGCCGTCATCGTGGCGAGGAGAACCGGATTGCCGGGCACGCGGATCTTCACGCCCTCGAGGTCGGCCGGCGCGTTCACCGGGCCCTTGGTCAGGGCGAACTGACGGAAACCGGAATCGAGCGCCCCGAGCATGTGATAGCCGTTGTCCGCACCGAGCGCGAACAGGTCCTTGCCGACCGGCCCGTCCAGGAAGGCGTGCACGGCGCCGAGGTCCTTGAACAGGAACGGGAGGGTCATGACGTTGAGCTTGGGGTCGATGGCGTCGGCCACGCCGCCGAGCCCGATGTCGATCGAACCGTTGCCCACGCCGTCGGCGATCGCCGCTTCGTCGCCGAGCTGTCCGTCCGGGAAGATCTGAACCTCGAGGTCGCCGCCCGAGTTGGCGCCGACCTTTTCCGCGAACATCGCGGCGGCCCTCTGGATCAGGCTGTTCGAGGAGGATTCATGGGCAAGCCGAAGCGTCTCGGCATTCGAGGTGCCGGCCGCCAGGACGGCGGACAGGACGACAAGCATGCGGGTGGCCGTGGTCTTCAACATCGCGTCGGGTCCTTGATCGCAGTTGCCACACCTTATGCAGCGCCCGCGAAAAGGCCATTGCGTAGTCACCTGCATTCCATGCAAACAATTTATGCAGTCATCGCCTTCGTGAATGGGCACGGCAGGGTGCTCCCGCGGACGCTCGTCCCGCACCGATGACGGATGCCCTACCGCCGGTTTTCGGCCGGCGTCCCGGTCTCGACCGTCGCGACCGGGCTTGCCGCTCCTCACAGCGAGCGGCGAGATAGGGACGTGGTGGCTCCCGCTCTGGCCTGCCGGTCCCGCCTGTCGTGCGACGGCTCCTGACGCGTGGGGGCCTTGCGCGGCGGTGCCCGGTTCCGCGCCGGCGTGCTCCTTGTCTCGCGCTGGCTTCCGAACTTGGCGCTCGTCTGAATCACCGGGACGTCAGCGGTGGCCAGGTCGGTGATCCGCCCCATGGGCTCCCACGCCTTGTAGCCCGCGCCTGCTCGACCTCGAACGGCCGCTGCCGCCGCGTTGCGCGGCCGCATCGATCCGCGCGGCGGTCCCGGTCTGCACCGACTGGACTCGACGACTTCGGTCGGCGCTTCGTGGTTCCGGCTGCGGCCTCCCCCTCGTCCCGCTGACGCGCCGATCCAACCGTTCGCCGCCTGCGCTACTGTTGGAGCTCGGGCGCGACCTGGCCGAAGTTGAAGCAGGCGACCAGCGCGACGCCGCCGACCATGTTCCCCAGCAGCGTCGGCAGGAAGAAGGTGAAGGCGTAGTCGCCGAACGACGCCGCGCCGCTCTGGACCAGGAACGACGCCTCCACCGAACCGGCGATGATGTGGGCGAAGCCGCCGAGGGCGACCACGTAGGTGACCACCACGATCACGAAGGGTTTGGAATCGCCCGACGCCGGCATCAGCCAGACCATCAGCGCGATCAGCCAGCCCGCGAAGACCGCCTTCAGGAACATCGCGCCAAAGGGCGATGCCATGGTGGATGCGGAGAAGGTGGCGATGGCCTGCCGGATCTCGGCATCGAAGACCGGCGTGTGGGCGAGCACCGCGGCGAACATCCAGGTCGCCGCGATGTTGGACACGAGCACGATCGACCACAGCCGCAACACCTGGAGGACGCGCCGCCGGCTCGGGTTGCGCAGGAGCGGCAGCACCGGCGTCAGGGTGTTCTCGGTGAAGAGCTGCTGCCGGCCGAGAACCACGATCAGAAATCCGACCGTGTAGCCGAGCGACGTCAGGAGATGCTTCCAGGGCGCTTCGGGCAGGGCCACCACGAGGATCGCCGGCACCACGACGGAGAAGCCGATGGAAAGGCCGGCGGCCAGCCCCGACATCATCAGGGCGAAGGCGCTGCGCTCCAGTTCGCGCTCGCCCTCGGCGCGAATGGTCTCGTGGATCAGCGCCGCGCTCGGGCGGCTCTGGTGATCCACCGCCCGCTGCTCGCCCTGCGTCAGATCGTCCATCGCGCTCGCGGGCGACAGGCGGTTCTCGTGCTCCTCGGTCATCTCGCGGGTTCGCCTGACGCGGACGGGGCCGCCGTTGGTGTGCGTTCGCGCGGGTAGATGCGCGTCGAGCCGCCGAAGTCGATGATCCGCGTCAGGCTATCGCGTCGCGGCCTCGACCGGATTTGCTTGGGTACACAAGAAGTCTTGAAGGTTGAATGGCTTGGAAGGATCGCCCGTGCCGCTAGCTGAGTGCCTTGTAGCGGTTCCAAACTGGAGCCGTCCTTGATCGAGCGGCCGATGAAGCTTCGACACCTGGGCGCGGGCCTCCTGGTTCTCGCCGCCATCGGCGGTGGCGCTTTCGCGGCGCTGGCCTGGAAGAGCGAGATCGCGCCGATCGACGCCGCGCAGCTGCCGGCCTTCGATCCCGAACTCGTGCGACAGGGCGAGGATCTCGCAGCCGTCGGCAACTGCGTCGTGTGCCACACGGCGCCGGGCGGCCGGCCCTTCGCCGGCGGTCGACCCCTGGAGACCCCGTTCGGCACGATCTACGCCACCAACATCACGCCCGACCGCGAAACCGGGATCGGACGCTGGAGCGAGCCGGCGTTCCAGCGCTCCATGCGCGAAGGCGTCGACCGCGAGGGCCGCCATCTCTATCCCGCCTTTCCCTACGATCACTTCACGCGGGTGACGGACGAGGACAACCGTGCGCTCTACGCCTATCTGATGACGCGCGAGCCGGTGGCCGCGCGGGCGCCGGAGAACGAACTCCCGTTCCCGCTGAACGTGCGGGCGATCCTGGCGGGCTGGAAGCTCCTGTTCCTGCGGGAAGGCCCGTTCCAGCCCGATCCCGCCAGGGATGCCGAGTGGAACCGAGGCGCCTATCTCGCCGAGGGGCTCGGGCATTGCGGCGCCTGCCACACGCCGCGCAACGTCCTCGGTGCGGCGAAGACCGGCTCGGCGCATTTCGGCGGCGGCGAATCCGACGGCTGGACCGCCTACGCCCTCAACGCCGATTCGCCCGCGCCGATCCCCTGGGACGTCGACAGCCTGACGCGCTATCTCCACACCGGCTGGGAGGCCAGCCACGGGGTCGCGCGCGGACCCATGGCGCCCGTCAACGCCAATCTCGGCACCCTGCCCGAATCCGAGTCGCGCGCCATCGCCACCTATGTCGCCTCGCTCATGGGCGAGCCGTCGGCCGAGAAACGCCGGCGCGCGGAGGCGCTGCTCGCGGAAGAGGGCACGCATGCGCCCGGCGCGGTGGTGGCCTCCGGCGGAAGCCAGACGGCGCCCGTGAGCCACGATCCGGCCGACCGGGGCGCGGCGATCTACGCCGCCGCATGCTCCACCTGCCACGACGCCGGCCGGCCCCTGCCCTACGGCGGTCTGCGCCTCGACCGTTCGACCGCGATCCACGGCCCCACCCCGGCCAATCCGATCAACGTCGTGCTGAACGGCATCCCGGCGCCCGAGGGCGGGCGAGGGCCGATCATGCCCGGCTATGCCGGCGCGTTCGACGACGGGCAGATCGCCGACCTCCTCGCCTACATGCGCCGCACCTTCAGCGACCAGCCGCCCTGGGACGACCCGTCGGACCTGATCGCCGAGGCGCGGGCGCGCGGCGCCGAGAACGGCCAGCAATCGCTGGACAGCGGCTCCGACGCGCCGGCCAACCCTTCCAAGCAGGAGACCTCATGGTAAGCCTGATCGTCAACGGCACGCCGCACGAGGTCGACGCCGAGCCCGACACGCCGCTCCTCTACGTGCTGCGGGACGAACTCGGGCTTCACGGCGCGAAATACGGGTGCGGTCTCGGCCAGTGCGGCGCCTGCACCGTGATGGTCGGGGACGAGGCGGTCTTGTCCTGCGTCACGCCGCTGCTGGTGATGGACGGCAAGGCCGTGACCACGGTCGAGGGCCTCGGAACGATCGAGGCTCCCGGCCCGATGCAGGAGGCCTTCATCGCCGAGCAGGCCGCCCAGTGCGGCTACTGCATCCCCGGGATGATGATGCGGGCGCAGGCGCTGCTGCAGCGCGATCCGGGCGTCTCGGACGAGACCATCCGCGCGCACATGGAGCCCAACCTCTGCCGCTGCGGCACGCATATGCGCATCCTCGCGGCGATCCGCCGGGCGGCCGACAGCATGCGCACGGCCGGCGCCGGCGCCACGGGTTCGAGGACAGGGTGATGAAGCGGCACGATCCCCACGCGCTGACCCGACGCAGCGTCCTTCTCGGCTCCGGCTCGCTGGTCCTCGCCTTCTCGATGCGCGACGCCTGGGCGCAAGGGGCCACCTCGCCCGGCAGCGAGACGCAGAACTTCCAGGCCGTGGAGGAGGCCGCGCCGGAGCTGCCGGGCAGCCTCAAGACCAATCCGAACCTCGAATCCTGGATCCGCATCGACGCCGCCGGCCGCGCCACGGTGTTCACCGGCAAGGCGGAACTCGGCCAGGGCATCCGAACCGCGCTCGTCCAGATCGCCGCCGAGGAGCTGGAGATGCCCTTCGACGGCATCGCGCTGGTCGGGCCGGACACGAGCGAGAGCCCGAACGAGGGCTTCACCGCGGGCAGCCACTCGATCCAGGACAGCGGCACGGCGATCCGGCACGTCGCGGCGCAGATCCGGGAGATCCTGATCGCCGAGGCCGGACGCCGCTGGAACCTCGCGGCGGCGGACCTGCGCGCCGAGGCGGGCGCCGTCGCGGCGGCCGACGGTCGCCGCGTGCCCTATGGGGAGCTTGTCTCGGGCGAACTGATCCGGGGCCGGGCGCGGCCGGGCGCTGCGCTGAAGCCGGCCGCCGCGTTCCGCGAGATGGGTCGCCCGCGGCAGCGCATCGACATTCCCGGCAAGGTCACCGGCGCCCCCGCCTACGTGCAGGACATGCGGCCGGACGGCATGGTGCATGGCCGCGTCCTTCGGCCGCCGAGCCCTCGCGCGCGCCTCGTCGCGCTCGAGGCTGCCGCGGTGGAGGCCATGCCGGGCGTCCTGTCGGTGGTGCGCGACGGCTCCTTCGTCGGCGTGCTCGCCGAGAAGGAGTGGCAGGCCATCAAGGCGCTGTGGACCCTGTCGATGCTTGCCCGCTGGGAGGAGCGCGAAGACCTCCCCGACGCCGGCGCGCTGGCCGAACACATCCTGTCGCGGCCGGTACAGGACGGTCAGGTCGCCCAGGAAGGCCAGCTCGGCACGGCGGGTCTCTCGGTGGTGGAGGCGCAGTTCACGCGGCCCTACCAGCTCCATGCCTCGATCGGCCCGTCCTGCGCCGTCGCGGTGCTGGAGGGCGGCGTGACCACCGTTTGGACGCATACGCAAGGGGTCTATCCCGATCAGGAGGCCATCGCCGAGATGCTGGGCGTCGACACCGGCGCCGTTCGCTGCATCCATGTCGAGGGGTCGGGCTGCTACGGCCACAACGGCGCCGACGACGCGGCGGCCGATGCCGCGCGTCTGGCGCAGGCCGCGCCCGGCCGTCCCGTGCGCCTGCAATGGATGCGGGAGCAGGAACACGCCTGGGAGCCCTTCTCGCCGGGCATGGTGACCCGCATCCGCGCTGGCACGGACGCGTCGGGAAGCGTGGTGGACTGGCGTCACGAGGTCTGGAGCAACTCGCACAGCACCCGCCCGGGGGGCGCCAACTCGCTGCTCGCCGCCCAGTATCTCGCCCAACCCTTCGCGCCGGCGAGCCCGAAACTGCGCATCACGCCCGAGGGAAACGGCGACCGCAACGCCAATCCGCTCTACGCCTTCCCCAACCGCGACGTGGTCTGGCACTTCGTGGAGGAGATGCCGCTGCGCGTTTCCGCCCTGCGCGGTCTCGGCGCCTACATGAACGTGTTCTCGATCGAGAACATGATGGACGATCTGGCGGAACGCGCCGGTGCCGACCCCGTGGAATACCGGCTGCGCCACCTTCGCGACGAGCGCGCCCGTGCGGTGGTCGAGCGCGCGGCGGCCATGTTCGGCTGGCAGGCCGGGGAGCGTCCGCCGGCCCACCACGGCCGCGGCTTCGCCTTCGCGCGCTACAAGAACCTCGCCGCCTACTGCGCGGTCGCCATGGAGGTGATGGTGGAACCCGACACCGGCCGGGTCCGCATGCTCCGCGCCAGCGCGGCGGTGGACGCCGGCGAAGTCGTCAACCCGGACGGGATCGCCAACCAGGTGCAGGGCGGCATCGTCCAGTCCGCGAGCTGGACGCTCTACGAGGCCGCCACCTTCGATCGGACCCGCGTCACCTCGGTGGACTGGTCGACCTATCCGATCCTGCGCTTCGGCGCGCTGCCGGCGACGATCGACGTCGAGATCCTGCCGCGCCCGGACGAGCCGTTCCTGGGCGCGGGCGAATGCAGCCAGGGACCGGGCGGCGCCGCCCTCGCCAACGCCGTGACGCACGCGATCGGCCGGCGCATCCACGATCTTCCGCTAACGCGGGAGCGGATCCGGGAGGCGATGCGCGCCTGAGCCTCGCGGCTCACCGGGGCAGGCGGATCGCGGCCTCGAAGCCCGGCCCGCCGTTGCGCAGCAGCACGTCGCCGCCATGCTGGCGCGCGATCGCGCGGGCGATGGACAGGCCGAGCCCGACGCCACCCGTCTCGGAATTGCGCGACGCCTCCAGGCGCACGAAGGGTGCGAACACGTCCTCGACGCGTTCCGGCGGGATGCCCGGCCCCCGGTCGCGCACCAGGATCTCCACGCCGTCGCCGGCCAGCGCCAGCGAGACGCGCGCCTCCCGGCCGTATCGCACCGCGTTCTCGATCAGGTTGCGCAGGGCGCGGCGCAGGCTGTCGGGCCGGCATCGGCAGGTGACCCGGCTCCCCGCCTCGAAGCGCACGTCGTTTCCCACCTCCGCGAGGTCGTCGCACAGGCTTTCCACCAGCGCCTCTAGGTCGACGGTGGAGGTCGGCTCGGCCTCGCTCTCCTGCCGAGCCAGCGCCAGGATCGCTTCCGTCATGGTGCGCATTTCGTCGATGGTGGCGAACATGCGCGCCTGGAGTTCCTCGTCCTCCACGAACTCGGCGCGCAGGCGCAGGGTTGTCAGCGGCGTGCGCAGGTCGTGGCCGATCGCGCCCAGCATCCGCGTCCTGTCCTGGACGAAGCGGTGGAGGCGCTCCTGCATCCGGTTGAAGGCCGCCGCCGTGTGGCGGATGTCGTCCGGCCCCGTCTCGGGCAGCGGCTGCACCGCTTCGCCGCGCCCCAGCGTCTCGGCCGCCTCGGTCAGCCGGGCGAGCGGTTCGGCGATGCGCCGGATCACCGCCATCGCCACGAGGGCCACGAGCGCGGCCGTTAGGACGAAGGTGAGCGGGACAGGCGTCGACAGGATCGATCCCGAGAAGTGGTTGTAGTAGGCGGCGTTGAAGCTCGTGCCGTCGCCGAGTGGGACCACGAAGCCGGATCCGAGCTCGTCCCCGAAGGAGACGGCGCGCGCCCCGTCCGGCAGGTCGGCCGGCCAGTCGGCGGGCGGCGATCGATCGTCGGCGATCGTGACGCCGGCCAACGCGCGGGCCGCCTCGCCCGGAGGAAGCGCCGGATCGTCGCCGGCGGCGGCCCCGGAGGCGTCCAGAAGCCGGGGCAGCGGTGCGGCGAACTGCTGGTGCATGTCCCCGAGCCAAGCGGACGGATCGGGCCCGGCGTCCGGCGCGATCCAGAAGCGGCTGTACTCCGTGGCGCTGGCGCGCGCGACGCGCGGGCGCGCCTCGGCCGGCAGCGAGGTCGCGAGCCTGGCCAGCGACTGGACGCGGCTGACGAACTCCGCCTGCCCGCTGGTTTCCAGCACCTGCTTGCGCTCCTGCCAGACGAACAGGAACAGCACCACTTGCGACAGGAGCAGCGCGCCGATCAGCGCGGCCACGAGCTGACCCGCCAGCGTCTTGTGCCACAGGCGCGTCATGCCGGCAGCACCTCGGCCGCGAGACGGTAGCCGCCGCCCCAATGCGTCTGGATGAGCGACGGGTTCCTCGGGTCGGCTTCGACCTTCTTGCGCAAGCGGCTGACCTGGTTGTCGATCGAGCGGTCGAAGGCGTCTCCCTCGCGCCCCGTGGTCAGGTCGAGGAGCTGGTCGCGGGTGAGCACGAGGCCGGGATGTTCCACGAAGACCTTGAGAAGACGGAACTCGGCCGTGGACAGCGAGACCGTCACGCCGTCCGGCCCCTGGAGCTCTCGGCGCCCGAGATCGAGGAGCCAGTCGGCGAAACGCACGCGCCGGTTCGCGGGCAGCTCGCGGTGCGGCGGCACGGCGTTGACCCGCCGCAGCACGGCCTTGATGCGCGCGAGCAGCTCGCGGGCCGAGAACGGCTTGGTCAGGTAGTCGTCCGCGCCGAGCTCCAGGCCGACGATGCGGTCGGTCTCGTCGGCGACGGCGGTCAGGAAGATGATCGGCACGCTGTTCGAGGCGCGCAGTTCGCGGCAGATCGTCAGGCCGTCCTCGTCGGGCATCATGATGTCGAGGACGATCAGGTCGGGACGCTCGGTCTGGAGCAGTCGGCGCAGCGCCCGTCCGCCCTCGGCCACGCTGACGCGATAGCCCTGCTGCACGAGATACTTGCGCACGAGGTCCCGGATCTCGCGATGGTCGTCGACCACGACGATGTGCGGAGCGGCGGACATGTGGGTTCCCGATCGTTCGCGAATGACGTGTCCCGGCGATACACCGGTTGTGCCGGGCGATGGCGGAAAGTTTGTATCCGAATGTGCCGGGAGGGCCCAGGAGCGCCGTCCCGATACAATTTGCGACAAACCGCCAAGGCGGCGACACACCTTCCCGCGCCGCGCGGCGATATGACGGAACGCAAGATGGCGGGGCTCACCCTCGCGCGCTCAGATAGGTTTCCATGTCGCCCACGATCCACCCCCTCGTCCGCCGCGCCACCGGGCTCGTTGTCGCCCTGGCCGCCGTCGCCGCCCTCTCGGCCTG
Organism: Aureimonas flava; assembly: GCF_003583935.1. GTDB lineage: Bacteria > Pseudomonadota > Alphaproteobacteria > Rhizobiales > Rhizobiaceae > Aureimonas > Aureimonas flava. The sequence continues at coordinate 206,048 of NZ_QYRN01000004.1, read as the reverse complement.
CACCGAGCCCGAGGCCGCCGCCCCCGCGCGCGCCGCGGCCGCGCCGGCGGAGGTCGGGTTCGTGACGCTGCATCCGCAGAAGGTGACGCTCCACAGCGACATGGCGGGCCGCGTGGTCGCCTTCCGCACGGCCGAGATCCGGCCGCAGGTCGGAGGCATCGTGGTGGAGCGCGTGTTCGAGCCGGGCAGCGCGGTGAAGGCGGGCGACATCCTGTTCCGCCTCGACCCCAAGCCCTTCCAGGCGCAGCTCGCCTCCGCACAGGCGACCCTGGCCAAGGCGCAGGCCGCGCTGCCCAGCGTCCAGGCCAAGGCCGAGCGATATGCCAACCTCTCGGCCAGCACCGTGGTCAGCCAGCAGGACCGGGAGGACGCCCAGTCGCTGTACCTCCAGACCAAGGCCGACATCGCCGTGGCGCAGGCCGCCGTGGAGACCGCGCAGATCGAGCTCGGCTATTCGGAGATCCGCGCCCCGATCGACGGCATCATCGGCACCACGAACGTGGATGCCGGCACGCTGCTCACCGCCGGCCAGTCGGACGCGCTCGCCACCATCCGCCAGCTCGACCCGGTCTATGTCGATCTCACCGAGTCCTCCGGCAACCTCATCCGCCACCGCGCCGCGCTGGAGACCGGTGCCTTCCACTCCGCCTTCGGCGACAAGTCGTCCCCGCCGCAGATCCGCCTGAGCCTGCCCGACGGCACGCCTTATCCCGAGACGGGCAAGCTGGAGGCGCGCGAACGGTTCGTCTCCGAGACGACCAGCAGCTTCACCGTCCGGGCGCAGTTTGCGAACCCCGACGCGATGCTTCTGCCGGGCCAGTACGTGCGCGCCTCGCTCGACGTCGGCATCGACGACAAGGGTTTCCTGGTGCCCCAGCGCGCCGTGTCGCGCAACAACAAGGGCCAGCCCACCGCGAGCTTCCTGACGGCCGACGACAAGGTCGAGACGCGGGTGCTGCAGATCTCCACCGACATCGGCGCGAACTGGGTCGTCACCAGCGGCGTCGCCGACGGCGACCGCCTCGTCGTGGACGGCCTCCAGAAGTTGCAGCCGGGCAAGACGGTTTCGCCGGTCGAGGTGACGCTGGACGCCGACGGCGTGGCGCATCCTGTCGACGGCGCTCCGACGGCGAACGACGGCCGGGTGGCGCAGGGCGCCGCCGCCGGCGCGAAGTCGGAGGACTGAGCCATGGCGCAGTTCTTCATCCGCCGCCCCGTCTTCGCCTGGGTCGTCGCGATCGTCATCATGCTCGGCGGTCTGCTCGGCCTGTCGCAGCTCTCCATCTCGCGCTATCCCGACATCGCCCCGCCCAACGTGCGCATCTCGGCGACCTATCCCGGCGCCAGCGCGCAGACGCTCGAGAACTCGGTGACGAAGATCATCGAGCAGAACATGACCGGCCTCGACGGCCTCCTCTACATGTCGTCGAGCTCGACCTCCGCCGGGTCCGCCTCGATCACGCTGACCTTCCAGAACGGCACCGATGCCGACATCGCCCAGGTGCAGACGCAGAACAAGCTGGCGCAGGTCACCTCCCAGCTCCCGGAGGCCGTGCAGCGCCAGGGACTGACCGTGTCGAAGTCCTCCTCGGGCATCCTGATGGTGGCGGCGCTCACCTCGTCGAACCCGTCCTATTCCTCGATCGACCTCGCCGACCTCGTCTCCACCAACCTGGAGGACGCGATCCGTCGCGTTCCCGGCGTCGGAGACCTCAACCTCTTCGGCTCGGGCTATGCCATGCGGATCTGGCTCGACCCGGCGAAGCTGGCGCAGTTCCAGCTCACGCCGGGCGACGTGACCTCGGCCGTCACCGCCCAGAACAGTCAGGTCTCCGTGGGCCAGCTCGGCGCCGCGCCCGCCGCCGCCGGCGCCCAGATGAACTTCACCATCACCTCGCAGAGCCAGCTTCAGACGCCCGACCAGTTCCGCTCGATCATCCTCAAGAACGCCACGGACGGCTCGCTGGTGACGATCGGCGACGTGGCGCGCGTCGAGATCGGCGCTGAAAGCTACGCGACCAGCGCCCGCTACAACGGCCAGCCGGCCGCCGGCTTCGGCGTGAACCTCTCCGCCGGCGCCAATGCCATCGACACGGCGGAAGGCGTCCACGCCGCGTTGGACCGGCTCAAGGGCTCGCTTCCGAGCGACGTCGAGGTCGTGTATCCCAACGACACCACGCCCTTCGTGAAGCTGTCGATCGAGAAGGTCGTCCACACGCTGATCGAGGCGGTGGTCCTCGTCTTCGTGGTCATGCTCCTGTTCCTCCAGAACTGGCGCGCCACCCTGATCCCGACGATCGCCGTGCCCGTGGTGCTGCTCGGCACGCTCGGCGTCCTCGCCGTGGCCGGCTATTCGATCAACACGCTGACGATGTTCGCGATGGTGCTCGCGATCGGCCTCCTTGTGGACGACGCGATCGTGGTGGTCGAGAATGTCGAGCGCGTCATGGAGGAGGACGGGCTGGGACCGCGCGAGGCGACCGAGAAGTCGATGCGCGAGATCACCGGGGCGCTGGTCGGCATCGCGCTGGTGCTGTCGGCCGTGTTCCTTCCCATGGCCTTCTTCGGCGGCTCGGTCGGCATCATCTACCAGCAGTTCTCGATCACCATCGTGACCGCGATGCTGCTGTCGGTGGTGGTCGCCCTGGTGCTGACGCCGGCGCTCTGCGCGACGCTGCTGAAGGCGAACCACGGCGCGCCCAAGAACCGGTTCTTCCGCGGCTTCAATCGCGGCTTCGACGCCGTGACGCGCGGCTACGAGCGCGTGACGGGGGGGATCGTGACCCGCCCCTTGCGCGTGCTTCTCGTGTTCGGCCTCATCTGCGGCGGCACGGCCCTCCTGTTCGCGCGGCTCCCGTCGTCCTTCCTGCCGGCGGAGGACCAGGGCGTCCTGATGACGCAGATCGAACTGCCGGTGGGCGCCACGCAGGCCAGGACGCTCGAGGTCCTCCGCCAGGTCGAACAGTTCTACCTCACGAAGGAGAAGGCCGACGTCGACGCGGTGTTCGCAACGCAAGGCTTCTCCTTCGGCGGCTCGGGCCAGAACCTCGCCATGGCCTTCGTCAAGCTGAAGCCCTTCGACGAGCGCACCGGCACGGGCCAGGATGCCGCCTCGATCGCCGGTCGGGCGATGCAGGCCTTCGCCGGCATCCGGGACGCGCGCGTCGTGGCGCTCTCGCCGCCGGCCCTTCCGGGCATGGGCCAGTCGGGCGGTTTCGAGATGTATCTCCAGGACGCCGGCGGCCAGGGTGCCGACGCGCTCGCCGACGCCGGCGAACGCCTCCTCCAGGCCGCTGGCTCCGACCCGATGCTCACCGGCGTGCGCCGCAACGGCACCTCGACGCAGCCGCAGCTCGACGTTCGCGTCGACCACCAGATGGCCGGCGCGCTCGGCATCGACGTCTCCGGCGTCAACGACGTCCTGTCCAAAGCCTGGGCGGGCGACTACGTCAACGACTTCGACAACAACGGCCGGATCAAGCCCGTCTACGTGCAGGCCGACGCGCCCTTCCGCATGGTGCCGAGCGACCTGGACCGCTGGTACGCGCGCAACGACAAGGGCGAGATGGTGCCCTTCTCCGCCTTCACGCAGGTCGGCTGGGACCAGGGTCCGGCGCGGCTGGAACGCTTCAACGGCCTCAGCGCCATCAACATCCAGGGTTCGGCCGGCAGCGGCACGTCGTCGGGCGAGGCCATGGCCCGCATGGAGCAGCTCGTGGCCGACCTCGGCCCCAGCTGGACGGCGGACTGGAGCGGGCTGTCGTACCAGGAGCGGCTGTCGGGATCGCAGGCGCCCCTCCTATACGCCTTGTCGGTGCTGGTCGTGTTCCTGTGCCTCGCCGCGCTCTACGAAAGCTGGACCGTGCCCTTCTCGGTGATCCTCGCGGTGCCGATCGGCGTGTTCGGCGCGCTGGTCGCGGCGACCGCGAGCGGGCTGTCCAACGACATCTACTTCAAGGTCGGCCTTCTCACCACGATCGGCCTCGCCGCTAAGAACGCGATCCTGATCGTGGAGTTCGCGCGCGACCTGCATGCGGCCGGGCGGCCGCTGATCGAGGCGACGCTGCTGGCGGCGCGCCAGCGCCTGCGCCCGATCCTGATGACGTCCTTCGCCTTCATCCTCGGCGTGCTGCCGCTGGCGGTCTCGACCGGTGCCGGCGCAGGGGCCCAGAGGGCGATCGGCATCGGGGTCATGGGCGGGATGATCGCGGCCACTGCGCTCGGCATCTTCTTCGTGCCTCTGTTCTTCGCGACGGTCATGCGCCTCGGCGCACGCCTCGCGCGTGGCCGGGCCGCCCCGCCCGCCCCGGTTGCCGAGCCGGCGGAATGATGCTTGGATTCGGGCCTGGGAGGACGTGATGACCCGATGCCTGACCGCCAAGGACTTCCCGCCCGAGCTCCTGGAGCTCTACGACGGCTACGCCCACGGGCGCGTGACCAAGCGCGAGTTCCTGGAACGGGCCGCGCGCTTCGCCGTCGGGGGCATGACCGCCGCCGCGCTGCTGGCGGCCATGAGCCCGAACTACGCGCTGGCCACCCAGGTCGAGTTCACCGACCCCGACATCGTGCCGGAATACGTCGCCTACCCCTCGCCCGAGGGGCACGGCGAGGTTCGCGCCTATCTGGTGCGGCCGGCGGGGGCCACCGGCAAGGTGCCGGGCGTCGTGGTGGTGCACGAGAACCGCGGCCTCAACCCCTATATCGAGGACGTCGCTCGGCGTGTCGCCAAGGCCGGCTTCGTGGCGCTCGCGCCGGACGGGCTGACCTCCGTCGGCCTCTATCCCGGCAACGACGAGAAGGGGCGCGAGCTTCAAGCGACGGTCGATCCCGAGAAGCTGATGAACGATTTCCTGGCGGCGGTGGACTTCCTCGCCGCCCACGAGGCGACCACGGGGCGCGTCGGCATCACCGGCTTCTGCTACGGCGGCGGCGTCGCCAACGCGGCGGCGGTGGCGCGGCCGGACCTTGGCGCGGCGGTGCCCTTCTACGGCCGCCAGCCTCGGGCGGAGGACGTGCCGCGCATCCAGGCGCCGCTCCTGATCCACTACGCCGAGCTCGACACCCGCATCAACGAGGGCTGGCCGGCCTACGAGGCGGCGCTGAAGGCGAACGGCAAGACGTACGAAGCCCACGTCTACCCCGGCGTGAACCACGGGTTTCACAACGATTCGACCCCGCGCTACGACGAGGCCGCCGCCGAACTCGCATGGGGCCGCACGATCGACTGGTTCCGCACGCACCTCGCCTGACCGCCGAGCCGGCCCCTCCCAACAGGCCTGCGGGCATCAGTCCGCGCGCGGGCCGGCTGGGTAGCCGAGCTGCCGCGAAAGCTGGATCGCGGCGTCGACGATCGAGGCGCAGCATTCCGAGAGGCGGGACGCGGGCATGCGCGCGGCGGGCGCGGCGATGTTGATCGCGGCCAGAACCGACCGGTCGATGCCGAAGACGGGCGCCGTCACGGAAACCAAGTCGTCGCTGATCTCGCCCTGGCTCACGGCGTAGCCGTTCTCGCGGATCCGTCGGAGGTGGTTCGCCAGTTCGGCCGGGTCGACGAGCGTCTTGACGGTGAAGCGTTCCAGGTGATGCGCCAGATAGTGCTCGCGCTCCGCCTCCGGCAGGAAGGCCAGGAAGATCTTGCTGGAGCCGGCATGCAGGGGGCGGCGACGGCCGATGATGGCATGGACGCGCACGTCGCGCTCGGGCTCCCATCGGGCGACGCAGATCGTCTCGAACCCCTCTCGTACGCGGAGCTGGATGGTCTCCTCGACCTGCTGGCCGACCGAGCGCATGATGGGCTCGGCCGCGCGGATGAGGTCGATCTGGGAGCGCGCGGCGTTCCCGAGCACCAGCGCCATGTAGCCGAGACGATAGGTCTTGCCTTCCCGGCCGCGCTCGAGCATGCCGCGCGCCTCCAGCGTCTTTAGCATGCGGAAGATGCGCTGCCGGCTGCCGCCAAGGACCCTGGCGATGTCGGACGCGCCGAGGTCGGGCTGCGAGGCCACGACGGCCAGGATGTCGAGCGCGAAATCCACGGCCTCGATCCGATAACCCGCCGCGTCGCCGCCCGCTCCCTGCACCGTCATGAAACCCCGATCTCGCTTCGCGCCCGCTGCGCGATCCGCTCCAGCACCGCGCCGATGTCGGCGCGGATCGTCTCGAAACGCGGTCCCTTCTCGAACGCCGCCTCATCCAAGTAAAGGGCCCGGTTCACCTCGATCTGGATGCTGTGCCGGTTTCGGGAGGGGTCGCCATAGGCGGCGATCAACTCGGCGCCCTTGTAGGGGTCGTTGACCGTCGCGCTGTAGCCCCGCTCGCGGAACAGCTCGGCGATCCAGCGGGTCAATGCCGGGTCGGCACTCGTTCCGTCCCGGTCGCTGACGACGAAGTCCGCCCGCGGGCGACCGGCGTCGTCGTTCATCGCGTTGCCGACCGACTTCATGGAATGGCAGTCGATGTGCCAGACGAAACCGAAGCGGTCGTGGAGCACGTCGAGGCTCCGGCGCAGCGCCGCATGGTACGGATCGTAGTAGACGCGGATCCAACGCTCGACGTCGGCGGCCGGAAGCAACCGGTCGTAGACCGGGATGCCCGGCAGGGCATAGCGGCGCAGGAGGCCGAAGCCCTTCCCGCTCTTGCGGCCGGGCTTGGCGGGAAAGCTCATCTGCCCCTCGAGGAGGTCCGGATCGACATCGTCGCGCGCCCGGTTGAGATCGATGAAGGTGCGCGGGAAGAACGCCCGCAGCAGGGCAGCGCCGTGGTCGGGCGCCGCGTTGAACAGCTCGTCCACATATGCGTCCCACGCCGTCAGAAGCGCCTCCCGCGGCGCGGCGTGGCGCCAGTCCGCCGGATGCCGGTTTCCGCTGTGCGGCGAGTCGAGAAGGACGGGAACCGGGTCGGTCCTTGGAACCATGATGTCGAACGTGTCGGGCAAGCCTGCGATCCTCAATTGTAACGAACAGTGTTACGTCGTCACACTGATGTTGACACACGGGTTTTCGGCGCGCAATCTGCTGCCGATCGAGCAAGCACGTTTGTTGTGCAGTGCGATCGTGCGAGGTGATATGCAGAACGCAGCCATCCAGCAGAACCGATCCGAGCCGGACACGCGGGAGCCCGCGTTGCGTGCGCTTCAGGCGGGCGTGGACGCGGCGGGGATGATGCGCTTTCTGGAGGGCATCGCGGGCCACGTGAAGCTCGCCGGCACGCCGAGCGAGCGTGAGAGCCTCGCCAAGGTCGAGGCGGCGATGCGCGCCGTCGGCTACCGCACCGAGGTGCTGGCGCACGACGCCTTCATCAGCCTGCCGGGTGCGGCGCGGCTTCAGGTCGATGGCCTTTCCTATCCGGCGATCACCCATTCCATGGCGAGGGCGACGGCGGCGGAGGGCGTTTCGGGCGGCTTGGTGGACCTGCGCGATGGCGGCGAAGCGGCCTTCGCCTCGGCCGATCTGCGTGGGCGCATCGTTCTCGTGGACGGGATCGCGAGCCCGGCCGTCGCGCGGCGGGCCTCGCGCGCCGGTGTCGGCGCGGTGATCCATGTCAGCCCGCACGAGCATCTGCACGAGATGTGCATCTCCACCGTCTGGGGCAACCCGTCGACCGGGACCATCGCCGACCTGCCCGCCTGCCCGGTGATCACCGTCTCGGACGCGCACGGCGCGGAGCTGCGCGAGCGGCTGCGCGAGGCGGGATCGCTGCAGGCCACGGTGCATGCCGAGGTCGATACCGGCTGGCGCAAGACGCCCATTCTGGTTGCCGACCTACCGTCGATGCGCGGCGAGGCGGACGAGCCCTTCGTCCTCTTCTCGGGACACCACGACACCTGGCACCACGGCGTCATGGACAACGGATCGGCCAACGCTGCCATGGTCGAGGTGGCGCGCCTGTGCGCCAGCCGGCGCGAGGCGTGGAAGCGAGGCCTGCGCATCTGCTTCTGGTCGGGCCATTCGCAGGGCCGCTATTCCGGCTCCGCCTGGTATGCCGACGAGCACTTCGCCGAACTCGACCGGCGCTGCGTGGCCCATGTCAACATCGACAGCCCCGGCGGCGTCGGCGCCGACATCCTGGCGAACACGGGCGTCGTAACGGAGCTGCGCCCGCTGGCCTCGGCGGCGATCCGGGCCGAGACCGGCGAAACGCTCGCCGGAAAGCGCAAGGCCCGCTCGGCCGACGATTCCTTCCCCGGCCTCGGCATCCCCTCCATGTTCGGCTCGCTCAGCGGCCGGGCGGTGACCGGGCTGAAGATGCGCAACGCCCTCGGCTGGTGGTGGCACACGCCCGAAGACCTGATCGACAAGATCGACCCGGCCCACCTCGCCCGCGACACGCGCGTCCTGCTGGAGGCGGTCTGGCGCCTCGTGAGCGAGGACCGCCTCCCGATCGACCAGGCGGCCAAGGTGGACGAGCTCGTGGCGGAACTCGGCCCTCTCGTCGACGCATTGGCCGACGATACCTGCGCCAAGCCGCTCCTGGAGGCCGCCCGCAAGCTGGCCGCGACGATCCGGCATCTCGATGACGGCGTGTCGGCCGGCCCGCGCAACGAGGCGGTGGTGCGGGTGTCGCGCGCGCTCATGCCCCTCGACTACACGCGGGGCGACCGCTTCGTCCACGACGATGCCCTGCCCCTTCCGGCCTGGCCCGTCCTGGAGCCGATCCGCCGGCTGGCCGCGCTGGATGCCGCAGATCCCGGCCGCCTGCCGGCGCGGGTGGACGCCGTGCGCGCCCGCAACCGCATCCTGCATCACCTGTCGCTCGCGCAAGCGGCGGTGGACCGCGCGCTGGCGCCCCGGCCCTGAACCCGACCGCTCCTCTCGACATCGGAGATCGAACGTGAAACGCCTCCTTCCAGCGATCACCGCCCTCCTTGTGGCCTACGCGGCCCCGTTTGCGCTCGCGCAGAATCTGACGGTCGGGATGAAGGGTGCGGTGGACAGCGCCGACCCGCACCTCCTCTACACGCCCAACCGCAACATCGCGCTCCAGATCTACGAGCCGCTGATCTACCAGGATCGCTTCCTGAAGCCTCAGCCCTGGCTCGCGACGTCCTGGACGGCGGTGGACGACCGGACCTGGGAGATCAAGCTGCGCGAGGGCGTCGTCTTCTCGGACGGCACCCCCTTCACGGCCGACGACGTCGTCTTCTCGCTGAAGCGCGGCCTGTCCATCGAGGGGGTGCGCACCTACCGCGCCTATCTCAAGGACATAGACACGGTGGAGGCGGTGGATCCGCTCACCGTGCGCATCGTTACCCGGCAGCCCTCGGCGGTCCTGCCCTGGAACCTGACGACCATCGGCATGGTGTCCGCCAAGGCGGCGGACGGCGCTTCGGCGGAGGATTTCGACGGCGGCCGCGCCGCAATCGGCACCGGGCCCTACAAGTGGGTCCGGTGGACGCCCGGCCAGGACGTCGTCCTGGAGCGCAACGAGACCTACTGGAACGGCGAGGAGCCGTGGGAGAAGGTCCGCGTCCGCTTCATCGCCAACGACAGCGCCCGCGTGGCCGCGCTCCTGGCGGGCGACGTCGACCTGATCGACGAGGTCCCGGGCAATCTCGCGGCGCGGGTGAAGGAGGGCGAGAACACCGCGCTGGTGGAGGATACGTCGGTCTTCGAGGTCTATCTGACCATGGACCGCTTCCGCGACGCTTCGCCCTACGTGAAGGGTGCGGACGGCGCCGCGCTCGCGAAGAACCCGTTCAAGGACGCCAAGGTCCGCGAGGCGCTGACCCTTGCGATCAACCGCAAGGGCATCGCCGAACGGATCATGCAGGGCGCGGCGACGCCCACCGGCCAGATCGCGCCCGAAGGGTTCGCGGGCTACGACGAGACGCTGCCGCCGGCCGCCTACGATCCGCGCCGCGCCAAGGCGCTTCTGGCCGAGGCCGGCTACCCCGACGGCTTTCAGCTCACGATCCACTGTTTCAACGACCGGTTCTCGGGCGATGCGCAGAGCTGCCAGGCGATCGCGCAGATGTTCTCCGCGATCGGCGTGCGCACCCAGGTCGAGACCCTGCCCGCCAGCGTCTTCTACAAGCGCGCCAACAGCGGCGGGCCGAACGGCGAACCCGAATTCTCCATGATCATGTCCCTCTACGGGACGCCCACCGGCAACCCGGTGAACAGCCTCGTCAACCTGATCCAGACGGCGGACAAGGAGCGGGGGCTCGGCGTCAGCAACCGCGGCCGGTACAGCAACCCCGAGGTCGATGCGCTGATCGCGAAGGCGCAGGCCAGCTTCGACGGCGCCCGGAGCGAGGAGCTGGCCCGGCAGGCCGCCGCCGCCGCCCTTTCCGACCAGGCGATCATTCCCCTGTTCTTCCTGAAGTCGAGCTGGGGCGTGCGCAAGGACCTGACGCTCGAGCCGCGAGGCGACGGCTTCATCATGATGCGCAACGTGCGCCCGAAGTCCTGACGGGCCGACGACCGGCGGCGCGAACCGCCAATTCATCGACACAGATCCAGGAGCGTATGGCATGTCCGCACCGACCCTCGACCGCCGCCACCTTTTGAAGCTGACGATAGGTGGCATGGCCACCCTGTCGCTCGCCGGCCTGCCCGGCCGCGCCTTCGCGCAGACCGACGCGATCCGCATCGCGCTGGCCGCTCCTCCGACCACGGTCGATCCGCATCTGCAGAGCAACGCGCCCAACAACGCGCTGGCCACGCACATCTTCGATTCCGTCGTGGTGAACGACCCCCGGTCCCAGTCCGTGCCCGGCCTCGCCTCGTCCTGGACGGTGCTGGACGACACGCGTTGGGAATTCCAGCTTCGCGAAGGCGTCGTGTTCTCGGACGGAACGCCGTTCACGGCGGAGGACGTGATCGCCTCGCTCGACCGCGCGACGACGATCGAGAGCACCTCCTCGTTCCGGACCTACACGCGCTCGATCAAGTCCGCGACGGCCGGCGAGGGCAACAAGTTGCTGATCGAGACCAACGCGCCCGATCCGCTCCTGCCCAATTCGCTCAGCCGCATCCGCATCGTCAGCGCGCAGCACAAGGACGCGCCGAGCGCCGACTTCAACAGCGGCAAGGCGGCGATCGGCACCGGCCCCTTCGTTCTGGCCGAATACGTGCCGGGCAACCGCGTCGTGCTCATGCGCAACGACCGCTACTGGGGCGACAAGTTCCCCTGGGCGCGCGTCGAGATGCAGATCGTCTCGGACGAGGCCGCACGCCTCGCCGCGCTGCTCTCGGGCGACTTCGACCTGATCGAGGAGATGCCCTACCAGGGCATCCGCAACGTCGAGGCGTCGGACCGCTTCCACGTGATCCGCGGCACGTCGAGCCGGGTCGTGTATCTCGCCATGGACCAGGCGCGCGACGTGTCGCCCTTCGTCCTCTCGAAGAGCGGCGCCCCGCTCGACCGGAACCCGCTGAAGGACGCCAAGGTGCGCAAGGCGCTGTCGCTGGCGATCAACCGCAAGGCGATCGCGGAGCGCGTGATGGAGGGCAATGCCGAGCCCGCCTCGCAGTTCCTGCCGAAGGGCGAGCCCGGCACCTCGCCCGAGATCGACGTCGACCCGTACGATCCCGAGGCCGCCAAGGCGCTTCTGGCCGAGGCGGGCTACCCGGACGGTTTCCGCCTGACGATCCACGGACCGAACGACCGCTACGTGAACGACGCCAAGATCGTGCAGGCGGTGGCGCAGATGTTCACGCGCATCGGTGTCGCGACGGCCGTGGACGTGATGCCGTGGTCGGTCTACTCGGCCAAGAACAGCCGGGCCGAGTTCAGCCTGTCCTTGTCGTCATGGGGCGTCAACACGGGCGAGACCTCGAACCCGATGACGGCGATCGTGGCGACGCCCGACAAGGAGAAGGGCCTGGGGGCCAGCAACTCCGGCCGCTATTCCAACCCCAAGGTCGACGAGATGCTGGCCGAGGCCAAGAGCATCATCGACGACGCGCGGCGCAACGCGCTCCTGTCCGAGATCTCGACGGTCGTGTTCGGCGAGCACGCGATCCTGCCGCTGCACTACGAGGCCGTGGTGGTGGGCGCCAAGAAGACGATCGACTACACGACCCGCGCCGACCAGTACACGCTCGCCATGGGCATCCGGCAGTCATGAGCGCCGCACCCACCGCAGCCCCCGGCGACCGGGGCCGCGCGACCTACGACCTCGGGCGGACGGCGATCTTCTCCTGCCGCTCGGACCCGCGCTTCTCCTACTGCCTCTACGTGCCGCCGTCGCTCGCGGAGGGCGAGACGGCGGACCTCATGGTCGCGGTCCACGGGACGGGCCGCACGTCGTTCCTCGACTTCCGCGACGGGCTCTCCGGGTTCGGGCGCTGGAACCGTTGCGCGATCCTGTGCCCGCTGTTTCCGGTCGGCGTGCTCGGCGACGGCGCCCGCAGCGGCTACAAGTACATGGCGGAGGGCGACATCCGCTACGATCGGATCGTGCTCGACATGGTCGCCGAGGTGGCGGAGAAGTACGGCCAGGACTGGAGCCGCTTCGCCATGTTCGGCTTCTCCGGCGGCGGTCACTTCACCCACCGCTTCGCCATCCTCCACCCGGACCGGCTCTGGGCCGCCTCCGTCGGCGCGCCGGGTTCGGTGACGCTGCTGGATCCGTCCCGCGACTGGTGGGTCGGCATCCGCGATCTGCCGGACCGGTTCGGCATCGCCTTCGATGCGGACGCCCTCGCCCGGGTCCCCGTGCAGATGGTCGTCGGCGACGCCGACCTGGAGACGTGGGAGATCACCCACCGGGAAGGGTCGCCCCACTGGATGGAGGGCGCCAACGAGGCCGGCCGCACGCGGCCCGAGCGCCTCGCCGCGCTCAAGGCCTCGTTCGAGACGGCGGGCGTCGCCGTCCGCTTCGACCTCGTGCCCGGCGTGTCGCACGACAGGATGAAGGTGCTGGACCGGGTCGAGGACTTCCTCGGCGCGGCCCTCGCACGGCACAGACGGGAACGGACCACGGCATGCGCATGAAGAACGGCATGGTCGTGACGGCTCAGCCGGAAGCGGCGGAGGCGGGCGCGGACGTCCTGGCGCGGGGCGGCAACGCGGTGGACGCGGCGATCGTCTGCGCGCTCGTGCAAGGCGTGGTCGATCCGCAGATGTCGAGCCTCGGCGGTTTCGGCCACATGCAGGTCTTCATGCCGAAGCGCGGCATCCACGAGGTCCTGGAATTCTACGGGCGCGCGTCGCTGTCGCTGACGCCCGACGTGTGGACGCACCTTCTGGACGGCCAGTCGCGCGACGGCTTCGCCTTCCTCCTGTCCGACGGCCGCAACGAGATCGGCTATCAGGCGGTGTGCACGCCGGCGGCCGTGCGCGGCTATGCGGACGCGCTCGCGCGCTACGGCTCGCTCACCTGGGAGGACGCGCTCGCGCCGGCGATCGAGCAGTCGCGCGCCGGCTTCATGGTGCGCCCGCACGTCCACTGGTACTGGTCGCTCGACCAAAGCGCGTCCGGCCAGGTCAACGTGGCCGACAGGCTGCGCTTCAGCGAGACGGGTCGCCGCGTCTACTTCAACCCGGACGGCTCGCTCAAGCGCCCCGGCCAGATCGTCGTGAACCCGGACCTCACCCGCACGCTGGAGCGCCTGGCGGCCGGCGGGCCGGAGCTCTTCTACACCGGGGAGATCGCCGAGGAGATCGTGGCGGACATGGCTGCGGCCGGCGGCTTCATCGGCCGGGACGACCTCGCCCGCTACGAGACGCAGGTGACCGAGCCGCTCTGGGGCTCCTACCGCGGCCATCGCATCGCCACCTCGCAGCCGCCCTCGAGCGGCATCGCGATGCTGGAGCTGCTCCACATCCTGGAGAACTTCCCCATCGGCGCGATGACGCACGGCGGGGCCGAGCACGTGCGCGTGCTCGCCGAAGCGATGAAGCGGATGACGGTCGACAAGGACACGTTCATGGGCGACCCCGCCTATGTGGACGTTCCGGTCGAGCGCCTCCTGTCGAAGGACTATGCCGCCTCGCTGGCCGCCGAGATCCGTGCCGGCCGTCGTGCCGAGGTCAAGCGTCTCGACAAGTCGTCGCGCGACACGACCCATGTCTCGGTGGTGGACCGCGACGGCAACGCCGTGGCGCTCACGCATTCGCTCGGAAGCCCCTCCGGCGCCATCACCGATGGGCTCGGCTTCATGTACAACGGCCTGATGAGCCGTTTCGACCCCCGGCCCGGCCGGGCCGCCTCGATCGCGCCGGGCAAGCGGCGCGCGAGTTCCGCCGCGCCCACCATCGTGTTCCGGGGCGACGATCCGTTCGTCGTCATGGGCGCGCCGGGCGGAAGCTACATCGCGCCGGCGATGGCGCAGGGCATCATGAACGTGATCGACCACGGGATGTCGATGCTGGAGGCGGTCAGCGCGCCGCGCATCGTGGCCGTCTCGGACGCGATCGACGTGTCGAACCGCATCCGGCGCTCCGTCACCGCCGAGCTCGAACGCGACGGCTACGACGTGAAGCGCGCGTGGCAGAGCTACGCCTTCGCCGCGCTTCACGGCATCCAGGTCGACGACGGCCTCTGTCGCGGTGGGGCGGACCCCCAGCGCGACGGCATGGCCCTCGCGGTCTGACGCGCCGGCCGCAGGGCGCCCGATCCGCGCGCCCTGGCCACTTCGGAACCATCGGCAGGGTAGGAAACCATGTTCATATGGCTCGGCAAACGCCTCGTGCAGGCGGCCTTCGTGATGCTGGCGATGACGGTGATCGTGTTCATCGGCGTCAACGTGATCGGCAACCCGGTCGACATCCTGATCGCGCCCGACGCCGACCAGGCCGAGCGCCTGCGCGCCATCCAGCAGCTCGGCCTCGACCAGCCGCTCTGGGTCCAGTACTTCGAGTTCGTGCGGAACGCCCTGCGCGGTGATCTCGGCGACAGCTACGTCTTCAACCAGCCTGCGCTCCAGGTCATCCTGCAGCGCCTCCCCGCGACGCTGGAGCTGGCGATCAGCGCGATGGTGCTCTCGGTCGTGATCGGGATCCCGCTCGGCCTCTACGTGGGGCTGCGTCCGAAATCCTGGACCGCCAAGGGCCTGATGGCCGGCAGCATCCTGGGCTTCTCGCTTCCGACCTTCTGGATCGGCCTGATGCTGATCATGGTGTTCTCCGTGCAGCTCGGCTGGCTGCCTTCCAGCGGCCGGGGCGAGACGGCCTCGCTGCTCGGCGTCCAATGGTCGTTCCTGACCTGGGACGGGCTGCGCCACCTGCTTCTGCCGGCGATCAATCTGTCCTTGTTCAAGGTGGCGCTGGTCATGCGGCTCACCCGCGCCGGCGTCCAGGAAGTGCTCCCGCAGGACTACGTGCGCTACGCCCGCGCCCGCGGCCTGTCCGAGCGCCGCGTCGTCGGCGTCCACGTCCTGAAGAACATCCTGATCCCGGTGGTGACGGTGATCGGCCTCGAGTTCGGCTCGGTGATCGCGTTCTCGGTGGTCACGGAAAGCATCTTCGCCTGGCCCGGCATGGGGAAGCTCATCATCGACTCCATCAACGTCCTCGATCGGCCCGTGATGGTCGCGTACCTGATGATGATCGTGCTGGTCTTCGTGGTCATCAACATGGTGGTCGACATCATCTACACGCTGCTCGATCCGCGCGTGCGCCTCAGCACGAAAGGAAACATCTGATGTCCGTCTCCTACGAACCCGAGATCGGGCCGGTGATGGAAACGGCGGACGACAAGTCCTGGCGCCGCTTCCTGCGCGACTTCGCGTCGGACAAGCTGGCGGTCAGCGCGCTGGTGGTGCTGGTGCTGATCGTGCTGGCGGCGCTTCTCGCTCCGCTGATCGCCCCGCAGAACCCCTACGACCTGATGCAGCTCGACATCATGGACGGCCTGATGCCGCCGGGCTCGCCGTCCATGGCGGGCGGTTACGACTACCTCCTGGGGACGGACGACCAGGGGCGCGACATGCTCTCGGCCATCCTCTACGGCCTGCGCATCTCGCTCCTCGTCGGTGTCCTGTCGGCCATCGTGGCCGCCTTGTTCGGCGCCAGCCTCGGCCTGTTCGCCGCCTACAAGGGCGGACGGACCGAGAGCGTCATCATGCGCCTGGTGGACCTGCAGCTTTCGTTTCCCTCGATCCTGATCGCTTTGATGATCCTCGCCTTCCTCGGCAAGGGCGTCATGAACGTCGTGCTGGCGCTCATCATCGTGGAATGGGCGACCTATGCGCGGGCGGCGCGCGGCACCGCCCTCGTGGAGAGCCGGCGCGAATACATCGAGGCCGCCGGGTGCCTCGGCGTGCCGCTGCACCGGATCATCTTCCGCCACCTCCTGCCCAACTGCCTCCCGCCGCTGATCGTCATCGCCACGGTACAGATCGCGCGCGCCATCGCCCTGGAAGCCACCCTGTCGTTCCTCGGCCTCGGCGTGCCGGTGACCGAGCCGAGCCTCGGTCTGCTGATCTCCAACGGCTACCAGTACATGCTGTCCGGCCAGTACTGGATGAGCGTCTATCCGGGCGTCGCCCTGGTCCTCACCATCGTCGTCATCAACCTCGTCGGCGACCATCTCCGAGACATCTTCAACCCGCGAGGACGCGCCTGATGAGCGACATCGCCCTGTCGTCGGCCGAGGCGGCGCCCGTCGCCGCGCAACGCCCCCTGCTCTCCGTGCGCAACCTCAGGACGTCGTTCCTGCGTCGCGGCGTCTGGCTGCCGGTGGTGCACGACGTGTCCTTCGACATCGCCCGCAAGGAGACGCTCGCGGTGGTCGGGGAATCCGGCTCCGGCAAGAGCGTCTCGGCCATGTCGGTGATGCGGCTGCTGCCCCCGTCCACCAGCCGCATCGAGGGTCGGATCGATTTCGAGGGCCGCGACCTCCTGTCCTTGCCGGCGGAGGAGATGCGGGCCATCCGCGGCAACAAGATCGCGATGATCTTCCAGGAGACGAGCCTGAACCCGGTCTACACGATCGGCTTCCACATGATCGAGACGCTCCGCCAGCACCGGAAGCTGTCGCATGCCGAGGCGCGCAAGGCGGCGATCGAACTCCTGGAGAAGGTCCGCATCCCCTCCGCCGAGCGGCGTCTGGACGAGTACGCCCACCAGTTCTCGGGCGGCATGCGCCAGCGCGTCATGATCGCCATCGCCCTCGCCTGCCGGCCCAAGCTGCTGATCGCCGACGAGCCGACCACCGCACTCGACGTCACCATCCAGGCGCAGATCCTGGAACTCATCCGGACGCTGCAGGAGGAAGAGGGCATGTCCGTCCTCTTCATCACCCACGACATGGGCGTGGTGGCGGAGATCGCGGACCGCACGGTGGTCATGTACCAGGGACACGCCGTGGAATCGGGCAGCACGGCGCAGATCTTCAAGGCCGCGGGCCACGTCTACTCCCGCGCGCTCCTCGCGGCGGTGCCCCGCCTCGGCGAGATGGATTCCCACGCCCGCCCGCTGCGCTTTCCCGTGGTGGACAAGACGACGGGCCTTTCCGAACCGGTGCGGGAGGCGGCCGATACGGTCGAGGCGGCCCGGAAGCCCATCCTCGACGTGCGCAACCTCGTCACCCGCTTCCCGATCCACGCCGGCACCTTCGGCGGCCTCACGGGCCGTGTCCACGCGGTGGAGAACGTCTCGTTCTCGCTGCAGGAAGGAGAGACGCTGTCGCTGGTCGGCGAATCCGGTTGCGGCAAGTCCACCACCGGGCGTTCCATCATGCGCCTCGTGCGCCCCACGAGCGGTTCGGTGACGGTGGACGGCGTCGACGTGCTCGCGCTCGGCGACCGGCAGTTGCGCGACCTGCGCCGGCGCATGCAGATGATCTTCCAGGATCCCGTATCCAGCCTCAACGCGCGCATGACGATCGGCGACGCCATCGCCGAGCCGTTCCTGGTGCACAAGCTCGGAAGCCGCCGGCAGGCGCGCGACAAGGCGGCGGACCTTCTGGAGAAGGTCGGCCTCCGGCCCGACATGGCCTCGCGATATCCGCACGAGTTCTCCGGCGGCCAGCGCCAGCGCATCTCCATCGCCCGCGCGCTGATGCTCGATCCGAAGTTCATCATCGCCGACGAAAGCGTCTCCGCGCTCGACGTGTCGGTGAAGGCGCAGATCGTCAATCTCCTCCTGGACCTCCAGGAGTCGCTGAAGCTCGCCTATCTCTTCATCAGCCACGACATGGCAGTGGTGGAACGGGTGAGCCACCGCGTCGCGGTGATGTATCTCGGCGAGATCGTGGAGATCGGCCCTCGCGCGGCGGTCTTCGGCAACCCGCAGCATCCCTATACGCGCAAGCTCCTGGCCGCCGTGCCGGTCGCCGATCCCGCACGCCGACACCTCGAGCGCCGGGTCTCCAACGACGAGATCCTGAGCCCCGTGCGTCCCGTCGACTTCGTTCCGCCGACCCGCACCTATCGCGAAGTCTCCCCCGGCCACCTCGTCCACGAAGCCTGACCGCCCGGCCCGGCGGTCCCTTCGCCGACGGTGGCGATGCCCCCCGGCGCCGCGTCACGGAGTGGGCGCGGCACCGAGCGTCGGACGCCGGTGCCGCCCTTCCCCAGGCTGCGCTACCGCGAGACCTCGGCCGGTAGCGGCTCGCCGAAGGCGTCGCGGTAGATCGCGTCGAGCGTTCCGTCCGCGAGACGCGCCGCCACCCACTCGTCCACCTTCGCGAGGAGACGGTCCTCGCCCTTGCGCACGCCGATGCCGGTCACGTTCGTCTTGAGCACCACGGCTGATACCATGTCGAGGTTGGGATTGCGCTGGCGCACGGTCGCCAGGAGGGCCGGCGCCGTCACGTAAGCGTCGGCCTGGCCGCTGAGAACCGCGGTGATCGAGGTCGCGTCGTCCTCGAAGCGGACGATGTTCGTGCCCGCGACGGCGTTCTTGGTGATCTCGGCGTCGTTCGTCGAGCCGCGGGTGACCGCGACGCGCTTTCCGACGAGGTCGACGAGCGAGGCGACGCCGGCTTCCTTCGGCGCGCCCACCACGATCTGGATGCCGCTATAGGGGCGCGAGAAGTCGATGACCTGCCTGCGCTCGTCGGTGATCGAGAGCGTCGAGATCACGACGTCCGCCTGGCCGGTGATCAGGTAGGGGATGCGGTTGGCGGGCGCGGTCGGCACGATGGCCAGCTTGACCCCGAGGTCGGAGGCGAGCCGCTTGGCCACCTCCACTTCCGATCCGGCATAACCGCCCTGCGCGTCGAGCGAGGAATACGGAGGCGCGGCCGGATCGATCGCGACGCGGATCGCGCCGCCCTTCTGGATCGTGTCCCATGCATCGGCCATCGCATTCGGCACCATCGCGAACGTCGCCAGCGCCAGCGCCGCCGCAGCCGCGACACGACGTCCATATCTTCCCTTGAACATGGTTCCCCCCGAATTGTGATGAATGCCGGTCCGGAAGTGATGGGTAGGCCCGACCGTGAAGCGTTCGGCCTAGGCGCCCACGCCGGGCGTTCCGGCGGCGTCGCGCAGAGGGCCGACCTCCGGACGGGAGAACGCTATCCTTACACGTCATACCTGTCAAATACTCTGGTATGATTTTAGAGGCGCCTCGAGCGAATCTTCCGCTTTCCAACCTCCCATCCAACTTGATGGGTGGAGGTCGTCACCGTAGGTTGGACGTGACCTGCGCAACTTCGGGCGCCGACCACGGGATCACGCATCATGGAACGACGTGCCGCGACGCCGCGCCGAAACGGGGAAAGCCTCAGCGAAGGGGTCTACGGTTCCATCCGCGCCCGGATCGACGCGGGCGAGTTCCCTCAGGGCTCGCTGTTGCCGAGGGAGGACGAGCTGGCGTTGGCGTTCGGCGTATCGCGAACCGTGCTGCGGGAGGCGTTGACGCGTTTGCGGCACGACGGCCTGATCGCGTCCAAGCGCGGGACCGGAAACCGGGTTCTGGAGGAGCGAAGGCCGACGATTTTCCAGGCGGCCCCGGCCCATTCCATCGCCGATCTCGAAGCGTGCTACAAGTTCCGATATGGTGTCGAACCCGAGATCGCAGCGCTCGCCGCCGAGCGGGCGGACCGTGAAGCCACCGGGCGCATCGAGGCGAGCGCGCGCCGGCTCGAAGCGGTGGTGGCGTCCGGTCATCTTGGTCCCGAGCACGACCTCGCCTTTCACGCAGCCGTCGCCGAGGCTACGCGCAACAGCTACTATATCCAGACGATCGCCGCGATCGCCAAGCCGGTGGAGGTCGGCCTGAAGGTCGCTGCGGCCCTGTCCCCGATCGAGCCCGTCCGGCGGCTCACCCCCACGATCACGGAGCATCGCGCCATCCTCTCGGCGATCGAGGCGGGAGATCCGAACGCCGCGCGCCTGGCTATGCAGGCGCATATCCGCGCCTCGCGCGAGCGCGTGTTCGTCGGGGCCGCGCCGGCAGGCTGAGATCGTCAGCCGCTTCACTCCATCGAAACCGCCAGCCGTCGCACCCTGACCTCCCTTGCGCTGACTAAACAGGTATGATCTAAAGTTTCAAATCATACCTGATAGGATGCAAGTAGCAGGCGATGACCACATTCATTACGGGCGCCACCGGTCGGGTCGGCGGGTTTCTGGCACGATCGCTGATCGAGCGAGGCGAGAAGGTCGCAACGCTGGCGCTGCCGAACGACCCGAACACCGCAGACGCCGAGGCGGCGGGAATCCGCTGCCACGTCGGCAATCTCGCCTCGCGCGAGGACGTCGAACGGGCGATGGCGGGCGCCACGTCGGTCTATCACATGGCTGCGCTGATCTCCTTCCAGCCGCAGGCGCGCGAACGCCTTTGGGACGCCAACGTCGCCGGAACCCGCCATGTGGTGGAAACGGCCGCCGCGCTGGCCGCCACGGCTCCGGTGCGCCTCGTCTTCGCGTCGAGCGATCAGGTCTACCCCACCCGCTTCGCCCGCTACCGGCCCACCGACGAGTGCCATCCGCGCGAGCCCTACACGTTCTACGGACTGACCAAGGTTCTCGGCGAGGATATGGTCCGCTTCTTCGGCAAGACCGTGTCCGGCCTCGACACGAGCATCGCCGTGTTCTCCCATACGGAGGCGGCGGCCGAGCTCATCGATCCGAACGGCGAGTATTCGGGGCCTGCCTTCTACGTGAACGCGCGGGTGCGCAGCCTGAAGGCCTCCGCGACACATCATGCCGGCGCCAACTCCACGTCCGAGTTGCAGTCCGTCCTCGACATCCTCGAGCCGCTTATGGCGGACGACGAGCCCCTGCTCCTCGCCTACGATCAGAACGGCCTGCCCCATACGCAGGAACTGGTCGACGTCCGCGACATCGTCGCCGGACTCATCCTGATCCACGACCGGCCCGAGGCGATCGGCCAGACGTTCAACCTCGCGCCTGACCATCCGGTCAGCCTGGCCGAGTTCATCCCCCATCTCGCGAAGGCCACCGGCCGCCGCGTGGTGGAGGCCCGGCTTCCGGTGGAGCTCGGACGCACCCACGGCAGCAACGCCAAGGCCCGCTCGCTGCTCGGCTTCCGCCCGCGCCACTCGATGTTCGACATGGTGGACGAAGCGGTGTCCGCCCGATGAGCGCGCCGCGTCCCGACCTTCCCGCCGCCTTCACCGGCCGCACGCGCCTGAGCTTCCTGATCGGCACGCCGATCGCGCAGGTGCTCGCCCCCGGCCGCATGTCGGCGCTGATGGCGAGCCGGGGTCACGACGGCATTCTGGTTCCGCTCGAGGTGCGTCCCGACGATCTCGCCGACACGGTCTCGGCCCTCCGCCGCTCTCCGAGCGTCGACGCCATCCTGGCGACCCTGCCCCACAAGCGGACGCTGAGCGCCTTC
Source organism: Aureimonas flava (assembly GCF_003583935.1). Taxonomy (GTDB): domain Bacteria; phylum Pseudomonadota; class Alphaproteobacteria; order Rhizobiales; family Rhizobiaceae; genus Aureimonas; species Aureimonas flava. The sequence goes on along the minus strand of NZ_QYRN01000004.1, from coordinate 184,349 downwards.
TGCGAGCGTCTTTCGGATCCGTCGCGCATGCTCGGCGCGGTGAACGCCACGCGGCGCGCTGCCGATGGGGTCTGGGAAGGGGACAATTTCGACGGCGAAGGCATGTCGCGGGCCATCGAGACCGCCGGGGCCCGGATCGAGGGCGCCACGATCCACATGGTGGGCGCGGGCGCTGCGGGCACCGCGATCGCCGTGTCGCTCCTCGCGCGCGGCGCGCGGCGCCTGACGTTCAACGACGTCCAGCCGGAGGCCGAGCTTGCGCTCGCGTCGCTCCTTGAGCCGCTGTTTCCCGGCCGCTCGGTCGCCATGCCGGTGGAAGCGGCAGCGGACGCCGCGATCGTCGTCAACGCCAGCCATTGCGGCCTCAAGGCGAGCGATCCCCTGCCCGTTCCCGCCGCATGCCTCGCGGCCGGACAGACCGTCGCGGACGTCATCACGGATCCGTTGGAAACGCCGCTGCTGCGCAACGCATCGGCCAAGGGGTGCCGCACGGTCGACGGCGGCGCGATGCTGGCGGGCCAGCTCGACCTTCTGCTGGCCTTCATCCGCGGTTCGCCCCTCACGGGCGCCGGCGACGGTCCGGGAGCGGCGGCATGAGCGGGCGCTACGACGCCGAAGCCCTGACCGCGGTCGTGGCGGACCTCTTCGAGCGGCTCGGCCTGGAGGCGGAGAAGGCCGAACGCACGGCACGGACGCTGGTGGAGGCCGACGCCATCGGCCATGCCACGCACGGCCTCGCGATCGCGCCCTGGTACGCGGAGGAACTGCGCAGCGGCAACATGCGCCCGTCGGGTGCGCCGGAGACGATTTCCGACACCGGTTCGTGCCTGGCCTGGAACGGCCGACGCCTGCCCGGCGCCTGGCTCATCCATCGCGCCCTCGACATCGGCATGGAGCGCGTCGCCACCAACGGCGGCATCTTCGCGGCGACGATCGGCGATGGGCATCACACGGGCGCCCTCGCCACCTACCAGGTACGCGCGGCCGAGCGGGGGCTGTTCGCCATCATCGCCTGCTCCGGCCCCGCGTCCCAGGGAGTCGCGCCGTTCGGCGGACGCGACGGCGTCTTCACGCCCAACCCGCTTTCGGCCGGCATTCCAACCAACGCGGACCCGATCCTGCTCGACCTCAGCGCCTCGATCAGCACCATCAAGCGGTCCACGCAGATGGCCGAGCGCGGCGAGGTCTACGAGCACGACTGGGTTCTCGATGCCGAGGGCAACCCGTCGCGCGATCCGCGCGACCTTCTGGAGCGCGGCGGCACGCTGATGCCAGTGGGTGGTCTCGACCACGGCCACAAGGGCTACGGCATGGCGCTTCTCGTCGAGGCCATGACGCAGGGCCTGTCCGGGGTCGGGCGGCGGCAGGTGATGACGGGCATCTCGATGAACACGTTCGTCCTGCTCCTGGACCCGGCGTCCTTCGGCGGATCGGAGGCGTTCCGCGACGAGATGAGCTGGCTGGCCGACGCCTGCCGGGCCAGCCGCCCCCGACCGAACGTCGATCGCGTGCGTCTGCCGGGAGATCGCGCCCTCGCGCTGAGGGCGGCGGCGCTGGCCGAGGGCGTGCCGCTGTCGAGCGCCATCGTCTCGGCGCTCGGGCCCTGCCTTGCGCGATCGGGCCTGGCGATGCCCGACCCGATCGCATGACGGATCATCCGTTCAGGATCGACGGGGGCAGATCGACGCCGTGATACTTGCGGTAGATATCGTTCAGCTTCCCGTTCGCGACGTTGGCCCGGACCCAGCCGTCGACATAGTCGATCAGCTCGGTGTTCTCCTTGCGAAGGCCGACGCCCACCGGAAACTCGGCCAGGGTGAATTTCTGCTCGATGCCGCGCTCGGGATTCCGCTCGGCCACCTTGCGGATCACGGCCGGCTCCTGGACCACCACGTCGACCTGCCCGCTCGCGAAGGCGGTCATGTTGGTGCTCTCGTCGTCGAAGCGGACGATCTCGATCGTAGGATCGCCGAGCTTGGTCAGCGCGCCGTCGCCCGTGGTGCCTCGCGTCACGCCGACGCGCTGGCCCGACAGGTCGCTCGCCTGCCGCAGCTCCATCGTGCGCGGCGCCGCGACGTACTGCACGGCGCTGGCATACGGCACCGAGAAGGCGACCACCTTGCGTCGCTCGGGCGTGATCGAGAAGGTCGAGATGACGACGTCGGCCTTGTCCGTGAGAAGGATCGGCACGCGGTTCGGCCCCGACACCTCCACGATCTCGAGCGCGACGCCGAGATCCTTCGCGAGAAGCAGGGCCGTGTCGTAGTCGGAGCCCGAGGGCTGCAACGCATCGTCCTTGTATCCCCACGGCGGCCGGCCGAATTCCAGCGCGACGCGCAGCCGTCCGGACCGCTGAACGGCGAGCGTGCCTTCCGCGGATGCGCGCGCGCCGAGCCCGAAAAGAGCCGGCGCCGCCAAGCCCGCGAGCAGCAGTGTCCTGCGATTCATTCCATCCTCCCTGTGTTGCTCTACCCCCGGTCGAGCCGCCGCGCCTTGCGGTCAGCCTTCGACCAGAAGCTCAATGCGCGCCGTGAGCGCAGCGCCTGGCGCGAGCGGAACCATCCCGCCCTCCTCCGCGCCCGGCCGTCGCGACGGCTCGTTCAGCGCGCCCGCGAGATGGCTCACCGGCTCGACGCACAGGACGGAGCCGCCCGGCGGCGCATGGATCACCAGATGCGCCATCCCGGCCGCGCGCAGACGCACGGTCAGGCGATCCATCTCCACGGCAGCCGTCCCCCAGTCCGACAGATAGGCCGTAGCCCCGAGCTCGCGCCGCGGCTCGCCTGTGCCGCGCGGCAGGTAGTCCGGCTCGATCGGCCAGGCGATGCGCGCATCGGTCCGGCAGCGCGCGGTACCCGGAAAGTAGGGATGCCATCCGAGACCGGCCGGCATGGGCACGGCGTCGTGGTTGACGAGGCTCATGGACAGCACGAGGCGGTCGTGCCCGAGCGCGAAGTGCTGACGGGCCGAGAAGCGCCAGGGCCACTCATCACACGACTCCCACTCAAACGCGATCTCCGTCTCCCGATCGTCTAGGGCCGTCAACCGCCATTCCGCACGGCTGCCCATTCCGTGCAGCGCGTTCGGCAGGGCGTCGGCGTGGGGGTGCAGGCGCGCGCTCCGGCCGGCGAACGTGAAGCGCGCATCGCGCACCCGGTTGTGGAAGGGGATCAGCGGATAGGCGCCGGCCCTCGGCCAGTTCTCCGGCTCGAAGGTCCCCCGGCCCATCGGCACCAGGATGTCGCCGTGGCGCTCGTGCGCGAGCGACGCGACACGCCCGCCCCAGGCGGGGCGCAGCACCAGCCGCATCGAGCCGTTCGCGAGCGCGATGTCGCCCGGGCTCATCGGCGATACCGCTCGATCACCGCCGGTGACGGATCGAGCCCAAGACCCGGTCCTTCGGGGACATGCACGGTGCCGCCGCGCGGCAACGGCATCTCCTCGTAGAGATAGGCGTCGGGCCAGACGTAGAGATGCTCGAACAACGGCTCGGTTTCGAGCGCGCCGCAGATCTGCAGGGTCGCCAGGTAGCCCGGCCCGATATAGGGCGAGTGCGGCATGATCTGGACGCCGTCCCGGCCGGCCGCGAGTGCCATGATCTTGGCGACCTCCGTGAAGCCGCCGACCTTGGTGACGCTCGGCTGCGGATATCGCACGCTGCCCGACGCGACGAGATCGCGGAACTGCCAGGCGGTGCACAGGTTCTCGCCGCAGGACAGCGCGATCGGCGAGCCCAGTCGTGTCAACTGGTCGAAATCCTCCGGCGGAAAGGTCGGCTCCTCCAGCCACATGGTGCCGATCTCCCCCAGCCAGGCGGCCATCGCGCGCGCCTCGTCTTCGGGCCAGGAGCAGTTGACGTCCACCATCAGCGCCGCGCCGCCAAGCTCGCGCGCGCAGGCCTCGATCTCCGGCCGGGTGATCTCGTGCAGCTTCACGTAGCCGTAGCCTTCGGAAACCGCGCGGCGCGTGAAGCGCGCGGCCGTCTCCGCCTCGCCGTAGCGCACCAGCGAGGCGTAGGCTGGCAAGTTTTGCCGCCGACGCCCGCCGAGAAGCTCGGCGATCGACCGGTCCTCCGCCTTGCCCTTGAGGTCCCAAAGCGCGATGTCGACCCCCGAGATCGCGAAGAGGGTGATACCGTAGCGCCCGAACAGGACGAGCCTTCGCTGCAGCAGCTCGGTGATCTCGGAAGGCTCGGCGAACGCGCGACCCACCACGAGCGGGAACACCGTCTCGTTCAGCATGGCCGCCACCGCGTCGGCGCAGAAATAGGCGAAGGCCTCGCCCCATCCGACGAGGCCCGTATCCGTCTCCAGGCGGACCAGCACCATGTCGAAGTGGTTCCAGGTGCTTGGCGTCATGCCCTCGCCGCGGCCGCCGTCCGAGAACGGGATCCGCAGCCTGACCGCGTCGGCCGAAACGATTCTCATGGGTGTCTCCATCGAAGGCGGCTCCAGCACGAGCCGCAAGGCCCTCCCCGCGAGGGCGCACGGCTCCGCCGGGCCCGTGGCGAACGGGCCGCGGGCTGGAACGGTGTTTCGCGTTGGTCGAAGGAATGCGGGCGGCTCGCGGTGCTTTCACCGAGCCGCCCTGCGGGTCACTTCCCGGTCGCCGCGGCGACGACCTGTTCGGGCATGGGCACGCCATGCACCTCGACGTACATCTTCTGAAGCTCGCCGTTCTCCATGTTCTGGCGAACCCATTCGTCCACCCAGGACTTGAGGTCGGCTTCGCCCTTGCGCATCCCGATGCCGTGCATGCCGCCGCCCAGCACGACCTTGGGCTCGATCTTGATCGACGGGTTGCGTTTCATGATCGTGGTGTTCACGCTGGTCGCCTGGGCGATGTAGTTCAGCTGCCCGGACAGGACCGCGGTGATCGCGGTGGACTCGTCCTCGAACCGGACGATCTCCAGCCCCGGAATGTCAGCCGCCGTCACCAGCGTGTCCTGCAGCGCACCGCGCGCGACGCCGACCCGCTTGCCGTTCAGCCCTTCCGCCGAGGTCACGCCGTCGCCGACGGGGCCCGAGATGGCGATCTCAGTGCCGCCGTAGGGCAACGAGAAGTCGATCGTCTTCTTGCGCTCGTCGGTGATGGTCATCGCCGCGAACACGAGGTCGACGCGGCCGGTGACGAGAAGCGGAATGCGGTTGGCGCCGTTGGTCTCTGTGACCTCGAGCTTGAGATCGTGGTCCTTTGCGAACTTGTCCGCCACCATCCACTCGTAGCCTGCGTAGTGGAGGTTCTCGTCCTTGTAGGACCAGGGCGGGACGTTCGGGTCGAGCGCGATCCGAAGCGTGCCGGTGCTCTTGATCCGGTCGAGCGTCTGGGCGTGCGCCGCGACGGATCCGAGCGTCGCCATCGCAAGCGCGCAGGCCACGAGAAGCCGTTTGAATGCCATGTGAATCCTCCCATTTCAGCTGGTCTTGTCTGCGGGTCGCAGGTGGTCCGCGCTCAGTATTCGTGGGCCACGAAGTCGGCGAGTTCGGGGGTGTTCGGCCGTACCAGGATCTCCGGCCCGCCGATCTCGTGCACACGGCCGTCGCGCATGTAGACGACGGTGTTCGCGACGTTGCGGGCGAACTGCATCTCGTGGGTGACGAGGACCATGGTCATGCCGTCGGCGGCAAGTTGCTCCATCACGCGCAGCACCTCGCCGGTCAGCTTCGGATCGAGCGCCGAGGTGACCTCGTCGAACAGCATGAGCTTGGGCTGCATCGCCAGGCTGCGCGCGATGGCGACGCGTTGCTGCTGACCGCCGGAAAGCTGCTCCGGGTAGCTCCCGCGCTTCTCGCCGAGCCCGACCTTGTCGAGCATCGCCCCGGCGACGTCGGTGGCCTCGCCGCCACGCTGGCCCTTCACCAGGCGAAGGGCGAGCGTGACGTTCTGCTCCACCGTCAGGTGCGGAAACAGGTTGTAGCTCTGGAACACGATGCCGACGTCCCGCCGCAGGGCGCGTTTGTCGAAGCGCGGCTCGTGGAGCTTGTGGCCGCAGACCCAGAGCTCCCCGCCTTGCACCTGCTCCAGCCCGTCCATGCAGCGCAGCGCCGTGGACTTGCCCGAACCGGACTGGCCGATGATCGCCGCCACCGAACCCGGAGCGACGGAGAAGGTGACGCCCTTGAGAACCTCGACCGCGCCGAAGGACTTGCGGACCTCGATCAAGTCAACGATGGGCGACATTGAGCTTCCTTTCGAGACGGCGGGACTGGAGCGAGAGCGGGTAGCAGACCGCGAAGTAAAGCAGCCCGGCGAGGCCGAAGTAGAGAAACGGCTGGAAGGTCGCGTTGTTGATGACCTTCGCGTTGTAGGAAAGCTCCGCATAGCCGACGACCAGCGACGACACCGACGTGTTCTTGATGATGATGACCATGAAGCCGACCGTGGGCGGCGTGGCGATGCGCAGCGCCTGGGGCAGCACGACCCGTGTCATCCGCTGCCAGCGCGTCAGGCCGAGGCACTCGGCCGCTTCCCACTGGGGCTTGGCGACGGAGATCAGGCAGCCGTACCAGATTTCGCCGAGATAGGAGCTGGCGAACACGGTCATCGCGATGGTCGCGGCGACCAGCGGCGGCACCGCCGGGTAGCCGAGCAGGATCGGGCCGAAATAGGCGAGCCCCATCAGGACCAGGAGCGGGATGCCCTGGACGACCTGCGTGTAGAGACGGGCGGCGAGCTCGACGGACTTGAACGGGGCGATGCGCCCCAGCGCCACGACGAAGCCGACCAGCCCGCCGAAGGCGAAGGTCAGGAGGCTGAGGACGATGGTGCCCCACAGGCCGTAGAGCAGCGACAGGAGAAATGTGGTGTTCATCGATATCCCCGCCTAGAGCGCCGTGCCGAGCTTGCGGCGGCGGGGGAAGATCACCTGCCCGAGCGCCCAGAAGCCCACGCGCAGCACGAGCGTAAGGCCGAGGTAGATCGCGCCGAGCACGATGAAGACCTCGAAGTTCCGATAGGTCGCCGACTGCACCTGGTTCGAGGTGCCGAAGAGTTCCTCCACGCCCACTGCCGACAGCACCGAGGATCCCAGCATCAGGAGGATGAAGAGTGAGGACAGCGACGGATAGACCCGCTCCATCGCCGGCCGCAGCACCACGTGGAGAAAGGTCTGGGTGCGGCTCAGCCCCAGGCAGTCCGCCGCTTCTAGCTGGCCCGTTCTGATGCTCTCGATGCCCGCACGCATCACTTCGGTCGTGTAGGACCCGATGTTGACCACGAGCGCGATGACCGCGCCGACCATGATCGGCATACGCACGCCCACGCTGGCGAGGCCGAAGATCAGGAAATAGGCCTGGATCAGCAACGGCGTGTTGCGGATGATCTCGACATAGGCACCGACCAGCATCTGGAGCCATTTCGGCCCGCTGGTGCGCGCCACGGCGCAGGCCGTGCCCATCACGAAGCCGACCACGGTCGCCCAGAACGACAGGACGAGCGTGATCCACGCTCCATGCAGGAGCAGGGGCGCATAGTCGAGGACGCTGGCGAAATCGAACTGGTAGGTCATGCGCCCTTCCCCGCCCGACAGGTGCGGCCGCGCTGGCGCGCTCCGAAGCCGTCCATGCTCTCCTCCCACGACGCTGCTTTGGCTTGTTGCCTCGGGTCATAATTGATCGAACACATCGCCGCAACCAGTCTGACTAATTTTTTGGATGTTGACAACAACTCGGCTGTGACGGATCGATCTGCGGATGGCGCAGAGCAACGGAGGAGCCGTGTCGACGACCAATCGGCGAACCGAAATCGTGGCCGCCCTACGCGACGAGATCGCGCGCGGGCTGTACCCAGTCGGTTCCAAGATGCCGACCGAGCTCGGGCTGTCGGACCGCTTCGGCGTCAGCCGCTCCGTGGTGCGCGAGGCCATCGCGACCTTGCGCGCCGCCGGCATGCTGCGTTCGCGTCGTGGATCGGGCATCTACGTGGAGCGGGCAGAGGGACACGTCGACCCGTTCGTGGTCAGCGAGCACGCGCGGATTTCGACGCTGATCGAGATCCTCGAGTTCCGACTGGCCGTCGAGGTCGAGGCAGCCGCGCTTGCGGCTGCGAGGTCGACGCCTTCACAGGACGAGGCGATCTTCGAGCGCAACCAGGACATCGAGCGCGCCCTGGCGGAAGGCCGCGCCACCAACGACGCCGATTTCGCGTTCCATTTGGCCATCGCGGACGCCTCGGGAAACTCGCGATTCCGCAACTTTCTGGACGCTATGGGCCGCAACGGCATCCCCAGGCTGGCGATGCGCGGTGCGGCTTCGGAGATCGCGGCCAGCCTCGACCACATCGTACCCGAGCACGAACGGATCGCGGTCGCCATCGCCCGGAGCGACCGCGAGGCGGCCCGCGATGCCATGCGGGCGCATCTCGAAGGCACCCTGCGCCGCTATCGCAACGTGATGCATTCTCGGCCTCCGGACTGACCTCGCCGGCAAATTAGTCCGGCTAATCATCGCGGGACGACGAAGAACGTCTCGTCAGCCGAGGTGGCCGTCGGTGCGAACTGGCAATCCGAGCGGATTGCCGTCCCGTAGCGTTTCCGGAACCAGCGCGGCCGGCAGATCCTGGTAGCATACGGGCCGCAGGAAACGGGCGACGGCCAGGCTTCCCACCGAGGTGGTGCGCGCGTCGGACGTCGCCGGGTACGGCCCGCCATGCACCATCGCGTGGCCGACCTCGACCCCGGTGCCGAAGCCGTTGACGAGGATACGTCCGGCCTTCACCTCGAGTTCGGGCAGAAGCGTCCGAGCCGCTTCGACGTCGCCCTCGCCGAGGTGGAGCGCGATGGTGAGCTGCCCCTCCAGCGCGGCGACGACGCGCGAAAGCTCGGCCGCATCACGACATCTCACCACGAGCGACGAAGCACCGAACACCTCCTCTTGAAGCTCTCGATGGGCCAGGAAATCGGACGCGCTCGTCGCGAACAGCGCCGCACGTCCTTGCAGCCGCTCGCCGGCCCGGCCTTCGCCGAGGGTCTCGACGCGGTCGTGGACTGCCAGCTTCGCGACCCCCTCGCAGTAGCTCGCGTGGATGCCGGGCGTCAGCATGGTGGCGGCCGGCGCCGCCGTCAGGGCGTCCGTCGCGGCCGCGAGGAAGGCGTCCAGCCCCTCCCCCTCCACCGCGAGGACAAGCCCGGGATTGGTGCAGAACTGTCCGGCCCCCATGGTCAGCGATGCGACGAACGAGCGGCCGATCTCCGCGCCGCGTTCGGCGAGCGCCGCCGGGAAGAGGATTACCGGGTTGATCGAACTCATCTCGGCATAGACCGGGATCGGCTCCGGTCGTTGCGCCGCTATCCGCATCAACGCCGTGCCGCCGGCGCGCGATCCGGTGAAGCCGACCGCCTTGATTCGAGGATCGGCGACCAGCGCCTCGCCGACGCTCCGCCTCGAGGCGAACAGCAGCGAGAAGGTGCCGCGCGGCAGACCGCATTCCCGAACCGCCGTCGCGACGGCGCGGCCGACGAGCTCGGAGGTGCCGGGATGGGCGGAATGCGCCTTCACCACCACCGGGCTTCCAGCGGCGAGCGCCGAGGCCGTGTCGCCGCCCGCCACCGAGAAGGCGAGCGGAAAATTCGACGCACCGAAAACCGCCACCGGCCCGACGGAGATGTTGCGCAACCGCAGCTCGACCCTCGACAGCGGCTTCCGCTCCGGCATGGCGGGGTCGATGCGCAGATCGAGGAACGAGCCCTCTCGCACCACGTCCGCGAAGAGACGGAGCTGCCCGACGGTGCGGTTGCGCTCGCCTTCGACGCGGGCGCGCGGCAGACCGCTCTCGAGCACGCAGCGGGCGACCAGTTCGTCGCCAAGTTCGAGAATGTTCCGCGCGATCGCCTCCAGGAAGGCCGCACGCTCGGCGGGGCGGGTCTCGCGATAGCGGGGGAAAGCCTCGGCCGCCAGCCTGCAGGCTTCATCGAGATCGGCGAGGGTCGCGCCACCGAAACCGGGCTCCTGCGGCTCGCCGCTTGCCGCGTCGAGGCCGCGGATCTCGCCGTCGGTGCCGCGGCGCTCCGCGCCGCCGATCAGAAGACGGCCGTTCAAGGTCATGTTGCGATCTCCCTGCTACGCTCGAAGTCTGGCGGATCGCCCCTCAGGCGACCGGCGGCGCGGTCAGCGCGGCCCAGTCGATCCGGCGGAACTCGAGGATCTCGACGTCTCCCCACACCGCCTCGCGCCGGTAGGGCTCGCTCGCGAGATAGGCATCGAGCGCGGCGCGGTCGGGGAACTCGCACAGGATCACCGACCCCGCCATCCGTCCTTCCGCATCCAGAAGGGCACCGCCGTCGATGATGCTGCCGTCGGCCTTGCCGCGTCGAATGCCTTCCATGTGCTCTTGTCGGGCGGCCAGCCGCCTGTCGAGCGTTCCGGGTTCCGCTCGGTCGCGGGCGATCAGGGCGAACTGCATATCGGTGTTTCCTGGTTTCGATAGGTTTCGGCGCGGCGCGGCTTGTTCGGCACGGGCGGACCGGTCAGGGCGAGCGGAGGTGGTAGCCGCGCGCGGCATAGTCGAAACCCGGCCACTCGTTGATGGCGGCGCCCTTGTCCGCGGGCGAGGCGTAGTAGGCCCGAATCTCGCTGATCCGCCCGGAGGCCTCGTCGAAGACGTACCATTCGTCGCCGCGCAGCGCGGTGCCCGACTTGGTCTTCCAGTGGGTCCACTCGATCACCGCCTCCGGGCTCGTCGACGAGCAGAGCACCTTCTCGATGGTCCATCGCGAGCCGAGCGTCTCGACGCACCAGATCCACCCTCGGGCGATCGCCTCGGCGCCGCGCCAGGGCACGTCCGGCAGGCCGGGCGGGAAGTAATGGACGGCATCGGGGGTGAAGCTGTCGACCAAGGCCCCGAAATCGGCCGCGTTGCAGGCCGCGAAGTAGCGACGGATGGTGTGCTCCATGGCCTCCGGCGTCAGCGCGCTCATGCGGCGGCTCCCGCCTCGGCGCGGATCCGGGGCGCGTCCTCCGGCCGGGCACCCGCCGCCTTCCAGGCCGCGAAATCTGCGCGGGTGGCCTCGGTCGGCGGATACACGCCATAGAGCGCCTCGCCGGCACCGACCCGGTAGGACAGGTATTTCTCCAGCTCGTCGCGCCGCTCGCACAGGTCCGCCATCTCGGCGGCGAGGTGGCGGGGGATCACCGTCACGCCGTCACCGTCGCCCACCACGATGTCGCCCGGGTAGACAGCGACCTCGGCACAGGCGACGGGCACCTGCAGGTCCGCCACATGGTGATAGGACAGGCGCGTCGAGGCCGTCACTTGGCGGCCATAGGCGGGGAAGTCGAGTTCCCGCAGTTCCTGCCCGTCGCGGAAGGATCCGTCGGTTACGATGGCGGCGGCGCCGCGCATCTTCATGCGGGTCGGCAGCATCGCGCCCGCCGATGCGGCGCGGGGGTCGTTGCGACTGTCGATCATCAGCACCTGACCCTTCCCGATGTTCTCGACCGCCTCCCACTGGAGGTTGTTCGGGTTGGGAAAAGGCGTCAGCGTCGCGATCGTGTCGATGTCCTCGCGCGCCGGGATCATCCGCAGCGTGAACGCCTCGCCGGCGAACCGCACGGCGTTCGGGTTCATCGGCTGGAGGCCGACGAGGAAGCATTGCCGCAGCCCCTTCTTGAAGAGCTCCGTGGTGAGCGATCCGCTCGACACGTTCCTGAGGCGCTCGATGACCGAGAGCGGAACGTCCACCTCGTGCTGCACCTGATACGTCATGATGGCCACCTGTTGCTTGCGCGACGACGCGGGTTGCATGGAGTGACGGTTTGATATCCACGATATGAGTTCGCGAACAGGCGGAACTGGGAGACGGAAGCCGCGATGTCTCACCATATGGACGGCAGACGGCAATCACCCTCCACGGAGTGGGGTCAGCCAGCGGTGCGCGACGGGGTGGCGGGCGCTGCGCTGATCGAGAAGGCCTGCCGCGTTCTCGACATCGCGGGCTCGGCCAGCGGTCCCGTCACGGTCGCGCGGCTTCTGGCGGAAACGGGTTGGCCTCGCGCCACGCTGCACCGGATCGTCGCCGCCCTCGCCTCCCAGGGATTCCTGCGCCACGACCCGATCGGAGCCGGCTACCGGCTGGGCTTCCGGTTCATGGAACTCGCGCAGAACACCTGGGCCGAACAGGACCTCGTCGCGATCGCCAGCATGGAGCTGCGCCGGCTTCGCGACATGACCGGGGAGACCGCCTACCTGGCCGTGCCTGCCGGCGGCGCGATGGTCGGGCTCGGCAAGTTCGAGGGCGCCCACGGCGTACGGTCGGCGGCCCGGCTCGGTATCCGCAAGCCGATGCACTGCACCAGCCAAGGCAAGGCGATTCTGGCCTTTCTGCCGGAGGCGGCGCTGCGCGAGCAGCTCGGCCGGTCCGAGCTCGAAGCGTTCACGCCACGGACGATCACCGATCCCGAACGTCTCCGGGCCCAGCTCGCTATCGTCCGCCAGCGCGGATACGCGGTGGAGGACGAGGAGATCGTCGCCGGCAACCGCTGCGTCGGCGCGCCCGTTCTCGACGCGGCCGGCCGCGCCGTGGCGGCGATCAGCGTCGCGGGTCCCGTCTGGAGGCTGACCGCCGAACGGGCCGAACGCCTCGGCCCGGAGATCGTCGCCGTGGCCCGGTCCATCGGCGCGCAGCTCGCCATGCGCGGCGGAGGACGCAGCCCGGAACCGGGCGCCCCCTTCGCCCATCCGGGCTGCGAGCACGCCGCCTTCCACGGTGCCGACCCGCATTGGGACGGCGACCGGGGCGTCCTCACCTGGGTGGACCGCCTCGGGCCCACTCTGTTCGAGACGCGGGCCAGGGGAACCGCTGCCCACGCCTTGCCTCGCGAGGAGCCGATCCACGCCTGCTGTTCGCTGGACGGCACAACGCGGCTCTGGCAGGCGGGGTCGGAAATCGACTTTTGCGATCGCGCCTTCGGTCCGGCGGAGGCGCGGTCGCCGCCACCGCTCGCCGCCGCGCGGCACCCCTCGGGCTCTCTCTGGACCGCCTCGGAGCACGACTCGGGCTGCGCAGTCGGCGCGACGACGGCGGGCGACGGGCCGTCGTGGATCGTTTCCGGACGGATCACCGCACTCGCCTGGTCTCCGGACGGTCTGTGCGCCTACGCGGCGGATGCGGCGCGCGGCGTGATCTACCGCCTCGATCCGTCGAGCCGTTCGCCGAAGGTTTTTAGCCGCCTTCCCAGCGTTTCCGGTGAGCCCCGCGGCATCGCCGTCGACACCACGGGGCGGCTCTGGGCGGCGCTCTACGAAGGCTGGAGCGTGGTCCGCTTCTCGAACGACGGCGACATCGAGCGGAGCGTCGCCCTGCCCGTGCCTCGGCCCACGGGCCTTGCCTTCGGCACAGGAGGCCGCGAGATCTTCGTGACCACCGCCCGCGTCGGCCTGTCGCGCGACGTGCTCGACAACGCTCCCTTGTCCGGGCGCGTTCTGCAGCTACCCCTGGAGACGGCGCCGAATCCTTAGGGATCGGAGGTGACGCCGCGAAACACCCGCGCGATCGCCAACGGGTGTCTGCCGGTCACAGGCCGCCGGCGCGCGCCGGGGGCGGCCGGGTCAGCCCATCTTGACGAGGAGCGTGCGCATCGCGGCGGCGGAACGCGGCTCGGCGCTGAGGAAGGCCTGCAGCTTGGCGTTGCGATCCAGGCGCAAGGTCAGGATGTCGCGGATCGAATCGTCCTCGCCCGCCCTGTCACCGAGGCCGAGCGCCGCTTCGAGGCGCACGATCTCGGCGACGCTGGCATGGCCGAGGCGCTCCAGGTCGTTCCGGGTCTTGGGGTCGATCAGCACGTGGTCCACGGGCCATCCATCGCGCCCGCCCGTCAGGTCCTCGCCGACGACCTGGCCTTCGACGACAACCCGAACGCCCATCTCGCGCAAGATGGCGAGGTCGGCGCGGATGCGGTCTAGATCGAGCCGTCCGAAGCCCTTGGCGACCTGCAGTTCCAGGCGCGCGGGCGCGAGGCCCGTCTCGCGCAGCGCGAGCGCGACCGATCCCGGCAGGTCTCCGCTGAGAAGCTGGACCGAGGAGACCGGCACCGAAAGGGTGACCAGCGGCCAGCTCGCGGCCGCCTTGCAGGCGGCACGCAGCGCCCAGTCGCCGAGCGGCACCACGAGGCCGCTGCTTTCGGCCATCGGCATGAAGGCGGGGGCCGTCAGGCGCCCGCGCTCCGGGTGGTTCCACTCGACCTGCGCTTCCACCGCTTCCAGGACGCGATCCTCGGCGGTGAAGCGGGGTCGGAAGAAGAGCTCGAACTGCTCGGCCTTGATGCCGAACTGCATCTCGTGGGCGAGGTGTCGGCTGGCCTCGGCCTCCTCGGACGACGCGGCGTCGGAGAAGAAGCTGTGCGTCCCGCGATGGCTGCCCTTGGAGCGATAGAGCGCGACGTCGGCGTGGCGCAGGAGTTCGTCGGCGTCGACCGAGTCGGCGGGCGCCTGGGCGATGCCGATCGACAGGCCGACCGTGAGGCTCGTCTTCTCGTGGCGGATGGGGTCGCGGACCGTGGTGATCAGACGCCCGGCGAGATCGGCGGCCTCCTCGCGCGAGAGACCGGGCGCCACGACCACGAACTCGTCGCCGCCCACGCGCGCGCCGAGTTGATCGGCCGCAAGCGCCAGGCGCAGGCGCGCGGCTATCTCGCGCAGCACATGGTCGCCGACATGGTGGCCGAACGTGTCGTTGATCGGCTTGAAATGGTCGAGGTCGAGGTAGAGCACCGACAAGGTGCCTTCGGGCTCGCCCAGCGCCTCGTGCATGAATCGGGAAAGACCGAGCCTATTGGGCAGGCCCGTGAGCCGGTCCTGCTCCACCTCGCGCTGCGCCTTGGTCAGGTTCTCTGCGAGCAGCACGTCGGCGGTGATGTCGGTGGCGATCTTCACCACCTTGAACGGGTGTCCGTTCAGGTCGAGGATCGGATTGTAGCTCGCCTGGATCCAGACCTCGCGCCCGTCCTTGGCGGTGCGGCGGAACTTGGACGACAGGAACGCGCCGCCGCGCAGCCCTTGCCAGAACTGACGGTACTGGTCGCTTTCCGCCAAGCTCGGTTCCACGAACATGCGGTGGTGGCGACCGACGATCTCGTCGCGCCGGTAGCCCATGGTCTCGAGGAAGTTGGCGTTGGCGTCGAGCACCGTGCCGTCCATGTCGAAGGTGACGACGCACTGCGACTTGTGGATTGCCGCGATCTGCCCCTCGTGGTCGCTCTGGCGCAGCTTCTCGGCCGTCACGTCGACGGCGGTCTTCACGATCTTGAAGACACGCCCGTTCATGTCGAAGATCGGGTTGTAGCTCGCCTGCAGCCAGACCTCGTGCCCGTCGCGGCAGATGCGCTTGAATTCGCCGCCCTGGTGCTCGCCCGCCGCCAGCGCGCTCCAGAAGGATTGGTACGTCTCGTCCGTGCGATCGGCGTCGGGAATGAACATCCTGTGATGCTGCCCGCGCACCTCCGACAGGCGGTAGCCGGTGAGCTTCAGGAAGTTGTCGTTGGCGTCGAGGATCGTGCCGTCGAGCGCGAAGGAGACCACGGCCTGCGACTTGTGCATGGCCGCGATCTGACCCTGATGGTCGGCCTGGCGCAGCTTCTCGCGCGTGATGGCGGTGGCGTATTCCACCACCTTGAACGGCCGCCCGTCCTGGTCGAGCACCGGATTGTAGGTCGCCTGGAGCCAGAGCTCCGAGCCGTCCTTGGCCCGGCGCTTGAACTCGCCGCCGCGATGGCGCCCCTCCGCCAGATCGCTCCAGAAGATCTCGTAGTCGAGGGAGTGGGCGTAGGATGGATCCACCAGCAGCCGGTGGTGGCGCCCTTCGATCTCGTCCAGCCGATAGCCGGTAACCTGAAGGAAGTTCTCGTTCGCGTCCGAGATCGTGCCGTCCATGGCGAAGGTGACGACGCATTGCGACTTGTGGATCGCGGCGATCTGGCCCTCGTGGTCGGCCTGGCGCAACGTCTCGGCGGTCACGTCGGTCGCATACTTGACCACCTTGAACGGGTGGCCGTTGGTGTCGAGGATCGGGTTGTAGGTAGCGCGCAACCAGACCGGGCGCCCGTCCTTGCCGAGACGCCGGTATTCGCCCGAGCCGTGGTGCCCGGCGCCGAGCCGCCGCCAGAACTCGGCATAGTCCGCGCTCGCGGCCTCCCCCGGCTCCACGAACATGCGGTGATGGCGCCCCGCGATCTCGCCCAGCTCGTAGCCGGTGGCGCGGAGGAACAGCGCGTTGGCGTCGAGGATGGTGCCGTCGAGCGCGAAGTGAATCACCGCCTGCGAGGTGTTGATCGCCGCGATCTGGCCGCCTTCGTCGGCCGAGCGATGCCGCCTTTTGGTGACGTCGCGCAGGAAGACGACGATCTCCCGCAGCGTGCCGTCCGGGTCGCGGATGGGAACGTAGCTCGCCTCGGCCCAGAAGGGCGTCCCGTCGCGGCGCAGACGCCTCACCTCGCCGGTATAGGGCAGCCCTTCGGCGATCACGCGCGAGACGACCTCGTCGCCCTTGTCCTCGTCGGGCAGGAGAATCGTCCGGCTGCGACCGGCGAGGTCCCAGGCCCGATAGTCGAACATCTCCAGGAAAAGCGCGTTGGTGCGCAGGATCGTGCCGTCGGGCGCGAGCGCGACGCGTGCGACGAGCCGGTCCAGCGCCTCGATGTCGCTCGACATTGGCTGGTCCTCGGTGATCTGCTGGAGCACGAACGTATCCTCTGCCGTGAAGGCCGTGGGGGATGCGGTCGAGTTCGCGTGCCCTCGCCCGAAGCGAAGGTGTCCGTTCGATCGACCTGCCACGCCGGCATCCTAACGGCGACTGGTTATCGCACCGTAAGCGGGGCGCCCAAGATTTGTGCGCCCTGTCAGCTTCGAGCTCAGCCTCGTGCCGTCCACGAGGCAGAGCGAGCAAGCCGCAGGCAGCCGATCGAGGCCGTTGGGCGCACGTGCGGCCGGGTCGGACGCCGGCGTCCGGCGCCGGCGCCGCGACGATCCGCCGCGCACGCAAACCGCCGACGCTCGGCGAAGGAGCACGGGGCGTCGTCCGGCCGCTGCACCACCTGTGGCGCCGAAGCTGCGGATACCAATCGTAACATTTCGTCACGCGGGTGACGCCCTTCGGCCGCAGCGGGCCGGTACTCCTCGAACCCGACAACGAGGGTCGAGGGAACATGGAACAGGACAAGACGGGCGCGACGCCATCGAAGGGCGAGGTCGCCTTCCGCTTCATCGCATGCACGAGCGTCGCGCTCGCCCTGTACTACACGCCGGACCTCAGGTGGTCCTCCACCACCTCCGCGCCGCAGCAGGCCGCGCAGATCGACGCCGCGTCGACCGAGACGGCGTCCGATACGTCGGTTCGGTCCTGCAGCGGGGGCGACGAGGCTCTTCTCCTCGCCGATGTGGCGATCGGAGGAACTGAACGGTGACGGTGGTCCGAAGCTTTATGCGCCGCCTGCTGGTGCAGGCCCTCGTCTCGTCCACGGTGATGGTCGGCATCCAGGGCGTGCTGCACTTCGCGCCGGGCCTGCTGCCGTTCGGCAGCGAGACGGCAGAGCGCAGGCAGGCGGCAGCGCCGGCGTCCGAACCCATCCAGGTCGCATCCGCCGCGCCGGTCGAGGCGACCGAGAGCCCGTCCCGGTTCGTCGAGGACCGGACCGGCGCCGAGGTGAAGGCCGGGCGTTTCGACATCTGGCGCCTTCGCGAGGCGGCGGCGGCGCCGGCTGCACCGGCGTCGACCGCCGCGCCCGGCGTCGCCGAAGCGGGTCCGGGCGACGTGATGCTCTTCGACCGCTGCCGGCCCGACTGCGAGTCCCGCGACCCGCTTCTGGCGTTCAACCGGCAAGGCAGCGTGCGGGCCGCCATGCTGCCGCAGGCGGCGGCCGAGCCCGTCGCCGATTCCGACCCGGCCCCCCCGGCCGCCGACACCGCGCCGGCCGCGATGCCCGACGAAAGCCGGAACGTCGTCGTCTCGGCCGCACGCAACGGGATGTCTTGGGCGCGACGGATGGCGGAGACGGCGGAGGGTGCGCTCAGCTGGTAGCCGGTCAGACGGAGGCGACGGGCAACCCGACCTCCTGCCGGAGCCCACCGGACGCCCGGTTCCGCAGCCGGATGCAGCCGCCCTGGCGCTCCACGATCTCCCGGGCGATCGCCAGGCCGAGACCGGCGCCACCCGTGGTCTTCTGCCGCGCCGGATCGACGCTGAAGAACGGTTCGAACACGCGGTCCATCAGATGCGCCGGGATGCCGGGCCCGTCGTCCTCGATCACCACCCGTGCCGTATCCCCCGTCGCCTCCCACGCGACATGCGCTGCCCCGCCATGGCGGACGGCATTCTCGATCAGGTTTCGAAGGGCGCGCTTGAGCGCCAGCGGCTGCGCCCGGACGACGCATTCCTGCGACGCCGAGACGGAAACCGGCAGGCCGAGCTCGTGCAGTTCGGCGACGATGGTGCCGATCAGCTCGCCGAGCGGCACGGGCTCGAACGATGCCGGGTCCGTCTCCTCGCGCACCAGGCGGATGGCGCTGTCGGCGATGGCGTCGATCTCGGCGAGATCGCGCAGCCAGACCGCCCGGTCGCCGTCCGGCAGGAACTCGGCGCGCAGCCGCAGCCGCGTCAGCGGCGTGCGGATGTCGTGACCGGCGGCCGCGATGAATCGCATCCGTCCCTCGAAGGCGGCGGCAAGGCGGGCGGACAGGGCGTTGAACGAACGGGCGATCGCCCGTTCCTCCGGCGTGCCGGTTTCGGCGATGGGATCGAGGCCGCCGTCCGCGCGCACGCTGGAGATGATCGTCTCCATCAGCCGGACGGGGCGCAGCACGCGCGCCGCCACCGCCACCGCGATCGCGGCGGCTCCCGCGACGACGAGCGAGACATAGGCGACGAGCGGCCGGATCGGCGACGGCGGATGGCTCGGAAGCCGCATCTCGACCCATGCGTCGTTCGCCACCGGAAAGGCGATCCGGCGCGTCCGCTCGCCGGTCTCCACGACGAGGACCGGCAGCGAGGACCCGAGCGCGCGAAGCGCCTCGGCGATCTCACGAGTGCGCTCCGCGTCGACCGTGGCCGAAGCGGGCGGCCGGACGACCGTGAAGCCCGCCTTGCGCGCCCGTTCGACGGAGCCGCCGAGCAGGCGCGAGACGACCACCACCTTCTCGGCCTCGCTGCCCGACAGCGCCCCGTCGTCCGGCCGTTCGATCACCAGGAACGTGACACCGGCCGCGAGAACCACGACCAGCAGGATGGCGGATACGAGGAGCGCGATCAGCCGGGTGCGCAGCGTCGTCACGGTCCGCGCGGTTCCGGCACGACGCGGGCGGTGAGCTGATAACCGCCGTTGCGCACGGTCTTGAACAGCCGGAACACACCGTTGTCGCCAAACTTGCGCCGGAGCCGGCTCATCGCGACGTCGACCGTCCGGTCCAGCGGGTCGCTCGACACGCGGCCGTAGAGGTGCTCGGACAGCGTGTCGCGCGACAGGAGACGGCCCGGGCGGTCCAGGAAGATGCACAGGAGGTCGAACTCGGTGCCGGTCAGCGCGATCTCGCGACCCTCGGCGTCGGTCACCGAGCGCGAGGTGGTATCGGCGACGTATCCCTCGAAGCGGTAGCAGAGCTCCCGCGCCGGCGCCTCCGCCGCCCCGTTCCGCGCGGCGCCCGGCCCCTGGCGCCGCAGCACCGCTCGGATGCGGGCCACTAGCTCGCGCGGGTTGAACGGCTTGCCGAGATAGTCGTCGGCGCCGATCTCCAGCCCGATGATCCGGTCCACGTCCTCCTTCAACGCTGTCAGCAGGATCACGGGAAGCGAAGGCTGCTCGTCGTTCAGCCGCCGGCAGACGTCGAGCCCGGACTCGTCGGGCAGCATCACGTCCAGCACCACGAGATCCACCGGACGGGTCGCGACGGCCGCCACGCACTCGCGGGCACTGGCGGCCAAAGCGACCTCGAACCCCTGGGTCTCGAGATAGCGCCCCAGAAGCTCGCGGATGTCCGCGTCGTCGTCCACCACCAGAATCCGCATGCCGCCTTCCGCAACTCCACCGATCCCGGCCGCGCCGGCGGGCGGCACCCCGAACCCCGCTTCCTGCACGCGAGACGTTCATTCATCACGACCAAGACGATATATCGCATCCATGTCGGTACCGGAATGTCGCGCGGGGGCGAAGGGGCCCCGGCGCGGGGCCGGAACCGCAACGGTTGGAGCCGCGCATGGCCGCGCGTCTCCGACATCCAGCGCCCGGAGTGTCCCGACGCATGAGAAACGATCCGCGCAGCCACGGGCTCTGGGAACGCAGCGCCCCACCGCCGCCGCCCACCACGCCGCTCCGGGACGATGCGGAAGCGGACGTCGCCGTGGTCGGTGGCGGCTTCACGGGCTGCTCGGCCGCGCTCCACCTCGCTGAGGGCGGTGCCAGGGTCGTCCTTCTGGAAGCGGCGGAGATCGGCTTCGGCGGTTCGGGCCGCAATGTCGGCCTGGTGAACGCCGGCATGTGGGTGATGCCGGACGATCTGCCGGCCGCGCTCGGAGAGGTCTACGGCCCGCGCCTCCTGGAGCTCCTGGGCGACGCGCCGCGCACCGTGTTCGAGCTCGTGGAGCGGCACGGGATCGACTGCGAGGCGGAGCGGGCCGGCACGCTGCATTGCGCGGTCGGCCGCGCCGGCCTCGCCGAGATCACGGAGCGGGCGCGCCAGTGGCGGGCGCGCGGCGCGCCGGTCCACCTGCTCGATGCCGCGGAGACCGCCCGCAAGGTCGGGACAGGCGCCTATTCGGGCGCGCTCCTGGACGAGCGGGCGGGCACGATCCAGCCGCTCGCCTATGCGCGCGGACTGGCGGGCGCGGCCATCGCGGCGGGTGCCCGCCTCCACACGGGAAGCGCCGTGCTCGAAGCGGTGGACGACGGCGCCTGCTGGGACCTGCGCACCGCCGGCGGCACCCTGCGCGCATCGGCCGTGATCGTCGCGACCGACGCCTATACCGGCGCCCTCTGGCCCGAGGTCCGGCGCGAGCAGGTCCACCTGCCCTATTTCAACATGGCCACCGCGCCGCTCGGCGACAACCTGCGGCGTTCGATCCTGCCCGAGCGCCAGGGCGCCTGGGACACGCGCGAGGTTCTCAGCTCCTTCCGCTTCGACCGCGCGGGCCGGCTCGTGGTCGGCTCGGTCGGCGCGCTTCGGGGCACGGGCGGCCCGGTGCACCGCGACTGGGGGCGCCGGGCGCTCGCCCGCCTCTTCCCACAGCTCGGCAAGGTGGCGTTCGAGCACGAATGGTACGGCATGATCGGCATGACCGAGAACAGCCTGCCCCGCTTCCACCGGCTTGCCCGCAACGTCGTGTCGTTCAGCGGCTACAACGGCCGCGGCATCGCGCCCGGCACGGTGTTCGGCCGATGCCTGGCGCAGCTCGTGCTGGGCGAGATCGCGGAGGCCGACCTGCCCCTGCCCGTCACCGAGCCGGCGGATGCGCCGCGGCGTGCGCTGCGCGAGGCCTGGTACGACGTCGGCTCGCAGGTCGCCCATCTCGCCGGCGCCCGTTTCTGATGCGCCCCCGTCGCCTCGCCCCGCCTGTGGGCGGCGAGGCCCTGCGCGCGCCGTCGCCTTGCGCATGAGTTCATGATATGTTCTGACGGCGTCGGACCGCGCGGATGGACCAGAACGGCGAAGGGCGGAGGCAGGCGATGACCGCTCCCTGGGAAGCGGATCGGGACGACGGGGCCGATCAAGGCGGCCCCACGACCACGCGTCCGCGCAAGATCATTCATGTCGACATGGACGCCTTCTACGCCTCGGTGGAGCAGCGGGACGACCCGGCGCTGCGTGGCCTGCCGGTGGCCGTGGGCGGCTCGGCGCAGCGCGGCGTCGTGGCGGCGGCGAGCTACGAGGCGCGTGCCTTCGGCGTGCGTTCGGCCATGCCGTCCGTCACCGCGCGGCGCCGCTGCCCCGACCTCGTGTTCGTGAAGCCCCGCTTCGAGGTCTACAAGGCGATCTCGGCCGAGATCCGCGCGATCTTCGCCGAGCACACCGACGCGATCGAGCCGCTGTCGCTGGACGAGGCCTATCTCGACGTCACCCAGAACAAGCAGGGCATCGCCTCGGCCACCGCGATCGCCGAGGCCATCCGTCGACGCATCCGCGAGACGACGGGCCTGACGGCGTCGGCGGGCGTCTCCTACAACAAGTTCCTGGCCAAGCTCGCCTCCGACCACCGCAAGCCGGACGGGCTGTTCGTGGTCACGCCCGCGATGGGCGCCGCCTTCGTGGAAACCCTTCCCGTGGGCCGCTTCCATGGCGTCGGACCGGCCACCGTCGCCCGGATGGAGCGGCTCGGCATCCGCACCGGGGCGGATCTGCGGGCGCAGTCGCTCGCCTTCCTCCAACAGCATTTCGGCAAGATCGGACCCTACTACCACGGCATCTCGCGCGGCATCGACGAGCGTCCCGTGCGCGCCAACCGCATCCGCAAGTCGGTGGGCGCGGAGAACACGTTCTCGGCCGACCTTCACACGCCGGACGAGATGCGCGACGCGCTCGGCGCCATCATCGACAAGGTCTGGCGCCACTGCGAGGCGACGGGCACGCGCGGGCGAACCGTCACGCTCAAGGTGAAATACGCCGACTTCCGACAGATCACCCGCGCCCTGTCCTCGCCCCTGCCGGTGGGCAGCCGCGCCGATGTCGAGCGCGCCGCCTTCCGCCTCGTGGCCGAGCTCCCCGCCGATCCGCGCGGCGTGCGGCTCCTCGGCGTCACCCTGTCCGCCCTGGGGGGCGAGACCGCTGCGCCGGCCGACGCGGCGCAGTTCGCGCTGCCCCTCTGATGCGGACCGCCCCCGCGCGGCCCCGCAGCCTCAGGCGAACTCCAGGATCACGAAGTCGGCCGGCAGGCTCTCGCCAACGCTGGCATGCACGGCGGCGACCGTCGCGGCCTTGGCGGCGCGAAGGTTGTTCTCCATCTTCATCGCCTCGATGGTGCCCACCACCTGCCCAGCCTCCACCCGGTCGCCGGCGGCGACGTGGAGCTGCGTCAGCAGCCCCGGCATCGGGCAGATCAGGAAGCGCGACAGGTCCGGCGGCTCCTTGCGCAGCATGTGCCGCTGGAGTTCGTCGACGCGCGGCAGCGATACGCGGACGTCGTGCGTCGCGCCCCGCGCCGTGAGCCGGGCGCCCGTCAGGGTCGGCGCGACGCGCAGCCACAGCTCCTCCTCGCCCACCACGGATCGCGCCATCGCATCGCCGAACGGCCAGTCGAGCGCGGCCGCAACCGGCGCGGCCCCGTCCACCGAAACCGTGCGCGCGCCGCTCCCGCCCGAGACGGCGACGACGAAGCGCCGGTCGCCGAGTTCGGCGACGCGACGCGGCGCCGGGCGGATCGGCGCGCCGAGCTGCCCGTCGATCGCCGCGTCCCGCTCCGCCCGCATCGTGGCGACCAGCACGGCGGCGACCGCAAGGTGGCCCGCGAGCCGCTCGTCCGGCGAGACGCCCGCGAAGCCCTCCGGATACTCCTCGGCGATGAAGCCGGTGGTGAGCGCGCCCGCCCGGAACCGGTCGTGCTGCATGATCGCCGACAGGAAGTCGACGTTGTGGCCGAGCCCGCGCAGCTCGAAGCGGTCCAGCGCCCGCACCTGGCGGTCGATCGCGGCCTCGCGCGTCGGCCCGTGGGTCACGAGCTTGGCGATCATCGGGTCGTAGAACATCGAGACCTCGCTGCCCTCCGCGACCCCGTCGTCCACGCGCACCCCGTCGCCGACCGGCGGCGGGCCGTAGCGCGTCAGCCGCCCGGTGGAGGGCAGGAAGCCGCGATAGGGGTCCTCGGCATAGATGCGGGTCTCGACCGACCATCCGTCGAGCCGCACCTCGTCCTGGGCGAACCGCAGCCGCTCTCCGGCCGCGACGCGGATCATCTCCTCCACGAGATCGAGACCCGTGACCATCTCCGTCACCGGATGCTCCACCTGAAGACGCGTGTTCATCTCCAGGAAGTAAAAGCTTTTTCCCGTCGGGTCGGCACCCGACACGATGAGCTCCACCGTGCCGGCCGAGTGGTAGCCGACGGCCTTGGCGAGCGCCACGGCCTGCTCGCCCATGGCGCGGCGCATCTCCGGCGTGACGAAGGGCGACGGCGCCTCCTCCACCACCTTCTGGTGCCGGCGCTGGATCGAGCACTCGCGCTCGCCGAGATAGAGCACCGTCCCGTGCCGGTCGCCGAGCACCTGGATCTCGATATGGCGCGGGCTTTCCACGAACTTCTCGATGAAGACGCGGTCGTCGCCGAAGCTCGCGAGGCCCTCGCGCTTCACCGCGTCGAACCCTTCCCGGACGTCGGCCTCGCTCCAGGCGAGGCGCATGCCCTTGCCGCCGCCGCCGGCCGAGGCCTTCATCATCACCGGGAAGCCGATCTCGGCGGCGATCCGCACGGCCTCCGCCGTGTCCGCGATCTCGCCCAGGAAGCCGGGCACCACGTTGACGCCCGCCGTCTTGGCCAGCTTCTTGGACTGGATCTTGTCGCCCATGGCGGCGATCGCGCCGGGCGGCGGGCCCACGAAGGCGATGCCGGCCTCCTCGCAGGCGCGCGCGAAGCTCTCGCGCTCCGACAGGAAGCCATATCCGGGGTGGATGCAGTCGGCGCCCGTCGCGCGGGCCGCCTCGAGGATGAGGTCGGGCCGCAGGTAGCTCTCGGCGGCCGGCGCGGGCCCGAGGCGCACCGCCTCGTCCGCCATCAGGACATGCGGTGCCCGCGCGTCGGCGTCGGAGTACACAGCCACCGTGGCGATGCCCATGCGCTGCGCCGTGCGCATCACGCGGCAGGCGATCTCGCCACGGTTGGCGACCAGGATCTTACGGAACACGGGGGACACCTTCATTCTGCGGCGCTTCTGTCGGCGGGGCGGTCTCCCGCCTCTTCGGCGGGCGGCATGTTGTGGCCGAGCAGGCGCAGCACCTCGGCCGCCGCCTCCACGAGGTTCGTGCCGGGGCCGAAGATCGCCTGCACGCCGGCGCGGCGCAGCGCGTCGTAGTCCTGCGCCGGGATGACGCCGCCCGCCACGACCTTGATGTCGGCCCGCCCCCTCGCGGAGAGCGCGGCCATGAGCTCGGGGATCAGCGTGCGGTGGCCGGCGGCGAGCGAGGAGGCGCCGACGATGTCGACGTCCCGCTCCGCCGCCAGCGCCGCAGCCTCGTCCGGCGTCTGGAACAGGGGGCCCGCCACGATCTCGAAGCCGAGGTCGCCGAACATGGAGGACACGAGGTTGGCGCCCCGGTCGTGGCCGTCCTGCCCCATCTTGGCGACCAGCATGCGGGGGCGCCGACCCAGCCGCCGTCCGGTCGTCGCCACGGCCTCGAGAAGGCGCGTCCAGCGCGGATCGTCGCCGTAGGCCCCGCCGTAGACGCCACGCACGGGCGTCGGGCTCGTGTCGAACCGGCCGAACACGTCCTCCATCGCCCCCGATATCTCGCCGAGCGTGGCGCGGGCGCGGGCGCAGTCCACCGCGAGCGCCAGGAGGTTTGCGTCGCCCGCCGCGCCCTCTCGCAGCGCGTCCAGCGCGGCGGCGACGGCCTGCGGATCGCGCGCCGCCCTGACCTCCTCGATCCGCCGGATCTGCGCCTCGCGCACCGCGTGGTTGTCGACGTCCAGGATCTCGATCGGCGCCTCGGCGTCCAGCCGGTAGCGGTTGACCCCGACGATCACGTCCTCGCCGCGGTCGACGCGCGCAGCCTTGGCGGCCGCCGCCTCCTCGATCATCGCCTTCGGCCAGCCGGCCGCCACGGCCCGGGCCATCCCGCCCTCGGCGCGGATGCGCTCGATCAGCGTCCAGGCCCCGTCCACCAGCGCCTTGGTCAGGCTCTCCACGTAGTAGGACCCGCCCAGCGGATCGACCACGCGCGTCATGCCGGTCTCCTCCTGCAGCACGAGCTGCGTGTTGCGGGCGATGCGGGCGGAGACGTCGGTCGGCAGCGCGATCGCCTCGTCCAGCGCGTTGGTGTGGAGCGACTGCGTGCCGCCCAGCATCGCCGCCATCGCCTCGATCGTGGTGCGCATGACGTTGTTGGTGGGGTCCTGCTCGGTGAGCGAGACGCCGCTGGTCTGGCAATGGGTGCGCAGCATCTTGGAGCGTTCGTCGCGGGCGCCGAGTTCGGTCATCGCCCGGTGCCAGAGGACACGCGCCGCCCTGAGCTTCGCCACCTCCATGAAGAAGTTCATGCCGATCGCGAAGAAGAAGCTCAAACGCCCTGCGAACGCATCGATATCGAGCCCCGAGGCGACGCCGTAGCGCACGTATTCCATGCCGTCCGCGATGGTGAAGGCGAGCTCTTGGAGCTGCGTCGCTCCCGCCTCCTGCATGTGGTAGCCCGAGATCGAGATGGAGTTGAATCGCGGCATCTCGCGGCTGGTGAAGGCAAAGATGTCGGAGACGATCCGCATGGAGGGCTCGGGCGGGTAGATGTAGGTGTTGCGGACCATGAACTCCTTGAGGATGTCGTTCTGGATGGTCCCCTCGAGCCGGGCGCGCGGCACGCCCTGCTCCTCGCCCGCCACGATGAAGAAGGCGAGCACGGGGATCACCGCCCCGTTCATGGTCATCGAGACGGACATCTCCGCGAGCGGGATGCCGTCGAACAGGACCTTCATGTCCTCCACCGTGTCGATGGCAACGCCCGCCTTGCCGACATCGCCGACGACGCGCGGATGGTCCGAATCGTAGCCGCGATGGGTGGCGAGGTCGAAGGCCACCGACAGGCCCCTCTGCCCCGCGGCGAGGTTGCGCCGGTAGAAGGCGTTGGACGCCTCGGCGGTGGAGAAGCCCGCATACTGCCGGACCGTCCACGGCCGCCCGGCATACATCGTGGCCCGCACGCCCCGCGTGAAGGGCGCGAAGCCCGGCAGGCCGGGGTCCCAGCCCGCCGTGTCCTCGGCGGTGTAGAGCGGCTTGACGACGATGCCCTCGGGCGTCCGCCAGTCGAGCGAGCGGCCCTTCGCCTCGCGCGCCGCCGCCGCCGCCCACTCCTCGCGCGTCGGGCGTTCAGTGTCCGCCATCGGGCGCCTCCATCAACTCGATCAGGACGCCGCCCATCTCGCGCGGGTGCAGGAACACGATGCGCGTTCCGTGCGCCCCGATGCGCGGCGCGCCGAGCACCCTTGCCCCGGCGGCGGCCTGCGCATCGAGGGCGGCGTCGAGATCGGCCACCTCGAAGCACAGGTGGTGCTGCGCGCCGCCCGGGTTGCGCGCCAGGAAGGCGGCCACCGGCGAGGCGTCGTCCAGCGGCTCGATCAGCTCGATCTGCGTGTTGGGCGCGTCCACGAAGCACACGGTGACGCCCTGGTCGGGCATCGCCAGGGGCTCGCCCACGGCCGCTTCGCCGAAGAGCCGCGCGTAGCGCGCCCGGTCTCGTGCGATCGACGGCGTCGCCACGCCGACATGGTTCAAACGTCCGAACATGGCGGGACCTCCCATCCCTCCCGTCTCAGAGCGGGATGTTGTCGTGTTTCTTCCAGGGGTTCTGGAGCTGCTTGCCGCGCAGCTTGCGCAGGCCGAGCGCGACGCGCCGGCGCGTGGAATGCGGCATGATGACCTCGTCCACGAACCCCTTGGAGGCGGCCACGAACGGGTTGGCGAAGCGGCGCTCATATTCGGCGGTGCGCTCGGCGATCTCTTCGGCGCTGCGCCCCCGGAAGATGATCTCCACCGCGCCCTTGGCGCCCATCACGGCGATCTCGGCGGTGGGCCAGGCGTAGTTCAGGTCGCCGCGCAGGTGCTTCGACGCCATCACGTCGTAGGCACCCCCATAGGCCTTGCGGGTGATCACGGTGATCTTGGGAACGGTCGCCTCGGCATAGGCGAAGAGCAGCTTGGCCCCGTGCTTGATGATGCCGTTGTGCTCCTGCCCGACGCCCGGCAGGAAGCCCGGCACGTCCACGAAGGTCACGATCGGGATCTCGAACGCGTCGCAGAACCGCACGAAGCGCGCGGCCTTCTTCGAGGCGTTGATGTCGAGGCAGCCGGCCAGCACCGTGGGCTGGTTGGCGACGAGCCCCACCGTGCGCCCCTCGATCCGTCCGAGGCCGACGATGATGTTGGCGGCGTGCGTCGGCTGGATCTCGAAGAACTCCCCCTCGTCCACCACCTTCGCGACCAGCTCGTGCATGTCGTAGGGCTGGTTGGCCGAGGGCGGAATCAGCGTGTCGAGCCCCGGCTCCAGCCGGTCGAACGGGTCCGGGCTCGGCCGAACTGGCACGCCCGCCCGGTTGGAGGCCGGCAGGAACCCGACGAAGTCGCGCGCGGCGAGTAGCGCCTCGATGTCGTTCTCGAACGCCCGGTCGGCCACGGCGGAGCGCGTCGTGTGGGTCACCGCGCCGCCGAGTTCCTCCTGGGTCACCACCTCGTTGGTCACCGTGCGCACGACGTCGGGACCGGTCACGAACATGTAGCTCGAGTCCTTCACCATGAAGATGAAGTCGGTCATCGCGGGCGAATACACCGCTCCGCCGGCGCAGGGACCCATCACCAGGCTGAGCTGCGGCACCACGCCCGACGCCAGGACGTTGCGCTGGAACACCTCGGCATAGCCGCCGAGCGAGGCGACGCCCTCCTGAATGCGGGCCCCGCCCGAATCGTTGAGCCCCACCACCGGAGCGCCGACCTTCAGCGCCATGTCCATGATCTTGCAGATCTTGGCTGCGTGGCGCTCCGACAGCGAACCGCCGAACACGGTGAAGTCCTGCGAAAACACGAAGACGAGCCGGCCGTTGATCGTGCCCGAGCCGGTCACCACCCCGTCGCCCGGCACGGTCTCGTCCGCCATGCCGAAGTCGGTGCAGTTGTGCTCGACGAACATGTCGAGTTCCTCGAAGGACCCCTCGTCCAGGAGCACTTCAAGCCGCTCGCGCGCCGTCAGCTTGCCCTTGGCGTGCTGGGCGGCGACGCGCCGCTCGCCCCCGCCCTGGCGCGCGGCCGCGCGGCGGCGCTCGAGTTCCTGAATCGTGGACGACATGCCTGGCCTCCCTGTCCCGGCGCAGGATGGAGAAGGCCCCGCCCCACCGCAACCGCGTTGTTGCGCTCGGCGCGCGCCGGGTCGGCGCCGGGCCGCCGGCCGCGCGACCAAGCGTCACGCCGGGTGCCCGATGCCGGTCGCCTCCGTTCGCCGTCCCGCCCCCGCCCCCGCCCCGCGATCCGGGGCCTTCGACCCGGCCAGCGCCGCACGCCAACGGGCCGCGCTCCCTTCACAGCTTGGTGCGCCGCGCCCGCCCCCGGTAGCCGGTCGGCCAGTTTGGATTAGTTTCAAACTGGAAGGCAGGCGGTTTTCCGCCACGGCCGGGCGAGCGCGTCGGGATACCGGCCTTCGCTCGCCCGGTCCGACATGCCCCGGTGCGCCGGGCGGCGCCCGGAGAGGCCGGCCGCGTCCCTGCCGCGCACCCACCGGAAAGGCGAGCGATCCATGTCGAGATTCCCCCACATAGAAATCAATCGGCGCGAACTGATGTCGGGCGCGACGGCCGCCGCCGCGCTGGGCGGGCTCCCGGCGTCGGCGCTGGCGCAGGAGGCCGGAGCCGGCGCGGCGGCGGCCGACGCGCCCGTCAGCGCCGCCGTCTCCTTCACTGTGAACGGCGAGCGACGGGCGATGGACCTCGACCTGCGCACGACGCTGCTGGACGCCCTGCGCGAGCACCTCGCGCTCACCGGCACCAAGAAGGGCTGCGACCACGGCCAGTGCGGGGCCTGCACCGTGATGGTCAACGGCCGGCGCATCAATTCCTGCCTGTCGCTCGCCGTGCTGCACGAGGGCGACGACGTGACCACGATCGAGGGCCTCGGCACGCCGGACGCCCTCCATCCGATGCAGGCGGCCTTCGTGCGGCACGACGGGTACCAGTGCGGCTACTGCACGCCGGGGCAGATCTGCTCGGCCGTGGCCGTGCTCGAGGAGGTGAAGGCCGGCATTCCGAGCCACGTCACCGCCGATCTTACCGGCCCGATGGAAGCCACCGGCGCCGAGCTGCGCGAGCGCATGAGCGGCAACATCTGCCGCTGCGGCGCCTATTCCAACATCGCCGACGCCATGGCCGAAGTGGCGGGGAGGCCGGCATGAGGTCCTTCACCTTCGAGCGCGCCGAGACGCCGGCCGCGGCCGCGAGGGCGGCTGCCGCTCGGCCCGACGCCAAGTTCATCGCCGGCGGCACCAACCTCCTCGACCTGATGAAGCTCGAGATCGAGACGCCGCGCCATCTGATCGACGTGAACCGGCTCGGCCTCGACCGGATCGAGCCGACCGAGAACGGCGGGCTTCGCGTCGGCGCTCTGGTGCGCAACACCGACATGGCCGCCGACGAGAGGGTCCGCCGCGACTACGGCGTGCTAACCCGCGCGGTCATGGCCGGCGCCTCCGGCCAGCTCCGCAACAAGGCGACCACGGCGGGCAACCTTCTCCAGCGCACGCGCTGCCCCTATTTCTACGACACCAACATGGCCTGCAACAAACGCCGGCCGGGGTCCGGCTGCGCGGCGCTGGAGGGCTATTCGCGCCAGCTCGGCGTGGTCGGCGTCGGCGACGCCTGCATCGCCACCAACCCGTCCGACATGAACGTCGCGCTGCGCGTGCTCGACGCCGCCGTCGAGACCGTGAGGCCCGACGGCGAAACGCGCGCGATCCCCATCGCCGACTTCCATCGCCTGCCCGGCGACACGCCGGAGGTGGAGACCGCGCTGGAGCCGGGCGAGCTCGTCACCGCCGTCACCCTCCCCGCGCCCGTCGGCGGCCGGCACATCTACCGCAAGGTCCGCGACCGCGCGTCCTATGCCTTCGCGCTGGTGTCGGTCGCGGCCGTGGTGCAGCCGGACGGCACGGGCCGCGTCGCGCTGGGCGGCGTCGCGCCAAAGCCGTGGCGGCTGGAGGAGGCCGACGCGCGCCTCGCCGAGGGAGCCGGCCCGGTCGCCGAGCGCCTCTTCGCCGACGCGCGGACCACCGAGCACAATGCCTTCAAGATCCCGCTGGCCGAGCGCGCCCTCGGCGCCGTGCTGGCGGAAGCGAGGAGCTGATCCGATGAAGTTCGACACCCCCGCGGACACCAATCCGATCGACCGGCTGCGCGTCGTCGGCCAGCCGCACGAGCGTATCGACGGGCGTATGAAGGTCACCGGCACCGCGCCCTACGCCTACGAGCACCACGACGTGGCGCAGAACGTCGCCTACGGCTTCGTGGTCGGCGCGGCGATCGCCAAAGGCCGCGTCACGCGCATCGACAGCGCGGCCGCGCGCCGCGCGCCGGGCGTCCTCGCCATCGTCACCCACGAGAACGCGGGCGAGCTCGGCAAGGGCGACAAGAACACCGCGAGGCTGCTCGGCGGGCCCGAGGTCCAGCACTACCACCAGGCGCTCGCCGTGGTCGTGGCCGAGAGCTTCGAGGAGGCGCGCGCGGCCGCGCGGCTTCTCGACATCGCCTACGAGAGCGCCGGAGGCGCCTTCGACCTCGCCGCCGCCAAGGACGGCGCGCCCGACGCGCCGGCCAGCGGAGGCACGCCGACGCAGACCGGCGCGGGCGATTTCGAGGCGGCCTTCGCGGCCGCGCCCGTCCAGATCGACCAGTCCTACACCACGCCCGACCAGAGCCACGCGATGATGGAGCCGCACGCGTCGCTGGCCGAATGGGACGGCGACCGGCTGACCGTCTGGACCTCCAACCAGATGATCCACTGGGGCGCGACGGATCTCGCCCGGACGCTGAACGTGGCGCCGGACACGGTGCGCATCGTCTCGCCCTTCATCGGCGGCGGCTTCGGCGGCAAGCTGTTCCTGCGGGCCGACGCGCTCCTGGCCGCGCTCGGCGCCCGTGCCGCCGACCGGCCGGTCAAGGTCGCGCTGTCCAGGCCGCTGATAGCCAACAACACCACCCATCGGCCGGCCACGATCCAGCGCATCCGCATCGGCACGCAGAGCGACGGGCGCATCACCGCGATCGCCCACGAGAGCTGGTCGGGAGACCTGGAGGGTGGCCAGCCAGAGGCCGCCACGCAGCAGACGCGCCTCCTCTACGCCGGCGCCAACCGTATGACCTCGCTGAAGCTCGCCGTGCTCGACCTGCCCGAGGGCAACGCCATGCGCGCGCCGGGCGAGGCGCCGGGCCTGATGGCGCTCGAGATCGCGATCGACGAGGCCGCCGAGCGGCTCGGCATGGATCCGGTCGAGTTCCGCATCCTGAACGACACGCAGGTCGACCCGGAGGATCCGTCACGACCCTTCTCGCAGCGCCGGCTGGCCGAGTGCTTCCGCCGGGGCGCGGAACGGTTCGGCTGGAGCGCCCGCGACGCGCGGCCCGCCCAGCAGCGCGACGGCCGCTGGATGGTCGGCCTCGGCGTGGCGAGCGCCTTCCGCAACAACATGAACATGGATTCGGGCGCCCGCGTCCGGCTCGGCGCCGACGGGGTCGTGACCGTCGAGACCGACATGACCGACATCGGCACTGGCAGCTACACGATCATCGCCCAGACGGCGGCCGAGATGATGGGCCTGCCGCTCGACCGGGTGCAGGTGACGCTCGGCGACTCGCGCTTTCCCGTCTCGGCGGGCTCGGGCGGCCAGTGGGGCGCCAACTCCTCCACCGCCGGCGTCTACGCGGCCTGCGCCAAGCTGCGCGAGGCAGTGGCGCGCAAGCTCGGCTTCGACCCGGAGGCGGCCGAGTTCGCGGACGGCGCGGTGCGGGCGGGCGGGCGCGAGGCGCCGCTGGCCGAGGCCGCGCGCGACGGCGAGATCGTCGCCGAGGACACGATCGAGTTCGCCGAAAAGCTTTCGGAGGAGCAGCAGCAGTCGACGTTCGGCGCCCATTTCGTGGAGGTCGGCGTCGACATGGCGACCGCCGAGGTTCGCGTGCGGCGCATGCTGGCCGTCTGCGCCGCCGGACGCATCCTCAACCCGCTCACGGCGCGCAGCCAGGTGATCGGCGCCATGACCATGGGCGTCGGCGGCGCGCTGATGGAGGAGCTCGCGGTGGACAAACGGCACGGCTTCTTCGTCAACCACGACCTCGCCGGCTACGAGGTGCCGGTTCATGCCGACATCCCGCACCAGGAGGTGATCTTTCTGGACGAGACCGACCCGACGAGTTCGCCCATGAAGGCCAAGGGTGTCGGCGAGCTCGGCCTGTGCGGCGTGGCGGCGGCGATCGCCAACGCGGTCCACAACGCCACCGGCGTGCGCGTGCGCGACTATCCGGTCACGCTGGACAAGCTGATCGGCCGCCTGCCCGACGTCGCCTGAGAGCGCCCGCGCCGCCGGGCTCCGGCTCAGCGCCCCGGCGTGCCGCCGCCGGGGCCGGGGCCGGCGAGCGCCTTGCGTCGCGCGGCCGACTTGCGCGTCGCCCGCTCGATCCGCGCTTCGCGGTCGCGCTCCGCCTGGAGCCGGGCGGCCTTCAGCCGCTCGGTCTTCTCCCGCAGGGTCTCGTCCGTCCCCGGCCGCTTCTCGTCGCCGCTCATGCCCGTCCCGCTCCCTGCCGATCGATCCCGCGCCCCGCCCTCACGACGGCTCGCCGCGATCGGAGGCCAACGAGCCCTCGAGGCGGTACACGAGGCCGGTGGCGGCGAACTCGATCGTCGCCTGCCCCGAGAAATAGCCCGGCACGACCCGTTCGGTGAGCCGGGATCCGAAGCCGCGCCTCTCCGGCTCGCGGACCGGCGGACCGTCGCGCTCGGTCCAGGTGAACGAGAAGCGCCCGGCCTCGTCCACGGCCCAGCGCAGCGCGACCGAGCCGTCCGCCGCGGTCAGCGCGCCGTACTTGGTCGCGTTGGTCGCCAGCTCGTGGATCGCCAGCGCGAGCCCCAGCGCGTGGCGCGCCTCGAGGTCGACCTTCGGCCCCTCGGCGGTGAACCGGTGCGGGCCGTCGGCATGCGGCTCCACGGACGCCGCGACGATGGTCCCGACGTCGGAGGCGGACCAGTCCGTCGCCGTCAGCGTATCCTGCGCACGCGCCAGGGCCTGGATCCGGGCCGCGGCCATGGCGGCCGCCTCCCTCGGGTCGGTCGCGTTGCGCAGGCTCTGCGAGACCACAGCCTGGACCATCGCCAGCGTGTTCTTCATCCGATGCGACAGCTCGCGCTGAAGCACCCGCTGCTGCCGCTGCTGGAGCTGGCTTTCCTCCAGGTGCGCCTTCTGCTGCGCCAGGAGCGCCACGTTGGTCGCCCGTTCGGCTTCCAGCCGGTCCACCACTCGGTGCATCGCCTGGATCAGCGCGATGTCCACTCCGACGACGAAGGCGTAGAAGGCGAGCGCGATGACCACCGGCGTGCTGACCGAGAAGGTCTCGGACGGGGGGATGAACCAGTACCAGGCGGCCAGCCCGCTCGCGAGCGCGCAGGCAAGGCCCGGCGCGAGGCCGGCGAAGAACGCCGTCAGGATCACCGCCGGAAAGAAGGTCAGGTAGGGAAAGCCCGCCGGCAGCGCGTGGTCGAACGCGAAGCGGATGCCGAGCGCCGCCGCGAAGGCGACCGTGCCCAGCCCCCAGCTCGCGGCGGGCGAGCTGCGCACCCGCTTTGCCGTCTCGAACATCATGGTCCGCCGTGTCTCCCCGCGCCGCCGAACCGGCCCTCTACCGTTTGCGTGCGCCCCGCGCCAGACCGTCTTGCGTGGCGGACCACGCAGCGTCGCGCCGGTTCCGGCGCCCTGCCGTCAGACGCTCTCGTCGATCAGCCGCGGGTCCACCGAGCGGATGTCCTGGAAGGCGAGACCGACGAGCGTCTCCATCGCCCGTCGCGCGCCCTCCGCATCGCCGGCCCCGATGGCGTCGAGCACCTTGGCGTGCTCGGGCACCGGGTCGCGCGGCATGCGCCCGTCGCGTGCCTTGAACAGCGTGGTCCAGCGCACGGCGGCGGCGATGCCGCTCGCCAGCGTTCCCAGCGCCTCGTTGCGCGTCGCCCGCAGGATGGTCTCGTGGAACACGCGGTCGGCGTTGCGCCCCTCCTCGACGCCGAGCCCGTGCCGTCCCATGAGCTCCAGCGCCGTGCGCATCTCGGCCAGCTCCGCCTTCGTGTGGCGCGCCGCCGCGAGCGCCGCCGCGGCGGGCTCGACGATCTGGCGCAGCTCGAACAGCTCGCGCACGAAGGCCGGCGACGGCGGTCCGTTCTCGAAGATCCAGCGCAGGATGTCCGGATCGAGGAAGTTCCAGCTGCTGCGGGCATTGACGCGGGTCCCGGCCTTCGGCCGACTGCTCACCAGCCCCTTGGCGGCCAGGATGCGCACCGCCTCGCGATAGGCCGTCCGCGAAACGCTCAGCCGCTCGCTGAAATCCACCTCGTTGGCCAGAAGATCGCCCGGCGCATAGGCCCCCGTGAGGATCGCCGTGCCGATCTCCTGCGCGATGGACCCGTGCAACCGCTGCGAACGCCCGCGCCGGATGCCCATGTCCACAGAGTTGATCTCGCTCGACGACAACCGAATTCAGCTCCCTGGCGGAGCCGAATCTTCGCTCCTCGTCAATCCATAGCATACATATCGGAGTGGGTGACGGCGGGCGGCGTCTCGGCGACACGGCGAGGAACAGAACTTCGCTTCCCCGGGCCCCGTGTCCGCCTCTGGGGGGGGAAAGCGGTTGCCATCCCCGGCCTGTAGGGTCAAAGAAACAAGGCCGGAGGAGCGTTCCCGGCCGCGACCAGGGATTGAAATGACGTCAGCCGCACAGGACCATGCCATCGGCACCGCTCCGAGCGAGGCACCGACCGCCGCTCCTCGCGGGCGTGCCATCCTGATCGTCGGCATGCACCGCAGCGGCACGTCGGCACTGGCGGGCCTGATGAACCATCTCGGCATCGACGTGCCGGGCGACCTGATCCCGCCGGCCTTCGACAACCCGAAGGGCTTCTTCGAGAATCGCCGCTTCGTCCAGTTCGACGACCGGCTTCTGGGTGAGATCGGCTTCGCCTACGACGACGCGGTGCGCATCCCCGACGACACCTTTCGCACAGCCGTTGTCGGTGATGCGGTGGATCGCCTCCGCCGCCTGGCTTTGCACGAGCTCGGCGACGCGCCGCAGGTGCTTGTCAAGGATCCGAGGATCTGCCGTCTCCTGCCCGTGTGGATCCCCGCTCTGGAGGGCGCCGGCCGCACCGTCGCCACGCTCCACCCGTTGCGCGATCCGTTCGAGGTCGCGCAGTCGCTGCACAAGCGCAACGAGTTCCCGCTGGAACAGGGGCTTCTTCTCTGGCTGTCGCACGTGCTGGCGGCCGAGCGCGATTCGCGCGGGCGTCCCCGCTCGTTCCTGATGTTCGACGCCGTGATGGGCGACTGGCGTGCCGTCGCCACGCGCATCGCCGCCGATCTCGACCTGAGCTGGCCGCGCACGTTCGAGGACGCGGCGCCCGCCGTCGAGGACTTCCTGTCCAGCGACCTGCGGCACCATGCGGCGCAGCCGCGTCCGGCGGCTGCGCCCGGCACGCTGGAAGCCCTGGTGGATGAGACCTGGAACGCCCTCGCCGCGTTGATCGACCGCGCGGACGACCCCGACGCC
Organism: Aureimonas flava; assembly: GCF_003583935.1. GTDB lineage: Bacteria > Pseudomonadota > Alphaproteobacteria > Rhizobiales > Rhizobiaceae > Aureimonas > Aureimonas flava. The sequence goes on along the minus strand of NZ_QYRN01000004.1, from coordinate 147,910 downwards.
ATGGCGCGGCTCGATGCGGTGTCGGCGGCGCTCGCCGGCGCTGAGAACGTCTTTCGGGGTTATGTCCACGGCGCCAATCGCCTGCTGGAGCAGCGCTACGACCGGATCGATGCCCTGGAGCAGCACGCCGCCCACATGGACCATGTGGTGCGCACCCAGGCAGCCGAGGCCGAGGCCGAGCTTGCGAGCGAGCGCAACCAGACCGAGCGCTGGCGCCACGAATCCGAGCGCTGGGAGGTCCAATCCGGCAATCTCACGAGCGAGCGGGACGCGTTGAGGGGGCTCAGCGACGAGCTGCGCGACGACCGGGATCGGCTCCATCACAGTCTGCAGCAGGTGCTGGGATCGTTCAGTTGGCGCGCCGGTGCGCCGTTGCGGCGGTTGGCGGAGCGCATGTCCCCTGCGACGCGCAAGCGTCTTCGCGCCGGCCTGCGGCCTGCCGCGCGCCTTGCGCGGGGCATGGTCCGTCCCCGCAGCGTGGCGCTGCCCCCCGTCGCCCAGCGCGTGATCGTCTCCGAAGGCCGCGAAACCGAAGACGTCGTCCAGCGCCATTCGGAGCAGGAGATGCGCCAGGCCGAGACGATCCTGCGCAGCCCCTTCTTCGACCCGGCCTTCTATGCCGGCGAGACGGGGCTGCGCCTCTCGGGCATCGACGCGGCGCTACACTACGTGATCGACGGCGAAGCGGCGCGCCATCGCCCCTCGCCTCGCTTCGATCCCGTCTTCTACGCCCGGCGCTACCCGGACCTGGCGGACGCGGTGCCCAATCTCCTGGTGCATTTCGTGCTGCACGGCGCGGCGGAGGGCCGGGCCGGCACCTCGGCGGCCCAGGCGATGACCTATCCCGAAGCTCGGTTCGATCCCGCGCGGCGCACCGTCCTGGTGATCGCCCACGAGGCCTCCCGCACCGGCGCGCCGATCCTCGCCTGGAACATCGCCGAGCGCTTCCACCGGACCCACAACGTCGTCACGCTAATTATGGCCGGCGGCGAGTTCGAGACCACCTTCGCCGAGGCCGCCGACGTGGCGCTCGGCCCCGTTGGCCGCCCCGCCTGCTTCGATCCTCTGGAGGCGGAGGCGGTGATCCACGAGATCACCCGCCGCTACCGCATCGACTTCGCCATCGCCAACAGCGTCGAGACCCGCGACTATGCGGTGGCGCTCGAGCGCGCGGGCGTGCCGACGATCGCGCTGGTGCACGAGTTCTCCACCTACTACCGGCCGCCCGGCCTTCTGCACGCCCTGTACGAGACGGCCTCGCGCCTCGTGTTTCCCGCGCGTGTCGTGCACGAGGTGTCGCGGCTGGAATACGAGGCGGTGCGCAAGCGCGTCTGCGACATCGTTCCGCAAGGGCCTTCGCTCGTTCCCGTCGTCTCGGGCGTTCGCACCAAAGGGGCGGTGAACGACCCGAAGCTCCCGAGCATCCTGCGCCCGCCTGGCTTCGAGGACGCGTTCCTGGTGCTCGGCATGGGCACGGTGCAGCATCGCAAGGGCGTCGACCTCTTCGTCGCCGCGGCGCTGGCCGCCCGCCGCTGCGCGCCGGAACGCAAGTTCCGCTTCCTCTGGATCGGCCATGGCTACAAGCCGAGCGAAGACCTGCACTTCTCCGTTTATGTACACGCGCAGATCGAGCTTTCCGGCCTCGACGACTGCCTCGACATCATCGACAACGTCGCCGATCTCGAGCCCGTCTACGAGCGGATGGACGCCCTTCTCCTGCCCTCGCGCCTCGATCCGCTGCCCAACGTGTCGATCGACGCGGCGCTGCGCGGCGTGCCCGTCGTGTGCTTCGACGGCGCGACGGGCATGTCCGACATCCTGGCCGAGGGCGAGGCCGCGCGCGATCTGGTCGCGCCCCATCTCGACGCCCACATGGCCGGCGCCGAGCTCGCCCGGCTCGCCACCGACCGCGCCCATTACGATGCCGTCGCGGCCGACCTGTCGGCGATCGCCCGGCGCACCTTCGACATGGACGTCTATGTCGGACGCCTCGCCGCGCTCGGCGAGGAGGTGATCGCCGCCGCGACGCAGGCCGGGGTCGACCGCGACGCCATCGCCGCCGAGCCCGATCTCTTCGAGCCGGACTTCTACGTCGGCGAGGTGCTGCCCGGGCTCGACCGCAAGGCCGCGCTGGGCCATTACGTCGCCGCCTCCGCCAGGCGGGGCCGCGGCCGGATGCCGGAGGCCTACGCCTATCCCCGCCGGCCCGTGCCGGGATTCAATCCCCTGCGCTTCGAGGCGGAGCACCCCGGTCTCGCGCGCGACCCTTTGGCCGAATACGCCGCGCTCGGCCGCCCGGCAGGCCCATGGCGCCATCCGGTGATCCGGGCCGACGCCCCCACGCCCGCCGCGCCGCCGGCCGCGATGCGCGTCGCGCTGCACGGTCACTTCCACTATCCCGAGCTGCTGCCGGAGTTCCTCGGGCGCCTGTCGGCCAACGCGCTCGCCTGCGACCTCTTCCTCACCACCGACACGGCCGAGGCGCTCACGGCGCTGCGTGGCGCGAGCCGCGGCTATGCGAAGGGGCGCGTCGAGCTCCTGCAGGTGCCCAACCGGGGCCGCGACATCGCGCCCTTCCTCACCGCGCTCGGCCCCGGCACCCTGCGCGGCTACGACCTCGTCGGCCATCTTCACGGCAAGCGCAGCCTGCACACGGTGGGCGTCGATCCCACCTATGGCGAGCGGTGGCGCACGTTCCTTTGGGAGCATCTCCTGGGCGACGCCTTTCCGATGGCCGATCGCATCGCCGCCGCCTTCGATGCCGATCCCGCGCTCGGCCTCGTGTTCCCCGAGGATCCCAATCTCGTCGGCTGGGACGGCGGACGCGAGGTGGCGTCGGGCCTCGCCGCGCGCATGGGGGTCGCGTCGCCCCTGCCCCATGCGTTCGACTTTCCCAACGGCACCATGTTCTGGGCGCGCCCGGCGGCGCTCGAGCCGCTCTTCGCCCTTGGTCTGGCGACGGAGGACTATCCGCCCGAGCCGCTGCCCAAGGACGGCACGCTGCTCCACGCGCTGGAGCGTCTCCTGCCCTTCTCCGCCGAGGCCGCCGGCTACACGGTCGCGACGACGCTCGTGCCCGGCTCCGTGCGCTGAGGCTCGGCCGTCGATGGGAATCTTAACGATGATCGGCATCTTCGGCGCCAACGGCTTCATCGGCCGCCATCTCGTCGCGCGCCTCGCCGCGGGGCCGGAGCGGGTGCGTGCCGTCTCGCGCCATTTCGACCCCGTCTTCGCGGCCACCCTGCCGCCGGAGGTCGAGGTGGTGCAGGCCGACCTTGCCGACGACATCGCGATGGCGTCCGCGCTGGCGGACCTGCGCGTGGTGGTGCAGCTCGTGTCCACCTCCTCGCCCGGCCTCCAGAACCGCTATGCGGTCAGCGACATCCGCGACAACGTCCTGCCGCAGGTGTCCTTCCTGGAGGCGTGCGTCGCCGCCAAGGTCGAGCGCTACGTCTTCCTCTCCTCCGGGGGCACGGTCTACGGCCAGCCGCAGACCCTGCCGATCCCCGAGACGCACCCGGCCCGGCCGCTGTCCTCGCACGGCATGACCAAGCTGGTGGTGGAGCAGTATGTCGACATGTACGGCCGGCTGCACGGGCTGCCCTACGTGGTCCTGCGCGTCGCCAACCCGTTCGGGCCGGGCCAGACCTTCCGCAAGGGCCAGGGCCTGATCCCAGCGCTTCTCCAGCGCCATGCGCAGGGGCTCCCCGTGCGCATCATCAACGGCGGCGAGGCGATCCGCGACTTCCTCTACATCGACGATCTCACCGATGCCGTCGCCGCCAGCATCGCCTCGCCCGCCGCCGCCATGCGCACGATCAACGTCGGCTCGGGCGAAGGGCGCCGGATCATGGACGTGATCGAGGCGGTGGAGGCGGTCCTCGGTCAGCGCTTCGCGCGCGAGGACGGAGGCCGGCGCGATTCGGACGTGGACGCCAACGTCCTCGACATCACCCTCGCGCGCGACCTCCTCGGCTGGTCGCCCCGCACTTCCTTCCTGGAAGGTCTGCGGCGCACGCTGCGGGGGTAAGGCGTCCCGATCAGCCTGAATCCAGCCTCGCCGATTCCGCGACAGGCTGCCGACGGCTCCCGGCCACCGCAAAAGTTGCGGTAGCGATGCTGCGACGCACCTGTTGGATTCAGGGCACGCAACCCGCTTCGAACGATGAAGGCAGCCTTTAAGCGTTTGTTTTCTCAATCAATTTTTCCATTGTTCAGAGAAGATGAGGTTTCGGTGGTGCGTAGGGAAAAATCTCTCTTTACTTTGCAATGACTTAGCCCCTGTTGCCATCGCGCATCACCCTTTTCGGCGGCCACCGATTGGTTGATTATCCACCTTGCCTGTCCAATTCTGGCCGTGCATAGCTTGCCCCAGCATTCCCGCCGCTTTGGGCGTGGCGGGGGGGCGACTACAGGGAGGGTGCGCGGTGTGCACGCCCGCGCCCTGCCTTTCACTGGGGACTCCTAGGAGAACACATGGCTACTTTCGTTTTTAACGGCTCGGAAAACGTCACCGTTTCCGATTTCGACGTCACCGAGGACACCGTCGTCGTAGAGGGCTTCGACCTCGACGAAGTGGCTTCGTTCACCAAGAGCGGCAGCACCGTCACTCTGTCGCTTGCTTCCGGCACGGTTCTGACGCTCTCGGGCTCGAATGTCAGCCAGATCACGGACGGTAACTTCGCCGTCAATAATTCCAACATCGATTTCGTCGTCGGCACCGACGCTGACAACGCTCTGAGCGGCAACTTGGGCTTCGGTGGCCTCGGCGAAGACACGCTCACCGCCACGACCGACTTCGCCATGCTTTCGGGCAACCAGAACAACGACACCATCCTTGGCGGTGGTCGCGAGAACCTGATGCTCTACGGCGGCCAGGGCGACGACGTCGTCAGCGGCTTCAGCACCGACTCCACCGTTTACGGCGGCATCGGCGCTGACACGATCACCGCGACCACCACTGCCGATGGCGTGACGGTTTACGGCGGCAACGGTACCGACGACACCCTGGACGGTGCCGACAGCATCACCGGCAGCGACGGCGCCGATCTGCTCATCGGTAACGCTGGAGCGGACACGATCCTCGGCGGCGCCGGCAATGACACCATCTACGGTGGCATGGACAACGACTCGATCGTCGGCGGCGACGGCGACAATCTGCTGTTCGGCAACATGGGCAGCGACACCATCATCGGTGGCACCGGTGCGGACACCATTTACGGTGGCCAGGACGCGGACTCGATCGACGGCGGTGCTGGCGACAATCTGCTGTTCGGCAACATCGGCAACGACACGATCGTCGGTGGCGCAGGTGATGACACCATCTACGGTGGCCAGGACGCGGACTCGATCGACGGCGGTGCTGGCGACAATCTGCTGTTCGGCAACATCGGCAACGACACGATCGTCGGTGGCGCAGGTGATGACACCATCTACGGTGGCCAGGACGACGATTTGATCAACGGCGGCGATGGTGCCAACCTGCTCTTCGGCAACCTCGGCAACGACACGATCGTCGGTGGCGCGGGCGCTGACACCATCTACGGTGGCCAGGGCAATGACAGCATCTCGGCGGGCAACGCTGCGGCTGACATCATCTACACGGGCGAAGGCAACGACACCGTTGTCGCCGCTACCTACACCTCCGGTGACACGGTGACCGGAAGTGTGATGGACTTCGCTCAGGGTTCGGACAAGATCGATCTCGCGGCGACGTTTACCTCGCTCAGCACCGTCATCACCGATGCTGGCACCGACATCGACACCATCAACGATCTCGCTACCCTCGCGAATGCGCAGGACGGCACGGTCGTGGCTTACCGCATCACGTCGGGTGATCTGGCCGGCAGCACCGTGGTGTTCGCCGACACCGATACGACGGCGGGTGCCGATCAGGTCATCATCCTGAACGGCTACACCGGCACGCTGACCGTCTCCGATCTCGTCTGATCGAAACGGATTGACTGGAAAGGGCGGCTTCGGCCGCCCTTTTCATTTCTGCGAACGGGAAGCGCGACGTGTCCGATCGGGTACTTTTCATCACGCTGGATTCGTGCCGCTACGACACGTTCGTCGCGGCTGAGGCGTCGAACATCAAAGCCGTTGCGCCGTTCCATAAGGCCCGATCGCCAAGCTATTTCACCTACGGGTCGCATTCCGCCATGTTCGTGGGTTTCACCCCGGGCATCCCTGGCGCGGCTGAGCCGCTTCTGGACCCGAAGTTCGGCAAGCTCTTCAAGCTCACCGGTCCTGGCTTCGCCGGCAAGGGGACGGAAGGCTACACGCTGCAGGGCGACGATATCATGGAAGGCTTTCGTCGGCTCGGCTACCGAACCATCGGAGCCGCAGCGATGGGCTGGTTCGATCCAGCCACGGAAACCGGTCGCCATCTCATCAAGAACTTCGACCGGTTCGCTTTCCCCGGTCCCTATCATCTTCGCGAGCAACTCGCGTTTATCGATAGCGAGCTATCGTCAGCGGAGCATGAGGGCCTGCCGACCTTCACCTTCCTCAACGTCGGCGAAACACATGTGCCGTACTGGCATGAAGGCGCCTCTTGGCGTGCCGATGACAACCCCTGTCTCCCGTTCCAGACTGTGGATCGTTCGGCCGACTGCCGCGCGCGTCAGCGCGCATGCTTGGAGTACGTGGATCGGATGATCGCCCCGCTGCTTCACCGTCATTTGCGCGGGACCATTCTGATCTGCGGCGATCACGGCGACTGTTGGGGAGAGGATGGGCTCTGGGAGCATGGAATCGCGCATCCGATGACAACCACGGTTCCCCTTCTCATACGCCACCAGGGGAAGCCGGTCGCGCGCCGCAAGTCGTCCGTCCCGGAGGGGCTCCTTCGCCGGCTGCTTGGAGGATTTCGCCGCGGTGAGCACGCCTGACATCCCAGTTTGGTTCGCGAGTCGGGGCATCATCTGCAACGCCGCGCCGATGATCGCCGATGCCCTCCTCTACGAACCGGTTGTGCGGATCTTCGGCGCGGCGAACCTGCGTGGCACCGAAATCGGCGCGTTCAGCTACCTCGCGCCGAAATGCGCGATCAACCACGCCGTCATTGGTCGATACTGTTCGATCGGCGATAATGTGTCCGTCGGACCGACGAAGCATCCGGGCGATTGGCTGACCACGAGCCCCATCCCCTACAAGGACGTGTTCGACACCGGCCGTGCGCCGCGCGAAACGCATGACGAACTGACGCCCGTCCGGATCGGCAACGATGTTTGGATCGGAGCGGGGGTGACCGTGATGGGTGGCGTCACCATCGGCGACGGAGCGATCGTCGGTGCTGGGAGCGTCGTCACCCGCGATGTTCCGCCATACGCCATCGTCGGCGGCGTACCGGCGCGCACCATCCGCACCCGCTTTTCCGAAGAGGTGGTCGATACCCTCCTAGAGTTCGCGTGGTGGCGCTTTGATCTCGTGAACTGCGATGTCTCGGTTTCGTGGCGCGATCCGCTCCGCGCGATCGGAGAAATTGTGGAGGCTTTCGATCGACAAACGGTCCGCCAGATCGACTCTCCACGGCGCCGCATCTCGCGTCGTGGCGCTGCCGGGTTCGCTTTCGACATTCCACGCCCCGCCTCGCATGCGGATTCCGTGTAGCCTCTTACTCCCGATCCATTCCCCTCGCAGTCTGCCGCCCCTACTCTCGTTCCATCGCCGGCCCATTCTCGAACAGGCGCGAATGATCACCGGGATCGTTCGGAAGGGCTGGCGGGCGGTGTCCGCGACACGCCCCCTGCCGGAGGGGGCGCTGGCCCGGACGGTTCTGGCAAGTCCGGTTCTGCCTCCAATACGAGAGGCGCTCGGAAAGCCGCAGACCCGAGACAGCCCCGACCGCGCGCCCGTCAGAGGGGATGCGCCGCAAGGGCCGAGGCGCGCGGCAACCGGAGAAGCTCCATGGCGGGGCCTCGCACCCCCTGCCGAACCGAAAGCACCGCGCGGGTCGCCGGAGGCGGACCACTTTGTTTTCTACCAACGGAGGTTCGCCTCCGGCGGCCCGTCGCCCGTTCGCAACCGAAGGGCGTCCACGAAGACCTTGGGCAGCCCGGTCGCACACGCGATGCGGGTGTTTTCGCGTGGCCGCGTTGCAACCGGCGCGCGGGCAGGCGTGGAAAAACCCGTCGTTTCTCTGTATGGTCCGGCCACGGCGCCTCGCCGCGGTCGGAATTGCCCTCATGATGCCGTGTTTGGCTGATGGGAGCGGTCCACGCGTGCGGGCGTTCGTCGTGCCGCTTCCGTCCGTCCGCAAAGGCGATCCATGCAGACCAAAGTCAATCTCGCGCCCGAGTTGCGCGATGCGATCCGCGCGGGCGCCAAGCCCATGGCCTTCGCCGCGCTGTTCTCCTTCGGATCGAACCTGCTCTTCCTGGCGATGCCGCTGTACATGACGCAGGTCTACAGCCGCGTCATCACCTCGCATTCCGAGGCCACGCTCCTCTACCTGTCGATCGCCGTGGTCATGGCCTTCATGGTGATGATCGCGCTGGAGGAACTGCGCGGCCGTATCCTCATCCGCATCGGCACGATGCTCGACCGCAAGATGGCGCCGCGCCTGCTCGACGCCGTGGTCAACGCCGGCCTGCGCGCCGGTCGCCCGGCCCGAGCCTCCGCGCTGCGCGACCTCGACACCTTCCGCCAGGGCCTCGCCGGCAACGTCACCAACACCATCCTCGACGCGCCCTGGGCGCCGATCTTCCTGATCGTCATCACCGCGATCGACTGGCGCCTGGGCCTCGCCGCGACGGTCGGCGCGCTGATGCTGTTCGCGCTGGCGCTGCTCAACGAATACGTGACCAAGCCGGCGCTCAAGGAGGCCAACGTCGCCGGGCAGCGGTCCTACGCCGCGACCGATTCGGGCCTGCGCAACGCCGAGGTCATCTACGCCATGGGCATGCTGCCCGGCCTGACCAACCGCTGGAACCGCGACCGGCTCGCCATGCTCGGCTCGCAGGAGGAGGCGTCCGAGCGCGGCGGCTCGGTCCAGGCGGCGATCCGCTTCCTGAACAACTTCCTCCAGATGTCGATGCTGGCCGGCGGCGCGCTCCTGGTGATCGAGGGCATGGCCGGCCCCGGCATCATGTTCGCCGCCGTGATGCTCGTGTCCAAGGCCCTGGCCCCGGTGCAGCGCGCCGTCGCCTCCTGGAGCACGATCGTCGCCACCCGCCAGAGCTTCGAGCGCCTCAACGCGCTCCTGATCGAGTTTCCGGCCGCCGAGCGCGGCATGGAGCTGCCGCGCCCCTCCGGCAAGCTGGCGGTGGAGGGCTGCTTCTACGCCTTCCCCGGCACCAACAAGGCGCTGCTCAAGAACCTCAACTTCGCGCTGGAGCCCGGCGACTGCCTCGGCCTGATCGGCCCGAGCGGCGCCGGCAAGAGCTCGCTCGCCCGCCTTCTGATCGGCGTCCAGCGCCCGACCTCGGGCTCGGTGCGCCTCGACGGCGCCGAGATGCACTCCTGGGGCCGCGACCATATCGGACAGCACATCGGCTACCTTCCGCAGGACGTCGAGCTGTTCTCGGGCACCGTGCGCGAGAACGTCGCCCGCTTCGCGCCCCAGCCCGACGACGCGGCCGTGCTGGCCGCGGCCAAGATGGCCGGCTGCCACGACCTCATCCTGCGCCTGCCCGACGGCTACGACACCGAGCTCGGCGAGGGCGGCGCCATGCTGTCGGTCGGCCAGCGCCAGCGCGTCGCGCTCGCCCGCGCGGTCTATGGGAACCCGAGCTTCGTGGTCCTGGACGAGCCCAACGCCTCGCTGGATTCGGACGGCGAACAGGCGCTGCTCGCCGCCATCGTCGCCCTGCGCCGCATCGGCTCGACGGTGGTGGTCATCTCGCACCGCATGTCGGCGTTGAACTATTCCAACAAGATCCTGCTCCTGCGCGACGGCATGGTGGAACGCTTCGGCCCGCGCGACGAGGTTCTGGCCCGCGTCGTGGCCCCCGCCCCGGCCGCGCAGAAGCCCGCTCAGCCGCAGGCCCAGCCGCAGCAGGCCTTGGCCGGCGCGCCCGAGCCCAAGGCCATTCCGGCCTCGTCCTGATCCTGAAGAGAAGAGAGTGACAACATGTCGGTGATCGCCTTCAGGAAGAAGCCCGAGGACCAGCAGCCCGCCCTGCCCGGCGCGCCGACGCCCGGCCCGAAATCGGGCGGCGAGGACGGCGGCTTCGACTTCGGCCTGCGCCGGCCGATCATCATCGGCTCGGCGATCGTCGGCGTGTTCATCGTCGGCATCGGCACCTGGGCGGCCTTCGCCCCGCTCAGCGGCGCTGTGCTGGCCGGCGGCGTGGTCAAGGTCGAGGACAGCCGCAAGGTCGTGAAGAACCGCGACGGCGGCATCGTGCGCTCGGTCCAGGTGCGCGACGGCCAGCACGTTCAGGCCGGGGACATCCTCCTGCGCATGGACGACGTGCAGGCGCGCTCGGCCTACGAGGTCTACGACAACCAGCTCATGAACCTTCTGGCCCGCCGCGCCCGCTTCACGGCGGAAAGCAAGGGCGAGGATCAGATCACCTTCCCGCCCGAGCTCCTGGAGCGCCGCGACGATCCGGCGGTGGCCCAGCTCATCGCCGACCAGACCACCCTCTTCCAGACCCGCAAGCTGGGCCTGGAGACGCAGGTCGAGATCCTGCAGCAGCGCCGCCAGCAGCTCGACACCCGCATCAGCGGCTACGAGGTCCAGATCGCCTCGATCGACCGCCAGCAGGAGCTGATCGAGGAGGAGAAGAAGGGCGTCGCCGCCCTGCTCGCCAAGGGCCTCGCGCCCAAGACCCAGGTCCTGGCGCTGGAGCGCGCCTCGGTGGACCTCGGCGGCAAGACCGGCTCGCTGCGCTCGCAGATCGCCGAGGCGCGCGAGACGCAGGGCGAAGCCCAGATGCAGATGAACCGCCTGAAGCAGGACCGTCTGACCGAAGCCAACGAGGGGCTGAGCACCGTCCAGTCCGACATGGCCAACATCGTGCCCCGGCTCCAGTCCGCCCGCGCCACGCTGGACCTGACCGAGGTCCGCGCGCCGGTCACCGGCACCGTCCTCGGACTGACCCAGTTCACCGACGGCGGCGTGCTGAGCCCCGGCGAGCGCATCCTCGACATCGTGCCCGAGGACACGCAGCTCATCATCGAGGCGATGATCCAGCCGCAGGACATCGCCAAGGTCGAGCCGGACATGACCGCGATGGTCAAGCTCACGGCCTACAACCAGAGCACCACGCCCTCGGTGTCCGGCCGGATCCTGCGCGTGTCGCCCGACCGCCTGACCACGGAGAACGGCACCGCCTACTTCAAGGCCGACGTCGAGGTTCAGCCGAACGCCCTCGCCCATCTGTCGCACGACATCCGCCTGTATCCGGGCATGCCGGCGGAGGTCATCATCCCGACGGGCGATCGCACCGCGCTGGACTACATGCTGACGCCGATCACCCGGTCCATGGACCGCGCCTTCCGCGAGGAGTAAGGCAGCCCCGGCGGCGCGGCCCGACCGCGCCGCCGCCCGTCGTCCCGACCGTCGCCGCGCGAAGGGATACGTTCCCGTTCCCGTTGCGCGTCGATCATGATCCAGAACAAGACGATCCTCTTCATCCACCAGAACTTCCCGGGCCAGTTCCTCCATCTGTGCCGGGCCCTGGCGGAGCACAACCGCCTGTTCTTCATCACCAAGCCCACCCACAACCGGCTGCCTGGGGTACGGCTGGTGGAATACAAGCCGCACCGGGCGCCGAGCCCGAAGATCCACAACTACCTGCGCACCACCGAGGACGGCATCCTGCACGGCCAGGGCGTCGCGCGGCTGCTGATCCAGATGCAGAAGGAGAACGTGCGGCCCGACATCATCGTCGGCCACAGCGGCTGGGGCGAGACGCAGTTCGTCAAGGACATCTTCCCCGACGTTCCCCTGCTCAGCTACATCGAGTTCTACTACAGCGCGACGGGCGCGGATGTCGGTTTCGATCCCGAGTTCCCGAGCCAGCCCGAACTCAAGTTCCAGCTCCGCTGTCGCAACCAGATGATCCTGTCCTGCCTCGAATCGACCGATCTCGGCCTGTCGCCGACGCGCTGGCAGCACAGCCGCATCCCGTCGGTCTTCCAGCCCAAGGTGAAGGTGATCCACGACGGGGTCGATACCGACCAGATCGGGCCGGCCGCCTCGCCGTCGGTGACGCTGGAAGGGCGGACCTACGACAAGTCCGCCCCCGTGGTGACCTACGTGGCGCGCAACATCGAGCCCTATCGCGGCTCGCACATCTTCATGCGCGCGGTCGGCCGGATCCTCGAGAAGAAGCCGGACGCGCGCATCGTGATCGTGGGCGGGGACGGCGTGTCCTACGGCGCCCGCCTGCCGGAGGGCGAGACCTACAAGGCGCGCTTCCTGCGGGAGAACCCGGTGGACGAGACCCGCGTCCACTTCGTGGGCCGGGTGGAGTACGACGTCTTCAAGGCGCTTCTCCAGGTCTCGGACGCGCACGTCTATTTGACCTATCCGTTCGTCCTGTCGTGGTCGATGCTCGAATCGATGGCGAGCGAGTGCCTGTTGATCGGCTCGCGCACGGCCCCGGTCGAGGAGGTCGTGCGGCACGGCGAGAACGGGCTGCTGGTCGACTTCTTCGACCCCCGGGAGATCGCCGACACGGTGGTGGACGCCCTGCGGAGCCCCGAGACCTATCGCGAGATGCGCCGCGAGGCGCGCCGCACCATCGTACGGGACTACGACCTGAAGCGCGTCTGCCTGCCGGCGCAGCTTTCCCTGATGAAGCGCATGCTCGGCTGATCTTCGGTCAGCCGGCCATGCTGGCGAGCGGCGGCGGCGGTGTTTCCCCCAGGCCGAGCCGGTTGCGGATCGCGCCGCTGGAGGAGACGAGGCCTTCGATCGTGTAGTTCCCGAGCGTCGACAGGAACGCGCCGAGCGCGCTGCGCAGCGCCGCGTTGAGCGCGCAACTGTCGATCAGCGGGCAATCCACCGCGCCGGTCTCGAAGCATTCGGCCATGGCGAAGCTTTCCTCGGTGGTCTCGACCACCGCCCGCAGGGTGATCGTGGATGCCGGGCGCGCGAGCCGGATGCCGCCGTTGCGCCCACGCACTGTCTCCACGAACCCGGCCTCCACCAGCGGCTGCAGGATCTTGAAGAGGAAGAGTTCCGACACGTTGTAGGCGGCCGCGACGTCGCCCACGCGGCTCAACCGTCCGGTGTTGACGGCGCAGTACATCAGAAGCCGGATGGCGTAGTTCGTCTGGCGGGTGAGCCGCATCGTTTCCTCCCTCGGTCGGGCTGCCGAGCAGATGGTGCTTTCTTAGAACAATTCCAAGCGCATGGGAAATGTGGCGCCGGAGCGCCGTTCGATCCGCAAAACCGGGCTTATCCACGCCGGCGCGCCGGAGCCGCGTTGGCGAAAGCTTTTCGAGTTGCTAAGAAATTCGCCATGCATGAGGGTTGTGCGAAACATTCGCTCCGTCCGCCGCCCTAGGCCGCTCGAATCGAAGAGGCTCCATGGAATACTTCCTTCAGCAATTGATCAACGGCGTGACGCTCGGATCGATCTACGGATTGATCGCGATCGGCTATACGATGGTCTACGGCATCATCGGCATGATCAATTTCGCCCACGGCGAAGTCTTCATGATCGGCTCCTTCATCGCCCTGACCACGTTCCTGCTGCTGGTCGCCGCCGGAATGACGTTCCTCCCGATCGTGCTCCTGCTGATGATCGTGGTGGCGATGCTCTTCACCGCCCTCTGGGGCTGGTCGATAGAGCGGATCGCCTACCGGCCGCTGCGCGGCTCGTTCCGCCTCGCCCCGCTGATCACCGCCATCGGCATGTCGATCTTCCTGCAGAACTTCGTCCAGGTGTCGCAGGGCGCCCGCGTGAAGCCGCTGCCGCCGCAGATCCAGGGGGCGGTCAACGTCATGCCGGGCGTGCAGATCTCCTTCATGCAGATCACCATCATCGTAGTGACGCTGGTGCTGATGACGGTCTTCTCGCTCCTCATCGCCCGCACCCCGCTCGGCCGCCAGCAGCGCGCCTGCGAGCAGGACTCCAAGATGGCGGCGCTGCTCGGCGTCAACGTCGACCGGACCATCTCGCTGACCTTCGTGATGGGCGCCTCGCTCGCAGCCGTGGCCGGCACGATGTACCTGCTCTACTACGGCGTGATCGACTTCTACATCGGCTTCCTCGCCGGCGTTAAGGCGTTCACGGCCGCCGTCCTCGGCGGCATCGGCTCGCTGCCCGGCGCCATGCTCGGCGGGCTGGCCATCGGCCTGATCGAGACCTTCTGGTCCGGCTATTTCTCGGTCGAGTACAAGGACGTCGCGGCCTTCTCGATCCTGGCGATCGTCCTGATCTTCATGCCCTCCGGCCTGCTCGGCCGGCCCGAAGTGGAGAAGGTCTGACCATGGCCGCCATCCAGACGCCTGCCAGCACGCCCGAGGGCGCGCAGATCGAGGACGAGGCGCGCCGGGACGCGATGCGCGGCGAGCCGCCCTTCGCCAACCCGCCCGCCTCGGGCCCGAGCCTTGCCGTGGCGCTCCGCGAGGCGGCGATCACCGCGGCGATCGTCGGCGCGCTGACGCTGTTCTTCCTCCTGGTCCGCACCGACATCGCGCCGGGCGGCCTCGTCTTCTCGATCCGCTGGGATCTCTGGCTCATCGCCGTCGCGATCGCCTTCGGCGTGCGCCTCGTGCTCAGCCTCCTCCTGTTCCAGCGGCGGGAAAAGGGCGCGGCCAAGGGCGGCAAGACCGTGGCCGCCAAGGGAGCCGGCCTCGGCCGGTTCCTCGGCGTCGGCCTCCTGGCGGTCGCGCTGGTCCTGCCCTTCCTGATCCAGGCCGTGGCACCGGGGAGCGACCGGTACCTGATCGACCTCTCCATCCTGATCCTGACCTATGTCATGCTTGGATGGGGCCTCAACATCGTGGTCGGCCTCGCCGGGCTCCTGGATCTCGGCTACGTCGCCTTCTACGCGGTCGGCGCCTATTCCTTCGCGCTGCTGGCGATCAACTTCGAGCTCGGGTTCTGGGTCTGCCTGCCGATGGCGGGCCTCTTCGCCGCGCTCTGGGGCATCGTGCTGGGCTTCCCGGTGCTGCGCCTGCGGGGCGACTATCTGGCCATCGTGACCCTGGCCTTCGGCGAGATCATCCGCGTCGTGCTGCTCAACTGGTACCAGGTGACCGGGGGGCCGAACGGGCTCCTGGGCATCCCGCGCCCCACCCTCTTCGGGCTCGACTTCGGACGCGGCGAAGGGTCGTTCTCCGACTATTTCGGCATCCCCTACGACGGCATCCACCGCTTCATCTTCCTGTACTACATCATCCTCGCGCTCGCGCTCCTGACCAACTTCGTCACGCTGCGCATGCGCCGCATGCCGGTCGGCCGGGCCTGGGAGGCGCTGCGCGAGGACGAGATCGCCTGCCGGGCGCTCGGCATCAACACCACCAACGTGAAGCTGACGGCCTTCGCCACGGGCGCCATGTTCGGCGGCTTCGCCGGATCGTTCTTCGCGACGCGCCAGGGCTTCATCTCGCCGGAAAGCTTCACCTTCCTCGAATCGGCGATCATCCTGGCCATCGTGGTGCTGGGCGGCCTCGGCTCGCAGATCGGCGTCGTGATCGCCTCGGTGGTGATGATCGGCGGCATCGAGCTCCTGCGCAATCTCGGCTTCCTCCAGGCCGTGTTCGGCGCGGGCTTCGATCCGACGCAGTACCGCATGCTGATCTTCGGCGTCGCCATGGTGGCCATCATGGTCTGGAAGCCGCGCGGGCTCGTGTCCTCCCGCCAGCCGTCCGCCGTCTACAAGGAACGCAAGGCGATCGGGGCCGACATGGTCGCCCAGGGCGAGGGGCACTGACGATGGCCGAGATGATCCACGACGCGGGCCGCTGGGCGCGCGACCCGGTGCTCACGGTCGAGCACCTGACCATGCGCTTCGGCGGCCTGGTCGCCATCAACGACCTGTCCTTCTCCGTCGGGCGCGGTGACATCACGGCCCTGATCGGCCCCAACGGGGCCGGCAAGACCACCGTGTTCAACTGCGTCACCGGCTTCTACAAGCCGACGGAAGGGCGCATCGCGCTCCGCCGCGGCACCGGAATCGGGCAGGACGCGGTGACGCAGCTCACGCGCACCGGCGCCCAGAGCCTCAAGGTCTCGGGCGGCGAGGTCTTCCTGCTCGAGCGGATGAGCGACTTCCGCATCACCGAGGTGGCGGGCGTGGCGCGCACGTTTCAGAACATCCGCCTGTTCGGCGGAATGACCGTGTTCGAGAACCTGCTCGTCGCCCAGCACAACAAGCTGATGGCGGCCTCCGGCTTCACGATCGGCGGCCTTCTCGGCCTGCCGGGCTACCGCCGCGCCAAGGAAGCGGCGCAGGACCGCGCGGTGGACTGGCTGAAACGCACGGCGCTCCTCCACCGCGCCGACGATCCGGCGGCCGATCTCTCCTACGGCGACCAGCGCCGCCTGGAGATCGCCCGCGCCATGTGCACCGACCCGGTGCTCCTGTGCCTCGACGAGCCGGCGGCGGGCCTCAACCCGCGCGAATCGGCCGAGCTCAACATGCTGCTGCGCTCGCTGCGCGACGATTTCGGCGTCTCGATCCTCCTGATCGAGCACGACATGGGCGTCGTCATGGAGATCTCCGACCACGTCGTGGTGCTCGACTACGGGCAGAAGATCTCGGACGGCACCGCCTCGGACGTGCGCAACGACCCGCGTGTCATCGCCGCCTATCTCGGCGTCGACGACGAGGAGGTGGAAGCCGTGGAAGCCAGCCTCGACCAGGGCGACATCGACGGTGCGGTCGCGACCGCCGGACTGCCGGGAGGAACGGGCGCATGAGCGCGACGATGACGCAGACCCCCTCCGCGGCCGCCGCGACGGCCGCCCCGCTCCTGTCGATCCGCGGCGTCGAGACCTTCTACGGCAAGATCCAGGCCCTGAAGGGGGTGGACCTCGACGTCGGCGAGGGCGAGATCGTCACGCTGATCGGCGCCAACGGCGCCGGCAAGTCGACGCTGATGATGACGATCTGCGGAAACCCGCGCGCCCGCTCGGGACAGATCCTCTATCGCGGCGAGGACATCTCGCAGCTCCCCACCCACACGATCATGACGCGACGCATCGCCCAGTCGCCCGAGGGACGGCGCATCTTCGGGCGCATGACCGTGATGGAGAACCTGCAGATGGGCACGGTGCTCGTCGGGCAGGAGCATTTCGAGGACGACCTGCGGCGCGTGTTCGACCTCTTCCCGCGCCTCCGGGAGCGCGCGGGCCAGCGAGGCGGCACGCTGTCGGGCGGCGAGCAGCAGATGCTGGCGATCGCGCGCGCGCTGATGAGCCGGCCGAGGCTCCTCCTCCTCGACGAGCCCTCGCTCGGCCTCGCGCCGCTGATCGTGAAGCAGATCTTCGAGGCGGTGCGCGAGCTCAACCGCAACGAGGGACTGACCGTGTTCCTGGTCGAGCAGAACGCCTTCCACGCGCTTCGCCTCGCCCATCGCGGCTACGTCATGGTCAACGGGCGCATCACCATGAGCGGCACGGGACGCGAGCTTCTCTCGCGCGAGGAAGTGCGCAGCGCCTATCTCGAAGGGGGGCATCACTGATGGAAAAGGAAATGGCCCTCCTCTGGGAGGTGACGTTCTTCGAGTTCCTCGTCGTCAGCGTGGTGATCGGCGGCGCGCTGGCCTATGCGATCGGACGGTCCACGGCGCGGTCCTGGAGCGGCTGGGGCCTGATGGTCTTCTACTGCCTGCTGCTGACGGCGGCGATCCGCTTCCTGCATTTCAGCCTGTTCCACGGCACGTTCTTCCTGCCGGCGGCGACGCTTCCCACCGCGCTGCACTACGCCGTGATCGATTTCGCGGTGATTCTCGCCTTCGCGGTTCTCGGCCGCTCGCGAACGCGCGCGGGGCAGATGTCGCGGCAATATCGCTTCGAAAGGGCGTAAAACTTCGGCATCCCGCCGGAGGCTCAAAAAATTAGGCATAAACACGACAGGTTGTGAGAATTCCTATTCCGCTTCGCCGAGCCATGGTCTTTACTCGGCCCGGGAACGAAACGCGCGAACCCTCCGAGCCGCGCAAGACGGTTCGGGAATCAACAGGGAAAACAGACAGATGATGAAAGCGCTTCTGGCCGGTGTGGCCCTCAACGTCGTGCTGGGCGGCGCCGCCTTCGCCGACATCACGATCGGCGTCGCGGGCCCGATGACGGGCCAGTACGCAACCTTCGGCGAGCAGCTCCGCAACGGTGCCGAGCAGGCGGTGAAGGACATCAACGCCGCCGGCGGTGTCAACGGCGAGATGCTGAAGCTCTCCGTGGGCGACGACGCCTGCGACCCGAAGCAGGCCGTGGCGGTGGCCAACCAGTTCGCCTCGCAGGGCGTGCCCTTCGTGGCCGGCCACTTCTGCTCGGGCTCCTCGATCCCCGCCAGCCAGGTCTATTCGGAAGAGGGCATCGTCGAGATCTCGCCCGCTTCCACCAACCCGGACTACACCGACAAGCGCCCCTCGGACGGCATCTACCGCGTCTGCGGCCGTGACGACCAGCAGGGCGAGGTCGCCGGCGCCTACATCGCCGAGAACTTCAAGGACCAGAACGTCGCCGTGCTCGACGACAAGTCGGCCTACGGCAAGGGCCTCGCCGAGCAGACCGTCAAGGCCATGGAGGCCAATGGCAAGAAGCCGGCGATGACCGAGTCCTACTCGGCCGGCGAAAAGGACTACACCGCCCTCGTCTCCAAGCTGAAGCAGGCCGACGTCCAGCTCGTCTACATCGGCGGCTACCACACCGAGGCCGGCCTGATCGCCCGCCAGATGAAGGAACAGGGCGTCACCGCCAAGATCATGTCGGGCGATGCCATCGTGACCGACGAGTACTGGGCCATCACCGGCGACGCCGGCGAAGGCACGCTGATGACCTTCTCGCCCGACCCGCGCAAGAACCCGACCGCCGCCCCGGTGGTGAAGGAGATCGAGGCCGCGGGCAAGAGCGCGGAGGGCTATACCCTCTACACCTACGCCGCGATCCAGGCCTGGGTCGAAGCCGCCAAGAAGGCCGGTTCGACCGAGTACGAGGACGTGGTCAAGGCGCTCGACTCCGAGACCTTCCCCACCGTGATCGGCGACCTCAAGTTCGACGACAAGGGTGACGTGACCCTGCCGGGCTACGTGATCTACGAGTGGAAGAACGGCAAGTACGACTACATCCAGACGGCCGCCGCGCAGTAAGCGCGACCACCGTTTGGCACGAGGCGGCCCGGCATGGCGACATGCCGGGCCGCATCCGTCTGTGGGGCCGGGCGAGGCGGGCGCAGGTCGCCGCCCCGCGCGGCACCGGGCGATGGCTCAAGGGTCGAGTTGGAGCGATGCGATGGCGGTGCCCGCGCCGCGTCGGCGGACGCCGCATCGCCACCCGATCCGGGCACCGTCCCGAACGCGGCGCGAAGTCGCCACGACGACGCAGGCCGGCGGTCCGACAAGCCGGACGGCCGGGCATGCGAAGGGTGCCGGCCCCGCCACGCCCACGGGTTGCGTGACCGAGCCCGGCGCCGGCGAACGGGCGGCGGGGCGGCAGGATCGGGCGGAGCGCCGCGAGAGGGCCGGCCGTCGCCGGAGCGCGCTCCCGCGTCAGCCGCGCGCGGCGGCCGTCAGCGCGGGATAGAGCGACTGGTAGCGATGGTGGGCCTCGGCGAAGGATTCCACCAGCGTCTCGTCGGGCTCGTAGCGGGCGGCAATCGGCGGGTCGGTCATCACCGCGTCCGGGTCGGCGCCCGTCGCGGTGCAGATGCCGAGGCGGGCCGCGCCGAACGCGGCGCCGAAATCGCCTGCGGCCGGCAGGGCGACGGGCGTCTCCAGGACGCTGGCCATGATGCGGAGCCAGAGTTCGGACCGCGAGCCGGCGCCGACCGCGATCAACTGCCGCACCCAGGAAGCGTGCGGGGCGGCATCCAGGCAGTCGCGGATCGAGAAGGCGACGCCCTCCAGCACCGCGCGCACCATGTCGGCCCGGCTCGTGTCGGCCTGGAGGCCGATGAAGGCGCCGCGCACGGCTGCGTCGTTGTGGGGCGTGCGCTCGCCCGACAGGTAGGGAAGGAACAGGAGCCTGCCCGGTGCGCGCAGGTCCGTGCCTGCGGCCGCCACCAGCTCGCCCGGCCTCTCGACCAGCACGCCCGACAGCCATTCCAGCGAACCCGCCGCCGAGAGCGTGACGCCCATCTGGTGCCACAGGCCCGGCAGCGCGTGGCAGAACGTGTGGAGCGCGGTGTCGGGCACCGGGTCGTATCCGGCGCTGGCGGTGAACAGGACGCCCGAGGTGCCGAGCGACAGGAAGCCGGTGCCGGGCCGGGTCACGCCGACGCCGCAGGCCGAAGCCGCGTTGTCGCCGCCGCCCCCGGCCACCACCACGCCGTCCGGCAGGCCCCAACGGCGAGCGAGCGCGTCGCGCAGCGTGCCGCTCGCCTCGCTGCCCTCGACGAGGCGAGGCATCTCGGCCTCCGACAGGCGGGTGCGGCGAAGCATCGTGCTCGACCAGCGGCGCTCGCCCGTGCGCAGCCAGGCGGTGCCCGCCGCGTCCGACATGTCGGACGCCGCCTCGCCGGTAAGCCAGAGGCGCAGGTAGTCCTTGGGCAGGAGGACGCGGCGCACGCGCTCGAAGACGCGCGGCTCGTTGCGCGAAACCCAGAGCAGCTTGGGCGCGGTGAAACCCGGAAAGACGATATTGCCGGTGATCGACCGCGCTTCCTCGTCATCCAGCTCCTCGGCCTCCTCGTGCGAACGGGTGTCGTTCCAGAGGATGCAGGGGCGGAGCACCTCGTCGGCCTCGTCCAGCAGCGTCGCGCCGTGCATCTGCCCCGACAGGCCAATGCCGCGCACCGAGGCAAGGGCCTGCGGATGCTCGGCCGCGAGCTGGGACAGGACGGTCTCGCAGGCGGCGATCCAGGCGGCCGGGTCCTGCTCCGACCAGCCGAAGGCGGGGCGCGTGACCTGCAGCGGTGCGCTGGCCGTGGCGACGGGCGTCTGGTCCTCGTCGACGATCAGGGCCTTGAGCGACGACGTGCCCAGATCCAGCCCGAGATAGTGGCCCATGCGCTTCCAGTCCTCCTGCGGGGCGAGAAACCGCTCGACGTCGATTCCTCCCGTTTCTCCCACAGGTAACGTCGGATGGCCGTCGTCATCAACCGGCAAGACGGCGGAGCCGTCGCGAGGGGCCCGATCCGCGCTTCTGATCGGCGCCGGGACGCGCTAGAAGCGGCGCCAGTCGAGCTCAGCCCCGGACCGTCCATGCCCCGTATCGTCTATGTCAACGGCGCCTACCATCCCGAGGCCGAGGCGAAGGTCTCGGTGTTCGACCGCGGCTTCCTGTTCGCCGACGCGGTCTACGAGGTGACCGCGGTGATCGGCGGCCGGCTGCTGGACTTCCCCGGCCACTGCGCGCGGCTGCGCCGCTCGCTCGCCGAACTCGACCTCCCCTCGCCCGCGACGGACGACGAGATCCTGGCGATCCACCGCGAGCTCGTCGCGCGCAACGCGCTGGACCTCGGCCACGTCTACCTCACGGTGACGCGCGGCGAGGCGGACCGCGACTTCGCCTATCCCAAGGCCGGCACGGCACCCTCGCTGGTGATGTTCACCCAGGCGCGCGCCTCGATCGAGACGCCGGAAGCCGAGCGCGGCCTTCGCATCGCCTCCGTTCCCGATCTTCGCTGGGGCCGGCGCGACATCAAGACGGTGCAGCTCCTCTATCCGTCCATGGCCAAGATGCAGGCCAAGCGGCAGGGCAAGGACGACGCCTGGTTCGTGGAGAACGGCGAGGTGACGGAGGGCACCAGCAACAACGCCTACATCGTCACGCGGGAGGGGACGATCCGCACCCGCGCGCTGGGCCACGATATCCTGCACGGCATCACGCGCGCGGCGCTGATGCGGGTCGCGGGCGAGCTGGACCTTCGCGTCGAGGAGAAGCCGTTCACTGTGGCCGAGGCACAAGGCGCGCGCGAGGCCTTCATCACCTCGGCCGGCGCCTTCGTGACGCCCGTGGTGGAGATCGACGGCGCGGCGATCGGCGACGGGCGCCCCGGACCGATCGCCCGCCGGCTGCGCGCCGCCTATCTCGAGACCGCGATCGCCCGGGCGATCTGATCCGCGCGCCCTCGACGGCGACCGAGCCGTTGCTTAAGAGCTTGCAGCATCGATCTGGCGTCCGCACGCGAGGGGAACCGCATGAGCACCCGTGACATCGTCTTCATCGCCCTGTTCGCCGCCCTGATGGCGGTCCTGGGCACCTTTCCCGCGCTCCAGGTGCCGGTGATCGGCGTGCCGATCACCGCGCAGTCGATGGGCGTGATGCTGGCGGGCGGCATCCTCGGCGCGCGGCGCGGAACGCTGGCGATCCTCCTGTTCATGGCGATCGTGCTGGCCGGGCTGCCGCTTCTTTCGGGCGGTCGCGGCGGCATCGCGGTGCTGGCGGGGCCGACGGTCGGCTTCTTCCTCGGCTGGCTCCCGGCGGCCTTCGTCACCGGGCTCCTGGTGGAGCGCTTCATGCCGCGGCTCCATTTCGTCTCCGCCTTCGCGGCGGCGGTGGCCGGCGGCATCGTGGTGCTCTACGCCTGCGGCATCCCGGGCATCTCGCTGGTGACGGGCGCACCGCTCCTGACCGCCGCGTCGGGCTCCCTCGCCTTCATCCCCGGCGATCTCCTGAAGGCGGGCCTCGCCGCCGCGATCATCGTGACCGTGTCCAAGGCCTACCCGCTGATCGAGACGCGCAGCGCCCGCCGCGCGGGATGATCGAACTCGACGGCGTCGATCTCGATCGCGGCGACCGGCGCGTCCTGTCGGACCTTCGTCTGACCCTCGGCGAGCGCCGGATCGGCGTCGTCGGGGCGAACGGATCCGGCAAGTCGAGCTTCGCCCGCCTCCTGAACGGCCTCCTGAAGCCGACGCGGGGGACGGTGCGCGTGTTCGGGACGGACACCGCGGCCGACCCCAAGGCCGCACGGCGGCATGTCGGCTTCCTGTTCCAGAACCCGGACCACCAGATCGTCTATCCGGGGGTCGCGGAGGATCTGGCGTTCGGGCTGAAGAACCGCGACCTGCCCAAATCCGAGATCGGCCCGCGCGTCGAGGCGGCGCTCGCGCGCTTCGGCCTCGCCGGCTTCGGGGAGCGGCTGGCGCACGAGCTGTCGGGCGGCGAGCGGCAGCTCGTGGCGCTCGCCGGCATCATGGTGCTGGAGCCGCGCCTCCTGGTTCTGGACGAGCCGACCACCCTTCTCGACCTGCGCAACACGCGCCGCGTCATGGCCGCGGTGGAGGCGGCGGACCGGCCGGTGGTGATGGCGACGCACGACCTCGCGCTCCTGGACGGGTTCGACCGCGTGCTGGTGTTCGATCGGGGGCGCGTTGCCTGCGATGCGCCGCCGATCGAGGCGCTGGCGGCCTATCGGCGGATCGCCGAAGCATGATCGCGGACCTCTACCGGCCCGGCCCCTCCCCGCTGCATCGCCTTCCGGCGGCCGCGAAGCTGGCGGCTCTGGCGGCGATCGGAACCGCCCTGTTCGCCGTGCCGAGCCTCGCGCTGTCGCTCGGCGCCCTGGCTCTCGCCTCCATCCTCTTCGCGGTGGCGCGTCTCGGATGGCGTTTCGCGGGGCGGTCCATGAAGGCCGTGCTGCCGGTCGTGCTGCTCGTGGGCGCGTTCCAGGTCTGGTTCGCGGGCTGGCACGAAGGGGCGCTGTTCGCCGCGCGGTTGGCCGCGCTCCTCCTCCTCGCAGGCCTCGTGACGGCGACGACCCGCCCATCCGACATGGCCGACACGATCGCCCGCGCAGCCGTGCCCCTGCGCCCGCTCGGCGTCGATCCGAGGCGGATCGGCCTCGCCTTCGGCCTCGCCATCCGTTTCGTGCCCGTGCTGGCGGCCGTGGCGTCCGACATCCGCGAGGCGCAGGCCGCGCGCGGGCTCCACCGTTCGGTCCTCGCGCTCGCCGTGCCCCTGGTGCTGCGAACGCTCAAGACGGCCGACGAAGTGGCCGAGGCGATCGAGGCGCGAAGCTGACGCGCCGCAGCGAAATCGCCGCCCCGCGCTTGACCCGATCCACCGTAGGACCGACCTTGATCCCATGAATTCGATTCGATCCCTCTGCGTCTATTGCGGCTCTTCGAGCGGCCGCGATCCCATCTACCGCGAGTCCGCCGAGGCGCTCGGCACCGCCATGGGCCGAGCCGGCATGCATCTCGTCTACGGCGGCGGCACGCGCGGCATCATGGGCGCCGTATCCGACGCCGTGATCGCAGCGGGCGGGCGCGTGACCGGCATCATCCCGCGCTTCCTGATCGACATGGAGGCGACGGAGTCGGAGCTGAAGCGCCTGGACGAACTCGTGGTCACCCAGGACATGCACGAGCGCAAGCACCTGATGTTCGAGCGCGCGGACGCGTTCGTGGCGCTGCCGGGCGGCATCGGCACGCTGGAGGAACTGGTGGAGATCATGACGTGGAGCCAGCTCGGCCGCCACGCCAAGCCGATCGCCATCGCCAACATCAACGGGTTCTGGGACCCGTTCTCCGCCCTGCTCGACCACATGCGCGAGGCCGGTTTCATCCACACCGCGCATATGGTGCGGCCGATCGTGGTGGATCGGATCGAGGACCTCCTGCCGGCCCTGGAGGCCGCCGCCCCGGCGCGCGTCAGCGAGGGCGTCGCCGCCGTGATCGAGAAGCTCTGACGAGGGGTCAGCGCGCGGGGTCGGCCGCCGGGACCGCCCGGACGGCGGCCCGCCGGTCCTTGACGATCGACCAGCTGTACAGCGCGAGCGCCACCCAGATGAAGCCGAAGGCG
Organism: Aureimonas flava; assembly: GCF_003583935.1. Lineage (GTDB taxonomy): Bacteria > Pseudomonadota > Alphaproteobacteria > Rhizobiales > Rhizobiaceae > Aureimonas > Aureimonas flava. The sequence continues at coordinate 123,089 of NZ_QYRN01000004.1, read as the reverse complement.
ACGGCCTGCCACGGGCCGAAGGGCTCGCCGAACAGGAAGATCGAGGTCAGCGCGATCAGCGTCGGCGCGATGTACTGGAGAAGGCCGACCGTGGTGTAGCGCAGGAGGCGCGCCGCCATGGAGAACAGGATCATCGGCACGGCGGTGACGAGCCCGGTGCCGATCAGGAGCGCGGTCTCCGGCGCCGCGAGGCCGAACCGGCCGCCCCCATCGCGCACCAGCCATACGGCGAGCGCCAGGGCGGGCACGAACAGGATCGACACCTCCACGAAGAAGCCCTCCGTCGCACCGATCCGCACCGTCTTGCGCAGGAGGCCGTAGGACGCGAAGGACAGCGCGAGAGCGAGCGACACCCAGGGCAGACCGCCGCTCTCAACGGTGAGGATCAGCACGCCCGCTGCGGCGATGCCGACCGCGACCGCCTGGATGCGGTTCAGCCGCTCGCGCAGGAAGACGGCGGCCATCAGCACGTTGATGAGCGGGTTGATGTAGTAGCCGAGCGCCGCGTCGAGGCCGTGTCCGGTCGCGATGGCCCAGACGTAGACGCCCCAGTTCACCGAGATCAGCGCGGCGGTGAGCACCAGCGTGCCGAGCACGCGCGGCGTGAGCGACGGGCGCAGCGTGCCGAAGCCGCCCGTCGCCGCCACGATGCCGAGCGTCAGCACCCAGGACCACAGGATGCGCTGCGCCATCACCTCCATGGAGGGAACGTGCGCCAGCGCCTTCATGTAGATCGGCAGGACGAGGCCCCAGATCGAATAGGCGGCGATGCCGTAGGCATAGCCGCTGGCCGGCTCGGCTTGGGTCGGTGGCATGGCGGCTCGCTCGGGCGCAGGGTCCGAGGTGCTTCTAGCAAGCCGCGATCGTCATGGCACCTTGGTTTCTCTGATGCCTGCCATTCGTTTCCGTGATGCGAGCGTCGCATCGCCCCTTCAGGGCCGCCGGCCCTCGTCCGGCCCCTCGCCCGGCATCTCGCGGTCCGGGTGCTGGAAGGACACGAGGTCGGCCAGGAAGGCGTTGTCGGCCTCGTCCTCCTGCATCGTGCGCACAGGCAGGCCGGGCACCGCGTCGACATAGGGCAGCTTGCTCTCGATGCCGAACTGGATCTCGGGCGCGAGCGGCGCGGGATCGTCGAAGGCGCCGATGGCCAGGGCCACGCCGTCGGGCGCCTCGTAGGTCAGCGGCGTCCCGCAATCGGGGCAGAAGCCGCGCAGGACATGGTTGGACGAGCGAAACCGCCTGGGCTCGCGCCGGGTCCAGACCAGCTCGGCCGTGCCGAGGTTGACCAGCGGCGCGTAGAGCGAGCCGAACGCCTTCTGGCACATGCGGCAATGGCAGACCGAGGCGCGGCCGAGCGCGCCGTGGACGCGAAACCGGACGGCGCCGCACTGGCAGCCGCCGGTATGGGCGGGACGGTGGTTCAAGGTCATGACCCGACGCTCCTCTCTGGCGAGACGCTCCCCTCGTTATGGAGCGCGAAGCGGTCGGTGGCCAGGATCAGGCGGTCGAGGATGCCCGGCTCGGAAAAGGCATGGCCGGCATCCTCCACGATCTGAAGCTCGGAGCCGGACCAGGCCCGGTGCAGGTCCCAGGCGGTGACGGGGGGCGTCACCACGTCGTAGCGCCCCTGCACGATGATGCCGGGGATGCCGGCGAGGCGACCCGCGTCGCGCACGAGCTGCCCCTCCTCCAGCCACAGGTCGTGGACGAAGAAGTGGTTCTCGATCCGCGCGAAGGCGATGGCATGATCGCTGGCGCCGAAGCCGCCCGCCATGTCGTGGAGCGCGCGCATGGACACGGTGCGCGCCTCCCAGTCGGTCCACGCGCGGGCGGCGCGGGCTCGCACGTTGCGGTCGGGATCGAGGAGCAGCGGGCGATAGGCCGCGATCGGATCTCCCCTCGCCGCCTCGGACAAGGGCTCGAGGAAGCGCTCCCATTCGTCGGGGAACAGCCGGCTCGCGCCGTCGCGATAGTACCAGTCGAACTCGGCGCGGCGCCCTGTGAAGACGCCGCGCAGGATCATGTCGGTGACGCGCGCCGGATGCGCCTGCGCATAGGCCAGCGCCAGGGTGGAGCCCCAGGATCCGCCGAACAGCATCGCGCGCTCGAAGCCCACCATGCGCCGCAGCCGTTCGACGTCGGCGACGAGATGATGGGTGGTGTTGGCCTCGAGGCTTCCCAGCGGCGAGGACCGGCCGCAGCCGCGCTGGTCGAACAGGAGGACGTTGTAGCGATCAGGATCGAACAGGCGGCGATGGGACGGGTTGCAGCCGCTGCCGGGCCCACCGTGCAGGAAGATCACCGGCTTGCCGTCCGGGTTGCCGCACAGCTCGAAGTAGAGGACGTGCCCGTCGCCCACGTCGAACTGGCCCGTCCGATAGGGCTGGATCGTCGGGTAGAGCTGGCGACGCGCCTCGCTCAACGTCGGATCTCCCACGTGGTCATGCGCTCGCCCGTCGCGGGGTCCTTGCCGTCCTTCAGCATGATGCCCTCGGCGGCCAAAGCGTCGCGCAGCGCGTCGGCGGCGGCGAAGTCCCGCGCCTTCAGGAGTTCGAGGCGGCGGGCGATGCGCTCGGCCACATCCGCGCCGACCGCCTGCTCGCGCACCGGATCGATCCCGAGGAGGCGGAGCGAGGCGAGCGCCTCCGCCGGGCGACCCTCGTCGAACAGGGCGTGGACGCGCGCGACGGCGGCCGCGAGCGCGAGGTCGTCGCACACCGCCTCCAGGAACACCGGATCGGGCTCGGCCGACGCAGGCTCGCCGGCCGCCCGCGCCTGCCGCTCCCACTTGTCGAGCTCGCGCACCGCCTCGTCCAGCCTGGTGGCGGTGAAGTCGATCGGCTCGCGATAGTGCGTCTTCAGCATCAGGAGGCGCACGGCCTCGCCCGGCCACCGGCGACCGCCGACGCGATCGGTGTCCAGCACGTCGGCGATGGTGACGAAGTTGCCTTCCGACTTCGACATCTTCCGGCCGTCCACCTGGACGAAGCCGTTGTGCATCCACACCTCTGCCATGCGCTCGGTGCCGTGGGCGCAGCAGGACTGGGCGATCTCGTTCTCGTGGTGCGGGAAGATCAGGTCGAGCCCGCCGCCATGGATGTCGAAGGTCTGCCCGAGATAGGCCGCGCTCATCACGGAGCACTCGATGTGCCAGCCCGGCCGGCCCCGGCCCCAGGGGCTGTCCCAGCCGGGCTCGTGCTCGCCCGACAGCTTCCACAGCACGAAATCGGCCGGGTTGCGCTTGTGCGCCTCGACGGCGACGCGCGCGCCGGCCTGCTGGTCCTCCAGCCGGCGATGCGACAGCGCGCCGTAGGCCGGCATGGAGCCGACGTCGAAGAGCACCTCGCCGCCCGCGACGTAGGCGTGGCCCTTGGCGATCAGCGTCCCGATCATCGAGATCATGTCGGGCAGGCCGTCGGCGCGCGGCGCGACGAAGGCGGTGGCGCGCGGCTCCACCGTCGGCGGCAGGCAGCCGAGGGCGGCGACGTCCTGGTGGAACCGGGCGGCGGTCTTTTCGGTGACGCGGGCGATCGCCTCGTTGAGCGGCAACTCGGGGAAGTCGCGCGCGGCCCGCGCGTTGATCTTGTCGTCCACGTCCGTGATGTTGCGCGCGTAGACCACGCGCCCGGCGCCGAAGAGATGGCGCAGGAGGCGGAACAGGACGTCGAACACGATCACCGGCCGTGCGTTGCCGATATGGGCGAAGTCGTAGACGGTCGGACCGCACACGTACATGCGCACGCGCCGGTCCGCCTCCGCCACGTCGGCGCCGCGCCAGTCGAGCGGGCGAAACGCATCCTTGCGGCGGGTCAGCGTGTTGGTCAGGAACAGGCGGGGCGCGTCGTCGGTCATGTCGGTCCTCGGTCCGCCCTCGTCGCGGCGGCGCAGCAGAGCTACAGGCAAAACCGACGCCGTTCAAACCGCCTCGCCGTCCGGCGCCCGTTCAGCCTCGGTTAAGTATTGGCGGGAGCGGCGACAAATCTCTCGCAGTGCGGCATGATGCAATCACGCCACATGTCACCCCGGCAACCTTTCGTTAAGTATAGATACGTCGAGTTTTCGGAATCACGCCGCTAAGAAGACGCAATCGGACGCTCTTCTTCCGCCCATCACATCACCACAGGCATGCGGCAATGACCCAGCAACAATACAACTTCCGTACCCGCGTCGAGCGTGAACGCGACGCGAAGCTCGTCAGCAACTATCGCGAGATCGGCATCGCCGCCGTGCTGGCGGCCAAGGCGGCCCGGCGCAAGGACGAGAGCGGCAAGGCGACGGCGCAGCGCAGCGTGGCCAACGCCAACGCGCGCGACTGAGGACGGCTGGCGCCGCATCATCCGCAGAACCCGGTGAGTGCCCGCCCCTTCGGCGGGCTCTCGCGTTTCGGGCGCCGCTCAGTGGGCCGCGACGAAGGCCGCCAGGACGTCGCGCGCGGCCAGGAGGTCGCGCCGGTCGATCATCTCGCAGACCGTGTGGATGTAACGCGTGCCGACAACGATGCCGATCGCCCGCGCGCCGGCCGCAGCCTGCTGGAGCGCGGCGCCGTCCATGCCGCCGCCGGCGAGGATCGTGCGCTGGAACGGGATCTCGTTCGCTCGGGCCAGCGCCTCGAACTCGCGCACCAGCGCGCCGTCCGCGATGAACGAGCTGTCCTTGAGGTGGAGGCCGAACCCGGCGCCGAGCTCCGTCGTCCTGTCGCGTTCGGGAACGCCCGGCGTGTCGCAGGCCAATGTCGTGTCGATGCCGATGCCGATATGGGGCCGCTGCTCGAAGGCCACCGTGCGCGCGCCGCGCAGGCCGACCTCCTCCTGCACCGTGAAGGCGACCACCAGCTTGCACGTGTGGGACCGGCCGTCCGCCACGAGCTTGCGCACCAGCTCGAGGCCGAGCCAGCAGGCGATGCGGTTGTCCATCGCCTTGGAGACGATGCGATCGCCCATCTCCACCAGCGGCTCGTCCATCACCACGAAGTCGCCGACGCGCACCTTCTCCTTCGCGGCCGCGCCGAGCCCGATGTCGATGAAGAAGTCGGTCGGCTCGGGCACCTTCTTGCGATCCTCGGGAGCCGAGATGTGGATCGGCTTGCCCTCGGCCATCATGATCCCGCGATAGTCGCCCTCGTCCGTGCAGACCAGGACCCGGCGCGAGAACAGGTTGCGCGGGTCGAAGCCGCCGACCGGCGAGACGTGGATGAAGCCCTTGTCGGAGACGTGGCTGACCAGGAAGCCGATCTCGTCCATGTGGCACGCGATCACGACGCGCTCGGCGTCCGCGTCGGCCCCCTCGCGGGTGCAGACCAGCGAGCCCATCACGTCGGTCTCGACCGTGTCGAACAGCTCGGCCGCCTCGGCGGCGATCAGCTCGCGCACCCGGTGTTCGTGCCCCGGAACGCCGGGTGTCTCGCACAGCCGCTTCAGAAGATCGATGTTCATGGGGTCCGTCCGTCGGGTGGGTCTCGAAACAGGGAAAGCTGCGCATCGGCGTTCGGCGCGGCGCCTTCCGACACGCGTTCCTGAACCTCCGGCCCCATGTTGGCAACCGCGTTGACGCGCCCGGACACGGGCACCGCCTCCCATGCGTCGGCGAGACCGGCATGGAGGAGATCGGCGATTCCCGCCGGCGACTGGCCGTCGACGTCCAGCCACCGCTCGACGTCCGCCGGCGCCACGACCACGGGCGCGCGGGCATGGATGGCCGAGAGGCGCGGGCCCGCGGCGGCCGTGAGGATCGTCACCGTGTCGATCTCACTCCCGTCCGAGGCGAGAAAGGTCTCGTGCAGCCCGGCGAACCCGGCGACCGCGCCGTCGGCGGGGCGGACCCAGAAGGGCTCGGGGGCCCCGCCGCCGGCCCGGCGCCATTCGTAGAAGCCGGTCGCCGGAACGAGGCAGCGCCGGTGTCGCATCGCGCCTCGAAAGGACTGTCGCTCGGCCGCCGTTTCGGCGCGTGCGTTGAACAGGAGCGGAAGGTGCGCCGGGTCCTTGGCCCAGCCCGGAATGAGCCCCCATTGCGCCAGCCGCGCCTCGCGCCGCAGCGCGCCGCGCCGAGGGAACAGGGCGACATGCAGAACCGGCTGCGTCGGCGCGACGTTGTAGCGCGGCGGAAACGGGTCCAGCGTGTCGAGGTCGAAGGCGGCGGCGACCGCCTCGGGTGTCGCCGTCAGGGCAAAGCGTCCGCACATGCGTGCAAGGATGGCGACGACGGCCTGTCCCCGCAAGGCTTGTCGCGGCGGACGGACGCGCTCTATCCCTCGCCCATGGACACGCGCCGCCCCCTTCTCGCCGTATCCGTCTGCCTGCTTCGGGCGGGCGAGGTGTGCCTCGTGCGCCGGGGCCGCGCGCCCTGGGCGGACGCCTGGAGCCTGCCCGGCGGGCGCGTCGAGTTCGGCGAGCGGCTGGAGGACGCGGCGCGGCGGGAGATGCGCGAGGAGACGGGCGTCCGGCTCGAGGCGATCCAGTTCCTGAGGCTGCACGAAGCGATCGATCCCGCCCACGACGCGCATGCCGTGATCGCCGTGTTCCGCACGCTGGCGGAGTGGACCGGGCCGGAGGTCGAGGCGGCGGACGACGCGCGGGACGCACGCTTCTTCCCTGTCCGCGACGTGCGCGCGATGGAGCGCGAGGGGCGCACGACCCCCGGCCTCGCGGCGATCGTGGAGGAGGCCGCCGCGCGCTAACCTTAACATGCGCAAGGCGGATCGGCCCCGCCCGCGCGTCTTGCATTCACCCCATTCGGGCTGCAAACGTGCCGCATGGCCGCTGCGGACAATTTTCTTCGAATTCTGGGGGTCGCGGGCATCGCCCTGGCGCTCGGCGGGGTCGCGTCCGCGCAGCCCAGGAAGGCGGAACCGGAACCGAAGCCTGCGGCGGAGGAGCCGGCGGCCCGGCCGTCCAACGCGCCCTACATGAAGCCGCTGTCGCGGCTCGCCACCGTGCTCGGCTCGCTGCATTTCCTGCGCGGCCTGTGCGGCGACCCGAACGCCGACGTGTGGCGCGAGAAGATGAACGCCATCCTCGATGCGCAGGCGCCGGGCGAGGCGGACCGCCGGACGCTGGTGGCGCATTTCAACCAGGGGTATCGGGCGTTCGAGTCCACCTATCGCAAGTGTACCCCTGCTGCGACGGTGGCGGTGGAAAGATACGCCAAGGAGGGCGCCGACCTTTCGCGAGAGATCAGCGCAAGGTACGGGAGTTAACGATTTGTATAGAGGGTGGTTTGCGAGCGCGACCCGCCTTCCCCGCCCAGAGGCCTCCGGCTGCCTCGGACAGTGGAAGAAGGAGTATCCGGCATGATCGATCTGCACGGTTCCGACCTCGACGAGATGATCGTCGCCGAAAAGAAGCAAGTCGCCAGCGAGTATCACAACGAAGCCTGGGCGGACGGCATCTCGGACGGGATCGAGGCCGAGATCCTGGCGGAAACCGCGATGGCGACCGCCGTGACCGAGCTGGTGCGCCGTCACGGCGAGGCCGAGGTGCTGGAGCTGCTCGACACCCTGCGCCGCCGCGTCGAGTACGGCGAGTTCCGCGCCGTCCGCTCGCTGCAGTGAGGCCAGCCATGGCGGGGATCGCCCGTCCGAACGGCGATAAGGCCGAATTCCGCCGCCTGCTTCTCGCGGCCTCCGTCCTCGCCTGGTGCGGCATGGCCGCCGCGCCCGCCTTCGCCCTGTCGCAGATCACCGGCGAAGACGGCAGCGCCCCGCCGGTGCGCGAGGGCATCGTCGCCGTGCCCCTGCCGCCGGTTCCCGGCCAGCCGGCACCCGCCGACGCGGCGCAGCCGCCGGAGCCCGCCGACTCGGGAACAGGTGCGCCCGGCGTCCCCGCCCCGGCGACACCCGACGACGCGACCGACGCGGGCGAGAACGGCGCGCAGGAGCCGTCCAACGCCGATCTTCCGCCGATCGAGATCGTCTACGGCGACGAGGGCCTGCCGCAGCCGGTGCGCGACCTGCGCGCCAAGCTGATGGAGGTCGCGCGCACGGGCGACATCGAGAAGCTCCGCCCCTACTTCCAGACCGGCGCCGATCCCACGGTGGTCTCCGCCACGATGCCGGAGCAGGATCCGGTGGTGACGCTGAAGGAGGCGTCGGGCGATGGCGACGGCGTCGAGCTGATGGCGATCCTCCTGGAAACGCTGGAAGCCGGCCATGTGCGGCTCGATCCCGGCGGCGAGAACGAGATCTACGTCTGGCCCTACTTCACCCAGGTCGACCTCGGCGCGCTGACCAAGCCGCAGCTCGTGCAGCTGTTCGAGCTGGTGACGGCGGGCGACTACCAGCGCATGGTGGCCAACGGGTCCTACGACTTCTATCGCGTCGGCATCTCGCCGGAAGGCCGCTTCGAGTTCTTCGTGGACGGCGACTGAGCGGGCGAAACCCACCCTTCTCGGGGCCTTGTCTTCGCCCCGGCGATCGGCACATAGGGCAGGAGACCGCGTTCGGCGGTGGACCAGCTTCGGATCGACGCCCCATGCCCCATGCCCGCCTCCAGGACCGCGCGACGCTCCACCTGACGGGCGCCGAGGCGGAACCCTTCCTCCAGAATCTCGTGACGGCCGATCTCGCGGCGCTCGGCACGGGCGAGGCGCGCCCGGCGGCCCTCCTGACGCCGCAGGGCAAGATCCTCTTCGACTTCCTGGTCAGCCGGATCGCGGACGGGCTTCGGCTCGACGTGGCCGCCGGCGCGCGCGGCGACCTCGCCAAGCGCCTCACCCTCTACAAGCTGCGCGCCAAGGTCGACGTCGCGCCCGCCGACGAATTGGTGGCGGCCGCCTGGGAACAGACGTCGGCGCCGGAAGGGGCGCTGGCGGACCGTCGCTTCCCGGACGGCGTGTTCCGGCTCTACGGAGCGCAGGACGCGATGGACGACGGCGACCCCGCCGCTTTCGAAGCGCTGCGGCTGTCGCTCGGCGTCGCGGAGGCCGAGCGGGACTTTCCCGGCTCCGACGTCTTCCCGCACGACGTTCTTCTCGACCAGAACGGCGGCGTGTCGTTCCGGAAGGGCTGCTTCGTCGGCCAGGAGGTCGTCTCGCGCATGCAGCACCGGGGCACGACGCGGCGGCGCGTGATGGTGCTGCGCGCCGAAGGGCACCTGACGCCGGGCGCCAACCTCGACGCCGGCGGCCGGGCGATCGGTACAGTGCTGTCGGCCGCCGGCAGCCTCGGCATCGGGCTGGTGCGCATCGACCGCCTGGCCGACGCGCTGGCCGCCGGCGAGCCGCTTTCCGCCGACGGCGTGCGGCTGGAGGCGGAGGTTCCGTCCTGGGCCGGCTATGCGCTGCCGGAGGCGGGAGCGGGCGCCGAGGCATGAGCGCGTCGCCCTCGCCGGCGGTTCGTCCCGCCAAGCCACCACGCGTTTGGCAGCGCATGCTGTCCGGCCGGCGGCTCGACCTTCTCGACCCTTCCCCGCTCGACGTCGAGATCGAGGATATCGCGCACGGGCTCGCGCGCGTCGCGCGCTGGAACGGCCAGACCGTCGGCGACCATGCCTTCTCGGTCGCGCAGCACTCGCTGATCGTGGAAGAGATCGTGGGCGCGCGCGAGGCCGACCCGCGCTGGCGCCTCGCGGCGCTGCTGCACGACGCGCCCGAATACGTGATCGGCGACATGATCTCGCCCTTCAAGAGCGTTCTCGGCGGCGACTACAAGGGCGTGGAGGCGCGGCTGCAGGCGGCGGTGCACCGGCGCTTCGGCCTGCCGGCGGAGCTTCCCCCCGGCGTGAAGCGGGCGATCAAGGCGGCGGACCGCGTGTCGGCCCATTTCGAGGCGAGGCTCCTCGCCGGGTTCGCCCCCGCCGAGGCGCAGGCCCTGTTCGGGCGGCCGAGCGGCACCCTGCCTCCGCCCGAGCGGTTCACCCCCCTGCCGGCGTCCGAGGTCGGGCGCCGCTATCTCGAGCGCTTCCGCTTCCTCGACGCGCTGGCCGGCGGAACCAAGGCCAAGTCCCCATGAGCTATCTCGTCGTCTCCTCGCTCGCCGATCTCCACGCCACGGTGGCCTCCCACGGCGCTGCCGACGTGGTGACGCTCATCAACGCCGACACGGTGGTGGAGCGCCCCTCCTCCATCGCGCCCGAACGGCACCTGTTCCTCGGCATGAACGACATCGCGGCACCCGCCGAAGGGCTGACGCATCCGGCCGCGCACCATCTCGACCGGCTTTTGGAGTTCGGCCGCCTGTGGAACCGGGAGAAGCCCCTGGCGGTGCACTGCTGGGCCGGCATCAGCCGCTCCACCGCCGCCGCCTACATCCTGGCGATCGCGATCAACCCCGAACTCGACGAGGCGGCCCTGGCGCGGGAGCTGCGGCGCCGCGCCCCTTCCGCAACGCCCAACCCCCTGCTGGTCGCCCTCGCCGACGACAAGCTCGGGCGCGGCGGGCGCATGGTGCGCGCGATCGCCGATATCGGCCGGGGCGCGGACGCCTTTTCCGGCACGCCCTTCATCCTGCCGCTGACCCTCGAGCGATGATGCCGAGCGTGCCGCGGCGGGCATCCGGCTCCCGCAGCGCGCGAGGCTCCCAGACGTGCCGGGCGAGGAAGAAGCCGGTCATCCGGAACCCCTCGGCCACCTCGGCCGCGCCCACCGCCTCGCCGCCCACAAGAAAGGACGGCAGCGGCAAGAGCTTGTCGCGCCAGGGCTCGCCCGCCTCGCGGCTGACGGCGCGGCCGGATCGGGGCGACACGTAGACGAGGTCGTCGCGCCCGCCCGTCGCCGCGCAGCTCTCGAGATCCAGACCGAACCCGAGCTCCTCCAGAAGCGCGATCTCGAAACGCAGGATCAGCACGCCGGCGGCCACGGGATCGTCCAGGTGCTCCACGATCAGCGCCAACGTGTCGAACAGGCGCGGATGGGCGTCGCGCTCGGGCAGCAGGCGCAGGTGGGCGGCGAGCAGCTGGATACCGTAGAGGCCGACGGCGCTCTCCATCAGCCGGGCGGCGCGCAGCGTCACGGGCTCCACGCTCATGAAGCCGAGATGCTCGTCGAGCCTCGCCCGCCAGGTGGCGTCCACCGTGTTGCCGGGCTGGAGCACGGGCTGGAGGCGGCGCGAGCGGCCGCCGCGCACGAGGCCGAGATGGCGCCCCCGGCCCCGCGTCATCACCTCGGCGACGACGCTGGTCTCCCCCTGCCGGCGCACGCCGAGGACGATGCCTTCTTCACGCCATTCCATGGAGGGGAAGTGGACCCGTTGCGGTTTCGACTAGTCTCCATATAGGCGCGCGGGCCGTCACCCGCAGCCCGTCAGCTGTGGAAGTCGAGACCCATCTCGCGATAGCGTTCCGGGTCGTCGCCCCAGTTCTCGCGCACCTTCACGAACAGGAAGAGGTGCACCTTCTGCTCGGCCGCCTCGGCGATCTCCTTGCGGGCGGCGGAGCCGATCGCCTTCACGGTCTCGCCCTTGTGGCCGAGCACGATGGCCTTCTGGGAATCGCGCTCGACATAAATCGTCTGCTCGATGCGCACCGAACCGTCCGGCCGCTGCTCCCACAGCTCGGTCTCGACGGTGGAGGCGTAGGGCAGCTCCTGGTGAAGGCGCAGATAGAGCTTCTCGCGTGTGATCTCGGCGGCGAGCTGGCGCAGCGGCAGATCGGAGATCTGGTCCTCCGGGTAGTACCAGGGCCCTTCCGGCAGGCGAGCCGCGAGGAAGTCCATCAGGTCGTCGCAGCCCGAACCGGTGAGCGCCGAGATCATGAAGACGCGCTCGAACTCGGCCTTGGCGGTGATCTCCTGCGTCAGGCCGAGGAGACGGTCGCGCTTGATGCGGTCCACCTTGTTGAGAAGCAGGACCTTCGGCTGCTTCACCTCGGCCAGCCGGTCGAGGATCGCCTGCACCTCCTCGTTGAGGCCACGGTCGGCGTCGACGATCGGCAGCACGATGTCGGCATCCTTGGCGCCGCCCCAGGCGGTGCGCACCATCGCCCGGTCGAGCCGGCGCTTCGGGTTGAAGACGCCGGGCGTGTCCACGAACACGATCTGCGCGCGCGCGCGCGTGGCGATGCCGCGCACCAGGGCGCGCGTGGTCTGCACCTTGTGGGTGACGATCGAGACCTTGGTGCCGACGAGCTGGTTGACGAGCGTCGACTTGCCCGCGTTGGGCGCGCCGAGCAGCGCGATGAAGCCGGACCGCGTGGCCCCCTCGGGCTCGGGCGTCGGCGTCGCGGGCTCGGTCGTCGTGTCGCTGTCGGTCAAGGCGTGTCTCGCTGGTCTGGGCGCACGTCCGGCGCGCCGTGGAAAGGGGGTCGCCCGCCGCGCGGCGGGGACGGTATCATGCCGTCTCGGGCTCCCACACGCCCTCGCGCAGGAGAATGACCTCGGCGGCGCGCTGTTCCGCCACGCGCTTGGACGGCCCCCGCCCTTCGGCGGGCGCGACGTCGGGAATCGTGGCGCGCACGGTGAAGACGGGCTCGTGGTCGGGCCCCGAGCGGTCGAGGAGCTCGTAGGCGGGCGGCGCGCCGGCGCGCCGGTGCGCCCATTCCTGGAGTTCGGTCTTGGGGTCGCGGCGCGCCACCTGCGGACCTTCGAGATGGGGCGCCCAACGCTCCAGCACGAAGGCGCGAGCCGCCTCCAGCCCGTGCTCCAGGTAGATCGCGGCGATCAGCGCCTCCACCACGTCGGCCCGGATCGAGCGGTTCTTGCCCGCCGCCGCGCGCTTGAGGTCCGATCCGTGGCGGATGAACTCGGCGAGGCCGATCTCGTCGGCGACCAGGGCGCAGGTCTGGGCGCTGACCGCGGAGTTGAGGCGCAGCGACAGGTCGCCCTCGTCGGACTTCGGATGGGTCTCGAACAGCCGCTGCGCGATCACCAGGCCGAGCACTCGGTCGCCGAGAAACTCCAGCCGCTCGTAACTCGCGTCCGTCGCCGACCGCTTGAGGCTGGAATGGGTGAGCGCGCGCTCCAGGCGCGCCCGGTCGGAGAAGCGGACGCCGAGCCGCCCCTCGAGCCGGATCAGGGCCTCGGCGCCGCCCTTTACCCGAGCCATGTCAGAATGCGGCTGGGCCGCAGGCTGGACGGCCATTCCCAGACCTCCAGCGGCGAGGCGTCGTTCTCCATGGAGAAGAAGATCACCTGCGCCTTGCCAACGAGGTTCTCGAACGGGACGTAGCCGACGTCGAAACGGCTATCGAGCGAGTTGTCGCGGTTGTCGCCCATCATGAAGTAGTGGTCGGCCGGCACCACGAACTCGCGCGTGTTGTCGCCCACCGAATCTGGCTCGGCATCCAGCGTGTCGTAGGTCACGCCGTTGGGCAGGGTCTCGCGGTATTGCGGGATCTGTGCGCCGGCTTCGGTGGTGAAGAAGCCGTCCGGCACCTTGGGCACGGCCTGGCCGTTGATGAAGAGCACGCCGTCGCGCATCTGGACGCGGTCGCCCGGCAGGCCGATCAGGCGCTTGATGTAGTCGGTCTGCACCTCGTTCGGCTTGCGGAACACGATGATGTCGCCGCGCTCGGGGCTCGAGCCGAGGATCCGGCCGTCGAACAGGTCGGGCGACAGCGGGAAGGAATACTTGGAGAAGCCGTAGGACCACTTCGAGACGAAGAGATAGTCTCCGATCAGCAGCGTCGGCATCATCGAGCCCGACGGGATGGAGAACGGCTGGAACAGGAAGGTGCGGATGACCAGCGCAAGCAGCAGCGCCTGGACGACGACCTTGACCGTCTCCCAGAATCCACCCTTGTCCTTGCTGACGGCACGATCGACCATGCGCATTCTTTCCCGATTGCCGTGGGCGCGTCCCGCCGCACCCGGCTCTAGTAATGTCTTGCAACGGTTTGGGCAACGGCCACGCGGCCTCAGGCTTCGCCGGGCAGCGCCTCGATGACGACGAAGGCCTGGGCGAGCGGAAAGTCGTCGGTGATGGTGAGGTGGATCGCCGCCCGATGCCCCTCGGGCATCAGGGCACGCAGCCGCTCGGCCGCCCCGCCGGTGAGCGCCAGGGTCGGCTTGCCGCCGGGCAGGTTGACGACGCCCATGTCGCGCCAGAACACGCCGCGCGACAGGCCGGTGCCCAGCGCCTTGGCGCACGCCTCCTTGGCGGCGAAACGCTTGGCGTAGGAGGCGGCGCGCTGGGCACGGCGGTCGGATTTCGCCCGCTCCACCGGCGTGTAGACGCGATCCAGGAACCGATCGCCATGCCGCTCCAGCGTCTTCTCGATGCGCCGGATGTCGATGAGGTCGCTGCCGATGCCGACGATCACGGCACCGGCTCCGCGGCCGGGGCGGCCGCCGTCTTATGCCCACGCGCCGCCTGGAAGCTGCGCACGCCCACCAGCACCAGGGCATAGGAAACCAGGGCGAACGCGAGGCCGAGCGGGATCGAGCCGATCAGCATGGGCTTGAGATAGGGGGCCCAGATCGCGGCGAGGTCGCCGTGCGACAGCGCGGCCCCCAGGCTCTCGGGCGCCCGCCCGTCGGGGATCTCGGCGGCCAGCAGGAAGCGACCGATCTCGAAGGTCGCGCCCCAGATCAGCGGATAGGTCAGCGGGTTGCCGATCAGGCAGCCGAGCGCCGCCGCCGGCAGGCTGCCCCGGATCAGGTAGGCGATCACGAAGGCCATTACGAAGTGGAAGCCGAGAAGCGGGGTGCAGGTCGCGAACACGCCGGCCGCCACGCCGGCCGCGATCGCGTGCGGCGTGGCGCGCAGGCGCAGGACCCGCTTCTTCATGTAGGTCAGCGAGCGGCGCCAGGAACGGCGCGGCCAGAGGGCCGCGCGCAGCCTCTGCGAAAGGGTCTCGGGCTGGCGGCGCCTGAACAGCATGGACGTCGGGTTCCTGGATGCGGCTGACCCGGGGCGAGCGACGCGACGGCCGCCCCATGCCCCGTCCTGCCGAGACGAAGCTAGAGCGAGCGGCTACCCGGCTTGATGGGCGCAATTGCGGCAAGCTCGGGCGGCAGTTCGTCCGGCGCGTAGCTCGGCACCTCGTAGGCGGCCAGCGAGACGAGGGGCACGCCCACGTCGACCTTGCCGGCCGACCGGTCCACCACGCAGCCGGCCGCCAGCACGTCGGCGCCGAGCGCGCGCAGGCACTCGATCGTCTCGCGGATGGAGAGGCCCGTGGTGACGATGTCCTCCACGATCACGACGCGCGCGCCGCGCGGGATCTCGAAGCGGCGCAGGCGGAAGACGCCGTTCTCGCGCTCGACGTAGATCGCCGGCGCGCCGAGGTGGCGCGAGGTCTCGTAGGACGGGATCAACCCGCCGACGGCCGGGCCGACGATGTAGTCGATCGGCCCGTCGATGGTGGCACGCAGCTTCTCGGCGAGGGCCCGGCACAGCACTTCCGTGTAGGCGGGATGCATGAAGACGCGGGCCTTCTGCAGGAACACCGGGCTGCGGCGGCCGGAGGTGAGGATGAAGTGTCCCTCGAGATAGGCGCCGGCCTTGCGAAAGATCTCGATGACGTCTTCGGTCTGCATGTCCGACGCTTCCTGCCCTGAGGGATGCCTTCGGAGATCAGCCGTTCACACGAATGGCGTCCGTGACGCAAGACTTGGCCCGCAACTGATTGAGCGTGCGGGTGAGATGCTGGAGATCCCAGACCTCCAGATCCACCGCCATCGTGGTGACGTCCGGCGCCGTGGAGGCCATGGAAAGGTTGTGGATATTGGCGTCGTTGAGCGCGATCGTCTCGGCGATCTCGGCGAGCGTGCCCGGCTCGTTCAGCGCCGACACGCGGATCTTGGCGGGAAAGCGTGCCGTGGTCTCGGCGTCGAGGTCCCAGCGCACGTCGATCCAACGGTTGGGCGAATCGTCGAAATCGGTGAGCGCCGGCGACTGGATCGGGTAGATGGTGATCCCCTGCCCCGCCTCGAAGATGCCGACGATCCGGTCGCCCGGCACCGCCCCGTCGGGCCCGAAGCGCACCGGCAGGTCGCCCACCGCGCCCCGGATCGGAAGCTGCACGAGGCTCGCGTCGCCGTCCATCTCCTCGGGCACGCGGAACACGAGGCCGATGGCCGAGCGGATGTTGAACCAGCCGTCCTTCTGGGCGTGCAGGACGCTCTTGGCGGCGCGGCTGTCCTGGAAGTCGGGATGAACGGCGCGGAACACGTCGGCCGAGGACAGCTCCCCCCGCCCCACGGCGGCCAGCGCGTCCTCGAGCTCGCGATGGCCGACCTTGCCGAGATAGGGCTTCAGACCGTCGCGCGTGAAGGTCTTGCCGGCGCGGTGGAAGGTGCGCTCGAGGATCTGCTGGCCGAGCCCGCAATACTGCTTGCGGATGGCGTTGCGCGCCGCGCGGCGGATGGCCGAGCGCGCCTTGCCGGTGACCGCGACGCTCTCCCAGGCCGGCGGGGGCGTCGCCGCCTTGGAGCGGACGATCTCCACCTCGTCGCCGTTGGTCAGCTCCGTCACCACGGGCATCACGCGCCCGTCGATCTTGCAGCCGACGCAGGTGTCGCCGACATCGGTGTGGACGGCATAGGCGAAGTCGATGGGCGTCGCGCCGCGCGGCAGGGCGATCAAGCGGCCCTTGGGCGTGAAGCAGAAGACCTGGTCCTGGAACAGCTCCAGCTTGGTGTTCTCGAGGAAATCCTCGGGCGTGTCGCCCTCCGCAAGCATCTCGATGGTGCGCCGCAGCCAGGAATAGGCCTCGGACTCGGTGGACAGGGAGACCTGCCCGTCCTTGTAGAGCTCGTGTGCGGCGATGCCGTATTCGTTGACGTGGTGCATCGCGCGCGTGCGGATCTGGAGTTCGACGCGCTGGCGCGAGGGCCCGACGATCGTGGTGTGGATCGATCGGTAGCCGTTCTGCTTGGGGATGGAGATGTAGTCCTTGAAGCGACCCGGCACCAAGGGCCACGTCCGGTGGACGATGCCCAGCGTGCGATAGCAGTCCTCCTCGTCGGCCACGATCACGCGGAAGCCGAAGATGTCGGAGAGCTGCTCCAGCGACAGCGCCTTGCGCTGCATCTTGCTGAACACCGAATAGGGCTTCTTCTGCCGGCCGGAGACGCTGGCGACGATCCCCTTCTCCTTGAGACGCGCGGTCAGCGTCTCCTCGATCTGCGCGATGGTGTCGGCATGGCGCTCGCGCAGCTCGGCGAGCCGCGCCGTCACGGTCGCGTAGGCCTCGGCGTTCAGATACTGGAACGACAACGTCTCCAGCTCCTCGCGCATGTCGTGCATGCCCATGCGCCCGGCGAGCGGCGCATAGATCTCCATCGTCTCCTCGGCGATGCGGGCGCGCTTCTCCGGCTTCATGTGATGGAGCGTGCGCATGTTGTGCAGCCGGTCGGCCAGCTTCACCAGAAGCACGCGGATGTCGTCGGCGATGGCCAGCAGGAGCTTGCGCAGGTTCTCGGCCTGCGCCGTCTTGCGCGACACGAGGTCGAGCCGGCGGATCTTGGTCAGCCCCTCCACCAGCATGCCGATCTTGTGGCCGAAGAGCTGGTCGAGCTCCTTGCGGGTGGCGTCGGTGTCCTCGATCGTGTCGTGCAGCAGCGCCGTGGCGATGGTCGCCTCGTCGAGATGCAGGCCGGTGAGGATCGCGGCGACCTCCAGCGGATGGGAGAAGTACGGATCGCCGTTCACGCGCTTCTGCGCGCCGTGCTTCTGCATCGCGTAGACATAGGCGCGGTTCAGAAGGCCCTCGTCGAGGTTCGGCTTGTAGGCCGCCACGCGCTCGACGAGTTCGTACTGCCGCATCATGCCGGAATGCCTGCTCCGCTCGCCCAAGGAAAAGGGGCGCCCGACGGATGGCCGGGCGCCCCTTCAATATAGGTTGCAATGCGGTAGGACCGAAAGGCCCCAGGCGCCCCGCCGATCAGAAATCGTCGTTCTTCTCCGGCGGGATGAGGCCCTCGATACCGGCCAGGAGGTCGTCCTCCGACATGCGGTCGAAGGCGACGTTGTCGTCGTCGTCCGCCGGGGCGGCGGCGGTGGCGACGCCTTCCTCGGCGGTCTCGGTGATCGCGCCGGCGACCGGGGCCTGCGGCTCGGGCTCGTCCACCTCGACATGCTTCTGCAGCGAGTGGATCAGGTCTTCCTTCAGGTCGTCGGGCGACAGGGTCTCGTCGGCGATCTCGCGCAGCGCCACGACGGGGTTCTTGTCGTTGTCGCGGTCCACCGTGATCGGCTGCCCCTGCGCGATCTGCCGGGCCCGGTGGCTGGCGAGCAGGACGAGCTCGAACCGGTTCTCGACCTTATCGACGCAATCTTCTACGGTGACGCGGGCCATGCCTGTCTCCTTGGGAACGGACGCAGTAAGCTGAAGCGCCCGTGTAACCCCTTGACAACTGGAGCACAAGGGGGCAGCCGCGTTTGAGGCCGCGATCCACCGCCCGCCTCGCGCCGCGGCTGGCCTTGGCGCGTGCGGCGCCCTATGCTCGCGGGGCGGCGCGCGGCTACCGACCGTTCGCCCGCCTCATGCCGCCGAAGGTTTTCCATGTTCGACACCCGCGAGACGATCGCCCTCTTCATCGACGGCGCCAATCTCTACGCAGCCTCCCGATCCCTCGCCTTCGACATCGACTACAAGAAGCTGCTCGCCGCCTTTGGTAAGCGCGGCTACCTCCTGCGCGCCTACTACTACACCGCGCTGATCGAGGATCAGGAGTATTCGTCCATCCGCCCGCTGGTGGACTGGCTCGACTACAACGGCTACCGCGTCGTGACCAAGCCCGCCAAGGAGTTCACCGACCAGCTCGGGCGGCGCCGGATCAAGGGCAACATGGACATCGAACTCGCGGTGGACGCGATGAGCCTTGCCGACACCGTGCATCATTTCGTGCTGTTCTCCGGCGACGGCGACTTCCGTTCGCTGGTGGAGGCGCTGCAGCGCAAGGGCCGCAAGGTCTCGGTGGTCTCGACGCTCGCGACCCAGCCGCCGATGATCGCCGACGAGCTGCGCCGGCAGGCGGACCACTTCATCGACCTGCGCACGCTCCAGCCCGAGATCGGCCGCAGCCAGGCCGAGCGCGAGGCCCGTCTCGCCCGCCGCGCCGAGGCCGAGGCGGACGCGCAGGACGAGGACGACGCCTGACCTTGCTGCCCGCGCACTCCCCTGCCCTGCCCGGCGCCGCCCCGCCGCGGGACTGCCCGCTGTGCCCGCGCCTCGCCGCCTTTCGCGAGGAGTGGCGGGCGCGCGAACCCGGCTGGCACAACGCGCCGGTGGAGACGTTCCTGCCGCGCGCCGGCGCGGACGAGGTCGAGCTTCTGGTGGTGGGCCTCGCGCCCGGAGTGCGCGGCGCCAACCGGACGGGGCGGCCCTTCACCGGCGACTATGCGGGCGACCTCCTCTACGCCACCCTGAAGCGGTTCGGCTTCGCCACCGGCGAGTTCGAGGCCCGGCTGGACGACAGCCTCCAGCTCGTCGGCGCGGCGATCACCAACGCGGTGCGCTGCGTGCCGCCCGAGAACAAGCCGACCGGCCCCGAGATCAACACGTGCCGCCGGTTCCTGACCCCGACGCTGGAGGCGCTGCCGCGACTTCGCGCGCTGGTCACGCTCGGCCGCATCGCCCACGATTCGACGCTGCGCGCGCTCGGCGTCCGGCTCAAGGACGCGCCGTTCAGCCATGGCGGACGCCACGACATCGGCGGCCTGCAACTCGTCTCCAGCTACCATTGCTCGCGCTACAACACGAACACCGGCGTCCTCACGCCCGCGATGTTCGAGGACGTGTTCAGGGCGGTGCGCGAGCATCTGGGATAGACGGCGGCGAAGCGGGCGCCGTCGCGGGGCGGGAGAGGACGGGATGGCGGAAGCGCATGTCGGGCGGGTCGGCTCCGCGATCGCCCTGATCCTCCTTTCGGTGCTCCTGCTTTCGGGCGCCGACGCCGCCGTCAAAGCCGTCTCGGCCGACTTTCCGCTCTGGCAGATCTACGTCGTCAGGTCGCTGTTCGCCGTCCCGATCCTCGCGGCGCTCGCGGCCTTCGCCGCGCCGGGGCGCATGGTGCGCATCGTCCGGCCGCCGGTGGTGCTGCGCTCGCTTCTCCTGACCGGCATGTGGATCGCCTACTATGCCGCGCTTCCGCACATGGACCTGTCGATCGCGGCCACGGCGCTCTACACGACGCCGCTGTTCATCGCGGCCCTGTCGTCATGGCAGGGCCGCGAGGCCATCGCCCGCCGGACCCTCGCCGGCATCGTCCTCGGCTTCCTCGGCGTCGTGGTGATCCTGCGCCCGGCCGGCACGGACTTCTCCCCCTGGGCGCTGCTGCCGATCCTCGGCGCGGTGCTCTATGCCGGGGCGGCGGTGCTGACGCGCACGCGGTGCGCGCAGGAAAGCCCGATCGTCCTCGCCCTGTCGCTCCACGCCTGCCTGCTGGCCGCAGGCCTTCTCGGCTGGCTCGTCGCCGCCGCACAGCCGCCCGGCACCGCCAACCCCTTCCTGTTGGGCTGGTGGACGCCGATGCGCGGCGCGGACTGGGGGCTGATGGTCGCGCTTGGCTGCGTCATGGTCGTGGTCGCGCTCGGCGTCGCGGCCGCCTATCAGCGCGCGCCGCCAGCCGTCGTCGGCACCTTCGACTACGCCTATCTCGTGTTCGCGGCCGCCTGGGGCTTCCTGATCTTCGGGGAACGGCTGGATGCCGTGGCGCTCCTCGGCATCGCGCTCATCGTGGCGGCCGGCATCTTCGTTGTGTCCGGAACCGAATGAGCGGGGCGGGAAGCCGCGGCGCCTTCGTCAGAGCAGCGCGGCGAGCACCTCGCGGAGCCGGTCGGCCCTGCCTTCCGCGAGCCCCGTCTCGATCGCCGCGTGCGTCGCGGTCCAGATCGGGGCGGCGCGAGCGAGAAGCGCCCTGCCCTCCTCCGTCAGCAGGAGACGTCGGATGCGCTTGTCCTTCTCGTCGGTCACCACGCGCAGCCAGCCCTCGCGCTCCAGCGGCTTCAGGTTGGCGGTCAGCGTCGTACGGTCCATCGCCAACAGGGTCGCGACGGAGCCGATCGTCGGCGGTTCCGGCCGATTGAGCGAGATCAGCAGCGAGAACTGACCGCTCTTCAGTCCGAGCGGGCGGAACGCCTCGTCGAAGCGGCGGGACATGGCCCGCGCGGCCCGCTGCGTGTGCAGGCACAGGCAGTGGTCGCGCACATGGAGCGTCGTGGAGAATGGAACGGGAGGCGGGCCGCCGACGGCGGACGGAGGCGGCTCGTTTGACACAGGCACATTGTGTTGATATCAACTTAATTGTCAAGTCATCGAAACCGGCGTCTAGGGAGGATCGCCATGCTCGCGGACAAGACGTCATCCGCCATCGTCGCCGTGGCCGACATGGAGCGCGCCCGGGCCTTCTACGGCACGAGCCTTGGGTTGCCCTGCGTCGAGCAAGGCGACGAGGTCTGCGTCTATGCGACGGGGCCGACGCATCTCGTCGTCTACCGCTCGCGCGAGGCCGGCACCAACCGCGCCAACGCGGCCGTGTTCGATGCGGCCGGCGAGATCGAGGCGATCGTCGCGGACCTTGCCGCAAAAGGCGTCGCCTTCGAGCACTACGAGATGGACGGCGTCACCTATCGTGACGGAATCCACTGGGCCGGCGACGCCAAGATGGTCTGGTTCAAGGATCCCGACGGCAACATCCTGCACATCAACGACATGCCGCGGCCGGTCGGCCACGCCGAGGCGGCCCGATGAAGCGCGAGGACTTCCTGCAAGGCCCCGTCACGGTCACGGCCTACGACTGGGTGCCGGAACTCGCGCAGGGCTTCGTCCGCGACCTTCGCCTGCGTTGGGCGCTGGAGGAGGCGGGCTTCGCCTACGAGGCGCGGCTCATTCCCCATTCGAAACGCGAAAGCGCGGAAAACCTCGCCCGCCAGCCGTTCGGCCAGGTTCCGGTGCTCGGCGTCGCCGATCGATCGATGTTCGAGAGCGGCGCCTGCGTCTGGCGCATCGCCGAGGCAAGCGACGACTTGCTGCCCAGCGCGCCCGCGGAGCGGGACGCCTGCTTCTCCTGGGTGTTCGCCGCGCTCGACACGCTGAGCCCGGCGATCGACCGTCTTGCCTTCCTGCGTCACTTCGCGGACGATCGCGAGGCGGCCGAACGGATCGAGGCGCAGGCGGCGGGCCTCCTGCGGGCGAAGCTGGCGCATCTGGCCGCCGCGCTCGGCGAGCGCCCCGTCCTCGTGGGTGATCGCTTCACCGTGGCGGATCTGCTGATGGCCTTCGTGCTGCGCAACGTCGAGGCGAACGGCGACCTCGCCCCCTTCCCGGCGCTCGGCGCCTATGTCCGACGCCACACGTCGCGGCCCGCCTTCGCACGCGCGCTGGAGGCACAGATGGCGCCGTTTCGCGAGAATGCGGCGAGATACGCCGCCGCCGACTGAGGGCTCCGCGCGGAGCGCCTTTCCAACGCAAAGGGAGAGACCGATGGCCTACGTCATGGGATGCGTGATTCCCGTCGAGGGATCGAACCGGGACCGCTTCGTGGAGCAGGCGCGCGAGCTGGCGCCCATCTTCCGCGAGTTCGGCGCCTCGAGCGTCGTCGATGCGGTCGGCGACGATGTCCCGCACGGAACGCACACCGATATCCATCGCTCGGTCGACGGTCGGGACGGCGAACTCGTCGCCTTCGGATGGATCGACTGGCTCGACCGCGCGGCCAAGGAAGCGGGCGAGGCGAAGATGATGGCCGATCCGCGCATGGACATGTCCGACATGGCCTTCGACGGAAAGCGCATGATCTTCGGCGGGTTCGAGCCCGTGGTCGACGAGGGGCCGGGCGGCGCCTTCGGCTATGTCGACGGGTTCGTCCTCGCCGTGCCCACCGCCCGGCGCGACGCCTTCGTCCGACACTGCCGGGCCGCGGCCGAGGTGGTGCTGCGCCACGGGGCGACGCGCCATGTGGAATGCTGGGGCGTCGACGTGCCCGAGGGCAAGGTGACCGACTTCCGGCGCGCCGTTCAGGCGAAGCCCGACGAGACGGTGTGCTTCTCCTGGATCGAGTGGCCGGACAAGGCGGCGCGCGACACCGGGCAGAAGGGTATCATGGCGGAGATGGAAACGGCGCTGGAGGACAACCCGATGCCGTTCGACGGCAAGCGACTGATCTATGGCGGCTTCCAGGTCGTCAGCCGGGAGGCATGACCATGGTCAACCCACACGGCACACCGATCTGGTACGAACTGGTGACCGACGACGCCGACGCGGCGGAGCGGTTCTACGGAGACGTCCTCGGCTGGCGCTTCCGGCGGCCGCCCGGCGGGCTGGGGCGCGACTACCGCGTGGCGGAGACGAACGGCACCG
This sequence comes from Aureimonas flava, assembly GCF_003583935.1. GTDB lineage: Bacteria > Pseudomonadota > Alphaproteobacteria > Rhizobiales > Rhizobiaceae > Aureimonas > Aureimonas flava. The sequence goes on along the minus strand of NZ_QYRN01000004.1, from coordinate 99,918 downwards.
GCGTCGCGGGCGTGATGGCCCGGCCGGAGGGAATGGCGATGCCGCCGCGCTGGCTGGTCTATTTCGGCGTCGACGACGTCGATCGGGCGGCGGCGGACGCGGCCGAGGCCGGCGCCTCGATCCATGTCCCGCCGACCGACATTCCGGGGATCGGGCGTTTCGCCTTCGTGGCCGATCCGCAGGGCCAGATGCTCTATCTGATGCGCGGCGCCGGCGAGGCGGACTCTCAGGCCTTCCGATGCGGCGAGGCCGTTCCCGGGGGACATGCGGTCTGGAACGAGCTGTCGACCCCCGACCCGGACGCCGCCCTCGCCTTCTACGGGCGCGTCCTGCGCATGCGGACGGAGGGCGGAATGCCCATGGGAAATCTCGGCGAGTATCGCTTCCTGCATGTCGGCCCGGCCTGCATCGGCGCCGTGATGGGCGAGATGCCGAACGGCCGGCCCGGCTGGCACGTCTACTTCGCCGTGGACGATATCGACGCCGCCGCCACGCGGCTCGAGGCGGCGGGCGGACACGCGGTGCAGGGGCCGGACCCGATCCCCGGCGGCGCCTTCTCGCTGGTGGCCGAGGACGCTCGCGGCGCGCGCTTCGGCCTCGTCGGTCCACGCACCGCCTTGGCCGTCTGATCGAGGCGCGTTCGGGGCTTAGGGTAAGACGTCAGGCCGCGCGCGGCTCCGGCCCCCGGCATCCGCCAGGGGGCGCTCAGCCGAAAGGCGAGCCGCCCTGCCCCGGACGCCGGTGCCTCAGTGCCGCCGCCCTCCGGCCGGGGATCGACGCTGCCGGAGCCAGTCCACCACGTCGGCGGCGCTGCGGTCGGGCGGAAACACCGGATACAGGGCGGCGACGATCTCGCCGTCCTGCGCGATCATGGTGAGGCGCTTGAGCAGCGTGTCGCCGTCCGCCTCGAAGGTCGGAAGCTCCAGCATCTCCTGGAGTTCCAGGGCGGCGTCGGACAGGAGCGGAAACGGCAGGCGCAGCCGCTCGGCCGCCTCGCGCTGATAGGCGGTGGTCTGCGTCGAGACGCCGAACACCGCCGAGACGCCGAGCTCGCGCAACTCCTGCCAGTGGTCGCGAAAGGAGCAGGCCTGCGGGGTACAACCCCGCGCGCCGGGGATCTCGTTCCAGCCGCCGGGCAGCGGCGCGCCGGGTCGGCCCGTCATCGGATAGGCGTAGACGACGACGAGCCCGCGGGTACGGGAGAGGTCGACCTGCCCGCCCGCGGTGGAGGACAAGGCGACGGCCGGAAGCCGGCGTCCGGCGAGGTGCGACGCCGCCCCGTCGTCGACCGGCGGCTCGAGGCCCTCCGGCGGGGTGGAAAGATCGGTCATCGCACGGCCCTCCCCATCGTTTTCGGGGGAGCGTAAACCCTGCGGGAGGAAGCGCAAGGGCCTGGGCGTCAGTCGCGCCCGGCTTCCTTCATCACCCGCTGCTTCTGACGGTTCCAGTCGCGCTCCTTCATGGACTCGCGCTTGTCCGGCGCGTTCTTGCCGCGCGCGACGGCCAGTTCCAGCTTCGCCCGCCCTTGATCGTTGAAATAGATCTTGAGCGGCACGAGCGTCATGCCGTCGCGCTGCACCGCGCCGGCCAGCCGGTTGCGCTGCGTCTTGTGGACCAGGAGCTTCCGGCGGCGCTTCGGCTCGTGATTGAAGCGGTTTGCCTGGAGGTATTCGGGCACGTAGGAGTTGATCAGCCAGATCTCGCCGTCCTCCTCCGTGGCGTAGGATTCGGCGATCATCGCCTTGCCGAGGCGCAGCGACTTCACCTCCGTGCCCGTCAGCACGAGCCCGGCCTCGAGCGTGTCCACGATCTCGTAGTTGAAGCGCGCCTTACGGTTCTCGGCGGCGATGTTGGACTTGGACTTGGCGGGTTTGGCCATGGGGTGGAGCGGCTCGAAGAGGAGGACGGGGGGCGGCGGCGGGGCCGGCGCGTCCCCCTAGATGGGCCTCGCGGGCCCTCCGATCAATTCAGAAGGCCGGCGTGGCGCAGCGCGTCGTCGATCGCGACCTGCGTGGAGGCCTCGACGGGCACCAGGGGCAGGCGCACGTGGTTGCGGCCCTTGCCGATGCGCGACAGGGCGTACTTGGTGCCCGAGACGCCCGGCTCGGTGAAGATCGCCTTGTGAAGCGGCATCAGTCGGTCCTGGTATTCCAGCGCCAGGGCGAACTCGCCGGCCAGGCACGCTTCCTGGAGCGCGGCGCACAGGCGCGGCGCGACGTTCGCCGTCACCGAGATGCAGCCGCGACCGCCATGGGCGACGAAGCCGAGCGCCGTCGCGTCCTCGCCCGAAAGCTGGATGAAGTCCTTGCCGCAGGCGAGGCGCTGTTCCGGCACGCGGTCGAGCTTGGCGGTCGCGTCCTTGACGCCGACGATGTTGGGAAAGTCGCGCGCGAGGCGCCCCATGGTCTCGGGCAGCATGTCCACCACCGAGCGCGGCGGAATGTTGTAGATGACGATGGGGGTCGAGACCGCGCGCGCGATCGCCGCGAAATGCTCGTAGAGCCCGCGCTGCGTCGGCTTGTTGTAGTAGGGCGTGACCACGAGGATGCCGTCGGCGCCGGCCTTCTCGGCAAAGCGCGCCAAGTCGATCGCCTCCACGGTGTTGTTCGACCCCGCGCCCGCGATCACCGGCACGCGGCCGGCGGCCGTCTCGATGCAGATCTCCACGGCGCGCTTGTGCTCGGCATGGGTCAGCGTCGGGCTTTCGCCCGTTGTGCCGACCGGCACGAGCCCGTGCGAGCCCTCGGCGATCTGCCACTCGATCAGGGCGCGGAACCCGTCCTCGTCGAGGCTGCCGTCCTCGGCGAAGGGCGTTACCAAGGCTGGCATCGAGCCCTTGAAGGTCATGTCGTCACTCCCGTCGACGTGCGGATGATGGTGCCGAAGCGACGTCGGGCGTGCTCGGGTCGGGCGATGGGCTCGAGGGTCCCAGGCCGCTCGCCGGGCGACCGGGACCGTGGCCGATCGTCCGCGCGGACGGGCGCACCATAAAGAAGCCATCACGACGAAACAAGCGAAGGCAACCACGGGAATGGGCGAGGGTTTACGCCTTCTTCACCGCGTTGGGGCAAGCTTTGGTCAACCATGCGAGCCCTCGGTCGCGCGCGTGTGGCAGCATTGCAGCAGGAGGTCAGATGAAACGCTCGATCCGTGCCAAGGCGCTCCTCGCGCCCGCCCTCCTGTCGGTGCTCCTCACCGGAACGGCCACCGTGCATTCGTTCGAGATGCCGCGCCTCGGCCTGCCGGAGATCAAGGTCCCGCGGCTGTTCGGGCGCAAGGAGGCGCAGCCCGACCCCAACCGGTTCGGCACGCCGCCAGCGCCGCCCGCCTCGGCCAATCCGCTGGTCCGCCGGCCTCAGGCCCCACCGGCCGCCGCGCCCGGCGCCGGCTCGTCGGACGCCATGGCCTTCACCTCCTCGATCGCCGCGATGGGATCGCGCGTGTCCAGCGTCGCGCCGATCCGGGGCGACCTCCAGACCGGGCTCGACGCGACGCATCGCGACATTCCGCGCGCGCTGGCGATCCGCGAGGGGATGACGCCGGGCTCGCTCGACCGGCACATCCTCTCCTGGGCCATCGCGCTGCGCGGCACCAGCGACGTGCCCGCCGCCGAGATCGCCCACACGGCGCTGGAGCTGCGCGGCTGGCCGGGCATGGCCACGATCCGCGCCAACCTGGAGCGGGCGCTGCTGCGCGACCCGATGCCCGCGCGCGACGTCGTGGCGGCCTTCGCCGGCGACGCGCCGCGCACGCCGGAAGGCTCCATGGCGCTGGCGCAGGCCTATCTGGCGCTCGGCCAGGCGGGCAAGGCGAAGGAGCTGATCGTCCGCTCCTGGCGCAACGACCGCCTGGACAAGACGCTGGAAGCGCGCATGCTCTCCACGTTCGGCGCGTTGCTGACGCGCGCCGACCACAAGTTCCGCATGGACAAGCTCCTCTATGCCGACCGGGTGGGCGACGCCTCGCGCGTCGCGTCGCTGGCCAACGCCGAATCGCTGTTCAAGGCGCGGGCGGCCTCGATCCAGGGAGCGGGCAATGCCGAGGCGCTGCTTGCGGGCGTGCATCCGAGCCTCAAGTCCGATCCGAGCTACCTGTTCACCGCGGCCGAGAACCTGCGCAAGAAGAATCGCATCCTGGAAGCGGCCGCGGTCATGGAAAGGGCGCCGCGTGACCGCAACGCCCTGGTCGATCCCGACGCGTGGTGGAATGAGCGCCGCATCATCTCGCGCATGCTTCTGGAGAAGGGCGAGCGCCGGGCCGCCTACCGCCTCGTCGCCTCGCATTCGGCCGAAGGCGTGACCGAGGCGGTGGAAGCCGAGTTCCACTCGGGCTGGTACGCGCTGCGCTACCTGAACGATCCCGCCACCGCGGCCAAGCATTTCGCCCGGATCGGGCAGATCTCGTCGCGCCCGCTCACCCAGTCCCGCGCCTTCTACTGGATGGGACGGGCCGCCGAGGCGGGCGGCCCGGGCAGCGCGCGCGAATACTACGGACGCGCCGCGCGCTATGGCGCCACCTATTATGGCCAGCTCGCCGCCGCCAAGCTCGGCCGCGCCCCCGGCGAGATCGCCTATCCGCGCCCGTCGGACGCCGAGCGTCGCACGTTCGAGCGCCGCGAGGCGGTGCAGGCGATCAAGCGGCTGGAATCGATCGGCTCCTCCTGGCGTGCCGACAGCCTGTACCGCGCGCTGGCGGACGAGCTCGACAGTCCCGGCGAGCTCGCGATCCTGTCCTCGATGGCGGAGCGGCGGGGCGACCACAGCCTGGCGCTCGGCGTCGGCAAGGCGGCCTACGCGCGCGGCGTCGACGCGCCCGCCCTCGCCTTCCCGATCGGCGTCATCCCGGCAAGCGCCAACATCTCGGCTTCCGGCAAGGCGCTGGCCTACGCGATCGCCCGGCAGGAAAGCGCCTTCAACCCGACCGCCAAGTCGCCGGTCGGCGCGCTGGGCCTTCTCCAGGTGATGCCCGCGACCGGACGCAGCCTCGCCAAGAACGCCGGCCTCAGCTACTCGGACTCCAAGCTGCAGAACGACGTGTCGTTCAACACCCTGCTCGGCACGCAGTATCTCGGCCAGCAAATCTCGAGCTTCGACGGCTCCTACATCCTCACCTTCGCGGCCTACAACGCGGGGCCCCGGCGCGCGCGCGAATGGATCGACCGGTTCGGCGACCCGCGCCGCAAGTCGATCGACGAGGTGGTGGACTGGGTGGAGTTGATCCCCTTCACCGAAACCCGCAACTACGTGCAGCGGGTGATGGAGAACTACCAGGTCTACAAGATGCGCCTCGGCGCCGGATTCGACATCGAGCGCGACCTGACGCTCGGCCGCCGGAACTGACGGCGCTTCGCCGCTCCATCGCCGCCCCTGATGCCCCGGTGCCGCCACGGCGCCGGGGCATCTTCGTATGGAGCGGGCCGCCGGTCGGCTCGGGGCCGGGCGGCGGAACCGTGGAACGCGAGCGCCTGCCGGACGGTGACATGCCGGCCCTCGCCGGCTTCGCTATCCAGGCGATGCGAGACGAGGCGGAAGACGGACCCCCGATCGGCCATCGCGACATGTGACCATGTCTCCGGCGGCCCCTCGGCCGCGAAGGCGACGAAACGCCACCAAGCCTGCGGGTGACGGATAGCGGATCGACGGAGACAGCGCGGCGCCTCGCTAAACCGAACCGCATCTTTTCGCAAAGCTCGCGGATGGCCGCTTCAAGAGCTGTTCGCTCGCTCGATGGCGCCCTCGCCCACCGGCAGTCCGCGATCGGGTGCGCGGAACGCGAGGATGTCGGTCCCACCCGCGCGCCGACGAGGACCGGCGCGGGCCCCTTGCGCGGACGCCGCGCGGCCGGACCGCGCCGTCGCGGCTCAGCCGAAGGTCGAAACGCAAAAGGCCCGGCTTGCGCCGGGCCTTTCGTTTCCGATCCGAAGGTTCGGATTAGAAGTTGCGCTGGAAGCGCAGGAAGCCGTTGACCTGATCGGTGTCGCCGATCGGACCACCGAAGTCGACGTTCTTGTACGAGACTTCCGCCAGCGTCGCGAAGTTGTTCGTGATCTGGTAGCCGACGTTGCCGACCACGGCGTAGTAGTCACCCGACAGGTTGACCGGAACGACCGTGCCCAGCGGGCTGATCGCCAGGAACTGCGTGTCGAAGGTCTCGCCGTACTGGCCCGAGAGAGCCAGGCCGAGCTTGCCGAACGCCTGGGCGTAGCCCGCACCGGCGGCCCACTCGAGAACGATCGGCAGCGAGCCCGGGGTCGGGTTCAGGATGTTCGGGTTGTTGGCGGCGAAGGTGTTGACCGTGGCCAGACCGTCGATCGAGGCGTAGACCGTCGGGTCGAAGGCGTAGTGACCCTCGATCTTCAGCTGCGACTCAGGCGCGATCAGGTCCTTCAGGAGCACGCCGCCCTTCAGAGCGAAGGCGTCGTTGTTGCCGTCCTGGAGAAGCGTCGGGTAGGCGCCCGACAGCGTCACGAAGTCCAGGTTGTCGCCGAACAGGTTGGCGAGGTCTTCCTGGTTGAAGGTCTCGTCGTAGACGGCCGACAGGAACGCACCGCCCCAGGCACCCGAGTAGACGATCTTGCCGTGGATGTCCGGAACCACGTCGCCGGTGCCGTCGTCCTCGAGGCCGATCGTGGCCGAGAAGCCGCCGGCGGCGAAGGTGTAGGACACCTGGTTGGTGTTGAAGTCGCCGACCACGAGGTCGGTGTCGGTCAGAAGGCCGTCCTCGAGACCGCCGATGTCCGACGACCAGAGCGAGTCACGGTAGCCCATGAGCAGGCCGCCGAGCTGGATGTAGGCCTGATCGATCGCCACGCCGTTGTTGGCGCCCGAGGTGTTGGTCGCCTGGAGACGGGCGAAGGCGCGCAGGGTGCCGAGCTCGGTCTCTTCGCGGGCGTCGAAGTTCAGACGGGCGCGGACGCGGGAAGCGAGCTGGTAGTCGTCACCCTCGAGGTTGACGGCCGGGTCGCCGGCGACGTTCACCTGGAAGCGGACGTAACCGCCGACCGAAAGGCAGGTCTCGGTGCCCGGGATGTAGTAGAAGCCCTTGCCGTAGACGTCGCAGACGCGGACGTAGTCGACCGGCTCGGGCTCGACGGCGACGATGGCGTCGGCCGCACGAGCGCCGGAAACTGCAACGAGGGCCGCAGCGGAGCCAAGAAGAAGGCTCTTGATGTTCATGTCCTGACCTCCAGTCAAGTTATAGGTTAGGGTTGGGCTTTTGTTTCGAAGGACAGCCTTCCCTGCCCCATCCCCTGCAGAAGTCCGGGTCGTCCCCCGCGCTTCTGATGGTGAGAATATTCAGGCTGGCTTGGGATGCAATCACGGAAACGCCATACGACCGCCTTGGAGGCGCGTTGGTCACACCGCTGTTGCACACGCGCCACGATCACGTTCACCGGCCGTTAGGAATTGCGGCGCTTTCGCGGGAAAGCCTGCGCGAGGCTGACCAAACCCTTGCGCGGACGGGCCTTGCCAGCCTCGGGCAACCCTCGCGAGGGGCGCGACGCGACGCGGCGAACGCCCCTTGCGACGCTCGCGCCGCGTCGCACGCTGCCCGACGTCCGCCGCGTCAGAGGCGAAAGATGGGCGCTCCGATGTCGCGGAAGTCGCGTTCGCGGCACGTCAGGACGATCACCTGAAGCCCCTCGGCCGCCTTGCGCAGGACGTGGTGCATCCGCTCCAGCCGCCGCTCGTCCGTGTTCACCAGCGCGTCGTCCAGGATCACCGCGGCGGGATGGCCGCTCTTCTTGATAACGTCGGCCAGCGCGAGCCGCGTGACCACGGCGACCTGTTCGCGCGCGCCGGCCGACAGGCGATGGAACTCCTCGTCCACGCCGCCGCGACGCAGGCCGGTCAGTTCCAGCGTGCCCTCGTCAAGCGCAATGTCGGAATCGGGGTGGATGAGCCGCAGATAGGGGGCGACATGCGACTTGATCGGCGCCAGCCACGATTCGTGCGCCTCGCGCTGGGCCTGCAGCAGGGTCTGGTGCAGGAGACGCGACGCATCCGCCTCCAGCGCAAGCCGCGCCCGGGCGCGCTCCGCCTGCTCCGCCTCGCCCTCGAGCCTTGCGATCTCCTCGTCGAGCGCGTTGGCGCCCTGGACCCGCAGCTCGCCTTCAAGACTGGCGATCTCGGCGCGCAGCGCCAGAAGCGTGCGCTCGATCTCGTCGCGAGCGCGCCGCTTGGCCACGACCGTCCGCTCCACGGTCTCGGGATCGCCCTCCGCCAAGGCCCGCCGACGCGCCTCGGCCACGGCCTCTCGCGCCGCGCGCTCCAGTTCGGCCGCCGCGAGATCCTCGCGCAGCGCGGCCGCCGGGCGCGCCGCCTCGGCCTCCTCGATCTCGGCGCGCAGCCGCAGCGCCTCGGCCCCGCGATGGGCGACCCGCGCTTCCGCCGCGACCCGCTCCGATTCGCCGGCGCGCAGATCGCGGCGCGCGGCCTCCAGCTCACCCTCGGCGCGGGACGCCCCTTCGCGCGCGCCCTGCGCCTCGGCGCGCGCGGCGACCAGATCCACCACCATCTCCGGCCCGTCGCCGCGCGGCAGGCGGGCCAGCGCCTCGCGCAGCCCCCGCAGCTCGGCGTCCGACGCCTCGAGCCCCGAGGGCAGCCTTGCCGCCAGCAGCTCGCGAAGCCGCTTGCGCTCCGCGTCGCGCTCTTCGCCTTCGCGGACGGCACGCCGGACGTCCTCGACCGAGGACCGGCCGAGCGCGGACAGGCGCGCCGCCAGCCGCTCGCGGCTGCGGGCCGCCTCGTCCGCCAGGGCCGCCGAGCCGCCGCCGGGCTCGACCGTCACCGTGCCGAAGCCCGGCAACGCGAAGGTGCTGCGCCGGGAGACCACATGGGCCGCCGAGTCGGAGAGCGATTCGCCGTCGAGCAGGATCGCGGCCCCGGCCTTCTCGGGCGCGAAGCGGACCGTCGGGGAGGCCGCCGAGAGGCGGATCTCCGCCTCGCGGCACAGACGCTCGATCTCTTCCAGTTCAGCCAGCGCGCGAGGCGCGGGGGTGCCGCCGCCCGCCTCCTCGCGCAGCGCGTCGAGGCGGGCGGCGAGACGCCGGCCTTCGGCGAGCTGCGCGTCGAGCCGCTCGATCTCGCGCGACAGGCGCAGGCGCTCGTCGGCGAGGCGTGCCGTCTCGGCGCGCCGCTCGGCCGCCTCCAGCGCGGCGCGGGCGATGGCGAGCGCGTCCTCGCGTTCGCCAAGGTGGCGACGCTCGCGCTCCGACGCCGAATGGAGTTCGGCAAGACGCTGGCGCTCCGCTCCTTCGAGCGCCACGGCCTGCGCGACGGCGGCGGCGAGCGCCTCGCGCCGCCGAACGCGCTCGCCCGCGTGCTCGCGCGCCGCGAGCGCGTGCTTCAACTCGCGTTCGGCGTCGGCGCAGTCGCGGCGCAGGTCGCCGAGCGCCCGCTGCTCCGCCTCGACGCGCGCCAAGGCCGCCGCCGCCTGTCCCGCCGCGTCGTCCCCCTCGTAGGAACGGAGCACCGAGCGCCGATCGGACAGGCGCTGCAGCCTGGCGCGGTAGTCGGCGAGCGCCATGCGCCGCTGGGCCAGCTCCTCGCGCAGCCGCTCGAGGTGCTCCTCGGCCTCGCGCAGTGGCGAGCTTGTCTTGACGCGCAGCGTCTCTGTGAAGAACCGGTCCTGGCTCGCGCGCGAGGCGGCGATCAGCGCCCGGCCCCGCTCGCCGCCCAGGACCTGCGTCACCTCGCCCTCCAGCGAAGCCGTCACCGCGTCGCGCCCGGCGCCCAGGTCGATGCCTTCGGTGGACCGGCCCTGGTTGACCCAGAGCAGACCGAACGTGCCCACGAAATCGCCGTCCCGCGACTTGCGAGCGCCAGAATGGGTGAAACGGAGCAGCTCGGCCAGCCGCTCCTCCACCGCGTCGCCCTGCAGCCGGCCGCCGGACCAGGACAGCTCGGCCTCGGGCTTCTGGAGAAACGCCTTGCGCAGACGATAGTCGGTGCCGCCGAGCGAGAACGCGACCTCGACCTCGGGGCGCGCCTGTCGCCCGTAGGGCACGAGCGCGCGCGTCGCCTCGCCGCTGGAGCGATGCTTCTGGAAGAAGGCGGCGCGCAGGGCGGCCAGGACCGTCGACTTGCCGGCCTCGTTGTCGCCGACGATCACGTTGAGACCGCTCTCGAACCGATCGAGAACCAGGGAGGACACGCCCGCGAACTCGCGAAGCGTCAGCGCGCGCAGGTACAAGGCCCTACCCTTCCCGCCGGCCGAGGCGGGCGTGTTCGGCGAACATCATGCGAAGCGCGAGCGCGGCCGCGGCCCGCTCGGGATCCTCGCGACTGGCGGCCTTGGCGCGCAGGCGATCCACCGCCGTGCGCACGAAGCCCGCCGCGTCGATCCGGTCGAGATCCTCCTCGTCCGGCTCGTCGACCAGCCCGTCGTCGCGAAGGCGCAGGTCGAAGAAGCGGGGCCGCCAGCCCGCCAGCGCCTCGTCCAGGGCGATCCGCTCGCGCAGCGACAGGGTGCCCCGCAGGGTAAGGTCGACCAGCGTCTCGCCGGGCGCCGCGAGTGCCGCGAGCGCATGGGTCAGCGCCCCGGCATCACCGTGGACGTCGATCGTCAGGGCGCGCCAGTCGAACCGCGCGGTGCGCAGCCGCTCGACGCGCGGCGCGGCGCCCGGCGCGTCGATCTCCACCAGGGCCACGAAACCCGGCTCGTTGGCCGGATAGCGATCGGGCTCGGGGGTGCCGCTATAGACGGTGCGGGGCGCGATCTCGAGGAAGCCGTGCCAGTCGCCGAGCGCCAGATAGTCGAGGCGCGCCCGGTCGGCGCGATCGTCGGCGATCGGATTGCCGCTCTCGGCCGAAGCCGGCAGCCGGTTGGCCACCGCCCCGTGCGCGAGGCCCACACGCACCGCGCGGGGCGGCGTCTCGGCCCCGTCGAACCATTCGGTGAGATCGGCGCCCTCGCGGTGGCGCAGGAGCGGGGCCGGCAGAACGACCGCACGACCCTCGCACAGCTCGATCGCCTCCGCCGCGTCGGCCACCACGACGCGGGCGCGGTGGTCGAAGCGCCGAAGGCGCGACCATACCGAAACGCTGACCGCCGGATCGTGATTGCCGGGCAGCATGATCCAGGGACCGGCGAACTCGGCCATCGCGTCCAGCGTGCGCTGGATGTCCCGGTCGGACACGGTGTTGCCGTCGAAGACGTCGCCGGCCACGACCGCGAAATCCGCGCCACGCTCGCGCGCCAGCACCGCGACGCGCCGGACGGCGGCGAACCTTTCGGCCCGCAGTTCGGCACGGGTGTCCTCGGGATAGCCGCCGAACGGCTTGCCGATCTGCCAGTCGGCCGTGTGGACGAGGCGGATCATCGGGGGAAACGGGCGCGGTGGGCGAGCATGGGCCAAGCGTGGGAAGACAGCGGCCCGGTTTCAAGCGGAAAGCGTCGCAAGCCGCGCCTTATCAACGGGTTTGCGTCGGCGGCCGGCGGCCCTGGGCAAGCGTCGCGGCAGCCACTAGAACGGGCCCGTAGCCGTCGCGAGATCCCCCCATGCCGTTCAACGCCCGCACCCTGGCCCTTCCCGCCACGATCCCCTTTGTCGGCCCGGAGGCGCTGGAGCGCCGGTTCGGCCGCCCCTTCCTGGCGCGGCTCGGCGCCAACGAGAGCGTGTTCGGCCCCTCGCCGCTGGCCGTCGAGGCGATGAGCCGTGCGGCGCGCGACAGCTGGGCCTACGGCGACCCGGAGCATCATGCCCTGCGCGAGGCGATCGCGGCCCGTCTCGGCATCCGTTTCGAGGAAGTGGTGGTGGGCGAAGGCATCGACGGGCTGTTCGGCCTGCTGGCGCAGGTGGCGCTGGAGCCGGGCGACCGGGCGCTGACCTCGCTCGGCGCCTATCCGACCTTCAACTACCATGTCACCGGTCATGGCGGCACGCTCGACTTCGTGCCCTATCGCGAGGATCGCGAGGATGTCGACGCCCTGATCGAACGCATGCGGGCGACGCGGCCGAAGCTCGTCTACTTCGCGAACCCGGACAATCCGACCGGAAGCTGGCACGAGGCGGAGGCGGTCCGCCGTCTGATGGACGCCGTGCCGGAGGGGACGCTGCTGGTGCTGGACGAGGCCTATAGCGATCTCGCGCCCGCCACGGCGCTGCCGAGCGCAAGCGAGATCCGGCCCAACGTCCTGCGCTTCCGCACCTTCTCGAAGGCCTACGGGATGGCGGGCGTGCGGGTGGCGTTCGTGTTCGGCGCGGCGGACGCGGTGGCGCAGTTCCACAAGGTGCGCAATCACTTCGGCGTCTCGCGCATGGCGCAGGCCGGCGCGCTCGCCGCGCTCGGTGACGAAACCCATCTGCGCGACACGGTGCAGCGGATCGCGCGCGCCCGTGGAAGGCTCGCCGACATCGCAGCGGCCGCAGGGCTTCGCTCCCTGCCCTCCGCGACCAACTTCGTGGCCATCGACTGCGGGCGGGACGGTGCCTATGCGTGCCGGGTGCTCGAAGGCGTGCTCGGGCGGCAGGTCTTCATCCGCATGCCGGGCGTGGCGCCGCTGGATCGGATGATCCGCGTCACCGTCGGCCGGGACGACGAGCTCGACCGGTTCGCCGCGGCGCTCCGTGCGTCGCTGGCACAGGCCGACGCCTGACCGGACGGCTCAGTTGCGGGCGAGCCACTCGCGGGCGAGGCGCAGGGCGCGGCCGATCTCGGCCTTGCTCATCATCGCCGCGAGGTCCTGGCGATGGACCGCCGCATCCTCCACGCCCATCTGGTCGGCGAGGTTGAAGTACATGTGGGCCGAGACGAGATCCGCCTCGTCGTCGCGGCCGGCCGCGTGGCGCAGGCCCATCGCGAACAGCGTCTCGCCGATCGGCGCCGCAATCCCGAGTGCGGTGCCGAAGTCTCCGTCCTGAAGGTCGAAGCGTGCCATGGTTTTCGTCCTTTCTCCTCTTTGCGCCTATCGGGTGCCTCGAATGGAGCTTGGCAGCACGGCTTGAACCGGCGCTTAAAATGCTTGGCTAATTCAAGTTGAATGCAGGATTCACGCCTCGAAAAGTCTTGAGGATTGCCGGCGTGGAAGTCCTGCGTTTCCGGCTTTCGCTTGATTCGCTTTACGCCCGCTTCAGCATGCCGGCTTGCGTTCCGTTCATCATGCGAAGCGATCGGCGCCGAAGGCCGGCCTCTTGGCGGCCGTCGCATTTCCATTTACGTTCGCGTAAGCCGCGAGGCCCGCGATCAAGACGGGGCGGCCGGGAGGACGACATGAAACGTTTGGCTGCGACGATCTTCGCGCTGGCAGCGCTGACCGGTGCCGCGGCGGCGGACCCGATCGAGGGCATGTGGCGCATGCCGTCGGGCAACGACGCGCGCATCGCCCCGTGCTCCGGCGGATTCTGCCTGACCTACGTGAACGGTCCCAACAAGGGGAAGACCTTCGGTCGGATGACCCCTTCGGGCGCCGGCGCCTACCAGGGAACGGTCACCGACTACACGAAGGGCGGCAAGGAATATTCCGGCAAAGGCAAGCTGACCGGCGACACGCTGTCCGTTTCGGGCTGCGTGCTGGGTGGGCTGATCTGCCGCTCGCAATCGCTGAGCCGGCTCTGATACGCGTCGCCCGGCGGCCTTGACGCGGCGATCCCTTTCGGGGATCGCTCGGCCTGGCACAACCGGGAGCTCGTCCATGTTGAAACCGCTCGTCCTCGCGGCCGCGCTGGCCGCCGCCTGTGGCTCCGCGCGGGCGGACGAGCCGATCGTGGGCACCTGGCGCCTGTCGAACGGCGAGACGGTGGACTACGCGCCTTGCGGCGCGAAGTTCTGCTCCACCGTCAACACAGGAGCCTACAAGGGCAAGACGGTCGGTACGGTGGAAGGCAGCGGCCGGGCGTATGTCGGCACCGTGGTCGATCCCAGCAGCGACAAGAGCTACGAGGGCCGCGTCGAAATCCAAGGCGACAGGCTCGTCCTGACGGGCTGCGTCGCGAAGGTGTTCTGCCGCTCGCAGACCTGGACACGCGTCGGCGAGGCGGGCTGATGCCGGCCGACGTCCGGCCGGTGCAGGATCGCCCCGGGGGCGAGGTCGAGACGGCCCATGCGCCGGTGTTCCAGCGCCGCGCCCGCAACCGCAACCTGCAATGGCTGCGTGCCGTCGCCGCCCTGTTCGTGGTGCTCTTCCACGCCTCGCAGTATATGATCCTCGAGTTCGGCGACCATCGGTTCACCGACATCTTCGGACAGCGGTTTGGAATCCTGGGCGTCGCCATCTTCTTCGCCATCTCCGGCGCGCTGATGGCCGATATCCTGAAGACCACCCCGGCTCCGCAGTTCCTGATCCATCGCATCCTTCGCATCTATCCGATGCTGCTCATCGCCTCGCTGGTGCTGCCGGTGGCGCTGCTGGGCGATGCGGGCATCGACCTTCGGGCGCTGTCGCTCGTCGCGATCGGCCAGAACGGCAACTATCGGCTGGCCGTGGAATGGACGCTGGTCTTCGAGCTCTTCTTCTACGTGGCCCTGTTCCTGGTGGCGGTGGCGGGGCTCACGCGTCGCCTGGAGGGGATCGCCTTGGTGGCGCTCGCGCTTTCGATCGGCGGCACGCTGGCGGAGCCGGACACGCAGGCGCGCATCGCGGTCAAGTTCGTCGAGATCCCGTTCATGTCCGCGTCGGCCGCATTCGCCGGGGGGCTGTTGGTCCCCTGGCTCGTGCGGCGCAATGTTTTCCACCCGGCGCTCGCGGGCATCGCCGTCGCCGCCGCGATCGCCATTCCGGGAACCGGCGCGGTCGGCGCCGGCCGCCTCCTCGCGGCCGTGACCGCCGTGATCCTGGTGGGTCTGGCGATCTCGCTGGAAAGCGACCGGCCCGGCCGCACGCCGCTGCAGAGCGTCGCCACGCGGTTCGGCGACTGGAGCTACGCGCTGTATCTCTGCCACATGTCGGTTTTGAGATTCACCTACGACCACCTGCCGCTGACGGGCGGGGCGGCGTTCGCGGCGGCGGTCGCGGGATCGATCCTCCTGTCCATTCCGCTCGGCATGCTCGACCTCAGGCTCTACGCCTGGCTGCGCCGGCGCTCGGATCGATCCACGCCCGAAAGCTTTCGCCGCTGGGCGTGGATCTATGTCGGCACCTACGCGATCGTCGCCGTGGTGTTCCTGTTCAAGACCTGACGTCAGCGGGCGCGCTGGCCGAACAGGACGCCTTGCGCGTTCTTGTCCTGCGCGAGGTTGAGCCGCTCACGCTCCTCCTTGCCCACGGCCAGTCCGCGCTGCACCGCCGGGCGGGCGTTCATGGTGTCGAACCAGCGCTTGAGATCGGGGAAGTCGGCAAGGTCTTGCCCCTGGTTGGCGTGCGGCACGATCCAGCCGACGCAGGCCATGTCGGCGATCGAGTAGTCGTCCGCCAAGAACTCGCGGCCTTCGAGCCGCTTGTTCATGACGCCATACAACCGGTTGACCTCGTTGGTGTATCGATCGATACCGTAGGCGATCTTCTCCGGCGCGTACTGGCGGAAGTGGTGCGCCTGGCCTGCCATCGGCCCGAGGCCGCCGACCTGCCAGAACAGCCACTCGTCCACCGCCACGCGCCGGCGCTCGTCGCTCGGATAGAAGCGGGCGAACTTGCGGGCGAGATATTGCAGGATCGCGCCCGACTCGAAGACCGAGATCGGCTGACCGCCCGGCCCTTCCGGATCCACGATGGCGGGCATGCGGTTGTTGGGCGAGATCGCCAGGAACTCCGGCTTGAACTGGTCGCCGGCGCCGATGTTCACGAGCTTCAGCTCGTAGGGAAGGCCGAGTTCCTCGAGGAGGATGGAGACCTTCCAGCCGTTGGGCGTGGGCCAGTAGTGCAGTTCGATGGGCTTCGCTTGCTCGACCATGATGCCTCCGAATGGTATGTCGGACCCCAACCTAGTGCGGCACGCGGCGAGTTGCATGGGCGGGGGTGTCCCCCAGGCGATGCCGGGCCGCGAACGCTGCGTGAACGCAGGCTGAACGATGGCGCCAGCCCGAATTCAGCTCCGGTCGGCAATCATCGCGCGATTGAGAAGAGAGGAAACCGCCATGCTCGTCCGCCTGTCCGTCGTCACCTCGTTGATGGCCCTCTTCGCGCTCAGCTTCTCGACGCTCGTGGAGCAGGACCGGCACGGCCACGGGATGATGGCGACGGCGAGCCACGGCTGCTTCGACCAGGGCGCGGTCTGCGTTCGCTGACCCCTTCCCGCCCGTCATGATCCTCCGGTAAAGAGAATCATGACAGATCGCTTCGCCCCGCCCACCACCGACACCCTCACGCCGGCGCCGATCGCGACGCAGGCCTTCACCGACGCGGAGGCGGCCGTCGACGCGCTGAAGCGCGTCTACGCGGCGTCGGTCGATTTCCTTTGCGAGAGCTTCGACGCGGTGCTGGAGACCAGCGACACCTCGCGCCGCTACCGCGCCTTCTATCCGCAGGCCGCGATCCGCACCGCGGGCCACGCGCGCGTCGATTCGCGCCTGTCCTTCGGCTTCGTGCCCGGACCCGGCCACTACGCCACCACGATCACCCGACCCGAGCTCTTCGGCGACTATCTGGTCCAGCAGTTCGAGCAGCTCCTGCGCAACCACGGGCAGCCCATCGAGGTCGGCCTGTCCCACACGCCGATCCCGCTGCACTTCGCGCTTCCCGAGGGCACCTATGTCGACGGGGCGCTGGCGGAGAAGCTGGACAAGCCGCTGCGCGACATCTTCGACGTCCCGGACCTTGAGGCGACGGACGACCGGATCGTCAACGGCAACTACGTGCCCAAGCCCGGCGAGCCGCTTCCCCTCGCCCCGTTCACCGCGCAGCGCGTGGACTATTCGCTGCTGCGCCTCGCCCACTACACGGCGACGAGCCCGCAGCACTTCCAGAACTTCGTCCTCTTCACGAACTACCAGTTCTACGTGGACGAGTTCTGCGCCATGGCGCGCATGCTTATGGAGGACGGCGGGCGCGGCTACGAGAGCTTCGTGGAGCCGGGCAACCTCGTCACCCGTGCCGGCGCCAGCGAGCCCGAGAGCGGCCTCGCGCCGCCCCGTCTCCCGCAGATGCCGGCCTACCATCTGACCCGGCCGGGCTCCAGCGGCATCACCATGGTCAACATCGGCGTCGGCCCGTCCAACGCCAAGACGATCACCGACCACGTGGCCGTCCTGCGCCCGCACGCCTGGCTGATGCTCGGCCACTGCGCGGGGCTGCGCAACACGCAGGCGCTGGGCGACTACGTGCTCGCGCATGCCTATGTGCGCGAGGACCACGTGCTGGACGCCGACCTGCCGGCCTGGGTGCCGATCCCCCCGCTGGCGGAGGTGCAGGTGGCGCTGGAACAGGCGGTGGCCGACGTGACGGGGCTCGAAGGCTACGATCTCAAGCGCATCATGCGCACGGGAACCGTGGCGACGATCGACAACCGCAACTGGGAACTTCGCGACCAGACCGAACCGGTGGAGCGCCTGTCGAAGTCGCGCGCGGTGGCGCTGGACATGGAATCGGCCACCATCGCGGCCAACGGATACCGGCTGCGCGTTCCCTACGGCACCCTGCTCTGCGTATCGGACAAGCCGCTGCACGGCGAACTGAAGCTGCCGGGCATGGCGACCGAGTTCTACAAGCGGCAGGTCGCCCAGCACCTCGAGATCGGCATCCGCGCGATGCAGAGCCTCGCCGACATGCCGGTGGAGACGCTCCATTCGCGCAAGCTGCGTTCCTTCTTCGAGACCGCGTTCCAGTAGGCCGCCGCCGGTGGCCCGAATGTTTCCGAACCGGGGACGCCGCATGCTCCAGGCGCTCGTCGCCCTCCTCGTCGTCGCCCTGGCGCTCGGTTTCCTGGGCCGCTGGTCGCAGCCGCTCGACGCGCTGTCGCATTTCCGCGCGCATCTGGCGCTGCTGCTCCTGCTCCTTTCGGCCCTGTCGCTGCTCGTCGGCCAATGGGCGGGCGGCGCGATCGGTGCCGTGGCGGCATGCGCCGCGCTGGCGTCGGTGGCGCCCTACGTGATCCCCATGCGCGGCGCGGCCGAGGACGGCACGCCGACCTACACGCTCCTCCAGATGAACCTTCTCTGGAACGCCGGGGACCGGACGGAGGCCCTACGGCGCATCGCCGAACTGCGGCCCGACATCATCACCCTGCAGGAGCTCACCGCCGAATGGCGCGCGACGCTGGAGCCCCTGCGGGCGACCTATCCCTATCAGGCGGTGTGCCTGGAGGCGGACGGGTTCCACGGCGACTCGGCGATCCTCTCGCGCCGGCCCTTCGTGGAGGGATCGAAGCCGCTGTGCGACGTGGGCGATTCGCTCGCGGCCGCGCGCGTCGACCTCAACGGCGTGGTCGTCACGATCGCCTCGCACCATCAGCTCTGGCCCTGGCCGCGCGGCCAGTGGCGGCGCCTCGACAGCGCGCGCGATACGCTGGCCGCCCTTCCCGCGCCGCTGCTCCTTACGGGCGATTTCAACGCCGTGGGCTGGAGCGCGTTCCTCGGTGCCTATGCCGAGGCGACGGGGACGCGGGTCGTGCGCGGGATAGGCCCGACATGGATCCTGGAAGGCGTGCCCACCGAAATCGCGCGTGTCGCGGGGCTCGGGATCGACAACCTCCTCGCCTCGCCCGCCATCACCATCCGAAGCGTCGAGCGGCCCGCGGCCACCGCCTCGGACCACCTACCGGTGCTCGTGCGCTTCTCGGTCGCCCCGCCGCCCGCGGCGCCCGCGACGTCGGTCGCCGCGCGCTGACGCGGCGCCGGGTTCACATGGTGCCGTAGACCGGCCCTTCCGCGCCCTGCGGCGGAACCCATGTGATGTTGCCGTTGGGATCCTTGATGTCGCAGGTCTTGCAGTGGACGCAGTTCTGCGCGTTGATCTGATAGCGCGGCGCGCCCTCGCCCTCCTCGATCCACTCGTAGACGCCGGCCGGGCAGTAGCGCTGCGACAGGCCGGCATAGACATCGTGCTCGGAGGTCTTCTGGAGCTGCATGTCCTGCACCCGGAGATGGACCGGCTGGTCCTCCTCGTGGTTGGTGTTCGACAGGAACACCGATGACGTCCGGTCGAAGGTGAGGACGCCGTCGGGCTTGGGATAGGCGATCGGCTTGTGCTTGGACGCCGGCTCGGTGGACGCCGCGTCCGTCTTGCCGTGCTTCAGCGTGCCGAACAGCGAACGTCCGAAAAGCTGGTGCGCCCACATGTCGAGGCCTCCCAGCACGACGCCGAGCGCCGTGCCGTAGCGCGACCAGAGCGGCTTGACGTTGCGCACCCGGAACAGGTCGCGCCCGATCGGCGAGGAACGCCACCCGGCCTCGTAGGTCGCCAGCTCGTCCTGCGCCCGGCCGGAGGCGATGGCCTCGGCCGCCGCCTCGGCCGCCTGCATTCCGGAGGAGATCGCGTTGTGCACGCCCTTGATACGCGGCACGTTGACGAAGCCCGCCGAGCAGCCGATCAGGGCGCCGCCTGGGAACACGAGCTTGGGCACCGACTGGTAGCCGCCCTCGGAGATCGCCCGCGCGCCGTAGCTCAGGCGCTTGCCGCCCGCCAGCAGCTCGGCGATGTCCGGGTGCGTCTTGAAGCGCTGGAATTCCTCGAACGGGTTCAGATACGGGTTGGCGTAGTTCAGGTGGACGACGAAGCCGACATAGACCTGATTGTTCTCGAGATGGTAGAGGAACGAGCCGCCGCCGGTGCGCATGTCGAGCGGCCAGCCGAACGAATGCTGGATCAGGCCGGGCCGGGCCTTCTCCGGGTCGATCTGCCAGAGCTCCTTGATGCCGATGCCGAATTTCTGCGGATCGGCGTCTTGGCCGAGGCCGAAGCGGGCGACGAGCTGCTTGGCCAGCGAGCCGCGCACGCCCTCGCCGATCAGCACGTACTTGCCGATCAGCTCCATGCCCGGCTGGTAGTTGGGGCCCGGCTCGCCCGACCGCTCGATCCCCATGTCGCCGGTGGCGACGCCGCGCAGGGCGCCCGCCTCGTCGAACAGGAGCTCGCTCGCGGCAAAGCCCGGATAGATCTCGACGCCCAGCCCTTCCGCCTTCTCGGCCAGCCATTTGCAGACGAGGCCGAGAGAGACGACGAAATTGTCGTGGTTGTCCATCAGCTTGGGCAGACCGACGTTCGGCAGGCGCACCGAGCCGTGCGGGCCATAGACGTAGAAACGGTCGCCGGTCACCCGCTGGCGGATCGGCGTTTCCTCCGAGCGCCATTCGGGCAGCAGCACGTCGAGCGAGGAGGGATCGAGGACGCAGCCCGACAGGATGTGGGCGCCGACCTCGGAGCCCTTCTCCAGCACGACCACGGACAGTTCGGGGTTCACCTGCTTCAGCCGGATCGCCGCCGAGAGACCGGCCGGCCCCGCGCCAACGATCACGACGTCGAACTCCATCGATTCCCGTTGCGCTGCTGTGTCGGACACGGGCGACGTCCTCCCTCGTGACGAAATCTGGAACGAATCCAGACGAATGTTGACCGTCTTACACGAGGTTTCAAAGGGCGAACAATCAAATATCTTACGTAAACGTCAGTCAGGGGCAGAGCCGCCGTGCCTTTCCGCGACGGCGTTGCTATGGTGACGCATGCAGTCGACCGACGTGTCCCCGCCCCCGGAAGAATGGAGCGCCCTTCTCGCTTGGTACGAGCAGGCCGGCGTTTCCACGTTCGTCGGCGCGTCGCCGCGCGACCGGTTCGCCGAGACCGAGGCCGAGGCCGCCCGCCGGCGCACGACCTCTCCGCCGTCGAAGTCCGCCCAACCTCCCGCCCCCGCATCCCGCCCCGCCGTGGCGGCACCGCCCACCCCGATCGCGCCCGATGCCGACGCCGCTTCCGCCGCCGACGCCCGCGAGCGGGCCGCGAAGGCGCAGTCCCTTTCGGAGCTGCGCGAGGCGCTGGCGGGCTTCACCGGCTGCGGGCTGCGCCAGACCGCCAAGAACCTCGTCTTCGGCAGCGGCGCGGAAGACGCGGCAGTGATGTTCGTCGGCGAGGCACCGGGCCGCGACGAGGACCTTGCGGGCGAACCCTTCGTCGGAAATTCCGGCCAGCTCCTCGATCGCATGCTGTCCACGATCGGGATCGAGCGGGACGCGGTACGTGTGACCAACGCGGTTCCCTGGCGCCCTCCGGGCAACCGGGCCCCGACGCCTGCCGAAAGCGAAGCCTGCCTGCCCTTCACCCTGCGCCATATCGAGCTGGTGGCGCCCAGCATCCTCGTCTGCGTCGGATCGTCGGCCTGCCGCGCGCTCCTGCGCTCGGAGGACGGCATCACGCGGCTGCGCGGCCGCTGGTTGACGTTGACCACCCCGAACGGAACGCAGGTCGCGACGATGCCGATGCTGCATCCCGCCTTTCTGCTGCGGCAGCCGGCGCAGAAGAGGCTCGCCTGGCGAGATCTGCAGGCGCTGCGCCAGCGGCTCGGCGAGATCACGAAACCCGGCGAATAAAATAACTGATCCTTACGTTTTCGTGAAACCAGCATGGCCGCGGGGCGTTTGGCGCTCGAACGACGGGTGAAGCCGAACGCCGGACGGGGCGTCCGACGCCCGATCGAAGGATGAGGAAAACCGATCATGAAGACCATGACCATGATCGCCGCCGCCCTGATCGCCACCGCCGGCTTCGGAAACGCCGCGCTGGCGCAGCAGACCAAGCCGATGCTGACCGGGCAGGAAAAGGCCGTGCGCTACCAGCACGATCAGCAGGAGAAGATGTGGGACCAGGAGCGCCTCGCATCCGGACGAACGGCGCAGAGCGCGACCTACGGCGCGCCGAACCGCCAGAGCTTCGGTCGGACCGGCACGCAGGCGGAGCCCAAGAACGCGGCGCCCGCAAGCTTCGGCATCCCCGGCTCGGGCGCGGCGTTCTACAACCACGACGCCAACAGCAAGAGCTGGGCCTACGGCTACTGATCCACAGGCCGAACGGCAGATGGGCAGGCGGGGCGCGGACCGGAACTCGGGTCCGCGCCCTTTTTTTCGTTTCAGTTCTGGGACGGCGAGGCGCTCCGGGCGCGCTTGCGCTCGAGACCCAGCCTGTGCTCGCGCAGGATGATGAAGACGCCGGCCGACACCACGATCGCTCCCCCTAGAAGCGTCGTGGGGCTCGCCACCTCGCCGAACAGCGCCGCGCCGATCGCCACGGCCATCAGCATCGACGTGTATTCGAAGGGCGCGATGGTGGAGGCCTCGGCATAGCGGTAGCAGGCCGTCAGCAGGAGCTGGCCGACGCCGCCGAAGATGCCGGCCAGGATCAGGAGCGCGGCCTGCCGGGGATCGGGCCAGACCCAGCCGAACGGCAGGCTGCCGAGCGCGATCACGCTGCAGCAGATCGAAAAGTACACGACGATGGTCGTGGTGGGCTCCGTGCGCACCAGCCGGCGTACCTGGATCATGGCCACGGCCGCGAAGGCCGCCCCCGCCACCGACGCGATCATGCCGAGACGCTGGTCGCTGGACAGTCCGCCGACCTCCAGCGACAGGTTGGGCGCGATCACCACCACGATGCCGCAGAGCCCGATCAGCACCGCCGTCCAGCGGAAGCGACCGACCCGCTCGCGCAGGAAGATGGCGGCGAAGACCACCGTCAGCAGCGGCGCCCCGTAGGAGATGGTGATCCACTCCGGATAGGGCAGCCGGCCGATCGCGTAGAAGCCGCAGGCCATGGAGGTGACGCCGATCGCGCCGCGAAGGAAATGGCCGCCGATGTCGCGCGTGTGGAAGGCGGTGCGCAGCGTGCCGAGCCAGCAGAGATAGACCAGCGCCGGCAGCAGCGCGAAGAACGACCGGAAGAAGACGAGCTGGCCGGCGGGAATCTCGGTGCCCAGCGCCTTGAGCGACGTCTGCATGCCCACGAAGATGGTGACGGACACCACCTTGAGGCCGATGCCGAGCATGGGCTTGAGGGCGGGCACGGAATGGATCGGGGCGTTCATCGCGGCGGATCGGCTTCGGTGGGAGGGCGCGGCCACGCCTGCGAACGGGGTGCGGCGCCGCCCATGGCCGGCGGGCTCGGCAGCGCCGTGCTCTTCTTAGGACGCCGCGCCGGGGGCGTCGAGGCGCGAAACCCTAAGTCAGCCTCACCTTTCGCGACGACCGGCGCGCTTTCGTGAGCGTGGTTTGCCGTTGGCAAGCGGTGAAGCGGCGACTATCCCGGTCGGATCGAGATGGGAGACGCCTCCGCCATGCAGCGCACCGACGACGGCCAAAAGATCCGCCTTTCGGACTATCGCCCGCCCGCCTTCCTCGTGCGGCATGTCGAGATGCGGATCGCGCTGCACGACGGCCACGCCGCTGTGGAGACCACCATCCATGCCCGCCGCGCCGAGGGCGCCGATCCGGCCGAACCACTGGTGCTGGATGGAGACCACCTGTCGCTGGTCGCCCTCGCCCTGGATGGAACGGCGATCGACCCGAGGCGCTTCGACGCTGCGCCCGACCGCCTGACGATCCGCGACCTCCCCGGCTCCGACGCCTTCGCGCTGCGGATCGAGACGCGTCTCGAGCCGGAAACCAACACGGAGCTGATGGGCCTCTATCGCTCCAACGGCATCTGGTGCACCCAGTGCGAGGCGGAGGGCTTTCGCCGCATCACCTACTTCCCCGACCGGCCTGACGTGCTGGCCACCTATCGCGTGCGCCTGGAGGCGGACCACGAGGCCGCGCCGGTTCTCCTGTCCAACGGCAATCCGTCCGAAAGCGGGGACCTGGACGGCGGGCGCCATTTCGCGGTCTGGGACGATCCGCACCCCAAGCCGTCCTACCTCTTCGCCCTGGTCGCAGGCCGCCTCGACGTGCTGCGCGACGGGTTCCGCACGGCGAGCGGGCGCGCGGTAGACCTCGCCGTCTACACCGAGCCGGGCCTCGCCGACCGCGCCACGTATGCGATGGACGCGCTGAAGCGTTCCATGGCCTGGGACGAGCGGCGCTTCGGGCGCGAATACGACCTCGACGTCTTCAACGTCGTCGCCATCTCCGACTTCAACATGGGGGCGATGGAGAACAAGGGGCTCAACGTCTTCAACCACAAGTACGTGCTGCTGGCGCCCGACACGGCGACGGACGCCGACTATGCCGGCGTCGAGACCGTGATCGCCCACGAGTACTTCCACAACTGGACCGGCAACCGCATCACCTGCCGCGACTGGTTCCAGCTCTGCCTCAAGGAAGGGCTGACCGTGTATCGCGATCAGGAGTTCAGCGCCGACGAGCGGGCGCGCACGGTGAAGCGCATCGCCTCCGTGCATGGGCTGAAGGCCCAGCAGTTCCCCGAGGACCAGGGGCCGCTCCAGCACCCCGTGCGTCCCACCCAGTACCGCGAGATCAACAACTTCTACACGGCGACGGTCTACGAGAAGGGCGCCGAGCTGGTGCGCATGCTGGCGACGATCCTCGGCGAGGCCGGCTTCCGCGCCGGCATGGACCTCTACTTCGCGCGCCACGACGGCGACGCCGCGACGATCGAGGATTTCCTGCGCTGCTTCGCGGACGCGACCGGCGCCGACCTCGCCCAGTTCGCCCTCTGGTACGACCAGGCCGGCACGCCGGAACTCGAGGTGCAGGAAAGCTTCGGGGACGGGCGGCTTACCGTGTCGCTCCGCCAGAGCCTTGCCAAGGGGGCCGCCGGAACCGGCACGGAGCCGATGCATATTCCGGTGCGCTTCGGCCTGGTCGGTGCGGACGGCGCGGATATCGCGGCCGAACCGGTTGCCGGCGCCGCCGAGATCGAGGGCGACGTGATCCATCTCGTGACCGCCGAGGCCGAGGTGGTGTTCGATGGCTTGGCCGAGCGGCCGCGCCTGTCGATGCTGCGAGACTTCTCGGCGCCCGTCACGCTGCGGCACGAGCAGAGCCGCGAGGACAAGCTTGCGCTCGCCCGGCTCGACCCCAACGGGTTCGGCCGCTGGCGCGCCCTCTCCGACCTCCTGGGGGAGGCGCTGCGCGCGGCGGCCGTGGCCGCCGACGAGGCACCGCTCGACCCGCGCCTGGTCGAGGCGCTGGTGGAATGCGCGGCGGAGGAGCGGCTGGAGCCGGCCCTGCGGGCGCAGATGATCGCCATCCCCGGCGAGTCCGAGATCGCGCGGCTCGTCGGCGCGAACGTCGATCCCGAAGCCGTGCACCGCGCGCGGGAGGCCGCCATCCGCTCCGTCGCGCGGGCGGGCGCCGAGCGGTTCCGCGCCGTTCGCGACGGTCTTTCGCGCTCCGGCGAGCCGTTCAGCCCGGACGCGTCGAGCGCGGGACGGCGCGCCCTCGGCAACGCGCTCCTGATGTTCCTGAGCGCCGCCGCGGCGGAGCCCGCCGAGGCCTTCGCGGCGTTCCGGGACGCCGACAACATGACCGACCGGATGGCCGCCGCCACGATCCTCGCCCATCGCTTTCCCGGATCGTCGGAGGCCGAAGAGGCGCTGGACCGCTTCCACGACGCCTTCGAGGCGGATCCGCTGGTGCTCGACAAGTGGTTCACGCTGCGGGCCACGGTGCCCGATCCCGCGACGCTCGACGTGGTGCGCGAGTTGAGCCGCCATCCGAAGTTCACCCTCGCCAACCCGAACCGGGCCCGGGCGCTGATCGGCGGCTTCGCCACCGGCAACCAGCGCGTGTTCCATCGTGCCGACGGCGAAGGCTATCGCTGGACGGCGGACCGGCTGGGCGAGCTCGACCGGTTGAACCCGCAGACGGCGGCGCGGCTGGCGACGGCCTTCCGCTCTTGGCGATCGTACGAGGCGGGTCGCCGCGAGCAGGCCCGGGCGGCTCTGTCCACGCTCGCCGCGCGCCCCGATCTGTCGCGCGACCTTCGCGACATCCTGGACCGCACGCTGTCGTGACGGGGCGATGAAAAATCGGCACGAAATCGTTCGTTAACCACGTTGTGGGAAACCTGCGAAAAACTCCTGTTGATCCCGTGCAACAATCAGAAATTGGGATTGCGTCGCTGCCCGAGGCGCGCCTCGCGCTTCTGGACAACGGAGTCCCCGTCTGATTCATTGCCGGTGGGATTCGGGCTTGCGGCGCCCGGATCGCATGCGGCGACGAGGGATGGGAAACGATGGGTTCGGACGCGACGAGCGCTCCGGCAGGGGATGACTCATCCCTCGCTACGGAGAGATGGACAGCCCTCGTTCAGCGCGTGCGACGCCGCATTCCCCAGCCTGGCCTCGACCGGATCGCAGAGCTCGAGCCCGCGCTCCGCCGGGCGATCCCCTATTTCGTCGTCAGCTTTCTGATGCTGATCGCCGCGGTGCGGCTGGCCGCGCTGA
Organism: Aureimonas flava; assembly: GCF_003583935.1. Taxonomy (GTDB): domain Bacteria; phylum Pseudomonadota; class Alphaproteobacteria; order Rhizobiales; family Rhizobiaceae; genus Aureimonas; species Aureimonas flava. The sequence goes on along the minus strand of NZ_QYRN01000004.1, from coordinate 73,718 downwards.
TCGATGAGCGCGCGGCCTTGGAGCAGCGTGCGAGCGAAGACCTGCGCGTGGCGTCGAGCCTTCTGCGGGCCGAGGACGCGGCGCTGGATTCCCGCGCGGACGATGCCGCCACACGCGCCCAGATCCTCGTGAACAGCGCCCTGCCCCTCTACATCAAGGCCAACGGCCTGATCGCCATGGTCACCGACAAGTCCGGGCGCGTCGTCGCCACGACGCCGGGTCACGAGGCCGCGCTCGGCCTGGAGATCGACACGCTGGTGGACGGCGGACAGCCGCTGCTCGTGTTCGGCGAGCGCGCGGGCGTGATGGACGTGAGCTGGGGCGGAGACGACGCCATGGCGTCGGCAGCTCTCCTGACGGGCCCACTCGGCAGCGTGGTGCTCTTGCGCGAGGAAAGCCGCGTCTTCGCCGAGTGGCGCCGGTCCGTGTCGCTCAGCGTCACGTTGTTCTGCGTGACGGCGCTGGTTCTCCTCGCCATCCTCGTCGCCTATTTCCGTCAGGCGACACGCGCCGTCGCGGCGGACCGCCTGCTCGGCGAGCAGCATCATCGGGTGGAGACCGCCCTCTCGCGCGGGCGCTGCGGCCTCTGGGACTGGGACCTGTCGCGCGGGCGCATGTTCTGGTCGCGCTCGATGTACGAGATGCTGGGCCTGCCGCCGCGTGACGGCGTCCTGTCCTTCGCCGAGGTCTCGAACCTCCTTCATCCGGACGACGGCTCCTTCTTCGAGTTCGCCCGCCAGATCGCCTCCGGCAGCGTCGGCAACATCGAACGCTCGTTCCGCATGCGCCACGTCGATGGCCAGTATCTCTGGCTTCGCGCTCGCGCCGAGATCGTGCGCAATCCGGACAACGACATCCACCTGATCGGCGTCGCCGTGGACATCAGCGAGAACCACCTCCTGGCCCGGATGACCGACGAGGCCAACCTGCGGCTGCAGAACGCGGTGGAGAACATCTCCGAGACCTTCGTGCTGTGGGATGCCGACCATCGGCTCGTGCTGTGCAACACCAAGTACCAGGAGGTGTTCGGCCTGACCGACCAGGACGTGCGGCCCGGAACGCATTTCGACGCGGTGCGCACGAAGGCGCGGCGTCCCATCGAGGAGCGCAAGCTCACCAGCCCGAGTTTCGTGGACGGCGAGCGCGCGACCGAGACCCTCCTGGCCGACGGGCGCTGGCTGCAGGTGTCCGAGCGGGTGACGGGCGACGGAAGCCACGTCTCGATCGGCACGGACGTGACGCAGCTGAAGGTCCACCAGGAGCGCCTGTCCGACTCCGAGCGCCGACTGATGGCGACGATCAACGACCTGTCCACCGCGCGGCGCGACGCCGAGGCCAAGGCGCGGCAGCTCGCCGACCTTAACCGCAACTACATGATCGAGAAGGAGCGCGCCGAGAGCGCCAACCAGGCGAAGACGACGTTCCTCGCCAACATGAGCCACGAGCTGCGCACGCCGCTGAACGCCATCATCGGCTTCTCGGAGATCATGCGCGAGGAAAGCTTCGGGCCGATCGGCAGCGCCAAGTACACCGAATACGCGTCCGACATCCACCAGAGCGGCCACTACCTCCTGAAGCTCATCAACGACATCCTCGACATGTCGAAGATCGAGGCGGGCCGCCTCGTCCTGGCGCACGAGGCGATCGATCTGCCGGCGATCCTCGCCGAGGCGGTGCGCATCGTCGAGGTCCCGGCGCGGTCCAAGTCGCTCGCCATCGGCGTCGAGATGCCCGATGCGCTGCCGCTCACCGGCGATCGTCGCGCCACCAAGCAGATCCTGCTCAACCTCCTGGCCAACGCCGTGAAGTTCACCGCGCCCGGCGGGGACGTGCGCGTGCGCACGCGGCTGCGCGGCACGCACGCGGTCATCACCATCGTCGACAATGGCATCGGCATTCCACGCGAGGCGCTGAAAAGTCTCGGCAAGCCCTTCGAGCAGGTGGAGAACGAACTGACCCGCACCCATAAGGGCACCGGGCTCGGCCTTGCCATCGCGCGGTCGCTGATCGAACTCCAGGGCGGCACGATGTCGATCACCTCGCGGCCGGGCCGCGGAACGGCCGTCAGCTTCCGCCTGCCCTGCCCGGGCTGCGCCGACGCGGCGAGCGAGACCGCCGCCGTCCTGTCGCACGCCGCCTGATCCAATCAGTCGGAGGCGCCCCCGCGATAGGGGATCGTCTCGGCGAACACGGCCCGCACCTCGGCCGCCCTATGGGCGACCTGGGGCTCGATGCCGGACCGGTCGGCGATGTCGAGCGAGGCCGCGATGCGGTCGGCCAGCGGCCCCGGCAGATCCGCGACGCGGAACGTGCTGTCGCCGCCGAGGCGCAGGATCTGCATGATCCGCGTCATCTCCCGCATCGCCGCCGGAAGCTCCTCGGCGCGGCGATCGCTTTCGCGCAGCGAGGCCAGCGCCTCGCCGGTCGGCGCCCCGACGAAGTCCAGGGGGACGATGCCGGTCAGGATGCCCCACTGCGCGATGAACTCGAGGTCGGTCAGCCCGCCGGGAACGCGCTTGAGGTCGAGCGCCCCGCGCGGCGGCTTCTGCACGTCGAGCCGGGCCCGCATGTCGGCCACGTCGTCGGACAGGAGCGGATCGGCACGGTGGGAGCGGATCGCCTCGCGCACGGCCTCGCCGATCTCCTCGCACAAGCGCGCCTCGCCGGCCACGGGGCGGGACCGGGTCAGCGCCATGCGCTCCCAGGTCCAGGCTTCGGCCTGATACTTGCGGAAGGCGCCGATCTGGGTGGCGAGCGGTCCCTTGTTGCCGGACGGACGCAGGCGGAAATCGACCTCGTAGAGGACGCCCTCGGCGGTGGGCGAGGTCAGCGCCGAGATCAGCCGCTGCGTCATCCGGGCGTAGTAGGTCGACACTGGTAGCGGCCTCGATCCGTCCGAGACCTCCGCCTCCGCGTCGTGGTCGTAGAGCAGCATGAGGTCGATATCGGAATTCGCCGTCAGCTCGCGCGAGCCGAGGCGGCCGAGACCGAGCACAGCGATCCGCCCGCCCGGAACGCGCCCGTGCGCGCGCGCGAACTCGCCCTCCACCGCCTCAAGCACCTGGTGGAGCACGGCTTCCGCGAGGTCGGAAAAGGCCCGGCCGGCCGCCTCGCCCTCCAGGGCGCCCGACAGGAGGCGCACCCCCACGAGGAACCGCTGCTCGGAGGCGAAGATGCGCAGACGGTCCAGCCGCTCCTCGAAGAACCGCGCGTCCGCCAGAAACGCGTCGAGCCGTTCCCGGATGAGGTCGCGGGTCGGCAGTTCGGAGAAGAAGGCCGGGTCCAGCAGCGCGTCGAACACGTGCGGCCGGCGCGCGATCGTCTCGGCGAGGCGCGGAGAGCTGGTGATGATGCGCGCCAGAAGGTCGAGAAGGCGGGGATTGGAGGCGATCAGCGAGAAGAACTGAAGGCCGGACGGCAAGCCCTCCAGGAAGCGGTCGAAGGCGAGCAGCGCGCCATCGGGGTCTGCCCCGCCGGCGAACGCCCCGAGCAGCGACGGCAGGACGGCCACGAACTGCTCGCGCGCGGCGTCCGAGCGCATGGCGCGGTAGCGCCCGGAGCCCCAGCGATGCACGATCCGTCCGATGTCTGCGGGGCGGGTGTAGCCCTGCTGCTCCAGCCAACGCAGCGCCGCCGGATCGGCCTCGTCTTCCAGGAGAGCGTCGACGCCGGTCTCGTCCTCGCGCGCCGTGCGCCCTTCCGAGAACAAGGCCGAGAACCTCGCCTGCACGCGCCGCAGCCTCTGCAGCAGTGCCGCCTCGAAATCCTCAGTCTCGGCGTAGTTGCAGAGCCGGGCGATGCGCAGAAGGTCCTCGCGCCCCTGGGGAAGCGTATGGCTCTGCTCGTCGGCCACCATCTGGATCGCGTGCTCGACGCGCCGCAAGAACCAGTAGGCCTCGGTCAGTTCCGCCGCGACGTCCGACGCCACCCAGCCGCCGGCCGCGAGCCGTTGCAGCGCCTCGTCGGTGCGGCGGGTGCGCAAAGCCGGCAAGCGCCCCCCGGCGATGAGCTGCTGCGCCTGGGCGAAGAACTCGACCTCGCGGATGCCGCCCTGCCCGAGCTTCACGTTGTGCCCGGCGGTGGCGATGCCCTCGAACCCGCGATGCCGGTCGATCTTGGACTTCATCGCCTGGATGTCGCCGATCGCCACGAAATCGAGGTAGCGGCGCCAGACGAAGGGCGCGATGTCGCGCAGGAAGCCCGCGCCAACCGCTCGATCGCCGGCCACGGTACGGGCCTTGATCATCGCCGCGCGCTCCCAGTCGCGCCCGGCGCCCTCGTAGTAGATCAGGGCAGCGGGGATCGGGATCGCGAGCGGCATGGCGGACGGGTCCGGGCGCAGGCGCAGGTCGGTGCGGAAAACATAGCCGTCGCGCGTGCGCTCCCCGATCATCCGCACCAGCCGCCGCCCGAGCCGGGAGAACATCTCGACGCTCTCGCCCGGATCCCGGATGGCAGGCGCCTCCGGCTCGAAGAACAGGATCAGGTCGATATCGCTGGAATAGTTGAGTTCGCGCCCGCCGAGCTTGCCCATCCCAAGCACGGTCAGCCCGCACCCCGCCTCGGGATCGGCCGGGTCCGGCAGCGCCAGTTGGCCGCGCGCGTGCAGATCGCCGAGACAGAAACGGAGCGCGCGGCCGATGGCGGCGTCCGCAAGGTCCGAGAGGTCGGCCGTGGTTCGCTCGGGGTCGGCGGCGCCGAACAGGTCGCGCAGGGCGATCAGCAGCGAGGCCTCCGCCTTCGCCTCGCGCAGCCGGCACATCTCCGCGCTCTCCGACGCGTCGCTCGGAACCGGAGCGGCAAGGTCAGCGACGATCCGGCGGATCCGCTCGCCGGCATCCAGGTCGAACAGGCGGTCGATCCAGCCGGGCCGGCGTTCCGCCACGGCCGCGAGATGGGGCGACAGCGACAGGGCGGCGACGAGGCGACGCGCCTCGGCATCTTCGTCCGCCTCCATCCAAGCCGCGAGCCGCTCCAGCCCCTCGCCCCGGGCGCGGCCGGCCAACTCGTCGCGGCGGCGCGAGGCCTCGTCGGTGTCGAAGGCTTGCAGCGCGGCCTCGCCGCCGATCCACAACTCAACTCGCGCGGGCACCATCATTCGGCTGGACCACCCTTTCCAATGGAATCTCCAGCGTGACTTTGAGGCCGGGATCGGCATCGTCAAGCGCAAGGGTGCCACCGTGGATGGCGGCGATGGCCTGCACCAGCGAGAGACCGAGGCCGGATCCCGGCTTGGATCGGCTCTCGTCCAGGCGGTAGAACCGCTCCAGCACTCGATCGCGCTTATCGGGCGGCACGCCGAGCCCGTTGTCGGCGACGGACACGAGGCAATGCTCGCCCTGCCTGCGTACCACGACGCGCAGTTCCAGCGGCCTGTCCGACAGGCCGTATTTCAGGGCGTTGTCGAGGAGGTTGGAAACCGCCTGCGAGATCAGCTCGCGGCTGACGGGGGCGACCACCGGCTCCGCGGCGTCCAGAACGAGGCGGCCGCCGGCGTCCTCGGCCAAGGGCTCGTACAGCTCGACGACGTCGGCGACCACCGACGACAGATCGACCTCGCTCTTCAGGGCGGGGTGGGACCCTGCCTCCACGCGGCTGATCATCAGCAGCGCATCGAAGGTGCGGATCATCCCGTCCGCCTCGGCGAGCACCAGTTCCAGTGCCTGCCGACCGCCCTGCTCGGCGTCGTCGGCACCGAGCGCCGCCTCCACCCGGTTGCGCAGCCGTGTCAGCGGCGTCTTCAGGTCGTGGGCGATATTGTCCGACACCTGCCGGAGCCCGACCTGCAGAAGCGCGATGCGCGCCAGGAGGACGTTGAGCTTCTCGGAGAGACGGTCGAACTCGTCGCCCGTGCCGGTCACCGGAAGGCGCTCGGACAGGTCGCCGCCCATGATCCGGGCGGTCGCGGCGGACATGCGATCGAGGCGATGGAGAGCCGAGCGTCCGACCAGGAACCAGGCGAGCAGCGCGCCGAAGCTCATCAGAAGCAGCGCCAGGATCAGTGCGTTGCGCACGATGAGGCGGATGCGCTCCTGATCCGTCTGGTCGCGCCCCACCAGGAGGCGCATGCCGTTGGGAAGCTGGATCACCTCCGCCACCGCCATGTGGTAGCGATCCTGATCGGACTCGGTGAAGCGCGCGTAGCGGAAGGGCGTATCCTTGAAGCCCGGATCGTCCAGCACGCCGGCCTCCAGGCTCTGGACGTTGCCGGCGAGGATCCGCCCGGTCCCGTCGGTCACCAGGTACAGCGGAGCTCCGGGCTGGCGGGCGCGCCGGTCGATGGCCCGCACGATGCCCGAGATGCCCGTGGTCTGGTAGATGCGGTCGAGGACCTCAATCTCGTCGGCGATCGCATCCTGGCTCTGGGTCTGCAGGATGGAGGAGGCGGTTTCCGTGACGTAGACGAGTAGGATCGTCGCGAACAGGGCGAACAGCGCGAGGTATACGGCCGACAGCCGCACGGCTGTCACGCGCATCAGCTCGCGGATGCGGAGGATGGTCGGCCTGCGCAAGCGCCCTCAGTCCCCGGCGCGGATGATGTATCCGGAGCCGCGAACCGTGTGCAGAAGCGGTTCGCCGAAGTCGCGCTCGATCTTGGACCGCAGGCGCGAGATGTGGACGTCGATCACGTTGGTCTGCGGGTCGAAGTGATAGTCCCAGACGTTCTCCAGCAGCATGGTCCGTGTCACCACCTGCCCCGCATGCTTCATGAGATATTCCAGAAGACGGAACTCGCGCGGCTGGAGCGTGATCGGCCGGCCCGCCCGGCGCACCTCGTGAGACAGCCGGTCGAGCTCGAGGTCGCCGACGCGATACACCGTCTCGACATCCTTCGACCCGCGGCGCCGGCCGAGGATCTCGATCCGGGCCAGGAGTTCGGAAAAGGCATAGGGCTTGGGCAGGTAGTCGTCGCCGCCCGCGCGAAGGCCGGTCACGCGATCGTCCACCTGACCGAGCGCGGACAGGATCAGGATCGGCGTCGCATTGCCCTTCTCACGTAGGCTGGAGACGACGGAGAGCCCATCGCGCTCGGGCAGCATACGGTCGACCACCAGCACGTCGTAGGCCTGGGTCAGGGCCATGTGGAGCCCGGTCTCGCCGTCCGCCGCATGGTCGGACACGTGGCCCGATTCCCGCAGAGCCTTGGTCAGGTAGGAGGCGGCCTCCCGATCGTCTTCGATGATGAGGATGCGCATGTGATCCTGTTCGGGGGACGGCGCGGACATCATCGTCATTATCCTTCGATGGGGCGGGCGAAAAGGGGGCGACGAGCGCCCCCTTCCGATGCGTTGGCCTTGCGGTTGGGTCAGCTCCCGCTGATCGGCAGCGCCACGAAGCGGTTCTGGTCGCCGCTGCGGAGCTGGAACAGCGCGGCCTTGCGGCCCGACGACGACGCCTTCTTGATCGCGTCCTCGACCTCGCGCTGCGACTTCACCGAACTGCCGTTGACGGCCACGATCGTGTCGCCGGCCGAAACGCCGCGATTGGCGGCCTCGGAGTCGGGATCGACCTCGGTGATGACCACGCCGTCGCCCTGGTCGGAGGGAGTCAGCGTCAGGCCGTAGCCGCGCAGGGAGGACGGGTTGACCGGCACGTTGCTGTTGCCGCTGCTGTTCGACGCCTCGTCGAGGCTCGACAGGTTGCCGAGCTCGACCTTGATGTCGCGCGCCTCGTTGTTGCGCCACACCTTCACGTCGATGGTGGTGCCGGGACGATACTCGGCGACCTTGCGGGCCAGCTCGCGCGGACCCTTCACCGCCTGTCCGTTCACCGCCGTGATGACATCGCCCGTCTGGATGCCCGCCTTCACCGCCGGCGTGTCCGTATCGGGCAGCGTCACGATCGCGCCTTCCTCGGCGTCGAGACCGAGCGCCTCCGCGATGTCCTTGGTCACCGGCGCGATCTGGACGCCGAGCCAGCCGCGCTGGACGTTGCCGTTTTCGCGGAGCGACTGGATGACCGTCTTCGCGGTCGAGGCGGGGATCGCGAAGGCGATGCCGACATTGCCGCCCGAGGGCGAGAAGATGGCGGTGTTGACGCCGATCACCTGCCCTTCGAGATTGAAGGCCGGACCGCCCGAGTTGCCCCGGTTCACGGCAGCGTCGATCTGGATGAAGTCGTCGTAGGGGCCGGCGCCGATGTCGCGGCCCCGCGCCGAGACGATGCCCGCCGTCACCGAACCACCGAGGCCGAACGGGTTGCCGACGGCCACGACCCACTCGCCGACCCGGACCTTGGAGTCGTCCGCGAAGTCGACATAGGTGAACTTGCGGTTCCCGCCGTCGACCTTGAGAAGGGCGAGGTCGGTGCGCGAATCGGCGCCGATGAGCTCGGCCTTCAACTCGGTGCCGTCGTCGAGCACCACGGTATAGTCGCTGCCGCCTTCGACCACGTGGTTGTTGGTGACCAGGTAGCCGTCGTCCGAGATGAAGAAGCCGGAGCCCTGCGCCATGCCCTGACGGGGGCTGCGGCGCGGCGCCTGCCGGCCCTCCGGCCCACCCGGCATGCCGGGGTTGCCGAACTCGAAGAAGCGGCGCAGCGGATGGTTCTCGGGAAGGTTGTCGAAGGGCGACTCGGCGTTGCCGTCGTCGCTCGCCGGCCGGATCTGCTCCTTGACGCGCACCGACACGACGGCCGGCGACACCTTCTCCACCACATCGGCGAAGCCGGGATTCTGTCCGGTCGGCTGAACCGTCACCGGGTCCGCGAAGCTCGGCACCACGTTTGCGACGACGCCGCCCGCGAACACCATGCCTGCCACGCCTGCCGCCAGGATGGCCGTGGAGGCGCGACGCTTGGTCTTGTTGAGATTCATGTTCATACGAAGGACCCTCGCTGAAATCCCGATCCGCCGACAAGGGCCATGTGGCCCGTCCGATGGTGGGAAGGTAGGGATCCGAACGTTACGGCAAGTTTTCGCCGGCATGAAAGCTTCGTAAGGTCGACGGGTCAGCGCCCTTCGTCGTCCCGCGCGCCGTGGCCGACGAGCCGCGCCAGCGCCGCCTCCTCGGCCGCGGATAGCCCTGCGGCCGTCGGGCGCTCCGCGGACCGGCGGCCGGACCGCCGCAGCATGGCGATGCCGATCAGCAAAAGCAGCACCGGCGTGCCCCACAACAGCACGGTGTCCCAGCGCAGGCGCGGCCTCAGCAGCACGAAGTCGCCGTAGCGCGAGACGAGATAGTCGATCACGTCCTCGTCGCTGTCGCCCGCCGTGATCCGCTCGCGCACCAGAAGGCGAAGGTCTCGGGCGAGCGGCGCGTCGGAATCGTCGATCGACTGGTTCTGGCACACCATGCAGCGCAGCCCGGCCGAGAGGTCGCGCGCGCGCTGCTCCATCGCCGCGTTCGGCAGCACCTCGTCCGGCTGCACGGCCGCGGCTGTGCCGCCCCAGCTCAGGACGCCCGCCACGAGCGCAGCGCCGAGGATGCGGGACAGCGCCATCTCAGGCCGTCCTTGCCGCCCGGCGCCTCGCCGGCGCGCCGACCCGAAGGCGGCGGTCGCTGAGCGACACGGCGCCGCCGAGAGCCATGGCGACGGCGCCCAGCCAGATCAGCGTCACCATCGGCTTCCACCAGACGCGCACCACGACTGCCCCGCCGTTCGCCGCCGCATCGCCGAGCGAGACGTAGATCTGGCTGAATAGCAGCGTATGGATGCCTGCTTCCGTGGTCGGCATCTGCCGTGCCGGATAGAACCGCTTGGCGCTGTCGATCGTGGCCGCTTCCCGGTCGCCGTCCAGAAGGGTGAAATGGCCGACATCCTCTTGGTAGTTCGGGCCCTGGCGGAAGGTCTGTCCCTCGTAGCGCAGGTCGAAGCCCCCCGCCGAGACGGTCTGGCCGGGCCGCATGGCGGTCACGGTCTCGGTATCGAACGCGCTGACGCAGACGACGCCCAGAAGCGTCACGCCGACGCCGAAATGGGCGAGCGCCGTGCCGAAGGCCGACCGAGGCAAGCCTCGGAGACGCGAGAAGGCGGTGCGCGGGCCGACCCTCGGCAGGCCGGCGCGACCGGCCAGATCGACCAGCGCGCCGACCATTACCCACACCGCAAGCCCGATCCCGAGGGAGGCGAGGATCCTCGTTCCCTGGTTCACGGCGATCACCACCACGGCCACCACCAGCGCGGCGCCCACGGCCGCGTAGAGCCGTTGCGCCGCACCCAGGAGATCGGCGCGCTTCCAGGCCAGCAGGGGTCCGAAGGGCAGCGCGAAGAGAAGCGGCACCATGAGGGGCCCGAACGTGAGATCGAAGAAGGGCGCCCCGACCGAGATCTTGGTGCCGGTCAACACCTCCAGGAACAGCGGATACAGCGTTCCCACCAGCACCGTCGCCGTTGCCGTGGTCAGGAACAGGTTGTTAAAGACCAGCGCCCCCTCGCGGGAGATCGGCGCGAACAGGCCGCCGCTTTCCAGCTCGCCCGCCCGGAACGCGAACAGCGCGAGCGAGCCGCCGATGAACACGCAGAGGATCGCGAGGATGAAGACGCCCCGCTCCGGATCGACCGCAAAGGCATGGACCGAGGTAAGGACGCCCGATCGGACCAGGAAGGTTCCCAGCAGCGACAGCGAGAACGTCAGGATGGCCAGAAGCACCGTCCAGACCTTGAGGGCCGAGCGCTTCTCCATCACGGCCGCCGAGTGGAGCAGCGCCGTCCCGGAGAGCCACGGCATGAAGGAGGCGTTCTCTACGGGATCCCAGAACCACCAGCCGCCCCAGCCGAGCTCGTAGTAGGCCCAATAGGAGCCCATCGCGATTCCCCCGGTCAGGAACAGCCACGCGAGCAGCGTCCACGGCCGCACCCATCGCGCCCAGGCGGCGTCTAGGCGCCCCTCGATGAGAGCGGCCACAGCGAAGGAGAAGGCGATCGAGAAACCGACATAGCCGAGGTAGAGCAGCGGCGGGTGGATCGCGAGGCCGATGTCCTGGAGGATCGGGTTCAGGTCGTTCCCCTCGAACGGCGCCGGCACCACGCGGGTGAACGGGTTCGAGGTCAGCAGGATGAAGAGCAGGAAGGCGGTGAGGATCCAGGCCTGCACGGAGAGCACCGTCGCCTTCAGGCTCGGCGGCAGATCGCGCCCGAACAGGGCGACCAGCGCGCCGAACAGCGACAGGATCAGCACCCAGAGCAGCATCGAGCCCTCGTGGTTCCCCCAGACGCCGGTGATCTTGTAGATCATCGGCTTGGCGGAATGCGAGTTCTCCACGACGTTCAGGACCGAGAAGTCCGATGTGGCATAGGCCGCCGTCAACGCGCCGAAAGCCAGGGCCAGGAGCGCGAGCCCGGTGACGGAGGTCGCCGATCCGGCTTCCATCAGCCGCGCGTCGCCCGTGCGCGCGCCGACCAGCGGCAGCACGGACTGGACCAGCGCCGTGCCGAGCGCCAGCACCAGCGCGAAATGCCCCAGCTCGACGATCACAGGCCGGCCCCCTTCGCGGCCGGTTCGGCGGCCGAGACGATCGCCCCGTCCTTCCAGAGCCCGCGCGCCTTCAGGTCGTCCACGACCTCCTTGGGCATGTAAGTTTCGTCGTGCTTGGCGAGAACCGTGTCGGCGACGAACACCCGGTCGCTTCCCAGGTGCCCCTCCGCCACGACGCCCTGCCCCTCGCGGAAGAGGTCCGGCAGCAGTCCGGCATAGACCACGGGAACGCTTTCCACGGTGTCCGTGACGCGGAAGGAGACGCGCTGTCCGGCGTCGCGGTGCACCGTGCCCGCCTCGACGATCCCGCCCAGACGGATGCGCTGCGTCTCGCCGGGCGCGTGCGCGACGATATCCGTCGGCGAGTTGAAGAAGGCGACGCTGTCCGAGAGCGCGGTCAGCACCAGCCCCGCGGCGGTCGCGACCACGGCCAGGATGCCGAAGAGGCCAGCAAGGCGCTTCTGCTTTCGCGTCATGGTGTGGTCGTGTCCGCCTTCAGTCCGAGCCCGCGTGCGAAGCCCAGAATATCCTCAAGCTCCGGCGAAGTCGCCGGGAATACGGTGCGCACTCGTCGCAGGGCCGCGAGCGCCTCGTCCGGGCGGTCGAGAACGACGTAGGAGCGCACGAGCCGCTTCCAGCCGTCCGCGTCCCCAGGCTCGGCGTCTAGCCGCTGCGCGAGGCGCGACACCATGCCCTCCACCATCGCACGTCGGTCGCCGTCCGAGAGGCCCTCGGCCGCCTCGACGTCCTCGGCGCTCGGCCCCGGCGCCGGGGTCGCGGGCGGTGCGGCCGCGCCCGAGCGCGCGTCCGCGAGCGCGGCTTCCGCGACCGGCCGCCAAGGCCCGTCCGGCGGCCCCGTCCTCAGGAGGTCGCTCCAGGCTTCGGCCGCTTCCGCCGCTCTGCCCTGCTGCGACAGTCCGAGCGCCAGGAAGAAGCGGGCGGGCACCCATTCGGCGTCGAGCGCGAGCGCCTTATGGAACTCCGTCTCGGCTTCCGGGGTCACTTTCCCGCCTGCCGCCTGCACCAGCGCCTCCCCGAGGCCGGCCACCGTCTGCGCCGTGGGCGGGCGCAGGCGCAGGACGTTGCGGAACGCCGCCGACGCCTTCTCCCCCTCGCCGAGCCGGAGATAGACCGGTGCGACCACGCTCCAGCCCTCGGCATCGTCGGGTTCGGCGGCCAGGCGACGCTCGATCTCCGCCACGGCTGCGGCGATGTCGGGCGTTTGCGTCGGCGCGGCGCGAAGAGCCAACGGCTGGTCCGGCACTTCCGGCGAACCCCAACGGTCGTAGAACAGGAAGGTGCCGACCGGAAGCAGCAGCGCGACGGCGAGCCCGGCCGCCACCGCGGGCCTGCCGCGCGGGCGCCCGGCGGGTGCCGCCTCCGCCGCCTGATGGGCGCGCAGAAGCCGGCGCCCGATCTCCGCGCGTGAGGCGGCGGCCTCGTCGGCGCCGATGCCGCCGCGCGCCTCGTCCTCGCCCAGTTCGGTCAACTGCGCGCGATAGACCTCCTCGTCGTAGCTCTCGCGCGCCGGCGCCTCGCGCGCGGGACGCAGCAGAAGCGGCAGGACGATCACGAGCGTCGAAACGGCGGCGAGCAAGAAGGCGATGAGCCAGAACAGCATCGAGGCTCCCAAGGACCGGAGGCTCCCGCCTCCGACCGAAGACATTGCGGACCGGCGGGCGTCGCGCGGCTTCGCGCGTGCCTCGCTGGCGGGCATCGCGTCGCCCACCCCCGGTCTGGAACCGCTCTAACAATCCTCGGCGGAAAATCCCATTCAATTCGGCACGAGGCCGGCCGGCGGGATCAGGCCACCGGCGTCCAGAGATCGCCGCTCGTCCGGCAGGCGCTGCCGACCTGCCGCACCTTGGACGTCCCGCGCGTGATCACGTGCGTATAGCCACGGCAGTCCTGGGACCCGATGCGGTAGAGCTGCGTCGGCGTGATCTCGCCCTTGAAGCCGTCCGCTTCCCAGCCCACCGGCTGCCCGACGGTTCCGAACTGAAGCGCCTGGTACTGTGCCTGAAGCGCCCGCTGCTCGGCACCGGCGCTCAGCTTGATGCTGCCGGTCGGGGCGATGCTGCCGCGAAGCGCGGCCACCCGGTCCGACAGCGGCTCGGGCGCGTTGCGTGCGCCGCTCGTCAGGCAACCCGACAGGAAAGGCAGGGCCGAGGCGACGAGGCAGGTGGTCCAGAATTTCTGCATTCGTCCGTCCGCCGCGCGAGCGGCCCATGCTGCCACAACAAAACATCGTGTCAGGACATCGGCCCGTCGGGCGCGCGAGGCAAGATCACCTCCGCGCGCAATCCTCCGATTTCCGATCGCGCGAGGCGAAAAGATCCCCGGTATTGCAAAACGGTATCAGCGACGATCGACAGCCCCAGGCCACTGCCGGCTTGGCGCTCGTCGAAACGGCGGCCCCGCTTCATGGCCTGCACCATCTCCTCCTCCGAAAGGCCGGGCCCGTCGTCCTCAACGACGATGCGCAAACTCTCGTTGGCCGCACGCTCCAAGTGGAGAACGACCCGTCCCCGGCCGTACTTCGCCGCGTTCTCCAGGAGATTGCCGACCGTCTCCTCCAAGTCCTGCTGCTCGCCCGCGAACATGAAACCGGCGGACCCGGCCGCGACGCGCCGCTCGAACGAGATGTCCGGCTCGAGCCGGCGCATCACCTTCAGGAGACGCTCCAGAACGGGCTCCACGGGAGTGCGCACGATCGCGCCGTCGATCGCCGCCACCCGCGCCCGATCCAGGTAGTGCTGCACCTGCCGGCGCATGATGCCGCCCTGCTCGGCGACGATCCGCCCCTTCTCGCCGCCGATGGCGGAGGCCTCGTTGAGCAGCACGGCGACCGGTGTCTTGAGAGAATGGGCGAGGTTCCCGACCTGCGTGCGCGCCCGCTCCACGATGCGGCGGTTGCTGTCGATCAGGGCGTTCATTTCCAGCGCCAGAGGCCGGATCTCGGCCGGGAACCCTCCCCTCAGGCGCTCGGCCCGCCCGGCGCGCACGTCCGCCAGCGCGCGGCGCACGCTGGTCAGCGGCCGCAGGCCGTACAGGATCGCCAGGGCGTTGATGACGATCGAACCGAGGCCGAAGAAGCCGAGATAGAGCGCCATCTTGCGATCGAAGGCGGCGATGTCGGACTGCACCACGCTGGCGTTGCCCATGACGCGAAAGCGCGCGGTGTGGTTCTCCTGGTCCAGCACCACCTCGGCCTCCTCGACATAGAGCGTCTCCCCGTCAAGCCCCTCCGTCCGGTAGTCGCGGCGATACTGCATGTCGAAGGGCGCCAGCTCGGTCGGCTGTGCGGCGATCGTGCGCGGGCCGAGGGAGAAGGAAGCGAGCCGCCCCTCCGTGTTGGCGCTCGCCGGGATCACCTCCCAGTACCAGCCCGACAGGGGTTGCGAGTAGCGCAGGTCCCCGAGGTTCGGCACGCCCGACAGCGCGCCGCCGTCGTCCACCGTCACCGAGTTGATGAGGTTGTAGAGCTGCGCGCGCACCACGGCCTCGAAGCCCGACTGCGCCGTTCGCTCGTAGAGGTTGGAGATCAGGCCAGCGACCACCAGGAAAGCGGCCACCACCCAGACGCTCGACAACGACACGACGCGGAAGGTCAGGCTTCCGGTGAAGCGGGTCCGCTCCCGCGTCGGCGCCGGCCTTTCGTCGCCGGGCTCGGCGGCTTCAGGTTCCGCCGCCATCAGCCGCCGTGTTGCATGCGGTAGCCGAGGCCGCGCACCGTCTCGATCAGGTCCACGCCGATCTTGCGTCGAAGCCTGCCGATGAACACCTCGATCGTGTTGGAGTCGCGGTCGAAGTCCTGATCGTACATGTGTTCGATCAGCTCGGTGCGCGACACCAGTTCTCCCTGGTGGTGCATCAGGTAGGACAGGAGGCGGTATTCGTGCGAGGTCAGTTTCAGCGGCGTGCCGTCGAGGCTCGCTTTGGACGACTTCGTGTCCAAACGCAGGGGCCCGCAGTGGATCTCGGACGACGCGTGCCCCGCCGCGCGGCGGATTAGAGCTCGCACCCGCGCCAGCACCTCCTCCATGTGGAAGGGCTTGGCGACGTAGTCGTCCGCCCCCGCGTCGATGCCCGCAACCTTGTCGCTCCATCGGTCGCGTGCCGTCAGGAGCAGCACCGGCATGTCCCGCCCTTCGCGCCGCCACCGTTCCAGCACGCTGATGCCGTCCATCTTCGGGAGGCCGACGTCCAGGACCACCGCGTCGTAGCTTTCGGTATCCCCAAGGAAGTGTCCGTCCTCGCCGTCCGCAGCCTGATCCACCACGTAGCCGGAGCCGGTCAGCGCCTCGATCAATTGGCGTCGGAGGTTCTCGTCGTCCTCCACGATCAGGATGCGCATGGTGGTTCCGTCCCGAATTCTCGTGCCATCATGCCACAGGGCTTACTGTTCGATCGTGATCGTCTGACGGCGGGGCCGGTTCCCGTCGCTGGCCGGGACCAGCACCGTCACGATGCAGACCACGCGGTCGCCCTGCTGCGAGGTACGCACGGAAAGGACCTGCCCCCCGGACTGTGCGGCGGCCTGCGCGGCAGCGGCCGAGCAGCCGCCTCCCTGCGCGAGGCGAACCTGCGTGGACATGTCCTTTGCATTCGCCGCGCCGTCGTCGATCTGGCGCATCGGCATCGCCGTCGCGGCAGAGGTCGCGAGGGCGAGGCCGAGAAACACGGATGCGGCGATGCGGCGGGGGGCAGGTCGGATCATGACTCATCCAGGCTCGGTTGTCCGCAACACTAGGGATCGCGTGCTGAATGTCGAATGAACGGGGCGCCGCGTGCACGGCGCCCCTCCGGCTCAGCGGATCCGGTGGCGCGCGTCGAAGCGTCCGAAGATCGCGATCGCCGCACCCACCGCGCTGGCCGCCGCCGTCAGCGCGGTCACCGCCTCGTCGCCCGCCAGGCCCACGATCTCGATGCCGAACAGCCCCGCGAGCGAAGCCGCCAGCGCCAGCGCCCCACCCCAGACCGTACGGGACTCGTACCAGTTCTTGATGTCGTCCGGATTGTCCATCTTCCGCTCCTTTCGTTGGAAATCGTCAGCGCCGGATCAGCGTGAGCCCTGCGGCCGCTCCTGCGCCGTATGTCTGGCCGAGTTGCGCGACCTCGACGAAGAGGACGGCCGGCAACCCGCTCAGCCGCTCGGCGAGCTCCCCGGCCGAGAGGCTGAGGCCGGTGGTCCCGACCTCCTTGCTCGTCGGTCCCTGCGCCTCGCCGCGCAGCGTGACGCGATAGGCCTCGCGGTCCTCGCCGAGGCTCACGTCGACGCCTTCCCAGGCCGCATCGGTGGACCGCGTCCGTCGGCTCCAGGTCAGCTCGACGCCCTCCGCCCCGTAGCGGCCGCGCAGATGCACGGGCGAGAGGGGGCGCAGCGCGCGCCGCCCCAGCGCCACCGTGCGCCTCACCGCCACCGCGTCGTCCAGCGGTCGCCCGGCAGGCAGGATGCGCCACTCGGTCGCGACGCCCGCTTCGCTCTCGTCCAGCGGCACGCCGATGGCGGCGCGGTCCAGAAGCACGAAGAGTGCGCCCGCCATCGCGCCCGCGCCCGCCTCCTCGCCGGTGCCGCCCACCCCGCGCGACAGGCCGCGGAGCCGGAAGCGAGACGGGGCGACCTCCTCCGCCTCGCGGAAGCGCACCACCTCCCAGGAGCCGTTCGCGGCGAGGACCGCCGCCGTGTTCTGCCCGGCATCCACGAGCGCGGGGTCCAGCGACGCGAGGTTGCCGGCCGCGAGATCCACCAGGATCGAATGCGTCCGATCCAGGATCTCCTCACGACCCGGCCCAAGCGGCACCGCAAGATGCCCCATCGTTGCGCGGGCCGTGGCCGTCACCCGCGCCGCCGGTCCGGAAGCCGAGGCCGGGGCCGTGAGGACGTAGGGCAGCCACGGCCTCGCTGAGATGGCCACCGTCGCGCCACCCTGCCCGCCATCGAGTTTCGGCAGATCGAGGAAGGCCACCAGCGGACGCGAGGCGAACACGGGGCCCGGCGCCTCCGTCGTCGCCGCCGGCGGGCCGACGTCCGGCGCCGTGCTCCGGCCGCCCACCCGCAGCGCCTCCACGCGGCGCGACAGCCCGTCCTCGATCCGCGACACCTGCCACAGGCCGGGCCGCCCCTCGATCGCCAGCCGGTCGCCCGCGCACACGTCGATCTCCGTCGGCGAAAGCGCGAAGCGCGCCACCTCGCGCTCGCCGACCTGGCGGTCGAGAAGCCCGCGCGCCAATCGCCGCGCCTCGCCTTCGGTCAGCACGACGGGCAGTTCCACCGTGGCCTGCCGCGGTCGGGATCGGCCCGGCAGAACGGCCTCCGCCGCGCCCGGGCGATAGGTCCGCTCCGCGTCCGCAAACCCGACCACGACCTCGCCCGGCGCCTCTCCGTCCTCCGCCCGGCGCACCTCGAACGGTGCGTCGTCCGGCGGGTCCACCAGAGCCGTCGCCTCGGCCTGCGCGCCGCGGCGGGCGATCGACCGGAACCGCAGCACGCCGCCGCGCGCGAAGGCCTCGATCCCGGTCAGCCGCAGAAACCCCTCCAGCTCGTCCCTCGCCGTTCCGGGGCCGGACACCACGAAGCCGCCGACCATGCCGTCCACGCCCGCGACGTCGAAGGCCTCGAACCCGTGGTCGCGGAGGATCGCGGCGATCAGGCCGTCCATCGGCGCCCGGCCGAGGCGGCCGTTGAGCCAGTGGCCCCGTTGCCAGTTGTCGCCGTCGCGCCAGAGCGCGCCGCGTTCGGGAAAGGCGGGAAAGGGCCGCGCGTCCCAGGTCCACGCATGCACGGCATCCGCCGGCACCATGCGCCCGCCATACAGGGGCGACACCGGGTTGCGCTCGGGATCGAAGCCCGGCACCGCGTTGTCCCAGTGGCGTTGGTGTGCCTCGAGAAACCGCCTCTGCTGGAGGTCGTCCCGCCCGCCGTTCGAGAAATGCGGAAAGGCGCTCTCGGCCGATTTCGGGTCCAGGAACACGTTGGGCTGGTTCGCGCCCTTGTCGATCGCCGGGCAGCCGAGCTCCGTGAACCAGACCGGCTTCGATCTCGGCTCCCAGGCGGTCGGCCCCGCGACCTCCACGCCGCCGCGC
The DNA here is from genome assembly GCF_003583935.1 of Aureimonas flava. Lineage (GTDB taxonomy): Bacteria > Pseudomonadota > Alphaproteobacteria > Rhizobiales > Rhizobiaceae > Aureimonas > Aureimonas flava. Next base: position 55,216 of record NZ_QYRN01000004.1, on the reverse strand, counting down.
CGCTCCACGTGCGGCTCGCTCCACCAGGAGCGGATGTCCTTGGCGCGGAACACCCACGGTTTGCCCAGCCCGTCGGTGATGGCGCGTCTCTCGCCCGCCCGGCGCTCCGCGTCGCCCGCGTAGAACCAGTCCGCATACTCGCCGCCGGCGATCCCCGCGACCAGGCCGTCGAGATCGTACGGCGAAGCCATGCCGTCGCGCGGACGGTCCCCGCCGTCGTCCCGCCAGTCCGACAGCGGCAGGTAGTTGTCGATCCCCACCGCCCCGACGGCCGGGTCCGCCCAGAGCGGGTCGAGGTTGAAGAAGAGGTCGCCGCTGCCGTCCGCCGGCCGATAGCCGAAATATTCGCTCCAGTCGGCCGCGTAGGTTACGAGCGCGTCCGGCAGCACCGCCTTCACGTCGCGCGCCAGCGCCACCAGCGCCTCCACGAAGGGGAAACGGCCGGCCTCGTCGCGCAGCCGCGTCAGCCCGCGCATCTCCGAGCCGATCACGAAGGCGTCCACCCCGCCCGCCGCCCTCGCCAGATGGGCCTGATGGAGGATCATCCGCCGGTAGGACCATTCCGCCGGTCCCGAGTACCGCACGCCGCCCGCGACGAGGGAGAAGTCCGCCACGCGCGCCGTTCCGACGAAGCGGTCGATCTCGGAGCGTGCCGCCGACGTGCGGTCGCCCGTGCCGGGCCGCGTCTCGGCCACCTCCAGCGTTATCCGTCCCCGCCAGGGGAACGGCGCCTGCGTCGTCCAGCCATGCGGATCGGCCAGGCCGTTTCCGGGCGGAATGTCCATCAGAAGAAAGGGATAGAAGGTCACCTTCAAGCCCTTTGCGCGGAGTGCATGCAGCGCGCGGCGAACGCCCGCGTCCGATGGCGTGCCGCCATAGGCCGGCCCGCCGTCCACCCGCGAGACGACACGTGCGCCGGTCCGGCCGACGCCGCCGGCGCTCCACGTCTCGGCCTCGTCGCGCCAGGCGGTCTCGACTCCCGGGCGGCACGTGGCCCGCCCCGCCCGAAGGTCGTCGGCGAACCAGGCGACCACGAGCGCAGCGCGCTCGAGGCTCGGGCAGATCGCCGTCAGTTCGTCCAGCGAGGCCGCGAAGTCGCTCGCGCCATGCAGCATGTTGCGGTTCAGGAGCCGATCCTCGCCCGCGCCGATCCGCTCGCGCACCACGGCCGGATCGAGGCCGTGCTCCGTCGCTCCGGGAATGATGGTGATCGCGCGAACGCGGTTCTCGAGGTTTCCGACCGGGCGCACCACCTCGCAGGAGATCTGCGGAATGCGGTTGCCCCAGCGCTCCAGCGGCAGCCGCTCGAACACGAGATAGGCCAGCCCGCGATAGGCCGGCGCCCGGCCGAAGCCCTGCTTCGCCTCGATCAGCGGATCGGGCGCCTGGGTCTCGTCACCCGGATGCAGGCGCCACTGGATCGTCTCGAGGTCCAGTTCCTCGCCGTCCGCCCAGATCCGGCGAACGCAGGCGATCGGTCCCTCGCAGAGCGCCACGGCCACGTTGCCGAAATAGCTATAGGTGGTCGTGGTCGTGGTGCCGCCGGACGCCCCGCCCTTTCCGCCCTGCCGCTCCGTCCGGCTCGCCTCCTCGAAGCGGGTCGTCCAGATCACCTGCCCTGCCACGCGCGCCGTGCCGTAGACGCGCGCGACGCCTGCGCCTTCGTCCGCCTCCATCACGCGGCTCGTCGCCAGTCGGCCGACCTCGCGCCGCGAACTGCCGGCCATCAGCCGGGTGTCGAGCGCGGACCCGCCCAGCGCGCCGACCGCGCGGCCCGCGACGGCCCCGAACGGGCCGCCGATCAGGCCGCCGAGCGCCCCGCCCGCCGCTTGCAGAAGAATGGTCGCCATGGGTCAGGCCTCGTCGGGAAAGCGAAAGGTGCCGGCGATCCGGCCGGCCCAGCCCGGTGTCAGGGGAGAGGACACGACCGAAGCGCCCTCGTAGGCGTGGATCAGCCGCGGCCCCGCCGTGTCCGGCTCGTCCAGGATGCCGCAGTGGCGGGCGGGACCGGTGTCCCGCCAGCGAAACAGCACAAGGTCGCCGGGCCGGCCATCGCCAACCGGGATCGCCTGGAAATGATGCCGCGCCGCCGCCATCAGCGGATCGCCGGCGCCGCTCTCCGCCCAATCCGGCGTATAGGGGACCGGCGCTTCCGGCTCCCGGCCGAAGAGCTCCCGCCAGACCCCGCGAACGAGGCCGAGGCAGTCGCACCCGACGCCGCGCCGGCTGCCCTGGTGGCGATATGGCGTGCCGAGAAAGCTGCGCGCCGCCGCCAGCGCCTGCTCGCGCGCGCTCACGGCACCACCGCCGAGCCGTCGTGCAGCCCGTCGCTCTTAGCCACCGCCAGCGCCGCGTCCGCGCCGGGAATGTGCGGGAATCCCCGGAAGTTGAGACCGTTGGCGAACCGTTCGCGACAGGTGGCGAAGCTTCGGTCGCAGCCCGCCGTCACACGCGCCTCGTCACCGACCGCCCAGCTCGGCGCCAGCGCCTCGACGATGTCCGCCACCACCGTCCCGTCGTCCGCGGCGCGAAGGCCGGCCACGGTCCGTTCGGGCACCGTGCCGACGGCGAGCCGCCCGTCGCGGTATGGGTCGAGGTCGAAGGTGCCGAGCCCCTCCAGTACCAGTCGCCGCTCCGCGAGCGATGCGATCCGCCCGACGCGCGTCCAGGGCGCGAGGTCGACGCGGCAGCGCGCGTCGCCCAGCGCCGCGTCGCAGCGTCGGCGATAGAAGCGCCCGTGCCGCCGGTCGAGCCGGGCCGCCAGCCCGCGAAGCTCGACCGTCATCCCCACGTCGTTGCGCGTGATCTCGCCGAAATCCGCCACGTCGATCAGAAGGTGGTCGTCCGGCTTCCGCCAGTCGACGCGGAAGATCTCGACCCGCGCCCCGTCGAACAGACCGGCCGCGATGTCCTCCTCGCGGATCGCCTCCGACGACAGCGCCCCGTCCACCGCGTGCGTGCCGGCGGCCAGCCCGAGCCCCGCCTCGGCCTCGCCCGCGGTCCAGCCCGTCCGTGCGCAAAAGACGGTGCCGGCGAAAGCGAGGTCCTCGTCGTGGTCGGTGAATCCGAAGACCTCGCCGTCCGTGCGCGTCACGCGCCAGGCATGCGCCAGCGTCGTCGCCGGCTGCCGCAACCGCGCGCGAAAGTCGTCCGAAACACCGGTCACGGTCGAACCTCCACCAGTGGGATCGTGGGAATGTCGCCCGCCTCGAAAGCCGCGACGTTGACGGAGAGGTGGTCCATGTCGAAGCGCACCGGCACGTCGAACTCGAAGCCGGCGGTGAGCACCGTTCCGGCCGCCGGCGGCGTCGCGAAGGTCACCGTTCCCGTGGTGGCGTCCACGGCGAAGCCGTCGCCTTGCGCGGCGCCCGCGACGCCGATCCGGACGCTGCCCGGCACCGGCTTGCGGATCGGCCGCCGATAGGCGTCCGCGCCCTGCCCATACTGCTTCTGCAGCGTGAACGTCGTGGTTTCCCCGTCCCCGGTGCCGAGCGGCTGGTCGAAGGCGGTGGGGGCGGCGCCACCGGCAGCGGACGAGAAGTCGAACGGGTCGCGGAAGCGGAACCCCGTCATCCGCCCCCGCCGCGCCTCGAAGAAATGGAGCACGGCCGCGAGGTCCTCCACGCTGCGCACGCCCGACCCGGCGTCGTAGCGGCGCCAGGAATGTCGGGTGCGCTGGTTGCGGTTCTCGTAGCCGGTCGACAGCCGCACGATGTCGGTCCGCCGCTCCGGCCCGCCCGTCGTGCCGAAGGCGACGCGCAGCGGGAACCGCTCTTCGCTGAACGAGGCGATCATGGTCACAGCCCCCTTTGTCCGCGCATCGCCGCGCGGGCGATCATCGCCTGGATCTGCACCTCGGCGCGCCGGAAGCTCGGCGCGTCCGGCGTGGAGACGTTGAAGACGATCGAAGGGCCCGCCCGGCCCGCCCCGGCCGGGGCGGCGACGCCGAGCGAGCCGTCCGGCCCGCGCCGCAGCGGCAGGATCGCCTCCGCGCCCGCCTCGCCCATCAGGCCGATCCGCCCGCCGTGCGGAAAGAAGCTCGGCGCGCGCACCACGCCGCCCTTGGCGAAGGGCACGATGCCGCCCGGCGTCGCACCGCCGCCCGCGCCCGCGACGACGCCACCGCCGACGCCGGACAGCACCTGCCCCAGGAGCCCGCCGGCGATCTGCGTCAGGGGTCTCAGCGCGGCGTCCAGCGCGATCGTCGAGATCCGGCCGCCGAGCTGGCGCAGCACGCTGTCCAGCGAGCGCCCGCCGCCGACCGCCCCGCGAAACGCGCTGGTCAGCGCGGCGCCGAAGGCGTTGGCGCGGGTCGAGAGGTCGCCCAGCGCGCGATCGAAGCCGCTGGTGTCGGCCTCCACCGCGATGCGCAGCGCATCCACCGTTTCCACCATGTGTCACCTCGTGTCGGGAAAGCGTTGCATCAGGTCGTCGAGCCGTGCCCGGCTGGGCGGCGCGGCGAGCCCGGCGAAGGGCCCGAGCGCCAGCGCCAGCTCGCGCGGCGTGGCACGCCACACGGCGTCCGGCGTCAGGCGCAGGACGCACACCGCCGCCGCGAACATCTCGTTCCAGGGAAAGGCCGCCGCGTCCGACCGGTGGTCCGGCGCGGCGGCGCTCAAGGGCGGTCGGTCGTCTCCTCCGGCCCGCCGAAGGCCGCCGTCAGGAGTTCGGAGGCGATGCGCGCCGCCCCTGCCGCACCGCCGTCGATGGCCATGGCGGCGACCGCCTCGTCCGTGGCGGGCGTGCCGCCGCCCCGCAGCCCGGCCGCGATGATGCGCGTCAGGTCGCGCGCGGATAGCCGACCACTGCCGAAGCGTTGGGCCAGGCTCGCGATGTCCTCGAGCGCGAACGCGTCCTCCAGCTCCGCCAGCGCGCCCAGCGTCAGGCAGAGCCGGTGCGCCTGCCCGTCCAGCACCGCCTCGACCTCGCCGCGCCTTCGGTTCGCGGCCATCTCAGAGCGCCGCGAACTGGAGCGCGCCAGCCGACTCCAGCGAGATCTCGAAGGATACCTCGCCGTTGTGCTCGCCGCCGTACTCGAGGGCCGTGACCTGGAACGGCCCCGTCACCGTGCCGAAATCGGGGATCACCGTCTGGAACGAGGCGATCCGGCCCTCGAAGAAGAGCCGGCGCAGCGAGGCGTCCGACGCCGCGTCCTTGAAGATGCCCGAGCCGGACAGCGAGGCGCGCTGCACCCCCGCCCCGCCCAGCAGCTCGCGCCAGCGCCCGGCGCTCTCGCTGTCGGTCACGTCCACCGTCTCCGCGTTGAACGAGATGCGACGCGAGCGCAGCCCCGCCAGCGTCGAGAACGTGCCGATCCCGTCCGGGTCGGCCTTCAGCAGCAGGTCCTTACCCTTCTGTGCGCCCATGACGACCTATCCTCCTTCGTGAGGCCAAACGAAGAAGGGCGGCCCTTTCGGACCGCCCTTCGCGATACTCGTCTCGGATGCGTCGGCGCGTCAGGCCAACGGTTCGGTCACCGCGCGAAAGCGCAGGATGCCGTGATAGGCCGGGCCGTCCGGCTCCTGGCGCGCCTCGGCGAACTGGAGCTGGAGGTTCACCAGGCGATGGCTGGTCAGCGGCAGCGTCTGGTCGTGAAGGCGGTTCGAGACCATGTCCATGATCTCGTAGGTCTCCTGCTTCGAGCCCCCCCTGGCCCAGACATGCAGCGTCAGGATGTGCTCGGCGCCGTCCTCCGTACCGGTGGACCAGTCCACCACGGCGGTGCGGCCGAGCGTGAGATAGGGAAAGGCGGCCCGTTCGGGCACGCGGTCGAACACCTTCGGCCCGCCCAGCCGGGCGAGCAGGGCCGGGTCGTGCGTCAGGGCCGAGACGATGGTGGTCTGGAGTTCAGCGCTGGGATGCGCCATGGCATTCAGTCCTCTTCGCTCCTCGGATCACGGAGAAACACCGCGTCACACATCGCGTGATAAACCATCCGCACGCGTCCTCGTAGTTAACTTTTCGTCAGGCGGCCCGGTGGCCGCGTCGGCCTCCGCCAGCGCCCGCATCGCCCGGTCCGTCGCCGCGCGTCGGACCGTCTCGCGCACGCGCGCCGCGAGCGCGTCGCGCCGCAGCCGCACCTCGACGCGCGCGATCATGCCTCGGCCTCGCAGCGGCATACGAGGTAGCGTCCGGTCTCGTCCGGGTCCTGCAGCGCACGGATCACGAAGCGCCGCGAGCCGATGCGGAACGCCATGCCCCGGTCGAGCCCGTCGCGCGCCCGCAGGGTGACGCGATGCGTCGCCGCGCCCATGCGCTGCCCCCATCGCTCCTCCACCTCCACCGTGAGGGGCTCCAGACGCACCGACGTCTCGCCCACCTCCACCCAGGCGTCCCGGCCCCCGCCCATGTCGTCGGGCACGATCTCGTTGCGCTCGATCGCCGCCCGGTGGCGCAGGAGACCGGCGTCGATGAACAGCGGCGCCATCAGAGGCCGACCCGCCGGTACGGCGCCAGCAGCCCGCGCACCAGCGGCGGCATCAGCGCGGGCTGCATGGCGGCCGACGCCGCGCCGCGCATGTCGAAGGAGATCGACACGAGATGGAGGATCGCGAGCCGGAGCATGTCGGGAACCGCCCCGGCGTCGAGGCCCATGTCGAGCTCGAGCTCGACGTCGCATCCGGTCCGGCCGGTCAGATCGCGGGGCAGCCGGAGCGCACCGCCGTCGCGCACGATGCGCACGGCGGCCGGGTCCGCGTGTTGCGGCGTCCCGGCCCCGTCGAACCACCGGGCGGCGAGCACCGCGCGCGCCGGCCGGCGCGACAGCGCCAGGTCCGCGGCAGCCGGGCTGTCCAGGCAGAGCCGGAAGCCACACCGCGCCAGGACCAATCCCGTTCGCGCCTCGATCGTCTCGCGCGCGGCGCGCAGGAAACCCTCGATCGTGCCATCCTCGTCGGCGCGGTCGATGCGCAGATGCGCCTTAGCCTCGGCCAGCGTCACAGGCTCGGCGGCCGGTGGCCCGTTGTCGATCCAGATCATGTCAGTCCCGATCCGCATGAGGGGGAGAGCGGCCGGGCGTCCCCGCCCGGCCGTGTCGTCAGGCCACGAAGTTCAGGAGCTTGGCGGCGTCGAAGTCCTGGATGCCGCCGCCCACGCGCTTGGTCGTGTAGAACAGGACGTAGGGCTTGGCGCTGTAGGGGTCGCGCAGGACGCGCACGCCCTGGCGGTCCACCACGAGGTAGAAGCGGCCGAAATCGCCGAAGGCGATGGCCTTGGCGGCCGCGCCGATGTCCGGCATGGCTTCGGCCTCCACCACCGGGAAGCCCATCAGCGTCGCCCGCGCGCCGGCCGCCGAGGGCGGCGCCCAGAGGTAGTTCCCGTCGGCGTCCTTGAGCTTGCGCACGGCGCTCTGGGTCCGCCGGTTCATCACGAAGCTGGCGTTCTGGCGATAGCCCGCCTTGAGCGCGTAGATCAGATCGATCAGCGCGTCCCCCGCAGCACCCGCCATGAAGCCGCCGTTCGCTCCGGTCGAGACGGTCCCGACGCTCCCCCAGGCGAAGGCGCTTTCGGTCACCGTCGGATAGGACATGAAGCCCTTGGGCTTCGACACGCCGTCGCCGTTCACGAAGGCCGCGCCCTCCTGCGCCGCGAAGGCCTGCTCCACTTCCTCGCCGATCCAAGCGTCGATATCGACCGCCGCGTCGTCCAGCAGCGCGTTGGTGGCGGCCGGCATCGCGTAGAGCTCCATGGTCGGGAAGCTCAGCTCCGCGAGCTGCGGCGCGTTGGTCTGCGGCCGGGCATCCGCCTGGCCCACCCAGCCCGTCTGCGCCCCGTTCAGCGCGAAGGGCTTGCGCAGCACCGCCGACGACACGGTGCGCACGCTGGCGATGCCCCGGATGGGCGAGACGGCGGCCAGCCGGCGGCCGATCTCGGTTTCCGTCTCCGAGGGCACCAGGAAGCCGCCGTCCGCGCCCGCGAGGCCGGACATCGCCTTCTCCTCCAACCGGCGCAGGCGGGTCTCGTCGCCGCCGCGCACATAGGCCTCGAAGGCGGAGCGGTGCTCGGTCGGCTCGGCGCCCGCCGTCTCGCCGCCGCCGGCCGGCGGCCGCATGCCCTTGAGCACGAGGCGCTCCATGCGCTTCTCCTGCTCGTCCATCGCCTTGGAGATGCGCTCCACCTTCTCGCCCGTCAGGGCGTCGGCGCTCATGCGCTTCTCGATCTGCGACAGCCGCTCGTCGTTGGCCTCGCGGAAGGCCTCGAAGGCCCCCATGAACTCGTTCAGCGCCTCGGCGCCCTCGCGTCCGCCGCTGGCCTTGGTCTCGGGCGCACCCTGGTGGAAGGTCTGCATGTCGTCTCCTTGGCTCGGTGGAAAAAGCGAACCCCGCGCCGGATGTCCGGGCGCGGGGCGCGAAGAAGGGAAAATGGCGGAAGGGGCGCCGGTCAGGTGCCGACCGGCAGCCCGCGCGGCGCGATCCGCCGAGCCGCCTCGCGCAGCGCCCGCGCCCAGCCGAGCGCCAGCCCGCGCACCTCGCGCACGCGCGCCGCCTCCTGCATGGGAAACGTCACGAGCGAGATTTCCCAGAGGTCGATGTCGGTGAGAAGCCGGCGCGCGGCGTCGCGGAGCGGCTTGGATCGCCGGGTGCGGAAGCCGATCGACAGCCCGTCGATCGCCCCGCCCCTCAGGAGCGCCAGGGCCTCCCGCCCACGCCGGCTGCCGAGCTCGAGCCGCCCTTCGGCGTAGAGGCCTCGCGCGTCCTCGCGCAGCACGGTCCAGCGACCGATCGGCTCGGCCGGGTCGTGCTGCCACAGCATCCGCACCCCGGAGGCCGTGCGCTCCTCCAGCGACCGGGCGAAGGCCCCGCGCAGGATCCGGTCGCCAGCCCGGTCGGTCCGGTCGAACAGGCTTGCGTAGCCCCGGATCAGGCCGGGCTCGTCGTCCTCGGCCACCGCGGCGAGCGGCATGGTCCGTTTGATGGAAGGCACTCGCGTCATCGCGCCGTCCCTCCCGAACGCACCGGCCGGACCCAGAGGCCTTCTACGAAGCGGTGCAGCGCACCGAGCGCCCACCAGGCCGAGAGGCTGGCGGCCGCCGAACCGATCAGCATCAGCTCCGCAGGGCCGATCCGGTCGCCGAGCGACAGATGGTCGCCGAGTGCGATCCCCGCCGGCCCTCCGAACACCACGCCGGTCACCGCGCCGGTCAGGAAGCGTGCCAACGCCTCGCGCCGGCCGTTCGGCAGGAGATAGGCGATCGAGATCACCGACCCTCCCACGGCACCCGCCAGCTTGGCGCCGAAGAGCGCCAGCGGGGACGCGACGTCCCCCGTCATCGTATCCATGGTTCTTCCACCCCCGTCACTTCGAGGCGCGCGGGCCATAGCCCACGGCCTCGCGCTTCTCGTCGTCGTCGAGGAAGCTCGCGCCCTGCAGCCGCGTCCACAGAGCCTCGCGCTCGAGCGAAAGTCCCTCGATGCGGTCCGCGTCGAAGCCGAGCCGCAGGCCGTTCCCGTCGTCGAAGAACGCGCCGAGCCAATGCCCGAGCGCGGCAGCAAGCCGCGCCACCAGCGGCAGCACCGTCAGGCGGATCAGAGCCCGGTTCGCCTCGGCGTAGTTGGCATAGGTCGCGTCCCCCGGAATGCCGAGCAGCATGGGCGGCACGCCGAAGGCGACCGCCACGTCCCGCGCCGCGCCGTTGCGCGCTTCCAGGAAGTCCATGTCGCGCGGACTGAGCGCCATCGCCTTCCAGTCGAGCCCGCCTTCCAGCAGCATCGGCCGGCCGGCGCGTGCCGCGCCCGCATAGCCGCTTTCCAGCTCCGCCTTCAGCCGCTCGAACTGGTCGCTCGACAGGTTGCCGCCGTCGCCCGGCTGGTAGACCAGGGCGCCGGAGGGCCGCGCCGAATTGTCGAGCAGCGCCTTGTTCCAGCGCGTCGCCGCGTTGTGCAGGTCCAGCGCCGTCTGCGCCGCGCCGACCGGCGCGAAACCGTCCGCCTCGCTGAGCGGGTGGAACAGCCGGATCGCCAGGATGCGGGCCGGCCGACCGCCGTCGCCCTCCAGCGCGATCCGCCGCACCCGCCCGCCGACCCGATGCTCCACCGCCTCCGGCCAGCCGTCGGCCGACGAGACGGTGCGGATCTGGTCCGGCCGCAGCGCATGGAGCTGGCGCGGGACGCCGTCCAGCACGCTCGCTTCCACATGCGCCGCGCCGGACAGGAGGAGATGGCCGACCAGGGTCTCGATCAGCGCCGCCCCGTCCTGCAGGCCGTTGGGCTGCGCGAGGAGGTCGAGGATCGCGTGCGCCTCCACTTCGCGCCGCCCCTCGTAGAGCAGGAACGGCACCGCCGCCGCATTCTCTGCGATCAGCCGCACGCATCGATACACCATCGGATTGCGCATGAAGCCCGCGCGGGCCAGCGACCCGTAGGATCGTTCGCTCCAGTCGGCCTCGTCCGCCGCCCCGGCGAACACCAGCGCCCCGCCGGGGCTTCCCGAGCGCGTTTCCGGCGCGCCCGTCCGTGCGGGCGCGGGCACGAGCCCCGCCAGGGCCCGCAGCCTCGTCGTCAAACCCATCTCACGTCTCCGTTGAACGGAAGGCCACAAACAGTTGAAATCAAAGCCGACGGATGCGCGGCTCCGCGCGCGGCTGCGACAGCGCCGTCACCGCCCAGACCATGGCGTCGAGCCGATCGGGCGACCGGCCGTTCGACAGGCCGTTGGGGCCGAAGTCGCACAGCTCGTCCTCCAGCTCGGCGAAGCCCCCGGCATGGCGCACCCGTCCCTGCTCGTAGAGCGCGGCCACGGGCTCGGCCCGCACCCACTTGCCGCGCGTGGCGCGAACGGCCGAGACGGGCACCTCCGGCGCCACGGTCCGCAGCACGGCCTCCACCATCTCGCCGCCCTGGTTCACCTCGGCGACGATCCGGTCCGCCTCCAGCTCGCGGTAGAGCGACACGGCGGCGGCCGCCCATTCCGGCGGCTTCAGCCCGCGCCGGCTGCGATCGGCGAGCACGTAGATGGTCCCGTCCGGCGCCAGCCCGGCGGCCACGATGCCGCAGGCGTCGGAGGTCCGGCCGGACGAGGCCGGCGGGTCGACCGCCACCACGATGCGCGACAGGTCCGGTGCGGCGCGCACCCGAAGCCGGTCGATCGACGCCCGGTCGAACAGTGCGTCCTCGCGCGCCTCGATCATCTCGCCGTCAAGTTCCTGCCGCGCCAGCCGCGAGCCGCCGTAGCGCGCTTCCATCGCCGTCACGAAGCCGGCCGCGAGGTTGCCCGCGTTCTCGGCGGTTCGCATCCGCGTCACGGCCGTCGCCTCCTCGGCGGTGAGCCGCTTCAAGATCGGCACCGCGCGCGGCGTCGTGGTCAGCAGCATCCGGGGATGCTCGCCCAGCCGCAGCGCCAGCTGCAGGTTGTCGAAACAGTCCTGCGCATGGGTCCACTTGGCCAGCTCGTCGCCCCAGGCCGCGTCGAACTGGTAGCCCCGCAGGGCGTCGGGGTCCTCCGAGGAGAACACCTGCGCCACCGCCCCGTTGGCGAAGACCAGCCGCCGCCGCGAGGCCTCGAACACCGGGCGCGTCGCGTAGTCCAGCGCCCGGAGCCCGCTCTCGCCCTCCACCATCACCTCGCGCGCGTCGCCCAGCGTCTCCGCCACCAAGGCGATCCGCCCGTGCACGCGCCCCGCCAACGGCGCCTCGCCCAGCGCCATGGCCCGCACCCATTCGGCGCCGGCCCGCGTCTTGCCCGAGCCGCGCCCGCCGATCAGCAGCCATTGCCGCCAATCGCCCGGCGGCGGCAGTTGCGCCGGCCGCGCGCACAGCGCCCAGGGCGGCAGCGCGCGCCGCAGGACGTACGCCGGCTGCCGGTCCAGCTCGCGCTCGACCTCGCTCCAGAAGCCGCCGTCCATTAGATCGTCGTCCCGTCGGCCGGCGCGATGGCCTCGAACAGGCCCGGCGCCCCGCCGCGCCGGGCGTCGATCGCCCGCAGGCGCCTCAGCATCTCGGTGCGCAGGCCTTCGGCCTCCGCCTCGTCCTCGCGGCGTCCGGTCTCGCGCGCCAGCGCCTCGAGCTGGCGCAGGTCCAGAAGCTTCTCCAGCGTCCGGGTGAGCTGCGAGATCGCCTCGACGCGAGCCTTAGCCTCCGCGCTCCGTTCGGCCGCCGTCTTCTTCGGCACCGGCTCGCCGGGCTTGTCGGCCACGCGCCGCGGCCGCCGCTCCAGCGCCGAGACCTCGGCGGTGAGCGCCGCGAACAGGCGCTCGGACAAAAGCGTCTCGCCCGGCTTGCCCATCCGCATCCCTCCCCCGAAACGCCGAAGGCGGCCGTCCCTTCCGGGAAGCGACCGCCTTTGAAGCGCACCAATTCGACTATGCCTGAACCCTACATCGGCACCGTCACGGTGTCAATGACTATTTTCCTAATTTTGATGATTTTCCTATTTGTGGCATCTCGCCCTCGCCCGGATCCTCGCCGGGCCACGCGGCAAGGTGATCCTCGTAGTCCTCGGGCTCCATGCCCTCCTCGCTCACCGTGCGCCCGCGCACCGAGATGCGTGCCTCGTGCACCGTGTCCGGATCGCCCGACACGAGATGGTGCCACCAGTAGAGCGGCCGCCCCTCCGCCACGAGCCGGTAGCCGCAGGTCGGCGGCAGCCACGCGATGGAGCGCACGAGGTCGGGCGTCAGCGTCACGCAGTCCGGCACGGTGGCGTGGCGGTTCGCGTAGTCGGCGCAGCGGCAGCTCTCCCCGTCCAGCATGTGGCAGGCGACGTTGGTCCACACGATCTCGCCGGTGTCCCAGTCCTCCAGCTTGTTCAGGCAGCAGCGGCCGCAGCCGTCGCACAGCGATTCCCATTCCTCGCCGCTCATCTCGTCCAGCGATTTTCGCATCCAGAAGGGGGTTTCGTTCATCTTGCTCTGCGATCTCTGGAGCCCTGTCGGCGGTGCCACCGAACCGCCCGCTTCGCGTCCCGTCCGTCCCTCGCCGAGGGCGGCGGAGCGGCGGGCAGATTGTCTCGCCGACAGGTTCTTGTAAGATGGTCCGACGCGTCGCCCCGGCGCGCCGGGGGATGGGCTGACCGTGCCGAAACTGTTCTCGTCCAAGCCAGGGGGCCGGCGCGCCCCGTCTCGACTGATGGAGGTCGACGCCTGGCTGGATACCACGCTCTGGCGGATTTTCCATGGCTTTTCCGCCGCTTGGGAAAGCGTCACGATCGCCTCGCGCCGCTTCCGCGTGCGCGGCTTCAACCGGGTGGTGGTGGAGCTCTGCTGCGAGACGCTGACGATCGGCCTCGCCGGTTTCGTGGTGCTCCTGGTGCTCGCCCAGCCTGCCATGAAGAAGACCGTCGCGGGCCTTCCCCAGCAGGCCGACTACTCCGTCCTGTTCCTCGACCGGCACGGCAACGAGATCGGCCGGCGCGGCATCCTCAAGGCCGACGCGGTTCCGATCGACGAGCTGCCCGACCACTTCGTCAAGGCGGTGCTCGCGACGGAGGATCGCCGCTTCTTCGAGCATTGGGGCATCGACTTCATCGGCCTCGGCCGCGCGCTCGGCCAGAACGCGCGGGCCGGCGGCGTGGTGCAGGGCGGCTCGACCCTCACCCAGCAGCTCGCCAAGAACGTCTTCCTCTCCAACGAGCGTTCGCTGGAGCGCAAGGTCAACGAGGCCTTCCTGGCGCTCTGGCTCGAGGCCAACCTCACCAAGCGTGAGATCCTCGGCATGTATCTCGACCGCGCCTACATGGGCGGCGGCGCCAACGGCGCGGCGGCGGCGGCCGAGTTCTACTTCGGCAAGAACATCCGAGACGTGAACCTCGCCGAGGCCGCCATGCTCGCAGGCCTGTTCAAGGCGCCGACGCAGTACGCCCCGCACAACAACCTGCCCGCCGCCCGCGCCCGCGCCAATGTCGTGTTGAGCGCCATGGTCGACTCCGGCTTCATGACCGAGGGCCAGGTCGTCGCCGCCCGACGCCATCCGGCCACGGCGGTGGATCGCTCGGTGATCCGCTCGCCCGACTATTTCCTCGACTTCGCGTTCGACGAGATCCAGCGCATCGCGGCCGACCTGCCCCAGCGCACCTTCGTCGCCCGCACCACGATCGACATGGGCCTCCAGCAGCTCGCCGACGAATCGATCGACTTCCACCTCCGCCAGTACGGCAAGACCTTCAACGTCGAGGAAGGCGCCATGGCGGTGATCGCCGACGACGGCGGCGTGGTCGCCATGGTGGGCGGCCGCGACTACGGCCTGTCGCAGTTCAACCGCGCCACTCGCGCCACCCGCCAGCCGGGCTCCTCGTTCAAGGCCTATGTCTACGCGTTGGCCATGGAGAACGGTCACAAGCCGACCGACATGATCGTCGACGGGCCGGTGAGCGTCGGCAACTGGTCGCCGCAGAACTACGGGCTGAAATACGCGGGCCGCCTCCAGATCCAGGACGCGATGGCCCGCTCGCTCAACACGGTGGCGGTCAAGCTCAGCCAGGAATCCGGCCCTGGCAAGGTCGCCGAGCTCGCCCGCAGCATGGGCGTCGAGACACCCCTGCGCGGCGACAAGACCATCGCGCTCGGCACCAACGAGGTCACCGTCCTCGACCAGGCGACCGGCTATTCGGTGTTCCCCGCGGGCGGGCTCACGTCCAACCGCCACGCCATCCAGCAGATCACCGACGCCGAGGGCCGCGTCTTGTGGGACGCCGAGCGCGACCTGCCGCCCCGCCGCCGCGTGCTCTCGGAACAGGCCACCAAGAGCATGAACCAGATGTTCGTGCGCATTCCGGAAATCGGCACCGCCCGCCGCGCCCGGCTGTCCATGACCCGCGCGGGCGGCAAGACGGGCACGACCCAGAGCTATCGCGACGCGTGGTTCGTCGGCTTCACCGGCAACTTCACCGCCGCGGTCTGGTATGGCAACGACAGTTTCAAGCCGACCAACAAGCTGACCGGCGGCGGACTGCCGGCCATGACCTGGCAGCGTTTCATGGAAGCCGCGCACCAGGGCATCGAGCTGCGTCCGATCCCCTTCATCGACAATCCGATCCCGGCCCCCGGCTCCATAGACGTGCCCAAGCCGGAGGGCGATCAGGCGCCCCAGATCGCCCGGCCGAGCCTCATCAACAGCAACACGCGCCGGATCCTGTCCGATCTCGAACTGCTGCTGTCGACGCTGGAGCCGGCGGGGCCGGAGAAGTTCGCCGCCACCCGGCCCGAAGGTCCCGCGCCCAGCGTCAGCCGCTGACGCTTGGGTCTGGCGCGTCCGCCGGATCGGGGTCATACACCGCCCATGCGCTTCCTTCTCCTCACCCTTCTGGCCATCGGCGTCGCGTTGGGTCTCGGCACCTGGTCGGCCGCCCGCATGCTGGAAAGCTACGAGGGCGCCGATATCCAGATCGTCGGGCCGTGGCACGCCGACCGCACGGCGGGCTCGCCGACGGCCGATCCCTACTCCAAGGCGCGGCTCGCGCGCTCGGGCGACCTGACCCTCGGGCTCGGCGAGGGCGTCGCCTTCCAGGCGCGGGTGGACACGCAGGGTCGCGAGCTGCGCCGCGAATGCGACTACCGGCTGGAGGGTGCCTACCCCCCCGCGCGCATCGCCACGCTCTCGGCCTTCGACCTCGCCGGGCAGCCCGTGCCGGTGGCCGAGGGTCGCCCGTCCCATCTCGTCTCGCTCCACTGGATGCGCTCGGACGACAATCGCGCGGTGATCTCGGTCGGCCCCCGCGCCAAGGCGGGCAACTGGCTGGCCGTGGAAGGCACCGGAGGCTACGTCCTGGCCCTGACGTTCTACGACACGCCGATCAGCACCGACATCGGCGCCGCGCCCATCGCCATGCCCTTCATCGTGCGCACCGGGTGCCTCGTCGATGGGTAAGCTGTTTCTGGCTCTTCTGATCGGCCTCGTCGGCGCGGCGATCGTCCATATCGCCATCGTCTTCTCGATCCCGCTCCAGGCCGAGAACGACGCCTGGGGCCGCCTGTCTCGGCTCGGCGCGCTCTTCGCCGTGGTGCGGATCGAGGACCGGCCGAACACGGCTGGCGGCGACGCGCAGGAGCCGGGCTTCGCCTTCGTCGATCCCGCCTTCATCGACTCCGCCTGCCGCTTCTCGCTGGAGGACGGCCCGGTGCGCCTCACCGCGGACGAGCGCACCGGCTTCTGGACGGCGTCCGTCTACGCGCGCAACGGCGACAATCTCTACAGCATCAGCGAGCGCGTGGCCCTGGAAGGCGCGCTCGACCTCCTGATCGGCACGCGCGAGCAGTTGGACCTCGCCCGCGTGGAAGGAACGGAACTGCCGGACCAGACGGTCACGGTGGAGTTGGCGACGGATGAAGGCTACGTGATGGTCCGCTCGCTGGTGGACAGCCGGAGCGAGCGCCCGTTCGTGGACCGCTTCGTGCGCTCGATCACCTGCCGCCCGGCCACCGACGAGGAGGCGGGCCGACCGGCCTCCGGCTGACGCAGGCCCTGCCGTCCGTCGACGCGATCGACGCCGGCGTCCCCTCGCCCGCCCTCAGGCGGTCAGGTCTTGCCGAAACGGGTCGAGCGCCTGCGAGGCCGACGCGGTCCTGCGGCTCGCCGCCGAGTCCCGTCCGTCCATGCGCTCGTAGCGGATGCAGGGCAGGATCAGCACCTCTCCCATGTGTCGCGCGCCCCCGGCCGAAGCCTGGGCGCCCCCGTCCCGCACAGGGACGACGAGCCGATGCACGTTGTTCATTTGTCGCCTCCGTCCCGCCTCAACGCGTCCAGTCGCTGGGAAGCACGACACATGTCCGGTTCCTTCACGCCACGCGCGGACACGTGCGGTCTTTCCCTCGACGCATCCTCGCCCGCGCGCCTTGTCCGGCGCTGACCCGCCGGTTGGCGCCGTCGATGCGGGCCGGGGCGATGCGACGTCGAGTTCAGGCGTGGGCAGGGTTCGCAGGGTTAACAGGTTGCTAAGGGATTCCCTCTAATTCTCTTCGACGGCCGGACCCCACCCCGCACACAAGCCTGGAGCCCCATGAAGGACGCCGCACCGCGGATCTTCCGATCCCTTGAACGTCAGTCGGTCCAGCAGCAGTTCGACACGGTGGTGACGGCCGCCATCACGGCCTATGGCGCCCTGCGCCACCCCGCCCAGCGGCAGGCCGACGACATGGCGCGGCTCGTGGTTCCGCTGTGGCACAAGATCGGCCCCGACACCCGTCGCAACGTCGCCGCCGCCCTGTCGCATTCCGGCCGCGTGCCCCGCTCGCTCGTGGATCTCCTGCTGGCCGAGCCGATCGAGGTGTCCGCGCCCTTCCTGATCTCCAGCCCCGTCCTCGAGGCGTGCGACATCGCGCGCCTGCGCGGCTCCGGCGACGAGCGCACCGCGCGCCTCCTCGACAACCGCACGCGCCGCGCCGAAGGTCCGGCGCCGCAGGCGGCGGAGCCGGAGGCGACCGCAGGCGAACCTTCGGGCGCCCTACCCGCCGAAGCGTCTCCGGCAGAACCCGACAGCCCGTCGCTCGCGCCCGAGTTTCTGGCCGAGACCCCGCTTCTGGAGGCCGCGCCGCCCAAGCGTCGCCCCGGCCCCTCGGTGGACGGGGTGCGCGAGGCGTTGCGCCGGCTGGCGCTCACGGGCCGATCCGCGCCCTCGCCGCAGCCGGTGGACGCCGAGGCGCTCCTGCTTCTGGCGATGGAGCGGCAGGAGGCCGCCTTCTACGACATGCTGGCCCAGGCCCTGCCGATCGAGGGCCGAACGGTGCTGGAGATCGCGGCGGATCCGACCGGCGAACGGCTGGCCGTCGCGCTGAAGGCGCTGAAGACCCCCTCGGCCGACGCGATGAGCATCGTCATGATGCTGAAGCCGGCGGTCGGCCTCGACGTCCTGACCTTCGACCGTCTGGCGCTCTTCTACCGCACCCTTCGGGCGGAGGACTGCCGCTCCATGGTCAACGCCGCGCGCCTCCAGCCGGCCGCGCGCGGGACGGGCGAAGGCATCCGGTCCTTCGAGCCGGCCCGGCGCGAGTTCGGGCGGCGCACCGAGCGCCCCACCCCGCGCGAGGCGCAGGGCTGAAGGCACGCGATCAGTCGGCTTCGACGATCGTCAGGTAGCGGTCGGGGCCTTCGGTCTCGAGTTCCAGCACCCAGAAATCCGGGTCGAAGCGCGCCTCGCGCGCGAAGCGCCGCTCCAGCGCCTCCTCGTCCGCGACGTCCTCCGCGACGAAGCGGCGCTCGCCCCCGTCGTCGGCCATCGTCTGTGGCGCCGGTCCGAGCAGGCGGATCGCGCCCTGCCGGTCGCGCAGCACCACGAACACGGCGCCCGCCGCGTCCGCCCCGCGCCGGACCACGGCCGCAAATCCCCCGTCGGAGAACACGCGGCGCACCACGGCCGCCGCGAACATCTCGCTGGTCAGGCGCATGACGGCGATCAGTCGTCCGCCGCCAGGGCGCGCAGGCGGTCGAGCACCTCCTGCGAGGGCTCGCCCGTGACGTCGAGGCTCTCCAGCGCCTGGAAGGTGCGGATCGCGGCCTTGGTCCGCTCGCCGAGGATCCCGTCTGCCTGCAGGTCCGCCACCTTGGCGTCCGCGAGGCCGGCCTGGATCTGGCGTACCATGTCGCTGCCCGAACCGCTGGAAGCGTCGGAGGCGACGCCCGCCGTCTCCAGGCTAGCGACCTGCGTCGGGTCGATGTCCTCGACCTGCCCCGCGGCCCGGATCTGCGCCAGCAGCAGCGGCGTCGCCATGCCGTCGACGCGCAGGCCGCGCTCCCGCTGGAAGGCGCGGATGGCGAGGTCGGTCGCCTGGCCGGCGCGTCCGTCCACTTCCGCCTCGTAGTAGCCCTGCTCGGCCAGCAGCGTCTGCACGTCGCGCACCAGGGCGAAGGCGATGATCCGCGGATCGTTGCCGATCGGCGCCGGCTCGGCCGCGGCCTGCGCGGTGCGCGTCGCGGCCAGGGCCGGCGGCGTCTCGACGTCGCGCGTCACCAGCATCGGGTGGCGATGCGGGCCGGCCTGCCGGTTCAGCGCGTTGTCGGCCACCAAACCGGCCGAGATCGAGAACACGGCGATGCCGCCGAACAGCGCGGGGCGCGCGGCCACGATCCGCGCGCCGGCGGCCAGGCCTGTCAGCGACGCGCGCGCCAGCGCCAGCGCGGCCCGGCCGGCCAGACCGCTGGACCGGTTACGCCGTGAGGCGGGCTTGCGCGTCTTGGCGGAGGGAGCTGGTTTTCTTGCGGGCATCGGTCAACGCTACGATGTTTTCGGAATGGGTTCGGGCGGCCTGGATCCGGTCGGCGCAGTCGGTGGGAATACGGACGGTGACGGTGGTGCCGCGCTCGGGCTGGCTGCGGATATGCAGGGCGCCATGGTGCAGCTCGGCCAGCCCCTTCACCAGCGACAGGCCGAGCCCGGTCCCCTGATAGCGCCGCGACGGCCCTTGGGAAACCTGCACGAAGGGCTGGGCGAGCCGCGCGATGTCGTCGGCCGCGATGCCGATGCCGGTATCGCTCACCGTGAAGGTCAGCCAGTCGGCGTCGCGGGCGACCGTCAGGCACACGGTGCCGCGATCGGTGAACTTCACCGCGTTGCACAGGAGGTTGACGAGGATCTGCCGGCACGCGTGGCTGTCGGCCACCAGGGGCTCGGCCGTTTCGGGTCCGCGCACGATCAGGCGCAGGCCCTTCCGGTCCGCCTCGCCCTGCACCATCTCGGCCGCGGCCGAGACGATGTCGGCCGGCTCGAACGTGTCGAGCTGCAGCTCGTAGCGCCCCGCCTCGATCTTGGACATGTCGAGCAGCCCGTTGACGACCGCCAGCAGGTGCTCGCTGGAACGGCGGATCAGCCCGACATACTCCTTCTGGCGCGGGTCCGAGAACCGGCCGCACAGTTCCTGGTCCAGCATGTCGGCGAAGCCGACGATGGCGTTCAGCGGGGTGCGCAGCTCGTGCGACACGGTGGCCACGAAGGCGGAATGGCGTCCGTCGTCGGCCGCGACCGGTTCCGGCGACGCCGGGGCGGCGCCGAGATCGAGCACGCGGATCGCGTCCAGCGCCCCGCCTTCGCCGCGCACCGGGTCGAGCCAAAGGCTCGCCGGACGGAACGTCTCGCCCTGCACGCGCAGGCGAAGGATGGCAGAGCGCGCCGGGCCGCCACCGCGCATCTCGTCCAGCGCCCGCAGGAAGACCACGCGGTCGAGGAGATGCAGATGCTGCGTGAAGGGCTCCGCGGTGCCGCCGGCCCGCGCGGCCACCATGCCGTCCGCGTCCACCAGCGCCAGCACCGCCTCGTCGGCACGCGAGGCGCCAGACGCGCGCCGGCCGTAGAAGGCGCGGCACCCGACGAAGACGGCATAGGCGGCGCAGAGCGGCAGCGCGACGGCGTGGCCGGCCAGCCCCTGCCCCGCAGGCCCCATCCCGTGCAGCGACAGGAAGCCGGTGAGGCCGAAGGCGGCCAGCATCGCCGGGATCATCAGCCGGGCGCGCAGACTTGCCCCCGCGCACCATGCCTCCACCGGCCCCACGGCGACCAGCATCAGCGGCCAGAGGCTGTCGAGAGACAGGGCCAGAAGCCCGGTCAGCACGGACAGGGCGAAATGGAGGCCGGCCAGCACGAGGTCGAACTCCATGCCCGCCGTCAGCCCGGCGGCCAGCGCCAGCAGCACCACCGCGACACCCAGCAGGACCGGCAGCGCCACCGCGCCGACAGGCAGAACCAGCACCAGGGGAGACAGCGCCGCGGCCAGGAGGCCGGCGCCGACGAGGCCCGCGGCCAGGCGCTTCTGCCGACGCGGCAGCGCCGCCGCGCCGATGGAGGCGCCGACCGTCTCGGAAAACCGGTCCAACCCTCGGGCTAGACCGCTTCTGAAGTCGGCCGATCGTCCGGCATCCCGGCTGTTTCGCGACTGCGCCATCATTCATCCACACACGGCGGTCCGATCAACGGACCCGTCATGGGCCCTGCGAACCGTCAATCACCATGGGCCGAGATTGGGCCTTAACCTTTTAAGGAAGCCATAAGCGGGCCTCCCGATCGCCGTTGCGAAGCCGCCGCAGTCCCAGCGCAACCCGCAATGAAACACGCGACCTCGACTTATGGCTAACGAAGCGTTGACAGAGGATCCCTATTGGAATCAATGGTTTGTTGGGAATCTCGACACCATCGCACTCGCGCCGTCGGGAAACGCGATACGTCGAACGCTCGAATTTGCGTTAAGTGCGAAATGGTTGCGCCAGACCCGGGTCGTATGATGAACCATGCCGGACCGACGCAGTGGTTCCGACCGCGATCGGCCACCAGGGAGACACCGGAGACGACATGCGCCTCCTCTTGAAACTCGCCTTTCTGATCGGCCTCGTGCTGTTCGTGCTCGCGCCCGCGCGCGACGGCGAGGACGGCGTGCCAGCCGGCCTTTCGGTGGGCGCGCTGGTGTTCGCGGTGCAGCAGGCGGCGACCGATCTCGGCGGCTTCTGCGAGCGAGCGCCGATGGCCTGCGAGAGCGGGCGGGACGCGATCCGCTTCGTGGGCGCTCGGATCGGCGAAGGCCTGACCTTCGCCTATGGGCTGGCCACGGGCGCCGCCGCTCCCGCC
Organism: Aureimonas flava; assembly: GCF_003583935.1. Lineage (GTDB taxonomy): Bacteria > Pseudomonadota > Alphaproteobacteria > Rhizobiales > Rhizobiaceae > Aureimonas > Aureimonas flava. The sequence goes on along the minus strand of NZ_QYRN01000004.1, from coordinate 33,742 downwards.
GACGCCGCGGCGCCCCACGCACAGCCGGCCGCCCATCCACAACGGGTTCCCGCCGCGCCGCCGCCCCGGCCCTATCTCGCGCCGGCGGGCTGAGCCCGCCTGACAAGCGCGGCCCGGCCGCCTATATCAGGGCCGGCCCGCGACCGGGGTCCGGCAACGAGGACATCATGCGCGACATCGACGAGATCGCCTCCGACTTCGAGCTTCTCGACGACTGGGAAGACCGCTACCGCTACCTGATCGAGCTCGGCCGCGAACTGCCCGCCATGGACGAGGCGGATATGAACGATCGCACCAAGGTGCCGGGCTGCGTCAGCCAGGTCTGGCTCGTCAGCCGGACGGACGACGCCTCGCCGCCGCGCGTCAGCTTCATGGGCCAGTCCGACGCCCATATCGTCAAGGGGCTCGTCGCCGTCGCCCTGTCGCTCTATTCCGGCCGCACCGCGCCCGAGATCCTGTCGCTCGACGCCGAGGCGCTCTTCGGCCGGATCGGCCTGCAGGAACACCTGACGCCGCAGCGGTCCAACGGGCTGCGCTCCATGGTGCGCCGGATCCAGGCCGACGCGCGCACCGCCATGGAAGCCGCCTGAGCGTCAACCGCCGGTCCAGGCGCGAACGCCCCGCCCGTGCCCGCCGGCCTCGTGGATCAGGCCGTAATGGCGCGCCAGCGCGGCGAGCCCGGTCTTCAGGACGATCTTGGCCGAGCGGGCCGGCCATTGCCGCTCCGCCTCCACCCGCTCCGTGCCCTTCAGGAAACAGCACACGTCGAGCAGCACGCCCGACAGTTCGGGGCCGACGGCCCGCATCGCGAGTTCCACCCGCCGGCGGCAGTCGAGCACCGCGTCCGACAGGTCGGCGGGTCCGGCACGCCCGCGGGTGCGGGGCGTGTCGTCCCAGCGTTGCGTCACGCTCGGCGACAGGCCGCCGCGCGTGAAGTCGGCACGCAGGCGCTCGCCCGCCGCCACCTCGTGCGCGGCGAGGAACGGCAGCCCGTTCGCGCCGCGCCGGGTGGCGAGCCGAGCCAGCGGCGATTCCGTGTCGAGGGCCATCGCGTCAGAAGTCCCCTTCGCCCGCCCCCGGCACGGAAAGCCGGCGGCATGACTGGGCCAGCGCCTCCATGCGGGTCAGCATCGCGTCGAAGGCCCGCTCGTCCCGCTCGTCCTCGATGCGGGCGACCGCGTAGGAGACGCTGGTCCGGTCACGGCCGAAGCCGAGCGCGACGGCGTTGAGCGAGAGCTGGAAGGCGACATGGGCGAGGTACATCGCGACGTGGCGCGCCCGTGCCACCGGCGCCTGGGCACGCCGCTCGGACAGGATGTCGGCGGCCGGTACACCCAGAAACGCCGCCACAATGTCGACGGCCACGCGGCACTGCAGCCGGCCGCGCCCGCCGGGATCCGCTCCCCCCACCCGGGATGCGAGGATGCGGCTCGAGGCTTGGTCGAAACACTGGGACATCGGCTGGCTCCGTTGCTTGGGATGAGCGAAGGCTAGCAAGCCTGGACGAGATGTAGGAATATTTTCTTTGTCGCGATCCGCGGATCGTGGCTTGCCTGACACTAAGGGCTGAGTATTTCCCCGCAATCCACAACCGAAACTAGGAAATCAATCCGCCTCGCCCGCGATCGGTCGACCCTTCGGGCTCTGCCCCGGAGAGGTTGCCGATGTCCCGTCCCGACCAAGCGATCCGCCGATTCGAAGAGTGCCTTCAACGCGCGATGGGCGAGTTCGCGGACGGGCTCCGCCGCCATCTCGGCGCCGCGCCTTCGGTCGACGCTTCGGGTGTCGAAGCCCGGGAGCGGCCCGAGCGGCTCGCGGCCCTCCTGGCGGAGGACGGCCGACTGCGCCGGGCGGCGCGGCGCAACGCGCCCTCCTACGATCTCAACCGGCACATCGCGGTCCGGCGGTTGATCGCGCTCGGCGGCGTCGCGGCGCGCCCCGCCTGACCTCAGGCCGCTTCCACGCGGCCCGCCGTCCGGAAGCCGTGAAACAGCGAGCCCAGGGTCAATTCCGCGGCACCCACCAGATCGAACCCCTCGGCGAGGCGGAGCCACTCGGTCAGCAGTCCGATGACCGTGCCGACGCAGACGTTGGTGGCCAGGGCCGGTTCGAGCCCGGTCCGAAGCGTTCCGAGATCGCGCGCCTTCTGGAAGGCCGCGAAGATCACCGCCTTCATGTGATCCTCGCCCTCGCGGTGGATGCACATCGCGCTCTCCATCTCCCCCACGTATTCGCAACGCAGGACGAGGATCGAGTAGACGCGCTTGGCTCTCTCGTCCCTCACGAACCGACGCATGCTCTCCAGCATGGTGCGCTCCAGCGCCTCGAGCGGACGCTCGTCCGACAGGAGGTTCTGGCTCTCCAGAAACACGCGCTGCGGCAGATAGGCGCGCTCGTGCATGGCCAGGAACAGGTCGCTCTTGCCCGTGAAGTGCCAGTAGATGGCGCCTCTCGTCAGTCCCGCGTGAGACGCTATGTGGGTGAGGCTGGTCTGGCTGACGCCGCGCTCGAAGAAAACCTGCTCCGCCGCGTCGAGAATGACGCTGCGCGTTTCGAGCGCCTCTGCCTTGGTCCGCCGCACTGCCGCCTCCTTGAATACATCCATATATGAATGTATGTACCCGATCGATCAAGCTGGATTCTGCGGTCCGGCCTCGCGGAGTTTCCGATGTCCCGTATCTTCCCGTTCGCGTCGGCCCTGTCGGCGATCCTGGTGGCGTCGCCCGTGCTGGCCCAGCAGCCGGGGGGCGGCGCCGCGCCGCCGCCGCCGGCCGTCACCGTGATGACCGTGAAGGCGGAGAACGTGCCGGTCACCTTCGAGTATCCGGCGCGGGTCTCGTCCTCGCGCGAGGTCGAGGTGCGCGCCCAGGTCGGCGGCATCCTGCTGCATCGCACCTTCAACGAGGGATCGCGCGTCAACGAGGGCGACCTTCTGTTCGAGATCGACCGGCGGCCCTTCGAGGCGCAGGTGGCCCTGGCGGAGGCGCAGTTGCAGCAGGCGCAGGCGACGCAGGCCAATGCCCGCCGCACGCAGGAACGCACTCAGTCGCTCGTGCGCTCGGGCGCCACCTCCACCGCCACCCTCGATGACGCGACCTCGCAGCGGCTGCTGGCCGACGCTGCCGTGGCGGCCGCCGAGGCGCAGCTCCAGACCGCCACCCTGTCGCTCGACTACGCCTCCGTCGAGGCGCCGGCGGGCGGCATCACCAGCCTCGAGCAGGTTCCCGAGGGCTCGCTCCTCAGCACCGGCGATCTCCTGACGCGAATCACCCAGCTCGACCCGGCCTACGTGAACTTCTCGGCCGCCGATTCGGAGGCGTTCTCTATCCGGAACATGATCGAGGAGGGCCGCGCGGAGGGCTCGCTCGATCAATTGACGGTGACCGTGCGCTTCGGCAACGGCACGAACTATGCCCAGAAGGGCAAGATCGACTTCACCTCCTCCTCCATCGATCAGTCCACCGGCACCATCCTGTCGCGCGCCGTGCTGCCCAACCCGGACAGCCAGCTGCTGCCCGGCCAGTTCGTGCGCGTCGAGATCGAGGGCATCGTCGTGCCCGACGCCGTCACCATCCCGACCGAGGCCCTGATGCAGGGTCCGCAGGGCACGTTCGTCTACGTCCTGGACGACAAGAACGTCGCGGCGGTGCGTCCGGTCACCGTCGGTCGCGAGCTGGAAGGGCGGCTCCTGATCGCGGAAGGGCTGAAGCCTGACGACCGCGTGGTGACCGTCGGCGTGATCAAGGTGCGTCCGGGCTCGCCGGTCACGCCGACGGACGGCCAGCCGGCCGCCGACGGCCAGCCGCAGGCCGGCGGCGCGCAGGAGGGCGAAGCGGCCCCGCAGCAGGCCGCCGCCGGAGCGCAGCCCGGCGCGGCCCGGTCGGAGGCCTCGCAGTGAACCGCTTCTTCGTAGACCGCCCGGTCTTCGCCGCCGTCATCTCCATCATCATCGTGCTGGCCGGCCTCGCCGGCATGCGCGCCCTGCCGATCGAGCAGTATCCCGAGCTCGTGCCGCCGCAGGTCCAGATCTCGGCGACCTATCCCGGCGCCTCGGCCGAGACCGTGGCCCAGACGGTCGCCGCGCCGATCGAGCAGGTCGTCAACGGCGTCGAGGACATGATCTACATGAGCTCGTCGAACTCCTCGGCGGGCACCTCGACCATCAACGTCTCCTTCCAGTCGGGCACGGACCCGGACCAGGCGACGATCAACGTCAACAATCGCGTCCAGCAGGCGATCTCCTCGCTTCCGTCCGAGGTGCAGCGCCTCGGCGTGACGGTGACCAAGCAGTCGTCGTCCATCCTGGCGGTGGCGACCATGTCGTCCTCAGACCCGCGCTACGACGCGACCTACGTGTCGAACTACGCGCTTCTCTACGTGCTGGACGAGCTGAAGCGCGTGCCGGGCGTCGGCAACGCCCAGCTCTTCGGCCAGCGCAACTACTCCATGCGCATCTGGCTGCGGCCCGACCAGCTCGCGCAGTACCAGCTCACCCCCGGCGACGTCGCCACCGCGATCCGCGAGCAGAACGCCCAGTTCGCCGCCGGCCAGTTCGGCGCCCAGCCCTCCGACACGCCCCTCGCCTTCACCTATTCGGTGACCACGGCCGGGCGGCTGCCCGACGCGCAGGCGTTCGAGAACATCATCATCCGCTCCGACGCCAACGGCGCCTCGCTGCTTCTGAAGGACGTGGCGCGCGTCGAGCTCGGCGCCCAGGACTACGCCTTCAACGCCACCTACAACGGCTCGGAGACGATCCCCATCGGTCTCTATCTCCAGCCCGGCGCCAACGCGCTGAACGTGCTCGCCTCCGTCAACGCGCGGATGGAGGAGTTGTCCAAGTCGTTCCCGGACGGCATCACCTACGCCATCCCCTACGACACGACCAAGTTCATCAACGCCTCCATCGAATCGGTGATCCACACCTTCATCGAGGCGATGATCCTGGTGCTGATCGTGGTCTACCTGTTCCTCCAGAGCTTCCGCGCCACGCTGATCCCGATGATCGCCGTGCCGGTGTCGATCATCGGCACGTTCGGCGTGCTCCTGGCGCTCGGCTTCTCGATCAACCTTCTGACCCTGTTCGGCCTCGTGCTCGCCATCGGCATCGTGGTGGACGACGCGATCGTGGTGCTGGAGAACGTCGAGCGCATCATGCGCGACGAGCATCTGTCGCCCAAGGACGCGACCGCCAAGGCGATGGGCGAGGTCACCTCGCCGGTGATCGCGATCGTTCTCGTCCTGTGCGCCGTGTTCATCCCCGTCGCTTTCCTGGGCGGGCTGACCGGCACCATGTACCGCCAGTTCGCGGTGACGATCGCGACCTCCGTGACCATCTCGGGCATCGTCGCGCTGACCCTGACCCCGGCCCTGTGCGGCCTGATCCTGCGCGAGGAGCACAAGGAGCCGATGGCTCCGTTCCGCTGGTTCAACCGGATGTTCGACCGGCTCACCGACGGCTACGGCCACGGCGTCGCCTTCGTGATGCGGCGCGCCTTCCTGTCGCTCGTCCTGTTCGCCGCGCTGATCGGGGGAACGGTCTACTTCTTCCAGACCATCCCCTCCTCGCTGGTGCCGGATGAGGACCAGGGCACCAATCTCGCCGTCGCGATCCTGCCGCCGGCGGCCTCGCTGTCGCGCTCGACCGACGTGATGAACCAGGTCTCGGCCAACATCCGCAAGCATCCGGCGGTGGAGGACGTCGTGGCCTTCGCCGGCTTCGACCTCCTGTCGGGCTCGCAGAAGTCGAGCGCCGGCGCGGCCTTCGTGACGCTCAAGGACTGGTCCGAGCGCAACGACCCGTCGCTGGACGCGCGCAACCTGCCCGGCACGTTCATCGGCATGAACGCCGGCATCCAGGACGGCATGGTGCTGGCCTTCTCGCCGCCGCCGATCCAGGGCCTGTCGACCACCGGCGGCTTCGACCTCTTCGTCCAGGACCGGACCGGCCAGGGCAGCCAGGGGCTGATCGAGGCGACCAGCGCGCTCGTCGCCGCCGCGGCGAAGCGACCCGAGCTCGCGGGCGTGCGCACCACGTTCGAAGCCAACGTGCCGCAGTACCAGATCGACGTCGACCGCGAGAAGGCCAAGGCGCTCGGCGTGCCGATCTCCTCGATCTTCGAGACCATGCAGTCGACCTTCGGCTCGCTCTACGTCAACGACTTCACCCTGCTCGGGCGCAACTACCGCGTCTCGCTGCAGTCGGAAGCGGACTTCCGTGAGAAGCCGGAGGACCTGCGCTTCGTCTACGTGCAGGCGTCCAACGGCTCCATGGTGCCGCTGGATTCGCTGCTGATCACCAAGCGCATCGTCGGGCCGGACCTGATCGAGCGGTTCAACGCCTTCAACGCCGCCAAGGTATCCGGCGGTCCGGCGCCGGGCTACTCGTCCGGCCAGTCGCTCCAGGCCATGCAGGATGCGGCGGCCGAGGCGCTGCCCGAGGGCTACGAGATCGCCTGGACGGGCTCGGCCTATCAGGAGATCCAGGCCGGCGGCACCGGGGCTATCGCCATCGGCTTCGGCATGGTGATGGTGTTCCTGATTCTGTCGGCGCAGTACGAACGCTGGTCGCTGCCGATCGCGGTGATCCTCGCCGTGCCCTTCGCCATGTTCGGCGCCCTGCTGGCCATCTGGCTGCGGGGGCTTGAGATCGACACCTACTTCCAGATCGGCCTCGTCACCCTGGTCGGACTGGCGGCGAAGAACGCCATCCTGATCGTGGAATTCGCGGTCTTGAAACGCGAGGAAGGCCTGTCGGCCTTCGACGCGGCACTGGAAGGGGCCAAGCTGCGCTTCCGCCCGATCGTGATGACGTCCCTCGCCTTCATCCTCGGCGTCGTGCCGCTGGCGCTGGCCACGGGCGCGAGCTCGGCCAGCCGTCATTCCATCGGCACCGGCGTGATCGGCGGCATGCTGATGGCGACCTTCGTGGCCATCTTCTTCGTGCCGCTGTTCTACAAGCTGCTCGCGCGCGACAAGAAGCCGAAGAAGACCGGCGCCGCCACGCCGCCGGCGGCCGAGCCGGCGCATTGACCGGAAACGACGAAGGGGCGCCGCAAGGCGCCCCTTTCGCGTTGTGCCGGACGGGTCGTGCGCGTCAGTCGACGCCGATCATTACGTCCGACGCCTTGACCACGGCATAGGCCTCCTGGCCCTCGGCCAGCCCCAGATCGTCCACCGCCGCGTTGGTGATGGCGGAGGTGACCACGGCGCCGCCGATGTCGATCCGTACATGGGCGGTGGTGGCGCCCTTCTCGATCGAGACGATGCGTCCCTTCAGGGTGTTTCGGGCCGATATGCGCATGACGGGTGTCCTTCGTTGCATTCGAGGTTCGGGGCGCCGGGCGCGGCAGCGAGCGAGGCGCCCTTGATCTGAGCGAAGACGTCCATCCCCGCCGCAAGTTCCAGGGCGGCGAGCGAGCGGCGGGTGATGCGGGCCTGTAGGCGCTGCCCCCCGCCTCCCCCGAGCCCGAGGCCGACCACGACCTCCGTCTCGCCGGCCTCGGCGATGGCGAGGATGCGGGCATGGAGAACGTTGAGGATGGTGGAGCGGCTGGGACGGTCCAGCGCGAGGCTGACATCGGCGGCGGCGATCCGAAGGCGCACCGGGGCGCCGGGCGCCACCGCGCCGGCCGCCACCAGCACCGTCTGCCCGTCGAGATCGAGCCGCAGCAACCCGTCGCCCGCCTCGCGTCCGAGCACCCGCGCCGACAGGACGGCGGCCGTGCCGCGCGTGCCCGCGAACGGAAGGCGCGGGTCGGTCAGGAGATCGTTGATCCAGCCCTCCGCCTCCACGCGCCCGCCGCGCACCAGCACCAGGCGGTCGGCCAGGCGCTCGACCTCCGCGATGTCGTGGCTGACCAGCAGGATCGGCAGCGCGAGCCGGGCGTGGAGGCGCTCGAAATAGGGAAGGATCTCCTGCTTGGCCATCGCGTCGAGCGCCGACAACGGCTCGTCCATCAGGAGAAGGCGGGGCTGCGACAGCAGCGCGCGGCCGAGCGAGACGCGCTGGCGCTCGCCGCCCGACAGGTGGCGGGGCGAACGGTCGATCAGCCGTTCCAGGCCGAGAAGGTCGCACACCTCGTCGAAGCCGATCGCCGGCGGCCCGTCGCGCCCGCGCATCGCCCGGTCGAAGCCGTAGAGCAGGTTGCCGCGCACCGAGCGGTGGGCGAACAGGCTCGCCTCCTGGAACACGTAGCCGATCGGGCGCCGATGCGGCGGAAGGAACGTCCCCCCGTCCTGCCAGATCTCGCCACCGACGCTGAGGCGGCCCTCCAGCCGCTGAAGCCCCGCGATGCAGCGCAGGAGGGTCGTCTTGCCGCAGCCCGAGGGGCCGAACAGCGCCGTGACGCCCCGCATCGGTGCCTGGAAGGCGGCGTCGAGCGAGAACGTGCCGAGCTTGCCCCGGAACGCGGCCTCGATCCGGTCGCCGCTCATCGCGCCCGCTCCGCGCGGCCGCGTTCCAGGAGCGAAACCGAGAAGATGACCAGGAACGCGAAGACCAGCATGCCGAGCGCCAGCACGTGCGCCTTCTGCCACTGCAGCGTCTCGACATAGTCGTAGATCGCCACCGACAGGACCTTGGTCGTGCCGGGGATGTTACCGCCGATCATGAGGATCACGCCGAACTCGCCGACCGTGTGCGAGAAGCCGAGCACCGCGCCGGTGAGGAAGCCGGGCCGCGCGAGCGGCACGGCGACCGTCCAGAACCGGTCCCACGGCGAGGCGCGCAGCGTGGCCGCCACCTCCCAGGACCGCTCGCCCGCCGCCTCGAACGCGTTGCGGATGGGCTGCACCACGAAGGGCATCGAATACACGACCGAGCCCAGAACCAGGCCCGGGAAGGAGAAGGCGAAGGTGCGCAGGCCGAACGCGGGCCCGAACCAGCCGCCGAGCCCGTCCGGCCCGAGCGCGATCAGGAGGTAGAAGCCGAGCACGGTGGGCGGCAGCACCAGCGGCAGGGCCACCACGGCGGCCACCGCCTCCTTCCACCAGCGGCGCGAGCGCGACAGCCACCAGGCGATCGGCGTGCCGACCACCAGCAGCAGGAGCGTCGTCAGACTCGCCAGCTCCAGCGTCAGCCGGATCGGCGACCAGAGCTCGCCCCAGTCGGTCACCCCTTATTCGCCCGCGCGATAGCCGTACTTCTCGATGATCGCGACCGCCTCCGGCGAGCGCAGGAACTCCACGAAGGCCTTGGCCGCCGCGCTGTCCTCGCCCGTCTTCAGGAGCACCGCGTCCTGACGGATCGGCGTGTAGAGCGACTGCGGAACGTCCCAGCGCGAGCCGCCCGTCTCGTTGACCACCTGGCCCAGAGCCACGAAGCCGATCTCCGCGTTGCCGGTCTGGACGAACTGGTAGGCCTGCGCGATCGAGGTGCCCTGCACGATCTTGGGCGCGAGGATGTCGTAGACGCCGAGTTCCTTCATCGTCTCCACGGCGGCGGCGCCATAGGGGGCCGCCTCGGGGTTGGCGATGGCGATCTTGGCGAAATCGCCCGAGCGCAGCGTGTCCTCGCCCGTCACCTTGCCGGCCTGCGTGGAATAGAGCACGAGCTGGCCGATCGCGTAGGTGAAGGCGCTGCCGGCGACGCCGTAGCCGTCGTCGATCGCCCGCTTCGGACGCACGTCGTCGGCCGCCAGGAAGACCTCGTAGGGCGCGCCTTGCGTGATCTGCGTGTAGATCTGGCCCGTGGAGCCGAAGGACAGGACGGCCTCGTCGCCGGTCCTGGTCTGGAACGCCTGGGCGATCTCCTTGGCGGCGTCGGTGAAGTTGGCGGCGACGGCGACCTGCGTCGAGGCCGCGAAGGCGCCCGCGGGCAGGAGCGCGATGCCCAGGACGGAGAGCGAAAGGACGCGGGCAAGGCTGCGAATCATGGACGGTCCCCGATATGGCCGAAGCGACATATCGGGAGGCTAGCCAAGGGGGCGTCCGGCAGGCAAGCGTTATTTCCGTTCGGACATATCGCCATCGGCCGCATCGGCGCCGAGCCGTCGCGCCAGCGCCTCCAGGTCGGCCGCGATGGCCGCGTCGCTCAGCCGCTGCATGCGGCGATAGCGGTCCAGCACCTCGCTGCCGAGATCGGTCAGCGCCGCGCCGCCATGCCCGCTGCCGCCCCGGCTCATCGCCACGAGCGGCGCGTCGAAGGTCGCGTTCAGCTCCTCGATCAGGCTCCAGGCGCGCTTGTAGCTCATGCCCATGCGCCGACCGGCCCCGGCGATGGAGCCGGTCTCGGCAATGCCCTCCAGAAGGTCGGCGCGCCCTGGCCCGACGATCCGCCGTTCGCCGAACACGAGGCGCAGGCGTGGAACGCGATCGAGGTCGAACGGAGGGCGGTCGGCGGTCATGCCCCCTTGTCGAGGGCGGGCGCGCGCTTGTCCAGCCGCGAGGCGCCGAGAGCGAGCTTGTTCGCCCCTCCTCTCTTCGCTACGGAGCGTGGCATCAGCCGGTGGGGGGAAACGCCATGATCGTCGTGTTCGGGTCGGTGAACGTCGACCTGGTCTGCAGGGTGGCGGCCATCGCGCGGCCGGGCGAAACGGTGCTGGCGCCGGGCTACGAGCAGCTTTCGGGCGGCAAGGGCGCGAACCAGGCCGTGGCGGCCGCGCGCGCGGGCGGCCGGGTGCGATTCGTCGGGGCCGTCGGGCGCGACGCCTTCGGCACGGGCGAGGCCGACGCGCTGGCGCGCGAGGGCATCGACGTCGCGGGCCTCGCCCGGCTGGACGAGCCGACAGGCTGCGCCTTCATCTCCGTGGCCGCCGACGGCGAGAACGCGATCACCGTGGCCAGCGGCGCCAACCGCGCCGTGACGGCCGCGCAGCTCGCCGGCGGATGGGGCTCCGGGTCCGGCATCCTGGCGCTCCAGATGGAACTGCCCTTCGAGGAAACCGTGGCGGCCGCGCGCGCGGGGCGAGACGCGGGAGCACGCGTTCTTCTGAACCTCGCGCCGGTGCCCCAGGGCATCACCCGGGATCGGGTGGCGGATCTCCTGCGGTCCACGGACCTCCTGATCGTCAACGAGCACGAACTCGACGAGGCGGCGGGCATTCTCGGCCTGCCGTCCGGCGCGCCGGAGGAGACGGCGCGCGCCGTGGCCGCCGAGACGGATCTCGCGGTGCTGGCGACGCTGGGCGGCGCCGGGGCGATCCTGGTCGGCCGCGAGGGCGACGTGGAGCGGTTCGCCGCGCCGCGCATCGAGCCCGTGGACACCACGGGCGCGGGTGACACCTTGTGCGGCGTGCTGGCCGCCGGCCTCGACGCCGGACTGGACATGACCACCGCCGTCCGCCGCGCGGTGGCGGCCGCCTCGCTCGCCTGCCTGTCGTTCGGCGCGCGCGGCGCCATGCCGGACGCGCGGCGCATCGATGCCTTCCTGGACGGAGCGAACTGATGGCCGATGCGCTGCGCGTCGCCTTCCTCGGCGAATGCATGATCGAACTCTACGAGAAGCCCGGCGAGGCGCCCGGCACGATGCACCGGACGGTGGGCGGCGACACGCTGAACGCCGCCGTGTACTGCCGCCGCGCGCTGGGCGACGACGCCGCGCTCGCCGTGCACTACGTGACGCGCCTCGGCGACGATCCGTTCGGGCGCGAGATCCCCGCCTTCATCGAGGCCGAGGGCGTGGCGACCGACCATGTGCGGCTCGCGCCCGGCGAGACCACTGGCCTCTACGCCATCAGCCGCGATCCCCAGGGCGAGCGGTCCTTCGCCTACTGGCGCTCGGCAGCCGCCGCGCGCCGCCTGTTCACCGACGGCGAGGAAGATGCGCTCGCCCGGACGCTGGCGGGCTTCGACGCCCTCTACTTCACCGGCATTTCTCTGGCCGTGCTGCCGCCCGAGGGCCGCGCGCGCCTCCTCGCGCTGGCGCGTGAGATGAAGGTGGCGGGGCGCATCGTCGGCTTCGACGGCAACTACCGCCCGCGGCTGTGGGAAAGCGTGGAGGCCGCGCGCGACACGATCGCCGCCGCGCACGGGGCCGCCACGCTCACCATGCCGGGCCTCGACGACGAACAGGCGCTGTACGGCGACCGCGACGCCCACGCCGCCGCCGAACGCCTCCTCGGCTTCGGCGCCTCGGCGGCGATCGTGAAGTCGGGCGGCGATCCGGCCGTGGTGGCCGAGCCCGGTCATGTGCGCGAGGTCGCCGGCCGCAAGGCGCCACGCATCGTGGACACGACCTCGGCCGGCGACAGCTTCAACGGCGCGGCCATGGCCGTGCGCCTCAAGGGCGGCACCCTGGACCGCGCGGCCGAGGCGGGGCACCGCATGGCCTCGGCCGTGATCGGCGAATACGGCGCGATCGTCGGCCGCGAAAGCACGGTCTGGCCGGGCGGCCCGCTCGCGCGGGACTGACACGGAGAACGGACCGGGCGCGCAACCCGACCCGGCCGCGCGGCCGCCCCCGTCCCGATCGGCGGCCTTATTCGGCCGCCTGCGCCACGCTCTGGCGCGGCATGCCGCGCAGCACCTTGTCCAGCGTCATCGGATAGTCGCGCACCCGCACGCCGCAGGCGTTGTAGATGGCGTTGGTCACCGCCGCCCCGACGCCGCTGATCGCCAGCTCGCCGATGCCCTTGCCCGCAAGCGGGCTGGCGGCATGGTCGCGCTCCTCCAGGAACACCACCTCGAGCTGCGGCACGTCGGCGTTCACGGGCACGTGGTACTCGGCAAGGTCGTGGTTGACCATCAGGCCGGAACGCTTGTCGACCACCAGCTCCTCGGTTAGCGCCGTGCCGATGCCGAAGATCTGCCCGCCGAAGCACTGCGAGCGCGCCGTCTTCTCGTTCAGGATGCGCCCGGCGGCGCCCACCGTGAGCAGGCGACGGATCCGGGTCTCGCCGGTATAGGCGTTCACGGCCACTTCGCAGAAATGCGCCCCGTAGCTCGCCTGATGGGTGTTCTGGAACGCCTTGCCCGGCTTGAACGTGCCGGTGACGGCGATCGGCTCGCCGGCCAGGAGCTCGACGTAGCTCGTCTGCCGATTGCCGGCGATCGCCGTGCCGTCCTTGAGCGTCAGCTCGTCCGGCTTCACCTTCAGCTTCTTGGCGATCGCCTCCACGATGCCCTCGCAGGCGACGAACACCGACGAGCCCGCGGAGTTGGCACCCCACGAGCCGCCCGAGCCCGGCGCGTCCGGGTCGCCCGAATGGCCGAGGCGCACCGTGACCCGATCGAGCGGAAGGCCCAGCATCTCGGCCGCGATCTGCTGGAGGATCGTGTAGGTGCCGGTGCCGATGTCGGTCATGTTGGTCTCGACCTGCGCCTCGCCGTCCGCCGACAGCGTCACCTTCGCCGAGGACTGCTGGAGCAGGTTCTTGCGCGAGGCGGTGGACATGCCGATGCCGATCAGCCACTCGCCCTCGCGGCGGGTGCCGGGCCGCTCGTTGCGCCGGTCCCAGCCGAAGCGTCTCGCACCTTCGTCCATGCACTCCACGAGCTTGCGCGAGGAAAACGGCAGGCCCTCCTGCGGATCGGCATCCGGCTCGTTGCGCCGGCGGAACTCGATCGGGTCGAGGCCGAGCTTCTCGGCCATCTCGTCCATCGCGTTCTCCAGCGCCAGCATGCCCACCGCCTCGCCCGGCGCGCGCATGGACGAGGACAGGAGGATGTTCACGTCGGTCTTCCGATGGGTGATGCGCCGGTTCTCGCCGGCATAGAGGAACACCGTGGAGATCCCGGCCGGCTCGAAGAACTCGTCGCCCGGCGTGTTGCTGGTGGTGGTGTCGTGGCCGATCGCGGTGATGACGCCGTCGGTGGTGGCGCCGAGGCGGACGCGCTGGATCGTGTCGGACCGGCGCGAGGTGGTCTGGAACACCTGTTGGCGCGTCAGCGCGATCTTCACCGGACGGCCGGTCTCCTGGGCCGCGATCGCCGCGAACACCGCCTCCGGCCCGATGCCCAGCTTGCCGCCGAAGCCGCCGCCGATGAAGGGCGCGACGATCTCGATGTCCGACTTGGAGATGCCGAGCGCCTTCGCGAGCTGGCCGACATTGGTGGAGACGAGCTGGTAGCAGCCGTAGAGCTTGAGCTTCTTGCCCTCCCAGCGCGCCACCGCCGCATGCGGCTCCATCGCCGAATGGCTTTGGCTGGGCGTGGTGTAGGTCACGTCGAGCGTCACGGCCGCCTGTGCGAAGGCAGCCTCGAAATCGCCCTTCTTCGTCTCGGCCGGCATGGCGCCGGGCGGCGGCACATATGCCTCGCCCTGCAGCGCGAGCGGGTCGTACCGCCCCTCCTCCGTGTCGTATTCGACCACCACGAGCTTCGCAGCGTCGCGTGCCACCTCGAAGCTTTCGGCGACCACGAGGCAGAGCGGCTGGCCGTAGTGCGTCACCGCGCCGTCGGCGGTCTTGGGCGCCGGGTCGTTGGGGTCGGCGGCGGCGCGCGGGCTGCGCTTGTCCAGGACGACGGTAAGGACGCCCGCCGTCGAACGGGCCTGCATCGTGTCGATCGACAACACCTTGCCCGAGCCGACGGTGCTCAGCACCATGAAGCCGTAGGCCACCTTCTCGCCCGGAAGGTTCTCGTAGGCATAGGGCGCGCGGCCGGAGACCTTGAGCGGTCCCTCGAAGCGGTCGACGCCCTTGCCGATCACATCCTGGACGCCGCGATCGAGGCGGGTCTCGCCCACCGGCTCGTCCATCTTGAAGCTGTTGGTCGTATCCATCATGCCCCTCCGCGCGCGGCGTCCGCCAGCACCGCCGGAAGCGTCCGGCGCACCAGGTCGATCTTGAAGTCGTTGTCGCCGAAGCCCTGCGCGTCCGAGAGCAGGAGGTCCGCGGCGCGCGCGAACACCACCTCGCCCGGCTCCTCGCCGAGGAGGATCTCCTCCACGCCCCGGTTGCGCCAAGGCACGGTGCCGATGCCGCCGAAGGCGAGCCGCACGTCGGCCATGCGCCCTTCCGCCATCCGCACCACGGCGGCGACGGAGAACAGAGCGAAGGCGTAGGACGCCCGGTCGCGCACCTTGCGATAGAGGTGGCGCCCCGCAAGCGGGGCCGGCAGGCGGATCGCCGTGATCAGCTCGCCCGCCTCCAGCACCGTCTCGACATGCGGCGTCTTGCCGGGCAGCCGGTGTAGCTCGGCGATCGGGATGGCGCGCTCGGTGCCGTCGGCCTTGAGGGTGAGCACCTCGGCGTCCAGAAGGCGCATGGCCACCGCCATGTCGGACGGGTGCGTCGCGATGCAATGGTCCGACGTGCCGAGGATCGCGAGGATGCGGTTGAAGCCGTCGCGCCCGTCGCAACCCGAGCCCGGCTCGCGCTTGTTGCAGCGGGCGCTGGTCTCGTAGAAGTAGCCGCAGCGCGTGCGCTGGAGGAGATTGCCGCCGGTGGTCGCCTTGTTGCGGAGCTGGCCCGAGGCGCCGGACAGCAGCGCGCGGGCGAGCACGGCGTAGTCGCGCCGGATCCGCTCGTCGGCAGCAAGGTCGCTGTTGCTGACCAGCGCCCCGATCCGCAGGCCTTCCCCGTCCGCCTCGATCGTCTTCAGCGGCAGGCGGGTGATGTCCACCAGCCGGCTCGGCGTCTCGACCTGGAGCTTCATCAGGTCCAGGAGGTTGGTGCCGCCGGCGATGAACTTCGTCGCCGCGTCGGCCGCAACGGCCGCCGCCTCGCCGGCGCTCGTGGCGCGCTGATAGTCGAAGGTCTTCATGCCGCGCCCTTTCCGCTGGCGTCGCGGATGGCGTCCACGATGTTGGGATAGGCCGAGCAGCGGCACAGGTTTCCGCTCATGCGCTCGGAGATCTCGGCGTCGGTGAGCTCGACCTGCCCGTCCAGCGACTCCGAAGCGTGGCTCGGCCAATTGTCGCGCGCCTCGCCCAGCATGCCGACGGCCGAGACGATCTGTCCCGGCGTGCAGTAGCCGCACTGGTAGCCGTCGTGATGGAGGAAGCTTTCCTGCATCGGGTGGAGGTGGCCGGGGGCGCCGAGCCCCTCGATCGTAGTGATCTCGTCGCCCTCGTGCATCACGGCCAACGTCAGGCACGCGTTCACGCGGCGCCCGTTGACGAGCACGGTACAGGCGCCGCACTGGCCGTGGTCGCAGCCCTTCTTGGATCCGGTCAGCGCGAGGTGATCGCGCAGGGCGTCGAGCAGCGACGTGCGGATATCCGCATCGAGATCGTGCTCCGATCCGTTGACCTTGAGTCGCATGGGCGTCCACTCTCTGTAACGTTTCCAATTCTGGAACGCAGTTGGAGCGGCTTGGATGCGCGGAAAGGAAGGCGGCTTTGCTTTTCCGGCGCGTCAGGCCGTCGCGGGTCGGTTCGCGCGGGCGATGCGGCCGCCCGTGAGCGGTTCCGGCGCGCCGGTGGTCGAGGGGAAGCTGATCGGCAGTCCGCGCAGCACCCGCACCGCCAGGAAGGCGAAGCATTCCGCCTCGATCGCGTCGCCGCGCAGGCCGAGCGCGTCGGCATCCACCGCCTCGACGCCCGCGCGCTCGGCGATGGCGCGCATCAGAACCGGGTTGCGCCGGCCGCCGCCGCCGACCACCAGACGCCGGGGCCGGCGCGGCAGGAGATCCAGGGCCCGGCCCACCGCCGCGGCGGTGAAGGCGGTCAGCAGCGCCGCGCCGTCCTCCAGCGACAGGCCCTCGGCCATGCGCGCCGTGAAGTCGTTGCGGTCGAGCGACTTCGGATAGGGCGCCGCGAGATAGGGATGCTCCAGGAGCTTCGCCAGCCGCGCCTCGTCCACCCGACCGGCGGCGGCCAGGAGCCCGTCGCGGTCCATGTCGCGCTTGGCGTGGACGTGGACCCAGTCGTTGAGCGGCGCGTTGGCCGGGCCGGTGTCGAAGGCGTGCATCTCGCCGTCCGCCGAGACCCAGGTGATGTTGGCGACGCCGCCAAGGTTCAGGAACGCCGTGTCCTCGCCCGCCCCGATCCGCGCCAGAAGCGCCTTGTGGTAGATCGGCGCCAGCGGCGCGCCCTGGCCGCCCGCCGCGACGTCGCGGCTGCGGAAATCGTAGACCACGGTGATGCCGAGCCGGCGCGCCATCTCCTCGCCGTCGCCGAGCTGGCGGGTGGCGCCGGGGCGGGTCGGCGTCGGCGCGCGGTGCAGAACCGTCTGCCCGTGGAAGCCGACCACGCCGCAGTCGATGCTGGGCAGTCCCTCGTCCTCCAGGAAGGCGGCGACGGCGTCGGACTGCGCCACCGTCAGCGCCTCCTCGGCGGTCTCGAACACGGCGGGCTCCGGGCCCTCGAAGTTCCATCGGGCGGCGGCGGCCAGGGTTTCCTTGAGCAACGGCCGGATGTCCTTGGGATAGGGCGCCAGCAGCGTCGGCCCGAACTCGTGGATCGTCTCGCCGTCCGTGCAGAGCATGGCGATGTCGACGTTTCCGTCGAGCACCGTTCCGGTCATCAACCCGATCGCCCAAATCGACATCGTACGCGTCTCCAAAGCCTACCGGCGGCGACTCGCGTGCCGCCATGCAAAGGCTGTGGCATGCCTTGCCCGGCGCCAAGCTGGCGGGCGAGCCCCGATCGCTCGCTTCAGGTCACGATGGCGCGATCCGTCACCCGGCGCCAGGCCGCCCCGTCGCTGAAGGCGAGCACCGCGCCGCCCGCCTCGTCCGCCACGAGGACGATCTGCCCGGAGCCGTTGCCGGCGGGCGGCAGCGCCGCCTTGGGATAGGCCGTGACGCGCACCGCGCCACCGACGTCGAGCGCGCAGGCGGGCGACGCCTCCCGCGCCACGGACAGGTGGCCGCTGGCGGGGTCCGCCTTGAGCGCGGTGCGGAAGGTCTCCCCGTCCGCCGAGACGCGGACGGCGAAGCGGTCTTCGCCGAGAAGGCCGATCTCGGCGCGACCCGAGAAAGCGGTCTGGAACAGGACGGAGGCGACGCGCGCGGTCGCCTGCTTGTTGACGATCTTGCGCGCGTCGCCGGAGCCGGGCGTGCGTGCGTCGTGGGTCAGCAGCTCGGCGTCGGCGGCGACCGTCAGCCGGTTGCCCGTCGAAGGCGCGGCATTGACGCCGATCGCCGGCCACTCGTCGCGCGCGAACGGCCCCTCGCCCCACGCCGCGCCGTCGAAGAGCAGGAGCGACCGGCGGTCCGTCACATAGGCGAGCTGCCCCGCCACGGGCCTGATCTCCACGAAGCCGCCGTTATCGAACAGCGCGAGCGACCCCGTCTCCATTTCGCTCCAGCGCGCACCGGTGGCACCGGGCGGCAGGATGAAGAGCTGTCCCTCCTCGCCGGCGTCCGGCTCGTCGGACCGCTCGGCCGACACGACGGCGGTCTGAACCAGCACGTCCAGAAGGCGGAACGCGTCGTTCAGGGTCAGGTGGCGCTGGGCCTGCTGGGGCATCAGCAGCGGCAGGGACAGGCGGGGCGATCGCGACATGGGGAAGCTCCGGATGGCGGTCGGCCATCCTGGGCGCCGGGCCCGATCGCGGTGACGAAACGGTGAAAGATTCCCGTCCGCTGGCCTCCGCGCACGCCGACGCTCGTCAAAGTTGTGCCACCATCGCAACACTGGTTGCGTCTCCGCCGCCACATTGCACTTTTAGGTTGCAGTCGTTCGGTTGCACGTGGCTATCTCGGCGCGGGGGCAATTGGTTTCGGGGCAGATCCGGCACCACCGACCAAGACGACGCGCGACCGTGACAACGCCGCACGTCCTGGTTGCGCCTATGCGTGAGACAGGGGGTATCGGCATGGTTCATCTGGTTCGTGGGGCGGTCATCTGGACCGCACTGCTTGTGCCCTGGATGCCCGGCATCGCCGCGGCGCAGGCCACGTTCAACCCGCAGGCGGACTGGAACGGTACCTATGGCTTCGCCTCCACCGCCGACCGCAACCTCCGCCTCCTCCAGTCCGACCTCATCCGCAAGAACGAGGAGGGCTACTACGAATCGCTCGGCAAGGTGACGGTCAACAACAACGTCATCAACTCGAACAACAACTCGGGCAACAGCTCCACCGTCAACGACATCGGCCAGCAGCAGACCACCATCGGCGTGGTCTCCACCGCCACCAACAACATCGACCTGACGAACAGCGGTGGCGCCATCGTCGACACGCGGAACCTCGCCACAACCGCGGGCTGCGTCGATTCGAACATCTCGATCGACGTCGGCCCGACGGCCAGCGGCTGCAAGTGACCGACGTGCGCAAGCTGGTCCTGTCCCTCCTGGTCGGCGCGGCGACCGCGCTGCAGGGTTGTGCCGCCGCGCCGGGCGTCGCCGGATCCACCAGCGACGCCAAGCTGGTTCAGGGACCGCCGATCTCGGACATCGTGACGCCGTTCGACAAGGCGCTGACCTGCCTCAAGGGCAAGATCTCGCCGCGCCTGATCTTCTCGGTGGGCGCGGTGCTCGACCAGACGGGCAAGGAAAGCTTCACCGACGGCGGCGTCGGCAAGTTCATCACGCAGGGCGCGGGCGACATGATGCAGTCCGCCCTGTTCAAGGCGGGCGCGACCGTGGTGAACCGGCGCGATCCGCGCGTCGCCACCACGGAGGCGGAGTGGAAGGTCCGCGACATCACCCGGCAGATCCCGTCGAACTTCTTCATCACGGGGTCGATCAACTCGCTGGACTTCATCCCCGGCTCGGGCGCCGAGGTCGAGGTCGGCGGAGTGGGCGCGCGCTACCGGCAGAACCGCATCCTGGTGGGCATGGACCTCGCCATGACCGAGGCGACCACGGGGCGCATCGTCGCCAACGTGCCGCTGCAGAAGCAGATCTTCTCCTCGGAGGCGGGCATCGGCATCGGCCGCTTCATCGGCTCCGAGCTGACCTCGGTGGACTTCGGCGGGCGCGAGCGCGAGGCGATCCACTTCGCCCTGCGGCAGATGCTGAACCTCGCGACCTTCGAGCTGCTGACGCAGGTCATGAAGCCCGAGAACTACGCCGATTGCCGCACCTATATCGACCGGGCGCACGGCCGGATCGACAACACCAAGACCGCCGAGGCGATCGAGGCCTACAACGAGCGCCCGAAGGGGCCGCCGCCGGGCGTCGACGTGACGGTTCCCTCCAGCGTTCCGGCCGCCGGAACGGCGCGCGCGGCGCCCGTGGCGCCCGCGTCCGAAGCCGAGCCGGTGCCCGCCGCGACCGTGGAGCCGCCGGGCAACCAGCGGCAGTCGCAGGACACCAGCCAGCCCTATTCGGGCAGCGATGGGGGAACCACGGGCATCACCAAGGACGCGAAGGCGCAAGCCATTCTCGCGCAATGAGATTCGGCGGGACGCTGCAACGTCCCGCCGGAAAGGACAGGGCTCTCAAGGAAAACGACCTGTCCACACAACCACGCCGCCAACAGGGAGTGGGCGGCTCCATTTAAAACTGGAGTATGGCAATGAAAAGACTTCTTCTGGGCAGCGCCTCCGTCGTCGCCGTGGTGTTCGGTCTCTCCGGCGCGGCCAACGCGCAGGTCGTCGGCGGCATCGATCTCGGCGATCTCGGCGTGGCCATCGGCGACATTCTGACCGGCGTCGATGTGGCGGCTCTGAACGGCCTCGATATCGGCGTGCTGAACGGCATCGGCGCTCAGCTTCCTGACAATGCCGGCGTGGGCGGCATCTACCTGAACACCGCCGTCAACGTCGCGCCGCAGCTCGCCACCAACGTCAACGTCGCGCTGCCGCTCGACGTGGGCGCGGATGCGGCCCTGGGCGGCCTCGTCACCGCGCTCGGCCTCGCGCTGAGCCCCAACACGGGCTCCGCGGCCGTGGTGATCGACACGAGCGGCATCGCCGATCTGGTCGCGGCCATCGCGGGCGGCATCGATGTCGGCGACCAGACGGTCACGGCAGTCGGCGTGCTCGCCAACCAGGGCATCCAGAACGCCACCACGACCGTTGCCGCTCTGGCCGACACGAGCACGCTGGATGTCGTCGGCGGTACCTTCGACGCCACCGACGAAGCCACGCAGGCGGCCGCGTCGGCCGGCACCGCTGCCTCGAGCGCGGCGGCACGATACGCCTCCGTGTCGATCGTCAACCCGAACGTCACGATCAACAACAACATCGTCGACGGTTCCACGGACGGTGCTCTGGCCGGTGTCTACGCGGCCAACACCGCGCTGAACGTCGCCCCGCAGATCGCCGCCAACCTCAACGTGGCGTCGAACATCGCGGCCGGCGTCCAGACGGCGACGGCGGTCGGCGTGCTCGCCAACCAGTCGATCTCGGTCGGCCTGGACGGCGGGGCGCTCACCGGCGCGCTGACCGGCAACATCGCCGGCGCCGTGACCGGCGGTGGCGACAACTAAGCCTCGCACGAAAGGGGGGCGGCTTCGGTCGCCTCCCACCCCTCCCCGCGCACACGCAAGACGACGCATCCCAAGCCGGTGCGCCGAATGCCGACACGCGCCCTTCGCTCGAGACCGTGGCCCCGCGGGGCGCGGCCGGGCGGCAGGTTGGGCCCGAGCAAGACATTCCGAAGGCGACCGTCCGCGATCGCCCAACGCAAAGAGACCGGCTGGAGATTCAAGGCCATGACACGCATCCTCCTCGCGCTTCTCGGCTCCACCGCCGTCGCGCTTCCCGCGTTCGCCGCCGACATCGTCGACTATCCGCCGCCCGAGCCCCCCATGGTGATGGCGCCGGCCTTCTCGTGGACCGGCCTCTACATCGGCGGCCAGGCCGGCGGCTCGTTCAACGGCGGCTCGCCCAACGCGCCCTCGTCCTTCGTGTTCGTTCCCGGCATCCCGGCGACGCCCGGCCGCGACGCGATCCCCGCGACGCCCGAAATTCCCGGCACGCCCGCCAGCCCTGGCACCCCGGGCACGCCCTTCATTCCCGGCACCCCGGGCACGCCCGGCACTCCGGCGGTCGTGGCGACCTACGAATACGCGTGCGGCGTCGCCGGCAGCCCGAACACCGGCTCGGCCGCCTGTGCGGTCTCGATCAACGGTCAGGGAACGTTTCTGACGCAGGCGGAGCTCGCCGCGGCGTATGCACTGAGCGGAAACACCGGCTCGCTCGCCGCAGCCGGCACGTTCGACGTGGTGGTATCGCCCGGAACCCCCGGCACCCCCGGCACGCCGGACCAGCCCTCCACCCCCGGCACCCCGGCGACCGACGGGACGCCCACCATTCCGGCAACGCCCGGCTCGCCGGCCGTGCCGGCCACGGCCGGCACCCCGGACCAGACCTACGCCTACGACTTCGGCGCCAACCACCGCGCCTACTCGGAGGACGACGACAGCTTCGCGGGCGGCGGCCACATCGGCTACAACTACGCGCTCGGCACCGGCGGCTTCGTGGTCGGCGTGGTGGGCGATCTGTCCTATGTCGACATCACCAAGAGCGCCGGCATCACCAACGGCGTCGACACGATCGGCGTGTCGCGCGAACTCGACTACCTCGCCACGGTGCGCCTCAAGGCCGGCGTCGGCCTCGACCGGTTCATGGTCTACGGCACGGGCGGCGTCGCCTTCGGCAACATCGAGACGACGATCGTCAACACGCCCTTCGGCCTTGCCGCCAGCGACGACGACACGCGCGTCGGCTACGCGGTGGGCGCGGGCACCGACTACGCGGTGACCGACAACCTGATCCTCGGCCTGGAATATCTCTACACCAACCTCGGCTCCACGGACGCCGAGCTGGTGGTGCCGCTCGGAAACGGTTCGACCCTCACCACGAAGTCCGACGACGACTTCGATTTCCACACGATCTGGGCCAAGGCCTCGTTCCGCTTCAACTGATCCGCCTGTCCGTCCTCCGGCATCGAGTCCTGCCGCCGGAGGATGGATGCGGATGCGGATGCGGGGCCGACTGCCCGGCCTCGTCTCCGCTTCCTTGCCGCCGGTCCGCGCGATGCGGGCCGGCGGTTTTCGTTCGGCCCGGTCAGTCCCGCGACGGCGGGATCTGGATGTCGTCCGGTGCGCCGCCCGTGCCCGCCGCGCCCGTCGCCGTCACCGCCGCCTTGAGGCGCTGCTCGCGCAGGAAGATGAAGACGCCCGACGCGGTGATGACCACCGCCCCGACCAGCGTCGCCGCGCGCGGCGTCTCGTCGAAGAACACGAAGCCGAACAGGAGCGCCCAGACGATCAGCGTATATTGGTAGGGCACCACGGTGGACGCCGGCGCCAGAAGCAGCGAGCGGTTGACCGCGGCGTGGGCCGCCATCGCGACGATGCCGAGCAGGAACAGGAACCCGAGGTCGAAGGCCGACGGCGTCACCCATTGCGCCGGCGCGAGCACGAGGCCGAGCAGGAGCGCCATCACCGTCTGCCAGGTGATCAGCGTCGTCTCGCCCGCCCCCGCCAGGATGCGCGTCGAGATCATCAGCAGCGCGTAGCAGAAGCTGCCGGCCACCGCGATCAGGACGGGCCATCCCGCGCTGGCGAGATTGGGCCCGAGCGCGACGAGGACGCCGCCGAAGCCGACCAGCACCGCGCTCCAGCGCACCCAGCCGACCCGCTCCTTCAGGATCAGCGCCGACAGCGCGGTGACGTAGATCGGCCCCGCGAGATAGAAGGTCATCACGGCGGCGAGCGGCAGGTAGCTCAGCGCCCAGTAGAAGAAGCCCGTCTCCATCGCCGATCCGGCCGCGCGCGCGAAATGGAGCCCCGGACGCGACGGACGCAGGACGCTCCGCAGCTCCACGCGTCGCAGGAAGAAGAAGAGGATCGCGAGCGCCGAGATGCTGCGCAGGAGCAGGACCTGCCCCACCGAGTAGGTCCCCACCAGCCACTTTCCCATGGCGTCGTTGACCGAGAACATGAAGCAGCCGAGCAGCATGAACCCGACGCCCCAAAGGGCCGCCGAGCGGGGATGGGAAGCGCTGGGTCGCGTCGACATGGGGACTCGCTGGACGGCTGGCGTCGAATGGAACACCGATGGGTTACAGGGCCCCGGCCGCAGCGTCCATGCCGGAAATCCGCCCTTCGCCTATCCGTGAGCGGTGCGCGCCGGGCGGCTGAGGAAGCGCGAGCCGACGAGGCAAAACCGCCACGGCGCGTCCACCGCCTTGGTGATCCCGATGCGCGGTCCCGCCGACACGGCGGTCGGCGCCGCCGCCGGCCGCAGCTCGAACGGCGGCGTGTCCACCGGCAGGCCGTCCTGTTCGCCGTCGATGCCGAGAGCCTGCGTCAGCCGGCCCGGCCCGGCGCACAGGAGCCGCGGATCGCGCGTCCCGCGCCTCGCGGCCATGGCGTCGAAGCCGTCCAGCGGCTCCAGCGCGCGCACCAGCACGGCGCTCCCGGCCTCGGCCGCGTCGCAAACCACGTTGAAACACCAGTGCATTCCGTAGGAGCGGTAGACATAGGCCCGCCCCACCGGTCCGAACATCGCGCGGTTGCGCGGCGTCGGCCCCCGGAACGAATGCGAAGCCGCGTCGTCGGCGCGGTAGGCTTCCGTCTCCACGATCCGCCCCCCGACACCTCGGAACAGCAGCTCCGTTCCGATCAGCGCCCGGGCGAGCGACAGGGCATCCTGTTCGAAGAATCCATACGGCAGTCCCGGCATGTGCCCCCGTTCCGCAAACGCTCGGGCGCGCCGCCGTCCCGTCTTGACAGGCGCGCCGATGCGTCCGTATATCGCCCCCGACCCGCCGTTTCGCAACGGCGGGCGCTTCGGATGTGGCGAACGCGACCATCCGTCCTGGCAGTGTAGCTCAGTTGGTGAGAGCGCCGGATTCATAACCCGGAGGTCGGCAGTTCAAATCTGCCCACTGCTACCAAACGCTTCCGAACCCCGCACGTGTCCGCAGTACTTGGATCTGCGTCAAATGTCCGCAGTACTTGGATCTGCGTCAAATCTGGCTTGGATCTGCGGCAACGCGGAATATCCGCTTTCTTGAGATGCATTTGCCGCAGTTCCAATTTGGATCTGCGGCAAACTGCGCCGAGAACTATCAGACTAAGCGTATGTAAAGGCTTATATTTTTACCGACATCGTCCAACGGAAACGCGATCGACCTGATTGATCGGCAGAGCAGCGATTTGCCGCAGATCCAAATTGGACGGTGCGCTATCAACAAGACCTCTCCTCGATCGGAGATGACCGGACGTCCAACCAGCCGCAACTCCGTCGCAACGACGGGGCCCCCCCCCCAGTGCGCTGCAAATTCTGCCACCTTCGACCGGCCCCTGGTCTACTTCGGTCTGCCCGAAGCAGGTCGTTGAGAGGCAGTCACCTGTGGATCCGCTTCATGAGGATAGGTGCAACGGAGCGCCTGTTTTTGTCGTCTTACACAGCCGTAGCAAGCCTAAAAAAATACATCATGCATCTTTTTCCGCGCGAGTGCGTTATCGCTGGGTTGGCGAGGGCTCAACTCCGCTGCGGACGCATATGGCATCCGGGGATGCTCGCCGAGCTAGTCAGTCGAAGGCTCCATAGTCCTTAGCGCACAACTTCTCCCAAGGGGACGGAGCATACGAAAAATAATTTTTCGTTAGGCTAATCTAATCTCGACTCAAAAGCGAAACGGAGTCCTCCGCAGGCAATTCCAACTCCAGCGCCAGTCAGAGGTACTGTCAAGTCGAATCACTTGACTCACTGAGAAATTCGATCCTTGCGAATCTGCGTCGTCGGACGAGCCCAAGAGACTGAAATACTTGATCAGCGCGTTTGACGAGCGCCGGTGATTCGCTACCATCTAGGCAGAAAGCGCGCCGGAAGAGGCATTTGGAGGATACGACGACGATGGAACGCTAGGAAATGAGGAGGGCGTGCGGACCTAGGAAATCCGCACGCCCAGTTCGATCCGGGTAACCCCCCGGAACCGTCTTGTCATCGTCTGACGCATTACGATCGCGTACCTCGGCGTCGAGGTCAAGGCCGTCTGCGTGGCGGTGTCTTTTGCCCAAGGAGTGGCAAATGGCGATCGTCGATCAAGAAGTTCTTTCAATCATATGCGCGAGGTCCAGGGCTGCGATCATTCGCCGAGCCGACGGCAAGCCCATCCGGCGCATCATACCCGGACATAGAACCGTTCCGGTCGGCATCGTGTCCAGCTTGAAGGTCGGTCTGCCCATAGCATACGAGTCGCCGGCGGAGTTTCTGGCGATCAAGGTGCTCGAATCCGATGTTTCGGTCATTGGATACATGGCTCAACCCCATCTCCTCCGGATGGACGACGGAGCGAGACACCTCGACTTTTACCCGGACATCGAGTGCGTACACGTGGACAACTCGATCCGCGTGATCGAGGTCAAGGGTTCGAGTGACAAACGTTGGCTCGACCCTGCATACCGCCGCAAGCTTGCGATGGCCGGCGAGGTGTACCGCTCGATCGGATATGCGTTCGACATCGTCCACGAGGCGGACTTACGCGCCTCGAGGGTCTATCGCGCCGCGACCATCATGTGGCCGTCGCGTCGCGTCGTCATTCCCGATCGAATGGTCTTCGGCGCCGTGCAGGCCGCTGAAAGCGGCCGATCCAATCGCCGCACGATCATCGACCTGCTCGGTGGCGGCCCTCTCGGCGCGGCCCGCCTCGATGCACTGGCGATCCGCCGTCTCGTCACCTGGTCGGACGTGTGGGGCCGCTCGCCGGCGGCCGTTTGCAGGCGGGTCACCACCCTGGAGTCCTGGAATGGGTGGGCCTGATCATGGATTTCACGCAGTACCGGACCTGGCGGATAGACGGCTCGATCAAGATCGTCGACTCACAGCATCACGACGGTACCGTAGTGCTGGTCGCGAAAGTCGGCGGTGCCATATCGACCATTGCAGCGGATGATCTGGAGCAGCTTTATCACGATCGGCGAGCGGTAGCTGTAGAAGCACCGGAGAAGGCCGAAGCCAACCTTCCACCGCTCGAGGCGACCGACAAGCGGCTGATCGCTGCCAGGGGCCTTTTGTGGTGGTGCAACCACTTTGACGTGTCGGGTTGCTCGCGGAGCCGAAACGCGATTGCGCGTTTCATCAAATCGTCCACGGGAACTGCAGAACGCAAAGGCCACTCGCCCGTCACCGCAACCCAACTCGAGAGAGCGGTATGCCAGAGGGGAGTTCCAGGTTCGCGCAAACTCAAGGACATGATCGACGGACGATCGGTGGCGGAGCATCCCACGCGCATGGACGAGGTCGTCGAGGAGGCGATTACCTTTGCAGTCGCCTACTACTACGATAGGCGCGCCACGAAGAGGCGCGACGCCTACGTGAAACTTCGGAGCAGACTGGACGAGGTCGGCTACCAGGGTGCCCCTCCTTCGGAGGAGACGCTTGGATTGAGGATCGGCGCAGCCGCGACCTACGAGAATATCCTCAGAAAATTCGGCGCTCTGACCGCCAAGGCTCGGTTCAAGGGCGTCGGCAAGGGCCCGCACGCCGATCGCCCTTTGGAATGCGTCGTCATCGACGCAACGCCCAGCGACGTCCTGATCGTAGACGACCGGACTGGAGCCATCCTCGGCACTGCGATCGTTTATGTCGCCGTCGATGTGGCGACGCGATCCGTGCTCGCCTGGTACATCGGCTTCGGAGGCGAGACTTTAGCGTCGGTCTTCCGCCTCGTCATGCGGATCCTGATGCCGAAGACGGGTCTGAAAGCACTTCACGGCCTCCTGAACGACCATGCCGTGTTCGGACTTCCCACGCAGATCGTCCTCGACAACGCCACGGCGCAGGTGGGCAGGAGCTTCGTCGACGCGATGACTGCAATCGGCATCGACGCCGAGTGGGCTCCGGTCGGGTCCCCCACGTACAAGTCGGTCTGCGAGAGGTTGCATTGGACGATCAAATCAAAGGGTCTCCATTCGATCGGGGGTGCGAAACCCCTGCCGAGACAGCAGATGGCGGCGTTGGGAATAGACCCGGAGGTGACGGCGGTAGCGACACTGGGCGATGCCGACCGCGTTCTCGCCTCGATCATCGTCGACGACTACCAGCGTGCCCCACACGACGGCATCGGTGAAGTCGCTCCCGCCGCGGCCTGGGATCGATTGACCAAGATTCATGGTCAGCCCTACGTCGCCGACCCGTCTCGTGTGGCGGAGGAACTGGGAACCTACGGTGAAGCGCTCCTAACGCGTCAGGGAGTGCGCTTCCGCAATCTCCGCTTTCACGATCAGAACACCACAACCGATCTCCTCCTCGATCTCGTTCCGAAGAAGCGTGGTGGACCCGGCCGCAAAGGGAAGTTGTCGTCCGGCACGGCCAAGGTCAAGATGAAATGGGATCCCGAGGATGCATCTCGGATATTGGTATGGAACGGCATACGAAAAGAATACGCAATCCTTCCCAACGTCGATCCCCGTTTTTCTGAAGGTCTATCCTTTGAATCCTGCGAAATCATCCGACGTTACGTGATTGCGCAGGGGGAGGAGTTCGAAAGCGAGGCCGATCGGATCCGTGGCCGCGCCCGTGTGCTCGACCTGATCGACTCCCTCTCACCTGGCCTCAAGGGCAAGCGGTTGACTGCCGCGAGGCGGATCACCTCCGCGCCGGATCCTCTGGGAAGACACGTCATGGAGATGGTCGTGGATGAGACGAACGGCAGTTTCATTCCGGTCGGCCTGGCGTCGGCGGAGCGCCTCGATGACGGAACCACAGAGCCTGGACG
Source organism: Aureimonas flava (assembly GCF_003583935.1). GTDB lineage: Bacteria > Pseudomonadota > Alphaproteobacteria > Rhizobiales > Rhizobiaceae > Aureimonas > Aureimonas flava. The sequence continues at coordinate 5,291 of NZ_QYRN01000004.1, read as the reverse complement.
CCGCCGCGGTGCGCAGAAGGCCAGTCGTACCGCGAAGGCGACGAGGGCACGGAAGGCTGCGGGTCAACCTACGCCCGAGCATGCTTTCGACGCGGTCCTGAAACCGACTCCCACCCCCGTCCCACTCCCCTTGACCACCACGCCGGCGCCACCGGCCCTCGAGGTGGAGTGGCGCCAGAACACCAAGTCCGGGGCCGTCAGCTTCTCTCGATATTTCGAGGAATGATCAGGTTCGACTGCAGTGGCTCGTTACAGAAGAAGTAGGACAAGATGCATACAGATATCGATGACCATCTGATTTTTTCGCCTGCCATGCGCCAGTTGAATGCGATCATCGCGGAGATAGAAGGTGCGAACCTCGGAGTAATCGCCCGGAGGAAGGCCCTGTTCTCGTCTATCAAGCTGCCGTCGACAGACGGCCTCCGGATCAGTAAGGCGATGCTTGCAATGTACAAGCAGGAGGCTGCTAGGAAGCTGACAAACAAGGCTTTGCTCGAAAGTGGTAGTTCCATGCCGCCCATCGACGGGTCGATCATGGCGATCGTCGGCGAGTCTCACGTCGGAAAAAGCGAGTCCGTCAAGATTTTCGGATCCTATGTACTTCCCAACGCCGGGCTAAAACTTGGTTCGCGACCGATGGTCTACGCGTCGCTGCGGGGCGGTGCCAATGTCAAATCGATGTGGGAGTCGGTCCTCAACGGCTTTGGAGATCCCGAACCCGCCGGTTCCCGCACCGCACTCGAAATGCGGGTCTTGAAGTTGGCGGAAGCTCACTCAACCCATCTGCTCGTCATCGACGAGGCGTCGAATCTGACCTCGCGGACCCGTGAGTCTCCAGCGTTGATCGACAGTCTCAAAAGAACTGTCCAGGGCAATGGCGTCTCCCTCGTCCTGATCGGGCTCAAGGATGAGATGAATACGATCCTACGGGACGCTCAGGTCGTGAACCGGATGTTCGACCGGATCGAGGTCGAGAAGTGCAATTTCGAAGATGCAGAATCGCGGGCTCAGTTTCAAACCTTCGTCAGCGGCCTCGACAGCGCAATGGTCCGCTGGGCGATCTTCGAAGAGTATTCCGGGTTGTCGGAGCAGGAAACGCTGATGACGCTGTTCTCGGCAAGCGAAGGCCGAATCGGCCTCGCATACCGGATCGTGGAGCACGCGATCAGTGCAGCGAGAAGCGACGCAAGGCGCCTCGTGCACTCAGACATACAGGATGCCGCACAGAAGTATCTGAGGCTTCGGAGCCTCGTACCTTAGGATGTCTGACGACACCTCGCCGCCTGGCGCCACCCGTACCTTCAGTCATCCACTTCACGGGATCGTTCGTCCATTCTCCTGGACCGACGTTCCGGCGAGGGACGAAAGTCTCATGGGCTTCTGGACAAGGGTGAGCGCTCGAAACTGGTACACGAAAACGGCGAATGCTCTACGCTTGACCGGTCGGCACTGGGTCTATCCCGAAGCGCTGGCCTTCGCCGACGACGATCTCCTGGGCCGGATCGCCGTGGTGACGCGGAGCGATCCGCAGATGCTGTCCAGGATGGTGTGGGGGAGGCGCACCACCGGCCTCGTCTACGATGGGTTCCAGTTTCCGTCTGAGTCGGTGTCCCCGCGAACGCGACGTGTCTCCCCGGCGACCTTGAGACTCGAGCCATGGCATCACGCGTCTTGGGACATCGCCGCCATATCCGTATGCCCGATCAGTGGCGAGCGTCTTCTGGAAGAGTGCCCGGCCTGCCAGCGACCTTTCGGATGGAAAAGGGCGCTGGGGCCGGTTCATTGCGAGAGGTGCGTCGATGAACGTGGCCTCCCGACGGTTGACCTGCGTGACTGCCCGCCCCGCCCGTTCGAGTGCGACGATATGAAAGCGCTGAAGTTCGCCGTGGCTTTGGTCTCGACATCACCTGCGATCCGAGAAAGCGCCCACGACGACATCCCGAATTCACTTTCAGGATTGTCCGGTGAGCAACTCACGGAGATGGTGCTCCGTCTCAGCAACTACGCTCAGCATCGCTCGATCGGATTTTCGAGGCTCGTAAGAATGGGGGGCGGGAATGCTCGAGCGAAGGCGAGTATACATCCGCAGGCAATCGCTTGTGCCGGACGTGCGCTTCTGGAATGGCCGCATGGTCTACGGCTCGTTCTCGATGGCATCGATGCGTCCGTGAAAGGCGTAGTTCGTGTCGCAAAGAAATACCACGAAATCTCCATCGACCGCGAAGTGCGCTTGCTGGCCGCCACGTCGTCGGTCGCTTCAGTGCTCAGGGCGGGGCTCGATTGCCATCGGCTGGGAAGCTCGAAAAGGGCACGGACCAAGGTCGGGCCGGTCACCGGCTTCGTCACCCAGAAGTCCGCCGTCGAGGTGTTTTCGTTCAGCATCCTCAAGTTGCGACAGTTGGCCGTTGCCGGCGTGATCGAGATGACTTCGCCCGCGCAAACTCATGGGTTGAGGATGTACGATCTGAAAGCCCTGGAAGCGCTGCGGAAGGAGGTTGACGACGCAGCTTCGACGTACGCCCTTACCCGTCGTCTGGGCTTCCCTTCGATTGCGGTGGGCGCTCTGCACGAGGCAGGGCTCATAGATCGCGTCAGTGAAGCCGCGACGGCTTCGATCGGCGCGATCGCCTACTCCATCCGTAGCGTGGATCTGCTCGAGGCCACACTCCGCGCGAAGGCTTCGCTACGAACGGGTGGCCCTTCCATTCCGCTCTGGGAAAGCCTCGCTGCATTACCGATGCGGCATCGTCCATGGCCGTCCATTCTCCAGCTTCTGTTGTCGGGTCGGTTTGCCTTCGGCATCGATCCTGACGGAAGGAAGCTCGCAGACATGATTCTAGTCCCGACCGGGATGCCCTTGGCCCGTCTGGTCATCGATGGATCGATCAGAGCGATGCCGCCTCCAGCGCCTTGCACGATCGCCACCTTCGAAGAGATCTGGACGACCATCCGTGCGCGGGCAGAGAACGTCGCAGGCCTCCGTGAGCTTGGCCTTCTGCCCGAGGGGACCGTGTCCTGGGGCAATCTTAGAGGTTTTCTCCAGCGATACGTCACACTCAAGGAGGCGAATGAGAGAACGTCGTGGCGCCACATGGAGGGACGGAATGTCCTCGCACGTCACGGCATCCACCCCTTGCATACCGTCGAAGAAAAAGGACGACGCCCGGCTTTGATCTACGATCGCACGGAAGTCGGTCCGTTCATGGCCGAGTGGATCGATCCCGACATCCAAGATGTGTAGCGACGGGAGGCGTGGATGCCGATTTGGTGGATCGGCGCCCTGAACCGAAACTTCGGGGCGGGGTGAGCGATCAAAGCATTCGCCGTCAACCTTCGCGGTCGTCCTCGGGCGTCTCGGTCGAGTTCCCTGGCCTTTCCTCGAACACGCGCGCCCGAGCCGAACGGGGAGCTCCCTGCCCTGGTCGGACGCCGATCATGAGCATGTCGTCGATCCTGACGAACACGGCGCCAGCTTCCTCGAGCGCCTCACGCATCGCTGCGACTTTGGTCGCCTTGGGCACAACGCCCCCGTTCTCGAAGTCGTTGACCAGCTTCCTCCCGCAACCCGCTGCGGTCGCAAGTTCGGTCTGCGAGATTCCGAGCAAGGCCCTGGCCCCCCGGCATGAGGCTCCATCAAAACGCGGCCCCACGGTCTCCTGAATAGTCATCAGTTGGTCCTCCATTGATGCGTTTTCAATACATGATGCATCATTGTCGTCGACGGTAATTTGCCTGTTGTCCACAGTCCGGAGCCTGGATACTCGGTTGGCGACGGCTCAGGCGCGCTCCTGCCGACTGCAGCTCAGCGGAAATCATCCACCAGACCCGATCCCGCATCGGATTGCGTGAGTGTTATCGGGCCAAATCTCAACGATCCGACAGCCTGCTCAGGAGGCTCCATAGGCTCCTGGCATGATCGAGCCTCAGAGATGAACACCATTCATTGAACGTTAACCGTGACAACGACGAAAGATGCTTCATGTATCATTTTTTGAAACCAGTCTACGGTCTTCCCGTTCTCCGTCCCGGAATGCGCAGGCATCAAGAGGCCGCTCGGAACCGAGCCGCCAATCCCTTTCACCGGACCGACGGAGAGGCAGCCCATGTACATGCGTTTCGAGGAAACCGCTTCCGCCCGCACTGACACCGATAAGCTCATGGACGCCGCGGTGATCGCGGATCGCCCGCCCTACCGGACGACGTTCAGCCGTGCCCAGAGGGACCTCCTCGACCTGATTCCCGTTCCAGGCTCGACCATCTCCCTGGACGAGGCACTGCAGATCGTCGGGCACGATCATACGCACCCCTACGGCCAGATCATCGTGCTGATGAATCGTGGCGTCATCGACGCGGAGTATGATCGTCACGTGATCGATCCGGAAATCGTCCTTCGTCGACTCTAGCCTCGGGCTGGCCAGGTCCACGCGCCGACACGCGCCTCCGCACTCGAAGCCCGGAAATTCCCAGATGTCATCCATACCTGAACGGGTTGGGGTCGATCCCCTTTCCGAAGGCCAACGCTCGTCCGGGGCCCAAATCCTCCAGGTCGGCCCGGCGACCGTCATCGGCGCGGCCCTTCGCCTGGGTCGGCATCCCGATGCCGACCCTATCGTGCTCCGCCGGATCCACTCCCGTCTGAGGACGCACGCCATGTCGGGAAACGCGGCCACGCCGGCTGTCATCGCTTGGCTGGAAAGGCAGATCGACCGCCGGGAGGATCGCCGATGATCGTGCTCGACCGTCCCTCGGACTGGATGCCCGACCATACCGTAGAGAGAATCCGTCGGGCGTTGGAGCGCCCTGCGACGGCGGTCGACACGACCTTCGAAGAGATGCAGGTGCCAGGCCTGGAGGGCTTCGGGGAGACGGGGCGCTGGGCTCGATGCAGTCTCTTCGACCTGGAGGCGTTCCAGGCCGGACGGATCGCATGGCGCGATGTCGAGAGCCGAATGGTCATAGACGATCGCGACGATCTCGGCGCCATGACCGCAGTCCGCCGTTTCGCGGATGCGGCTGGCCTGCCTCTGCATCGCCTGGGTCCATCGACCTTCGCTTCTGGCACGGGGAGCGGCGTCCAGATGGTGGCAGGCATCCAAGGCGCGCTGTCGGCTATCCTTAAAGGACCGCCCTTGGTGATCGTGGTCGAACTTCCCGAAACTAGCTCTGAACCGCCCCGGGTTTGTCGGAGGCTCCAACTCTTGAGAGGATGGAGCCATGACGAAGAGAACACCGCCGTTTAGTCCCGAGGTCCGCGCCCGTGCGGTTCGGATGGTGATGGATCACCGTGATGA